>CAVOVO010000024.1:0-37827 GCA_963699845.1 uncultured delta proteobacterium
CCGGCAGGATCGATTCACGATCTCCGTGGAATCCTTCGCCATTGTCACTCCCAACCCTGTGACGCAAACCGCAAACCCGACAGCGTTCGCAGTTCCAACAAAAGCATTCGCCTCGTCTCACTTTTCTTCAAGGGTGAGGGCATTCAGCGCAGTGACAAGAGCCGGCGTTCCGCCGAACAAATAGGCCACCTCAATCGCTTCATTGATCTCAGCCTCAGAAGCGCCAGCTGAACGTGCGCGATCGGCAATAGCGGCACAACCGTCGGGATGAGCCGTAATGGCATCGACGATCATTGTCATTAGGATCTTATATTTGGCCGGTATGGCCCCGTCCTTCAAAATTCTATCTCTCATGCTCTTATACGTCTCGGCAAATTCTGGGTTGTGGCGCTGCAGTTTTTTCATCCATTCCGGCGGTGTACTTTGAGCCATGATTTCCTCCTGTAGAGATTAAAGATTATTTGCATGTAACCCAAGACATCCCTTCTTGATCTACGAAGCCTCATCGAGCAATAACATTGCGAGACTTTTACCCTTATCCGTAAAATACCTGACTGCTTTGACGGTACTTATGGCTGAAGATAACTCGGAAGATTGATCATCCAAAACGGATGTCCATGTGCCATCGAAAGAAAGGACTGTGGTGCCAGGAGATACTATCCCCCAACGATATCTATGAAAGTTGGCAACGTCAAAATCAACACAGTGAACGATTTGCTCGATGATCGACCATGAATCACTAAAGGGTCTAAATACGATAACGTCGCTGCTAAGAGCAAGCGTATCATCAAACCTATTCGATCAATGGTAAAATTCTTCAATTAGCGCCAACTTGCTTTCGGTTTTCATATCCTCCCTCGGAAAAAGAGGTAGCATCGGGCTGATGTCTCCCTAACAGCGGAGGTCTGGCGCGCTAGCAACCGTCACCTGAGCCTTCCGGTTGCTCCCCTTCCAGGGATGCCCTAAGCGCAGCTCTTGCCAGCAACCGCGTCGAGTCGAGTGTCGGCAACGGACAATCATCCGGGTCAACCAGTAACGGGATTTCGGTGCAGCCCAATACAATTCCGTCGGATCCCTGATCCTTCATCTTCTGAATAACGGTGTTGAAGTAGAGCCGGGACTGCTCCGTGAAGATCCCATTCACAAGCTGCTGGAAGATTATATTGTCGATCTGTTCCCTCTCCGACTCATCCGGTATCCGACAGCCAATTCCGCGACTGTGAAGGACATCCGCATAGACGGGGCCGGTCATCAGGTATTTCGTTCCTGTGATCCCAAGGGTCTTGAATCCTCGTGACTTGGCTTCGTCCCCCACTGCCACTGCAATGTGGAGCCAAGGAATGGGCGAACCAAAGGCGACCAGATCAAATGCTTGGTGGATTGTGTTGTCCGGACAGATGGCTAATTGTGCCCCAATCGACGCAAGTTTCCTCACAGAGGACTGCATGAGCTTAGCCACTTCGGGCCAGTTCCCCGAACGGATGTGGCGCATATAATCCCCAAGGGCGTAAGTGTGCATGGACACTTCGGGGTGCATATGTTCTCCCATGAGCGCCGGTGCCTCTTTGCACAGTGTACGGTAGCAAAGCGCAGCGCCCTCAGCACTGCAGGCTACAATTCCAATATGTTTCGTCATGTCTTTCTCCGACGTCCAACGGGATTCTCAGGCGCGGCAAGGGCTACTAAGAAAAGAAATGAGGATGTTCCGTTCTTTGCGGCCATGAGAATCCTTTCGACGGGTGGGTGCCCGATCTTTGGATTATCCGCTCAGAATCGATTCCCTGGTTGAAGTATTGGCCAACTTTATAGAGGTTACCCTGGGAAAAAGCAAGGAATTTATCAATAAGGTCGGAATGTTACTGCCGGGATATTTCACCACGAAGGGCACGAAGATGGTCTCTCGCAAAGATCGCGGAGATGATCTATTCTTCTTGGCTTGTACGGGAAGGCTGCACAAGGCGAAGATCACTTCGCCTTCGGCGCGTGATGGGCAGGAAGTGTCGTTGATAAGCAGATGCCCAGTGGTCAAACGGGTTGTGCCCTCCCGATCCGGGATTCGGTGCAGGCGCTGGAGTCAGGAAAAGGAACTGGATTCCGGATCAAGTCCGGAATGACGGCAGGAATTGGCGGTTCAAGAAGAATCGGAGGTCATTTTCTCTCGCGGTACCTTGAAAGAAGGGCTTCCATATCGCTCATGATTTCCGGCATCTCCAGCGCGCTTGAAAATTCGCGCACCGATTGTAAAATCCGCTGGGTATCCAGTTTCGGGTGTGTGTCCAAAATGGCTTCGATGTCGAAAAGATCACGCGTCCGGTGCGCCACGGCCTTCATGATGATCAGGTCTTCGGGGCATGGCAAGGGAATGCGCACATCGCCGATCTTGACCCACGTCACCCTGCCGATTGCCTCCTCTTCAAAGGGCAGGATGCCGAAAGCTATGTCGATGTCAATGCCGCTCGACTCGTGCCGCATTAGAAGGACTCTTGCACTTCGCGCAAACGCAAGGGCATCGGTCAACCGCGGCTCGAAGCCGAACCGTTTGCCCGCAGTTAGAAAGTCCGCCCATCTTTCTTCGTCGAGCAGAACCATGACGTCCACATCTCTTGTGAACCTCGGCCGCCCCAGAAGCGAAACGGCAACACCGCCGATAATTGTGCCGCGGACCTCCGTGGTCAGCATCCAGGCCGAAAGGTCGCGGAGTGCTGAGAGGAGCGACACTAAGTGCGCCGATTCACTTCCGGAAGACTCTTCTGAGCTCATTCCACCGCTCCCGCACCACGGATTCCTCCGACGCAACAGGGTCTTTCCACCCCGTCATCGCCGCCGATTCCATGAGCGCCGCCAATTGCTTTGCCTTTTGTTCGATAGGAGTTGCCCTCAGTTCTTCCTTCTCCGCGCTATTGACTGCCGCCCAGCGCACCTTAAAAGCTCGGGCTTCCGATTTCGTTATATGGCTTTTCATGGCTTCGCCGTCTTGATGTATCTTATGCCCAGCCCCTCGTTGGCCTCGTTGAGCTTCTTGTCATGGGCCCACATCTGCACACCTGTTAATACGGCGGAGGCGGAGAGATGGACGTCAATATAACCGAGCCCTTTTCCCATAAGACGGTTTTGCTCTATGAACCCCAGGATCTCCTCGTGCTTTGCCTGGTTTGCCAGGGGAAGACGCTGCAAGAGTGCGAGAATTTCATGCCTTTTCTTGAGATTGCCGCAGGCAAGCTCACCGATGATGAACGGGTGGCACATCACTTCTCCGTCAGTCAACAGTCGTTCAAGGTCCGGGTCGCCATCCCGAAGATGACTCACCCACACCGAAGTGTCTACCAGAACCATGTTCATCGCTCCGATATTCGTCTTCGTGGAATGGCCTTCAATTGCCTCTCTGTTCCCCCGAGCTTCGCGAGCCGTCTGGCACTCTCTTTCGCGATCAATGCCTCAAGGCCGAGTTTCACCAGTCGTGTCTTTTCCCTAATGCCGGTCAATTCTGATGCCCTTTCGACCAGTGCGTCTTCAATGTTCAGGGTCGTTCTCATCGCGGTCACCTCTCAACTCGATCATATGTATCAGTATGTACATATCGTATGCATTTGTCAAGTGTATCGGGTTTTTCTCACATAACCAAGGTGGAATTGGGATTCCGTCAGGTCAGGGATTATTCCCGAGTCTTTGGCGTGGCGGAAGAAAAAGCAAGAAAAGTATTTTTCACGCAGCCGCGGAGCCCGATGAGGAAAGGCACATATGTCAAGACCCATCCAGGGAAGACGCCTGGACTGGACAGCTCAGCCAAAGATGTATAGCCTGTGGAGCGATTCTAGCGGGATTCGTTTGATTGTAAGGAGGCTTTCTTGAACATTGCGATTCTGACAAAGGAATATCCGCCCCACATCTATGGTGGGGCGGGCGCCCATGTGGCGCATCTCACCCGTGAGCTGGGGAAGCTGGATGGGGGCGCCCATGAGGTCCAGATCCTCTGCTTCGGGGATCAGGATGAGATCTCGGGAAAAAGGCGCGTCAGGGGGATTCACCCTCCTCAGTCCATTCAAGTTTACGATGAGCGCCATCGGACGCTCGTGGACACGCTCGAAAGGAACGGGGCCATGGTGGGCGTCTTGCAGCAGGCGGACGTGATTCACTGCCACACCTGGTACACGCACCTTGCCGGGTGCCTGCTGCGGGAGATGTTGAATGCACCCCTCTTGCTCACCACGCATTCCCTGGAGGCTGCAGCGACCCTGGAAAAGGGAGCAGCTCGGCACGGCCTACCAGGCCTCCTCCTGGATCGAGAAAATGGCCTACCAGAACGCGGACGGGGTGATCGCCGTGTCAGCGTCCATGCAAGCAGGATGTCCACAGGCTTTATCACGTCCCGCTGGAAAAGATCGCCCTCATCTACAATGGGATCGATGATGACGTTTTCAGACCCAAAGACGACCCTGATGTTCTCCTCTCCTACGGCATCGACCCGACCAGGCCCTATGTGCTCATGGTGACGCGATTGACCAGACAGAAAGGAATCATTCATTTCCTTGAGGCAGCGAAGTCCCTCCGGCCCGGGGTGCAGGTTGTCATGTGCGCCAGCGCACCCGACACGGAAACCTTCATGGAGGAAGTCTCAACCAGATTTGAGGAGGTCAAGACACGTCTCCGCAGCGATATCATCTGGGTGAAGGAGACCGTTTCCACGGAGGACCTGGTCGCACTCTACAGTCAGGCCTCCTTGTTTGTCTGTCCATCCATCTACGAGCCCTTCGGGATCACCAACCTGGAGGCCATGGCCTGTGAGACACCGGTTGTCGCATCCGCCGTGGGTGGAATCAAGGAGGTGGTGGTCGATGGCGAGACAGGGCGGCTGGTCTCCTTTGAGCCGGCGGGCGCTGAAAACCCCGAACCCAAGGATCCTGTTCGGCTTCGCCCGTGACCTGGCGATGGCCATCAACGGTCTGCTCGCATCGCCTTCATCTCTCAAAGCCATGGGCGCTTGTGCCCGCCAGAGGGTGAGGGAGCACTTCAGCTGGAGATCCATTGCCAGGCAGACGCTCGATTTCTACCAAAGGCTCGTCGCGATCAGTGACGGGGATAAGTAACGAGAAGAGAGAGTGTCTCAGCAGAGCCTCGGTCAAGGCTTTCGAAGCGCCAAGTCTTTCCTGGGCATCGAGGCGTCATAATGCCCGGTCTACCGATCCCTTGATCCGTGACCAGTGGTCAGTGACCGCGTTTCATGACCAAGTCCCAGGATCGTGGCAGCGTTGCCGCCGAGGATGGCCGCCACTTCGTCCTCAGTAAACTTTATTCCCTGAGGCGCCTTGGCGGGCAGGTCCTTGAGCAGCTGGATCCAGTTGCGGGTGGGCTCGATGGTGTTGAAGATCGGGTTGTCCGTGCCGAAGAGGACCTTGTTTGCACCTGCATAATCGATGATGTCGCGAAGCTCGCGACAGAAAAGCTCGTAGTGGCCGAAGGCATGAAGGTCCCACATGGCCAGGTCGCCGTAAAGGTTGGGCTGGTGGGCCGCAAGGTTTGCCCATGACCGCCAATCTATTGCGCCCATATGGGCGGCGATGACCTTGAGATCCGGGAAATCCACCGCCAGGTCCGCCAGCAATCGAGGCTCTGCGAATTTACAGCGTGAGGGGGGCGGAAGGGGCCCAGTGTGCGTCAAAAGGATTCCTTTGTGGGCCGCGAGCACCTCCAAGACTTTATACGATTCAGGGCTTACCGGATCGTAGCCGTAATCCGGATGGTACTTCAGCCCCTTGACACCGAACTCATCAAAACACCGCCTCAGCATGTCCGGCGCCTCGGATCGTCTCGGGTCGATTCCGGCCAGGGCCATGACCCGCTTGGGGTATCTCCGGGCAACATCGCCAACGATCCGGTTGGCCTTCTGAATCCTTTCGGGCGTCAGTTGAGGGATCCCGGCGTTGTCTACCATACAAATCACCGTCAGATCGATCCCCGCCTCGTCCATCAAGGCGATCAGACGCTCACCGGTGGGGTCGGCCCAGGTCTCAAGTGCCTTCTTTATGATCGTTTCAGGGGTGATGCGCTTCCCCATGATCCTGGCCGCTCCCATGGCATACTTGGCCATGCCTGCCGCCATCTCCTCCGTGACCACCGGCATTAAATGGTAATGCGTATCAATGATCATCCGCCTCTCCTCCTCGGTCTCAAGGCAAATGTATTGAAGCAAGTTTCAGACCGCATGTCTCCTGTGCTCCGCCCGTCTCATCGCCTTGAAAACAGGATCCTTCCTTTGTATCTTTGCTCACAAGGCTGCCCGCAGGCTTCCAGGTGCTTGAGGTGGGCAATGGTCTCACCCAGGGCGAACCACTTCTGGACGGAGGGAAACTGTTCCCAGGACCGCACAGCGATGTCCCAGGATAGATGGGGGGCCACATCCCAGGCCGTCTTTCCGCCGTTTTTCAGGGCATGAAGCGCCTCATCCAGTCTCTTGTTGTGATGGTCGCGCAGTTCCATGATCCTTTCCCTGTGATGGTTCATCAGGGACCGATGCCCGGGAAGCACCAGCTTCACATCCAGACGATAGACTTTATCGAGGCTTGCCAGATATTGTCCGAGGGAATCCTCCATTTCGGGCCATCGCGTGATGTTGGGGGTGATGTCAAAGAGGATGTGGTCCCCTGACAGCAGGATCTTCGCCTTTGGCTCGTAGAGGCAAATGTGGCCCGGTGAATGGCCGGGTGTTTCAATGGACGTGAACGAGTAGTCGCCTATCTCGATTCTGTCTCCTTCCCGCAGGGTGGTGAAGTGGAGCGGCTTTGGGGACAGGTATCGATAGCCGGGATGGTTTTCCACGGCCCGTCGAAGCTCTTCTTCCGGAAACCCATGCGAAACGTAAGTCTTGAACATGTGGTCGACTCTCTCCTTTGTCCTCTCCACGTCGGACGCTGCAACGGAGGCGTCGACGGCCCCAAGATACACCTTGCCGGTTGTGGTCACAAGCTCTCCGACAAGGCCGATGTGGTCCGCATGCAGATGGGTGATGAAGAAATCCGTCTTGTTCAGGTCCACATCGAGCTCCTTCAGGCCGGAGCGCATTGCATGCAGACAAGCCTCGTGGTTCCACCCTGTGTCGACCACAAGAAACCGCTCCTTGACCCTTGATCACGTATGCATTGAGGGACTTGAGGGGACTTTTAGGAAGCGGGATTTCAATTCGGTAAATATCCGGTAAGATTTGTTCAACCATTCGTGTCTCCCCTTTGAATGAGCAACCCCGCGGGCTGCGGGCTATTTTACGAGTGATCCGTGCTCGGTAATCCGTAAATGCTTTTCACTGCTCAATCCAGTATGACCATTTCGTCCTGATCCATCAAGTGCCAAAGCGAAAGCCGCAAGCCAGTCCGGCCTTTGCCATTGACACCGAAGGGCCGATCTCCTATACTCCGGCCCTCAAAAATGATCTGGTATTTGCAACACAACCTTTTGAAAATGCCTGAAAATGGAGCCTTCACCCATGCGTGTGCTGCTTGTGCACCCTTTTTGCCCTCTGGAAGAAATCCCATCACCCCCTTTGGGGATTGGCTACCTGGCCGCGGCCCTTGAGAGGGCCCATGTGGAGGTGAAAGTCCTCGACCTGGTGGTCTTTCCTTACAGCAAATCGTTGCTCGAAGAAGTCTTGATGGAATTCAAGCCCCATATCATCGGGGCTACCGCCGTGACCATGACCTTCAATGATGCCATAAAGGTCATAACAGATGCAAAGTCCATCTCTCCCGATCTGACAACCGTCATGGGCGGACCTCACATTTCCTTTTGTGCCGAGGAGACCATGCCGAGAGTACCCGGCATTGGATCTGGTTGTCATTGGGGAAGGGGATGAAACCGTCGTCGAATTGACCCAGGCAGTGGAAAATGAAACTGAAATAAGTCGCATCAGGGGAATTGCCTACCGGGAGGGCTCGAATATCCGCTTTACCGAAGCGCGTCCGCCTTCCATTGACGTCAATACGCTTCCCTTTCCGGCCAGGCACCTGCTTCCTCTGTCGAGATACAGGGCGCTCGGCGCCCCGATCACCATGACCACCAGCCGCGGTTGTCCCGTTTCAGTGCATCTTTTGCGTGGGGAGAAGCATGGTAGGGGCCAAGGTCCGTTACCGAAACGCCAAGAGTGTGGTTGACGAGTTTCAATATTTGAGCACGTTGGGGTTCCGACAGATAAACGTCGTGGACGACCTCTTCACCGCCGACAAGAAACACTGTATCGCCATTTGTGATGAAATCATCGCAAGGGGTATCAGGGTAAAATGGACCTCGTTTGCGCGAGCCGACACCGTATCGACGGATCTTTTGAAAAAGATGAGGCAGGCCGGATGCTATGCGATCGCCTTTGGTTTTGAGTCGGCGAACCCCGATATACTGAAGACCGTCAGGAAGGGAATCACCGCAGCGCAGATGACCGAAGCGGTACGGATGTGCGTCGAAGCGGACATCATCCCCCATGGATCGTTCATTTTGGGGTTACCGGGTGAAACACCCCAGACCCTGAAGGAAACCATCGACTTCGAGCGCTACCTGGACGACATGGGTGCAATGGTCGGCTCACATTTTTTGGCGCCGTTTCCGGGCACGCGTGTCCGGGAACATAGTGAGGAATACGGTATGAAGGATCCTGACGAACGACTGGTCCCGCTACACGGCCAACAGGGCCATCGTCGAGACCGCAACCGTAACCAAGGAAATGTTCGATGCGCACGCCATGGAGTTCGACGAGGGCGTTATCGAGAAGATAAGGAACGATCGAAGATCGCATAAAACAAAACATCGCCACGGATGAGGAACGAGATCACTATGCCCTTCTTGAGCGCATGGGCTTCTTTTACAGGATGATGATGAACGAGGTCATCGAAAAGCACGGCACTTGGCTAAATGGCACATCAAAGGCGGTCTACAGGACGAAGTCATCCGGACCATGGCCCAACGGGCGGTCGAACCGTCCCAAACCCGGCAGGAAAAGGTCTTTGACCTGTTGACCTACGCGCTCGACCAGGGGATTCTCGAATATCACGAAGCTCAGGGGCAGATCAGGTGGGAATGGGTTGCGTGCGGCGATCGGAGATATGAGACGACGTAGCGCTTTGTTGGACAACGTAAAAGGGTTTATGGACGAAGCGGAAGGCAATCGCCTCCATGCGCTGGCCCTGGAGGCAAGCCGGCTCGGCCCGTGCCTGGAGATTGGAAGCTATTGCGGAAAGTCAACCCTCTATCTGGGCTGGGCCTGCAGGAAAAACCATGCGATTCTTTTTTCCGTCGATCACCACAGGGGATCTGAAGAGCAGCAGCCCGGAGAGGCAGTACTACGATCCGGACCTGTTTGACCCTGAATCCGGCCGCATCGACACCTTCCGGCCCTTCAGAGGGACCCTTGAAAAGGCGGGGCTCGAGGATACGGTCGTGCCCCTGGTTTGCCGCTCGGAGATCGCGGCCCGGGCCTGGGCCACGCCGTTGAGCCTTGGTCTTCATTGACGGGGGGCACTCCATCGAGGCCGCCTACACGGACTACAATTGCTGGGCAGGCCACATCATCCCGAAAGGTTATCTGGTGATCCACGACATTTTTGAAGACCCGCGGGAGGGCGGCCAGGCCCCCTATCATGTGTATCGGATGGCCGCGGCCTCAGGGCCTTTTCAGGGAAATGGACCGAACCAAGACACTGGGGGTCCTCCAGAGACATTCCTTCGGGGAGATTCCCCCGGACCTCCTGCGAACTACCTGAATAACGAATATCGAATAACGAAGTGGCTCACGGCGAAGGTCTTCCCTGCTACATTGGACATTCTACATTCGATATTCTGCGGTTCGCTTTTCAACTTCCACGCAAATAGCAGAGCGGTCGTACACGAAAGGTTTTAGGGCTCTCACCCCCGCGGCCCCTTGGCCCTCCAGGCTATCGTCCCTGCAACCTTTGCCTGAAGAGTCCGGAAGCCGGGGTGAGATCATAGAGGCTGTCTGCGGCAAGGAGAACGGCCGCGGCGGTCCATGTGGTCTTCTCTCTGGTGTAGATCTCACCGTCGGGGAAGGTGAGACCGGTCCAGAAGGCGCCGTCGTCGTACCTTTTGTCCGTCAACCACCCAAAGACCATCTCGGCCGTATCAAAGTGCTCTATGGCGCAAAGGGAGAGGACCAGCTCAGCCGTTTCGGCCATGGTCACCCAGGGGTTGTCACACACGCAGAGCACCCCCAGATCGGGCACGATGAAGGTATCCCAGGATCTTTCGATTCGGAGATGGGCCTCGTTCCCTGTGACGGCGCCGCAGAGGACAGGATAGTACCAGTCCATGGAAAAACGCGACTTGCTTTGGTCGAAAAGGTGCGGCTTGTGTCTCAGCGCCTCGCCCAGTCGCCTCTTGGCCCGCTCCCAATGGGGCCTTTTCTCCCCGAGAATCCGAGCCATCTGGAGGGCGCAGTCCAGACTGATGTATATGGAGCTGGACCCGGTCAGGAGGGCTCGTTTCGTCCACGCTCCCATCCGCCCGCTTTGCCCAGAGGATCTCCCCGCCAGGGCACTGAAGGCTTACGACATAATCCATGGCCCTGGACACCGTGTGCCACATCTCCCGCAAGAAACGGTGTATCCCGTGTGGACAGGAAATAGTGGAGCACGCCCACCGCAATGTAGGCGGTCATGTTTGAGTCCTTGTAGGCGCCTTCCTGGGGTTTCCCATTCTTCGTAATAGGACCACCAGCTCCCATCATCCAATTGCGTTTGCGCGGACCAGACATAGGCCTTTTTCGCTTCCTGGTGGCAGCCCCCAACGGTCAGGCCCATGGCACTTTCCACGTGGTCCCAGGGGTCGGTCTTTCCGCCTGTGGACCAGGGGATTTCACCGTTTTCCTTCTGGACGCTCAGAATGAATCTCGTTGTCGTGGCAACGTCTATCCGGGGATATCGGGCCCTGGACGGCGTGATCGCTTTGTACATCTCATTCCTTCCTGCAATAGATGACCGCGCTTTTTCCAATGACCGGATTCAGCATGGTGTCCAGCAATCGGGTGAAAGGGTTGTGCTTCATCATGTCCCAAACAAGGAATCGGTGATACAGATTGACCGTGCGGCAATCTTCCCGGGTTGGCCCCACCAGACACTTGAGCCACCAGTAAGGGGTGTGCAGGCTGTGGGCAAAATGGGAGGCCCAGGCCTTGACCCCTGCCGCCTCCAAGCAGGGCGATCAGCTGTGTTTTTCTGTAAATGCGCACGTGTCCGTCGTTGGCATGGTGATAGTCGTCGGAGAGCGCCCAGCAGATGCGCTCCGGCAGGTATCTGGGCACGCTCACCACCAGGTGTCCACCCCGTTTCAGCACCCGCACCACCTCGGAAACGGCCGCGTGGTGGTCGAGGACATGTTCCAGGACCTCGGAGCAGATCACCAGATCAAAGACATCGTCCTCGAAGGGCAGGCCATTGATATCCGCCGTAAGGGTGCCCGACTGCCCGCCGCCACCTTCCCCGAGCTGCTCGATGAAGCGCAGCCGGTCTCGGGCCTCGCTGACGTCATCGAATCGGATGTCAGCCCCAATGGCCACAACGTCTCTGAATCTGGAGGCGGCGCACACGTGACGGCCGGAGCCGCACCCCACGTCCAGGATCCGGAAGCCCGGCTCTATGGCCAGTCGATCAAAATCGACGGTGATCACGAATGGCCTCTCGGTAAGCCTCGACGGTCTTTTCAGCCGCCCGCTTCCACGTGAAGTGGGCCTGAACCCGCTTGAAGCCCTTTTCGCCCAGGGCGTGGGCCCTGCCGGGATCATCCAGAAGCCCGGTAATGGCCCCGGCAAGCGCTTCCTTGCTGGCCGGCGGCACCAGGATACCCGCATCGCCCACCACCTCGGGCAGTGCCCCGCCCGTTGAGCTGATCACAGGAACAGCGCAGGCCATGGCCTCTCCCGCAGGCAGACCGAAACCTTCGTAAAGGGAAGGGACGACCGCGATCGATGCCTCGGCGTAGTGGCGCACCAGTTCCTGGTCCGAAATGCGGCCCGTGAAGGTGACCCGATTCCAAAGCCCCAGTTCGTTCATCAGGCTTTCGATGTGTCCGTCTTTCCTGGGGCTCCCCACGACGGTGAGCGTCACGTCATGGGTCCGGGAGACCTGGGCCACGGCCTCCAGGAGATAACGGAGTCCCTTGAGCGGCGTGTCGGCGCTGTTGGTGACGATGAGATGGTTGGGTATCCGTCTGGAAGTGGGGAAGCGGACGAAAGAGGTCCGTGTTGACTCCATTCGGGACGACCCTGAAACGGGCAGGCGACACGCCGAAGGCCTTGCTGATGTCGGCCCTTGCACACTCCGAGACGGTGATGATGTGGCTCAGAAATTTGAAACCCGTTTCTGCATTCCCACAAAGGAGTACCACCGCATGTGCTTCATCTTCTTCCAGAGCGAGGATTCGGACTTGATGGCCAGGTCCCGGTCCACGGTAATGGGGTGATGAATGGTGGCGATGGTGGGCACCATACGATTGATGGCCAGGAGCCCGTAAGAGAGGCTCTGGTTGTCGTGAATCACATCGTAGTGGTTGCGCCTTTTGCCCAGGAACCGATAGGCCCTGAGCCCGAAGGTGAAGGGCTCCGGAAAACCCATGGAGCAGACCCCGATCCATTCCATGAGATTGATGGGGTCGAGCAGCTCTCTGATGGATGGGACCCGGAAGAGGTCTTCGGGATTGTAAAGATCGAGACAGGGAATTTTGTGCACCGGGGTGCCATTTTCCAGGAAGGGGTCCGGGGGCCCGGTCACCACCTCCACATGGTGTCCGAGCCCTTTGAGGGCCTTGGCGAGATTCTTGAGATAGACCCCCTGGCCGCCACAATGAGGGTTACTCCTGTAGCTGAGAAGGCATATTCTTAGGGGCCTTTCTTCATCCCTTTTCATGGAACCCATCGCCTGCGTGCCCCGCGTGCTGCCACCTTTTGGATTGTCCTCCCACCCCAGCCTGGTCAACGGCTGCGTGTGATGCACGAGCGCTCAATCACTCTCCCGGATGGTGCCTCCCGAACCGAAGTCGCCTAACATACTTCTTCTCCCAATAAATGGCAATGGCATAGTGCGCGCCCTTTCATTGACACGTGGTGCCGGATTCTCTATACTCTCCGTCTGCCTACCTCGGAGTCTGAGTCAACGCACCAAACACAGGAGGTTAGAGCGTGGTGCAAACCTTCGGACCCAACGAGCTTGTGGAAGATGTCCACAAACGGGATCTCTGTATCGGATGCGGGGCATGTGTGAATCTCTGTCCCTATTTTAAGAACTACAGGGGCAAGACAGCCATGCTTTTCCCCTGCACCCTGAGCCAAGGCCGGTGCTATGGAACATGTCCCAAGGCGGAGATGGACCTGGACGAGCTCTCTCAGTCACACTTTGGCAGACCCTACGAGGGGACTCCCCTGGGGAGCTACCGTGACGTGATGATCGCACGTGCGGGAGCGGCCATGGGGAAGGGCGACTTCCAGGCGGGCGGCGTTGTCTCGTCGATCATGACCTTTGCCCTCAAGACGGGTGAAATCGATGCCGCCGTGCTCACGGACCGGGAAGGGATAGTCCCCGTCCCGCGCCTGGTGACCAATCCCCAGGAAGTGGTCAAGTATTCCCTTTCAAAGTACATGGCCGCCCCGACGCTCGCCGCGCTGAACCAGGGCGTCCGTGAAGGATTTACCCGCATGGGGGTGGTCGGAACGCCTTGCCAGGTGATGGCGGTGGCCAAGATGCGGAGCAATCCCGCTCAAGAAAGAGGACTTCGTGGATCCGGTGGCCCTTGTGGTCGGCCTTTTTTGCACCTGGGCGCTCGATACCCGGGCCCTCATGACTTTCCTTTCCGAGCGGATTGATGTGGCCCGAATTCGAAAGATGGACATCCCGCCCCCCCCGGCTGAGGTCTTTATCGTCGAGACAGAAAGCGAGAGGCTCGAAATCCCCCTAGGTGAGATTCGACCGCTGGTCCCCAAGACCTGTCAGATCTGCCCGGACATGACCTCCGAGTGGGCGGACATTTCAGTGGGGGTTCTTGAGGGCAATCCTGACTGGAACACCCTGGTGGTTCGAACGGAGAAGGGAAAGGATCTGGTTGAGCGGGCGTCTCAGGAAGGGTATCTGGAGCTGAGCCGGATGCCGGATGTGAACCTGGATCACCTGTGTCTTCGCAGCGGGAAACAAGAAAAAGCGATCTCTGACAAGGGCCCGGGAAGAAGGTCTCCTCAACTGCACGGGCGACGGAAAACGGGCTGCGTTGCGGGTCCCCGAAGCCGTGGTTCGTGAGATCATCGGATAAGTGAGGGAGGCGATATGTCTTATCTAGTGGAAGGACAAAAAGGAGAGCGGCGTCTGTTCATGGGCAACGAGGCGATCGCTCGGGGCGCGCTGGAGGCCGGCGTGAGCGTCGCGGCCGGTTACCCTGGGACCCCCTCCTCGGAGATCATTGAAAATCTGGCCAAGGTGTCAAAGGAGAGAAATCTCTACGTGGAATGGTCGGTCAATGAAAAGGTGGCCATGGAAGTTTCCGCGGCGGCCTCCTTTGCCGGACTGCGTACGCTTTGTGTGATGAAACAAAACGGTGTGAACGTGGCCTCCGATTTTCTCTTGCACCTGGCAGGAACAGGGACCAGGGCCGGGATGGTCCTCATCCCGTGCGATGACCCGGGCGCACTTTCCAGTGCCAACGAGGGCGAATCCCGTCATTTTGCAAGGCTCGTGGAAATCCCGCTCCTGGAACCCGGTGACTTCCAGGAGGCCAAGGACATGGTGAAATGGGCCTTCGACCTCTCCGAGGAGATCCGGAACGTGGTGATGGTCCGCAGTGTGACCCGCCTCTCCCACGCAAGCGGCAACGTGACCCTGGGAGACCTTCCCGAGACGAAGGCACATGCCTTTTTCAAGCACGATGGGTTTTTTCTGGATGCCATGGAAGGGCCCGTCGTCAGCCTGCCGGTGGGTTACAGGCATGGGCTTCAGCAGGAAAAGCTGAAAAAGGCCATCGCGCGCTTCGAAGAATCACCCTTCAACACCTACATCGGACCGGAGGCCCCTGAGGTCCTCCTCATCACCAGCAGCGCCTGCAATCTGTACAGCCGGGAGGCCATACGCCTCTTGGGCGCAGAGGACCGCGTCGGCCTCTTGAAGTTGGGGACCACGTGGCCACTTCCGCCGAAACTGATGGAAAAGTACCTGGGGCTCACAAACAAGATCCTCATCGTGGAGGAGGTGATCCCGTTCCTGGAAGAAAATGTGAAGATCCTTGCGGCGGAGCTGGCTCCCCGAATCGGGATCAAGACATTTTTCGGCAAGCGGGAGGGGACGATTCCTTCGACGGGTGAGCTCAACCCGGACCTTGTGATCGATGCGCTCGCCAAGGTGTTGGGGGTCGCCTATCAGGGGACCCCGGAGGCGTATGCAAAGCAGGCGAAGGAACTGGCATCTTTCGGCGCCCCCAACCGGGATCTAACCTTTTGTCCCGGCTGCCCCCACCGCGCCTCCTTCTGGACCATCCACAATGTGCTGGAGATGGACAACCGCAAGGGCTTTGTGTGCGGGGATATCGGGTGCTACTCCATGGCGCTTCTGCCTACGGGGTTCAGCACCGTGAAGCTCCATCACGCCATGGGATCGGGCACGGGGGTCGCCAGCGGCTTTGGAAAGCTGGGGATGTTTGGCATGGATCAGCCGGTCGTGGCCGTGTGCGGGGATTCGACCTTTTTTCACGCCGTGCTGCCGGCGCTGGTCAATGCCATACACAACCAGTCGGATATCACCCTCGTGGTCCTGGATAACAGCGGCACGGCCATGACCGGATTCCAACCTCATCCCGGCCTTCGGGTGGACGCATCCGGTAACGAAGTCCCTGCAATCGATATTGCGCGCGTCTGCGAGTCCATGGGTGCGACGGTGCGGACATGCAACCCCTTTGATCTGGAAGAGACCCAGAAGACTTTTGTGGAACTGCTTGAAAAGAAGGACGGCGTGAAGGTCATGGTCCTCAAGAAGGCCTGTGCCCTCAGTCCCGAGCGAAAGGCCAGGAAGGATTTCCAGGTCTCGGTGGACGAGGCCGTGTGTCTCGGCGAGAACTGCGGCTGCAACCGGCTTTGCACACGCATTTTCAGGTGTCCGGGGCTCATCTGGGACAAGGAAAAGCGTACGGCCAAGATTGACGAGGTCATTTGCGCGGGCTGCGGGGTCTGCGCGGACATCTGTCCTTCGGGGGCCATTCGGAGAAAGGAGGCGGCATAGGTCATGGGAAATGCGGTGCGATTATCCTCGGATCCGTTCAATTTGATCATCACCGGAGTGGGCGGTCAGGGCAATGTCCTGGCATCCAGGGTGGTGGGCAACATGCTGATGGAACAGGGCCTTTATGTGACCATCGGAGAGACCTTCGGCGCATCCCAGCGGGGGGGCTCCGTGATGAGCCATCTGCGCGTGTCCGAGGATTCAAGCTTCTCTCCCCAGATTCCCAAAGGCAAGGCCCATATGGTCGTCGCCCTTGAGCCGACCGAGGCCCTCCGTGTCCTGAGGGACTACGGCAATCCTGACGTGAAGGTCATCTGCAACATGCGGCCCATCCATGCCGTCGGCGTTATCAGCGGAGAGGTGGAATACCCCTCTCACGAGGATCTGAAGAAGTGGATTCAAGACCTTTCCACGAATGCCTGGTTCATCAATGCCACGGACGAGGCCATGAAGCTGGGAAACCCCATTTTCGGGAACATCATGCTGGTGGGCGCCCTGACGGCAACGGAAACGCTCCCGCTGGATCGCGATGGTTTTGAAAAGGTCATATCGAGGATCATGCCGGCGACCAAGGTGGAGATCAATCTGACGGCCTTTGATCAGGGGAGGGGGATGATCAACGGCGCTGGTTGATGCACGCCCTATGATTGATCGGACTGGACAGACCTTTTGTGTCTGACTTCTCTGAACTTGCGTAGAAGTTGGAAAGCGAACCGCAGAATATCGAATGTAGAATGTCCAATGTCGAAGTGAAGACTTCCAAAAACGGACTTCGAAATCGATTCATCATTCGACTCGAAATTTGGGTGTGGCCTGCTTTCGTAGATGAGAATGCTCAATTTGGGTTCAGGTAACTCATGGGGCAAGCCAATGACTTGCATCGGACGCTCGCCGAGGCGGAAAGGGAGCTTGCCGAGCTGGATGAGAGGCGGACTGCGCTCCTGCAGCGGATCGAGCGGCTGAAACACCAAAGCGCGCTTAACACCGCCATATCTTCTGCGCCATCACCCGACCGTGGGCCCGGGGTCACCAACCATTCCCTCCAGGAAGAGAAGATCCGTCTTTTTCGCACCCTTTTCAGGGGCAGGGAGGATGTCTACCCGAGGCGGTTTGAAAGCGCCAAAACGGGCACATCCGGCTACCAGCCTGCGTGTCGAAACCAGTGGATCAGGCCTCTCTGCAAGAAACCCAAGGTCAAATGCGGGGAGTGCCTTAACCGTGAATTCCTGCCCGTCACCGACGAGGTGATCCGCAACCACCTGCTTGGGGCGGACCCGGCGTCGCGCTCACAGCGCGATTTCACCATCGGCGTTTACCCCATCCTGTCGGATGAAACCTGCTTTTTTCTTGTGGCTGATTTTGACGGAGAGGAGTGGGTCCGAGATGCCGAAGTGTTTCTTGCGGCGTGCCGGTCCCATAATATCCCTGCGGCGCTCGAACGATCGCGCTCCGGCAATGGCGGACACGTTTGGATCTTCTTTTCCTCTCCCGTCCAGGTGGGCCTCGCCCGGCAGATGGGGGTCTTCCTCATAACGGAGGCCATGGATCGCCGACCGGAGATGGGTTTTGAGGCCTATGACCGTCTGTTCCCCAGCCAGGACACGATCCCGAAAGGGGGATTCGGCGGACTGATCGCCCTCCCTCTGCAGAAGAAACCGCGAGAGAAAGGCAACAGCGTTTTCGTTGACAGCACCCTTGAACCCCATGCGGATCAGTGGGCCTTCCTCTCATCGCTTCGCCGCATGACCGGGACCGAGGTGGAGACGGTCGTGGCAGAGGCCCATGGCCGGGGCCGTGTCATGGGGGTGCGGACCGTCGCGACCGATGAAGACGACGACGAACCGTGGACCGGACCGCCGTCGGGGCGAAAGGAGATTGCCATACCGGGGCCGCTGCCACAGGAGGTGACCATGGTCCTTGGAAATCAAATCTACATCCCCAAGGATGCGCTCACGCCTGCCTTGAAAAGTCGGCTCATGGCCCTGGCCGCCTTTCAAAACCCTGAGTTTTACAAGGCACAGGCCATGCGCCTTCCCACCTTCCAGATACCGCGTATCATCAGCTGTTCCGAGGATTTCCCGAAACACCTGGGCATCCCGCGCGGCTGCCTGGAAGACGTCCTGACGCTCCTTCGTTCCCTCAAGATCGAACCCTGCCTGGTGGATGAACGCTTCTCCGGGGATCCCATTGATGTGCGATTTCACGGTGCGTTGAGACCCGACCAGCAACCGGCCTTCCAGGCCATGCTGGGCCATGAAACGGGAGTGCTTGCCGCCACCACGGCCTTCGGGAAGACGGTGGTTGCCGCCTGCCTGATCGCGGCACGAAGGCTCAACACCCTCGTGCTCGTCCACCGAAGACAACTGATGGATCAATGGATGGATCGTTTACAGACCTTCCTGGGGCTGGCGCATGGCCAGATCGGGCAGATCGGCGGTGGAAAACGGAGGCAAACCTCCATCGTGGATGTTGCCATCATTCAGAGTCTCGTTCGGAAAGGGGTGGTGGATGATGTGGTCGGCGGGTACGGACACCTTGTTGTGGATGAATGCCACCACATCACGGCAAGAAGCTTTGAGAGGGTGGCAAGACAGTGCAAGGCCAGGTATGTGACCGGGCTTTCCGCCACGGTGACGAGAAAGGATGGTCATCACCCTATCATCTTCATGCAGTGCGGACCGGTCCGGTACCGGGTGCACGAAAGGCAACAGGCCGCCTTGCGGCCGTTTGGCCACCGTGTGGTTCTTAGAAAGACCCCTTTCAGGCTCCCGGAGCCCGAGACGGGAAGAGAGGAATGGACCATTCAGGAGATCTACAGCTTGCTGCTGGCCGATGGCGCGAGAAACGCCCTGATCGTTCAGGACGTGATCTCGGCGCTTTCGGAAGGTCGGTCCCCCGTCATTCTCACCGAGCGGAGAGAGCACCTCACGCTCCTTGCCGACCAGCTCTCCCCGCGGGTGAAGCACCTGTTTGTTCTGAGCGGCGGGATGGGCCAGAAGGAGAGAAGAGGGTTGATTGAGGAACTGTCGAAAGTCCCGGATGGGGAAGAACGGGTGATTCTCTCCACGGGGCGATACCTGGGGGAAGGCTTCGACGATGCCAGGCTGGATACGCTCTTCCTGGCCCTCCCCGTGTCGTGGCGCGGGGTGCTGGCCCAGTACGCCGGCAGACTCCATCGACTGCACGAGACGAAGAAGGAAGTCCTGATATATGACTACGCCGATCTCTTCGTGCCGGTCCTGGCCAGGATGTTCGAGCGGCGGCGAAAGGGATACCAGGCCATCGGTTATGCGCTTGACGGTCGGCCGCCTGGTTGAACGTAAATGGCTTCACCCAAAAGGGGTAAAAATAGCTAAATTTAGGTAGTCTGCCAACAATCGGTGGACTCACCCCCAACCGGAACAGTGCAGCTTGGATTGGGCGAAGGGGCCCATCATTACGACCACGCGTCCAAATGCGATCCTGAGGAAGGTGAGGTGTGACATGGAAAACAAGCAGCGCGTCAAAAAGATCGTCGGGGTTTTGAGCAAGGAATATCCCGATGCCGGAACCGCCCTCCACTTTACCAATCCGCTCGAGCTGCTGGTGGCGACCGTCCTTTCGGCCCAATGCACGGATGAGCGGGTCAACAAGGTTACCCCCGCGCTCTTCAAGAAATACCGAAGGGCCCAGGACTATGCGGAGGCAGACTTGGAAACGTTGGAAGAGGACGTCCGTCCCACCGGCTTTTTCCGGAACAAGGCCAAGGCGATCAAAGGGTTTTGCACGGACCTGGTCAAGCGGTTTGACGGAAAAGTCCCTTCAAATCTGGACGACATGGTCTCCCTCCAAGGGGTTGGGAGAAAGACCGCCAACCTCGTTCTGGGAGAGGCGTTCGGAATTCCGGGTATCGTGGTGGACACCCACGTCTTGAGGCTGGCCGGCCGAATCGGCCTGACGGATCAGACCGATCCCGTTAAAGTGGAAATGGACCTCATGAAGGTCGTGCCCAAGGCACAGTGGACCCCTTTTTCGAATCTTCTCATTTTGCACGGCCGTGCAGTGTGCACCGCCCGAAACCCGCGCCATGAGAAATGCGGGATCGTGGATCTCTGTGACGAAGGCCTCCGCTGGAAGGCAGCCCTCTGACGGGGGGGGTAACAATTGCACCCATCGGGCCTAAGGCGACAAGCGGCTGAAACCAAATTACCAAGCGAATGATGAATATCGAACAAGGAATATCGAATCACGAAGTCAGCTTCTGGAGGTTTTCACTTCTACATTGGACTTCTACATTCGATATTCTGCGGTTCGCTTTTGGAGTTGAGGAGGAAAGCGGATACATCATTTGTAGGGCGTTTCTTCCTTGTGGCACGTGCAGCCCTCTTCGCCACAGACATCGCAGACATAGGTCTCAGCAGGCGGGTCGTTCGTTTGCTTGTCAGCGGGAAAGGGGTTTCGGGTTTTTCTGGAAATCCAGAACGCCAGGGCGGCGACAAGGACTATGAAAAAAATCAGGTAGAGCATGGATATCCACCCGCAAAAGAATGATTAGTGGGAAGGGGAGGCCCCTTTCGAGAGGCGGTTGTTACCGGGCCATGAAGAATTTGTTACAGGGTGTGGCCCTAAATTGCAAGCAAAAACGGACCGATGCCCCTCCTCCCGGGCCGTTCAACGGCCTTCGCGGGCATCCATCGACCGTCAGCGCACGGATTTTCTCGAAGTTTCTTTTCTGAAAAGGAGCCCGGCCCAGCCTTCCAGGTCATGCTGTTCGGCAAGGACGAGACCGCTTTTTTCCAGGACAGGGAGGATTTCTGCCACCTGATTCACACCGAAACCCGAGACGACCGCCCGTCCATGGTCCTCCAGATGGTCGGCCATCCGATCCCCGATCCTGATGAGCGCTGAGGCAACCAGGTTTGCCAAGATCAGGTCGAATGATCCTTTGACCGCATCCCACGACCCCTCGCAAATTTTGACCTGTTTCTCAAGGCGGTTCAACCGTGCGTTACGGTTTGCGGTCTTTACCGACGCGCCATCCATCTCGACTCCAATGGCCAGGCGGGCCCCAAGTCTCACGGCCGCCAGCGCGAGGATTCCGGTGCCGCACCCGAAGTCGAGGGTCCGTTCGATGGTCGGGCCATCATGGATGATGCTTTCCATGATTTGAAGGCAGAGCCTGGTCGTGGGGTGTTTGCCGGTCCCAAAGGCATGTCCGGGGTCCAAATAGATACGACCCGCTTCGGTGTGTCGGCCCAGACGGGGGGACCAGGGTTCCACCAGGAGGGAGGAAGTGGGGCGGAAGGGCTCAATAAAGCCATCGCTGCCTGAACAGGGCTCCGAGTAGTCCAGGTTTCGCACCCTGATGTCGAAGAGGCCCCCTTCGGCAGTCTCTTTGCCCGCTGCCCTCATCGTGGCGTTTGAGACGGACAGCAGCTCCTGATCCAGACGCGACGGCTCCAGGTTTCTCGTCAGGACGATTTCCAGACGGCCGAGGATTTCTTCGTCAGACAGATCCGGCAGTTTCCGGAGGCGCGGGGAAAACGGTTTCAGTTGCCGGTAGAGCTTGATGATGTGAGCCTTCGGGCCTTGGATGCTGATTTCGAAGTTCATGGGAAACGCTATAACACCGGCTTGATATCCGGCGAATTGGGTCCACACTTTACCGCTTCAATGGGGCGGCCACCCACTTTTTGTTCTTGAATTGGAAATTTGGGTCGGCTAATTTTACATTTTGCCATTTGGAACGCCATACAAAAAGGAGTGCTCCATTGAAAATCGCTGTAAGTGGAAAGGGCGGTGTGGGGAAAACCACGTTTGCCTCCTTTCTGATCAGGGCCCTTGCCGATTCCGGCAAAAAGGTCTTGGCCATTGATGCGGACCCCGACGCAAACCTCGCCATGGCTCTCGGTCTAGGGGATGCCGAACCCATTGTCCCCATTTGCCAGATGAAAGAGCTCATCGAGGAGAGGACCGGCGCAAAGATCGGCAGCATGGGGGCCTATTTCAAGTTGAATCCCGAGGTGGATGACCTTCCCGAACGACTCTCCCATGATCTGGATGGCATCAAGCTCATGGTGATGGGTGGCGTCAAGAAGGGCGGCTCCGGCTGCGTGTGCCCTGAAAGCACGCTGCTCAAGAGTCTTCTCAGACATATCGTCCTGAGGCGGGATGAGGCGGTTGTCCTGGACATGGAGGCAGGGCTTGAGCACCTGGGCCGGGGTACGGCAGCGGGTGTTGACTGGCTGGTGGTGGTGGTGGAGCCCGGGAGAAGGTCCGTTGAAACGGCGCATCAGATCCGGAAGTTGGCCGGGGATATCGGTGTGAAGGATCTGCTGTTCGTGGGGAACAAGATCCGTTCTGCGGAGGACAAGACGTTTCTCCTGGAGCAGATGGCGGATTTCGAATTTATCGGGTTTATCCCCTTCAGGGACGAGATCATCGCGGCCGACCTCGGCGGCCGTGCACCCTATGAGAAGGACATTGAGACATTGGAATTGGTCAAGTCCATGATGAAACGGCTGGAGACTAAGTAAGGAGGGCATATGTCAAATCGAGTGTACAACTTCAACCCGGGCCCAGCAGCGCTTCCCGTCCAGGTGCTCGAGACAATCAAGGCGGAAATGCTGGATTACAGGGGAACCGGCATGTCGGTTCTCGAGATGAGCCATCGGTCAAAGCCTTTCGAGTCCATTGTCAATGAGGCGATCGTGCGAACCAAACGGTTGCTTAACCTGGGTGAAGACTTCCACGTGGTCTTCATCCAGGGGGGGGCGAGTCTGCAGTTCTGCATGATTCCCATGAACCTGGCTGTGGAAGGAAAACCCCTCGACTATGTCAACACAGGCACGTGGTCCACAAAGGCCATCAAAGAGGCAAAGGCGCTCGGCAAGACGGTCCGTGTGGTCGCCTCATCGGAGGACGAAAATTTCTCCTACATTCCCAAGGAGATCAAGGCGAATCCGGACGGCGCCTATCTCCATCTGACGTCCAACAACACCATCAAGGGCACGCAGTACCACGCGTTTCCTCAGGCCGGGTCTGTCCCGCTCGTGTGCGACATGTCATCGGACATCATGAGTCGGGCCTTCGATGCCAAACCCTTTGGCTTGATTTATGCCGGCGCGCAGAAAAACATCGGGCCGTCGGGCAGCGCCATGGTGATCATCCGAAAGGACATGCTGGAAAGGGTGCCGGAGACCCTCCCCGCCATGTTGAAGTACACCACCTTCGTGAAGGAGAATTCGCTTTATAACACCCCTTCCTGTTTCGTGATCTATGTGATCGGGCTGGTGCTCCAGTGGCTGGAGGAGACCATCGGGGGGCTCGATAAAATGGCGGCGACCAACCGGGAAAAAGCGGATTTGCTTTACGGCACCATCGACCGGGGCGGCTTTTACAGGGGCACGGCAAAGAAAGAGAGTCGATCCCTCATGAACGTCACGTTCCGCCTTCCAAGTGAGGACCTAGAGGCCAGGTTTATCTCAGAGGCTCAGAAAGAGGGCCTTTCCGGACTCAAAGGGCATCGTTCCGTTGGCGGGTGCAGGGCGTCGATCTACAATGCCGTGGGGATGAATGCCGTGAAGGCCCTCACGGATTTCATGGTCGAGTTTGAGAAAAAAGCGGGATGACCAAGAGTTGGAGTGATGGAGTACTGGAGGGTTGGAGTACTGGGATAACAAGGACGGTGGAGATGGTATTGAATAGGTGTGTTCATCACTCCAATACTCCATTACTCCAATACTCCAGCTCTTAGTTGTTCCCATCACTCCATCACTCCAGCTTTTCTATGGAGGTTCGCGACATTGCGGCGGACGAGAATCGTCGAAGTCCTTGCTTCGAAAGAGACCGGCGCTCGTTTCACGGTCATGGGGTGGGTCCGGACCAGGCGGGACTCAAAGGGTGGGTTTTCCTTCATGGAGCTGAACGACGGCTCCTGCCTGAGGGGCCTTCAGGTGATTGCCGACCGGACGCTCCCCAACTACGAAGAAGACGTGCTCCGTCTCCAGACGGGGTGCGCGGTCAGGGTCGAGGGAATGCTTTCCCCGTCTCCGGGCAAAGGGCCAAAGCGTCGAGCTGAAGGCCAATGAGATCAAGGTCCTGGGCTGGGCCGATCCGGAGGACTACCCCCTCCAGAAGAAAAGACACTCTTTCGAGTTTCTGAGAACCATTGCCCACCTGAGGCCCAGGACCAACACCTTCGGCGCTGTGGCCCGGGTCAGGAACGTGCTCAGCCGGGCCATACACACCTTTTTTCAGGAAAGGGGCTTCATTTACCTCCACACCCCCATCATCAGCGGAAGCGACTGTGAAGGGGCAGGCGAGATGTTCCGGGTGACCACTTTGGATCTCACCCGTGTGCCGCTGCAGGAGGGGAAGGTGGACTTCACCCAGGACTTTTTCGGCGCTCCTGCAAATCTCACCGTCAGTGGACAGCTCGAGGCCGAGATCTACGCCCTGGCCCTGGGCGACGTCTATACCTTCGGCCCCACCTTCAGGGCGGAAAACTCAAACACCTCGCGTCACCTGGCCGAGTTCTGGATGGTAGAGCCCGAGATGGCTTTTTGCGATCTGGAAGGGGACCGGGACCTGGCCGTTGAATTTTTGAGATATCTTTTCACGAATGTCCTGGACCACTGCCGGGAAGACCTGGCGTTCTTCAATCAGTTTATTGATCCTTCCGTGATCGGGACCCTTGAAACCCTCGCATCCGATCCATTCGAATTCCTGACCTACACGGAGGCTATCGACATTCTCCAGCGCGCCAAAGAGACATTCGAATTCCCCGTTGCGTGGGGGTCGGACCTCCAGTCGGAGCACGAGCGGTACCTTTGCGAGAAGGTGTTCAAGAGGCCGGTGGTCGTGACCGATTACCCGAAACAGATCAAGGCCTTCTACATGAAGCTCAATCCTGACGGGAAGACCGTTCGCGCCATGGACGTGCTGGTTCCCAAGATCGGGGAGATCATCGGCGGCAGCCAGCGGGAAGACGACTACGACACGCTTTTATCCAGGATCAAAGAGATGGCGCTCAACCCGGTGGACTACTGGTGGTACCTGGACCTGAGGAAATTCGGGTCGGTCCCCCACGCGGGCTTTGGCCTCGGCTTTGAGCGCCTTGTCCAGTTTGTCACGGGCCTTCCAAACATCCGCGACGTGATCCCTTTTCCCCGAACACCCGGGAACGTCAGCTTTTGAATCGGGAAATGTCTTCATAAACAAGACCTCTCGGTTGCCTCACGGACTGCTCCAATGGCACCGCTGGGATCCCAGCGGTGCCGGACGATTCAAGTCGGCCGAAAATGATCCCAAAAGCCGGCGCACCGATCTATTGGCCACCCAGTACCCAGTCCTCTCCCACGCCAGGTTCAAGACAAACCCGATCATTTCAACAGTAAGGGTTTCCCATTTGGCACCAAAAGGATAAAATGGCAATGGATCCCCCGGATGAACCATCCGGTGCCGGTCCTATCCAGCTCCAACAAAAGAGGGTATGCGATGAGCGGCGGTCACATAATCAGCCTGATTCTTCTTTTTTCTTGTTCTCTGTATGCCGGCCCCGCCGGGGCCATAACCGAGCCTCCGGAAAGGGCCCAAAATCGGGCTGGAAACCCGTGCGCCTTTTGAGGTGATGCAAACGAATGAAGGCGCGGTCATTCAGGAAGATGCTTATTTTGATTCGGAGGCTTGGACCATTCATCTCCCCTGCGTTTCGGTGCTCGGTGACTATTACAGGGCGGATTTGGCCTTCACTCGGACAAATCCAATCCATCTCCAGGTGACCCAGGTTAACCTAATCGAACCTGGTGTCATTTACGAAAGCTGTGCGCAATTTGATTTCAATGGGAATCTATTACGAATTTCCAGGATCCATTCTGACACCGACGTCGTCTATTGGGGCGAGTTGTCTCTGGTTGGATCAAGTCCGCTTGAGTTTGCCATCAAGAGGGCAGGGGTTGTGGGTGAGGCCGGTCACGTCGCGTGCGCAGCGATGGGTGACTCCATCGGGGCGGCCACGCACGCCAATGATGCGTGCGACCCCAGCCTGGGCAATCACAGGGAACTGATGGACTGCCTCGATCTGAGGCTCGGGTCCCATGATACAGCCTGGAGCTTTCTGGGCGGATCCAAGTCGTGGTCCCTGGCCAGCCGGTTGGGGTGCGCAACCGTTCACAACACATCCAAAGACGGGGAAGAGTGGAAAGACGCACTGGACCAGGCCAGGGATCAGGTCGAAAAAGGACAGCCCCAAACAATGGTGATCAATCTGGGCAGCAATGACATCTGCGCCAAATACGGGCACGATTACGGAAGCCTTGCCTTTGTGCAGCCCACAACGCCCGGCAATATTGTATCCGTGGAGGCCGAACACTTCATCGAAAAATTTCCGGGCATAACCCACCAGTGGGAACCGGACAATACTCCAGGGGCATCCATTCTGGCGATGAAGGCCATCCCGGACAGCGTACCCCGCATCCCATCCCCCGGCGCGCTCGAATCCGGTCCGCGGCTGGATTACAGGATCCATTTCGTAAAAACGGGGCGCCACTACATCTGGATTCGGGGCCATGCGGACGAAAGCGGCGGCCGGTCGATTCACGTGGGGCTCGACGGACAGCCGCAGCCAATGGCTCAGGATATATGGATTGAAGGAGCCAACCAGTGGGTATGGACCGGACTGACAGAGGGCGGAACCCGTGCGGTCATTGATGTGCCCTTCGCCGGGGGACACACATTAAACGTCTATATGGCAGATGACGGGTATCGGTTGGACAAGATTGCGCTCACCACGTGGAGCAGTTGGGCGCCATCGGGTAAAGGGCCCCCTGAGACCGCTCGTGGCGTATTCACACAGGAAAGCCAATCCGGCTACGATCTTGTAACCATTGAGGCGGAACACGCGCATCACCTGGAAAAGCAGGAGGTTCAGACATGGGAGCCCCACTACCAGCCGGGATATTCAGGCGGTGCATCCATGAAGGCCGCGCCCAACACCGACATCACTTTTACGCCAGGTGCCGGACCCCGCATGGACTACAATGTCAACTTCAACGTCCCCGGCATCTATTTCGTATGGATCCGAGGCTTCGCGGCCGGCGAGGCCGATGACCTGATCCACGTGGGCGTCGATGGGATCGGTGAGTCAACGGGCGGGATGGTCAGACTCCTCGACCACAACACCTGGACTTGGAGCAATGGTTTGGGTGATGGAGGCCCGGTTGCCACCATCGGCATCTCATCCTCCGGTATGCACACAGTAAACCTTTGGATGGTCGAAGATGGCTTCATCGTTGACAAGATTGTTCTCACGAAGGATGCGGCCTACGAACCCTTGGACACCGGGCCGAAGGAGACGTGGGAAAACGATTTGGGCCGCATCGGTGGGCACATAGATGATACCATGATGTACCTGACCGAGCACCTTTCTCCGTATGGCCAAATATACTGGTCGGGTGTCATCGACATTTTGGCGTTTCGTGACATGATGGTGGACCGGACCCATGACCATGCCTTTGAGACCTGCCAGGATCTCTGGGACCTGGACATAAGAGCGGGTGCGCTCCAGGGGGATGCCAAAAACAGTCTTTGCAAGGGAGAATTGGGTGACTTTTGCAATTGGTTGCCAAACCAGGTTGAGGATGAATTTCTAGATAGGTACCTGGATGTATTCCAGAACGACTTCAAGGACGACACGCCCTGCGGCCGCGTGCTCGACAGCCGAAACACGCAGGAAGACAGGGACGAGGCGCGCCGGTTCAACAAGTCTCTGAACGATCTCTTGGAGCAGAAGGCCGCTCAATACCACAACAGAAAGGCCGTAAGGATCCATTTCACGCAGAAACTCTGGTACGGCACCGAAGAATTCAGGCCCTACTTCGTGTCGCGACTTGACTGCTACCACCCGAACCGATTGGGGCAAATGAAACTCGCCCAGATGATCTGGAAAGGTTACGACCCTGATTTCACCCCAACGGATTCGGTCTACCATGAGGGCTTTGACAACGATGACTGGTGCACCCAGGCGTTTACCACCTGGGATTCCTGCTGGTACGACGGCGGATGGGGGGATTGCGGCGACGAGTTCATCTGCGAGAACGACGCGAGCGGCTGGTTCAAATTCGGAAAGGAGACGTCCAACAACGAAGACCACTGGATCGCCCGGGACATAGGCGACCTTTCGGGAAAATCCGAGGTTTGGGCTTATTTTAAGCATAAGCGCGACCAGTTTGATGGGGATCGGCTCGACTGGGTCGGTTTCTTTGTCTGGGATGGATCATCGTGGGTTGAAGTGGATCGGTTCCAAAGACACAACGATGCGGGCAATCACTGCAGCCAGTATTACGATCTGAGCACTTACAGGGATGCGGCACCCCTTAAGATCAAATTTCAGACCAATAATTCCTCTGACATGAAAAATGGCGACAAGCTGATGCTGGACGAGATCTCCATCTTTGGATGGTAGCCATGAAGGGCAGAGGCTTTTCAGTTTCGATCAGCGGATTTCTCCCTCGCGTGAAAAAAGAGGGAGCAGGGCCGTTTTGTTGGGGGAGGATCGAGGAAGCAGCCCTGCTCCCTGAAAGCAACCGCCGAATGCTTACTAATACAAAGTAGACATTGGGGTTCTTTCCACGAGAATGCCTATTTGACGGAAGCCGTGTTCAACTTCCAATAAAGTGCTGAACCATCTGCTGGGTTTTGGTAAAACGTGAGCGTTGCAGCATAGTGCATCCCGGCAAAGCCGATATCCGGAATGGTGATGTTCACGGCGTCGTCAACGTTGGCGGCTTCGGCTTGGGAATCCGTATCAGATAAAAGACCTGCTGCCGTCAGCTTCCAATAAACGCCTCCCTGGTCCATGGGATTGGTCCATGGAGAAAGCGTTGCTTGATACATCGCCCCGGCGTATTGCACACGCCAAAGGTTGATGGTGAGATCCGGGTCCAGGGTCGCCCCGATCGCCGCCGTGTCCAGGGCGCCGTAAACGATGATCTTTCCCTGATCCACGAAGCTCCACCCGGCTTCGAGGATGTCAATGTCTGTTGCCCAGTTGGGCAGCGGCTCCACCCGGATCATGGTCACTGTCCGGGAAGAGAACCCGGCATTGTGGTCCCAATCGTTGTTGTAAGGCCAAATCACGTCCTGATTCGTTGCCCTCGATGACTGATCCGGCGGGGATGGGACCTTCTGCGGCGGGACCACCCGGAAGGGACCCTCTCCGTCGAGCTTGTTCTGGGCATTGAGGATGCCGGGGTCCATGGGGCCGCCCTCCCGGCTGAGGGCCAGGATCATCTTGAGGCCGTCCGGGTTGAGGATCATGATCGCCATTGCTTCTCCCGGCGTTAGACGGTGCGCTGTACTTCGCCCAGCCATCCGCGTTGATGTCCATGTCGGCCTCTTCGTCGTAATAATAAACGATATCCTGCGGTTCCACCGGGTAAGGGCCCTTCACGTGATAAAGATTCGGGTTTGGGTCCGGGGTCATGGGATGATACGTGGAGAAACCATCCGGTGAAAACACCGTGATCCCTGTGGCTGCGCTCGAAGCACCGGCATCTGCAAGGAGGTTTTCCATCGGGACCCCTGAGTAGGTCAGATACTCGTCATCGCTCCGGCTCGCATTCATGAGGAGAAACTGGGTGTGCTGGGGAAGGGATGCAAGCTCGCTCATGGTGTAAATCTTGTAAGGCGCCGGCATCTTGCTCAGGTTGTCGTTGGCGTTGCCGGGATAGCGGTTGGCGTTGATCTCCGCCAGGTTGCTGTCACCGTCGCCGTCGCTGTCCATTCCTTCAATGGCCTGGAGGGCCGCCTCGCTCCTCCCGTTAGCGAAATAGGCCAAGTCCGTAACTGTTCAGGGTGCTACCGATGTTTCCGCTTGCATCATAGCCGTAAGAGTAATGACACCACTGACAGCTCCCCAGGGAAACCGTCTTCCCCTGGCTGTTCACATAGGAACCGCCCGTGTGGCAAGTGGCACACAGGTCCAGCTTGGTGCCGGCCTTTTGTGGATAGACAGCCAGAAACCTGGGGGAATCCTGTTCCCCTTCATGTTGGTAGGCCGCAAAGCCCAAAGTTGATAAGCCAAAAACGAGAAACAAGCACAAAATTGAAATCCATGTTCTACGCATTCTTACTCCTCCTTATTCTGTCGTTTTACAAAGACCCATCTTTATTAAAAGCCGAACTGTAAGCGGCCCGTCAGCACGTCCTCCCGTTCAGCGTAAATCAGCTCCCCGTTCAGCGGATCGCGGTCAATGATCAAAGGCTTGTCAAAATCCGTCCTCGTAGCATCGAGAATGAGGCGGGCCGATGGATTCAGAAACCAATTGAGGGCGATGGTGTAGGCCTCCGCCTTTCGAACCGAATTTCCTTCCACAATCAAGTCGTCATAAACGGCGGGCTCCGCGCTAAAACGGTCATAACGTAAAGCGAGGCCCAGGGCGCCCCATCCGCCTTGTAAGAAATTGTGGTGCGGTTCGACGGGTTGAAAGACCCCATTTTCGAATTTTGGGTGCTCTCCGGTCAGCATCCATAGCAACGCCACGTAGGTGTCTTCCATGTCGGTGCTGAAGGAACCTCTGCTTGTGGTGATGTCCTTGAGGTCCAGGTTGACGTATTCGGCTGAGAGGGCCAGGGGACCGAAGGCCCAGCCCAGCTCCAGGCCGTATCGTCTCTTTTCACCGGCATCCCGGATGACATTGAACTTGGCGCCCGAGGCCACCTCAAAGAACGTGGTGAGCCCCGTGGTCTTGACCTGGACCTGAACGTTGTTGCGGTCGATGTCGCTGTAGGTGAAGGACCCCCCAAACTGGAGATCCTGGAGAAGATCGAACCCGGACGTTTTGAAGGGGGCCAGGACCAGCCTTCCGGCAAACTCGGGATCATCCTGGTCCCCGCCGGTGGCGTCATCGAGCCCATCGCCATTGAAGAGGCCGATTCCATAGTTGATGCGGTCCTGAAAAAGGGACCCATGGGCCATCACCCCAACGTCACGCTGAGGGGTCAGGTACCAACCCATGGACCGCTCAGCGAAGTAGAGGTTCTTGTCTTTGGTGACCTGCTCCAGCCCGAAGGGCTCCTTGCCCTGCCCGAGCCTCAACGAGGCCCAGGGGACGAACCGGGCATCGACATAGGCATCGAGCAGGTTTCGGCTCCCTGAGCCCTGGAATTCGTATTCGAACTTGTAGTCGAAATACCGGTACATGGTACCGCCCAGGAGCAAGCGGGCCCTGCGAATGTCAAACCGGTTTTTGTTGGGGTCATTGTCGTCGTAGTCGTAATACCGGTAGTCGGTCTGAAGTAGCCCTCCGATCCGGAGGGAGAAGAGATCAGGATCGGGTGTGCTCAGTTGAAATCCTTCGTCGTAAGAGGCTCGAAGGGGAGTGGACTCCGGCTTCGGCGGCCTCTGTGCGCTGGTGGCCGTTGAAGGTGTTTCAACCCTCTTGGACTGAAGGGCCTGCTCTTTTTCAGTCAGGTCCTTTTCCCACTGCACAAGCGCCTTCCTCTTTTCCTCGATCTCCTTTTCCTTCGCGCTCCGCTCTGCCTTTTCTTTCTCCAAGGCTTCCCTGACCGTCTTGACTTCTTCGTGCGTCATCACGGCTTTGGTGGAAAGGATTTGCAGCAGCTGTTCCATGGCAGATGGCTCGGCATTGGCTGTCTTGCTTAAGGACAGCACGCAGAAAGCTAAAAACAGTGCCGTCAACCAGAAAGAAGAAAAAGGAAGCTTCAGAGACATGGAAACGATAACCCTCGAAACAGGAATACAGAACGCGGAGATCCGGATGAACCAGGGAAGAACCGCAGATCGAAACGGTCTGTATATGTCATTCAAGACATATTATGTCAATAATTTTTGGTAAAACGTTTAATATGGGAAAATAATAACTCAAAATTACAACGATTTCGTCCCTTGACGGGGCCAAGCATATGGCATATCGGGTGGACCTTGAATCAGGTGAAAGGAGGCACCGGGAAATGGAGATCATTCGAACGAGCTGTGCCGACGGAGCAAAAGGTGCCAAAGGCGTGGTGGTGGTCATTGATGTCTTCAGGGCCTTTTCATGCGCACCCCTGTTCTTTCATTTCGGGGCCGGCAGGGTGATCCTGGAGGCTGACCCGGAAAAGGCAGCGGCCCTCAAGCGGGTGAACAGCGGTTTCGTGCTGGTTGGGGAGGTCAATGGCGTTCCCCTTGAAACGGCGGATTTCGGCAACTCTCCCACCGAAATCATCAGGGCAGGCCGAGGGGCATTTCAGGGAAAAACCATCGTCCATCGAACGACCGCTGGGGTGACAGGGGTTGCGGCAGTTTTTGATTCGGCTGATGAAATCCTCCTCGGGAGCTTTGTCCTTGCAGGGGCTTTGGCCAGGTACATCAGTGAAAAGCGACTGGAGCCTGTGACGCTCGTTGCCATGGGGGAGCGGGCTCTACAGCCTTCCCCCGAGGATGAGGTCTGCGCCGATTACCTGACGCACCTGCTGACGGGGAAACCGTACGATCCGGTTGAGGCTTTTCAAGCCGTGGTCTTTCAACCCACAGCCCAGAGGTTCATTCAGGGGACCAAGCCCTATCTGCCCCGGGAAGACCCGATTTTCTGCCTCCAGCGGGACCTCTTCGACATGGTGCTGACCGTGCGGAGAGAAGGGGATCGGCTGATTGTCAGACAGGTTGACAGAACCCCATTGAAATGAAGTCCAATGCCTGTTATGGTTCCCTTGTTCTTGGCCCAAGGCTGCGGATCAACCCGATTTTGATGAGGCGCCGGCATGACGGGAAAGGAACACGATCTGGACCCTGCGCGGTTGCGTGAGCGGATCAGGTCCGGCAAGTTTGCCTCGCCCACCACGGGTGTTGCGAAGGGATATGTCCAGGCAAACCTGGTGATGCTCCCGAAGGCATGGGCCTTTCATTTCCTCCTCTTTTGCAGTCGTAATCCAAAACCCTGCCCCATACTGGATGTGCTCGAACCCGGTGAAACGGCGCCCCAAATCGCACCGGGCGCAGACCTGCGGACCGACCTCTCCCTTGTATCGGATCTATGAAGACGGAAAGCTCAAGGCTGAAGTGAAGGACGTGGCAGACCGATTCCGCCCGGACATGGTGAGCTTTCTTCTCGGCTGCAGTTTCTCCTTTGAAAACGCCATGCTGGCCGCCGGTCTCCCCATCCGGAACCTTGAAGAGGGGAAAAACGTATCCATGTACGTCACCAACCGGGCATGCCGTCCGGCCGGACCTTTTTCCTCACCGCTCGTGGTCAGCATGAGACCGCTTACACCCGAGCAGGCGGTGAGGGCGGTGCAGGTGACCACGCGGTTTCACGTAACCCATGGCGCGCCTGTCCATCTGGGGTCTCCGGAGGAAATCGGCATCAAGGATCTGGGACGCCCGGAATTCGGCGACCCGGTCACGATCCGACCCGGCGAGATCCCCGTGTTCTGGGCATGCGGGGTGACCTCTGCCCTGGCCGCCACATCCACGCCCATTCCCCTGGTGATCACCCACGCACCGGGACACATGTTTGTTTCGGATGTCAAAGACGAAGCGCTTACGGTCCTTTGACAAATTCGCTTTGATTCTGGGCAATCCTGCTGGTGGAGTAAAACGGCCGCGAGGGTCTGGATCCGGCGGAGTCGGGGGTATGTGCTTCAAACGGAACGGATCGTGACGGAGGGGACCGGGCAGGAATTGCTTCAGTCTGATCTTTTCCGATCGGCCTTCCTGGGGGTTTGATTCCGCCCAAGTTCTTCCGTCCATGACGCCAGCGCGGCCTCTTGCCTGGCCAGCGCGTCCCGGGCCTCATCCGGGGAGACGGCCTTGAAGCCCGCGCGGTCGCCCGGTTTCATCTGGCCGAGAGAAGGCAGGTCAACGCTGATGACGGTCGCAATCTTCCGGTAACCGCCAGTGACGGTTTCGTTGAGATAGATGATGGGCTGTCCGTCACCCGGGACCTGGATCGCACCTGCCACCACCCCTTCCGAGATGATGGATTCACTGATCCGGTCCAACCTTTGAATGACAGGACCGATGAGCCTTATTCCGGTGCGGTCCGTGTGGGTGCTCACTTCGTAGGTGGCAGTAAGAAAACCATCCATTGCCCTTTCCGAAAAATGGTCCGCCTCGGGGCCTGGAAAGACCCTCAAAACCCATGAATTTGTAAGTTTCGGTATCAAGGCCTCGGGCAAGATCCTTCCCACTGCGTGGAAATGGGATTGGGGGTCATCGCAAAATATCACGTCCCCCTTTCTGATCGGTCTTCCAGCAATGCCTCCGAAACCCGACGACAGGTAGGTGGATTTGGATCCCATGACGCGCGGCACCGCGATTCCGCCCCCGATGGCCAGGTAGGCCCGACACCCATATACGGCGGGCCGCATAGAAAGGACCTGGCCCGGCAACATTGCCTGACAGATCCACATCTTAAACGGCTCGTTGCCGACGCTCGGGCGGGTGTCCGCCCCGGTGACCGCCACGGCGATCTGGGCAAGCGCCCTGACCTTGAGCCCAGTGAAGGTGACTTCAAGTGCCCCCTCGCCTTGGTCATTACCCACCAGGAGGTTGGCGATCCTGAGCGATAGGGGGTCTACCGCGCCCCCGGTGGGACCCCATAGCGTCCGAAGCCCGGCCTGCCGAGGTCTTGAACCGAAGTCAAGGGGCCGGGTTCCAAAACCTCAAGTGCTGCTACCGGTTCCATTTCGAAAACGCCTCAGGACTGATCGGATGGAATTGGACCATGTCTCCCATGCCCAAGGTCGCCGGGGGCCATGTTGTGGGGATCAAACAAGGCGATGGGGGTTCGGCCGATGATTTGCCAGCCCCCGGGACTCTCCGCGGGGTAGATCCCGTCTGCCTTTGCGCGATGCCAACGGATCCCGCCGCCACCCGCGTCCGTGGGGTCTGCTTTCGGGGGGTTGCGAGCTGCACCGGCAATTCGCCCATGTAGGCGAAGCCCGGCATAAACCCGATCATGTAAATCCGGTATGGGTGGCGGTATGAAGATGGATCACTTCCTCTTCCGGGATCCCGTGAAAGTCGGCCACCCACTCAAGATCCGGACCGAATTCCCCACCGTAGACCACTGGGACCATGATCATCCTTGGCGGCCGAGGCGGCGGGAGCCACCTGCCGGCCGAAAGGGCCTCAATCCATTCGCGTATGGCGCAGGTAACCGGTATCGAGCGGATTGTACACCACGAGGAGGGACGCGTAGGCGGGCACAAGATCCAAGATCCCTTGAATGGGGCCTTGATCCAAGGCGAAGAGCAGGTCTCGGACCCGGTCATTCACCTCGGGGCTGATTTCGTCCCCTAGTTGAACAAGGACGGCCCGGTCCCCCATGGGCCGTACTACGGGCGTTTCGATAGAGCATGATGGGAATGGCTCCGGAACAGTATAGAATTTGCTATATCAGAGAAACGCCCCGATCGGCATCATGTCAATGCCGGCCGTCGTGAGCGACTCTCTGATCCTCTTGATCAGCCGTACGGCCGCCGGGTTGTCCCCGTGCACGCAGATGGTGTCGGCCGTGAGGCTCACTTCGGTTCCGTCCTTGGCCGCGACTTTCCCGTCACTTACCATCTTGATCACCCTTCGGGCCACGGCGATCTCGTCTTGTATGACGGCCCCAGGGTCCTGTCGGGATACAAGGGAACCGTTGGGGTTGTAAGCGCGATCCGCAAAAAACTCGAAGGCCACACGGATTCCGTAGCGGTCTCCGATGGCCTTGAGCTGGTCTCGGTTTCGCCCGCCCAGGGCCACCAGGATCAGGTTCTTGTCGATGCCTGCGATGACTTCGGCGGTCGCCTCCCAGATGTGGATGTTCTGGACGGCCATGTTGTAAAGGGCCCCGTGGGGCTTGACGTGCTGAAGCCTCGTTCCCTGCAAGTGTGGCAAAGGCCTGGAGCGCCCCTACCTGGTAGGCGGTATAATCCTTTATTTCCCTCAGCGATGCGTCCATGTAGCGCCTCCCAAAGGAAAGGAGATCGGGCAGGCCGGGGTGTGCGCCAACGGATACCCCGTGGGTCTTTGCCAGTGCAAGGGTGCGCCGCATGACGGCAGGGTCTCCGGCGTGGAAACCGCAGGCCACGTTGGCGGAGCTGACAAGGGGGATCACCTCCTCATCCAGGCCCAGCTTGTAAACGCCAAAGCTTTCCCCCACATCTGAGTTGAGATCGATCGCTTTTCTCGATGTCATGCCAAGCCCTCCACCATCACCAACGCCCAAAGGCTTCCTCCCATATCAAGCCCTGTCTTTAACACCTTTCAAGAGATGCTTTCTTCTCGGGCTTTATGCTTTTCAGGCCTTATACCTTGCGCCGTGCGCCTTCTACCGTTTCGCCGTCCAGATCCATCTTCCCGGGGTTGAGAATGTTGTTGGGATCAAAGAGCTTCTTGAGGGAACGCATCATGTCGAGGGCCACCGCGTCGTGCTCCCAGGACATGAAGGGTGACTTGGCAAGTCCGACCCCGTGCTCACCCGTAATGGTGCCGCCAAGGTCGCAGGTCAGCTTGAAAACTTCGTCCACCGCCTGCCGGACGTGGTCCACTTCCGTTGGATCGGCCCGGTCGTACATGATCTTGGGGTGGAGGTTTCCGTCCCCGGCATGGCCGAAGACCACGAAAGGGAGGTCGTGGCGGGACACGATTTCCGAGATGCCCGTCAGGAGCTCCGGCACCTTGGAGATGGGGACCGTAACATCTTCCGAGACGTTGTTGGGTCGGAGCTTTCCCGCGACACTCCCCACGGACTTGCGCACCCGCCACAGCGCCTCTGCCTCCCCGGGGTCGTCGGCCCTCTGAATGGAGGCGGCGTCATTTTCCTTGAAGATCTCAATGATTCGGTCCATCTGAGCGGCGGCCTCCGTCCCTGTGTATCCGTCCGTCTCGGCAAGGATGATGGCCCCTGCGTCCGGCAGTCTGAGTTTGCCTTGCTCCCTGAGTACCCGGATGGAATTGGCGTCAAGGATCTCAAGCACGCTCGGTATCACGCCGGAACGCATGATCTGACTCACGGCGTGGCCCCCGCTTTCCAGGGATTTGAACATGGCCAGGGCCGTGTTGAAGGCCCTGGGCTTAGGGCTGATCTTCAGGGTGATCTCCGTGATCACGCCCAGGGTCCCCTCTGACCCCACAAAGAGGCGCGTCAGGTCGTATCCGGAGGCCGTCTTCATGCATCGCGAGCCGGTTCGAGTGATCCGGCCGTCCGGCAGGACCACCTCCAACTGGAGCACATAGTCCCGTGTGACCCCGTACTTGGCCCCCCGGATGCCGCCCGCGTTGGTCGCCACGTTTCCTCCCAGGGTGCAGACCCGGCCGCTTGCCGGATCGGGAGGGAAGAAAAAACCGAAAGGTGAAAGGGCCTTTTGCAGGTCTTCGTAAACGACCCCGGGCTGGACGACGGCGACCCGGTCCGCAATGGCGATCTCGATGATGCGGTTCATTCGGCAGAGGTCCATGACGATGCCGCCTGCAACCGGCACGGCCGAACCGGCGAGCCCTGTGCCGGCCCCACGCGGCGTCACGGCGAAGCCGTGTTTGTTTGCCAGGGTGAGAATTTGGGATACCTGTTCGGTGGTCCTTGGCCAGAGGGCCGCTGCCGGCCTGTGCTCGTGGTAGCAATACATG
>CAVOVO010000025.1:0-99267 GCA_963699845.1 uncultured delta proteobacterium
GGGGCTATCGTTGGCTCATCGGCCTTTTGACGAACTACTACTACCCCGTTCTGACCCTCTTCTTCCTGGCCGCCCTGCTCTGGTGCCTCGGCTACAGGCAGCTGGGCCGGTTGGTGCTGACAAAGATCTGGTTCACTTTGGGGGTCTTTCTGGCCATCATGCTCCTTTATCACAGCGTCAGCGCCTGGATCGCAACATGGTCGCGGAAACTCGACCACCAGGATGAAGCCGCTCAGCGACTCGTACGTTCCCTCAGATCTTTGTTGGTATACCTCACGGCCCTCATCACCGGGATTGTGGTCCTGGACCTGTTGGGGCTGTTGGATCTGTTGCACCGGATCATGTCCTTTTCCATATTTCAATTGGGGGAGACAGAAGTCAATCTTTGGGTCATCTTCAAGGCCCTCTTCATTCTCCTTCTGTTGTCGCATCACGCTGCTGCAGGACTATTTGGACTACAAGGTTTGCCGACCTGGGATTGACCCCGGCCTTGGGTATGCACTGAACACGTTTTTCAAATACCTCTCCTGGCCGTCGGTGTTTTCATCTCCCTCAAGCTGGTGGGCATCGACCTGCGATTTCTGTTGGTTTTCGCCGGGGCGGCGGGCATCGGCATCGGGTTCAGGAGTTAGAACCTGGCCGCCAACATCATCAGCGGCTTCAGCATTATCTTCGGCGGTAAAATCCGCCGGGGCGACTGGATTGAGGTAAGCGGCACCATGGGGATGGTCATGGAAACCTATCTGCGCGCCACAAAGGTCCGCACTCGCGACAACATCGAGTACCTCATTCCCAACGCCAGGATCTGATCTCCAATATCATTGTCAATTCTACCCCTTTCGTCCCCCTTGATTCGGATCGAACTGCCCGTGGGGGTTTCTTACGACGCAGACCCGAGGGACGTTGAAAGGATTCTACTCAAAGCGGCTGAAGAGGAGGTCCTGGTATCGAGGGGCGAAAACCACTGGTCCGCTTTTGTTGGGTACGGGGACAACTCCATCAACTTTGAGCTCCTGATCTGGATCGATGTCCGGGCCGTGGCCCGTCGCGCCGTGCGAAGCGCGCTCTATTTCACCATCTTCGAAGCACTGAAGAAGGCCTCCATCGAAATCCCGTTCCCGCAGCGCGATATTCACATCCGAACCCCGAACCCCGCATCCCTTGATGGTTGAGGCAAAGGATTGGGGTACTGGGGTTGTGGAGTCTTGGAGTAATGTGAATGGATTGGAGTATTGGAGTGATCGAGTAATGGAGTAATGGAAAAAGCAAATGATAAACCCTAACCCGGCAAAGCCGGAACCAAACAGGTAACCCAAGGTTTCAGTGTTCAGTGGTCCAAGCCTAAAACCTGAAGCCTGAACACTGAAACCTCAAATCCTGCCCTTTTTGAGCGTGATTTAGCTGGTAAGGGCCTAATGGAGGCCTGTGGCCGTAGCCAATGAGCCTTTGGATCAAAAAGACGCTGAAATGGCTGACCGTGACCTGCGCGTTTCTATTGATCGTCATGGGGGCTGTTTTCGCCGTTTTCCAGACGACCTTCGGGAAAAATCTGGTCATTCACTGGATAGGGGCCGCCGTTTCAGGACCCGGTGGCAGCGCGACCACGGGAAAGGTTCAGGGGCTGTTTCCATTTGACGTGCGCATCGATCACGTGGTCCTTGCAGATAAGGAAGGGGATTGGTTCCTTGTTGACGGATTTATTTTCAGGATTTCTGTGGCGCAGCTGCTGCGGGGGCGGCTAAACGTCAGGGAGATCCAGGCCCGGGAAGTCCGGCTTGAAAGGTTGCCGAAAACAGGTGAGGTTAAAAAAAAGGGTGAGCAGGCGGTTTCGTGGCACGTGCCTCCTTTGCCGGGGATCAGGTTCGAACGGATTCAGCTGAATGAGCTTCTTCGTCGGGGCGCCGATCCTGGGCAGGGACATGACGTTTTCGGTGGATGGCCGGCTGGCGAGCAATGCGGCAGGCCGGTCCATCAATGGGATTTTCCAGGTGAAGCGCGTGGACGGTCCTCTGGGGGAGGCAGCCTTGTCGTGGACCGTTTCGGGAGCGCCCGCTGATCTGACCCTGACCCTGACAGCCTCTGAGGAAGAAGGGGGCCTGGTGGCATCTGCCCTGGATTTGGCAGATGGGGGGCCGGTCCGGCTCTCCCTGAAGGGAACATCACCGCTCGCGGACTGGACTGGGGATTTGAGGGCCAGCGTCGGCAATTTGGGGACCCTGGATGGCCGGTTGGGGTGGGTGTTCAATGACGGTGTCAGGGTGCGGGCCGACGGGGTCATCCGGGCCCATGAGTCATATCTGGCCAGACTCCCATGGATTCTGCTCGGCGAAGAGGCCCGTTTTGGGGCCGAGGTGGAACTCGGACCTGGAGATGCCCTTGCGGTTCGGCGGGCCGCCGTCACGGGTCACGATGCATCGTTTGATTTCTCCGGACGCATGGAAGAGGGGAGCGGCGCCGTAAGCGGCGCCTTTCATCTCACGCTCACACGGCTTGACGTCTTGGCGGGATTGGGGATGGACCTGACAGGGTCATTGAGAGGGGAAGGCAAGATCACCGGCACCATCGGCCGCCCGAAGGTGGACCTGGATTTGGCGGCCGCGAGAGGGGTGAGGGTGGGTGATCTTTCGGCCGACGAGATGGCGTTGCACCTGGAAGGCCAAGTGAATGAAAATGACCGCGATGATTCGAAGACGTGGGGCCTCAAGGGCGATGGACGCTTTCAGGGGCTTCGTGTGGCCGTTGGACCTCAGCTTCCTGATGGGGGGCCTGCAACTTTGAGCTTCGAGGCAGCGGGGCTTCCGGATGGGATGATTGAAATAAGGGGTTTTCAACTGGCCAATCGGGACCTGAAGGCAGGCCTGACCGGAAAGTTGGGCCTCAGCGGGCCGATTCCCTCCTTCCAAGGGAGGATGGAGGGAACGATCCAGGACCTCACCCGCTATTCAGCCTTGTTGGGGGTCGAATCGGGAGGAAAGATCGGGTTCTCGGCCGATGTGGCCGTGAACGGCGGCGGGCCCTTGGTCTCTGCCGCAATCAAGGGGACGATTCAGGGTTTCACATCCGCCTCGCCCATTTTGAGCGCCCTCGCCGATAAGCCCGTTCGTTTCGGAGGCAAGGTGACCATCGCCGAGGAGGGAAACAGGGTCGCCTTTATGGGCCTGGAGATCGACTCAGGGCGCATGAAAGTCGTGGGCGATGGTGATGTCGACCTCCATGCGGGCGAAACGCGCGGTCGCTTCCAGGTCGCCATCCCCGATCTCGCCTTTCTGTCAGGACCGGCAGGGGTCCGGCTGAATGGTTCTCTGACCAGCACCATCCAAATCCAGGGCCCCGTGTCGGCCCCCAAAGTGGCGGCAGACATCACGATGGAACCTATGGGTGTGAGGGGGTTTGAGCTCGAAAAGGTGGCGGCAGACATCCAAACCGACCCCCATGCGCCCGATTGGTCCGGTAATTTGGCCTTGGAAGCGGTTCACGAGGGCCGGACCCTGAAATTGCGGAGCCGATACGCGGTGAACCAGGAGCGGTTGTCGTTTACAGACCTGTCCTTGAATGGTCCGGGCATTGAGGCCGCCGGCCATGTGCGGTTCGATTTTGAGAGCCCCGTTCTTGAAGGCGATATGAGCGGGACGATCGAAGCTGGGGGATTGCTTTCAGATGTTTTGAGACAGGGGATTGAAGGCAAGGCACGCCTGGAGGTCTCGGCGACAGGTGGACCAAAGGGCCAGGACTTACGATTCAAAGTTAGTGCGCCGGAAGTGGTGACGACTTACGGCAAGGCGGGAGAGTTGGAGGGGTCGGGCCGCCTCCATGACCTCTTTGGGCATGTGACCGGGGAGGCCGAGATCAGCTTGGAGACCTTTGAGAGGGAAACGATCCACGTCAAAGGGCTGGCTTTGAAGGCGGAAGGCGATCTCACTGCAGTTCGTTTTGAGGGGTCGGCCGGTGGGAAATTGGGAGCTGAGCCGTTCGAACTTAAGGCCGGTGTAAAACTGGCCATGTTGGTCGGCGGTCCTATCTTGGAAATGAGCCTTGTTGAGGGTGCCTTTGCCGGCCATGAGGTGGCTTTGAAGGGACCCACCCGGTTGTCCTTCGTTGAGCGAGGCTTCATCCTGGAAAGGACCGAGATAAGGCTTGACAAGTCGACCCTTTGGGCTGAAGGAAGAGCGGTGGCCGATGGGGTGACCCTGGATGGCCGGTTTGAAGGGATTCCGCTTGAAGCGCTCCGTATGCACGGCCTCCCTGATGTCTCGGGGAGCGCCTCCGGGAAGGTGCGGATCACCGGGCGGATCGAAGCCCCCACGGCCGAGGTCGACCTGCAGATCAAAGGGCTCAGGCCGATTAAGAAGGCCTATGAGCATCTTCCCGACGCAGCCATCAGGGGGTCCGCACAGGTGAAAGATCGGACGTTCTCCTCAAGGGTTTTGGTGGAGGGGGTTTCGGAGAAGCCGATTGTGGCGACCCTCAAGGCCCCCGTTGACTTCACGCTCAGCCCGCTTGTCTTTTCGTTTCAGGAGGGGGGCGCCATGGTGGGCGGCCTTGACGCAGAGGTCAAGCTCGAGACCCTCGCATCCTATTTCCCGAGCGAGGATCAACGGGCAAAGGGAGATCTCAAGGCCTCGTTGTCGCTTGCGGGCAGCCGTGAGGCACCCAGGTTGACAGGCACCTTGGGACTCGAAGGGGGCGCCTATGACCACCTGGGGCTTGGACTGCTCCTGAGAGACGTGGTTTTCCAATTGGCTTTGGTGGATGATCAGGTGAAGATCACAACGTTTCAAGCAACCGATGGGGGGAAGGGACGCATCGACGTGAAGGGCCAGGCCACGTTGGGCGGGGGTCAGCCTGTTCACTTTGAGTTGACGGGTCAGATCGAGCAATTCCAGGCCCTGCGACAGGATAACATGACCGTTACCGCTGCCGGACGATTCGATGTCAAAGGGTCTGATCGAGCGATGGATGTGTCGGGTGATCTCGTTCTGGAACCGGTGGAAATTCACATACCGGATCAGTTTCCGCCGGAAGTGGTCCCTTTGGAAGTGATCGAGGTCCACGGGGGCAAATCCGAAAAGGCCGCGCAAGAACCCAAACCGAAGCCATCGCCCGCCTTTCCCGTGGCCCTGGACTTGAGACTGAAAATGCCGGAGCGGCTTTTCCTCAGGGGCCGCGGGCTTGACTCGGAATGGGAGGGAAGATTGCGGATCAAGGGACCTGCCCAAAGACCCGCCGTCACCGGAAACCTGAAGGTGGTTCGCGGGACGGCCAACCTGCTCGGGAAAGTCTTTAAGCTCACCTCAGGATCTGTTGCATTCGATGGCGTTTTCCCCCCATCCCCTCAACTCGATATGGTCGCGGAAAAGCAAGGGGCTGACATGACCGCCCGTATTCATGTCACAGGGTCCCCTTCCGCCTTCAACCTCAAGCTTGAATCGGACCCTCCACTGCCCAGCGACGAGATCGTCTCCCACGTCCTTTTTGGGAAAAGCACCAATCAAATCAGCCCATTTCAGGCCCTGACCCTTGCCCAATCCATCAGCGAGCTTTCCGGGCAGAAATCCCTTGGTGTATTTGACCGGACGAGGCAGGTGCTCGGTTTGGACCAGCTTGGCGTCACGCAAAGCGGCAGCGCTCAAGGGGGGAGCGCCGTGAGCGTGGGGAAGTATGTGGGCGACAACGTCTACTTACAGGCCGAGAAGACGGTCACCGACGAAGGCGGCAAGGTGGGGGTGGCCGTGGACGTGACCCACAACATCAAGATCGATACCGAAGCGGGGGCCGATGCCGCCCAGGTGGGCGTGATCTGGCAGTGGGATTATTGAGGCAAACGAAAGGTTCAAGGTTCAAGGTGGAAGGAAGGAAAAGGCGGGATGAGTGTTCAGTTCCTATGAGCTATCATTGAAGAAAGGGTTCAAGGTTCAAGGTACAGGGTGCAAGGGGGGGAAGAGAAAGGTGGAAAGGGCAACTATCCCCTGTCAGCGATCAATAAGGTGACACGATGAAAAGAATTGGAAGACTTCATTTGTTGACTGATACCGTGCTTCAATCCAGGTTCTCCCATGTGGATCTCACGAGGCTTGCGATCGCGGGCGGGGCGGACACCGTTCAGCTTCGGCAAAAGACAGGAACAACCCGCGAGATGATCGAAGTGGCAAAGGAGATGAAGCGGGTTTGCGCGGTGGCGGGGGTGACCTTCATCGTCAATGATCGGTTGGATGTGGCGATTGCGGCTGACGCAGACGGCGTCCATCTGGGTCAGGACGATTTCCCCATCCCGCTGGCCAGGTCCCTGCTGGGGGCGGATCGGGTCATCGGCGGATCGGCGGGCACCTTGGAAGAGGCCCTCAAATGCCAATCCGAAGGGGCGGACTACGTCGGCTTCGGTCCGGTCTATGCGACCACCTCCAAGCACGATGCAGGCCCGGCAAGCGGCCTTTCACTCCTCAAGCGGGTGCTGGGTCACGTATCGATGCCTGTGATCGCCATCGGCGGCATCACCGCGGAAAACGTGCCTGAGGTCATGGCCTCTGGGATCCATGGGATCGCCGTCATCTCGGCAGTCTGCTGTCAGCTGGATCCCGAAGGGGCGACCAGGACGCTCAGAAGGGCCATGGAATCCTGCCAACGGCCTGACAGGGAAACCCATGAATGAGACGCTTGCACAGATCGGTGAATTTGGTCTGATCGACCGGATCGACCGCATGATTGAGCAGGAAGGCGTGAGGGGGCGGGACGTGACCGTCGCTATTGGGGACGACACGGCCGCCTTCAGGTCCCGAGCGGGCTTCGAGGTGCTTGTGACCTGCGATGCCATGGTTGAAGGCAGACACTTTCTTCCAGCGCACACGACTTTCTTCAACATCGGGCGGCGCGCCATGGCCATCAATATCTCGGACATCGGGGCCATGGGGGGAGTGGTGCTATATGCCCTGGTCTCCCTGGGACTGAGGCCGGATACGGCAGTGGAAGAGATGGAGGCCCTCTACCGGGGCTTTCTGGCCGAGCTCAACCCACTGGGTGGCGCCATCATCGGCGGAAACATCACGTCCACCGACGAGCGTATGTTCATTGACGTGACCTTGATTGGTGAAGTGGAGGCGGGGCGGGCTGTGAAACGCGCCGGGGCCAGGCCCGGAGACACCCTTTTGGTGACGGGCTCGCCCGGCAAATCCGCTGCGGGACTTCATCTTCTCTTGAGTGCCGGGCAGCCGGAAACGATTTATGACGACCCACTGGTTCAGGCCTACCTGGTGCCGTGTCACAGGGCGCGGGAGGGCCGTGCGGCGGCCTTCACAGGCGCCTTGACGGCCATGATCGACGTGAGCGACGGTCTCCTGGGGGATCTGGGACACATCTGCGTCGAAAGCGGATGCGGCGCCTTGATCTATCAGGAAAAACTTCCGGTTTCAGATGCGGTGCGGGAGGCAGGTCTGAAGCTGGGGCGCGATCCCTATGACTGGGTGCTGGGTTCGAGCGACGATTATGAGCTCCTGATCACCTGCAGACCGGGAGACGAGGGTCGCGTTCGGGCGGGCCTTGATCCGTTCAGTGGTTTGGAGATCAGTGAAATCGGTCGAATGATCGAAGGCGGCCCATCCATCACGTTGGCACAACCCGATGGCACAGAGCGACCGGCCGCGCCATCCGGGTGGGACCACTTTAGGAAAAAGAGCGACCAGTGAAAAGCATTTACTGAACCCTGAACACTTCATTGGGTTCTAAGAAACCTGGTCCTCAGGGCCAGGTCAGAGATCAATGGCTCTGCCCGCAAAAATAAACCGGAGTTTTGGAGTGCTGGTTTAAAGAAAAGGGCTTTAAACTTACAGATTTTCTCCAGGGCTCTATTTTCTGAGAGCATTGAAAAAAGGGGTTTTTTCCATTACTCCACCACTCCAATACTCCAGTACTCCGCATGTCGTCACATGCCGGTAAACTAAATCCCCTCTGGGGATAATCAAAGCCGGGCCCTCTGGACCCGGATCTTTACATCCGAGACGAGGAGGTACGAAATGTTTGATCCGGAGATGGCCAAGAAGGCTGCGGAAAACCTCAGGTTGCTGCGCGAGCGGAAAAGACTGGTCCACAACATCACGAACTACGTCTCCATGAACTACATCGCAAACGCCCTGCTCGCGTGCGGCGCCTCTCCTGTCATGGCCCACGCCATCGACGAAGTGGAGGAGATGGTCGCCCTGGCAGGGGCCCTTGTTCTGAACATCGGCACGCTCACCCCCGTGTGGGTGGACGCCATGGTCAAAGCGGGCAAGGAGGCCAACCGCTTGAATGTCCCGGTGGTGCTCGACCCGGTTGGGGCCGGGGCAACCAGGCTCAGGACGGACTCGGCCAAGCGGCTGATGGGGGAGGTCCGTGTTTCGGTGATAAGGGGCAACGCGAGCGAGATCCTCGCCCTTGCGCGGGCCAAGTCGTCCACCCTGGGCGTGGATGCGATCCACAGCGTGGATGAAGCGGCGGATGTGGCGGTTGCGCTCGCCCATGAGACCGATAAGACCATCGCGATCACGGGGGAGATCGATTTCATCACCGATGGGCTCCGATCCTATATGGTCCATAACGGCCACCCCCTCATGGGGCGCGTCACGGGGACAGGCTGCGTGGCCACGTCCATCGTTGGTGCATTCCTCGCAGTCGACCCGGATGGTGTGAACGCGGCTGCAACGGCGCTCGCCTTTTTCGGGCTCGCGGGCGAGACGGCCGCGGCCAAATCCGCGGGGCCCGGCTCCTTTCAAACGGCGCTGCTGGATTCGCTATACGCCATGGATGAAGAGGCGTTAAGACGCGGGACGAAGATCAAGACGTAGAATTCGGGGAATGGAGTGTTGGAGTGATGGAGTATCGGGAAAACCTTTCTTGGTCAATCATTCCACTACATCATTACTCCTGATATCTCAGGCACAATGATATGATGGATTCTTCAGAGGACAAACAAACAACGGATCGTCGACCCGAGCGCCCTTTGACCCACTTCGGCTACCGCCTCGTCCCAGAAGGTGAAAAGATCAAGTGGGTTTATCGTCATTTTGACACGGTCGCGCGCAAATATGATTTTATGAACACGCTTTTGAGCTTCGGCATTCATCTCCTCTGGAAACGGCATGCGGTGAGGATGCTGGATCTTTCTTTGGGTGCCCGTGTGCTGGATGTGTGCGGCGGCACGGCGGACCTCGCCATCCTGGCGGCACAGCGCGCGGGGCCGGAAGGCAGGGTGACGCTCTATGACATGAACTGGAAGATGATGCAGACTGGGCGTCCCAAGGTCCAACGCGCTGCAATGCATCGAAAAATCTCTCACGTTCAAGGGGATGCCGAGCATCTCAGCTTCGCGGATGGGACCTTTGATGCGGCCATGGTGGGTTTTGGCATCCGCAATCTGACGCACCCCGAAGCAGGGATCAGGGAGGTTTTCAGGGTGTTGAAACCGCAAGGGCGGTTCATGTGTCTTGAGTTTTCAACACCTGTCTGGGGCTGGTTCCGGCGGCTTTACGATTTCTATTCCTTCCGCATCATGCCCCTGGTGGGCGCCGTGATCGGAGGATCGAAACAGGCCTACACCTATCTCCCCGAATCCATTCGACTCTTTTCGCTGCCCGATGAGCTGAGCGAGGCCATGGAGCGGGCCGGGTTCGTGGGCGTGAGATACCGAAGACTCACCAACGGGATCGCCGCGGTGCACGTGGGAACGAAACCAGTGATCAGTGGGAAGTGAACAGTGGTGAGTGAAGCGTAATAAGAAAAAGGGATTGGCGCAAGGTGAAGCTGAATTGGGTTGAACGGCTGGTGGTGAACAGCCCTTTCCGGGTAGCGATGCAACGGGTGGAGATCCGCAGGCTGAGGGCCATGATGGCTCTCGATCCGGGCGCCACGGTGCTCGAGCTCGGCTGCGGCCGTGGCGTGGGGGCCAGGCTGATTGCCGAAACCTTCAGCCCGTCGACCCTTCACGCCCTGGATCTGGACCCCGTTATGGTCCGAAAGGCCGGCGCAACCCTTCCATCCCACCACCATCACTTCAGGCTTTATGTGGCCGACGGGATCATGCTGCCGTTCAGGGATCGTTCCATGGATGCCGTGTTCAGCTTCGGCATTCTCCATCACATCGTGGACTGGCGCAAGGCGGTCGCGGAGATATCGAGGGTGCTCCAAAAGGGCGGCCGTTTTTATCTGGAGGAGCTCTACCCCGGGGCCTATCAGAACGTGCTGACCTCCAGAATTCTGGTGCACCCGACCAAGGACCGGTTTTGGGGAGACGATCTCAGGACGGCCATCGGCCAATGCGGCATGGAGATGAGGGCGGCCACGGAGCTCAAACGGTTCGGGATCCTGGGGGTGGCCGTCAAGGGGTGAGGACTTCCTACCTGCCTTAAATGCTTACACTCTTTTGTGTAACTTCTCTGCATTTTGGGCAGAAGTTGAAAAGTGAACCGCAGAGTATCGAATGCAGGATGTCGAAATGAAGACTTTCTGGAACAACTTCGTCATTCGATATTCCTTGTTCGATATTCATCATTCGAATGGTCCGTCAGTATTATGGCGGATTGCGGCCTCTCGCCGCATTGGCTGAAAATCCCCCACTACGACTCCCCCTCGATGGGGAAAGTGAGCTTGGCCCCATGCCAGCCGATGATCGTCACAAGGGGCAGAAAAGAGAGGACAATCGCCAGGTAGATCGCGCTTGCCGGGCGGAACGTGGTGAGGATGTCCGAGACGAGGATCCGCCACAGAAAAGCGATGATCTCGGCTGCGAAGAGGATCAGCGAAAAGGTCTGCTTTATTTTCACGGCCTTGACCGGTCTTGCCTGGTAGTTGAGCCACCACGTGTAAAGCCCTGTGAGGATGGCAACCGGCGTGAAAAGGATGCCCCCGCCAAGGCAATGAAACGCCGTCACTTCAAAGGCAGCGACGCCGGTGATGAGGTATAGGATGTTGAAGGACGTTGCGGAAAACATGAAGACGATGGGGAAGTGGACGGTCATGGGGTGAGGGTGTCGTCTGAGAAAGGGGGCGCGCGCAAGGAGCCAGGCGAGTGGTTTAGGGACGCTGCGGTCAGCCGAGTCCTCTGCCTTGATCACACCGACCTGGGGGTACCGTTCGAGCACGTCCACACCGTGAGGGGCTGCCTTGATCTCGGTGGTCATGTCCTTTCCGGCGTGATGACGCTTCATGTGGAGGCCGCCCTTCCAGAGCTTGCTCTGGGTCACATCGATGACGCGACCTTCGTGCGCGACGTATACGGGTTTTCCGTCTTGACCGTTGTGGCTTTCCAGGTCCTTTGAATCGAATTCCTTCATCTGGCTCTCCGTGGGCGATCCAACTTGTTTCGTTCACTTCGCGGTGTTCAGCGGCCCGTCGAACCGCTACGATTCGTTCAAAGCATGCCTCCCGAGAGAATCGCAACGGCCACCACCATCAACATGGATGCCGGGTAGCAACTGGCAAGATTGAAAAGACGCATGGCCGATGCGGGCGCCTCTGTTTTGTAAAGACGGAGCGCGGGATAGAACAGCAGGGCCGCGCCCGCCAGGACCCCGGAGGCCATGGAAAACAGATTGAAGGGAACATGAGAAATCCACAACAGGACCAAGCTCATGGGAACGGTCAACAGGATGGCCCACAGCATGATGACCCTTGCCCGCCTCGGGCCCATAACCACCGGCACGGTTCTGGCCTTCAGAAACCGGTCCTCCTCAAGGTCTATCAAGTCGTTGGGCACGTTCTGGCCTCCGATTTCCCAGAAAAAGAGCCAAAGAAAGAGAACGGCCAGAAAGGCCCAGGAAGGGTCGGGGTCCACCGCGAAAACCGCAGCGATCCCCCCGGAGGTCTTGACCATCCCGTTTACGAGGGTGCGAAGCGGGCTCGTCCGCCACATGAGGCAGTAAACCGCTTCCAGGAGACAGCCTGCCAGGAAGATGACCACACAAAGCGGATTGAGCGCAAAGGCGCCGAAAAGCGCTGCCAGGGCCCATGCCAGGACCCAGACCACACCCTGACGCAGACTTAGATATCCCTGGGCGATGGGATGCCGGACGATCAGCGCGTCCAGGTCATCAGGGTCGACGCGCCGGTCCGTGTGGGCGAGCCTTTCTTTGTCTGATTTGTGATCCACCACGTCGTTCAAGGCATAGACCGCGGTGTACCCTGAGAAGGCGGTCAAAAGGCCGAGAACCGTGAGAACGGGATCTGGAAATCGTCCGAGCCAGAGAAGGGCGGCAAGCGCAGGAGTGGCCATGTCCAGGAGCCCGTGGGGCGTTCTTGACAGTGCGAGGTAGAGCTTGATTCTAGAAAGGCCTGTGTAGTGCTGCTGGAGAGGCAAGGATCCCATCGTCACACCCGGGCGCCGGCATATCGATTCAGCGATTTCTAACGAAAGAGGCACCGCCCTGCGGGCGGCTCCAAATCTGGTGAATCGTTCGACTGGATGAAGAATCTAATTCAAAAAGCCTTGGCCGTCAAGGAAGCGCGCCAGACGACCTCCTGACCGAATGGAGGCGAAAAGGACCTCCTCCACTAACGGGGGGTGATGTTTTCACCGCCTTTGATATGGCTGATAATGGTCGTGGCACCGGAGTCCCTGTAGATGTAAGCGGTCTTGGTCCGGTCGAAGAGATGTGGTAAGAATGGAGGAAGGGCGCAAGGCGAAAGGGGGGGGCGAGAAATAAGCAGGATAGGGCGAAAGGCGCTCGGGGGAGGAGGCGTGATGTTTATCGTTTTGAAATGGCTTATTTTGACTGCGGCGATTACGGTCGCCGCTTATCTCCTGGAAGGCATCCATGTGGATGGCTTCTTGAGCGCACTCATGACAGCGGCCATCCTTGGGATCTTGAATACTTTTTTCAAGCCGATCCTCGTGCTTCTGACACTTCCCATCAATATTCTGACGCTGGGCCTTTTCACCTTTGTCATCAACGCCTTGATGTTGAAGATGGCCTCTGGTGTGGTCTCCGGGTTCAGGGTGGAGTCCTTCGGGGCTGCTGTCCTGGGTGCCATCATTATCAGCCTCGCAAGCGGCGCGGTGAGCTGGATACTTGGCGGTCTGGCTAGACCGCGTGGAGACAGCGACAGGGGCCGAGGACCTACCACTATTGACCTGAATCACAAGGGTGATGATCGCTGGGAATGAGAGTCACACTGGACCTTGCATGGGAAATGGCATTCATATTGCATAACTCTCCGTTCCAACGGCACCCTTGGGGCTGAATCATGGACGGTTACAACCACAAACGCTTTGTCTCAACCCAGCAACTGGGCGATTTGCTCGGCGTAACGCGCCAAACCATTCGCAACTGGTGCGTCAAGGGGGAGATTCAGGCCTTCAAGATCGGTCAGAATCTCAAGATACCCCGTTCGGAGGCCATCCGCATCTTAAAGGGATACCAGCTGTCCGTCCCGCCGTGGTTGGCCGTCGAGGATGAGCCGCTGGTCGGAGGCTCATCGTTCAGGGCCGGTCATCGCGGAGACCCTCATTCTGGAACATGAAGAAGCCCTCCAGATTTCTTAATTGACTTCAAAGCAATCACAAAACATCCTTTTCTGCTTAAGCGCGCAGCGCTCTTTCAGCCGACTGGATCGGGTGTGTTCGCTTGACGGAGAACCCCGTGGGATGTATGGATACACCTTTTGGAACGTCTCTTTGATGCCCGCGATGAGCGCCCTCTGACGGGTGAGCGTGGGCCACAGCCGCGGCTGAGGCGTCCCGCAGCGGAAGAAAGGACCTCTATTGATGGTGCATTTGTCTTCGACAGATCTCCGGAAGTTTTTCAGCCCTGAAAGCATCGCGTTTATAGGGGTATCCAGGTCAAACCCGCGTTTCGGCGGCCTGAGCTTCATGCGCAAATACCTGGAGTCCGGCTATCCGGGCAGGCTTTACCCGGTCAACCCAAAGGCCGATGAGATCATGGGCGTCAAGGCCTGGCCCGGGCTGAGCACGCTGCCCGAGGTGCCGGATCTCGCCATGGTGGCGGTGGCCGCTCCGCAGGTGGCAGAGGTGCTCGAGGCCTGCGGCCGGATGGGGTTGCGTCATGTTCACATCCTCACCTCCGGGTTCGGGGAGCTGGGGACCGAAGAGGGGAAGGCGCTCGAGTCGGACCTGGTAAATGTGGCCAACCGTTACGGAATGCTTTTGATCGGGCCGAACTGCATGGGGCCCTATCGCCCCGCATCGGGGCTCACGGCCTGGGGGGCCATTCCCGGTCGGCCCGGGCCTTTGGGCATCATCTCCCAGTCGGGCGGGATGACGCAGCGCCTGACCGAATACGCCGATTCCTTGGGCCTCGGCGTTGAAAAGGCCGTGAGCGTCGGCAACGGGACCGTCCTGGGTGCCATGGACTTCCTGGAGGCCTTTGGCCGGGACGCGTCGATCCGGACCATCGGCATGTACCTTGAAAGCGCTCCGGATGGACGGAGCTTTTTGGATGCGGCGAGACAGGTTGGCCGGAAGAAGCCCATCGTGCTGCTCAAGGGTGGGGAGACAGGGCCCGGTGCCCGCACGGCCGCCTCCCACACGGGGGCCATGGCCGGGGACCGCGTTCTCTTCGACTCGGCACGCCGACAGGCCAACGTGACACAGGTGAGGACGCTCGACGAGTGGGTGGACACACTTCTTGCCTTTTCCTTTGTCTCGAGGCCGTCTTCAAATTCGGTGTTCGTGATCGGCGGGGGCGGCGGCAGCAGCGTGGTGTATGGGGACACGTGCGTGCGCGAAGGATTGGAGGTCCCTCCCCTCAGTTTGCGCTCCATGGATCGTCTTTGTGAGATCGTGCCCAAAGCCGGATCCATCGCCGGAAACCCGCTGGACCTGTGGGACACATTCACGAATACGGCCGCTCTGACGGAGATCATCGACCTGGCCGAAGCAGACCCGACCGTTTCTGTGGTTGTGGTGGACCGGCTCATCAGCCGCAAGGCCTACCACATGCCCGACGGGGCCGACCCCACGCCTGAGATCATCAGCGGGCTGAAGGAGAGAAACGGAAAAAAGCCGGTCGTCTTTGTCGTGGATGGCGAGGGGGGGGATGCTGCGCTGGCAGCCAAGGCCGCATCAGTGCGCTCGGCCTTGGGCGCCGGGGGCCATGCGGCCTTTCCCACCATGGCCCGGGCGGCCAGGGCACTGGCCCGGGTGTGCCGATACTACGCGAGGCTGTCTTCAAGAAAACACGCCGCCGGACCCAAATCATTCGACAGCGCTTAGGCTTGAACGGGAAGGGACGGTTCAGAGATGGGAAAAGGCAGACCCTGGCTGCTGGTCGAGTTCCCGGTGGTTGACTACGGTGAGCTCCTGTCGCTCCAGCACCGCCTGGTGAACGCAAAAGCCGAAGGGGTCCTGGCACACGATCTCCTCCTGGTGCTGGAGCACCACCCTGTCTTCACCTTGGGCCGCCGGGGAATCCGGTCGGGTTTGCTCGTGGGGGACGATTTCCTGGCCGCCCGGGGCGTAGAAGTGGTGCACGTGGAACGGGGCGGGGATGTGACGTATCACGGCCCGGGGCAGGTGGTGGCCTATCCCATCGTGGATCTGAAGGCGAGCGGATGGAAGGTGGCCGACTTTGTTGGAGCCATCGAGGCGGTCATGATCCGCACTTCAGCCCGATGGGGGATCCGGGCGTCGCGAAACCCGAAAAACAGGGGGGTGTGGGTCGGCACGAAGAAACTGGGAAGCGTGGGTATTGCCGTCCGAAGAGAGATCAGCTTTCACGGGCTGGCGCTGAACGTGGACATGGATCCTCGGCCCTTTACCTGGATCAACCCCTGCGGGCTTGCAGGATGCCGGATGACGTCGCTCAAAGAAGAAACGGCACAGCATGTTTTTGTGGGGGATGTGAGAGAGGCCTTGGCCCTGGATGCCCAAACGGTATTCGGCGCATCCCTTGAGCGGGTCGATCCGGCCCAGCTTCACGCGATCCTCGCTGCGACGAGGCAGAAGAATCCTTCGGATTAGCTAAGCGAAGCTATGAAAGCGAGCTGTCTCCGATGCCTAATGTCTATTTCGTAATGTTCAATTCGCAGATTTTCCGGAAGTGATGACCGTAAATGGCTAACGTGATCGTCAGCGGGAATAATTGCGGCCGGTGAAAAAGCGTCCACACCATAATCTTCCAATACTGGAATCGTTCCTTGCCAAAGACACCCAGACGGATGCTTGAACCAAATGCGCCGACCAGGCGTTGAAAATCCATGGGAATTCTGACCTTCGAGGTCTTGTATTCCTTGAGGAAGGTTCTCGCTCTTTCATAGTAGGGCTTTGGTGCGTAAATGTGCTGCATGATGCTTCTGTATCCTTCACGCAGCGCGTCATGGCCCATTTTAGGGAGTATGTTGGTCGAGCCATCTACGTTGTCTCCGGAGATGAGACCGGTCAGACGACCCTCCTTTTTCATCCGTTCATGAAGTCTTGTGCCGGGAGGGGCGTTCAGCAGGCCGACCATTGCTGTCACGATCCCACTCTTCTGGATAAACTCGATCTGGCGCTTGAAGATGGAAGGCGTGTCACTGTCGAACCCCACAATAAAGCCGCCTTGCACCTGCAGCCCGGCCCGCTGCATGATCCTGACGCTTTCAATGAGGTCCCGGTTTTTGTTCTGCTGCTTGTTGCATTCAGCCAGACCGTCTTCATCGGGCGTTTCGATACCTATGAAGACCGTATCAAAACCTGCCTTGACCATCATCTCCATCAGTTTCTCGTCATCGGCCAGGTTGACCGAGGCCTCTGTGTTAAAAGGTATGCCTTTCTTGCCCTTCTGCCACTCAATGAGGGCGGGGAGAAGATGGGCCTTGAGGTAGGCCTTGTTGCCGATAAAATTATCATCCACAAAAAAGACCGACCCGCGCCACCCTGATCTGTAAAGCCCGTCCAGCTCGGAGATGATCTGCTCGGCTGTCTTGATGCGCGGCCGATGGCCGAATAACGCCGTCACATTGCAGAACTCACAATTGAACGGACAGCCCCTGGAAAACTGAATGGCCATCGAGGCATAGTGTTTCAGGTTGATGAGCTCCCACATTGGCTGAGGCGTTTCCCGGATGTCGCAGAAATCGGGCGTCTCATAGACGTGCCGTGCGCACCCCTTCTCCAGATCCTCAAGAAAACGGGGGAGGGTCAGCTCGGCCTCGTTCAGCACAAAGTGGTCCACCCCTTCAAACTGATCATGCTCGCTGGTGAATAACGGCCCGCCGGCAACGATCTTGAGGCCGGCTTCTCTGCACCGGGCAATGGTCTCAAAGGCTGAGGCTCTCTGAACAACCATGCCGCTGATGAATGCGCAATCAGCCCAGGCCAGGTCTTTTTCGGTGAGCTTCGTCACGTTCAAATCAATCAACCGCTTGGGCCATTCCTCAGGCAGCATTTTCCCCATGGTCAATAGGCCCAGCGGCGGCAGGGCCGCCTTTCTGTGAATGAACTTGAGCGCGTGCTTGAAGCTCCAGAATGTATCCGGATATTTGGGATAAATCAGCAGGACTCGCATGGACTCTCTTTCCTGTGGCCTTCTTGAGTACCTAAGGCGGTGTCCAAAATTGCCCGATGGGACCGGCGGATGTTTTTCCTGGGGCGGGAGGGCATCCCATTTAGATTCAATGGGATGCCCCTTGTCAGCCTACAAAGGTTACTACATTACCGTGACATTCGCTGCGGCCGGGCCTTTTTTGCCCTGCTCGACGTCAAAGGTGACTCGGTCACCTTCTCTGAGAGTCTTGAAGCCGCTTCCGTTGATCGCCGAGTGATGAACGAACACATCGGAACCGCCTTCTTGCGCAATAAAGCCGAAGCCCTTCTGCTCATTGAACCACTTCACTGTTCCATTGGCCATGGTGACAACCTCCTTTCATAAATTTTCATAGTTTCTACTTGGGGTTGCCACTTTTGACAAATGGATTTTCCCTCAGAACGAAACCACTTCTCGCATAAAGGCAAGCCTTTATTTGATTCTCATAATTATAAATTGATTTTTAACAGAGTCAAGCAATTTATAATTGAATGAACCAACCGCCGTTACATGGGCCGACGCATTCATGGATTGAGCATTCGGGTTTGCCTGTTCTCGATTCAAACGATCACCCAGCCCCTTTTTCCGTTCCTTTCAGCCTCATGAAGACATTAAGACAATCTCTCGTTTTTATTGTCAATTCTGGCCTTTCGCGATCCATTTATCTATTACCTCTCTGTCGAATCGCCAGACCCTGCCGATCCTGATCGAAGGAATTTTGCCTTCTTTGGATAACTTGCATATCGTTATTTGATGCAATCGCAAGTATTGCGCCACTTCTTTGGTTGTCATGATTTCTGCCAAAATGGATTCTCCTGTGTTTCCTCCGGCCCTTTGGGAAGGCCGGAGGAGAGAGTCAAGACGAGACCCAAGGGACCGGCTACAATTTGAGCTCCACGAGCTGTCGCGCGCACTCAACGGCAACGTTATAGTCGGTTTCCTTCTCGCCCGGCATGACCGCCCAACCTTGGGCTTTTACGAAGTCGCTTCTCTTCCAGGTTTCCAGCGTTTTCAATTCCTTGAGCCGGGCTTCCTTGTCTGGATCTTGCATAAACTGTGCGATCGCAATGGGTGCCAAGCGATCGACGATAGCGGTTGTGGCGATTTCTTTAGCGGTCGCTTTCGCAGAGCCGCTTGTCACAACCCACCCCGTCGAGAAAACGACAATAAGCAGCACGATCGAACCGACCGCCATTCCCCATGCAAAGGTCTTCATAGATTCTTTTTTCATGTCAGGTGTCTCCTCAGAATCGAAAGGGTTAATAAGGGTTTAAGGCCCTTAGTCCACGAGACCGCAGTCCATCTCAAGAAATGAAAACGATTTCGCTCCAAGGCTTGCCGGCAGCGTCACTGCTGCCAATGATTACGAGAAACCTTGCTCGAATGATAAGGTGAAGAAGAAAGATGAACAGATATGGTTAAAGGGTAAACGATCTGAGAAAAGGGGAGAACGAGGGAAAAAGGCTTCTTTCAGCATTTGGCCATTATGAAAGGACCCTTCTCGCGATGACGGTTTTTTCGGCTCCCAACGGAACATCCGCGTCCCACGAGGAGCATATTCAAGTCATTTTGAGCCTCATCTCATGCGCCCCCTTTGTCCATCTTCAACCTGACCTGACTCTCAACCTTGCCAGACCGATCGAAACGAAGGTGGAAGAATAATTCTAAAGGTTATCAGCAAGCATCTCTTATTTCTACATAATAACTTAATAATGAAATCCTATTTAAGTTTATAATAAATTATATATAAGATAATTTAGAATGTCAAATTATTTGATTTTAAAATTAGTTTTTTAATATTATAGCATCGTTATTCCAAGAATCGAAAAAAGTTCGAGTTAGATTGCTCAGCCTTTGTTGAAATCATGGAAACCCAGGTCGCTTTTCAGTGGGCGTTTCTGACATACTCTATCAGTTCATTGCTGTCCTTCAATCGACACGAAAATCCATTTCTGTAGGTCCCAATGGAGTTGGCATCGTGCGCGTCGCTATTTTCGAGCGTCACCATCCCGTGCGCTCTTGCGGCTTCATAAGCCATATCGCTCGCCCGTTCATCCATGTTGGTGCTGGCGACCTCTATTCCGTCGAGCGGCACATCCTCGAGCCAACCTTGAACGGATCGGTCGTAGCGAAAGGGGTGCGCCCAGATGACAATGCCGCCCAGATCGTGGACTTTCGGAACCAGGTGTCGCAAAGGGCGGGGACCGATCTCCTCGACCGATGAATCATCCGGCAGAAAAACGAGGAAGTGGCCCTCCGCGCTGGAACACTCGATTCCTCGGAAAATGGTCAAATCAGGGAACGCCATGCGCAAACGGTCAAGCTCCGATATGGGCCACCATTTGTCATGCTCGGTGAGCCCGATGCCTTCAAGCCCCGTCCTGATCGCCTCCCGGCACATGGCCTCCGCTGAGCTGTGGCTGCACCGCGAATACCTGGATGTGTGTACGTGTAGGTCGTAATAAGAGGGCATTTTCTTTCTTGCACCTTACGGTCGTGGCAAAAGGCACCCTTTCCATTTGGTCCCAGGGCGTTGAGAGTGATTGACTCGGTCGAAATCGTTGCCTGCGACTGGTGAAGAATAATCCAGGAATGACACGTGGGTGACCTGTCTTCTTTCACTCAATCCAAAGCATGTTTTTTAACCAACGGGCTGCTCAGCGGCTGACCGGGTGCGAGCCGTCCCTTGAAGCGGCAAAGTTATATTCTTGAAATTCGATCTAAATAAAGACGGCTGGAGATACATTGAAACGTTTGCTCAATAGTTTTATTTGACGCACATTTAGCTGACGTTTCCCAGATAGAATTTCCGATAGGACCCCCTGGCTCCCGATTTCAGACAGATCCGATTGTTTCAGCCCATGTTCTTCCATCAAAGTATTCAAAGTATCCATCGGATTACCCTCTAATTCGGGAATATATTGGGATTCATAAGTTTCAATTAGGCTCCCAATGGTCTCCATCAGCGAAGATAAGGGATGGCTCTCATTGTTGCCGACTTCGTCAATAAGGTTATCAAGGAGATTGACCAATTTATTATAGTCTTTTTCATTGTGCGGAACAGATAATATGGGCCGGATGTCCGGCCAAACTTTCGCAATTTCTTTAAGTCGGATATTCATTATTTCCTCCAAGATCCTCGATCACATTCTTTCTGGGTAAGAATATGCCGAATATAAACCCGGTGAACATTGTAGTGTACGGCCGCAATCAAACGAGCCCTATTGCCACCGATATAAATAGCGGCTAAATTGCCTACTCTATCAGCACTCGGGAAAGCCTGTCGGAGCTCGGCAAATGAATTGAAATCAGTGCGATTGACGATCCGATACCAAAATTCAACCGCGACAGAACAATCAGGATGCTTTTTTGTAAATTCAAGTAGGCGCTTTCGGGAAATGATGTGCATGAAAGGAAGTTATCTCATTTTGAGATTTTTTTCAATAAATAATATAACGAATTGAATAAATTAGAAATTTCGTTCCTACAACATTAGGAGAAGCAGGTGTAATGGAGGATGTTGCCATGCCATCAAGCCGTTCACAGACAGCTCCAAGAAGCACAGCGTGGTTGGAGGCCCGCGTCACTCGAAGCCAAAAGGCCCTTTTCAAGCAAGCGGCGATCGTTCGTAGAAACGGTTTTAGAGGGAAACCGGTCGCAAAATGGTGGCAAAAAGAGACATGCAGAAGAACAGAGGAGAGACACGGTCTTCTTACCAGGTTCTCGGATTTCATGAAGGGGGCGGTAAAGAAACAGAAAGGCCTGCAGGTCCACATCCTGGAATGGGATTTTGCCGTCTGGCGCCATTGGACAGATTTTTCCCGGCTGGCATCCGAGCATTTGCATGTGGCGGCGGAAATTGCAATTCACTGATAACTATTATTGGATTGGGAGAAGGCAGTTTATGATTCCAAATGTTTTCATTTCAAAATCGGACTATGATGCCGTCATTTTTGACCTGGATGGCGTGGAGGTCTATGAGCCGACGATTCGGCTCGTTCATGCGCTCCGGTCCGGCGGTCTGAAAACCGCCGTGGTTTCATCGAGCAAGCCCTGCCGTGAGGTTCTGGAAAGGGCCGGGGTTGCCGATCTTTTCGATGCGAAGGTCGATGGTCAGGATCTGGAGTCCCTGGACCTGGGAGGGAATCCCCCGCCGGACATATTCCTGGAGGCGGCCAAACGGCTCGGTGTAGATCCCCGCCGGGCCGTGGTGGTGGAGGATGCCATATCGGGCGTTGAGGCGGGGAGACGGGGGCGTTTCGGCCTTGTGATAGGAGTGGATCGCGGCGGCCTGGAAGGCGAGCTCAAGGCAGCCGGTGCCGACGTGGTGGTGACCGCCCTGTCATCGATCGGCACCGCTCCGCCCCATGCACTGAACAGCATGGAGGAGATCAGATCTCGAACAGGGGACAAGACCATCGCTGTCTTTTTGGACTATGACGGGACCCTCACACCGATCGTGTCCGATCCCGAGAAGGCCATCCTGTCTGAGCCCATGCGTCAAGTGCTGAAGACGCTTTCTGGGCGTATTCCTGTTTCAGTCATCAGCGGGAGGGATCTCCTGGATGTGCAGCGCATGACGTCCCTCCGTGGCATCTTTTATGCCGGAAGCCACGGTTTTGACATCGCGGGACCCCAAGGCGTGCACATGAAACACCAAAAAGGGGTTGAGTTTCTACCCACTCTGGATCAAGCGGAAAAGGAGCTGGCGGAAAAGCTGGGTTCTATCAAAGGGGCTCGGCTGGAACGGAAGAAATTTGCCATCGCGGTCCACTACCGAAACGTCAAAGAAAATGCGATCGATTCGGTAAAAAGGGCGGTGGAAAGCGTCGCGTCGCGCCATTCCGATTTGCGCCAGTCGGGGGAAAAAAATTTTCGAGCTGCAACCCAATACCGATTGGCACAAGGGGAAGGCCCTGCTTTGGCTCCTGGAGACGATGGATCTCGACAAAGCCGAGGTGCTGCCCTTTTACATCGGAGACGACGTCACCGACGAAGATGCCTTCAGAAGTCTCAAAGGCCTTGGCATTGGGATCGTTGTTATGGAAAAGCCCCGCCCGACCGAGGCCCATTACAGCCTGAGAGACCCCGATGAGGTGGAGGAATTTCTTGAAGGCCTCATGCAAATGCAATCTCGACATTCGAAATCCGACGCACGAAACCATTCAAGACAGGAAATCAAATGATCAAATCCCCGATGGCCGAAAATGGACGCAATCGGCGCGGACTATTTTCATTTCGGGAAAATGATCGCCGAAGAGGCCATCCCGGCACTTGTGCGCCTTGTCTGCGGCGAGGGCAGGATCAAGCGGTCCAGGCCCGCAAAGCGATCTCACTCAAATTTCCGACTCTTAATGATCGACTCGATGTTCTTCTCGGCCCAGTCCTCCACCCGATGCTCTGTCTCAACATACCCAATCAGCCGGTCTGAGAGGCGAACCCCCTTTTTCATGGCTTCGACCGTTTTCGTCGCAGCATCTTTGGGTCTCATGGGGTTTACATAGATTACCCCATCGGCTTCCCCAAACGCCTTTGCCTTGAGGACCCGTGCGGCGCCGCTGGAGCTGAGAACGAGCATGCCTCGGTCGTTTGGTTTTCGGTACTTCTGGGAAAGGATGTACTCGAAGGCAACAAGGTTCATGCCATCTTCCAGAGGTGTCACCAGCATTACATCCACTTCTTTCATGAACCGATAGTTCTGCGGGGCGGGGATGCCTTCGTCCATGTGGACGATCCGATCCTCTCCCAGCACCGCGTTCCGTCTCGAGACCTCCTCGTCCAGGACCGCCTGAAGGTTCTGATAGTCCGGGCTTTCCGACCGACTGGGCGCGGTGACCTGGTAAAATCGGGCTTCCCGGCCGGCCCCCAGCCTGGATACAGCCTGGGAGAAAATTTCGAGCCGCTCTACGAGGCCCTTTGTGTAGTCACACCGCTCCAAGCCCCCAAAAATGACGCACCCCGCCTTTTTGTCACGCGAGATAAGGCCGCTCAGGCTTCTCCCGCCGTGCTGATAATCAAGCCTCTTTCCCTCGCCGACCTCTGAAAGGATCTTGTCAACGTCCAGCCCGATGGGAAAGGCGCTGATGGTTGTGATCCGATCCTGATAGCTGATTTCATATTGCTGTCCGGACACCCGGATCGTCACGGGAAACCACTCTTCGAGAGCCTCCAGAAAATTGTCGCAATACTCCTTTGTGTGAAAACCGATAAAGTCATTGGCCAGCATTCCCCACGTGATTTTCTTCAGCACGCTTTCCATGCTTTCACCAAACGGGTCGTGGATCTGAGATCGGATCCTTGTTCGTTTGTCCTGCCTAATGAGGCCCTGGATCTCGTGGATGTTGAAAAACGGTGTGTGTATGAACTGGCCCACGTGGATCCGTCCCCTTTCCTTCTTGGAGTAACCCTCCTGGAGGAGAAGACCCTTGTAGAGCTCCGCGATCTGCATCAAGTGGTAATCCTGGTTCCAGACCACAAAGTCCTCGTCCCCTTTCCTGCTCCGTCCGATCTCGTCCAGGATGCTATTGGCGAAGGTCACGGCACTGCTTGTGTATTGAATGAAGTCCTGTTTGTCAAATCGTGGTCTGGGGAACGTCTTTGTCTTCATGTAAAAAAGGGGCTCCCTTGTGAGGTGCATGATGGGCCAGAGGAATCCGTTTGCGAATTTGCTGTAGTAGCAGTGCATGTGCTTTGTGTCGAAAAAGACGAAGCGCATGTAGAAGTCGTAGTCTTTGTATCGGAAGTGCATTCTCTGGTCGGGGCCGATATCGATGTGAGGAAAATGCTGAGGCGCGTATTTTTCCTTCAGCATCCTCTTGAACAGATCCGTGTAATGACCCCTGGCTACATCCAGGTCCCTGTCTCCCATGGAAGCGCCAATCCATGTGGGATTCCATTTGCCGGGTCTCAGGAGGCCCGCCATGGCCTGCACCAGACCGCCTTCTCCAAAGCTGGGCGCTTCCGGGACAGTGCCCTTTTTCAAACACTCACGGGCCTGTGACAGGAACTCCTCGGAAAAACTGAATGGACCTCGGTTAGAAACAATGACCAGGTTCCCCATAATCACTCCTCACTGCCTCTCAATGAATATCCCCATTGCGCATCCTCGCGAATCTATCCCACTTCTTGCATCTTAGCGCATCGACTGTAAGAAATGAATGGGTGAAATCCTGTATAAATGAAAACGTGATGCAGGACACAGGGCCGGCCCTGGACGTGGGACCGGTGTCGCCTTCCGTGAGCACGGCGGTGCCATGTGGGTCGATTATCAACGTGCAAAATTCAGATGATGGCCTTGGCGTTTTCCTGCCCCGACAGGAATGATCAGTCAGCGAATGACTTTCATTCTCGCATCCAGCGCGACCGCGCCACGGTCTTGGGGGTTTAGACGCAGGGGGTTGAGGTCAAGCTCATGGACCTGGGGCAGCGAGGCCATCAGGTGCGTGATCCGTTCGACCGCGTCAATGAAAGCCTCCTGGTCGTAAGGGCCGTGTCCTCTCATGCCCTTGAGCAGCTCGAAGGCCTTGGCCACGGAGATCATCTCGCCCAGCGAGCCCACCCGGATGATGCCTGCGCGCTTAAAGGCTGTGTCGGTGATCTCGTCGTTGTTGCTGACGGAGGCGGTATGGCTCATGGCGGCCTTTTTTCCGGCCTCGGTGGTGTTCGACTTGAGGATGATGACAGGCTTAACGATCGCGGCCGCGGATGACGGTCTCGAGGTACATGCCGCAACCGATGCACAAATCCCGTTCAATCACGTCATTCAACAGATCATTGGGACCGAAGATCTGGACGACATAAACCTGCCTTCAAGGCATTAAGAATCCATGGTTACCTGTCATCCTGTTTCTCAAAATACTGCATGGTTGCGTTTGGCAGGACGGCCGCTTTTGTGCCTTTGCCATGGCGGGGGCCGATCAATTCCATTACTTCTTCCCAGTTGCGGGCGATCGAGGCGCCCTCCGGGTTTGAAAACCAATCCAGGAGGGTTCGATCGGGATAGGAAGTCATGATGACTAAATTTACGCTTGTCGGAATGGCTGCGACGGGGTATTGCCTGCCGCCATAGTCGCGGCCGAACCGCCCCAGCAGATAGTGGACCACCTGCCCCTCGGGGGAGTCGGCAATCACCACGACCGTGCCACGGTAGTCCTGCAAGGCCGAGGCGCCCAACAAAATGGCAATGCCCATTTCATTTGGTTTGGAAAAGGCATTGGCGACCACCAGGTCCTTGTTTTGTGGGACCGGATTGGTACGATAGATCTCTTTGGCCGCCGCGACAGCCGCGTCATGGGCCTGATAGAGCTCTCCGGCATACAATCCGGTTGTCTCACCCTGTCCGTTGACCACGACGTTTAACAGGAAATCCACCTTGGCCATTGATGCGGCCTCGTTGATCTCCTGTCTCAGGATATTGTTTTCGTGGCAGCCCATGCCGGTGGTCTCCTTGCCCATCTTTTCCACTTCCAAATGGTAATGGGAAATGGTGTCGACGTGGGCCACTCCGGGCAAGAACAGCTTGCCGCCTCCCGAAAACCCGGCCTGGACATGGGCCGTGACACATCCGATGGCGATCTTCAAATCAGCCTGCATGACCTCGCGGTTGAACCTCACCCGGGTCCCGCGCCGGGTCATGCCGACTTCCACGCAGTTTTCGTAGATGTTGTGGTTGAAGACCCTGTATTTCTCGATAATTTTTGAACCGAGCTTCTTCCGGAAATCGACCATGGTCAGGGCCCCGTGGGTGCCCAGGGCGCAGACAAAGGTGATCTGGTCCTCGGTCAGACCGGCCCCGTGGAGAATGTCCAACACCAGCGGGGCCAGCTCATAGGTTCGGGTAGGGCGGGTCATGTCGTCGAAGACGATCACGGCCCGCTTCTTTCCCTTGGCCAATTCCTTAAGCGTGGGGGTCCCAATGGGACGGTTGATGCAAGCCGCCATCTTTTCATGGGTAAGGGGGGCCTTTTCATAGCCGACCATGGGGCAGGTTTGGACGTCCCACTCCTCGGGCAGATCGATTTCCATCCATCCCCGGTCATGCCACGGCCTCTGTGGAAGACTGAATTTCATAAGTTGCTCCTTTGCATCTTGTTTAGTCCAGGTAAGCGCCTTTGGCCGCACTGGTCACTTGTTTCACGTACCGTTTCATGTACCCGGTCAGTGCTCTGGGCTGCCGGGGGGCGAGTTTGGCCAGGCGGGATGCCATCTCTTGATCGCTCACATCAATCGCGATGGTTAGGGCGGCGATGTCTATGGAGATCTTGTCGCCCTCCTTGACCGATTTTTCCCGCAGGGCTTTGAGGGCTTCGCGCTCCGACTCGAATACCCTGGCCGGGCCGGCAAAAGCCCTCATCTCCTTGGCCACCGCCGACTGCTTGACCACGCAGCCTTCGGGGGCGAGGTTTCCGAAAAGCGCCACGATCCCACCCTCCGGGTCGTGGGGACTGGACCGGTCCGGGATGACAGATTCGTCCATGACCTGGGCCAGCTTCAACAAATCGCCCAGGGATTGGCCGGTACTGGTGATGACATCCGCATGAAGATTCCCCTCCAGCCTTTTCATCACCGCCTGAACTCCCCCGGCGGCGTAAAGGTCCATGACCCCGTGGGGGCCATTGGGCGTGATGCCCAGCAAAGTGGGTACTTCCTTCGCGAAGCGGTTAAAGTCCTTCAGACCCATTTCAAAGCCAAGCTCATGGGCGAGGGCCGGAAGGTGCAGCACGGCGTTGGTGGAACCGCCGATGGCCTGGCAGACCATGAACCCGTTTTTCACTGAATTGCGGGTTAGAAGGCCAGCGATAAGCAAAAATTGGAAGCCATACCCCCAACTGAGGCCAGAATAGCACAAGGGCCGTCCCGATCAACCGCAGAATGATGAAAGGCACGCCGCCGTATGCCTCGAATGGCAAGGAGGTCAAGGCCCTTTCAACCAGCTCCTCCCCACCCAACAGCCCCCAAAACCAGGGCGAATACCGTGGCGCCCACCCGGATGTCCCGCCCAATCAGCACAAGCTCCGGATATTGCGCAAAGAAAATCGTCCAGGACATTTTCATGAGCAGCCAGTCGCTCAAGGCGTTCCCCGAACGGGGAAGGGTTGTGCCTAGCTGAGTGATCCGAAGACAAGGGAGCTTTTCGTCTACTCACATCGACTCATTTATGAAATCGGACCAGAAGACTATAGAGATCCTAGCCGTTACCCATGGCAAGAGAAACCTTTCATTCATCGAGTGAGATAGTTTTTGACCAGGCTGGATCAGTTCATCGTTTTCTTGCCAAAAAAGGGGCATGGGCATAGAGCAGGCCACACCAGTTGGCCTGGCATTACCATTAGGACGCTCATTTGACACGAAGCCTTTCGAGCCGGTAAAATCAGGTCCACAAATTGGCCAGACGGCGGCTGAAAAGAGAGGTGGTAGTAATGCAGGTTTCTCCATTGAAAGAAATAGCGAAAGACCTTCCTTTCTTCAAGACCGTGGATGATCGCGAGAAGCTCTTGGGAGTCGTCGGCGCCTTGGTGTTGAGAAGAATAAGTCTTAGCAAGGCGTCTGAAATAATGGGAATGGAAAGAGAAAGATTTCTTGGATTGTTGGATGCCATGAGACTGGAGTATTCGTATCTCGATGATCAAGATATAGAGGTAGAGAAGAAATGGAAAGAACCGCGGTCTTGAACATTTCTCCATGAATATTCCTGACCAAGCTCGGTGCCATTCACTCTGCATTGAGCCTCTTCCAACAGGTCTATGTTCCTTTGTCGGTGAGTGAAGAGATCTTCAGTAAAAAGTAAGCGTCAGACCAACCCACCTTTGCAGTGACTGCCATTCCGAATATGGTACTCCCGTCTATTGGAAAATTGGACGAATCTTCCGCCATCTTAGATGAACTTCGAGCAAAGGATCGGGTTGATATCCTCAAGGCCGAAAATAGCCGTCTTGCCGAAGCCTTGGGCAATAGATTGGGCCGAGGTGAAGCTGAGGCCATAGCCATTGCATTAGAAAGAGAAACGGATCTTGTTCGCTTAGACGATTATGCAGCACGGGCCGAGGCTATGAGGCTTGGATTAGAAGTCAAAGGCACTTTGGGCATCGTGAGGAGATTAATGGAACTCGACATGTTTCAATGTGATACCGGGTCACTTCTCCAGAACCTCAAGAGAATGGATTTCAGGGTCAAGGATAAGATCTTTTGGGAGATTTTTCGGGACATTCGCCAGACTTCATGACTCAGACAAATAGACCGGGCTACAAATCGTTTCGCACACCCACCCTGAACGCCTGCACCATTTCTTTCCCCCGCTTTGGCGGAAAGCGGAACCGTCAAGAGGGCAACATATCTGCAAATGAGTGACCTCCTGGCGATATCGTCGGTCCCTGCGGCACCGGAAAAAGCCATATCGCCCAGGCCCTCGGTCACAGTGCCATCCGCCAGGGCTATGACGTCCTCTTCACCACACAGAGCAAAATGCTCGGTCAGCTAAATGCTGCCAGGGCCATCAGTTCCTATGAGCGCCGCTTCAACGCCCTGGCCAAGGTCGATCTCCTCATCATCGATGACTTCGGCCTCAAACCTCTCAAACCCAATCAGGACGAGGACTTCCACGACCTCATCTCAGAACGCTATGAGCGCCGTTCAACAATACTCACCAGCGATCTGGACTTCTCCGAGTGGGGCCACGCCTTCCCTAACCGCCTCCTCGGTGCAGCTACCCTCGATCGCCTCCGCCACGGCGCCTATCGGGTCGTACTCGACGGTGATAGCTACAGGTCTCCAAAACAACTACCCGAAACACCCAAAAAATCACTTGCGAAAGGAGGTGAAAAACACTAATCTGGGACCCTCTCCGAGACCCCAAAATCGCCACTTCCAAGTGGCTCCTTTAGCCCGATCACGCGTGGCTCCTTTACGGCGATCAGTGACATCCTTAACCCACCTCAGATTAACAGCCTGCTTGACCACGCCATCGGACAAAAATACCGGACCCTTTTTATGCTTGCCATCTTCAGCGGGGCAAGACAGGGAGAAGTGCTCGGATTGAAATGGAGTGACATCGATTAGGAAAACTCTCAAATTCAGATTCAGCGGACATTCACCAAAGGGAAGTTCTTTTCACCAAAGACAAAAGGCTCCGAAAGACGAGTTGACCTGGGGCCCACGGTGATGAAGGAATTGAAAAGATGGAAGCTGGCCTGTCCTAAGACCGAGCTGGACCTTGTTTTTCCCAACGGAGAAGGGCAGCCCATGAATTACAGCAAAATGATGAATAGGCATTATCTACCTGCGTTGAAAAGGGCAGGGGTGCCGGTTATCCGTTTCCACGACTTGAGGCACAGTTACGCAAGTCTCTTGATTGCTCAAGGGGAAAGCATCAAGCACATCCAGACCCAGTTGGGACATTCAACCCCGACTGTGACCCTGAACGTTTATGCGCACCTCATGAGACCCACCAATCAGGCTGCGGCACAGAGGTTAGAGGAGACGATTTTTGGATAATGGAGACCAAATGGCGACTACCAAAGAAAAATGAAAAAGGAAGACTCTTGAAATGGCCTTGCCTGGCAACTATCTTCAGCTACCAAAAACAAAAAACCCTCTGTTCACTGGTCTAACAGAGGGTCATATCTCGAAAACGCCTATCGTTATTGCTTTCTCTGTGGTGGGCGGTACAGGATTTGAACCTGCGACTTCCACCGTGTGAGGATGGCACTCTCCCGCTGAGTTAACCGCCCGAAATACGCCTCCTAACGTACACATTCAAAGAGGCTTTGTAAACAAAAAATTGCAGCTCAACCCAGTTTGACGCTCTCCTTGAGCTCCTTGAGCTCCTCGGGCGTGAGCGTGCGGTGGTGGCCCACCTTGAGGTCTCCCAGCTGGATCACGCCGAACCCGATCCGGACCAGGTGAACCACCGGATGGCCCACGGTTTCCAGCATGCGGCGGATCTGGCGGGACTTGCCCTGCCGGATGGTCATCCTGAGGAGGGTGCGGCCGCGGGGAGATCCGATTATGTCCACCTTGGCGTTGACCCGGGCCCCGTCGTCCAACACGATGCCGGTTGTGAGCTGAGAGAGGGTTTGCTCGGTCACGGCGCCCTCTGCGGTCACCTTGTAGGTCCGCGGGATGCCGTAACGGGGGTGGGTGAGACGATAGGTCAGGTCCCCGTCATTGGTGAGGAGTAGAAGCCCCATGGTGTCGAAATCCAGCCGCCCCACGGGGAAGACCCGTTGGCCCACATCCTTCAGGAGATCGGTCACCACGGGCCGCCCCTCAGGGTCTTTCAAGGTGGACACGTAGCCGAAGGGCTTGTTCAAGATGATGTAGCGCCCCTCCGAAGGGGGCTTGACCTCCCGACCGTCCACCTCGATCCGATCTTTTCCCCATACGGCCTGGGCGCCGGGCTCGATGACCGCGATCCCGTTGACCCGTACCCTGCCCAAGCGAATCCATTCGTCGGCTTTCCTTCTTGAAGTCAATCCCGCTGCGGAGAGGATGCGATTAATCCTCTGGGCCTGACCCATCGTCCTCTGCGGGGGCGGATGGACGGGGGGCTTGTTCTCGATCTTCCGGGCCATCGAGGTGCCCCCGTTTTTCTTCCTGACCTTCTTGAGCGGTCTCTTGAATCTCTTTTCTTTCATGCCATGTTCCGCCTTCTCCTTGCGGTTCCGTATCTCTCGGTTGAGGCGCTTCGGGCTCATCGGATGGGCCAAGCGCCTTGATCTCTCTCAGTTTTGGCAGGGAGTCCAGGTCCCGGAGGTCGAAGACCTCGAGAAAACGTCGAGTGGTCCCATAAATCAGGGGCTTTCCCGGGAGATTCTTGCGCCCCACGACCTTGACCAGCTCCTTTTCCATGAGGGTTCTCAGTATCCCGCCTGCCTCCACCCCCCGGAGCCGTTCGATTTCCTGGCGCAGAATCGGCTGTTTGTAGGCGATGATGGCGAGTGTCTCCAGGGCGGCCTTCGAGAGTCTGGCAGGGGAGCTTCTGAAGAGCTTCAGGACGTAAGGGGCGTAATCGTTGGCGGTTCGGAATTGATAGCCGCCGGCCACCTCGCGGAGCGTGAAGCTCCTTCCCATGGCCTCGTATTCCTCAACCAACTCGATCAGCGCCTGCCGGATCTCTCCCATTTCCGTCTCAGGGATGCAGTCGTGGATCTCTTTGGGCGTCAACGGCTTGCCCGAAGCAAACAGAAGCGCTTCCACAACGGGTTTAACAGGTTTGTCCATAAAAAATTATTCCGTCCGTCTCTTGAATTGGGGCATGAGTCGGATCTGGCTTTCAGGGCTCACCTGGTACATGGTGACGAGTCCCATGTGCACCAGCTCAAGGAGGGCGAGAAAGGTGATCACGAGCTCCGTGATGTTCCGGTCGCCTTCGAAGAGCTCATTGAAATACAACTGTCCCCTGTCTTTAAGGGCGGCGATGATGAACTCGGTCTTGTCCTTGACCGACCACGGCTCCAGCCGGAAGCTCAGCTGCACGCCCGGTGATTTTTCCTCGATGATCCGCCGGAAGGCATCGATCAGCTGAAAGAGACTCACCTGGAGCTCCGGGGCGGTATCCTCCTTGATCTGCGACAGAAGGTCCTCAGGCGGCATTCGGCCGAACGTGTCGCGGTCAAGGACCGACCGCTCCGAGAGGTCCTTGGCCGCGTCCTTGAGGGCCATGTATTCAAGGAGGGGGCGCGTGATCTCAAGCCTCGGGTCCTCTCCCTCCTCGCCTTCCGATTGGAAATCGGGCAAGAGCATCCTGGACTTGATATGGATGAGGGTCGCTGCCATGACCAGAAATTCGCTCGCCACGTTGATGTTGAGGGCCTTCATCATGTCCAGGTATCCCAGGTACTGGTCCGTACACCGTCGCAATGGGAATGTCGAAGATATCCAACTCATTCTTGTGAATGAGATGGAGCAACAGGTCAAGGGGCCCTTCGAAAATTTCGAGTTTGACTTCGTAGTCCATGGCGCAACGGTCTCAAATCTTCACTGCCTCCCGCACTTCCGCCATGGTCTGCCGGGCGATGGCTCTCGCCCTTTCATTGCCGTCACGCACAATGGCCCTGACCCCTTCCATGTCGGATTCAAGCGCTTTTCTCTTTTCCCGGATAGGTGCGAGCGCCTTTTTCAGCCCTTCGGCCATGATTTTTTTGCACTCCACGCACCCGATTTCGGCGGTCCGACACGCCCGATCGGTCCGTGCCACGGTCTCCGGGTCCGTGTAGATCTCGTGAAAGGAATAGACGTTGCAGACATCCGGATCTCCCCGGATCGGATCTCTGGCACCTCTGGGGGTCGGTGATCATCTGGGAGACCTTCTGTTCGATTTCCTTGTCGCGTGTCGGTGAGAAAGATGGCATTGCCGTAGCTCTTGCTCATCTTGCGGCCGTCGATGCCGAGGAGCTTGGATCTCGGCGTGAGCAGCACGTCCGGCACCGGGAAGACGTCTCCGTAGAGGTGATTGAAGCGCCGGGCGATCTCCCGGGTCATCTCCACGTGGGGCACCTGGTCCTCCCCCACCGGCACCCCGTTGGCCTTGTACATGAGGATGTCCGCGGCCTGGAGCACCGGGTAGCCCAGAAAACCATAGGTGTAGAGGTCCTTCTGGGTGAGCTCCTTCAGCTGGTCCTTGTAGGTGGGGTTGCGCTCCAGCCAGGGCACCGGGGTGATCATGGCAAAGATCAGGTAGAGCTCGGCGTGCTCCGGGATGGCCGACTGCACGAAGAAGGTTGAATTTCGCGGATCAAGGCCCATGGACATCCAGTCGATGAGGATGTCGTAGGAGCTTTCCCGTATGATGTCCGTCTTGCGTATTCGCTGGTGAGGGCGTGCCAGTCCGCGATGAAATAGAAACACTCGATAGTCTTCCTGCAGGTTCTTCCAGTTCAACAGGGCCCCGTGTAGGTGCCCAGGTGCATCCTTCCCGTTGGCCGCATTCCGCTGACGATTCTCTTCTGTCGCCATGTAGCGTGACTCCTTGGTGGTTTCCGTCTCCTGCCTCAGGAGGCGGTCGGACGGTGTCCGGCTTCCGTTTCCGCTCCGGGGCGCCCGTGCTGCGGCTGGGGGAAATGTCGTTTCACGAAAAGGATCTCGTCATCCCGGGTCTGCACCTGCCGGTTCAGCCGGGCTGCCAGCAGGCGCTCGAAAATATCCCGGAAAAGCGGTCCGGGCCGGTAGCCCATACGACGCAGGTCATCCCCCCGGAGCTGGATGCGGGTGCCCTTGAGCTTGGTGAAATACAGGGAGATGTGGCGCTTCATCTTTTCGTTGCCCGCTCTTGCCATAAAATAGAGCAGGGTTTCGGTGTCGTAATGGGCCAGAAGCTGGTGGAGCTGAAAGTCATCGCCCCGGAAACTGTAAAGGCGGTCCAGGATTTCAGACTCGTTTTCGCGCTGGGTGATCATCCGCCGGTTTTCGCGGTCCAGCATTCCCAGGCGGCTGGCCAGGAGTGACAGGCCGGCCGGGTCCAGGGAGGATGTGAGGCCGTGCCAGTAGATCTTCCAGGTTTCAAGTCCCCCTTCCAGGTACAAGAGGTCGTACCAGGCGATGACCCGCGTGGTTTCCTCGAGCAGGGCACGCTTCTTTCCGAGTACGCTATTTCAGGCGCGATGACCCCGAGCACGTCGAGCTCGTTCATGCGCTCAATGGCCTTGACCGGGTCTTCTTCCTTGAGGATCAGCTTGAGCTCGAGAAAGAGCCGTCTCGGAGACAGGTCTTTGAAGCAATTGATTTTCACGGCGTTTTTGATCAACGCAAGGGTGAGGGTCCCGATCTTGAACCCGAATCGCTGTTCGAAGCGAACGGCCCTCAGCACCCTTGTGGGGTCTTCCACAAAACTCAGATTGTGAAGCACCCGCAGCACCTTTTCCTTTATGTCCGCCTGTGCCCCGAAGTAGTCGATCATGGTGCCGTAGTGCCGCTTGTTGAGCTTCACGGCCAGCGTGTTGATGGTGAAATCGCGGCGGTAGAGGTCCAGTTTGAGCGAGCTTGTCTCCACGGTGGGGGGAGCTGCCGGGGATTCATAGTACTCCATTCGGGCGGTTGCCACATCCACCTTGAACCCGCCTTCAAAGACGAGCACCGCGGTGCCGAATTTGCGGTGGCTCCTCACGCGGACTTTATGCTGCTTGGCGAATTCCTGTGCGAACCGGATGCCGTCGCCCTTCGATGACGATGTCCACATCCAGGTTTTCCCGCTTCAGAAGGACATCCCTGACAAGCCCGCCCACAAGGTAGACGTTGTACCCCACAGCGTCCGCCATGTGCCCGAAGGCCTTGAGCAGATCGATGATCCTTCTGGGGAGCCGTTCTTCGAGCATGGCCGCCATGTTCTTTGTTTCAGACGATGGGTGTTGCCCTTGGCGTCGTAGAGAAGTTCCGGGACCGGGGAATCCCCGACCAGTATGTTGAGGAGGTCGGTCCTGGTGATCACGCCGACCACCTTGTCGTCTTCCACCACGGGCAGGACGCCTGATTTTGTCCGGATGATCAGTTCCTGGACCTCTTTGAGCGGGGCGTCGGGGTGGACGGTTGAAATTCGATGTTGGTGTAATCTTTGACCTTCAGGTCCGTCCAGTCCGAAGAAACACGGCCTTCTCCACGAGCTGACGGGTCACGTACCCCTTGAGCGCGCCGGTGCTGGTCCATGACCAGGAGCACGTTGATGTTGTAGCGGGTCATCAGGTCGGCCGCCTTCTTGATGCTTTCCTCCGCCGAGAGGTGGATGACGGGGGCTGACATCATGTCTTGGGCCTGTTTCCGCGGGTTGATGCGACTCCTGAGGAGGGCCTGGAGGGATCGTTCGACCTGGATGAGGGTCTTGTTTCTTGATGGTGGCCGAGGATGCCTGAGGGTGCCCGCCTCCGCCGAGGGCGACGGCAATCTCAGCGACGTTCACCTCGGCGATCCGGCTGCGGGCCACCATGTAGATCCGGTCTTCCATCTGGGCCATGGCAAAGACCACATTCAGGTTTCCCATCTCCATGAACTTGTGGACCAGAACGGCGAAGTCCCCGATGTATTCGTCCCGGGCCACACTTGGCTGAAGACCATTTCGACGCCGTTGATGGTCCGCGCGACGGCGGACCGGGTCAGGTCGTTCAGGAGCCAGATCTGTTGCGGCGTCAGCTCTCGGGTCAGCAGGTCGGAAATCACGTTCAGATTGGCACCCTGCGCCAAGAGCCAGGCCGCCGCCCGGTGGTCTTCCGGCGTGGTGGAGGAAAAGGTGAAGGATCCTGTGTCTTCGTGGATCCCAAGGCACATGATGGTTGCCTCATCGGGCGAGAGCGTGATTCCCTTTTCCATGATCAAGCCCGTGAGAATGGCGCGTTGGCGACCCGTCTTCCTGACCACCTCCAAATGGCCCTTGATGTCGTCTTCCGAGTCCGGATGATGATCGTAGATGTGGATCTCCACGTTTTCGTCGTCAAGGAGGTCGGCAAACTTGCCAATGCGGCTCCTCTGCCGCGTATCGACCAGGATCAGACGTTTCACGTTGCCCAGATCGATCTGCTTCAATTTGGCGAAATTGAAAAGATAGGAGGCGGACAGCAGAAAGAAGTTCCGAAGGTTTTTTTCTTGCGCCCCCGGGAAGACCAGGGCGGCCTCCGGGATAGAGCTTGCTTGCGGCGATCATGGAGGCCAGGGCGTCGAAATCGGCATTGATGTGCGTCGTGATGATCTCCGCAGGGGCCTTTTCCGCCTCTCCTTGTGGCAGCTGCTTGCCGGCGTTTTCCTTTTCATCCATACGAGGGGGCTCGTCGTGATCGTCAGGCCCCTGACTTGCAGGCCCTGGTGGGCCGGTACAGGACAAAAAAGCCGGGCATATTGCTGCACCGGCTTTTTCTGCCACCAGCCAATACAAGGTGAAAGGTCAACTAAACGCCTCTGACCTTTTCATCGTTCTCCTGCCGAGTCTTGCACTCTATGCAAAGAGTGGTCACAGGACGGGCCTTGAGTCTCTGTTCTGAGATGTCTTCCCCGCAGGCCTCGCATATGCCGTAAGTGTCTTGGTCGATCCGATCCAAGGCCTCTCTTATTTTGCCGATCAGCTTTCTCTCCCTGTCTCTGATCCGCAGGGTGAAGTTTCTGTCGGATTCGAGGCTTGCCCGGTCCGTGGGATCAGGAAAATTGTCCCCCTGATCGGTCATGTCCAGGACGGTCCTGTCTGCCTCTTCGGCCAGCTCGTTCAATCGCTGGTTGAGGAGGGTCTTGAAGTATTCCTTTTTATCTTTTGCTATCATGGCAACCTAGCCCGTCTCCCATCCACGCTCATTTAAGACTGTTTACCACAAAACCATATACACGAGAAACAAAAATCAAATGCAAGCGCCGTGTCTGACGGCAGGGATTTCGGAGGTTAATTTTTCATTTTGCTCCAGAACTTCCCCCCCTTTTTTTTCTTGGAGGGGATGTGTACCCCGTTGGTGGCAAAGGCCTGGAGCAGCTCCTTCTGTCGCATGTTCAGTTTCTTGGGGATTTTGACGACCAGTTTTACGTACAGGTCCCCTCTGTTGTCACGGCCGGCCAGACTGGGCATGCCTTTTCCGGAGATTTTCAGCATGTCGTTTGGCTGTGTTCCCTCAGGGATCTGGATCTCATGGGGCGTTTCTCCGCCGAGACCCGGGATGCTGATCGCATCACCCAACGCCGCCTGGACAAAGGATATGGGCACCTCGCAGATGAGGTGTTCACCCTTACGTTCAAAAAACGAATGGTCCTTCACGTGGATGACCACGAAAAGGTCCCCCGACGGGCCCCCGTGTTCACCCGGTTCCCCTTCTCCTCGGATCCGCAGCTGGGATCCGGTATCGACACCCGCGGGGATCTTCACGCTGATCTTCCGTTTGACCTTGGACTTGCCCGCTCCCTTGCAGGCCTCGCAAGGGTTCGTGACGATCCGGCCCTCTCCGCGGCAGGTCGGGCAAGTCGTGCTGATCTGGAAGAACCCCTGGGTCCGGACCACCTGGCCTCTGCCATGACAGGTCGGGCAGACCTGAGGCTGTGAACCGGAGGCCAATCCGCTGCCGCCGCAGGTTTCACAGCCCGCCCACCGATCGAAAGAGATCTCTTCTTCTTTCCCCTGAAAGGCCTCTTCCAGCGTCAGTTCGGTGTCATAACGGAGGCTGCTGCCCTGCCGTGTCCTCGGGCGGCCCTTTCGGCCGGTGCTGAACCCGAAAAAATCCTCAAATATGTCACCAAACGTGGAAAAGATATCATCGAAGCCGGCAAAACCCCTAAACCCGCGACCCTCGAGACCTGCATGGCCGTAATGGTCGTAAATCTGCCGCTTTTCCCTGTCCCTGAGGACTTCGTAGGCCTCTGCCGCCTCCTTGAACCTCTCTTCGGCCGCCTTGTCGTCTGGGTTCCGGTCTGGATGATGTTGGAGGGCCAGTTTGCGGTAAGCCTTCTTTATCTCTTCATCGGCGGCCTCCCGGGTGACCCCCAATATTTCGTAATAGTCCCGTTTGTTCATCTTCAGCTCTCAGCGGCCCCCCCCTCCTGGGCTTCCGGCGTATCAGGGGCGAGCGGCTCGATTTCGGGCTGGGGAAGCGCCAAGGCGGCCGCCTCCTGCTCAAGATCCTGCTCAAGCAGCACAACGCGCCCCGCGGCTATTTCGCGCAATGCCACGACGACGTCTTTGTTTTTTGCCGACACCAATGGCTCGTTCCCCTTGCGAAGTTGACGAACCCGCTTGGCAGCCAGATGAATGAGGGCAAAACGGTTGTTGACTTTTTGCAAGCAGTCTTCCACCGTGATTCGTGCCATTTATGCCTCCTCAACATTTTTGCCAACAACCTGAATCCGCACACAGGGTCAGGCCCCGATGCTTCAGGAAGAATGTATAACCTTTGAAAATTATCATTTGGTGTGATAAATGTAAAGCACTTTTGAACCAAGGCTCACATCGAGGTGCAATGGATGCCGGCGCGGGCACGAACCGGTCCGTGCTTTCAACTTGCCATTGGTGCCAGCCGGGCCGCTTGGAACGGAGACAATACAGTCGCCGGGTTTTGCCTATGCTCGCAAAAATACAGAGCAGCGCTGTGATCGGCGTCGACGCCTACATCGTGGACGTTGAGGTGGACATCTCCCAGGGGCTTCCTACCTTTGCCACGGTGGGGCTGCCCGAGGCGGCGGTCCGTGAGAGCAAGGAACGGGTCAAGGCGGCCATCAAGAATTCCGGATACGCCTTCCCCTCGGATCGAATCACGGTCAATCTGGCGCCTGCCGACACGAAAAAGGAAGGCACCGGCTTTGACCTGCCCATTGCCCTTGGGATCCTTGCCGCCACGGGATTGGTGGCCCGAGGGGCCTGCGCGGGCCATCTGTTCATCGGGGAGCTGGCCCTGGACGGCCTGATCAGGCCGGTCCGGGGCGTTCTCCCCATGGCCATCACCGCCAGGGCGCTGGGTTATCAGGGGATCTTCCTCCCCAATGAAAACGCGCACGAGGCCGCAGTGGTTGAGGGCGTGCGGATTTACCCGGTCGAGTCTCTGTTTCAGCTGGTGCAGGTGCTCCACGGGGTCACGAGCGCGGAGCCGTTTCAGGTGGATATCCGGAGCCTTTTCCAAAGGCAACCGGCAAGCGTGGATTTCGGCGATGTGCGCGGCCAGGAAAACGCCAAACGGGCACTTGAAATCGCAGCCGCAGGCGGCCACAACATCATCATGATCGGGCCGCCCGGCTCAGGGCAAGACCATGCTGGCGAGGCGGCTTCCTTCCATTCTGCCCCCGCTGAATTTCGAGGAATCCCTCGAGACCTCCAAGATTTACAGCGTCATGGGACTCATGCCGCCCGGGCACGGGCTCATCACGGCAGCGCCCCTTCCGGGCGCCGCACCACACCATCTCGGATGCCGGCCTGATCGGCGGGGGGCAAAACCCGAGGCCCGGTGAAGTCAGCCTGTCCCACAACGGCGTCCTGTTCCTGGACGAGCTGCCCGAATTCAGAAAGAATGTCCTGGAGGTGCTGCGCCAGCCCATGGAAGACGGGCATGTCACCATCTCCCGGGCCAACGCTTCCGTGACCTACCCGGCCAGCTTCATGCTGGTGGCGGCCATGAACCCCTGCCCGTGCGGTTTTCTGGGCGATCCCAAACGGGAGTGCACCTGCGCCCTGATTCAAGATGCAGCGGTACCGAAGCAAGATATCGGGACCCCTTCTGGACCGGATCGACATCCATCTGGAGGTGCCCTCGGTCCGATTCAGGGACCTGGATGCGCCCGAACCCGTTACGGCCTCCGAGGAGATCCTGAACCGGGTGATGCAGGCCAGATCCATACAGATCGAGCGATTTGAGGGCAAGGGGATCCACACCAACGCTCGGATGACCACCCGCCATCTCAAAAAGTACTGCCTGGTGGATGAAACGTCCAGCAGACTGCTTGAAAGGGCCATGGAACGGTTCGGGCTGAGCGCCCGGGCCCATGCCCGGATCCTCAAGATCGCCCGCACGATCGCCGACCTGGAGGCAAGCCCCGAGATCCGGCCGGCGCCACGTGGCAGAGGCCATTCAGTACCGGAGTCTCGACCGGAGAGGATCAAATGATGCGTTTTCTGAAAGTCTGTCTCCTGGCCTTTTTTGTTCTGATTTTCCTTGGCGGGTCGGCAGCAGCGGCTTTCTGGTACCTGTGGTCCAGCAACCTTCCCTATATCGGCTCTCTGGCGGACTACCGACCTCCAGTCGTTTCTGAGATCTACAGCGAGGATGGCGAAGTCATCGGGAGATTCTGGGACGAAAAGAGGATTGTCGTGCCCCTGGACGACGTGCCCCAACACCTGATCCAGGCCTTTGTCGCGGCGGAAGATGCCCGTTTCTTCAGACATCGCGGGGTGGATTTCATGAGTATGCTGCGGGCCCTTATCAACAATCTGGTGGCAGGAAGGATCGAGCAGGGGGGCAGCACCATCACGCAGCAGGTGACCAAGACGCTGCTTCTCAAGAACACGGAGAGTACCTACCGGCGAAAGGCGCGGGAAGCCATCCTTTCAATGCAGATCGAAAAGAGCTTCTCGAAGGAGAAGATCCTTTTCCTCTACCTGAACCAGATCTATCTGGGCCATGGCGCCTACGGTGTGGAGGCGGCGTCGCGAACGTACTTCAACAAATCGGCCAGGGATCTGAACCTGCAGGAGTCGGCGCTGCTGGCAGGCCTTCCCCAGGCCCCCAGCCGGTATTCGCCGGTAGCGCATCTGGATCGGGCCAAAGCGCGGCAGAAATACGTGTTGCAGCGAATGCTGGAGGAGGGCTATATCTCAAGAGAAGCCCATGAAGCGGCCCTCAACGCGCCTTTACAGATTCAGGCCCCCACAGAGAACGTCTTTGAAAAGGCGCCCTATTTCACGGAACACGTGAGGCGGTATTTGATCGAGCGCTACGGCCGGGACGTTTGCTACCGCGGCGGATTGAAGGTGTATACCACGGTGAACGTGGCCATGCAACGCATGGCGCAGGAGGCCCTCTCAAACGGGCTCAGCGATCTTGACAAACGGGAGGGATACCGGGGCCCTTTGCGCCATCTTCCCCCCTGCCAGGGGAGGGCAACGGCGGAGAGGACTCGGAGAAGTTGAAGGTGCCCCTCCGTCCAGGCGACGTGGTCGAAGCGTTGGTGGAAGGGGCGGATGATCAAGCGGGGCAGGTCTCGGTTCGGCTGGCCGGGGTGCGCTCGCAAGGCTCCCGCTTTCCGAGATGAAATGGGCCAGACCCGTGAATCCGGATGTGGCCTATTTCGGGTCGACGTGAAAAAACCGTCCGAAGTCCGAAAGCGGGCGACGTGATCCTCGTCCGTCTGCTTGACAAGGGTATCGCCCCTTTTACCTGGGAGGTGGCGCTCGATCAGACCCCCGAGGTCCAAGGCGCCATATCCTGCATGGAGCCCCATACCGGGAAAGATCCGGGTGATGGTGGGCGGGCGGGATTTCACCGAAAGCCAGTTCAACCGGGCCGTCCAATCGAGACGCCAACCCGGCTCGGCCTTCAAGCCCATCATTTACGCCGCTGCGCTCGACCGGGGCATGAGCCCGTCCACCCTGATCCTGGATGCCCCTTATGTGTCGGAGCGGAATCCGGACGACGAGGTCTGGAAGCCAAAGAACTATTCCAAAAAGTTTTTCGGCCCGACCCTCTTGAGGACGGCCCTGGCTGAATCCAGAAACGTGGTGACAGTGAAAATGCTGAAGGAGATCGGCGTCGATTAGGCCATCCAATACGCCCGGATGATCGGAATCGACTCCGACCTGAATCCCGACCTTTCGCTCGCCCTGGGCTCATCCGGGGTTTCCCTGCTGGAAATCACTCGGGCCTACGCGGTGTTTGCCAACGGCGGCCGACTGGTGAAGCCTCTATTTATCGATCGCGTTCTCGACCGCAACGACGAGGTCATCGAGGAAAACCAACCCGAGACCGAGACCGTGCTCCCCAAGGAGACCTGCTTCATGATGACCGATCTCCTGCAAGCCGTGATCCAGGAGGGGACGGGTTGGCGGATCAAAGCCTTGAAACGGCCGGCCGCCGGCAAGACGGGAACGACCAATGACCTCCGGGATGCCTGGTTTTTGGGCTACACCCCGGAGCTTGTGACCGGCGTGTGGGTCGGTTACGACGATCAGAAGCCAATGGGAAAGGGTGAGACGGGGTCGAGGGCCGCCAGCCCCATCTGGTTGAGTTTCATGTCCCAGACCATGGAAGGGCGACCCCTTGGGGATTTCCCGGTTCCGGAAGGGATCGTTTTCGCGAAGATCGACGCGATGACCGGGCTCCTGGCGGGTCCCGATTCCGAGAAGACGGTCTTTCAGAGCTTCAAAGAGGGCACCGAGCCCAAAGCGCATTCACCAAAGCCCCGTGCGGCAACCTCCGGCAATTTTCTGCAGTTCGATATGGCGCATGAAAGATAGCAGGCTAGTGCGGAGCCAGATCCACCACCGCCTGGAGCATGGTGTCAAAAAGCGCCTGAATGTCCTCTTCTTCCACGCAGGAGAAGGCGACACGGATGTCGTGGTCCCCGAGGGCGATGACCCCCACGCCGTAACGGTCCAGGAGATGGCGCCTCAGCGCTTCGGCCTTCACGCGCTTGAGCCTCACGCACATGAAGTATCCTGAATTGAAAGGGAACACGGTCCAGGCCCCATTGAACTTCGGGTCGCGGAGGACCCTTTTCACTTCCTGAGCCCGTCCCCGCATGATCCGCAGTTTCTCCTCCTTTTCGGCCGGATAGTCTGGGGACTGCATGGAGCGGTGAACCAGGACCTGACTGAGACGGGAGACGTTTGATATGGAACCTCGCACCGCCCCTGCCGTCTTCTTTTCCAGGGCGTCATAGATCAGACCCACGTCCTGGTCCGCGCAGACCCCATAGGTGACAAAGCCCACCCTCAATCCCCAGACGAAGTTCTCTTTCGTGGCGCCGTCGAGCTTGATGGCGACCAAGCGCGGGTGGCGCCCCGTCAATCGGGTGAAAATGGATTCCTTCAAGGCGCTGTCGTCAAAGAACAGGCCGAAGTAGGCATCGTCGGTCACGGCCAGGACATTTTTGCCGGAGTCCGCCACATCCACCAGGACCTCTGCGATACGGTCCCCTTCGGAGGGCGAAATGGTGTACCCGGTTGGATTGTTTGGGAAATTGAGGAGCACAATGACCTTGCTCCTTTCCTGCGCGGTCGTTCTGACACACTGCTCAAAGGCCCCAAGGTTGAATCCCCCCTCCCCGTCGAACATGGGGAACTGGACGATGCGGGCCCCCTTTCGAACCGAGAAGACCATGTTGTAATTCCCCCACATCATGTCCGGCAGGACGATCGCATCCCCGGGGTCCACCCAAACGTCCGAGACCACGCCCAACCCGTGGGTAATGGCATTGGTCGCAATGGGGAGGCTCACGGCCTTGCCCGAAAGAGACGGGTTTTTTTGATAAATGGCCTCCTTCCATGCCTGGCGGAGCGCCGGCAGGCCGAAAGAGGGGGCATAGGTGAGGGCCTCTTCCGGGGTCAGGCCCTTGAGCATCGCCATGACGGAGGGCAGATACATGGTCTGACCCTTTTCAGTCGCCATTCCGATGGTTGCGTTGAACCGGTGGGCCTTTTCTTTGGCCTCGGCGCTCTGAGAAAGGATCCCTTTGGGAAAGAACAGCTCCTTGCCGACCGCGGAAAGCATCTCGAAAGCATGGATGTTGACGCGTCGGATCGTCTCGTTGAGCTCTTGGGCGATGGGGTTCATGGCTTGACATTCCTCGTCGGTGTTATATCGCTCACGCGGCATCCCGTAAGGGGCCGCCATTGGGACTGAGCCTGTTGAAGCCCGGTAAGTATGCGAACCGGTGAGAGAATGTCAAGCAAAATGGCCGCCTCAATTTGACTTGACTTGGCAGGTCGTATTTAATAGGTAGATTCAGCGTGATCCATACTGAAATCAAGGAGAACAAAAGATGCGTGAAGTAGTCATTATCTCAGGCGCAAGAACGCCGGTTGGCGCGTTCGGCGGATCGCTGAAGGATGTCCCGGTGATTCAGCTCGGCGCCTTGGTGCTCAAAGAGACCCTCAAGAGGGCAAAGCTTCGTCCGTTTGCCTCTAAGTCATTGGTCGATATGGCGCCCGATGCGCTCAAGGGCCTGGGGATGATCGATCTTGAAAAGGCCGCCTACGATTACGACGACAGCCTTCAACCGGTGCAAGTGGATGAAGTGATCATGGGAAATGTGGTGGGGGCGGGCCAGGGACAGAATGTGGCAAGGCAAGCCACGATCCGTGCGGGTCTTTCCAAGGAGACCCCTGCCTTCACGGTCAACAAGGTGTGTGCTTCCGGGATGAAGGCGGTGGCGCTCGCGGCACAGTCCATCCGGATCGGCGAGGCGGACGTGGTGCTGGCCGGCGGCATGGAAAATATGAGCATGATTCCCTACGCGCTTCCGGCTGCCCGCTGGGGCGCCCGGATGAATGCCACGGAGTTGGTGGACCTGATGGTTTTCGACGGGCTCTATGAGATTTTCTACGGCTATCACATGGGGATGACGGCCGAAAACATCGCGCAGCGGTGCGCCATTTCGAGAGAGGCGCAGGACCGGCTCGGTGCGCTCAGCCATCAGCGGGCGAGGAAGGCCATCGCGGAGGGGCGCTTCAAGAGTGAAATCGTGCCCGTGCCGATTCCCGGCAAAAAGGGACAGGTCACCTTCTTCGATACCGACGAAAGGCCCATGGACACCACGGCGGAAAAGATGGCCCAGCTGCGGCCCGCCTTTAAAAAGGACGGGACCGTCACGGCAGGGAACGCATCAGGCATCAACGATGCGGCGGCCGCGGTCCTGCTCATGTCGCAGGAAAAGGCCAAAGCGCTCGGGCTCAAGCCTTTGGTGCGCATTCGGGCCGCTTCATCGGCAGCCATCGACCCTGCCTACATGGGGCTTGGCCCCGTGCCGGCCGTTCGCAAGATCCTGGCAAGCGAGAAACTGACCACCGGGGATTTCGGGGTCGTCGAGCTGAACGAGGCTTTCGCGGTTCAGGCACTTGCCTGCATGCAGGAGTTGAATCTGGATGAGGAAAAGACCAATGTCCTGGGCAGCGGCATTTCCATCGGCCACCCCATCGGCTGCACAGGGGCCCGCATCATATTGACCCTCATGGGGGAAATGGAGAGAAAGGGTCACAGCCTCGGTCTTGCCTCCCTTTGCATCGGGGGTGGGCAGGGGATGGCCACAGTACTCGAGAAGGTGTGAGATGTGAGATGATAGCTCGTGGCTCATAGCTCATAGCAACCGGAAGCAAGGGATTCCATCTTCAACCATGCGCCGTGCGCCTTGAGCCGTGCGCCTGTCTTTTATCTATTCGGAGCAAAGGAGGGCCTTTGATGGCTTACGAAAACATTATTTTCGAAAAGGACGGGGAGATTGCGGTGATCAAGTTCAATCGCCCCAAGGCGCTCAACGCGATAAACCCCGCTTTGCTGGTTGAAGTGGATGACGCCCTCGACAAGATCGAGAAGGATCCGGATGTGCGGGTGCTGATTCTCACCGGCGAGGGGGAAAAGGCATTTGTGGCGGGGGCCGACATCGCGCACATGGTCAAGCTCGATCCGCTCGAGGGACGCAAGTTTTCCCGCGCGGGCCAGGATCTCACGCTTCGGATCGAGGCGCTGCCTATCCCGGTCATCGCCTGCGTCAACGGGTTTGCGCTCGGAGGCGGAACGGAAATCGCCATGGCGTGTGACTTCATCTACGCCTCGGAAAACGCCAAGTTCGGTCAGCCCGAGATCAATCTCGGCATCATTCCGGGGTTCGGCGGGACCCAGAGGCTTGCGAGGCTCGTGGGCAAGGCAATGGCCAAAGAGCTTTGCATGACGGGGGTCATCATCTCGGCCCAGGAGGCCAAGGCGCTCGGGTTGGTCAACAAGGTCTTTGCCCCGGACAAGCTCTGGGAGGAGACCACGAAGACGGCAAAGGTCATTGCATCGAAGGGAAAGGTCTCCGTGAAGTTGGCCAAGCATTGCATCAACCGCGGCTATGAGATGGACCTGCGCTCGGGTCTTTACCTGGAGGCCGACGGCTTTGCCATGTGCAAGGTTAGCCCTGATGCCTTCGAGGGGATGACGGCCTTTCTGGAAAAACGGGCCCCCCAGTTCAAAGGGAGGTTGCCATAACCTATGGATTTCACGCTCACCGAAGAATATCAAATGGTGCAGGAGATGGCCCGCCGGTTCGCGGAGACCGAGATCAAGCCCAGGGCCGCAGAGCTGGATGCCAAGCACGAGCATCCCGCTGAAATCGTCAGGAAGCTTGGCGAGCTCAAAATGATGGGCATCGTCGTGCCCGAGGAGTACGGCGGGGGCGGCATGGACAACGTGAGCTATGTCCTGTCCCTCATTGAGATCTCCAAGGCATGCGCCTCAACAGGCGTGATCATGTCCGTCAACAATTCCCTCTACTGCTTCCCGGTCATGGCCTATGGCACGGAGGCTCAGAAAAGGAAGTATCTCTATCCGTGTGCCTCAGGGGAGAAGATCGGCTGCTACGGGCTCACCGAGGCAGGCGCGGGCTCCGACCCGGCGAGCATGCGCACGACGGCGGTGAGGGATGGGGACGAGTGGGTGCTCAACGGTGAGAAGAAGTTCATCACCAACGGCAATGTGGCCTCCTTTGCGGTGGTTGCGGCCGTGACCGAAAAGGGCAAAGGGTACAAAGGGATTAGTTCTTTTGTGGTGGATCTCGAAAACACCCCTGGCTTTCACGTGGGCCGGGTCGAGGAGAAGATGGGCATCCTTGCCTCGGGGACCTCGGAGCTGGTCTTCGAGGATGCAAGGCTCCCGGCGGACGCGATCCTGGGGAAGGAGGGTGAAGGCTTTCGACAGATGTTGACCACTCTGGATGGCGGCCGGCTCGGGATCGCTTCCCAGGCCATCGGCATCGGCCGCGCGGTATTGGACGAGGCCCTGGTGTATGCCAGGACGCGCGAGCAGTTCGGAAAGCCCATCTCGACGTTTCAGGCCATCCAGTGGAAGCTTGCCGACATGGCCACCGAGCTGGATGCGGCGGAGCTCTTGACCCTCCGGGCCGCGTGGCTGGAGGACAACCACAAGCCTTACGAGAAAGAGGCGGCCATGGCCAAGATGTTCGCATCGGATGCGGCCATGAAGGCTGCGGTCGAGGGTGTCCAGATCCTGGGGGGTTATGGGTACTGCAAAGAATACCCTATGGAGCGCCACATGCGGGATGCCAAGATCTGCCAGATTTACGAAGGCACCAATGAGATCATGCGGCTCGTCATCGCAAGGAATCTTCTCAAAGGAACGTGAGACAGGGGTGAAAGACATAAGGCGCGCGGCTCGATAAAAGACAGGCGCACGACGCACGGGGAGACGAGACCCCATCGTTTTGCCATGAGCTATCAGCTGCGAGCTATGAGCTAGGGGCGAGGAGGGTATGGAGAGAAAGAGACGGGTCAGAATCATGGTTGCGAAACCGGGGCTGGACGGTCACGATCGGGGGGCACGGATCATCGCCAGGGCCTACCGCGATGCCGGCTATGAGGTGGTCTACACGGGCCTTCACCAGACACCCGAGGAGATCGTTGAGGCGGCCATCCAGGAAGACGTGGATCTGATCGGGCTCTCCAGTCTGGCCGGGGCCCACAAGTACCTTTTCGCGCGTGTGGTGGCGCTTCTGCGCGAGAAGAACGCAGCGGATATCGTGGTGATCGGCGGGGGCATCATCCCGAAGCACGACATCCCGGTCCTGAAGGCGGCAGGGATAAGGGACGTTTTCACACCGGGCACCACCTTGAAGATGATCACCGCATGGGTGGATCAAAACGTCAAGCCGAGAGGGGTGTGAGATTGGCCAGTGATACGGTTGAAAAGATCCTTTCAGGCGATGTGAGAGCGGTTGCCCGAGCGATCCGGGATATCGACGACGGGATGCCTCACGTTAGGGAAATCCTGAAAGGCATTTACCCTCATACGGGTAAGGCCTATGTGGTGGGGATCACAGGAGCGCCAGGCGTCGGCAAGAGCACACTGGTGGACCAGATGATCAGCCACTACCGAAAAAGGGGCAAGACCGTGGGGGTCCTGGCCGTGGACCCAACGAGCCCGTTCAGCGGGGGTGCCATCCTCGGGGACCGGGTGAGGATGCAACGACACAGCATGGATGAAGGGGTTTATATTCGATCGCTTGCAACCCGAGGGCACTTCGGGGGGCTCACTCAGTCGACCCGAAGCGCCATCGACGTCTTAGACGCCATGGGCAAGGATTTTGTGCTCGTGGAAACCGTGGGGGTGGGTCAGGACGAGGTGGATGTGGTCAAGAGCGCGCACACCACCATCATCGTGGTGATCCCCGGCATGGGCGACGATATCCAAGCTATCAAGGCGGGCATCCTGGAGGTGGGAGACATCTTCGTCATCAACAAGGCGGATCGCGAGGGGAGCGACAAGACCTTCAGCGACCTCAGGTTGATGATCGACATGGACCAGAAGAAATACAGGGAAGGAAAGTGGCGGCCACCGATCCTGAAGGCAGAGGCCGTCTTTGATAAAGGGGTCTCGGCGTTGCTGGAGGAGATCGACAAACACGGCCATTCCCTCCGAGAGACGCTGGGCGGCCTCGGCCTGAGGAGAAGAAGCGACAAAGTGCGTGAGGAACTGGCCGAAATGGTGAAAACCCGATTGATCGAGGAGATGCTCAGCCGCATAACCGATTCGGGGGACTTCGACAGGGCTGTTGCCGATATCGTCGATGGAAGGGTGGACCCTTACACGGCCTGCGACAACCTTGTTCTCCCAAGGCTCGATGCTTCACAAGCTTGAATTGCGCACCCCTGGCCCCGCAGATTCTGAAACGGTTCCGCCGGGATTGGAGAAGGGCTTACGGTGGTGGATCGGCCAGATCATCCTACTGATCCTGGCCCTCTTCTTTCTGGTCTTTGGGGTGCACGTGCTCATTGTGGCCTACCATCTAAACGATCCTTCACACTTTATTTTGACCTTTTTCGCGTCCAATTTCATTATCCTGATCAGTGGGGTCATCGTCCTCGGGCAGGTTCTCCGAATAAAGAGATCTTTGACCTCGAGCAAACAAAAGGCGCCACATGGCGGTTGAAGATGTCGCCCTCCGCCGATGACTTGAGGGAACGACGTTGTGCATGGCCGGCACGTGCTGATCGGGCGGTGTGACCACTAGGGAAGGGAGGTTACTATGGCGACAAAAAGGGGATCACTGCCTCTTGGGAAAAGACTCATGAAGCTCAGAAGGGGAAAGAAAATAACCCTCAAGAGCTTGGCCAACGAAACGGGGTTGAGCACGGTCTACATTTCGCAGGTGGAAAAGGGGGAAGCCATCCCGCCCGTCTCAGTCCTTCTCCAGCTGTCCCGAGCCCTTGAAGTAGACTCCGGTCTACTTTTTAAAGAGGAAAAGCGGGACACGGGCCAACAGAAAGACCAGGATTATCAGAAGCGGACCGACTCCTACGCCTACAGGAACCTGACACCGGAAGCCAAGCACAAGCATCTCAAAGCCTTCAAGATCCTCATCGATCCGAAGTCGGTGCACAAGGGGGTCAGCTATCAGCACGCGGGCGAGGAATTCGTCTATGTCCTGAAGGGCAAGGTGGAGGTCATGGTGGGAGAGAGCCAGAACGTTCTGGGCCCCGAGGATGCCCTTCATTTCAACTCATCCATCGTTCACAAGCTTCGAAACCTTGGCGACAAAAAGGCTGAGCTTCTGGTGGTTCTGTATACGCCGTGAAAGATGGGTGCAAGGTAGCAGGTGCAAGGTGCAAGGGGAAAAGAAGAAAAACCTTGAACCTGAGACCTTGAACCTTAGACTTGGTCTTTAACCATGAGTTACGAGCTGACAGAAGAACAGAGAATGATTCGGGCCATGGTGCGGGAGTTCGCCAGGGAGGTCGTTCAGCCCACCGCCGCAGAAAGGGACCGGACCGCCGAGTTCCCGGCAGAGAATCTTAAAAAGATGGGCGAGCTGGGGCTGCTCGGCATGAACGTGCCGCCTGATTACAGCGGGGCCGGGGTCGACACGGTGAGCTACTCGCTGGCCCTCCAGGAAATCGCCTATGCCTGCGCATCAACGGCGGTGATCATGTCGGTCCATAATTCGGTGGCCTGCGGGCCTATCTACCTATTCGGCTCCCCCTATCTCAAGGAGACCTACCTGAAACCCCTGGCCGCGGGCAAAAAGCTCGGGTCCTTCGCGCTGACGGAGGCGGACGCAGGCTCGGACCCGGCCAGCCAGAAGGCAAGGGCGATAAAAGACGGGGACAGTTACGTCATCAACGGCACCAAGCGCTTTATCACCTCGGGGAAGAGCTCGGATATGACCGTTGTGACGGCATACACGGAAAAGGAGAAGAAGCACCGGGGTATCAGCGCCTTCGTGGTCGAAAAGGGGACCCCCGGTTTTCATGTGGGTAGAGAAGAGGAAAAAATGGGCCTCAGGGCCTCGGATACCGTCGAGCTCATCTTTGAAGACTGTCGGGTGGATGCCAAGAACCTGCTGGGGCAGGAAGGGGATGGGTTTGTGATCGCCATGAGCTCGCTCGATGGGGGCAGGATCGGGATCGCGTCCCAGTCTGTGGGCGTGGCCCAGGCGTGTCTGGATGCATCCGTCGCTTATGCGCGGGAACGCATACAGTTTAACCGGCCCATTTCACAGTTTCAGGGTCTTCGCTGGATGATCGCCGACATGGCCATGCAGATTGAGGCGGCCCGGGTGCTCGTCTTCAACGCGGCGGCCATGAAGGACCGGGGCGAGAATTTTTCGGCCTCGGCCTCCATGTCGAAACTGTTCGCCTCGGAAATGGTCAACCGGGTGGCCTACGCCGCCCTGCAGATCCACGGGGGGTACGGTTACATGAAAGAGTACCCGGTTGAACGGTATTACAGGGACGTGAGGGTTTTTACCATTTACGAAGGGACCTCCGAAATCCAGAGAGAGGTCATCGCCCGACACGTTCTTGGCAGGTAAAGGAGAGGACGCGTGTAAAGGGATGGAACCGTTTGAACGCTACCGGTCCTTCATCCCGGATTTTTCCCTTTTCCAGGCGGCACTTCAAGCACCGCTTCCCACCCATCTGAGAATCAACCGCCTCAAAGTGGACCCGCCCGCCGTGGTCTTGTCCCTGGCCGAGAGGGGTATTGCTCTTCGAAGGAGCATGGAGGGAGACGAAACGCTCTATCGGGCCGATGGCCTGGCGAGCGGCGGAAACCTGATCGAGTACTTTCTGGGCTACGTTCATCCCCAGGCGTTCACCTCCTGTCTCCCCGCCATGGCGCTGGCCCCCGGAAAGGACGCCTTTGTGCTGGATCTCTGCGCGGCGCCGGGGGGAAAGACATCGCAACTGGCCCAGATCATGAACAATACCGGCCTGATCGTCGCCAACGAGCTTCACCCCGGCCGCCTGATCCCGCTTGGTCACACGCTGGACCGGCTGGGAGTCATGAATGCGGTGGTGACAGGGTATCAGGCACAAGAGTTCCCCCTGAGGCAAGCGTTTGACGCTGTCTTGGCGGATGTGCCGTGCTCCTCTGAAGGCAGGTTCAGACAGGTGATGGGTCGTCACACCCACAGCCGCTTCGGCGCGGCCGGCAGCATGGTCCACACGCAGCAGCGGATCATCCTGCGGGGATTTGATCTCCTCCGTGTGGGGGGAAGGATGGTTTACGCCACCTGCACCTACAACCCTGCGGAAAACGAGGCGGTCGTGGATTTCCTCCTCAAACGCAGGGATGCGACCCTCTTACCCTTTGAGCTCGGTCTGAAATGGGATCCGGGCCTCAGTGAATGGGAAGGATCTGCCTTTGATGAACGACTCACCCTGGCCGCGCGATTCTATCCCCACCGGGTCGACTCGGTGGGATTCTTCATGGCCCTCATTGGTCGGCGAGGATGAAAGAGGCCGTCTTCTGTCTTACATGGATGAGCGTTTCGGCATCCCGGTAAGCCGATTTGACGACTATCTGATGTTTAAATCGAGGCAGAGCTGGTCATTGCTTCGCAAACATCGCGCGGTCACGGAGGCAGCTGGTTTGAAGATCATGAAGGCCGGGCTCAAGGCCTTCCGCAAGGTGGGGGCCTTTATCAAACCCACCACCAGGATGGTGCAACGCTTTGGAAGAAGTGCCACCCGAGCAAGGATTGAGCTGGACGAGAGCGGCCTGGCTCGGCTCTCGGCAGGGGAGCGGCTCAGGGTGGATCTCGGCATCGACAACGGCTATGTGATTCTCTCTCTCGACGGAGACCGCATTCTGGGGCTCGGCCTTTACATCAACGGCGAGACCCGGTCCCAGGTCTCAAGTAAAGAGCTGCGACAAACCATGATGAAAACAGTTTGAATCGCTTAACGAAAGGATAAAGATGCAACCCAACCCCACAAACCTCGATGAGGTCTTCTTCCCCAGAAACGTAGCAGTCATAGGGGCTTCTCCCACCAATTTCTACACCGTCGCGCTGATGCAGGGAAAGCTCCGCGATCACCTCTATCCGGTCAACCCCAACTACACGGAAATCCACGGCAGAAGATCCTACGCAAGCATTCTCGACATAGAAGGCCCGGTCGACTACGTCATCCTGGCCCTGCCGGCCGCATACGTCCTGGATATCGTGAAGGCATGTGTTCGAAAAGGCGTGAAGGTGATTCAGTCCTTCACGTCCGGCTTTGGTGAAACAGGGCTGGCCGAAGGGTTGAAGTTGGAAGACGAGCTTGCGTCCATGGTCAGCGGCAAGGTCAGGCTGATCGGCCCCAACTGCATGGGCATCTATTGCCCCAGGTCGGGCCTTTCTTTCAACCCCGCCTCCACGAACGAAGCGGGACATATCGGGGTCATTTCGCAGAGTGGGACCTTTGCCCAGTTCTTCATCCACGCCGGCAGACCCAGAAACGTCAAGATCAGCAAAATGGTCAGCTACGGCAATGGGATTGACCTGGATTGTCCCGATTTCCTTGAATACTTGGCCGACGACCCGGATACAAGGGTCATCGCGCTCTATGTTGAGGGAACCAACGACGGGAAGCGGCTGATGTCGGCCGTGGCATATGCCTCCCAGAGAAAACCTGTCATTGTCTTGAAGGGGGGGGTCACCAAAGAGGGTGGAAGGGTCGCCGCTTCCCACACCGGTGCGCTTGCGGGGACAGGAAAGATGTGGTCGGCCATGTTCAAGCAGGCAGGCGCCGTTCAGGTGGACGATTTCGAAGACCTGCTCAATTTGACCGTCGCACTGGACGGACCGCCGCTTCCCGCAGGGAACGGGGTTTCCATCATCACCTACTCAGGGGGGTTCAGCGTCGTCCAGAGCGACATGTGTGTGAAGTCAGGGCTCGCCGTGCCGCCGTTTTCGCCGCCGGCCGTTGAAAGACTGCGTGAATTCGTCCCGATATCGGGGACGATGATCGGGAATCCACTGGATGCCTGGCAGATGTTTTACAAATACTCGGATGAAGCGGCGACACTGAAGGACGTGCTCCGGATCGTATCGGAAGAAAGCGGGGTGCACGCGATCATCGTCCAATTCGATGTGATCAAGTTCATGCTCAACATATGGGGAGATGCATTTGAGAGGTATTTCGAAGGGGTGGCGGCACAGCTCCTTGAAGGCTGCCGTTATGCCCGTGACAGAAAGCGAAAGCCGGTTTTCTTGAGCATGTTTCTTGATCCGTACCTGGATGTTGATCTGGAGAGGAAATACAACTTGGCGTTCAAAGACCGTTGCGAATCCGAGGGGTTTCCGGTGTTCCCGGCCCTCCGGGACGCTGTCGGGGCGTTGGGCAGGATCTATCGCTACACTCAAATGAAGCGGCGGAATGAGGGAGGTACCGGGTGAACCGCCGGCGTGGATTTTTTACTGGCCGCGCTGGGGCCGTTTGGGTCCCGGAAAGAGCGGACGGGCCCGGGCCGCGACGCAAGGAATCCGACCATTACTCCTCCCGGTACTCCAGCGTGGAGACCAGCATGGCACCCCCGTCGATGAGGATCGTCTCACCGGTCATGTAGCTGGAGGCGTCGGATGCCAAATAGATCATGGCCCCCGCGATCTCATCGGGCATACCAATCCGTCCGAGCGGGGTCTTGGTTGAAACCGCATTTCTTGCCAACCCCTTCTGCGCCTCGGGCAGGTTTGCCCACATGTTGTTGAGCATCTTGGTATCAATGGCTCCGGGCGCGATGGCGTTCACCCTTATGTTGTAAGGGGCCAACTCCAGGGCCATGGACTTGGTCACCATGATCACGGCAGCCTTTGAAATGGAATAGATACCGACGTTTTCCTGCGGTTTGAATCCATCGATGGAAGCCACGTTGATGATCTTACCCACGCCGCGGGTCTTCATCACACGGGCTGCCGCCTGACTGAGAAAATACAGGCCCTTGAGGTTCAGATTCATGATGGAATCCCATAGCCGTTCTTGGGCGTCCAGACAATTGGCGTAGGCAGGGGCCGTGCCGGCATTGTTGACGAGGATATCAATCTTTCCAAACTCAGCCATCGCCCTCTCAACCAGCATATTGACGTTCTCAAGCCTCCCCATGTGAGCGGCAACGGGCAGGGCCTTTCTCCCGATTCCTCTGATCTCATCAGCGACTTTTTCGAGGTCTCCCAAATTCCGGCTGCTTATAACGATATGGGCCCCGGCTTGCGCAAAGGCGACGGCCGTCGCCTGCCCGATGCCTCGGCTGCCCCCCGTTACGAGGGCTACTTTTCCCTCGAGAGAAAATCTGGAAAGATTGATCATGAAGACTCCTTTGATCGTGGTTTCTAATGCCTGACGGGGAAACGGCTTTGCAGCGCTTCGGCAAGTCGAGGCAGGAGCGCGAGGATGGCACCGGCCTGACCCTCGGACAGAGAACCCATGCCGCAGGCCGTCGTGAGCAGGGATTGCCTCGAGAGAAGCTCAGGATCAATCCCCCCATGACGCAATGCGTTCAAAGCCGTTCGTGACCTTGGCTGAGAGTGTCTCGACGGATGCCTCTGCCGTGAAATCGGAAGTGGGAACAATCCCCCAGGCCACGATGCCTCCGTCATTGAGGAAGCGCTTGATCTCTTTCGGATAAAGCAGGAAATAGTCCATGTGGTCGAAGGCGTCGAAATTCACGATGTCGGGGCCGGCCTCGAGGATCATGGACCAGTCCGTGTTGCCGCAGCAGTGGATGCCGATCAGGACGTCTGCGTGCTCGCGAAGATACCGGATCACGGTCTGCAGCAGCGCGATCACCTCATGGCGTTCGAGGGGGGAGAAGGCGGAACCGAATCCCGAGAGATACGGCTCATCCAGAAAGATCACCGGCTTCCTCCCGGAGCGTTCCAGCATCCGAACCTGCCACAGGGCCTTGAGGGAAATGCCGTTCACAAGGGCTTCGCGCAGCTCCACGTCATGAATGATCAGGTTGCCCTCCCCATCCCTGATGCCGGCGGTGAAGGTCACCGGACCGACGGTCTGGCCTTTGATGTAGTGGTCTTTTGCCCGGACCGGCTGCTCGGCCAGCATGCCTATCATTTCGTACAGACCTGCGGCGTAGTCCCTGCTGATTTCGAACCGGTCGATTTCCCCGCTCAGGAATCGTTCGTAGAATGTTGTGAGGGCCTTTTCCCGATTTTCGGAGGTGGAAAGCATCAGTATCCCCCTGGCCTCGTTGAATTCCAGCAGGGGAAGGCCTTCGCTGAACTGCAGGTTCATGTCTTCCTGTCGGCTTCGTCTCACAAATTGAGGCCAGAAAGGCATCCTGGGCATCGTGTTCAAGACATGACGGCACACTGCCGGCACGTCCAGAAACGGCACGCTGCCGACGCCTGTCGTGCAGAAATGAAAGGTGGGCCTAGGCGCGGCCATGTTTGAGCTCCCTGATTCTGGTGAGCCAACCCTCCAAGACGGAGATCATCCTCTGATTGATCTCTATGGGCGAGGCTCCGGCAACCGCCGCGTCCCCTGTCTCCTCAGGGCTCCCCTGGGAAGTCCCTTTGAGCTCATTCAGCCGCTGAATCAATCTTTCGTCGTGCGGGTTTCGTGCGAGGACCTTTTCGTAGGTCCTGATGGCCTCCTCGATCTGTCCCTGTTTGAAGTAGATCTCTGCCAGTGTCGGGGTCGCCAATTGAATCAGAACGTCCGCCTCGGAGGCCGCCTCCGAAACCTCTTCGGGTTCCGTTTCGGGCTTTTCTGTGGGAAATCCGGCCAGGAGGGCGGCTGCCTCCAAGTCCTCGGGCCGGTGTAGGCAATAAAGCTGCAGGAGGCGCTGGGCCTCAACCACCCTTTGCTGGTGCAGGTAGAGCTTGGCCAGGGTCTTGTATGAGCCCGTCAAATCGCTGATCTGATCCGTTACACGGCAGAGCTCGGTCTCGGCCTGGCCGATGAACCCCAATCGCAGATACGCCTCGGCGAGAAGTTGCCGCAAACGGATGTCGTCCGGGTAAAGATCAAGGGCCTTCAGGCAGCCCTGCATCACGGCTGCGTTTTGTCCTTCTCCCATCAAATGCGAGAGGATGATATGGATGGAGCTTTGCGACGGACCCTGATTCAATATCTGGTAGATCAGATCATTTGATGGGGTCATCATGTCGTCCCTCCCCGCTGTCATTTTTTTCCCCTGTTTGTTCAAGGCGCGCCGGGAGATCAAGCTCTGCGGATCGTTTATCATCTTCCTTGATTTTTCCCTTAAAACGATAGACCAAATCCTTTTCCCCGACAAGCCCCAGCTCTCTTCTGGCCACGGCTTCCAAGTATCGGCCGTCCGACCTCAGCCGTTCTATCTCGTCCTTCAGTACCTGGTTGTCCCGGGTGATCTGCTGAACCCTTTCAACGTTGACCTGCCGCTCCCGCTCCATCCGGTAGAGATTAAGGACGCCGTTTTTTCCAAAACCCAACCACATGATCGGCAAGATGAGCAAAGAAATGCAGAAAACGAGGGTGAGAAGCCGATTTTTCTTCTTTTGCGCCACGTCAAGACACCTTTTCGGGGGCCCACCGGGCAGCGATAATGATGGTGCGCACGCCGGATGCCTTGGCAAGGTCCATGACCTTTACCACCATCCCATGGCGAGCGTTCTCGTCGGCCTGGAGGATCAGGTGGACGACCCCCTCCCGTTTGACGATTTCCTGCAGCCGTTCACTGAGTTTCCCCAATTCCATGCGTTTCCCCTCGAGGTGAGGATGCCCTTCGGAGTCGATCACAACCGTGATCCGTTTTTCATCTTGCTCGTAGGTCTTCTGAGCCACCTTGGGCAGTCGGATGAGGACTCCCGAGGCCACATCAAAGTGAGAGGTCAACATGAAAAAGATCAGCAGGAGGAAGACGATGTCGATAAGTGGGGCGAGCCCGAGCTGGATATCTCCTTCATCGGGTTTGCGGAATCGCATCACTCCTCCACTCGGCCAAGGCTCTCCATGAGGTCCACGAGCCGGATGGAGTCCTCCTCCATATCAAAAATGAGGGTGCTGGCCTTGTCTTTCAGCAAGCGGTGGCCCACAAGGGTCGGAATTGCCACAGAAAGCCCCGCCGCCGTCGTGATGAGCGCCTCGGCAATTCCTCCTGCCAGCGGCGCGGGATTTCCGATGCCTTGAACGGATATGACCTTGAACGTTTTGATCATTCCCGAGACGGTCCCGAGAAGCCCCAGGAGGGGGGTCAGGTTGGCGATGGTGGCCAAAATGGACACATGTTTTTCCAGAATCAGGGCCTCGCGGCTCCCGCGCTCCTCAATGGCCTCTTTGACGAGCCACATGCCCTTCTTTGCATTCTTCAGCCCGGCTAGAAAGATCTTGGAGATGGAGGAGATGTTGCTCTGGCACAGGAAAACCGCCTCGGAAAACTTCTCCTTCTTGATGAGCTCTTCCACCTGCCGGATGAAATCATCAGGGATGGTTCGCTTTCGTCTGAGGAAGAAAATACGTTCTATAAAGACCGCCAGGGCGAGGATGGAGCAGAAGATAATAGGGTACATGAATACCCCGCCTTTGACGATCAATTCGATCATGCCTTGACCTCACCGCAGCGATGGTGCCCCGCGTTCATGCAGGAAGGCGCGCCGGCCCACCGGCATAGTGGGAGCTTCAAACCGTCCCCCCGATATTTCGACAACAAAGCCCCTTGGGGGGTCGTTGTCTCAAACAACCATAACACAAATTTTCCAGCATGAAAACGGCCACTTCGTTCTGCGACCGGGAGGCCGGTCCGCGACGAATCGTCATATCGACGGTTCACGTTCGGATCTCTTGCATCATGAACACGAGGTAGGATATGGCGAAACAGATGAGCGTGATGGCGATCAGGGCCACCACGTGGGGGTAAACCACCAGTAAGCTCTGCCCGAGCGGGAGCGGATTCTGAAAGCGGGAGGCGGACAGTTCCTCCATGGGTCCGATGAGGATGATGCTTTTCGTGGTTTTCCTCATGGGATCCACGATGGTCGCACTGGCGTCGGAGTAAAGGACCATGGGCGAAAAGAGCCCCACCCGCTCCTTGATCTGTGCGTGTTTCATGACGATATCCGGACTCAGGTTCTCTTTGCCTTCGACAGGGGCCAGCGTGTTTGCCACGACCTCGGCCCCCAGGGAAACGAAAAAGGAAAGAAAGATCCAGAGCGCGATGGACGCAAGCGCGGAGGTGGCGATGGACCTGAAGCAGATGGAGAACAAAATGGACAAACCCAGCCAGAAGGAGATGTAAAAGATGCTGATGACCAGATAAACGACCAGCCGCCAGACCTCCTCGACCCCAGGCACCACCCCCACGATGTTGAGCCCGAAGCCCGCCACCACCAGCACGATGGATGTGAGCATGACCGTGATGGTCGCAACACCGGCCAGGAATTTGCCGTTGATGACGGCATCCCTGTAAATGGGCTGTGAGACGATCTTTATGAGGGTGCCGTGGGCCCGCTCTCGGTTGATGGCGTCAAATCCAAGGACCAGTCCGATGAGCGGGCCAAAAAAGGCCACGAACTGGACCATGGAGAAAAGCGCCCCCGGCGTGTTGAAGAGCATGAGAAAGACGAACTTGGGTTTGGCCACCCCTTCAAGGCTTTCTCGCAAGTGGACGCCGGCCATATAGCTTGTGATGAAGCTCACCATGGCGATGAGGGTGAAAAGGATGACAAACCGGAAACTGGTGAAATGGTCCGAAAGCTCTTTTCTGAAGACGGCGTAAAGGCCCCCCATGGGTCATACCTCCTGGAAAAACCGCATGTAGATCTCTTCCAATGAATACTCCTTGTCCCCCACCCCGAATTTTTCTTCGGCCAGGGCCTCGATGGTGCCGTGGGCCACCATTTTGCCCTGGATCATAATGCCAACGCGGTGGGAGATTTTTTGAACCTGAAAGAGGTTGTGGGATGAGAGCAGGACGGTAATCCCCTTTTCTTGGTTCAACGACCGGATCAAATCGATGAGCCGGAGCGCGCCGTCAGGATCAAGTCCGAGGGTCGGCTCATCCAAGAGGAGAACCTTGGGTGTCTTGATCAGGACCTCCGCGATGCCGAGACGTTGTTTCATCCCCCGTGAGAATTGGGCCACCTTCTTACGCGCATTGGGCTTAAGTCCCACAAGATTCAGCAGTTCGTCGATCCGACCCTCCGCCTCGTCTTTGCCGATGGCGTTGAGCTCTGCCACATAAGCCAGACTCTGGACGGCGTCCAGCTCGCCATAAAAACCGACGTTTTCAGGCAGATAACCGACAAGACGTTTCACCTCACGCGCATTCCGGGTGGGGTTCAGCCCGCACACCTTCGCCGTGCCGGCCGAGGGCTCGCTCAGCCCCAGGAGCATGAGGAGGGTGGTGGTTTTGCCTGCCCCGTTGGGGCCGAGAAAGCCGAAAATTTCACCCTCCGAGACGCTGAAGCTGAGCCGGTCGACCGCGGTCTGGCTTTGGTAACGCTTGGTCAGATCCGCTGTCTCGATGACTTTTCGGTCTTCCATGCCTACCGCCTCCCCAGACCCATGAAAAGCCCCACAAGCCCGAGCATGACCAAGACGATGATGCCGATGCCGATCCATCCCCAGGCGGTGGATGCCTTGACGGTCACACGCAGCTCGAGGTTCTTGCTGACCTTTTCCGCTTCCACGTTGAGCACCACCGAGTAGTCGCCCACCAGGGATTCGGCTGAGGGTTTCACGGTGACCTCCACCTGCTTCAGGTCCCCCTGTCCTAAAGAATCTATTCCTTCCGGTTTGAAAGCTAGGGTCCAGCTCTCCGGTTTGAAGGAAAGGAAACGTATGTTGTTGAGGGGCGCCGAGCCCGTGTTCTTGACATAGATAGAGAGATTGGCTTCCTGCCCGGCAACGGCGTTGAGGGAAAGGATGCCGGTTGATGTCCCTGCCTCCAGCTTCTGGGTCCCGGTGAGCACCACCTTCAGCTCCACTTCCCCCTTGGCTTCCGGGGAGCTCACTTTAACGGAAATGGGGTATTCGCCGGGTGCTGCCAAAGGAAAGGGCTTCACTTCAACCGCAACGGTCTGGCTTTGATTGGCTTTAAGTCTCAGGCTGGATATGAATTTATCCTCATAAGCGGGTTTGAAATTGACGTCCCAATTCTCAGGCCCGTGACCGAAGATGTTGAAAAGCGTGTCTTTGTCCAATTTGTTTTCCACTTCGATGGAAAACTCGAACTTGGCATCGGGCGGCCCGGTCAGGACGGGATAAGAGGTGTTGATATTGATGTCCTTTGATTTCTGCAAAGCCTCTTTGGGTTCGACGGTCACAAGGACCGTTGTCTCTGAGCTCAGTTTTCGATCGTCGGTCTCTGCTTTGACCGTAAACGAATACGCTCCCGGTTGGACGGTGTCGTCGGGTTCCAATTTCAGGGTCACAGACTTGCTTTTTTCACTGTTCAAATGGACGCCTGTGATTCCGAAACTGTAAGTCTTCAGTAACGCCTTCCATCCCTTCGGTACGGAGGACATCGTGAGGTGGACATCTTCGTCACGCCTGCCGTTATCGGCCACGGTTAAATCGAGGCTCACCGATTCACCCTGGGGTACCACGACCCCCGTATATTCAGAGAACAGGTTTATGGCTCGGTCTGGAAGGTCTTTCTTTTCCTTGTCCTCCGCCCCCTGCGCCGGCGAGCCGGCGAACAACAGGACCATGCCAAGAAGCACCCAAAACATTTCCCGAAATCCGAACCTCGACGTCAACACCATGATCCCTTTCCTCCTTTTCAGTCATTCCCGTCAAAATTGCTTTTCGCATGTTTATCGAGGGCCTTCGCGTCGTAGCCTGCCTTCGCATAATCGTCAATGGCCCGCATTTTCAAATCGGTGTCCCTGATTTTCTCCGAGTGCTTGTCTGCGAGCTCTGCGGCGTGGCTCCACATCCCCTCTTTCTCATAAGCCTGGATCCGTTTTTCAACGGCCCCATGCACGTCAGAGCGCTCGGTCACCGCGGCCCTGCACCAGGAGATCAGCTTTTTCACGCGCCCGCCACAGGCAGGACAATGGGCGAGCGGTTTGTCCGACGGTCGCTGAATGATCTCAAAGCGGCCAACGCACTTCTCGCACCCTTTGTCTGAACCCGAAGCTTGGTACTCATAGATGGGCATGGCGATCCTCTCAGGGAAAAGAAGTTTAGCTAGAATTCCCGTCTTGTCAAGAACCCTTGTCCGAAACAGGGCCTTTATCCGCGCCGGCGGTGCCCAAGGAGACGCCAACCGGGATTTTTCCTCAAGTCGCCGGGCGGGAAGACCGATAGGATAGAGGATAGGTAGGTGAGAGGAAGGGTACACGGTATAAGGTGCAAGGTGAAGAAAAAATCGACACCTTTAACCCGACCGGTGTCCAGGCGCAACGTGTCCAGCGGGAAGGAAGGGTGAATCACTGAGGGAACACCCATGCGCTTCGTATTCGAACGCGGCGGGGCCCGGTCCGATAGCCGCTTGACAAGGACGGCTGGGAGGCGTAGCCTTCGGACCCATCGCGGACAACTCGTCAAACCGAGCACGAAAGGGAAATCCGTGAAATCGATTCATAGGTCTCTGCTTGTCCTTCTATGTTTGGTTCTGGTGTCCCTCTGCCGTGCGGAAATCACCCATGCCCAGCCGACTTACCATGTGGTCCAACCGGGCGACACCCTGTGGGATATCTGTGAGCACTATTACGGGGATTCGGAGCTTTGGCCTAAGCTTTGGGAGATGAACCCTTTTGTCACGAACCCCCATCTGTTGAAGCCTGGAGACAAGGTCAGGCTCTTGGAGGGATATCCCCTTGAAAGGCGGCCGCCCCTGAGCCAGGGCCGGAGACACCAAAGGAAAAACGACCTGAGGAACCGGGAGGTGCACCGGGCGTCGAGGTTTCGGGTCTCTGCAATGTGGCTTCGGCGGGTTATCTTTCCTCAGCGCCTGTGGCGCCCGTCGGGCGAGTGATCTCTTCCGTCACTTCCAGAATCATCCTGGCCGAAGGCGACACGATCTTTGTGGATCTCCCTCAAGAGGAGGCCGTAGAGCCGGGTAGGGTCTTTGTGGCCTTCAAGCCCACTTCGGCCCTGTCCCACCCGCTGACCGGCCGGCAAGTGGGATATCTGATCCGTTACCGTGGAAAAGTGTCCGTCAAGGAAAGGACCGAGGGGACCGTTTACAGGGCGGAAGTCATCGAGAGTTATGTGGAGTTCAGGGTGGGAGACCCTCTTATCCCTGAAGAACCCATCACTTCCTGTGTTGAGTTGGTCCCCACGGACCCGGCCGTGGCAAGCCATATCGCGGCGGTCCAGGACCAGAAGCGCATCATCGGCCAATTCTCGGTGGTTTATCTTCCGAAGGGCTTCAATGATGGCGTCCTGAGAGGAAACGTATTCAGGATCATGAAGAAACTAGGTAGCATAGGTCCACCCGTCCCGGATGTGGTTGCGGGGCACATGCTCGTCATCGAAGCCCGGCCGGATTCAGCAACCGGGGTGGTGATCAGCCTCGCAGAGAACCTCGCAAACGGCGCTTCGGTTCAGGGAGCCGAGTGGGAAGAGGCTACCAGGGTCCTCTCCGTCCTGCCCCAATGCTGGGTCCAATAAGGTCCTCCCCTTGGCTTCTGCCACAAAAGGCTTGACTAGGGCGGGGTGGTCTGGTTTATATACCCCGCCCCTTTCCTGCTGTCTGGTTTGTCTTTTCTAATTCCAACAGGCTCACACGGGCCATTTTTGTTTCTATCCCCATGAAGCAATGGAAGGACCAACGGTGTGCGTGGCTGGCGCTTTACCTGGCCGAGGGGCTGGGTAATGTGGGTGGCAAAAACCTGCTGGATCAATTCGGAACGCCGGACGCAATTTTTTCCGCCGGCCCCGCTGAGCTGGCCCGCGTGGAGGGTGTCAGTGCCAAGGCCATTGAGAGCCTTTGCCATGGCCGTTTCGCATTGGACCCGGAAAAGGAGCTGACCAAGCTTGAACGGTGCGGTGCACGAATCCTCTCTTACGGTGATCAGACCTATCCATCGGCGCTCAGAGAGATCCATGATCCTCCGATCCTGCTCTTCATCAGGGGAAAGGACATCCCGGTGGGTCTTCCCTTGGTGGCGGTTGTGGGGTCCAGGAATGCGACTTATTATGGATTGAAGGCATCTGAAAGGTTCGGTTTGGGACTTGGACAGTCAGGCGTTGGGGTCGTGAGCGGGCTCGCAAGGGGCATTGACGCGGCAGCCCACTGGGGTTGCCTGAGGGGAGGAGGACATACGGTGGGTGTGCTTGGCACCGGCATCGACGTGATCTACCCGCGTGAGAACCAGAAACTTTTCGAGGCGGTCTGCGAGCGAGGGACCCTGGTCTCGGAGTTTCCTCCAGGGACGCCCCCTGAGCCCCGAAACTTCCCCATCAGAAACCGGATTATCAGCGGGATGAGCAAGGGGGTGGTGATCGTGGAGGCAACGAAACGGAGCGGGTCCTTGATCACGGCCGGCATGGCGCTCGAGCAGGGCCGGGAGGTCTTTGCGGTGCCGGGGAGCATCGACTCCTTCAAGAGCACAGGGACCCACAGTCTGCTCAAACAGGGAGCCAGACTGGCGGAAAACTCCGATGATGTGCTGGAAGAGCTCTCCATGCGCCTTCGGTCTGCGGCAGGGCGTGGCTCCGAACGCAAAGAAAGCGCGCCCCAGCGGGAAATGGATGAGATCGAGCAAAAGGTTTTTGGGATTTTAGGGATGTATCCCCTCCACATTGATGAAATCGTGAGGGTTTCGAAGCTGGATGCGGGACGGATATCGGGCGTGCTTCTTAAGCTGGAGTTGGAAGGCATCGTCCATCAGCTGCCGGGAAAGATGTTTGTGAGGGGACAGGATTCATAACATATGGCAAGAAAGCAAGAGACAGGAAAGAAAAAGGATTCAATCAAGAAGACAGACATTGCCGGAAGGCATTTGGTCATCGTGGAATCACCGGCCAAGGCGCAGACCATCAACCGATACCTTGGGCCTGATTACACGGTCATGGCATCCGTCGGGCACGTCCGCGATCTGCCCGACCGAAATCCCAAGGGCATCAAGGACCCTGTGCCGGGGGTTGACCTGAAGGATCACTTCAAACCGACTTACAGGATCATCGACGGACGCCAGAAGACCGTTCAAGACCTTAAGCGGGTGGCCAGGAAGGCCGGCGGCGTCTGGCTTGCCACCGACCTTGACCGGGAAGGGGAGGCGATCGCCTGGCATCTGGCAGAGTCTCTTGAGCTCAAGCCCGAGGAATGCAAACGGGTGGTCTTCAATGCCATCACCCGCAATGAAATCCAAAAGGCCTTCCAGAATCCGCGACCCATCGATATGGGCAAAGTCAACGCCCAACAGGCCCGAAGGGTTCTTGACCGGATCGTGGGTTACCAGGTCTCTCCGCTTCTATGGAAAAAGGTGGCATCGGGTCTGAGCGCCGGCAGGGTCCAATCCGTGGCCGTCAGACTGGTGGTGGAGCGGGAACGGGAGATCGAGGCCTTTGTGCCCCAGGAGTACTGGCGGATCACCGGCTATTTCACGGTGGACCTCGAAAAGGATGGCGCGCTTGCCGAAACATTTGATGCATGGCTGAACGAGGCCGGCGATCGGAGCAGGCAGGAGAGAAGATCCAATGGGCGAACGGCGCGTGACAAACACGTCTGGCTGTCTGAGCACATGGCCCTGACGGCCGAGTTGACCGAGCTGGATGGCCGCAAGTTCGCGCCCAAGACCATGGAGGAGGCCTTGGAGGTGGCAAGGCTTGCCGGATTTCGTCTGGACGAGCAGATCGAGGTGGAACAGCCGAAGGAAAACGGTTCAATCCGGAAGGTGATTCAACTTCGTGGACAGGTGGCGACAGGGCCGATGTGGCGTGTCAAATCGGCCCAGACCAAGAGGACTCGCAGTCGGCCTTATGCCCCCTTCATCACTTCAACCTTGCAACAGGCAGCCGCCAATCAACTTGATTTCCCATCCCAGCTGACCATGAGGGTGGCCCAGGGATTGTATGAAGGGGTGGCCGTGGAGGGTTTGGGCTCGGTCGGTCTCATCACATACATGCGGACCGATTCAACGCACCTTTCTCCCGAAGCCGTCAAAATGGCAAGGGAACACATCCAGGCTCATCATGGGGTGAAATACGTTCCAGAGAAGCCCAACGTCTACGTTTCTCCCAACAAGCGGGCGCAGGAGGCCCACGAGGCCATCCGACCCACCGAGGTGGGGCTTACCCCGGAACGTGTTCGGGCGTCCCTGACCAAGCAGCAGTATGAGCTCTACAAGCTCATATGGGAGCGATTCGTCGCTTCTCAGATGACCGATGCGGAATGGGACGCCACGACCGTGTTGATCTCGGCAACGGTTGAGGGAAAGGAAATCGTGTTTCGGACAACGGGTCGCGTCCTGGTCTTTGACGGTTATTACCGTATCATGGGGGTCCCATCGTCGTCCGAGGAAGCGGTGTTGCCGCCCATGTCTCAGGGTCAGCAACTGGCGTCCTTCCGGATGGAGCCCGTGCAGAATTTCACCTCACCGCCGGCAAGGTACAGCGAGGCCTCCCTCGTCAAGAAACTGGAATCGGAAGGTATCGGCAGGCCGAGCACCTACGCCCAGATCATTGCCGTCATCCAGGACCGGAAGTACGTGGAGAAAGCGCAAAATCGATTTTATGCCACGGACCTCGGAAAGGTGGTGACCGACAAACTGGTCGAGGCCTTTCCCGGCATCATGCAGGTTGGTTACACGCGGGACATGGAGCAGCAGCTGGATGATATCGAGGACAAGGACGCCGACTGGGTCAGGATGCTCGACCGGTTTTACGGCCCTTTCAAACAGAGCCTTGATGCGGCCTACGAGGGCATGAAACACGCCAAGGCGGAAGCCACCCCGGCCCCTCACATTTGCCCCCAGTGCGGCGGCAACACGGTTTACCGCTACGGGCGAAGCGGTCGCTTTCTCAGCTGCGCCCGATACCCCGATTGCAAGTACGCATCCCCCATTGATCGTCAAGGGAACCCCGCTCAGGCGGAACAAACCGATGTGGCCTGCCCCAAGTGCGCCGCGCCCACGCAGATCCGCAAAGGACGATTTGGTTCCTTCTTGGGCTGCTCTCGCTACCCCGAATGCGACGGGATCTTGAATCTTGACCGAAAGGGTTTTGTCAGCTCCCCCAAGATACCACCCCTGCAGACGGACCTTCCCTGTCCCAAGTGCCAGGCGCCCATGAACCTTAGGCGGTCGTCCCGTGGACCGTGGCTCAGTTGTTCAAAGTTCCCGAAATGCAAGGGGAGGCTTGGCTGGAATTCCCTCGCAGACGAGGTGAAGGCGACCTGGGATCATGCCCTGACGGCACACGAGGCACGCCACCCGGTGATCGTTCTTCACAAACTGGACGGGACGCCCATCGAAGACGCCCACAAGCCACAGACGCTTCCGTCTTCATCAGGGGACTGACCAGTGCGTGGGGTGCCCGTATGGTTCCGGCAGCGAAAAGTGCCGGAACGCGCGATGCGGTCTTGATGGATTTCTCCAGGGTGATTCCCCATCCCGGCGAGACAATGGCGAACTTGGCACATGCGGCGTGTTAAAATGCCCCTGGCAACCTTCCGCTTTTATGAAGAGCTGAATGATTATCTGCCGGAACCGCTGAGAAAAAGGGACGCAGATTTTTTCTTCCACGAGGAGACGACGGTCGGCACTGCCATCGAGGCCTTCGGAATCCCCTTGAAGGCCGTGGAGCTGGTCCTGGTCAACTCGGAGAGCGTCGACTTTGGATGCATCGTCGTCAGCGGTGACCGCGTGGCCGTTTACCCTGTGTTTGAAAGCCTCGATGTGAAACCGATACTGCGCGTAAGGAAAAGGGCTCTCCGAAAGACGCGATTCGCAGTGGATGCCAACCTGGGCCCGCTTGCAAGGGCATTGAGAAACCGCGGGGCAGATGTCTTTTTCTCACCTTCCTTGTCCCGTCAACAACTGAGCGAGATCGCGAGGTCCGAGAAACGCATCCTCTTGACCCGGGACGGGGCGTGGATCGACGCCGAAGGGTTCGCACACGCCATGGTCGTGAGAGAGGGCGATGTGGGGCGAGAAGCGACGCGGATCTTCACACGTCTTGATCTGTAAGGAGAGGGTGGGGCATGTGGCCCCACCGTTTCGTGAGATGAGGCCCCTGATCGGTTTTCCGAGGCGTCGTCCTTGACGCCTTCAGCCGCCCCAGGATGGCTTTACGCCGGCAACTTGATCGAGGCTTTTGGCCCATCCAGGCGGTTCACGCCTCGGCGGACGAGACATACAGGGGGCTTTTTTCCCAGTCCCTGTGCGTCTCCTGAACGGATTTCAGGTAGGATTTTCCCCGCTTGTCCCGAACGTCATAAATGGCGTGACGCAGGACGGTCACCGGAATGCCGCCCTTCATGTTCAGCGTGACCTCATAGCGGCTGAAGCCTGCGATGATTCCCTTGACGATTTCCCCCTCCAAGAGCGTGAAGAACAGCACCTCTCTTTCCTTCATGAGGGGAAACAAGGACTTGTTCTTGATGTGGCGGCGGCGGGAAGGCGAACGGATGGGCAGCAACCCCAGGTCCATGACCTTTCTTTCCGTTTTGATCATGGGTCTCACTTGTTCGGCCGCGCCGGCCCGGTAAACGAGCTTGATGTCCGTCTTCTGGATCAATTGGGGCACTTCCTCCTCCACATGAGCCCTCACGTCATAAACAAGGTTTTCAAGAATGCGGACATTGAGGATTCTATGGGCGTGGACACGAATCTCCCATAGGAGGTCTGAGTCCTTGGCCTCTTCAAATACGGAATGTTGATAGTGCTCGTCGAGATAGTCTTTGAGTCCAACCAGGTGGCCCATGATCCATCCTCCCAAACATAACCATTTCCGTGGCGCAAGGATGGCGTATCCCTGCGACACGGATGAGCTTTGGGATGTGCGGAATCAGGCCGTTGCGTCCTGGCGCATCTGTTCCTCGAACTCCTTGAAGAACTGGTCCCTCTCCTTCCAGTCGGGGCCAAAACGCTTGTGAAAATAAGTTCCGAGTCTTTCAAAGAGCTTCTGCCAGACAGGTTTCCCTTCGCCCAGAACCACGTCCTCCAGATAGCTTGCGAGCTCCGGGAGCTTTTCTTTGGGCAGGAATGAGACGGCCCCCAGCTTGATGGATTTCTTGAGTGCGTCAGTCGTCAAGGCGTGGGCCGTGAGCATCACGGTCGGGAAGCCGCGCGAGACCGAATCCCTGAGAAGCTCGAAGCCGTTGACCCCCATGATGTCCAGAACCACGATGTCATACGTGTAGCTCAGCAGATATTGAAGCGCCGTGTCATAATCCTGGGCCTTGTGGACCAAGCACATGTCCAGCTCTTCGGCCACCGCGTCCAGAACGTCGCGCTCATCGTCCACCACCAATACTACCTTGTCTTTCAGAATGCTTTCTGAGCTCATGCCACCTTGCCTCCTTTCGACCGATGGTAAAACCCTATCATCAAGATTTTATAGCAAGGATAACTGAATTGGTCAAAAAGTATTTCCTGGCATGGAACGTAACAAGATCCCACCCTGGGATCAAACGCAGGTCCGAAAGAAAGGGTGAAGGGTGTCTAATCCAACCGCAAGTTGATCCCGGCGCCCTTTTCCGTTGGGTTGGCCAAACGGGCATAGAGCGTCAGGAAACCGTCTTTGACTCGCGGCATTGGGGCCTTCCAGTTGGCGATCCGTTCGCTCATCTCGGATTCAGGCAGGAGGAGGTTCAGCGTGCGATTGGGGATATCCATTTCTATGAGGTCACCGTCTCTCACGATTGCCAGAGGACCGCCCTCTGCTGCTTCCGGAGAGACCTGGCAGATGAAAGGGCCTTTGGCAAAGCCGCTGATTTTTCCGTCTGTGATCAGGGCGCACTTGGATTCCAAACCCAAGGCCCGGAGAAAACCGATGACCTTGAAGACTTCTGTCAGACCCGGGCCCTCCTTTTGGTCCTTCATACCGGACCACGAGCACGTCGCCTGGTTCGATGGCCCCTTTTCTGAGGGCCTCGAGGGCTTCCTCCTGGCCGTTGAACACCTTGGCGGGACCCCGGTGCCGCATCATTTCTTTGACGACGACGGTGGGCCTTACCACGGCCGATCTGGCAAGGGACCCGCTCAAGACGGCCAGGCCTTCCTTGAAAACCGGGTCTGAGACGTCTCTGATCACCTTCGATGGCACCTCTTGCGTTGCCGCCAAGTTGTCCCCAACCGTCCTGCCCGTGACGGTCAGCGCATCCGTGCAGAGCGCAGGGGCCAGCCTTTTCATGACCTGTTGGACTCCTCCTGCTTCGTGGAAGTCACCCATCGTATAAGGGCCGCTCGGCCTGACGGCGGTGATACAAGGGGTATCCCTGCCCATCTGTTCGATCATCCGCAGCGTAATGTCATCATCAAACCGCATTTCATAGGCCAAGGCCAGGAGATGGATCACCGCATTGGTGGACCCCCCGATGGCATGAAGAACGCGGATGGCGTTTCGCAGGCTTTCCCTTGTGATGATCTTGGAAGAGGTCATCCCTTCCCGTATCAGAGTCACGATTTGGGCGCCCGTTTCTTTTGCCTGTCTCAGCTTGGCGCCGGATACGGCCGGGGTTGTGGCCACCCCCGGAAGGGAAAGGCCGAGAGCCTCGGTCAAGCACTGCATGGTATTGGCAGTGCCCAACAACGCGCACGCACCAGGCCCGGCACACGCCGCATCTTCCAACGCGGCCCAATTCTTCCAGGGAACAGGACGCCTTTCCGACCCCGTAGGCCCAACAGTGAACATCCACCGACGTTGTATCCAGATCCTCTCCCTTGTACCTCCCGGCCATCATGGGCCCGCCGGTTATAATGATCACCGGGAGATCCAACCTGGCGGCCGCGAGCAGGTTGGCCGGCACGTTCTTGTCGCAGGAGGATATCATGACCATCCCATCAAACATGTGGAGCCATGCGGCCGCTTCGATCTCGGCGGCCACGATGTCCCTCGTGGCCGTATCGTAACGGATCCCGTGTTTCCCAACGTCAACGGGGCACATCCCGAAGCTGCAAAACTCGAACGGGGTACCGCCTGCCTGCCATATCCCCGCCTTCACCGCGTCGGCGATCGACCTGAGGTGAAAATGACCGGGGCTGGTTTCGCCCCACGAGTTGGCCACCCCGATTCTCGGTTGTTTCAGGTCCCTGCTCGTGTAACCCATGGATTTCAGCAGCGCACGGGCCCGCGCATTCTCGGGCTGCTGCATGAATGCTACGTTCGTTTCGAATTTGCTCATGTTGAGCCTCCTGCAGGGAAATCCCTTTCAACAAGTGCATCGTACCCTCTCCTCGCTTCGATTCAGCCGTGAGGAAGGATGACCGCCTTTACGGCTTCCTTGGCCTTCATCACCCGCAGGGCCGCGTTGGCCTTCGGACAAAGGAAACCGATGGGTGACGATCTGCTTGAAATCATTCAGCCGGCTCTCGGTCAGTTTCAGAGACATGTGGGTGTGGCGGACATCGCTTACCCAGACGCCCTGAAGCCGGAGGTTTTTGCGGCCGATGTCGTGAAAGCAGTCGATTTCGATGGGACCGTGGGGTTCCCCGAACCCCGCCGTGACGCACGCCCCGCCGATCCGGGTGAGCGAGATGCATTCGCTGAGCGCCTCCGGGGCCCCGGCCATCTCAAAGGCGACGTCCACGCCCATGCCGTGTGTCAATTCCAGGACGATCTCCCTGCGTTCGTCCGCCGTGGTTTGATGACGGTTCATAATGGTGGTGGCGCCAAAGGTCTTGCAGATCTCAAGCCGCTGCGGGGTCCCTCCCGTGACAAAAATCTGGGAGGCGCCGAGGGCGTGGGCGAAGGCCACCGCATAGATGCCGACGGGTCCGGGGCCTTGAACCAACACGGTATCGCCGGGCTCTATGCCGGCCAGGTCCACGGCGTGGGCGGTGGTGCCCCCGGAACAGGAGGCGGCCGCAAAGGCCTCCAGGTCGGCCCCGGGATCGAGTCGGAAAAGATCCGCGTTGCGGTGCAGGGGGAGATACTGCGCATAATTTCCGGTCAAATATGGCGGGTCGGCGCATGAAAGATGGATGCCCCAGACCCATCGGTTCAGGCACAGGGACGGTTCGTTCTTGATCTTGCAGAAATAGCAGTGACCGCAGGTGACGCCTCGGCTCCACAGCACCTTGTCCCCTACCCGAACCGGGCTTCCGTCGTCCACATAGGCCTTTTCTCCTGCGACTTCGACAACTTCCCCCACACCCTCGTGCCCCAGGATCATGGGGAGCTTGAGCCGGGCATCGAGGCCCTGGCTCATATACACATCCGATCCGCAGACCCCGGCCACAAGCACTCTGACCAGGACTTGTCCCTGGTCCAGTGAAGGAACGGTGAATGTCCTCATGACCAGCGGTTCGTTGAATCGTTCCAGTACCATTGCATGCGCTTCCATCTGCCTCACCCGTCAATTCATGTTCTTGTCATTTTTTTCAGTCAAACGTGATGACCACCTTCATGGCCTCGGCCGCGGGATCGGTCAGGAGGTCGAATGCCTCCTGTAGTGACTCCAAGGGGAACCTGTGGGTGATCAGGGCGCCGAGGTCCACATCCCCGTTTTCAAGTAGCTGTAAAGCGGTTTGAAAATCCCGGCAATACCCCTGGGACCCCCGGACGGTAATTTCCTTCTGAATGAATATGTTGCTGGGGATTGTCACTTCGGGCTTCGAAAAGAGTCCGACGATGATGCCTGTTCCGCCCTTCTTGAGGGCCTCCAACGTCTGGATCAGCGTCGTCTGGCTTCCCACGGCCTCAAAGGCCGCGTCCACTCCCAGGTCCTCCGTCATCCTGTAAATCGCCTCAACCGCACTGCCCGCCGCGTTGTTGACGACTTCAACAGCGCCCAGTTCCATGGCCTTTCGCAGGCGAAAATCCTGAATATCGACCGAAAATGTCTCAGCGGCCCCGGCTTTCCGGGTCAGCATCAGGACCATGAGGCCAATGGTCCCGGCGCCGAAAACGGCCACGCTCTGCCCCAATGCGATTCCTGCCCGGCGCACCGCATGCACGGCAACGGACAGAGGCTCCACGAGGGCCCCTTCCTCGTAGGAAACCCCGTCCGGGAGTCGGTGAACCCAGCGATGATCGGCCAAGAAAAAGGGCGTGAAGGCACCTCTTCCCTGCCGGTGATGAAAGCTGATGCTTCGGCACAGATGGTAGTCGCCTTTCCGGCAAAAATGGCATTCACCGCATACGATGACCGGTTCCACGACAACCCGGTCTCCCAGCTTCACGGCCCCGTCTCAGGGCCGATTTCGATCACTTCACCGGCCAATTCGTGCCCCAGAGCCGCGGGCAGCGGCGCAAAGGGATGTTTTCCTTTGAATGTGTGAAGGTCGCTGCCGCAGATGGATACGGCCCGGGTCCGAATCAGCACCTGGCCGGATGCCGGTGCCAAAACCTCTCGGTCCACGAACTCGATGCGGCCGGGTTTGGAGACCCTGGCCATTGGGTAGGTGTGTGCCATAAGTCGATCCTAATTGAGACGATTTTAGCCCCGCTACGTCTCTTCCGGCCCATACATGACGAATTCCAGCCACGAGGACTCCTCGAAGACGTCCTGGATGTTCTTGAGCATGGCAGGATTTCGCCCCGCGGTCTTGACTTTCTTCCAGGCGTCCGATTCGGGCAGGTCCGGAGATGCCAACTCATGGTAGGCCATGTATTTCTGCTGGCCCGGCCCGCCTCCGTAAACCGCCCGTTCGGCGGTCATGATGTTGGATATGGCTTCGTCCACCGCATACAGCCTCACGCGAAACACCCCGGGAATGCCCTGAAGGGCTGGCATCAGCGTTTTCTTGTACCAATCGATGGTTTCCGTTTCCGACCCCGGGTCGATGTTGAAACGGATCACAAAGGCGTAAGGCGCCTCGGTTGGGGCCTGGGCCCCAACCGAGGCGAACAGTCCGTAGATGTTCCTGATATTGTGGTTGAAATGGGTCAGCGCTTGGCGCGTCCAGGGGGTCGGGCGGTTGAGCGCATTCAGATAGGGTTCGCTTTTCATGACCGTCGCATCTATCGTCTCATAGCTGATGAAAAACATGGGTGCATCGCCGGTACCCCGATATCGCCTGCCCACATGGAATCCGGGAATGCTGGTCCTCTCGGTCATGTGCTCGCAGTTGTGCCATTTCTGGAACTCCAGAATGTAGTCCTCGTCGATATCTGTCCAGAACGCCATCAGTCCTTTGGACACCTTGTTCCTCATGAAGCGCTCCCTCACCTATTGTTTGTCAAGATAGCGTCTGGCGATATACCCGAACTCATCCAGGCTGATGGTCCCTTTGACCAGGTTGCTCTGTTCCTTGACGATCTCGAGCAGCGCCTTCATCTGCTCTCTTGTGGCCTTGAGACCCAGGCGATTCAGGAATAATCTCGATACTTCTCACGCCGCTCACCTTGCTGAGCAGGTACTCGTAGCCCGACTTGCCGATCATCTCCGGCGCGAACGCCGCCCAGGTGCGGTTGCCCAGCCCGGCATCCGCCATCTGCTCGATGGCATGGATGACGACCCCGGCCTGCATTTTGAAATAGAAGTCGCCCGTGACCGGCTTGGTGCCCTGGTTTTTGTACCGGCTGATCCGCTGGGCCAACTCGGTCACGCGGCTGATCTGGGAAAGATCGATACTCGTCTTGATCTTGTAGAGCAGCTCCAGGGCCATGGCGATCTCGTCGATCGGTATGTTTCCGTCCCTTTCTCCCAGACCAAGCAGCGCTCCGTGAACGCAGCTTGCGCCGGCCAAAACGGCGGCCATCGCATTGGCCATGCCCAGGCCGAATCCGTTGTGGTTGTGCACCTCGATCTTCGTCTCGGGAAACCACTCCCTGAAGGATTTGATGGTGTGCCCCATGGCCGCCGGCGTCATGACGCCGAAGGTGTCCACGAAAATGATCGAATCGGGAATCACTTGCTCGCAAATGTCGCTGTAAAGCCGCTTCAGGAAATCAAGCGGGGTCCGAGAGGCGTCCCATCCCATCAGTCTGAGCGGTCAGCCCCTCCTGTTGCGCCGCCTTGAAGGTGTTGACCATCCTCTCGACGGTTTCCTGGTAGGTCAGGCCGTAGACATGCTTGCAGAAATAGGGATTTACATTGTGCTCCACGATGACGCTCTTGCACCCCAGGTCCACTGCGGCCCGGATGTCGTCGGGATGCGCCCTCAGGAAAGCCACGATTTCCGATGTCATGTCCATTTTGAGGATGTCCTTGAAGGCATCGTAGATGTCCCGGGAAACGACCGGCATGCCGAACTCGATGCGGTCAACGCCCAGGTCGTTTAAGGCCTTGGCAACGGCGATGCGCTCTTCGGCCGTGAAGACCACGTCGGGCGTCTGCTCCCCATCTCTTAGCGTCACGTCATGAATCTGGACCCTGGGCCGGACATTGGATTTGTCCACCGTCTCGGGAAGATAATTCATCGGTGAAACCCAAAACCGGTCTTTCTCGAAATATGGGACATTTTCCAGAGACACACCTTCGTAGCTTAGATCTGTCATGTCATCTTTCTCCTTGGGGATCTGTTGTCAAAATGGTTAGAGGAGGTCCGGCGACCCTATTTAAAACAGATTCGTGTACCACCGTGCCGGCGAAGTTTCATACGCGGTGCCGAAGACCCGGTCAAGCTTACGCGGCGGTCCATCCCCCGTCCGCGAAGGTGACCGTCCCGGTCATGTAGTCGGATGCCGGCGATGCGAGAAAGACGGCCAGGTTGCCGATGTCTTCCGGCTTTCCGGTCCGTCCAAGGGGAATCCTGGAATTCATCCATTTCACACGTGCCGGGTCTTGAAAGGCCGCTTCCGTGAAGCTCGTCCGGAAGTACCCCGGCGCGATGGCGTTGACCCGGATGCCGTAGGGCGCCAGCTCCACGGCCAGGGCCTTGGTCAGCGCAAAGACCGCTCCTTTCGTTCCCCCGTAAACGGAGACATTCTGGATGCCGAGAATGCTGGTCAATGAGGCGATGTTGATGATCTTGCCCCCCCTTCCCGCGCTCAACCATATGACGGGCGACCTTTTGCGTCAGAAAATAGACGGCCTTGAAATTCACATCGGCGACGCGGTCGAACTCCTCGGGCGTGATTTCCAGGAAAGGCTTTCTGCAGTTGGCGCCGGCGTTGTTGATCAGGATGTCGATGCCGGGAAAGACGTCCAGTGCGCTGTCGACGACGCGATCGACCTGATCCAAAGAGGCCACGTCGCCTTGAAAGACGGCCACCCTTCGCCCTGTCTCTCCCGTGATCAGACGTTCGGCTTCTCGAAGCTCGTCTTCTTTCCGGCTCAGGATAGCAAGGTCCGCTCCTGCCGCGGCAAGGGACCTTGCGTATGCGAGACCGAGGCCGCGGGATCCCCCGGTGATGAGGCCCACTTTTCCTTCAAGGGAAAACGGATTTTCTTTTGTGCTCATAGACGTCCCCTCCATTGGCATTTTCTGACACGAACCTCAGGACCCGGTGCGCACCTCCACGATCAAGAAAAAGCGGTCTCCGCTTTTTCCCTATTGCATGGTGGATATTGTCGTGATATGTGATAACATATCACTTCATCCGAGGCAAGGCGAAATGTGATTGGCGAAAAGCCCACCTGTCAGATTGCATGTCTTTAGGTGAACGCTCTATGAAAATGCCTTGCCTCGTGGCCTAATAGGTTTTAACGGTTTCCATAAGCAGCACACAGGGAGGTTGTCCATGTGCGGACGGCGAGCAGAGGGCGTTGCGCCGAAGGTTAGGGGCCCTTGATGAACGGAGCCTGCATCAGGCAGCGTATCCCGTGGCACCAGGGGAGGCCTTCGTCGATTTTAACCGCAAACCTATGGGAGGGAGGAAAATGGATCGAGAGAAGATGGCAGAAGAGGGCATTGGTGGCTTTTTCTCGCGGTGGCGGTCCTGTGGGCGTTCGGTGCGACGGCCGTCCAGGCGGCCGAGGAGATCCGCATCGGCTTTCTTGCGCCGATGACGGGCCCCCTGGCGAAGCCGGGCGAGGACCTGACCAACGGGTTCAAGCTGTTCTGGGAACAGCACGGTCTCAAAGCGGGTGGGAGGCCCGTAAAGATCCTGTATGCCGACAGCATGTGCAACCCGGATAACGCCATGGCACAGGCCCGGCGTCTCATCCACGCCGAAAAGGTCCATTACATCATGGGGGCTTTGTGCGGGCACGTGGGGCCTGCCATCGCGCAGGTCAGCCGCGAAACCGGAGTGCCGGTGCTCATGATTCCCGGAGCGGACGAACTGACCAAGTGGGACGTGGTGCCCACGTTTATCCGGACGTCCGGTGCGGCAAGCCAGATCGGGCACCCCTTTGGCGCTTATCTCTATGAGGAGTTGGGTGCCAGAAACGTCACCTTCATCGGGCAGGATTACGCGTGGGGTCACGGAATCACGCTGGGGGCCGTCAGGACATTCACGGAAAAGGGAGGAAAGGTCGCCAAGATCCTGTGGACCAAAATCGGGACCGCTGACTACGGCCCGGTGCTGGGTGGCATTCCGACCGACACGGACTATGTGGTCGCCGTTGTGGTGGGCGCCGACCGGCTCCGGCTTTTCGACGCCTGGTTCAATTTCGGGTATGACAGGAAATACAAGATCGCCGGAGGCTACTGGCTGCACTCCGACGCCCTGTTCCAGGTGGACGACAAGGCCCTGGGCCTCATCGCCCAGTGCAACATTTACTCGGCCGGACTTGACACGCCCGAAAACAAGGCGTTTGTGGATGCCTTCGCCAAGAAGTACAAGACAATCCCTTCCTGGATGGCTGAGATCGCCTACACGACCGGCCTGTTCGCGGTGGCGGCCATCGATGCCATCAAGGGCAACGTGGAAGATCCGAAGGCCTTTATCGATGCGATCCTGAAGGTCCAGGTCAATGCCCCCCGAGGCCCGGTCCGCCTGGACGAATACCACAACCCCATTCAGAATGTTTACGTATCCAAGGTCGAGAAGATCAATCACCCGATCCTGGGTGAGGTCAAGATAAACGTTCCCATAAAGACGTACGAAAATGTCTCTCAGTTCTGGACCTACGATCCCAAGGAATTCCTAAAGCAGGGTCCTTACAAGCGGTAATTCTGCGCGCGTCCTGGTCAAACGATTCGTCGTGGACCGGGACGCCAAAGGGGTTGTTCGAACACCCTAAAATCCACGGATTCCAGGTTGAAGGGTCCACGGCCAAAGGTTGAGGGATGAAATGCGAGCGCGTCGCGGGCGAAACCACCCCGAGTTGTGAACCTCAAAACCTCGGAGATTAAGGCCTATCAATGTCCACAGACCGCCCGTTTCGGGTGAGACGTGACAACATAGGGAAAGGCTCGGAACAGCATGAACTGGATCCTGCAGGCGCTCAACGGGATCTCACTGGGTGCGCTTCTGTTCCTTCTGGCAAGCGGGTTCACTGTGACCTTCGGCCTCGCGAGGGTGGTCAGCATGGCCCACGGCATGTACTACCTCCTGGGAGGCTACTGCGGGCTGAGCGTCTTGCGGCACACGGGCAGTTTTTGGCTCGCACTTCTGGCCGGCGGACTGTCTATCGCCTTTATCAATTACTTCATTCATCGATACCTCATCCGCAGAACCGGTGAGAACCACCTGGCCCAGGTGCTTCTCACCGTGGGCGTCGTTCTGGTGCTCGCCGATATCGCGCTGATGACGTGGGGCGGCGATTCGCTCAGCCTTCCGCCCCCTGAATTCGCTCGAGGCCCCATCGAGCTGCCCGGCGGCATATTCTACCCGAAATACAGATTCCTTCTGATCCTGTTCGGGGTCGTCGTCGGTGTGGTCTTGTGGCTGATTTACAAAAAGACGCAGATCGGCGCCATTATCCGGGCGGGCGTTGAAGACCGGGAGATGGTCACGGCCATCGGCATCAACATCGACCGTCTTTTTGCGCTCGTCTTTGCCGTGGCCGCATTCCTGGCCGGCATGAGCGGGGTTGCCGGCGGGGCCTTTCTGTCTCTCCAGCCCGGCGCCGAGTGGGAGATTCTGGTCCTGGCGCTCGTGGTGGTCATCGTGGGCGGCCTGGGGAGCCTCGAAGGGGCCATGGCCGGAAGCATCATCGTCGGGCTTATAGACGCGTATGCCCAGTGGCTGCTGCCGGAGTTTTCCCACTTCGCGGTGTTTGCGCCCATGGCCGTTTTGCTGCTTTTCCGGCCTCAGGGGCTGTTCGGCAGGGAGGCTTGATCATGGGTGTGCGAAAAGGGCTCCTGGTGACATGCATCCTTGCCGCAGTCCTGCTGGCGCCTCTTTACATGGGCGCCTTCTGGCTGAGCCTTTTCATGCAGATTCTCATCTTCGGCCTGCTTGCGCTGTCCGTTGAACTGCTCCTGGGTCACGTGGGGATGTTTTCTTTCTGCCAGGCGGCCTTCTTTGGCGTCGCGGCCTATACGGCGGCCATCCTCCAGGTGAAATTCGGCCAGCCCACGATTGTGGCCGCGCCCGCGGGACTGTTGAGCGCCGTCGTGCTGTCGCTGATCTACGGTGTTTCCGTTCGGACCAGCGGTGTTTATTTTATACTGGTCACCATCGCGCTGGGCCACATCATCTGGGGGATTTCTTGGACGTGGGTTTCCTTCACAAACGGTGAAGGCGGCATCACCAGCGTGCCGTCGCCGGCCATCGGCTCGCTGGCGTTTACCAGCCATTCCACCTATTATTACGCGGTGCTCGTAGTGGTGGGGGTTTGCGTGTTGTGCTACCGGATCCTCATTCGTTCTCCCTTCGGACTGACGCTCCGAGGTCTGCGGGAGAGCGAGAGCAGAATGCGGGCATTGGGCTACCATATCGGCGCACACAAGTACGTCGCCTTTGTGCTGGCAGGGTCGCTCTCGGGCGTGGCGGGCATTTTGTACGTCTATTTCAACCGGTTTGTTTCCCCGGCCTCGGCGGAGATGTTTCTCTCCATCGAGGCCGCCCTCATGGTCCTGGTGGGAGGCACGGGGACCATTATCGGGCCTTTCATCGGTTCGGCGATCATCCTCGGCATTCGTTACTGGGTGAGCGCCTTCACGGGGCATTGGATGATCGTCATGGGAGCGGTCTTCATTGTCACCATGATGTGGACCCCGGACGGGGTTTTGGGCGTGATCCGGCGTATTCGGGATCGGTTCGCCGGGTCCCATGCCCCTCGGACAGGACTCCGGGCAAGCGTCCCCGAAGAAGGAGAGTAGCGCGCGATGGACCAGAACGCCATCGAGGTGGCTGAGCTGACCAAGACGTTTGGGGGCATTCACGCCGTGCAAACGGTGTCCATGAAAGTGCCGGCCGGCCAGCGACGCGCGCTCATCGGGCCCAACGGGGCGGGAAAGACAACCCTGTTCAACTGCATCGCCGGAAGCCTTGCCCCGAGCGCCGGCCGGATCTTCCTGTTCGGCGAAGACGTGACGCACCTGGCCGAGCATCGAAGGACCGCCATGGGAATCGGCCGCACCTTTCAGATCACAAATGTCTTCCACCAGCTGAGCGTCATGGAAAACGTACTGCTCGCCGTAAACGGCACAAGGGGCCGGAAGTGGGTCATGCACCGTTCCATAGAGGTCTTCTCCGAGAGCCTGGACGAGGCCTCGGAACTGCTGGAGCTGGTGGGGCTCGCCCAGCGGAGCACCATGTCGGTCCAGCATCTTTCCTATGGGGAGCGCAGGCAGCTTGAAATTGCGTTGGCACTGGCGTCCAAACCCCGCGTGCTGCTGCTGGACGAACCCGCATCCGGCCTTTCGCCGGGCGAACGGCAGAACATCGCCAGGACCATCAAAGAGCTCCCGCGGGACATCACCGTCATTCTCATCGAACACGACATGAGCGTCGTCCTGGGGCTGGCCGATCAGGTGGCCGTTCTCCACCACGGCCGTCTCCTCATCGAAGGGACGCCTGACGAGGTTCGGGCCGATGCGGAAGTCCGGGAGGTGTACCTTGGCAAAGTCTGACCCCTTGCTCTCGGTCAATGACATCCACACCTATTACGGCGACAGCTATGTGCTCCAGGGGTTGAGTCTCGAGGTCCGTTCAGGGCAGATTGCGACGCTTCTGGGCCGCAACGGGATGGGAAAAACCACGCTCATCCGGTCGGTGGCCGGGCTCACACCGCCCCGGCAGGGGACGATCCAATTCAAGGGACACCCGTCTTGAAGGCCTGGCCCCTTACACAATTTCCCAACTGGGCTTGGCCCTTGTCCCGCAGGGACGCCGCATCTTCTCCACACTCACGGTTCGCGAAAACCTGCTGGTTCCCACCAGCAGGCTGGCAACCGGAAGGTCCAGCGGAAACAACAAATCGAGTCGATGGAATCTGGCGGCGGTTCTGGAGGAGTTTCCCCATCTGGCCGAACGGATCGGCCAGTTCGCCGGCTCCTTGAGCGGCGGTGAACAGCAGATGCTCGCCATCGGCCGTGCCCTCATGGCAAACCCCGATCTGATCCTCATGGACGAGCCGTCCGAAGGTCTGGCGCCGGTCATCGTGAACCAGATCGGGGGAATTATGAGATCCATCCGCGACCAGGGGCATTCCATTCTGCTGGTGGAGCAGAATTTCAGGCTGGCCATGGATGTGGCCGACGATGTATATGTGATCACTTCAGGGCGTATCGTCTATCACGGCACACCGGACCAATTAAAGGGAGAAACCCAAATCCTGGATCATCACCTGGGCATATAACGTGCTGGGCAAACATGTCCTCGGGAGTCAGGTCGATAATGGATCCTGTCGTGAAACGGCCGTTTCCGGATGGAAAATAAGTAAGGAGGTCCAAATGCCTTTTGACAAGCAAGCCGGTACACTTGTGGGGAAATCCATCCCCCAACCCGATTCCCTGGAAAAGGCGGTGGGAGGAACACTTTTCAGCGACGATGTCAGGTTCCCCGGAATGCTCTGGGGAACGGCCCTGCGCAGCCCCTTTGCCAGCGCGCGCATTCGTCGGTTGGACGTGAGCAAAGCCAAGGGACTTCCCGGAGTCCGGGCCGTGCTCACGGCCGATGATGTCCCCGGGGTCAACCGGCGGGGGAACATGCCGGGAAACCGTGACGACCAGCCCGTGCTCGTGGAAGACCGCATCCGTGGCGGTGGGGGACCCCGTCGCGCTTGTCGCGGCGGACACCATGGAGATTGCCGAGAGGGCCGTATCCGCCATCGAGATCGAATACGAGCAACTCACGCCCGTCGTGGACCCACTGGCGGCGCTGGAACCCGATTCCCCACTGGTGGATGATCAGGGCAACGTGATTTCCGACCTGGGGTACAACCGGGGGGACACGGAAAAGGGGTTTACCGAGGCAGCGGCCATTGTGGAGGAAACCTTTCGCACCCAGTGCGCCGAGCACGCGTACCTGGAACCCGAGGCGGGGACGGCATGGATGGACACGGGCGGCGTGGTCCACATCCGCTGCGGCACGCAATGGGTGGAAAACTTCCGTCACATCGCGCGCATCCTGAACGTTCCCCAGAATCAGGTCCGCATTGAATCCCCCCTTGTGGGTGGCGGTTTCGGGGGCAAGATATTCATGACCATCGAACCGCTGCTGGCGCTCCTTGCAAAGGCCACGGGACGCCCCGTCCGAATGGCGCTCACACGGGAAGACTCCATCCTTTCATCAACGAAGCGCCATCCCTTCATCGTGCGGTACAAACTGGGCGCCGACGCCCAGGGTCGTCTTACCGCCATGGTGGCGGACCTCGTCGCCGATGTGGGTGCCTATTCAGATGCGAGCCCCATCATTGCCTGGTATTCCATCGGGTTTCTCGGGGGCCACTACCGCTGCCCGAACGTGGACGTCCGTTCTCGATTTGTCCTGACCAACAACCCCTCGGGCACGGCCATGCGCGGGGTGGGCTCCGCCCAGATCACTTTTGCCTTGGAGGGCGCCATGGAGTGGCCTGGCAGAGAAGCTGGGCATGGATCCTTTTGAATTCAGGAAGAAGAACTATCTTTCCAAGGGCGAGTCGCTTCCCACGGGTCAGCCGCTTCGCAACGCCGTCCTCCTGGCCGAGACCTGGGAGGCGGCCGATAAGGCCCTGGACAAGGCACTTGCCCGCAACCGTGATGAGACGGCTCAAACGGACGCGCACATTCCTCAGGGCCCGCGGCCATACCTCCAATATGACCGGATACGGCCGCCGCCACGGGCATCTTTCCCAGGCCCAGGTCACGCTCCAGCTTGACGGCAGCGCCGTGGTTTCCGTGGGGGTGGCGGATATCGGCTCGGGGCAGCGGGTCGGATGCCAGCAGGTCGCCGCTGAGATCCTCGGCCTGCCCATGGACAGGGTGACGCTTTCCACCTCCGATTCGCAGCTCAACCCGATCGCCGGGATGACCGCCGGGAGCAGGACGTTTCTCAATGCGGCGACCCCGGTCCTGCGCGCCGCAGAGCCCATCGCCAAGGCCCTCAAGCAGGCCGCCGCCAAACTCCTGGAGGCATCCGTGGAAGACATCGTTCTGGCCGACGGAAGGGCATTTGTGAAAGGCTCGCCCAAGGTCAGTGTCCCCCACGCCCAACTGGTCCCCGCGGCCGCGGCCGCCGGTGCGTCGCTGACGAGCATGGGGACGCTCAAAATCGAAGAACCGCTCTATCCCGGTGAGGAAACGGCCCATCATGTCGGCTGGCTCGATTACACCTTCGGCGGAATGGCCGCGGAGGTCGCCGTTGATCCGCAGACCGGACGGGTCATTGTTCTGGGCCTGGGCATTTCCCACGACGTGGGGACCGCTGTCAACCCCCAGATCGTGACCGGGCAGATCGAGGGGGGTGTGGTCCAGGGCATGGGTCTGGCCCTTACGGAGGATTGCTGCGTAAGACAAGGCAAGGCCGAGGCCCACGACTTTGCGACGTACCTGATACCCACCAGCATGGACGTTCCGCCCATCGAGGTATCCATCTTGGAATCCGGAGAAGGAGAAGGGCCTTTCGGCGCCCGGGGAATCGGCGAACCGCCGCACAATATTACGCCGGCAGCCATTGCCAATGCGGTTTCCCGGGCCATTGGCGTTCGGGTGACGTCCTTGCCCATCACACCGGAAAAGGTCCTCATGGCGCTGGAAAGCGGCGAGTGGCGGCGTTAGGTTCCGGAGAAGGTCAATTCCCGTTGAGGATTTTCCAACAGAGTAAGCGGCCTGACGGAGCGTTCAGCGTGTCAAAGCCACAACCAAAGCACCACAAGGAGGCAGCTCATGAGAGGATTTGATTTTCTGTCGCCTACGTCCCTGACCGCCGCCCTTCGTGCGATTGACGAAACGGGCAGGAACTGTAAGATCCTGGCGGGAGGCACGAACGTTATCCCCGATCTCAGAAGCGGGGGCATCCGGCCGCGCTGGGTGGTGGACCTGGGCAGGGTCAAAGGCGCTCGACTACATACGGGAAGGCAAGCGCAGCATAAAAGTAGGGGCCCTTACGACCATCAGCCGCCTGCGCGAATCAGCCGTTATTCAAAAGCGGGCCCCTCTTCTGTGGGAAGCGACACGATCATTCGCAGGCCCCCTCGTCAGAAACCGGGCCACTGTGGGAGGAAACCTCGCGGACGCCTCTCCGGCGGCGGACACGGCCGTTCCCTTGCTGGCGCACAACGCGCGGGTGAAAATTCGGAGCCTCAACGGTCGGCGTACGGTACCTTTGAAGGCCTTTTTTTCGGGTTATCGAAAGACGGTATTGGAGCCGGGAGAGATCCTTGTCGAAATCGAAATCCCTCTCAGCCCTCGGGGGACCAAATACGGCTACTGCAAGCTAGGCCGGCGAAACGCCATGGCCGTTTCGGTTGTGAGTGTGGCCGTGGCGTTGAACATGAAAGGAAAGACATGTATCGATGCGGTCGTTGCCCTCGGGGCCGTGGCGCCAACCCCCTTGCGGATGGCCACGGTGGAAGCGCTGTTAAAGGGCAGAAAAATCGATCTGGAGGTGGCAAGGCAGTGCGGCGAACTGGCTGCGAAGAACGCAAACCCTATCAGTGATATCAGGGCCTCAGCGGAATACAGGCGGATCGTCTGCCGAAATCTGGTGCATCACACGATCTGCCGGTGCGTGGGAATCGAGGACCAGGAGGGATTCAGATGAAGCTTTTCCCCGTTCAGTTCAAAATAGACGGCGAGGACGTAAAAGCGGAATTCCCCGCGCATCTCACCCTCTTGCAGGCGTTGAGGGAATTGGGGCATTTCGAAGTGAAGAACGGATGCGAGAAAGGGGACTGTGGCGCCTGCGCGGTGTTGCTGGACGGCGTGGCGGTGAACAGCTGTCTCGTCCTGGCCGTCCAGGCCCACGGACGGGAAGTGACGACCGTCCGGAGCCTCGGCACGGTGGACAACCTCCATCCGCTCCAGAGCAATTTTGTTGAACACGGAGCCATACAATGCGGTTTCTGCACGCCCGGCATGATCACGTCGGCCAAGGCCCTTTTGGACAAGAACCCTTCACCCACAAGACGGGAAATCCGCGAGGGCATCGCCGGCAATCTCTGCCGGTGCACGGGGTACGTCAGGATTGTCGACGCTATCGAAGCAACGGCGGCCCAACTGAAGAACGAAGGAAAGCGGTCAAGAAAATAGACTCATGCTGCAGGTGTCTGCAATGGTCGGCGAGATGGAATTCGAGAAGATTGAAAATAAAACCCTCAGGCAGAAGGTGTACGAACAGCTGAAAGAGAAAATGATCACAGCCGAAATACTTCCAGGGGAGCACATAACGCTCCGGAATTTGGCGGAAAGGCTCGGCGTCAGCCTGATGCCGGTGAGGGAAGCGCTGTGGCAGCTGGAATCCGAAGGCGCCGTTGTCATTGAAGCCAACAAACGAATGCGCGTGAATAATCTGACCGTCAAAGACGTTCAGGAAATTCTTAATATCAGACTGGACCTGGAAATCATGGCCGCGAAAATGGCCTGTGACCTCCGACCGGCGTCGTCTCTGCCGGAACTGGAAAAGACGCTCAAGATGATGCAGGCCTCAGAAGACAAGCCCGAGGCATATCTCAAAGCAAACCGTCATTATCACTTCACCATTTACGATTGGCGGAGGCCCCGATTCTTCTGGATTTGATCAGTCGGCTCTGGATCCGGTTCGGGCCGTACATCTACCTCGTGACCCGAAAGAGCGATGATATCGTCCTTTCGAACCACTATCATGAGATCATGTTTGAAGCCATCAAGGCGCGCGATAAAGCTCAGCATCGGGAAGGCCATACGCAATGACCTCGAAATGAGCGCGCGAGTCGTCAAGGGTATGCTGGAAAGCCACGGGTTAATCCCCGAGGTTCCGGTTCTGAAAACCGTCAGCGGTTTTTGAGGTTCTGCCGAGCTCAAGACATAGGCAGCTTCACTGCGATTTTATTCAGCGGAACGAGAGAATGGATATGCAATCAAAGTATGTTTGACCTCACGGGAAAAGTGGCAGTTGTTACCGGGGCGGGACGGGGAATCGGCAGGGCCGTTGCCCTCGGGTTGGCTGATGCCGGGGCAGCTGTGGGCATGATATCCCGAACCCTGTCCGAGCTCGAAGAAGTCGTCGAGTCCATAAGGGCCGCTGGCCGCATCGCCGAACCCGTGGTCGGCCGATCTGTACGACATCGAGCGGATTCCGGACGTTGTGAAGGAAATGGAACGGCGCCTCGGGGGAATCGATATCCTGGTCAACAATGCCGGGACCAATATCCCCACGGACATCGTGGATATCACGCCGGAGATCTGGGACCGAATCATTGACCTGAACATGAAAGCCCTGTTTTTCCTGTCCCAGGCGGTAGGCAAGCTCATGATCCGCCAGGGCCGGGGGGGCAGGATCATCAATATTTCATCTCAGGCGGGGTCCGCCGCCCTGGCCAAGCGTTCTGTGTATTGCGCCAGCAAGGCGGGGGTGAACCTGATGACCAAGTGCATGGCGCTCGAATGGGCACCCCACAACATCCTGGTCAATGCCGTGGCCCCCACCTTTACGGTCACGGAGATGACCAAGAAGTTCATGGAGAATCCCGAATACCTTGATTTCGCTCTGGCCAGAAATCTTCTCGGACGGATGGGTCAGCCCGAAGACTACGTGGGCGCCGTGGTTTATCTGGCTTCGCCTGCCTCTTCCCTGGTTACAGGTCACATTCTGCTGGTGGACGCAGGCTGGACGGCCTGGTGAAAGAGAATCTGCCCTCCCGTCAAGGCACGCGCGTGCCCCGCGAGCCCTCCGTCTGCATGAAGGACGGCGACGAGGTGGCCGTGGAAATCAAGAGGATCGGCCGAGGGGTGGACCCCTGCAAGGTCCGGTGAGGGCCGAAGACTGAACCACGATATGGCTTGACAGGGCAAACGCGCCAGCCTAAAAAGGCCCATGACCGAAGGGCGCAAGAATATTCTGGCGCCTCAAACATTCAGCAAAAGGACCATCCGGTGCATGGGCAGTAAGGATTTCGGCCAGGCAAGCGACGCCTTGGTCGACGCTTCATGGGACCCGGCGCCCGGCAGTGTGCGGCGCTGGGTCATTTTTTCATTGGCCTGCGCCGGGCTCATCCTTTCCATGTTTTACAGAGTGTCCGTGGCAGTGATCAGCCCTTCCCTGGCCAGGAGACCTCCACTTGAACAGCGCCCAACTGGGAACGCTCGCAGCCGCCTTCTTCTATGCCTTTGCATTCAGTCAATTCCCCCTGGGGCTTGCCCTTGACCGTGTCGGTCCGAGGCTCACCATGGCGGTCTTGGGTTTGGTGGGGGTGGCAGGGAGCGCGGTTTTTGCGTTTTCCCATACCTTCGGGCAGGTGGTGGCGGGCAGGGTGCTCCTGGGGATGGGGATGAGCTGCAACCTCATGGGGGCCCTCAGTCTGATCGCGGCCTGGTTTCCGGTGAACCGGTTCGCCTATTTGAGCGGCATGTTGGTGGCACTGGGTGTTCTGGGCAACATGGCTGCCGCCACACCGCTCGTGTTTCTTGCTAGGTTCCTTGGATGGCGGCACAGCTTTCTCGCCATTGCGTTCGTAAATGTCGTCCAGGTCGCAGCGTTGTATCTGGCTGTGTGGGACCGTCCTGGGGGCAGGGCCCGCGGGAGATCCCCAGGAAGCGCGGGTTTGCAGGGCATGGTGACCCTTTTCCGGAGCTACAACTACTGGGCCATCAGCTTTTCGGCCTTTGTGCGGTATGGTTTTTTTGTGGCCCTTCAGGGCCTCTGGGCGGGCCTTTTTCTCATGAATGGTCTCGGGATGGGCATGGTTTCGGCAGGGAATGTTATCCTTGGCATGGGGCTTGGGATCATGGTAGGGCTTCCTGTTTCCGGGAGACTCAGCGATACCTGGCTCCGATCGCGCAAGCACGTGGTTTGGCCGACCCTGATCCTCTTCGGCCTCTTGGCGATCTGGGTCTCTTCTTGGGGTGAGAGGCCGCCAGACTGGCTGGTCTATGGTTCGTTTTTCGCTGCTGGGATGCTTTCAGCCACGGGCCAGGTGATGTTTGCACACATCAAGGAATTGGTGCCGACGGGTTTGACGGCACGCGCCATGACGGGCGTCAATTTTTTTGTCATGCTCGGAGCCGCGGTCTTTACCCAGCTTATCGGTCTGGTCATTGGAGATGATCCGGCCACCCTGAAAGGGCCGGGGGATTTCGCGCCGGCCTGGTACCTGGGGGCCGGGAGCATGATTCTTGCCACCGTTTTCTATCTTTTTACGACTGAGAGCAAGGTGATGGGTAAATCGGGGACGAGGTGAAACGTTAACGTGTCAATCAAAGTCGGCACAACCATCATCGGAGCCGGGGTCGTAGGCTGTGCGGTCGCAATGGAGCTGGCCGAGGCGGGGGAGGAGGTCCTTGTCCTGGAGAAAAACCCAGGGGTCGTGCAGGGTGAAAACCAGTCGTCCAGGAATTCCGGGGTGATCCACGCGGGACTTTATTATGACCGGACCACGCGGCCTTTGAAGGCGGATCTCTGCGCCGAGGGAAACCGACTTCTTTATGCCTTCTGTGACCGTTACGGCGTGCCCGCTTTGAAGTGCGGGAAGCTGGTGGTGGCGGTCCATGAATCGGAAACCCCCATTCTCCGGGTTTATCTGGCGCGGGCGCTGGAAAACGGCGTTCCGGCCAGCATCGTGGATGGCCGGGAGGCCTTAGAGATGGAGCCTCAGGTGAAGGCGAAAGCCGCGCTTTATCTCCCCACCTCGGGTGTCATCGACCCCACGTCCCTGGTCTACAAGCTGCACGTGCTGGCCGGAAATCTCGGTGCCCAATTTCTGAGCGAGACGAAGCTGGTCGCGGCCAGGCCCGCGCCGGAAGGGATTGCGCTCACCGTTCAGTACCGTGACGGCGCTCAAGACGCCTTTCTCTCGGATCGTGTTGTGAACAGCGCGGGGCTCTATTCGGATGAGGTCGCGAAAATGATGGATCCCGCTTCCCGCTACCAGATCGACCCGCTCAGGGGCGAGGCGGCCAAGTTCTACCGCACAAGGCGCGCGGGGATCGGCCTACGTGGCATGAATGTCTATCCAACCCCCGAAAAGGTCGAAACGGAAAAGGGCACCTATTTCACGGTGGGGGTCCATTTGACACCGACCCTTGAAACGGGGACATCGGGGTTGCCTGAGACCGGCGCAATGGTCACGGTCTGCCCCCTTAATATGGCCGCCGCGCACAAGGAGGACTACGGTGGGGACTTTCAGCCCATGGCGCTTTTCCACCGGCGTGTGGCCCCCTTTTTCCCGGACTTGAAGGTGGAGGACCTGGAGCCCCACCAGGTGGGGATTCAGGCGCGACTGGTCGGCCACCAGGATTGGGTGATTGCCTTCTCTAATGCGGACCGAAGATGGCTTAACCTCCTGGGCGTGGACAGCCCGGGACTCACAGGGAGCCTGGCCATTGCCGGAAAGGTGCGGCAGATGTTGTTGAACCCTGACTCTGGGGCGCCGCAACCGTCGCGCGAAAGAAAGATTCAGCCATGAAAGGAGCGACTCCATGGAAAAACTGATCATAACGGCGGCCGTTTGCGGCTCGGTGCCGACGAGGGACAAAAACCCCAACGTCCCCTACAGCCCTGGGGAGATTGCGGCCGAAGCGCTTCGATGCTGGCGGGCCGGTGCCGCCATCGTGCATGTTCACGTCCGGGAGCCGCACACGGGCGCGCCGGCCTTTGCACGGGCGCTTTTTGCCGAGGTCCTGGAGCGGGTCCGCGCGGAGAGCGACATGTTGGTGAACCTCACCACGAGCGGGTTCAACCTGGAAGGTCCGGACATCGGGGAGCAACGGCTCATGCCGGTGGCCTTGGGTCCCGACCTCTGCTCTTTGGACGTTGGGAGCTTGAATTTCAGGGGGCGAATTTTTCTCAATCCCGCCGAATGGGTGGAAGAGGCGGCCAAGCGCATGCGTGCCGCCGGAGTGAAGCCGGAGATGGAGGTCTTCGATTTCGGTCACATCCGGCAGGCAAAGGATCTGGTAGCGCGGGGACTGATCGCGGATCCGCCATACTTTCAGCTCTGCACAGGCGTCCCGTGGGGCGTTGAAGCTGACATCGAGACTCTGCTTGGTATGAGGGGGCGTCTGCCTGCCGGGTCCCAGTGGTCGGTCCTGGCCACGGGGCCGAGCCAACTGCCCATGACCACCCACGCCATTGTCCTCGGTGGGCACGTGAGGGTCGGCTTTGAGGACAACCTTTATTTCAGCCGTGGGGTCCTGGCAGAGTCAAACGCCCAGTTCGTAGAGCGAAGCGTCTCACTGGCCCGACTGCTTCAAAGGGACGTGGCCACGTGCGAGGAGGCCCGGCGGATTCTCGGAATATCGGCCCGGAGCTAGGTCGAGGGAAGCTCCCCCACGCCCTTGCGGGAAAGGAGCATCCGGCGCACCTCGCGGCGGAGCACCTTGCCTACCGGGGACAAGGGCAGCTCACTGACGATCTCCACGCACTTGGGGGCCTTGTATCGGGCCAAACGCGCCTTGCAGAAATCGATCAGTGACTGGGGCGTCGCTACCTGGCCGGTGCGGAGCACCACCACCGCGTGCACGGCCTCTCCCCAGATCTCGTGGGGCATGCCCACGACGGCCGAGTTTTCGATTGCCGGATGGCTGTTGAGACAATTTTCCACCTCGGTGGCGTAGACGTTATAGCCCCCGGTGACGACCATGTCCTTTTTGCGGTCCACCAGGTACAAATACCCCGCTTCGTCCCGCCGCCCGATGTCTCCCGATTTCCAGAAACCATTGCCGGTGAAGTTTTCCACCGTCTGCTCGGGGTCGCGCCAATACCCCACGATGGTGTTGGCCCCTCGCACCCATATCTCTCCTTCCGATTCCGGCGGAAGCGGATTCCCATCGGGATCGCAGACCAAGATCTCCTGGCCGGGGAAGGGCTGGCCCACGGATGCGAGGCGCCTTACCTGGTCGGGTGTTTCGGTCCCGTGGTCTTCCTTGGTCAGGATGGTGCAGGACGGCCAGCACTCGGTGGATCCGTAGCCCTGAACGAACACGCGGCCGAACTGCTCCAAGAGGGCCTCCAGCTTGGCGGGGGAGATGGGCGCACCGCCATAGCGGATCGTCTTGAGGCTTGAGAGGTCAAAGCGTTCGGGCAGCCGAAGGTCAAGCATGCGGTAGAGTACCGTCGGCACGGCGTAGATGAGCGCCACAGCGTGGGCCTGGATCACTCGGCCCATTTGCTCCAGATCGGCCTGGTTGAGGGTTACCAGGGTGCCCCCTTTGATGTGCATGGGAATGACCACAGACCCCGAGGCCGCGTGGCTGATGGGCGAGGAGAGCATGATCACAGGATGTGGAAATGGCATGGTGTACATGTAGTGGGCAGGGTTCATGCCCCACGTCCAGAAATTGCTTACGGAGTAAAGCGCGCACTTGGATCGGCCGGTCGTTCCGCCGGTAAAACGCAGGACGGCCGGGTGGCGGTGGGCGTCATCATAATCGACCTCGACGTTGAGCTCCTTTTCGGACGCACGGGAGACCAGGTCCCAGAAGCGATGAAGCCCGGAATGGCCCGGCGGCGGATCGTCCATGGAGACGACTTCCATTCCCCGTTGCACCAAGGGCTCCAGCATGGATTCCACAAATCGAGACTCCAGGAAGATCAGGCGGGGCTGCGCCCTGTCGATCTGCTCCAGCAGGGTGCGAGGGTTTTCCCGCACGTCCAGCCATATTGCGCCTGCCGGGCACTTGAACATCCAGGGGTGGAAAAAACCCACGTGATCGTTTTCGAGCAGGGTGGCGTAAAACTGGCCTTTTCCCAACCCAAATCGTTGTGAGACCACACGGCTTATCCGGTTGCTGAGCCGGTCCATTTCGTCGTAGGTGTATTGCCGATTGCGTTCGACGTTGATCAAGGCCGTCCGCCTGGCGTAACGCCTTGCGGTCTGGCCGATGAGCATTGCCATGTTTGCCAGCATGAAACCTCTCCTCACGTTGTTATGAGCGATAAATGCTGCAGTGGGGCCGGAGCATAGGGGATTTGGGTTTTGGTGTCAATGAACGGTCCATCAAAGGCTTGACGCCGAGACCGGTTATCAGGTAATGGGCGCAGATTCAGCTGTGGGACTTTTACCAAGTCCGCCGGTCTCCGACCGTCGGACGGTGTGGCGTGAGACAATGAGATTTTCGGATTACATGGGGCGGAAAATTCAGAGTTACCTCTACCCTAAGCGGCTTGAAAAGCAGGGGGTGGAGGCGGTACTCATCGACCTGAAGGCCTCAGTGCTTGTCAAGAGGAAGGGACCTAGCTTCTACATCACATTCGGGGAAGGCAGTTTTCCTTTCGAACCGGCCGTCGCCCATCCGGTCCTGAGGGAGTATGGTGCGCCAGGCCATCCCCGGCAAGGCGCACTCCTCCTCATGCAAGTGGCCTCCGACCTGCTTCCGCATATGCGCACAGAGCGGGGCAGGGTCCAGTATCATTCCTTCACGTCCATCGGCCACCCGTGTTCCGAGTCGGAGGACGTCCTGCTCCTGGGTCTCATCCAGGGAAGGCTTTCACATCATTGCCTTTTCAGCGGCGACTATATACGAGGGTTCACGAGGGATCGACGGTGTGTCTACGAGAAAATTTTTCACACCCAGCGCATCGGCAGACACGGATTGATTGCTGTCTTGAAAGCGTGCCTCCTAGAAAGGGAGGCAAGAGGGGTTTTGGCCGACCCATCCCTTAACGTAAGACAGAAGTGAGGCCAGCTGCCAACGCAACACTAGTCACCGCCCTGTTCCAGTTCCATGGTGATGGCCATTTTTGGGCAGAAATGGGCGCAAAGGCCGCAGCCCTTGCAGTAGGCATCCCTGATCGAACGTAGCTCGAAACACGTGACGACACTGTGCCGGAAGGGCGACGGTTTCGGTACGAGCGATCAGAACGAGAGCAGGCCCGCCTCTGTAAGGGGACGCCGCGCCCAGGCGAACGTCTTCGTGTACCAGCCCTCGAGGGGCTGCAACGTAACCCCGGCACTCGACGAGTGCACGAACCAGCCGTTCCCGACGTAGATCCCCGTGTGCCCGACCTCGGCCGGCTTCGAACGTACGCCCTTGCTACCGAAGAAGAGAATGTCGCCCGGCTCGAGCGCGTCGAGGCCGACCCGCGCGGGCTGCTTGACCTCACCGCTCATCGCGTAGGTCGTCCTGCCCTTCAGCATGTCTCCGAGCAGCGGCGCATCGGGGAACGGCTTGGTCTTGTACACCCGCCAAACGAAGCCAGAGCAGTCGAATCCTCCCGGAAGAGTGACCGTACCACCCGGCGCGGTGCCACTCCACAGCTTCTGCGTGGTTTCCGATGTTCCGGCCCAGACGTAGGGGTACCCTACGAACCGCAGCGCCCGCGTGAGGACAGCGCTCTGCCACTCACCGAGATCGGGGAGCGCGAATGTCCGGCTGAGCTGGTCGAGCCACGAGATCTGCCCCGTGGACAGCGCCATCGCACGAGCGAACGAGTAGGCCGCCTCGGCCCGCGTCGCCGGCTGGTTCGGCAGCAACTCGAGCTGATCCTGATCCTGCGGATGGTTCAGCCGGAGACCGAGAAGGCGGGCAACCGTCTCCGTGCCGAGCATCGCCGTCGGTGTCAGGCCCGCCGCCTGCGCCGACCCCCGGATGCGCCGCGCGGCGTCACGCAACCCGAGCGCGGCAACGAGCTGCGCATCGAGCTCTCGCATCGTCACGAGTCGGCCCGGGTCGGCCGGAATCGTCGCGCGCTTGCCCCAGGCGGCAATCGCCTCCGCGAGCTCTCCTCGCGTCAGCGGATCCGTCGCACGGAAGGTCCCGGGCTCCGTTCCGAGGATCCCGGCAGCGGTGACGGTCTCGATCTGGGCATCGGCCCACGATCGGGCGACCAGGGCTGGTGGCCCAGGGGCAGCGATCGCCTGCGACACGACGGGCACCGGGACGGTGATTGCCCCGACCGCAGCGAGCGCAAGGAGGATTGTTGCCGTGAGCGCGAGCAGGCGCCGCATACCTTCTCTATCGGCCCGTTCCCCAGCCGGCTTGAACGCATGCCACGCCCTCGCCGGGTTCTTAACAGATTCGAACGAACGGCGATGAGCGGCTACCGTGACATCGTGTCAAGGCGCCTATCCGCACCTCAGCTCGTCGTCGCTGTGGCGGTCTGTGTCGCGCTCGTCGCGATCACGACCGCATCTGCAGCGACGCGGAAGCCCGCGCCAAGGACCGTCGGCCCAACGGTCACGGGCGGCAAGGCATCGCTCGCCAAATTGCGCGGCAAGCCAGTCTTCATCAACGTCTGGTCGTCGTGGTGAAGCACGTGTCAGAGCGAGGCAGTTGCCTACGCGCGTTGGGTGAAGAAGCAGGGCAAGGGATACCGATTCCTCGGTCTCAACACCAATGACACGAACGCCGACGCACGCGTCTTCCTGAAGAAGTACGGCTGGACATGGCCGTCGATCGCCGATCCGAAGAGAAAGCTCTCGCGCCGCTTCGGCGCCACGTATCAGCCCGCCGTAATCCTGGTCGATGCGAAGGGCCGGTTCGTCGGGGGCTTCCAGGGACGCGGCACCCCCGCACGCTGGAACGCCCTGAAGCGCCAGCTTCGTTCGCCCTGAGCCGTCACGCACGCACCCGGGGCTATTCCGAGATGACCTCCGACGACGCGATCCTCGACGCTCTCCGGCACGCGGAGGCGGTCGCGGAGGACGATCGACTCGTCCTCCTCTGCTTCATCGCTAGCCGCCACGTCACCCTCTCTCCCGAGGAGGCGAACGCCGCCCTCCGCCGCTCGGAGCTCCTCCTTGCCGCCGGCGGTGACCCTCGGCGCCCACTCGAGCTCCAGGGGCGGGCAGTGACCGCTCTCGCCGACGACCTCAACGACCCCGAGCGTCGCGCCCAGCTCGCCACGGGCCTCTCATCGCTGAACGTGTTGGCAAAACAGCTCCCCTCAACGACGAAGACGCTGACGGCACTGCGTCTCGACAGCGACCTCGCCTGGCAGTGCTTCGCGATGGCGCTCCTCGCGGAGGCGCTCGCAGAGGCGGAGTAGAGGCCGTCAGGCGGCCACGGGCGTACCGCGGAGTATCAGGAGGTCGCCGCTGACGGTGCGGACCCGAAGCTCGTGTACCTGCTCCTCCCCCTCGACGGACGGATCGTCGCCCAGGTCGAGCTCCGACCGCATGCGCCCGCTGACCGAGCTCGCGTCGATATAGAGGCGCTCGCCGGGCGCGATGGCAAGGCGAACGTCGCCCGAGACGGACTGCACTCTCATTCCGCCCCCGCCGGCGGCCTCGAAGCGAACATCCCCCGAGACCGTCGCCACCGAGAGACCGGCCGCCGCAGCGCCGACCGACAGGTCACCCGAGACGAGGTTCGCGTTCAGGAGCCCGCCGCAGCGACGGATCCTCACGTCACCTGACGCCGTGCGGCAGTCGCTCGGACCCGCGACCTCGTCGGCGCGGAGATCGCCGCTCGCGGCTGCAAAGCGCAGTCGCTCCGCTCGTTCGAGCGAGACGTCGCCGGACGATGTCTTGACGGCGACCACGCCGAGATCACCCGTCGCCTCGAGATCGGCCGAACCGGAACGGAGATCGAGATCGCTGCCGTGCGGGCAACGCACCCGGACGCCGACCTTGGCACCAAAGCCGGCCAGGAACCCCGACCTCTTCTGCAACTGCACCACGATCTCGTGACCGTCTCCACTTCCGGTCATCTCGACGCGTGCGTCCGCGATCGCCTGACGCGTGGCGTCGTTGTCGCGAAGTGGGATCAGGTCGATCTCGACCCCGGGCTCGCTCCTCGCGGCGACGAACACCTCCCCGCTGCCGAGGCTCACGGTCAGCGACACGTGGCCCGTCGTGGCAAAGTGGGTCATGACCGGCCGCCGGGTCCCGGCTGCGGTGGCCGCCGGACGACGCGAACACCGTCAGGGCGATGGCGTGGCGGACGACCTTCGTCGAAGGCCGGGAGATCGACACTGCCGAAGAGTGATGGATAGAGCGTCATTCGAACTCCTCTCGTGAAACGTGCGGATCGAGCCTCTAGCTGCGGGCAAAGCCGCGTAGACGGTTACCGCTCTGCCCCGGGCTCTTTCGGGGCTCGACGGCGCGAGCGAGCGAGCGCACGATCCAGGCGTTCGCCGACACGCCCTCGCCGCTCGCGACGACTTCGATCTGGACTTTCAGCGCCTCGGGAAGGCGCAGGGTGATTCGCGCGCTGAGGTCGTCGCCGCGTGTCGGCGGCAACTCGGGCTCGGGTGCGAGATCTTCGACGAAGACGAGCTCCGGGTCACGGCCGGCGAGGCGGACCTCGACGTGACCGGACGAGAGCTGGTCGTTGAGTGCGAGCGACGCCTCGGTGAGGACGTCGAGTAGCCGCAGTTGAAGTGCAGAGCCGACCGCCGCCATGAGCCGCTCGCCGGCGGCGACCGACGCCTCGTCTCCGAGAGCCGCCGCGGCCCCGAGGTCGGCCTGGATCGCCTGTACGTGTCGTTCGATGTCCATGTGACCACCATATGACATCACACTGATGTCTGTCAAGGCCAAGATGACGTCGGATCGCTGTCGCAGCCGCCGAGGATGGTAGAGTGCGCCGGCCGACCGCCTCGGAGTCCCGCTCCGGGCGGCGCGTCGCTCGCCGCCCGATCGAAGCGACAGATCATGTTCCAACCGGATGCGTGTCGCAGCGACACGGTATGAGGAGCCCCGCGCGTGCAAGACGTCGACCCAACCGATCTGACCCTCTGGCCCACCCTGCGCCACCTCTACCCGTTGTGGCGGGAGCAGTGGCGTCTCGTCGCACTGGGCCTCTCGTGCGCGCTCGTCTTCACCGGGCTCTCGCTCGCGATCCCGATCCTGATCCAACGCACGATCGACAACGCGATCGACGGGGGCGACAGCGCGCTCCTGCTCCCGTACCTCGGGCTGTTCGTCCTCCTGGCCGCGCTGCGCTTTGGATTCAACTTCGTTCGCCGCTACTCGACCGCGCGGGTCGGTGTCGCTGTCGAAGCGCGACTGCGCGGGATGATGTACGACGCGTATCTTCGCTTTCCCCGCGCCTTCTACGACCGCCACGCGACCGGCGAGGTGATCTCGCGGGCGACGAATGACATCTACCCGGTGCGCTACTTCATCGGCTGGGGCGTCGTCCAGGCGCTGCAGAGCGTGATGATGCTCGTCGGAGCGGCAATCGTCCTTGTCTCGGTCAACGCCAGGCTGACGCTGTTCGCTGCCCTGGCGATGCCACCAATCGCCGTCCTCACCTACGTCTTCGCGCACAAGGTCTTTCCGATCTCGCGGATCGTCCAGGCGCGCAAAGGGAATCTGACCGAAGCCACCGACGAGGCGGTCATCGGGATCGAGATGGTGCAGGCGTTCGGGCGCGAGGACGATGTCCGTGACCGATTCGGCGATCGCGCCGAGGCGGTCCGCCACGAGACGATGCGCCAGGCGGGGATCGAGGCGCACTTCCTCCCCGGCCTGATCTTCCTCCCTTCTCTCGGGATCGCCGCCGTCCTCTACTTCGGCGGCAAGGAGGCGATCGACGGAACGCTGACGATCGGCCAGTTCACACTGTTTATCACGCTACTTCTCCAACTCGTCTGGCCGCTCGAGGCGCTCGGGTGGATCATCAACCTCGGACAACGGGCGACTGCGGCCGCGTCGCGCTCGTTCGCATGGCTCGGCTCGATCAAGGCTCTTCCCGAGCCGGACGATCCGCTGCCGCTGCCGGACGGGCCGCTGACGATTCGGCTCGAAGGGGTTCACTTCAGCTACGGCGTCGGCAGCGAGGTGCTGTCGGGGGTCGACCTCGAGGTCGCTCCCGGGGAGATCGTCGCCGTCTGCGGCGCGACGGGCTCCGGCAAGACATCGCTCCTCAACCTGTTGCCACGATTCTACGACCCGACCGCAGGGCGCGTTCTGATCGGCGGCGTCGACAGCCGCGAGATCGCACTGAGCGAGCTTCGCGACTCGGTCGCTCTCGTGACCCAGAAGCCCGTCCTCTTCTCCGTGCCGTTACGAGACAACCTCCTCGCCGGCCGGCCCGATGCCGACTGGACAGACGTGCTGGCCGCCTGCGAGGCGGCCGGCGTGGCCGCATTCGTCGACGGATTGCCGAACGGCTACGACACGCTCATCGGAGAGCGGGGAGTCAACCTCTCCGGCGGTCAGCGTCAGCGCGTCGCGCTTGCGCGTGCGCTCGTGGCACGCTCGCGCGTGATCGTGCTCGACGACCCGATGTCCGCCGTCGATACCGAAACGGAGCGCCACCTCGTCGCCACGCTACGCCCATCAGTGGCAGGCCGAACGGTGCTCATCGCGGGCCAGCGGCTCTCGACGATCCTCGTTGCCGACCGGGCCGTTGTCCTGAAGGACGGCCGCATCGTCGAGAGCGGACTGCCGCAGGATCTCATCCGCCTCGGTGGCGCGTTCACCGACCTCTTTGGAGACGAAGCGCTTGCCGCATAGCCGCCGCACCGGTTTGTCCCGCCTCGGGCGCTACACGGGCGGCCGCCGCAAGAGGTTGACCGGTGTGATGCTGATCGCTGCCGTCTCGGCGGCGGCGCCCGTCGCCGGCTGGGCGATCGTCGGCGACGCGATCGACAACGGGATCAAGGCCGGCGACGCGACTCGGCTGACGGCTGACGTCGTGCTCTACATCGGCGTCGGCCTGACCGCCTGGATCCTCGGGACGACGACGTGGCTGATGTTGGCCGGAATCGGCCAGCAGATCGTGCTGGACCTGCACCGGGGACCTGTTCCAGCATCTGACCTCGTTGTCGCTCCGGTACTTCTCGCAACAGAAGGCGGGCTGGATCATCGCACGGCTGACGAGCGATGTCGATGCGCTCTCCGATGTCCTGAATCAGGGGCTGACGACGCTCGTCGTGAACTCGATGACCCTGGTGGCGGCGATCGTCGGGCTCTTCGTGCTCGACTGGCGCCTCGGCGTCGTCGCGCTGATCATCCTGCCGCCCGGCATCGTCGTCACACGCTGGTTTCAGACCACCTCGCACGTCGCATTCGCCGACGTCCGGACGCGAATCGCGGCTGTCACGGCACAACTTGCCGAGTCGGTGTCGGGGATGGCCGTGGTTCAGGCGTTCGGCCGCGAGCGGGCGTTCCAGTCCGAGTTCGCCGACCTGAACGAGGCGAACCGCGTCTCGAACGTCTACGCCCAGAAGCTGTCGTCGTTCTTCTTCCCCGCGATCGAGTTCCTGGGCGCGATCGCCACGGTCGGCGTTCTCTTCGCGGGCGCGAAGATGATCGACTCCGGCTCGCTCGAGATCGGAACGCTGATCGCTGCCATGGGAATGCTGCAGCATCTTCAGCCGCTGCAGGAGCTCTCGGAGCTCTACGGGCAGGTACAGGCGGCAAGTGCAGCGATGACGAAGATCTCGACCGTCCTCGACGCGGATCGGGACATCACCGATCGCGAGGGTGCTCCCGAGATCGGCCGGATCGCCGGGCACCTGCAACTCGACAACGTCGTCTTCGCCTACGGCGACGAGCCCGTCATCCACGGCATCTCGATCGACGTGCCGGAGGGCGGCTGC
>CAVOVO010000026.1:0-97520 GCA_963699845.1 uncultured delta proteobacterium
ACTTGAAGAAGCGCAGGGAACGAGGATCTACGCCGCCGAGACGATCAAAAAGATATGTCTGGAGGCCGGGGCCGACGATGTGGGCCTGGTGGATATGGACCGGGAATCGCTTCAAAAGGAGCGAGAGGGAATGCTATACGTCTATCCCCTTACGCGCAGTATCATTTCCGTCATCGTGCTGAACAACCGCGAGAACATTCAGAGCCCGGCCCGTTACGTGGCCAATGAAGAGTTTCATCACACGGGGGATAAGACTTCAAGCGTGGCTCGCAAGATCCTTCGCCGCCTGAATCAACTGGGCATTCGGGGGGTCGTGGTCAACAAGGGATGGCCCATGGCGCTTGATCGGTATCCGGGGAAGATTTGGGATGTAAGTCACAAGACCATGGCTGTGGAGGCCGGTCTCGGACACATGGGAACGAACCGGCTGGTTCTGCACCCGAAGTACGGCAGCTGCATTCAATTGGAAAGTATCCTGATCAACGGGGTTATGAGTGAATATGATCGTCCCCTTGAGGACAACCCCTGCATCGATTGTAAGCTGTGCGCGGCCGTCTGCCCCACGGGGGCCATCACCAAAGGGCAACCCTTCGACTTTTTGGCCTGCCTCACACACACCTACAGAGACAATTATGTCGGGTTTCAGAATTGGGTGGAGTCCATGGTCACCTCTCAGAATATGGAGGAGTACCGCACCCATTTCGATGACCGGGAGACGGCCCTCATGTGGCAGTCCCTGATGTTTCGGATGAGCTATCGATGCAGTTACTGCATGGCCGTGTGTCCGGCCGGCGAAGACGTCAAACCAGGTTACCTCAACAACAAGAAGGATCATGTTGAAAGGATATTGAAGCCCCTCAGGGACCGGGCGGAACGGGTCTACGTTACGGCCGGATCCAAAGCGGAAGCGCGGGTAAAACACAACCCCCATAAAGAAGCGAGAATTGTACCCGGGATCGGGCGGACGCAACCGAAGTAAAACCACCTGTTGCATTTTGTCTTTTTTAAAAGATCCAGTGAAAATTAGGGAGGAAAATCCATGAGTCAGGAAGTGTACCGACAATTACTGGAAGTTATGAAAAAGCGGGGCGGCGGTTATGCTGGGATGGATATCCCTGAGTTCTTCTCCTTGGTAGAGGAACTATTTACCCCCACCGAGGCCGAAATCAACAATGCCATGCCTAAAGGTTTTTTTACAGCCAAGACCTTGGCCGCAGGCCTGGGCAGGGATGAAAAGGAAGTCGAGGCCGTTCTGGAGGCCATGGCTGACAAAGGCTTATGCCTGGCCCTGAGCACCGATCAAAAACGGGTTTATCAGTCGGCCCGGTTTATGCCCGGTATACTGGAATTTCAATTCATGCCAGGAAAAACCACCGACCGGGATAAAAAGATCGCCCAACTGATTTACGCTTATAAAAAGGCCTTTGATCAAAAGGCTGATCGAACCGTAATGACCTTTCCCACCTCACGGGTCATCACGGTCGATGCCGTGGTTAAGGTCGACAATCAAGTTCATACCTATGATCAGGTTCAGACTTTTATCGACCAATCCGACCCCATTGCCGTCACAACCTGCTACTGCCGTCATGCTGCGGTCTTAAGAGGTGAAGACATCCACGGGATGCCCAATGATGTCTGTATGCAGTTTGGCCCCTCGGCCCAATTCGCCATCGATCGATTGGGGGGCAGAAAAGTGAGCAAGCAAGAAGCCCGGGAGGTCTTGAACCGAACTGAAGAAGCCGGTTTGATTCACATGAGTCAAAACATGGCTGAAGGCATCGGCTTTTTGTGAAACTGCGACCGCTGGCACTGCGTTGCAGTGCAAAATGCCTTGGCCAAACCAAAACCTGGATTGTTTTTCAACTCCGGTTTTGAACCTGTCTTTGATCCCGATTTATGCATAGCTTGTCAAACCTGCCTGGATCGCTGCCCGGCTGAAGCCCTGACTATGGGAGATAACGACCTTCCTCAAGTCAACCTGGACCGCTGTTTCGGATGCGCTGTCTGCGCCACCGGCTGTCCTTCACAAGCTATCTCCATGGTCAATAAACCGGGTTTTCCACAGCCCCCGAAAGATGCCAAGGCCTTTAGGGAGGCTATCAATGCCGGCCGGGTTTAACGAAAGGACTTACACTATGAAAAGGAATCTTTTTAAAAGGGCTTTTCCTTAGAATGTTCTAAAGAAACATTTAGGAAAGGAGCGTATCGTGGAGGAATGGAAAAAGACCACCTGCGTAATGTGCGCTGTCTGCTGCGGCCTTGAAGTCAAAGTTGAAAGAAACCGCATTATCAAGGTCCGCCCTGACAAGGACAGCCCTATCAGCGAAGGATACGCCTGCCGAAAGGGCTTGAACATCGCTTATCACCAGCACAATGCGGACCGGTTGCTTTACCCGATGAAGAAGGCGGGGGGCAAGTTTGAACGCATAAGCTGGGATCAGGCAATCGGAGAGATCGCAGAAAAGCTCAAGAAGATACTTCAAGCGCATGGGCCGCGGTCCCTGGCCTCGGTAGCCGGCGGGGGCGAATTCAACTTCTACCCGACCCGGTTCCTGGCCGGCTTCGTTCAGGCACTTGGGTCGCGATACCAGTACTCATCCGCCAACCAGGAGTTTGCCGGCCGGTATTGGGCACACGGGCTGACATTCCGAAGCCAGATGCTCGAGCTGGTACCTGATTACGAGAATACCGAGATGCTGATGGCCGTCGGTTGGAATGGGATGATGAGCCACCATATCCCCCAGGCCCGGAGAGTACTGACCACAATCTCCAAAGACCCGGACAAGCTGCTCGTGGTGATCGACCCGCGGCGTTCGGAAACTGCGAAAATAGCGGATATTCACCTGGCCCTTCGGCCGGGTACGGATGCCTTGCTGTTAAAATCGATGATTGCCATCATCCTCAGAGAGGGTATGCATAACCGGGAATACATCGACAAGCACGTTAACGGGTTCAAGGAGATACTGCCCTGGTTCGACGGATTTGACGTGAGCGCGGCGCTAAAGGTCTGCGAGCTGGAGTACGACCAGGTGTTCCGGGTCTGCCGGGAATTCGCTAAACGCCGGTCCTGCCTGCGTGACGATCTTGGCATCCTGATGAACCGGCACAGCGCTCTTGTATCCTATCTGATCGTTGTGCTGCTTGCGATCTGCGGGCGCATCGGTGTGCCGGGAGGAGACTACCTGGTGGGCGGAAAGATGTACTCAGATCCGAATGACCCCAAGACGTGGAGGACAGCGGTGACCAACATCCCGGCCATCGCGGGGATGTTCCCTCCCAATGTCATGCCGGAAGAGATCGCCAACGACCGTCCCGACCGGCTGAGGGCCGCCTTCGTCCTGGGAGCCAATCCATTGCGGTCCTACGCCGATACCACCGCGTATGAAGAGGCATTCGGGCGGCTCGATCTGCTGGTGGTAAACGAGATTGCAATGAGTGAGACTGCCGCACTTGCACACTATGTCCTGCCCTGCAGGTCAACCTACGAATCATGGGGCCCGGCGGACGCCATTATCCCCTCCAAAACCAAGGAAGGTTTCCTGGACGTAGTCAGCCGGATGCGCCGGCCTGTTGTTGAGGTAGACGGAGAGCAGAAAGAAGCGGGTGAGATATTCACTCTCCTGGCCGACGCCATGGGGCTGGTTCCCGCACTACCCGACTCGCTTTACCGGGCTGCCGGAAGCGGCAGCCTGAAGACATACCGTGATGCGCTGATAGGTTATGTAATGGAGCATCCTGAGAACATGAAGAAGGTGCCCTTCATAGCAGCCAAGACGCTGGGTAATGCCATCGGTTCCGCCCACCTGGCCGGCTATTTCACCGGGTTTTTACAGAGGTCCCCGGCAAAGCAGGAGGAGGCGGCGAAGGTGGGATTCGACGCCGGACCGGACCAGGGGCTGGCCCTCTACCAGGCCATCATCGACCATCCGGAAGGCGTATTGGTCGGAGTTCAGGATATCGGAAAAAACCTTGGTAGATTGGCCACAAAGGACGGCAGGATACGGCTTCATACCGCAGAGGCAGAAGAGTGGATAAAGGAAATCAGTCCCGGTGAGGAAGAGAAACGGCTGAAACTTGATGCTGAATTTCCATTGATCCTGATGGCAGGACGCCATATGGACATGAACGCCAATACGGGTATGAGAGATCCGGCGTGGAACGAAGGCAGAAGAGCTTGCACTCTGGCCATTAATCCCTCGGATGCAGAAACGCTGGGCATCGTTGACAAACAGATGGTAAGGGTCATCACGGAAGCAGGCGAGGAAACGATAGAGGTCGAAGTAACCACAGATGCCAGAAAGGGCCAGGTCATCATTCCGCAAGGATTTGGTCTTGTCTACGATGGCGTTACATACGGCGCTAACGTCAACCGATTAACAAAAAACACAAACCGAGACTTTGTCGGAACCCCCATGCATCGCTATGTTCCCTGCCGGGTGGAAACGGCGTAGTTTGGAGGAAGCGGTTTTATGGTGGACTTGGCGCTCAAAAACCTCCCCAAGGGGGAATTCTTCGACGCCCTGTGCGAGACCCCGGCCTGTCTGCCCGATGCAGTCCAGCTGTTGACTCCCTGCACTGTCAGTAACGGCTGGCTCAAGGTTGTTAACTGAAGATAATCTCATCAACGGTTTCCTTCTCGATGATGTCCCACTGAAACGTTCGTCTGGACCTGAAGAGTTTTTTCAACATAGGGGTATCGCACCGATTTCGAAAGCCCGGATCAAGATTGTTTTTTATAAAGTTGAAAAATGCCATTAAGTGGGAGTAGCGAGTTCGTTTAGTCTGCGGCTTTTTCCCCTCTACAATTCGATTCAGGAAGGCGAGAATCCTTTCCGTGGTTATCCCTTCCAGGTTTTCATTTCCAAATTATTGAAGGAGTTGGTTAAGAACCAAATTGTATGCCCTGACCGAATTTTCTTTAGAATGGGCCTTATGGTACTCCAGAAACAGGTTTACGGCCTCTGAAATTTTCATAGCTCTTCCTCCTTTTGGTTTGAAGTTATTGAAGAGGTCCTGCTGATTTCCCAAAGGCGCCATACCCAGCGACCCTGGCTGCTTTAGGGCGGACCCCAACGATTCATTCATGGTCATCGCCCCATCCCTGCCAGGTTACACCTTCTCCTTCGCTCCAGGGCAAAAGCACTTTGGAGTCGAGGAGATCGCCGATGTCTTCGCCGAGCTGATGAGCGATGTGCAGGGCTATTCACGCTTTGGGGCGCAGGGCGGTGACTAGGAAGCCTTCGTGGCCAGCCGCCTGGGCGGTCCTGGAGGACGGAGGACAGGCAGATTTGGAGGAATGACCTTTAGAGGATTGAGGGGTACAGGAAGGTGTTTTGAGGGACCCTTCCAAGAAGGGACCCAAGCGGATCTTTTGGATTCAGCACCTGATTGATGAGAACACTCTGAGAAAGATACCATCATGGAACCCTGGAGGGGCTTCAAGGACTTCACCAGGGCTCCAGTGAGACTGGTTGCAGGTTTATTTGTCTGCCGGAAATCTGGTGATATGCAATCCAAACAACATGGTTTCCGAATTTGCACGTTATTACATGTAGATAGCAGTTGTGTTGCGGGTCTGGTTATGTTGAGTCTATTTGGATCACTCCATCTGATTCCCTCCTTTTGTTTTTGGATTAAGTCTCCATTTGATTCTTCTGATTCTCGTCTTCCGAAACTTGATTCTATTTGATTGAGTTTTATTGGTGGTCTTTTAGACTCGCTTTCTCACCTGAAGGTAGAGGAGAGAAAGCGATGTCAGAGGCATGGGTTTGCAAGAAACGTCCGTGTCGGATCTGCCGGCGCTGGTTTAGGCCCAACCCGAAACTGAAAGACCGCCAAAAGACCTGTGCCGACCCTCAATGCCAAAGAGAGTGGCACCGGTTGAAGTGCGCCCAGTGGAATCGAAGCAATGGGGACTATTTCAAAGCGAACTACCTGGCCAAGAAAATTGAGGCCACATCCACGGGTCTTTCCCCGCCCAGGAGCCGGATCAAGTCCGGACTGCCCCTTGAGTATGTTCAAGAGGTGATCGGGGTCCAACATCTTATGATCATTGAGTATTTCGGCCAACTATGGGTCCGGCGTTTTCAAGAGGTGATAAGGGGGCAACTGGCTGTCTTGACTGGTAAAATAGACCGACTACCCTGGTCTGGGTTTTCAAGAGCCAATCGACTTTGAAGCCTTTGCGGGTTACGGTCGGCTCCATGAGAAAGGGGGCGGCCATGATCCGGAAAAAGATCCTCCAGCCCAAGCGGCTCAGGCGTATTGACGGGGGGTTCAGTTTTATCCCCCACCGCTTTGTCACCGACGGGTTTCTCTCTGCCCTCAGCCAGAAAGAGCTTCTTCTTTACTTCTTTCTTGTTTTGGTCTCTGACCGCAACGGCCTGTCCTTTTACGCCTACGATGGGATCTGCTCGCTTCTTGAGTTCTCTGTCGATGACTACATCATGGCCCGAGACGGATTGATCAAGCGGGACCTGATCGCCTTTGACGGGACCCTCTTTCAGGTCCTGGATCTGCCTCGAAGAACACTACCCCCGAGGGCCCGACCTGATCGGGAAGATCGGGTTGCACCCCTTGTTCAACAGTCCTTGCGGGAGAAGCGATGGTGAGCCATAAGGACGGAAGTCTCCTCATGGAAGTGATACTGGACTACACGGGATGGCTCAAGGAAACGCACGAACGTTCCCCGGCCTCCTCGCGCCATATCCAGATCCTGAGGGACTTTGCCGTCTATGTGATCCAGAAAGGCCTTACTTGGGATGGAGATGTTCACCTTCAAGGCCATCGATGCGTTTGAAACCGAAAGGGGATACAAGGGGGTCCGTGGTGCGCTCACGGCGCTATCGGATTATCTCCTCAGCCAGGGGAAAATCGCTCAGCCCTTTCCGCTCTCAAAGCCAAGGCCGCCGCTTTCGGGCGTCTACGAAGAATATCGCCTCTATCACGCCCAAAGCCTGGGCAGTTCCCCCGCACTCATCAAACAGATTGGAACCGTCCTTCGCCCCTTTAGTGCGTATCTGGACAAAAATAACATTGCCCTTTCTGCGCTCAAGATCGAACACTGCGACGGTTTCTTGGCAACGTTCAACGTCTCGGAGCATAGCCGCAGGATTTATCGCAATTGTCTCAAAGGATTTTTGAAGTACCTCTATCATGAACTGGGGATCCTCAAAAGGGACCTGGCCCCGCTTTTGGTGGGACCCCCTCAGTATGCCCAGAGCAGGCTGCCCAGGTTTTTGCGCCCACAACAGGTGAAAAAACTCTTCGCCTCTTTGAAGCTTTTAACCCCTACTCAGATCAGGACCCATGCCATGGTGCACCTGGCTTCCTCTCTGGGGCTGAGGCCCGTTGAGATCAGCCGGATTACACTTGACGATATCTCCTTCCAGCAGGGGGAGATCACCCTCAGGGAAAGAAAAGGGGGAGAACGCCTCACCCTGCCTCTTCCTGAGACCACCCTCAAGGCCGTCGCCCTCTACGTGAGCAAGGCAAGACCGAAGGGCCTTTCCAGGCACCTTTTCCTCGTTCATCAGTTCCCCTACCGCCCTGTCAGTTCCAAAAATGTGATTTGGTCCATTAAAGAAGCCATGATGCAGGCAGGGCTTCCTTCCTCGGCTTACTGGCTGAGGCATACCTATGCTCAAAATCTCCTCGACACGGGACACTCCATCTATGAGGTCAAAGAGATGTTGGGGCACCAGGACATCCAGTCCACCCATCGATATCTCCATATCGACACCAAGCTCATGAGGAAGGTGCTCTTCCATGAAGAACTTTGAAAGTTTCCTCTCCCCCCAATTGAACGACTTTATCGCTTACCGCCGAGACCTGGGGTACAACACAACACTTTCCCGAGCTCAATTTCTTGTCTTTGACCGTTACCTGAAAAAGACCAATGCCGATTGGCAAGCACTGACGCACTCCTACTTTCTCGAGATGAGGGCCAACCTGGAGATAGAGCCAAACAGTATCAACCACCTGTTCTCGTCGCTGAGGGGCTTGTTCAACTTCCTCTTGCGCCGGGAGGAAGTCCTTGAAAATCCCCTTCTGGACATCCCCCGTCTCAAGGGAAATACCGTCGTCCCTTTTGTCCTCTCACCCGAACAGATCGATCAGTTGCTTCAAGTTCTCTGTCGTAGAGTGCGTCGAAACGAGAGGTATTTTTTGACTGACTTGGCCGTGTACCTGACCGTGCTCCTCCTTGCCCGTTGCGGCATGAGAATATCAGAGCCCCTGATGGCCATGAAACATCATTACCGAAAAGATGACGGCACCCTTTATATCGAAAAGACCAAGTTCAAAAAGCAACGGTTGATTGCTCTTCCCAAGGCCGTCATGATCGATATGGACAATTACCTCACGGTGCGAAAATCCTTCCATCCCCACGACCAAAACCCTTTTCTCGTGGCAGGCAAAGACCATGGGCCCCTGAAACGCGGCCACATCGAATACGTCTTTCATCAAGCACTGAAGAAAATCGGCATTGATCAGAGACGAAGGGTCATTGGGAATACGAACTTCACCCAGCCTGCCCCCCATTGCCTGCGCCACTCCTTTGCAGTCAACACGCTGGTCCGCATCAAAGAGAGGGGGGAATCTGCCCAGAGCGCTCTCCCGGTCCTGGCCGCCTACCTGGGTCACAGCAAGTACCAGTACACCTCCGTCTATCTCAAGGTGGCCGATGCCATGAGTCGCAACAATCTCGTCGATTTTTCCCTTTGGCAGCAAAAAATACGATGAAGCTCAACCCCCTTGTCCACCAGTTCTTCAGCCAATACCTTCCCCACATCAAGGGGGTCAGCCCCCATACCGTCAAAGCCTACAGGGATGCCTTCAAGCTCTTTCTGCCCTTCGCTGCAAATTACTACGGGATCAAGGTCGGGTCCCTAAGGGTGGAACATCTCTCCTCCCGTCTCATCCTGTCGTTTCTAGACAATCTCCAGGGAGAGCGGAAAAACCTCCCACGCACCCGCAACCATCGACTCGCCGTCCTGAAATCCTTTGCCAAGATGATCCGCTTCATGCACCCCGATCAGCGAAAGTCGGCAGAGACCATTTTGAACCTCCCCCAAAAGCGCTACCAGAAAACGCTCATCGGGTTCCTCTACCACGATGAGATCTTGAAAATCTTTGATACCGTCGATCTCAAGAAAAAAGAGGGGTTCCGGGACTATGTCCTGCTTCATCTCCTCTTCGACTCAGGGGCCAGGGCATCCGAGATCGCCGACCTCCATCTCGACTACTTCAACCCCCAGCAACACACCCTGGCCATCCTGGGAAAGGGGGACCGATTCCGCCTGATCGATATCGAGAAACGGACCTCTCAGCTCCTCCGTCTCTACATCGAAAAATATCGCATCCCCCCAAAACCCCTTTATCAAAACCGTCTTTTTGTCAATCAGCGAGGGGAGGAGCTTACCCGCCACGGTATCTACCGGATCTGTCAAAAGTATCTCACCACGGCCTTGCCCCAAAAACGCCTTCAGCACATCCATCCGGTCCACTCCTTCAGGCACAGCCGGGCCATGGATCTGCTCCACCGGGGGCAGCCCGTCACGGACATCAAAAACCGCTTGGGCCATGACAACATCCAGTCCACCATGGCCTACCTCCAGCTCGATCTCAACCGAAGACGCCACATCCAGAGCGGTTTTATCAAGTACATGCAATCGGTCATCACCCATGACCCGAAGATAGACGAATTACTTCAGTGGGAGGGAAACCAGAACATTATGGCGTGGCTCGACACCCTTTAGAGCCAGGGGGAAAAGGGGCCGGGAACCACAGGGAGAGGTGCAAATGGAGGAGAAAAATTATGTTGCGGGCTGCGGAACTCACGTCCCCCAAATCCTTGATAACCTACCGTCACGACAGCCGATTCTGGATATCCCAATCAGAGAGACGAAACACCCCTCCTTCCGAAGGGTTAGGTCAACTCGCAACATAATAGCAGGCATATGCAATCGCGCCGGCGAAAAAGACAGACCTGTCTCCTCCGCCCATACCGAGGAAAGCTGGGCGGAGGTCTAACTCTCAGACACGATCAGGGGACCGTGAAAGCGGTTGACCAGAGATAGAAAGTCGCCAGTGGGCTGCCGGCAGGTGCCAAGGCGAAGAAAAGAGTGTAATTGTCCGATGGGAGCATTGAAATTGGAATGGCCCCGAACAGGCCTTGGTCCAATGGACCGCTTGTGCTGGCAATCCAGGGCTCAAGTCCCGCTTGAGATAGTGCCACGAATGTCCCTCCGGTATACAGAAGGATGTCGCTTCCCAGGGCGTGGGGAGCCAGAACGGCAAAGTAGACATCAGCGGGACCGGAAAAGCCAATTGTCCCGATCCTGATGTCCAGCGTGTCGCCTCCCGTGGCAACAGACCCAATTCCTATGGGGTTGGCCAATGCCGGGTCCGCGTTTAGGACCGGGGCCGGCACTGGGGCGGATGCAAAGGCCCGTTGAGATTCCGGAAGGGGCATGGTCGCGGCCGAATCGTCATTTTTCCAAAGCTCACGCCCGTGTGAGTCAATAGCGCTAAAATAGATCGTGCCATTCACGTCGATCAAACCGCCAGGGTGGCTACCTATTCCAGCCCACGTGGGAATATCTTTTACCATGACCGTACCGGCTTGCGTACCGTCGCTTTTCCATAGCTCTTCGCCATGCACGCCGTCATTAGCGGAAAAGTAAAGCGATTCATTAACATTTGAAAGACCATACGGCGAACTGTCCCCAAGTGGATTGATATCCTTGACCATGACGGTGCCGGCTTGCGTACCGTCGCTTTTCCACAATTCTCTGGCTGTCCCGTCCGCCGCCGTGGCGGCAAAAAAGAGAGTATCGCCCACAACCGTGAGATATTGAGGATCACTGCTTAGCTCGGGATAGCCTAAAACAGTTCTTATATCTTTAATCAGGTAGGTGTCCAAACCGAGTCTGCTTCCCCAAAGTTCCCGGCCAGAAAGGCCGTCATTGGCGCTGAAAGCGACTATAAAACCAAAGTGTGTTATCCATAAGGGTTCACTGCCTATTGTAAGTCCCCAAATGTCCCCAACCCTCACCGTGCCAGCTTCTGTACCGTCGCTTTTCCACAGCTCACGCCCAGTAGAACCATCATCTGCTGTGAAGAAAAGTAAACCTCCCACGGCTGTGAGATGCAGTGGAGTACTGCTGTCTTCTAATTCGATATCTAGAGGATCTGGATGGATGTTTTTGACCATGACTGTGCCGGCTTCCGTACCGTCGCTTTTCCATAGCTCCCTGCCGTGGACGTGATCGTTGGCGCTAAAGAAAAGCGTACCGTTTACATTAGTAAGAAAATCCGGGAAACTCTCGAATTTCAAACGTGGAGCGATGTTCTTGACCATGACCGTACCAGCTTCCGTACCGTCGCTCTTCCATAATTCATTGTCTGTATTATCGTAAGCGGTAAAGAAAAGCGTTCCGTTGACATTCGTTAAATGCCTCGGTCTACCTGGGCTACCAGCATTTAGGTCTTTCACCATAACCGTGCCGGCTTCTGTACCGTCGCTTTTCCATAATTCCCGGTATAATTCACCCCCGCTCATAGTCGTATGGCCGGCGCTAAAAAACAGAGTACCATTGACGTTGGTTAAATACTGTGGATCGCTGCCGTTGCTTAACGGGTAGATATCCTTGACCATGACCGTACCGGCTTCCGTACCGTTGCTTTTCCATAGTTCTCGGCCATGTACTCCGTCATCGGCGGTAAAAAAGAGGGTACCTTTGACATCGGTAAAATATTGGGGGTCGCTGTCTGGAAACCCATTCCGTATATCTTTAACAAGCCTGGTGTCGGCTAGAGTCCCCGGACAGAAAATCAGGAAGACAATATGCGATATGGCCAAGGTAATAGAAAAAGCTCTTATAGCTAGTGTCCATCCATAAACGGGGTTTTTTTGCTCAGGGAAAACTGAATGCGATTCACAATTTGGCCAACGTCCCATTTTGAGCACCACAACGAGCCATTTTTTGTTGCGTAGTGCCTCTTGGGCCTGAATTTTGGCATACCTCTGCCTGGCGGCTTTTGCTAAGCTTGTTGAGTTTAAATGCTGCTAATTAACCCATTTCTGCCTCTGGCGGAGTCAGTAGTTTTCGGGCTATGGTCAGCAGATTGGCTGAGACGATGCTTGCCCACACATAGCACTTGAAAGATCGAAACGATTTCCACGTGCACCGATCGAAGCCTAAGGAACGCTTGAGCCACGAGATGCCCGATTCAATGCCCGCACGAAACCGACGCAGCCTTTTGTATACCCATGGGCTCTTGCACATGTCTTCTTCCTTAAGACCGCGTTTCTTTGAAAAACAGACGTCCTTCACCCCATTGCCTTTGGCAACCCGGAGGTTTTCTTGGGAAGCAAATCCACCGTCCAGCGCGGCTTTTACCGGAAAACGACCGTAGATCTCCCGATGTCGATCAAGCATGGTGGTGGTCAAAGTGACGTCGGCTGGATTCCCTTCAACGATAAGGCAGTCCGTGATGAGATTGGAGGGCCCACCACTCAAACAGACTTTATGACCATAAAAGGTGTCTCGACGATCCTTGACAATGATATCGGTATGAGGCTCAAAGATCGAGACGACCTTCTCATTGACCGGAACCTTTTCGTTATGGATCACTCTGCGAATGGTTTGGTCCATAATTTTTTGGGCCAGCGGCTGAATTCTTTTAAGCTCTTGAGCCATGCTCAGGGCTGCAACCATGTCCATGGCGCCCGTGAGCGGAAGGGCCTCAAGCATCGGGAGGGCCGTTTCTGCGTAACCCACTGTCTTCTCGGTTACTTTGAGAAGGTCTTCGTATTGGCTTTTTCGGACCTTGTCGTTTTTTGCGTTCAGAACGCCCATCATTCGACGCTTGGCCCTTTTGGTATGATCGCTGAAAGGAATCTTCGCTCCCTCGAATCGTTCATTGATTTGGAAAAGGATGCGCGTAATGACTCGAACACAGTCCCACAAAAGGCTTGAATCCGTTGGTTCGTGGATGTCGGTTGAAACAACCGTGCAGTCGATCCGGGACTGTTTTCCCTTCTCGATCTCCTGGTCTTCGGCGTAGGCGACAATCAGCCGGTTGATCGCCTCCCATGTCTCAGGCGATACGGACTTGATGTTTCTACAAAGCGCCGATTTTTTGAAAGTCTTACGGGCGATACCAATGCGACAAAACGCTCTGTAAGTGATTGAATCTGCAAGATGAAAAGCGAGCTCCTCATAGCTGAACCCTTCGGTCTTCTTGATAATGGCCGCCCTCACAATCTGCTCGGCCGTCATTCCCTCGGCCCCAGTAGGATTGGTTCCGCCTCGGGTAAGATCTTGCAATACCATTTCATTAATGGTAGGAATTCTGTCAAGAATCTGGCTGATCTGCTCCAGTTCTTTGGCACGTGGGTGCTCAATCACGGAGGCCATCAAGGGCAGTTGCTTCTGGTTCTTTTTGCGCATTTTTCAGTGGGTGCTCCTTTCTTTCTTTGTTGTTTCGCTACGTTACTACTTTCTTATAACAACAACGAAGGAAATTGTCCACGGGAAAATGCGCATTTTTTGTGGAAAATCACATAATTACCATTTATGGATGGACACTAGCTAATCTCATTTCCCCCTCCTCAAACCTTGACAGTACTGCAATAGCCCTGAATTCTTACAAAAATTCATCGATAATATTGCTTTCTTGTTACACGTCTTTTCTGTTGGCATGAATTAAACAAAATCTTCTGAAGATTCTGGAATCCCACAGAGGCTTTTTGAATTGAAAAATTTTTCGTACCGGGCTTTGGCCATATCTTTCTCGTTAAAAGATTCCTGAGCGCCCGTTTAGCAAGTGTATACCGGTCCACCTCCGCGCTCATGTGGAGGGGACAGTTCGAGTTGATACCCTTAAAATGCAAAAGCCCTCAAGCAGATACACTTCTCCGCTGGAGGCATTCTGTTTACCACCTTCTGGAGGCAGGCCATGGTTTCCTTCAGGAAGGTTGGGGTTATGCTATTGATTTCACGTGAACTTGGTGAACTGAATGTGATTCACATGCAATTAGGACCAAAAATGAAAGATTCTGTCAAGAGGAATCGGATTTCTAGGGATAAACCGGGGCGATTAAGGCTGGCCGCTCTATTTCACAGGATCTGGTTCTTTCTTGATAATGGACCAAGTAGTTGAAATCAGTCAATTATTGCAGCTTTGCAGTTGATAGACCCAGCTTTTAGGGCAGGGAAGCGACCCCGCGAAATCATACCGTGGGCCAATTGACTTTCCATTACAAATATGGTTCATACAAAATTGGAAAACAAAGGTTACCGATATCGATTCTCTCTGAAACGAGATCAGTTATTCCCATGTTTGAGGTCATCAAGATCCCCATATTTAGCCCCTGAGGGGCCCATCATCCCCATCAGGGGCTAAATCTCTCCAAATCTTTTTAAGTACGCACAAGCAATCATACGCCCAAGTTGAATGCTAATCGCAGTTTCAAGAAGGGAGATCAAATATGGTCATCGTGAGCAAAGTGTGTTATCCGCCCGAAAGCGCTCGGCAGTTAGCCGAACGTTTCATGAAAGCACCTACTTTCCCCGACTACATCAAGAGAAAGGGGCCTTATATTGACTCAAGAACTGCCACCGGTGTTTCTACACTGTCAATATTTGAGCTTGATAAATCGAGACTAGCTGAAGGATTAGAATTCGTTGCCAACTATATGGTGCACTTTTTTGGGGTGCCCGGTTTCACTTACGAAATTAAGCCATACTTTGACGTTTCAGAAGGTTTGAAAATGCTCGGAATGGGTTAGAATCGTGAGGCAGGGTCATCCGGCCCTGCCTGTTGAATAAATGATAGCCAATAATAATGCCCACCTCCTTCTCATCAGAGATTGTCCATTACTTGACTTTACGATAAACAACCCGGCCTGAGTAGAGCTTTCAAATGCTCCACGGACCCGGTGTTGCGCTCAGCCGAAATTTAGGTCTATCTTGCCATCTTCCACGGGCCTGATGGTGCTTTGGGACACCATATATCCAGTTGAAATCACATGAATTCTATGTCTAGGAGGCTCCAAGAAAAAATCCCCAGACTGAACTCAGAACAGGATTGCCTCTACCAATGGCCAAATCTTTTCTTTCAAATTGGAGATACATGCATCATTTAATCCCCCACAAGTCACCGTTATGACACTGATTCACGCCCGCTGACTTCCAGATAATGAGTTTTTTGTTGACAAAAACGGTAGCATGAGGGTTTAATTCCTTATCTTAAATGCTCTTTGTTCACCTTGAATCGTAAACAAACCTGACCTTAACCTTCTGGAGGTACTTGTGGATTCCAGCAATACCAGAAGGGGCGGAAAGAAGAGCCTCCGGTGCCCCTTAAAAGGGTGCCGGGGGCTTTTGCGTTTTTGCCCCTTATTGACAAAGACATGCCCCATCCGTTTGGACCCCTTAGGGGCCGGCCTATTGAACGAGCACTTGATACATCATGGGAGGTGAACAAGATGAAAGTCTTGCTTTCAGGACGAATTTATTGGCTCTTATCGCTTCTCCCTCTGTTCTTTGCCACGCTCTCTCACGCTCAGATGCCGCTTCCAGTCGGTACACAGGTGTATTCTTACGCTTCTGCCGAATTCCCGGTGATCCACGTCAATCCCTCACAGGCGAAACCGATCGGAGTTGGGCCGGTTGCAAACGGGCAGGACACCTTTCGCCTGCAAGTTCAGCTTTCTGAATTTACAGGTGGGGTTGACATCTATTTTGCCATTTACTGCGCCGCGCTTCACCCAACGGAATTCTTCCTCTTTGATGACAAGGGCAGTCTCAAGCCGTTTTCCACGAACGGCTATGTCAAATGGAGGTCTGATCTCAGTGGTTCTTTTAACGAACGGCCTTTCCCAGACCTCTCCGTCTTGATCCTGCCGCCCGGGACTTATTTCTTCTATCTGCTGGTGTCCCCGGCCGGCAGTTTCGCGAGTTATTTTCTTTGGAGCACCTCTTTTACTATAATCAACACGGAACCTTACATTGACGTCGTTGTGGACAACACGGTTATTGACTTCGGAAGACTGGATGGGGTGAGACGGAATCAAGGGATCGGCCTTGGTGCGGGAGCGCCGGCCGACCATCCGATTCCTTTTCCCAATATCTTCTTTTCTTCTACTCCTACGATTCCCAACTGGGGGGTCTATCAAACACCGCCCGTATTTCCGTCGCCCGCGGTCCCGCCCGCCCCGGTCACGCCCCTTTGTCCTGTGCCAGGAACCGCGAGCCCAGATCTATTGAGGATTCCTATAATGCCGGCCGGTTTAGTGACTCCCCCCAGCGGCACTCCGACCAACCATTTCGCCCCAATTCAAAACCCTTGGGGCATGACCATGGTTTATGCGATTGTCGCGGACGCTGACCTGCACCCCATCAATCTTCGGTTCATCCTTCCTGAGCCCATCATGGGCAAGGGGAACCTTTATACGGCTATCCCCATCCCTAACTATCCCATTGGGACCCTTATAGACAGCTATGCAGTGATGAGCGCTTACAATGCACAGCTTTCCCTCTTGGCAAACAACGGATGGCTTCCGATTCAACCGCATCTCAGAAACGGTGTCACAGCCGGTTTCGTCTCCCCCATCGAACCCTCGGGAGGAGGGGGATGCCGGGAAACCCCTTGGGAATTCCCTTATATTATCGGCTTCAGGACTGGCTCGGATCCTAGTGGAACGGGCATTAGCCCCGGTGACGTGGTGACGGAAGCCCCCAATCCTTTAGGGCTCACACCCAAAGGGACGGTGCTCAAGGTCTTTGTCAAAGAGGGCGACTGGATTAAGGGTAACGCGAGCGGGTACCTTTGGATGATCCCGGTTGACAATGATTTTTGGGATCCGAGGCACAGCGTCCAGATTCCCGCCCTCTATGTAGGCGGCGCACAAAAAGCGATCTGTTCATTTGTGGGCCAAGCGCTGCCTGTCATCTGGGAGGCGCCGGACGACCCCGATGCTGGGGGAACCACCCACGACAAGCGCCATATGGACCCTCAGGCCATTCCCCCGGGCGGAACAGTCAATCTGGAGGCCCGGGTCACTGACAGAACCAATGCGGAATGGGCCGACTCAGCCCCGGTAGCCTTCCCGATGCTAGGAGGCTATAAATGTGAGGTGGATCTTATTGGCCTAACCGTAGAGTACAGTCACGAAGACCCCAATATCCCCGCCGCGCAATATGGGGACGGCATATCGTTCAGGGCAATGGGGACTCTTGGTGGCTCACAGTTCATTGGCAGTATCCACGAGCCTTCGTACTCCTTCTGTAGTGAGATGGACTGCAGTGGGTATTTGAAAATGGAACTCGACACGGTGTCAATGACTGCATCGGAGATCGATGCATATTTCCGGTTCGGGGAGGCGGAAGTAACACTCAAGGCCATGACAAATGGGCAAAGCCCTATTGCTTTGGACAGGATAGAAACGGGAGTCATCGCTGGACACTTTGAGGGGACGGCCACATGCCAGCTGATTGATTTCTACGCAAGAAGCAGACCCGCACAGGGGTTAGGCTGGTCAGGCGGATATGTGTGTGGTGATTTCAGTTACCTGAACATATATTGCCGAGAACAATAAACCGGCATAGTCACCTATTAGTCACTATATCTCCTCCAAAAAGGCAAGTTTCTCATTTAGTAGCAGGGTATCTGCTTCTTTGCCTTAGCAAAATCAGGTGATGAGGCAGCTCAAACCCGAGGGATGTAAGGGGCGGAATGGTTGAACTCGGGTGCATCAGTCTCCGAAATCTGACCTATCTTGATAAACTAACTAATTGAAATCAAATCTATAATTGCATATTTCAAGAGCAAAGACCATCCCAAGGAGCCACTTGATCTTCATTTGGTTTATTTGTCCGGCTGACTCAGGCCCAGGATCTTATGCATATTTGTCCAAATCGAGGCTCCTGCCGGGTCCCATCCGAAACCTTAAAGAAGGCCCCATCATAGCCCTGAGCAAAGAGGACCATTGTGGATTCACCAGTTGTGATGGACATCTCCAGGGCTCATCGTTTCCGACGCCATTTCCTTTTCAAAAGATTTTGGAGTGTTAAAAAATCATGCTGGCTGAGCCTTCGCCGGGTCCCTGGCCGCGTTAGTGGGTGCGTTCACCTCGTGGTCCAGAGTTTGGCATTGTTTCTCTAGGAAGGAATGATGGAGATATCAGATGTCACCCAAAACCTTGATGTTATGCGGTTGCTTGGTGGTCCTGTTGACAACCTGCCTGGGCCAGGTCTTTGCGCAGGGCACCGGTAGTTCCAAAGAAATGGACGCACGCCTTGAGAAATTCCTCAACGAGAACCGGTCCGACTGGCACGACTGGAATGTGCCCTATGACCTGATCATAAAGAACCATTACCGGGCTGCCCTGGAGATCGGAACACCCACAGGGCATTCCGCCATATGGATGGCCTGGGCGCTCAGCAAGACAGGTGGCATGCTGACCACCATCGAAATTGATGAGGATCGTTATAGAGAAGCCCTGAAGAACTTCAAACGGGCAGGGGTGGAACACCTCAAAGATGCGCGGCTGGCCGACGCTCATCAGCTGGTGAAAGAGCTCAAAGGGCCTTTCGACTTTATCTTTTCTGATGCGGACAAGGAGTGGTACGCACAGTACTTTGTAGACCTGGAACCCAAGCTAGCCGTGGGAGGATGTTTTGCTGCGCACAATGTGGCCCACCCGTACGGCGGCATCAGACAATTCCTGGATTATGTTCGGGCGCTGCCAACCTACCAGACCACCATTGATCGATCCAGCAGCGTCGGCATTTCCATTAGCTACAAGACAAGATGACTTGGCCAGGATCTTCTTCCTGTGATCGATTTAGATGTGGTGACAGTCAGGGTTCCGAGAGCTCCAATGGAATACCGTCCAGCGCGGAAGGGGTGGAAAAAACGATCTGCTTTCCCCTTAACCCCACCGCCGGTTTGCGGTTCAGCCACTCGACCCCTCTTTCTTCCAGCGACCTGAGATCGGCGTGCATGTCGTCGCTTAAGAAGCAGAGATGGTGGATGGCGTTTCCACGCTCTCCGACAAATTTGGCGAACATCCCATCGGCGCTGTAGTCCTCCACCAACTCCAGCGAAACATTCGCGAGCGCCACGACGGCCACTTTCATCTTCCGATCCGGGTTGTCCCGAATGGGCGGGATCGGCAGATCGAGTACCCTGCAAATGTCTTCGAGACTCTTGCCAATGTCCTTGACCGCAATGCCGATGTGACCCACCCCTCTGATCATGCGCTCGATTCCCCGTCCCAAAAAAACGTTAAGACCTGCTCTTGCCTCTGACTCCGACGCGATTGACCTTGACCGGCTTTTCACAGTTTCAGGATCTCGTCCAACCGCCCTTCGTATGCCCCCTGTATGATCGTTCGCAAGACCTTTTCGCTCTTCTCGACGGGAACGGGTCTTGGCATGGCCGCGAGTTTCATCTTGTTCTGCGAGGCATCGGCAACCGCCTTGTCGATCAGACCGGGGGTGAAATTCTTGAATTCCTTCAACGTCAAGGGAAAGCCCAGTCTTCTGTAGAAGCCGAGGAGTCCCTCCGCGAAATCCTTTGCCGGGTTTCCGGAGTCCTTCACGCCCATGATTCGAGAGATGTTTCGCAGCTTTTCCCCAACGGCCGGCGCGTAGTAGGCGCCATAATAGGGCAGCATCACGGCACAGGCTTCGCCATGATCCATCACGTCGCACCAGCTGAATGAATTCAGGTGCGGGCCCCCGGCCTGTTTGAAAAAAAGGACCGTCCCACCAAGCGTGCTTGCCAGGGCCATGTCCCGCCTGGCCTCCCTGTCGGCCGGGCTGTCCACTGCTCGGGGCAATGCCTGGAAGAGGAGCTTGAGTCCCGCCATTGCCCTGTCATTGGTTGTCGGATCGACGCCATCGTCGACGGTGTTGAAATATCCTTCAATAAGGTGTGTCATGGCGTCAAGGCCGGAGACCATGGTCACGTGCTCGGTCGCAGGAGTACGTCAGGACAGGGTCCACGATGGCATCTGCGGGAACGATCGCCGGGTCGATCATGAGTTTTTTCACGCCAAGCCGCGTGTCCGTGATGACGGAGAATTTCGTCACTTCGCTTCCCGAACCGCTCGTGGTCGGCGCAACGATCAGGCTCATGATCTTGCCCACCTTCTTCGAGACAAGCCCGACCCCAAAGTAATCGTCGATATCCCCTTCTTTCACCGTCGCAAGGATCCCTGCCGCCTTGGCAGCATCCATGGCAGATCCTCCCCCAACGGCGAGGAGACACCGGAAGTTACCCGCGAGAATGTGATAGGCGACCCTGTAAACGGTCTCCTTGCTCGGGTTCGGCTCCACACCCTGGCAGACCCCATGCCGAATAGATGACCGGTCCAGGCTGCTGACGATCTTGTCGTATATGCCGCTATTCTTAACGGACCCCCCCCCTATAACCATCAGGACGTTGTCCCCATGCTTCCGCACAACCTCACCGACCTTTTCAATCGCCCCTTCGCCAAAATGGATTCTGGTTGGCTTCCATTCGCTAAGGACCCTTTCCTCTTCCCTCATGTCCCGACCCCCTGTTGCTGCGGCCTGGGCCGCAAACCATTTTTCTTATGTAACCTTTCACTTTCTGAAGCTTTGTGAAAGACGCGCTTTCCAGCCGATCAGGCGCGTTTAAACACGATCTCTCTCAGGATCAGAACGATCGCCATGACCACGAACACCATGGTGTCGGCGGCCTGAGACCAGTATCGGCCCGTGATGGCGATGACCAACCCCAGGGCAAAGGCAGCCACAAAGGTACCGTTGAGGCTGCCCATGCCCCCAACGATGACCACCGCAAACGCCATCAACAGAATGTCATGCCCCATGTAGGGATCCGCAGCGGTGATCGGCGCGTAGAGAACGCCGCCCAGCACGGCGAGACAACTGCCTATGATGAAGACGATTGAGAAGTACTTGTTTACGTCGAGGCCGAGACACCTCACGCCCTCCGGGTCTTCGAGGGATGCGACAACGATTTTTCCGATGATGGTTTTTCGGAAGAAAAGGTTCAGGCCCCCGAACAGCACCACCGCGCTCACGAATATGATGATTCGATAAACGGGAAGGCCCAGCCCGAAAAACCGCAGCGAGACGCCAACGGGATCGACCACCTGCTCAGGCACCGTTCCCCATATCCATTTGATGGCATCGGTTCCGATAAGCAACAGGGCATACGTTGCGATGATGGCGTAATCGAGCGATTCGCCATAAAGGCGCCTGATGACAAACCGCTCGATAATGTAGCCCACGGGGATCGCCATAACAACCGCCAAACCGGCGGCGACAATGAAGCTTCCGCCGACCCTCGGGAGAAATGTGATGAAAAAGTATACCCCCAAGGCATAGACCATGCCGTGGGCAAAGTTAATGATCTGCATCGTCCCGAAAGTGATGGAAAGCCCTATGGCAAAAAAGTAGAGGATTGCCCCGATGGTCAACCCGTAAACCATGCTTTCAATCATGATCCACCCCTCACCCTCTCAACCGTCATTTTGACGAAACCCGTGAGCCCCTGTCGCAACCAGAACACGATGATCAGGAGCAGTCCCCCAAGGATCCACTCCCACTGGGGCACATGGGTGGAGAGCCAGTCCCGCATGGCCATGAACACCACGGCGCCGACCAGCGCGCCATACAGGTTTCCCGCCCCGCCGATCAAAACCGCGAAAATGGGCTCCACATTGCGCAGAGGATGAATGAAAGTCGGACTGACAAACTGGACATAAAGGGTGTAAAGCGTGCCGGCAAGCCCTGCAAAGGTGGCTGAAATGATGAACGTCAACCACTTGTAGAAGAAGGTGTCGTAGCCCAGGAACTTCACGCGGTTTTCGTTTTCCTTGATGGATCGGATGATGATGCCGTAAGGCGAGCTGGTCAGCACCTTCAGGAAGAGGAATGTCAGCAGGAGGCAAACCAGCACGGCCACAAAGGCGAATTTTTCGTTGGAAAAATTGATGAAACCCCACGGCATCACGCCGGCAGAGATGCCATCTTCGCCGTGGGTGACCTTCTGGAAGGCCGAACCGATTAGAAAGAAACCGACCTGGTTGAAGGCAAGGTTCGTGAGGGCGAAGGGGGCCTCTTGGAGATTGACCACGATCAAGCCCAGGATGGCCGCGACGATGGCGGCCGAAAGGATCCCCACAGCCATGGCCAGAAAGGGATTCGTGCTCACATAGACGGAAAAGAGCGTGGATCCATAGACGCCTGTTCCAAGATAGAGAACGTGTCCGAAAGACAGCCTTCCCATGTAGCCGTACAGGAGGTCGAATGACATGGCAAAGACGCAGAAGATCATGAACTCCGTCACACGGTGTACGGCCAGAACAGGTATGAGGGCCACAAAGCAGGCCGCTATGATCGACCAAATCCCGCACGACCATCCAGGGGTTCATGGCCTTGACGTATTGAATTCCGGTAAGCGACGATCTCTTTGTCAACCCTGACCTCCTGTCGTTTCACCCTCAAACAGAATCATAGATAGGCCTCCAGCTCTGTCGTGTTTTCGATTTCGGCCCTTTCGTTGATCTCCCGGATGACCTTTCCTTCTTTCAAGACGTATATGCGATCCGCCATGCGGCTGACCACCGAAAGGTTCTGCTCCACGATGATCGCCGAGACGTTCTCTTCCTTCATCTTTCTCAGGATGCGAAGGATGTCATCGATCACAATGGCTGCCAACCCCTCCGTCGGTTCATCAATCAGAAGCAATTTTGGCTTTCCGATCATCGCCCGACCGATCAGCAGGATCTCACGTCTGGCCGCCGCTCAGCCCCCCTGCCTTGCTCTCCAGAAACTGCGCCATATCAGGGTAGATGTCCGTCACCGCAGCAATGGCATTGGACATCTCCTCCCCTGCGGCGTAGGCGGCCAGCTCGATGTTGCCGCGAACCGTCAGATTGGCGAAGACCTTCTTGTCCTGCGCGACGTAGCGCATGCCTCGTCGTGCCAGCTTCACAGGAGAAAGACCATTGATCTCCTGCCCTTCATAGGTGATGTGCCCTTCGGAGGGTTTCATCAAGCCGTTGATTGTCTTCAGCAGGGTTGTCTTGCCCGCACCGTTGCGGCCGACGATAAAGACCATTTCTCCCCGATTCAGTCTGAGAGAGACGTCGTGAAGGACCTTGGCCCGGCCATAGGCCACATGGATACCGTTGACCTCTAGCAATTCTCTTCTTCCTTTCCCCAGTAGCATTCCCTCACTTCGGGGTCACAGAGCACCTTGTCCGGTTCCCCTTCACAGATGAGTCTGCCACTGTTCATGACGCTCAACCGATTGACCAGATCAACGATCTTTGAGATTTTGTGTTCAATGATCACCAGCGTGAAGTCCTTCTTGACGCGTTGGATCAGATTCAAGACCTCGTTGATCTCGTGATCGCTGAGCCCTGCCAGCGGTTCGTCGAGCAGCAGCAGTTTTGGTTTGAGAGAAAGCGCAATGGCGATTTCCAGCATCCGTTTGTCGCCATAAGACAGCTCGGAGGTGGGGGCTGCGGCCTTGTCCTGAAGCCCCACCATTTCCAGTGACTGCATACAAACACTCAGGACCGTATCTCCGTCTGGCCGGGGCGAGATAAAAATTCTTGAACGAACGTCGGTCCTCTCGGAAACGAATGTTTGACAGGACCATGTTTTCCCAGACGGTCAGGGAATCGAAGACAGAGACCAGCTGAAAGGTCCTGGCCATCCCCATCTCCACCCGCTTGTGGGGCGGCATGCTGCTCACGTCCATGCCGAGGAAATAAATGCTGCCTTCCGTTGGCAGGAAGTAGCCGGAGAAGAGATTGAACAGGGTCGTCTTCCCTGAACCGTTGGGTCCGATGACGCCAAGCACTTCTCCCTGCTCGACCTGCAAGCTCACACGGTTGACAGCCACCAACCCGTCAAAACGCTTGGTCAAGTCCTTCGTGCTGATCAATTCGGTCATGGAGCCATCCATTCTTTAATATCATTGAAACCACGCCAGAGGCGTGGCCAGGGCGTGCCCGGAGGGGGCGATCGATTCCCCCTCCGGCTTTCCCGCTCGCTTACCAGCCCAGTTCGCTCGGCGCCTTCTGGAACGAATCGCCCTTGTAAGCGTCAATGATTTTCACATAATCCCATTTCTGATCTTTTCTTTCACTCGGGCCAAGGCCCTTTGCCACAAAAGAGTAATACTTGTAGGCACACTGGCCGTCCACACGCCATTTGGCCGGACCCTTGGCGGACATCCAGTCCGGATTGGCCATTAAGGCCGCATAGGCCTTTGCCGGATCGCTGGACTTGGCCAGTTCCATGCCGCGAATCGTCTCCTTCACGCCGAAGTAGGCGCTCATGGCATAGGGGTCGGGCGGTTCCCCATACTTGGCCTTGTAATTGGCAGTGAATTCGTTTGAGAGTTTGACCACTTGGGCATCCGGGAATCCGGACATGTCGTGGTACCAGTACATCTGGCACATGACGCCTTCCAGGGCCTCCGGCGGGATGCCGGTTGCAAAGACGTTTACGATCCAGTTGAAGAAGAGCTTCGTCTTTTCGCGAAGCTTCATATCATAGGCCTGTTTCAGGATGTTGATGGCATCATTTCCCCACTGACCCATGGAGACGATCTCCGGCTTGAAATCGGCAACCCTGAGAAGATAAGGCGTCATGTCCGCGGTCCCGACCGGCGTCATGATCTTTTCCCACTCCACCGGGTTCTTCTTGAAGACTTCCTCGATGCCACGCAGCGCGCCGTGGCCATAGGCGTAGTCGGGCAGACACACCGCGATCTTCTTGAGCTTCATGACCTCGGTGATGTAGGCGGCCGCCCCTCGACCGACCGACTCGCCGGTCGCCATGGTGGAAAAGCTGTAGGGACCCTTTTTGTCCTTTTCGAAGAAGACTTCGGGAACGCCGTTGGTTGCGCAGAACATGATGGGCGTCCTTCTGGACTGGTCGTTCAGGGCCATCGAGACGTGGGCAAAGGTGCCCCCCACCAGGGCGGTGATCCCATTGTCCTGTATCATGGACTTCATCTTCCGGACGGCTGCATCCGGCGCCGTTTCGGTGTCCTGGTAGACCGCCTCGATTTTGACCTTCTTGCCGCCGAAATCAGCCCCTCCTTTGGCATTGATTTCTTCGACCGCCAGCTTTGCCGCATCCATCTGCTTGGTGCCAAGGGCCGACCCTTTGCCCGTCATGGCATAGATGACGCCCAGGTTGATGGTATCCGCTGCAAATGCCGGTGCACTGAACGAAAGGACCACCAGAAAACCAAGAACGAGAACCAGAAGAGAACAGATTTTAGAACCTCTTTTCATCGTAACCTCCCCCCTAAAATAGCGATTCGATCATGATGCCTTCTTCGCCGACGGTTGAGCCCAAAGCGTGCCCTTCTCGCCGAGCAACCCTTGTTACGATCTCACCATTCCCTTTTCAACACCCCCTTTCTTGCCCCATAATATCGCGGTGGAACGTCTTTCTTATTCCTCGACGATTCACTCGCAACCGCTCTCCCCGGCTCCAATCTCTGGGGTCTCAGCGGTTTCGACTCAGCACAAAAATACAGCGACGCATTCGTTCAGAGCTTCAATATAGCACCCGTGCTCGCTGAAGTCACCATCTTGGCGTAGCGGTAGAGGTAGCCGCTCGTAACCTTCGGCGCAGGCGGAGACCACTTTGCACGGCGTCGCGCAATTTCCTCCTCGCTCACCTCAAGCGTGAGGGTCCGATTCGGTATATCGATGAAGATCGAGTCCCCTTCTTCCACGAAGGCCAGAAGTCCTCCTTCGGCAGCCTCCGGAGAGATGTGGCCGATGGCGGCTCCCCGCGTGACGCCGCTGAACCGCCCATCCGTGATCAAGGCCACCTGCTCGCCCAATCCCATGCCGACGATGGCCGAGGTGGGTGCAAGCATCTCCCGCATCCCGGGGCCTCCCTTTGGTCCCTCATACCGGACCACCACCACATCTCCGGGCTTGATCTTCCCGCCAAGGATCGCGTCAACGGCATCCTCCTCCCGATCAAACACCCGTGCCTTCGCCTTTCGGCATCGCATGCCGGGGGCGACGGCCGCCTGCTTGACCACTGCGCCGTCCGGTGCCAGGTTGCCTTTCAGAATGGCGATGCCCCCCTCGGGGTGGATGGGTCTTGCAAAGGGTCGGATGATCTCTTCGTCACTGATCCGTGATAACGTCAAGTTGTTCCCAAGATTCTGACCCGTGACGGTCATCACCTCCGTGTCCATGAGCCCATGTTCGGCCAATCGCTTCATGACGCCGTGAACGCCGCCGGCCCGGTCCAGATCGTCCAGATGGTGGGGCCCGGCCGGGCTCATGTTGCAAAGGTGCGGGACCTTATCACTCATTTCCTGGAAGAGGTCTTGCGGGATGGGGATGTGGGCCTCGTTGGCGATGGCGGGGACATGAAGGATCGTGTTGGTGGAGCAGCCCATGGCCATGTCGACCGCCAGGGCATTCATGAACGCGGGCCGGGTGGCGATATCCCGGGGTCGGATATTTCGTTTCAGGAGCTCCATGACCTTCAGGCCGGCCGTCTTCGCAAGGCGGATCCGTGCGCCGCTCGCAGCCGGAATGGTCCCGTTTCCGGGAAGGCCCATGCCCAATGCTTCAGTAAGACAGTTCATGGAGTTGGCAGTGAACATCCCGGCACACGACCCGCAACCCGGACAGCAACACTCCTCAAGCTCCTCCATTTCCTCGGCCGTCATGGCACCTGCACTGACCTGCCCCACGCCCTCCCAGACCGTCGTCAAATCCGTTTCTTTCCCGCGCCAGTTCCCGGCCAGCATGGGGCCGCCGCTCAGGACCACCGAGGGGATGTTGAGCCGCAGCGACACCATGAGCATGGCAGGTGTGATCTTGTCACAGTTCGTCACAAGGACCAGGGCGTCGAAGGGGTGCGCCATGGCCATCACCTCCACGGAGTCGGCGATCAGCTCGCGGCTTGCCAGCACGTACTTCATGCCTTCGTGACCCATGGCGATCCCGTCGCAGATGCCGATGGCCGGAAACACGATGGGGGTCCCACCGCCTGCACAGACCCCCTTCACGACCCCCTCCACCACACTGTTCAGGTGGATGTGGCCGGGAACGATCTGGTTGAAGGTGTTGACGACCCCAACGATCGGCTTCTCGATCTCGTCCTTTGTGTAGCCCATGGAATAAAAAAGGGCCCGGTGCTGGGCTCGCTTGAGCCCCTGTTTCATCAGGTCGCTTCTCACGCTTTTCCTCCTTCCGCCTGCCCCTTGGAGGCGTGCCGGACCAGTGCATCTCGGAATCACAAAGCGCTTGATTGTTTACCGATGTCTTGAATCAGCTTCCACTGGCGGATGAAATAGAGGTCCCGTTTCCGAAGGATCTCGTCTTTTGATCCGGCCTCGTATTTGTAAAAACCCTCGCCGGTCTTTATTCCGAGCTTCCCGGCGTCGATGAGCCCCTTGAAGGAAGCGGGCGGAACCGTGTCCCTGTTCAGCGCGTCGAAGAGATAGCTTGCAACGCTGTAAAAGACATCAAGCCCCCCCAAATCCGCTGTCTGGAGTGGGCCCAGCCACGGGTAACGGAAACCCAGGCCACACCGCATGGTGCGGTCCACGTCTTCCGGCGAGACCACCCCGGTTGCCACAAGGTGAAGGGCCTCTCTTAAGACCGCAAATTGGAGTCGGTTCAACGCGAAGCCGGGGACATCCTTTTGAACCATCACCGGCATCTTGCCCAGACGCTCCGCCAGGTCCCGGATAAGCGCCAACGTCTCCTGGGAGGTCTTCTCCCCCCGGATCACCTCTACCAGGGGCACGAGCTCGGGCGGGTTGACCCAGTGCATGCCGCCGACGCGCCCGGGGTGGCGGCACACCGAGGCAATGGCCGTGACCCCGAGTCCGGAGGTGTTCGTCGCAATGACCGCTTCGGGCCCGCATATGGACTCCATCTCGGAGAAAAGCTTGTGTTTCAGCTCGAGGACTTCCGGGGCGGCTTCGAGGACAAATTGAGCCTCTGCGAGTGCTTCCTCCAGACTCATGGTCCCGCGGATGACCCTCAGCGCCGCCTCGGCGCGATCCGGGGTCAGGAGCCCTTCCTGGATCAGCACCTCCTGAGAATTGCGGACCCTTCGAAACGCCGTGTCGATTTGATCCTTCCGAATGTCATAGAGCATGACGGGATAGCCCGCCTGAGCCATGCACATGGATATGCCGGCCCCCATGGTCCCGGCGCCAATGATGGCGACCCTGGATATGTCTTCAACTTTCAAGGTCCGTTCCTCGCCTTTGTGGTTAGGCCATCCCCCAGCGTCACCTGATAGTAATGCGCCAACGCCCGTTGGATGTCCTCGATATGGCGGTTCATATTTCTGCTTGCCTTCTTCACGTCACGGTTCCCGATGGCCTGACAGATATTAATGTGAAACTTTAAAGATCTTTCCAAAAGACCTGGAAGAACGTTGAAAGTTTCTCGCATGAATTGTTCCATCAACCCTCGAAGGGTAACGAACATGTGGAGCATAAACCGATTGTGGGCGGCCTCGGCAATCTTGTAGTGAAAGGCCAGGTCCAGGTCCGTGTAGCCTCCTGTCCGACCCTCTTTCAAGGCCTTCGGCATCTGGTCAACGATTTCACTGAGCTCGCGGATCTCATCCTTCGGTTGCGCTTTTCGCCGCCATTTCCACCACGTCGGCCTCAATGTAACGGCGGCTCTCGATCAGCTCCAGGGTCGCCTGCGCATCCGAAACCAGTGGAGCGGCGAGGTGATCTGTGAAGAGGAGCGGCGATTCAGCCTTGATGACGGTGCCGTAACCCGGCCGCTGTTCGATGGCGCCGATGAGGGAGAGCGTGTTGAGGGCCTCGCGAAGGGAAGGTCGACTGACGCCGAGCTGCGCGGCGAATTCGCTCTGGTTGGGGAGTTTGTCCCCCTTTTTCAGCTCGCCGTTCAAGATCCGTCTTCTGATTTCTTCAATCACGGCGTCTGCAAGCCGGACACGTCGGATCGAATTCATCTTGAGCCCTCAGATAGACAAATGGTAAGATGGTAATACTAACTTCAGGTTTTCGTGTCAACCCGAAACCACAACGAGGAGAGGGGTTTCACCCGCGCGCTTTGGGTGTTGACCCGGCCCTCGTCCTTGTTTTAATAGATCATGGAGAATGCCATGAAATAGAAGAGCTGGAGTACTCAAGTGTTGGAGTATTAGAGTAATGATCCTGAGATTGAATAGAAAGCGTGAAGAAATATCTGGTGGAATTCTTTAGGGTTGATCAAACAACGGTTACCCAATACTCCGCACTCCGGTACAGCCGCATTGATCCCGGCGACCGAAAAAGAGAGAGAATGCCATGGAAACAGATGTCTGACGAAGAAGAAAGAGGTCAAAGTCCTGACCAAGGCCCAGATCGACCTCCAACGGCTGGTGAAGATGCCCGATGTTGGGCTCTCTGTGGCCGGGCAGTCCGTAACGAGGACCGATGCGGCTTCCAAGGTCTCCGGGAAATTGAAGTTTGGGGCCGATTATGCGGACGATGGGGTTTCTTCACGGCAAGATCCTGAGAAGCCCTCACCCGCACGCCCTCATCAGGTCCATCCGAACCGAGCGTGCCAAAGCGCTCCCGGGCGTGGCCGCCGTCCTCACCGCCGGGGACGTCCCCGGCCGAAACGGGTTCGGGGCCGTGATCCCGGACCAACCGGTCATCTGTGGTGACAAGGTCCGCTTTGTGGGGATGGGGTTGCGCTCGTCGCGGCGGAGACCGAGGAACTTGGCAGAGGAGGCGCTCTCCCTCATTGAGGTGGACTACGAACCCCTTCCTGCGGTCTTCGACCCCAGGGAGGCCATGAAGCCGGATGCCCCCAAGATCCACGAAAGAGGGCAACCTTCTCTCTTACAACAAGCTCCGAAAAGGAGAGGTGGAGAAGGGTTTTGCCGAGGCCGACGTGATCCTGGAAAGGACCTATCAGGTCCCGTTTCTGGAGCACGCCTACCTTGAGCCGGATATCGTCATGGCCATTCCGCAAGCAGGACGGCACCATGCTGATCGAGGGCCCCATGCAGGCCCCTTTCACCACACGCCGGAACGTGAACGCCGTGCTGGGCGTCCCCATCAACCGGGTCCGCGTCCGTCAGATCTCTATGGGAGGCGGTTTTGGAGGAAAGGAAGATTCCCCCATCGATCTTGGGCTGCCGGGCCGCCGTCCTGGCCTATCACACGGGTCGCCCCGTGCGAATGGCGCTCGACAGGGAGGAGGTGACGCTTCAGACCAGCAAGCGTCATCCCATGATCATGGAAGTCAAGGTCGGGGCCAGAAAAGACGGAAAACTCGTCGCGTTTGAAGGGGTCATCTATGACGAACAGGGCGCTTACGCGAGCCTTGGCCCGCTTATCCCGCCCGGCAGGGGGCTCCCACGTTCACGCCATGGTCATGATGCCCGGGCCCTACGAGATCCCAAACGTCAAGGTGGATGCCTATCTCTGTTACACCAATCACCCTTACGGCGGCGCCATGCGGGGGTTTGGGGCGCCCCAGGTCCATGTGGCCCACGAACAGGCCATGGATGAGCTCGCCGAGATGCTTGGCATGGATCCCCTGGACCTGAGGAAGAATCAATGGCTTCAAGGAGGGGTCCACCACGGCCACGGGTCAGGTCCTGGACCAGAGCGTGGGACTGCAGGACACGCTGGAGGCCTGTGCAAAGACCTTCGGCTGGGAGCGTCGATACCGAGAAACGGGATACGTGGACCAAGGGAAGACCAAACGGCGCGGCGTGGGGATCGGCCTGGGGTGGTATCGGACGAGCGTCGGGGCAAGCAGCGACGCTTGCGGCGCCAATGTCTACGTGCACGAGGACGGTTCGGTGATCTTGTCTACCGGCATCACGGAAATGGGACAGGGCGCCTTCACGGTTCTTCCTCAGATCTGCGCGGAAGCGCTCGGGGTCTCGCTGGAAGACGTTCGATTGGTCCAACCGGACACGGACATGGTCCCCGAATCGGGGCCTACGGTCGGGAGCCGATCTACCACCCTCATGGGAAACGCCATCATCCTGGCCGTGAGTCAGGTGAAGGCGTCCATCATGGAGACGGCCGCCCAGATGCTCCAGGTGCCGGAGGAACGGCTCGAGGTCAGCGGACCGGCTCATCTACGACCGGTCGGACCCTTCCAGGGCCCTGCCGTTCAGGCAGGTGGCCGCCAGGTGCATGAGCCAGGGCAAGCGGTTGATCGGTCAGGGTTGGTGGGCGCCCCCGCCCGCGACGCTGGATCCGGAGACCGGTCAGGGAAACCCCTATTTCGTCTACACCTACTCGACCCACATGGCTGAGGTGGTGGTGGATGTGGAAACCGGAGAAGTGGAGGTCACGGATTACGTGGCCGCCTTTGACATCGGCAAGGCCATCAACCCCAGGAACGTGGAAGGCCAGATCGAGGGCGGTGTGGCCATGGGGATGGGATACGCCATGACCGAGGAACTGATCCTCACGGACGGAAAGATCCAGAACCTTAACCTCGGCAACTACCGCATCCCTACCGCCCTGGATGTCCCACCCATCAAGCCGGTCATCCTGGAGGTCCCAAATCTCTACGGTCCTTACGGTGCCAAGGGGATCGGAGAGATGCCCAACATCCCCGCCACGCCGGCCATCCTGAACGCCATCGCCAACGCCTGCGGCGGGAGGGTCAGGAGCCTCCCCGCCGTGCCGGAAAAGGTCTACAGGGCAATACAGGAGGCGGGAGGCCCGCCGAAGGCATAGCGGACGGGTAAGGGCCAAAGAGACGATTGATTCTCCCACCAACGGTTCGACCATGCGGTTGTTTCATCCTGGTATTCCGTCTGGACTCGAAGGATAGAAAATCTTCAGGCCATCCTTGGGAGGTTTCTTGCGATGAACATCGCCAACGTGCTCGAGCTTCAAGCGTTTCGTTTACCGGAGAAAAGCGCACTGGTGTTTGACGAAGAAATTTATTCCTATGGGATACTCAATACCCTGGCCAACCGGGTCGCCAATGGTCTATTGTCCCTGGGCATTCGGAAAGGCGATCATGTGGCCATCTGGCTTCCCAACGGCCTCGAATTCGTCACAACATTTTACGGTATCCTGAAAATCGGGGCCGTCGCGCTCCCCATGAATGTCCTCTTCAAGGCCAGGGAAATGGAATTTCTGCTATCCAATTCGGCGTCAAGGGCAATCGTCACGCATGAGGAAGGGTCTGCCCATCCTCAATGAGATCAGACCAGGCCTTCCCGCGACTCAAAGAGGTGATCGCCACAGGGTGCCACGCGCCCTATCCTGGTGTCCGATCCTTTGAAGAGGTCTTGGCCATGAGGCTCCGGGGCGTTTAGGAGCGTCGACATGCACCCGGATGAGACGGCCACCATCCTCTACACGTCCGGAACCACGGGAAACCCCAAGGGCGCCATGCTTACACACCTAAATCTGTTCTTGAATTCGGAATACTATGCCTCGGGGCTTGGTGCAAGGGAAAACTGGGTCGGCCTTTGCGTGTCTGCCGTTATCACATCTCCTGTCGTTGGCCGCTGGTCTCCTGGTCCTCTTTGGAAGGGGCGCAACGATGCATGTGATGAGGCGATTCGACCCGGAGGAAATGGCCAGAATCATTCAACGTCGGGGAATCAACTACACATTTGCCGTCCGGACCGTGTACACGATGCTATTGGCCTTGCCTCATGATCCAGACTTTGACATGCGCACGCTTGAGGTCTGTGTCGTCACTGGTGCCACGACACCCCTTGAGCTGCGTCGATCCATCGAGGATCGATTCGAGTGTCGGTCATTTCAGGCCTATGGTCAGGTGGAGGCCTCTCCCGTCATTTCACTTGATCGAAATGACCTGAAACGAAATTTCGAGAGCGTCGGATATCCACTCCCCCATGTGGAGGTGAAGATTGTGGATGACAATGGCCGGACCCTTCCGCCTCTGGAACATGGGGAAATCTGCGCCAAAGGCCACTGTGTGATGAAGGGCTATTGGAACAACCCGGAGGGGACGAAGGCCGCCATCAAAGACGGGTGGCTCCACACGGGAGATATCGGTATGCTGGATGATGAAGGGTATCTCTATATCTTTGATCGAAAGAAAGACATGCTCATATGCGGCGGCTACAATATCTATCCGATCGAACTGGAAGAAGTCCTCTATGAGCACCCCAAGGTGCTTGAAGCCGCAGTCGTAGGCGTCCCGGACGAAAGGCTGGGAGAGATCCCCAAGGCCTACATCGTGATGAAACCCGGGATGAAGGCCGACGAAGGAGAGATCATGGACTTCGTAAAAACGAGGCTCGCCAAATACAAAAAACTCAGAGCGGTGGAATTCGTGGACACTCTGCCAAAAGGTCCTACGGGGAAAATCCTAAGAAGGCTTTTGCGTGTCGAACGGCACAGTGCAGACGCATCCTGCCGCGTGACCGACGCCTAAGGGGCAGCGGGTCCCCGACCCCCAAGGCACCGCCATCACCTACGAATATCCATAGGCCTTCCATCCCCCTTCCACGGCAAAGCCTGCATCGACGGGCAGGGTGACCCCGGTGATGCAGGCTGCCTTATCCGAACAGAGAAAGACGGCCGCCTCAGCAATATCGGAAGGCATGACGAATTTCTTCATGGGCACACAGCTGAGTATTGTTTCGGGATTTCTCAGACCGGAGTCGAACATTCCCTGCAGAAGAGGGGTCAACACGTATCCCGGCGCGATGGCATTCACCCGGATGCCCGATGGCGCCCAATCACGGGCCAGCACCTGGGTGAGCATGACCACAGCACTCTTAATGGGAGCGTATACGGCCAATGGCACTGGGCAAAGGGCCGTGATCGAAGAAATGTTGATCACGGCGCCGGACTCCTGAGCGACCATTTCCTTTCCGAATCGCCTGGAGCAAAGGTAGACCCCTTTCCAATCCACATTGGTGACTTTTTCAAGGAATTGCAGGTCCAGATCCAGAATAGAGACGGCAGGATGGGTGATGCCTGCGTTATTGACCAAAATGTCGATCCGATCAAATTTGGCCAAGACTTCATTTGCTGCGCGATCCACGGCGGATTCATCCGTAACATCCGTCTCGCAAACCAGGCATTCACGACCGAGTTCGTTGATCTGCCTTGCGGTGCTGTGCCCACCTTCCGGCTGCACATCCAAAATTGCCACATGACCACCTTCCTTGGCGAAGGCCAACGCGATCGCTTGACCGATGCCCATGCCGCCTCCCGTAACCACGGCCACTTTGTCCTTGAGCTGCATCTTAAGCTTTCCTCCTGTTTCACTCACACTGAGCGAATATCCATCCAGTCATCGACGAAATTCCAACTTTGCCGGCCTTTCCCGCGAGCGCTCGCCCTTTGCACCCGGACTCGAAGGTGCTCCTTGCGGTCAAGCCATGAGGATGCCGCCGTTGACGTCCAATATCTGGCCCGTGATGAAGTTGGATGCTTGCGAGGCCAGGAAGACCACCGCCATCGCGATGTCTTCTGGTTGGCCGAGCCGTCCAAGCGGGATCCCATCGGCGGTGTATCCTTGGTTGGCGATCATGGGCGTATCGATCGGACCAGGGGCGATGCCGTTCACGTAGATCCCGAAAGGTGCCCCCTTCTTGGCGGCCCATTTCACAAAGGCATGAATGGCTCCCTTTGAGGAAGTGTAATGAGGTCCGGCCCGAAGCCCGCCCATGCGTCCCGCGATGGAGCCGATACATACGATCTTGCCCCCGCCCTGTTTCGCCATGTGAGGCCAGATCGCTTGGGTTAACAAGGCCGGTCCTCTCACGTTGATTCGAAACATCCTGGTCCCAGTCTTCCGGCATGTAGTCTTCAAAGGACTTCTCGAGACTCTCCTAAGATCGCCGCGTTGTTCACCAATACATCGATCCTTCCGAATTTCTGACCGATCCTCTCGACCATGGCACGGATGGCCTGCGGGTCTTCAATGTCGCAGACCAATGGCAAGGCGGTGCCGTCCCAACCGTTTCACCTCTGCCGCGGTTTCCTCGGCCAGCAAAATATCAAGCGCAGCCACCGCTGCGCCTTCGCGCGCCAGGGCAAGGCTCGAGGCCATTCCGATCCCCCTGGCCGCACCGCTCACCACCACTGTTTTCCCTCTCAGATCGATGTGCCCACTTCTGGGCGCTGCGTTTGTAGGGTCTATCTGAATCACCTCCCATCGCCCAATGTTTCAGAAGAAATAAAACCGGCGGATCATGTTGTTAACAAAAATTCCCCGCCCCTGCATCTCTAAGTCGCCCTGGAAAGCATTCGTGCCAAAGGGCGGGCCGTCTTCTGATGATCTCAACCATGACCTCTGCAGCCATCCGGGCGCCGTCGCGGGCTACGGATTGGCAGCCCTCCTCGGTCTCGTTCCATCTTTTTGTGTAGCGCTTCCCGCTCCTTTGGGTTTAGGAGATCGAAAGATCTTCCAAACTTCAGTCTCTGAATCTCCGAACAGATCACGGTCCCAAATCGCTCCAAAAATCTCTGATAGAGCTTGTTGCCATAATCCATGGCCCGCTGATACTGGGGAAGCATTTCCAGGTCATCTCTCCCTGTCAGATAGCCTATGACAGCCAAGCCCCCCGTCAGAACACCGCAGACCTGTCCCCTGCGCGCGATGCCGCCGGCCAGGCAGGTGACCGAACGAAGGAGATCCGGGCTCACAATCCCAAAGGCCTCCATGAGCCCTGCTGCGACTGTTTGGCTGCATCCGAAGTATTTCAACTCATATTCTAGGGCCAAGCTGTGAGGCCTTTTCCACAATGACGTCAACTCGTCCATCCATCAAGCTCATCTAAAACACCCCCCGTCAGACATTTCCACCTTTCGCGTTCATTGCTCGCATGCTCAGATCCCAGCGCTACCCTTGCGCTTCGGTAAACCCTTGCCGGCTCGGTAGGCGTCCTCAAACAAAGAACGCCTCCGTCCTTCAGAAAATGCAGTATTCAAACTTTGCTACTAATAATGCAATTGCCCTTGACTGACAAGGAATTTTCTACCTAGAGTGGGATCGAAGGGCAACAGCCCAATGGTCTCCGTCAGATCGGAGAGCCAACGTAGCAGAAATGAGAGAAAGAGGGGAACCCATATGCACGGCAACGAAGACTTCCTGTTTCTGGATGGAACGGCGCAGGCCGAACTGGTTCGCAAGAATGCCGTTAAGCCACTGGAGCTTGTGGACGCTTCTATTGCAAGGATCGAAAGACTGAACCCGACCATCAACGCGTTGGTTGTTTCCATATTTGAAGAGGCTCGTGCCACGGCGGCGGCAGGGACCATTGCCAAAGGTCCATTCACTGGCGTCCCATTTTTGCTCAAAGACTTCATCGCCGAGTATGCAGGGGCGCCCATGCATGAAGGCAGCCGTTTCTTGCAGGGATTCATCCCCGATCGGGACAGCGAGTTGGTGTGTCGGTACAAGCGAGCGGGGCTGATCGTTCTTGGCAAAACCAATACGCCCGAATTGGCCATCGGGGTCACAACGGAACCCCGTCTCTTCGGGCCGACCCATAACCCTTGGGACACGACCAGGAGCCCCGGGCGGATCCAGCGGTGGTTCAGCCGCCGCGGTTGCCGCAAGGATGGTTTCCATGGCCCACGGCAACGATGCGGGGGGCTCGCTGCGCATCCCCGGATCTTGCTGCGGCGTCTTCGCGTTGAAGCCCACCCGGGGCCGCAACCCCCTTGGCCCCAGGTACGGGGACCTTTTCAGCGGTCTGGTCGTCGAACATGCACTGACACGCTCGGTGCGGGACAGCGCAGCCCTGCTCGATGCCACGGCAGGGCCCTGTGCGGGCGATCCCTATCACGCGCCACCCCCTGCTGGTCCTTTCCTCCAAGAGGTATCCAAGGAACCAGACCGACTGCGAATTGCCTTCAGTCATGAAGCCCCCTTGAAAACAGCGGTTCATCCCGATTGCGTTGAGGCTGTCCAGGAGGCCGCCCGATTGTGCGGGGAGCTTGGCCATATCGTCGTGGAAGCTTCTCCCCCATTGGACTGGGAAGTGCTGTGGCTTGGTTTTACCACCATCCTTGCGACCGGTCTCGCCTGGACCATCAGAGATTGGCGTCACAGGCTAAACAGGGACCCGGTATCAGATGCCTTCGAACCTTTCATCTGGGCGTTCTGTGAGCGCGGCGAGTCCATTAAGGCGCCCGAATATCTCTCAGCGATCTTCAACATTCAGGCCTCTACGCGAAAAATGGCCGCTTTCTTTGACGCACATGACATCTGGCTGACCCCTACGCTCGGGGCCCCGCCCTTGGATCTGGGCACCTTCACCTTCGATGAGGGAGATCCTTTCGAGCTTCGCCGGCGTATGACCGCCTTTTCACCTTTCACCTTCATTGGGAATGTGACAGGACAGCCCGCCATGTCTGTCCCCCTTTTCTGGAACGCAGACAACCTACCCGTAGGGACACACTTCCTGGGTCGATTCGGCGATGAAGCGACCCTTTTTCGCCTTGCAGGGCAGCTCGAGACCGCCAGGCCTTGGCTCAAACGAGTTCCCAGTTCAGCTGATTTGAGATGAGTCGAGCCAAATAGAGAAGGGGATGCTGAAGTGTTGTGGCCGGATCTGAAGTCCCTGTGGCCTTATGCACGCCACGGGAGGCTCCTTCGCATGCACGCCTTTTAGAAAGTACCTCTCGCTTCTTGCCTTTTTGTCAACGATTGTCTGTCACAGGGCCAGATATTTCTTGATGATATCTTGATTTTCTTGCAGGTTTTCCGTCGTGCCCTGATACTGGATCTTCCCTTTTTCGATAATGTAAATATCCCGAGCACTTTTCAGGGCGAACTTGATATTTTGCTCTGAAAGGAGGATGGTCGCACCTGTCTCTGCGATCGTTGCGATCAGGTCCCTGACATTTCGCACGAGCAGGGGTGCCAAACCCTCTGTCGGCTCATCCACCAGCAGGAGGTCCGGATTACCCATCAGCGTTCGGGCAATGGTGAGCATCTGCTGCTCTCCACCACTGAGGGTGCCCCCTTTCTGGTCGGCACGGGCTTTCAGGACGGGAAACAAATCAAAGAGCCTTTCCGGGACCCAGTGATCATTGTGGCCGGCCCCCTTCTTAGCGCCCACCATAAAATTGTCAAGGACTGTCAGGTCCGGAAAGATAATGCGATCTTCGGGAACAAATCCGATACCCATCTTGGCGATCTTATAAGGTGCAGTCCCTGAAATTTCCTTGCCCTTGTACCGCACGCTCCCGCTCTTGGGCGGGGTCAAACCCATGATGCTCCGCAAGGTAGTCGTCTTCCCTGCACCATTTCTTCCTAGGAGGGCAACGACTTCACCGGAGCTCACCTCAAGGGATAGCTCAAAAAGTATCTGGCTCGATCCATAAAAGGTACTGATTTTATCGACCTCTAGCATGATGATTCCCTTGCGGCCCACGACTTGGTTCGCCTCTATTGGTCTTGTCCCAAGTACGCCTCGATGACTTCCGGGTTTCGAGCCACCTCTTCCGGGGTTCCGTCGGCGATGAGGCTCCCATAATTCAAGACCCTTATTTTCTGGGAAAAGGAGAAAACCACATCCATATCATGTTCAACAAACACGATGGTTAGATTCCGCCTCTCCCATAAACGCCGGATAAGCTCCATGATGCGAAACCGGTCCCCCGCGCCCATACCAGCCGTGGGTTCATCGAGGAGGGCGATCTCTGGTTCCATGGCAAGGGCCATTCCGATGTCCAGGCTTTTCACGTCTCCATGAGCCAATTGGGTCGCCGGCGTATGGGCCTCCTCCTATCAAGTTGATGTCTTCCAGGATCCGGTAGGTTTCCTGCTCAACATCTTTCATGGCCGACAGGTTGCTCAAAAAATGAAAAGTCAGCTTCTTCTTGGACAAGATGGAGGCCCTGACGTTCTCGAAGGCCGTCAGTGAAGGGCACACGTGGCTCCTCTGAAATGAACGGTTGATGCCCATACGACTGATCTTGTAGTGGGGCAGGCCGGCGATATCCTGGCCCTTATATAAGATGCTTCCGCTGTCTGGCTTCAAGTAGCCCGTCAATAAATTAAAAAGCGTGGTCTTTCCCGCCCCGTTGGGTCCAATGATCGAGCTCATTTCTCCGGCTTCGAAGCTGAGGCTCAGATTGTGGGTGGCCTTGAAGCCCGCCGAATGACTTATTGAGCTTCTGTATCTCCAAAAGCGTTCATTTATTCAACCCCATGGGAAAGGGATATTCGAGGTCGGCTATTTATTTCCGCGTGATCTCGAGTTCCTCGATGGCCTGAGGAGACCTATTCCGTAGAGGATCTCCATCTAAATAATCTGCAAGTCCTTTTGAACCAAGAGGATGATCAGAACCAGGACGCTTCCAATGATCAAGCCCCACAGGTTTGTGTACATGGTGGAGACGGCGATGAGCACCGTAAAAACGGCCGCGCCGAGGAGGGGTCCCAGGAAAGAATTCATGCCTCCAACAACGACCATAAAAATGGGTTCGGCTGATTTGGCCCAATAGGCAAAGTCAGGATAGGCCCCACTGATGAACAGCGCCATGAGGCCGCCCGAAAGCCCCCCAAAGATCCCGGCAAAAACAAAAACAATAAGTTGGTAGCTTTTCACCCTGATACCCAGGGCGTAGGCCCTGTCGGCGTTTTCGCGAATCACTCGAAGAATGGCCCCGAAGGGCGAATCCACCAAGAGTTTGCAGAAGACCAGGCAAGTGACGACAATCACGGTGGTCAGAATGAAAAAGGCACGCGGATTTGAGAGGGCGATTTCAACACCAAAAAGGTTCAGCGGCGGAATGGGAATGCCTCCGATCAGACCTTGATCGCCGCCCGTCAGATGGGTCCAGCGAATGATCACGATGTAGACGATCTGATTGAAGGCCAGCGTCAGCATCGCGAAGTAAATGCTTCCCAGGCGAATGCAAAAGAACCCGATGATCAGGGCCGCCACCGTGGAAAGAAGAATCGTGGAAAACAAGGCCAGCAGCAAAGAGCTTGTAAATTTTTGCAGGAGAACGCCCGCCGCATAAGCACCGATCCCAAAAAAGGCCGCATGCCCGAATGAGACCATGCCGGTGTAGCCTACCAGAAGATTGAGACTCGAAGCGAACAACCCCATGATGAGGATCTTGGTAAACAGGTTGAACAGGAATCCCGAGGGGAAGATGAAGGCGAACAGGACCAACCCAAGCAATGCGACCAGGCCCCCGAGAATGGTCCGCTTCATGTGGCGTCTCTCCTTATAGTTCAGCCCTGCCAAAGAAGCCTTGTGGGCGAAGAATCAAGACAATTGCCATCAAAATAAAGACAAGGGCTTCCTCTATGAGAGGAAATCCAATGATCCCGAACGCCCTGACGAACCCTATCAAGATGGCCGCAAGAAATGCGCCGGGAATGCTCCCCATCCCACCTACCACGACAACAATGAAACACTCAACCACCACATCGGTTCCCATGCCCGGGAAGATGGAGCGAATGGGCGCTGCAAGGGCCCCCCCCAATCCCGCCATGAGACATCCGATACCGAAGACGACGGCGTGGATGACCTTTGTGTTTCTTCCAAGGGCCATCACCATATCGTCACTGTGTGCGGTGGCCCGGATCAGCTTTCCATAACTGGTCTTCCAGAGAAAAAGGTACAACACGATCGCAACAACGATTCCTGCTGAAATGACGAAAATATAGTAGGACGGAATGAAGCTCCCGGCTAGCTCGACAGGCGGGCGGATAAAAAAATCGGGCACCCCGAACTGGATGAACTGATACCCCCAGACGATTTTTGCCAGATCGTCCAGGATCAGGATAAAGGCGTAGGTCAACAGGAGCTGGTATAAGTATGTGGGCGCCGTAAACCCGCTTGAGCAATGTTCTTTCGAACACGACCCCGAAAAGCCCCACGCCCAGGCATGCCACGCCGATGGCCAATGTAAAGCTGGGCACATATCTGTATGAGCTGTAAACCAGGTAGGCCCCCAGCATATAAAGCGCGCCATGGGCAAAATTCATAACGCCCAGAACTCCGAAGATCAAGGAAAGTCCGGAAGCGATCAGAAAAAGGATCATGCCGAAGATGAGCGCGCTCGTCGTCTGGTTGATCAGACATCCGGGATCCTTTAGACAGTCAATGAGGGCTGCCAGTTCCAATCCATCTTCTCCTCGGAGGTCCAACGGTGCTTCGGAATCGGGGTTCCGAAGCACCGTCGGGTTTACTGGAGCCATCCCTGGCTCTTATAGTATTCGGTTTCCTGCTTCAGGATCTCTTCCCACGGCATATAGGTTCTACCGGTCACATAGGGCGGATCCGATATGGTCTCGGCCCAACCGATGGTGTAGTAGATGCTCTGATGGTCCCTTGCCCGCATGACAATGGTCTTGCGTGGAGGTTGCGCGCAGGGCGCTTCGATTTCAAGCCCTTCAAGGGCCTTCATCACCTTCTCGTTATCGGTGGTCCCGGCCTTTTTCATGGCGGCCTCCAGGAACAGCACCGCAACGTAACCCTGCCACGACCAGTTGGAAGGATAGGTACCGAATCGTTTCTTGAACGCCTCACCGAAGGCAAGGTTTTCCGGCGTATCGGGCATGGTTGGATTGTAGCGGCTCCCGGTGAACATTCCGGCAGGGACGCCCTTTTTCAGGGCACCCAACACCAACGGGTCGGCGATGTTGATACCGAAAAACTTGACCCGCTGAAACAACCCGTACAGACTGGCCTGCTCCAAGAAACGCGGTCAGGTCGCCCCCCCACAGGCAGGAATAGACAGCGTCAGGTTTATCTTTCATTATCTTGGTGATATGGGCGGTATAATCCGGCTCAAAAATCTTGGGCCACTGCTGACCTATGATTTCGATATCCCGGATCGTGCTTCTTGGTGTACTCGAAAAACAGATCGGTGTTGTCGTGGCCATAGGCATAGTCAGGCGAGACAGAATACCACTTCTTGAGATTCAACTTCTTTGCCATCTGCCCGGCAAAAAATCCGCCCACGATGCTGTCGTGTATGGCCACACGGGCGGTTCTGAAGCTGTAGGGAGTAAAAATCTTGGGATCGGCCGTGTTGGAAGTGGTCTCGCTCGCGGTGATCATGGTGAGTTTTTTCAGGTCACGGGAAACCTCTTTTACTGCAAAAGATTCTCGACTGCTGCTCCCGTCTATCAGGAAGTCCACGTTGTCTCTGACCACAAAATCCCGTGCGATTCTAACGGCTTCTTCGATTTTTCCGCCCGAATCACGGGTGATCACCTCGATCTTCCTTCCCAGGACACCTCCCTTGGCGTTGATCTCTTCCGCCGCCAGGATGGACCCCTTTGACCCCTCCTCTCCGAGCATGGCCACCCGGCCCGAGAAGATGCTTACGAATCCCATCTTTATGGGGTCTTCCGCCCGAACGATCGATGTGCCGTTGATGCCCATCACGAGCAATGAAAGCAAGGCAAAGACCGAAAGCACTTTCAAAGACTGCTTAATCATGACGTCCTCCTTTCCTTCCCCAAAACTGGAACGACCTCTAAAGCATCCTTGCACCGATTCCTCCGCTTCGTCTTTTCACCTCCTTTCCGTCTTAAATCGAATCAAGTGGCCTTCGCGTGAGACCGCCGCGATGAAGAGACTCAGGGACTCTCATGCCTCCGGATGTGCACGTCATTTCAAAATCTGCGTCACCGAACCGCGTGAAGGTGGAAATACCCTCTGGGAGAAAACGGCCGACGCTATGTCTGAAAAGGCCACATTCATGGCACAACACTCCGGTCCGTTGGTCTATCAAGTGGCTCATCTCCCGCCTGACAGGTTGCGGGCTTGACTTTGACTCGAAAGGGTTTTTGGAAGGAACGTTTCGACTGTAAATCAGGGGTTCGAGCCTGTCAAGGCAAAAGTGAGCACCCGCTCAATTTCGCCGCTGCTGTGACGTTTTTCGTCCGCCATCGCGAGACCCCCGTCGCCAACGTCTTTTCAAAACGATTTTTCGAAGATCTCTGCGATATCCTTTTCACTCAAGTCGCGCGGGGTGTTGCCCAGCAGTCGTTTTTCGCCATAGGCAGCCTTGGCCCACTGGGCTACCCTGGACCGATCCGCATTGACTTCGCTGAGCGTGGTCGGCAGCTTCACGGACCTGGCCAGCGCCACCATGCCCTCGATGGCCGCTTCCGCCGCATCCCACGGGGACAATCCCAAGACATCCACGCCCATGACATCTGCGATCTTACGAAATTTGGGCAGATTGGCCATGGCCACCGAGCGCATGCATTCCCCAAAAAGCACGATCAGACTCAATCCATGCGAAAAGTGATACTCCGACCCAATGGGATAGGCCAGTGCGTGAACGTGTCCCACGCCCGCATTGTTGAGTGTGATTCCGGCCATCAGGCTCCCGAGGGCCATGTTGTAACGCGCCGTCATGTCATTGCCGTTCGCATAAGCCGGCCCCAGGTTTTCCGAGATCAGCCCGATCGCCTCCAGGGCCATGTTGTCTGTCAAGGGGCTGCAGTTCTTGGCATTCACATAGGACTCCACCGCATGAATAAAGGCGTCGATCCCTGTGGCCGCGGTCACGCCCGGCGGCATGCTCTTGGTCAGCATGGGGTCAACAATGGCCACGTCTGCCAGGATGTTTTGCGCACTGACCACTCGTTTCAGATTCACCTCCGTGTCCGTGAACACGGCCATGCGGGTCACCTCGGACCCGGTCCCCGATGTGGTCGTCACCATGATCGTGGGCCGCCCGCGACGCGCCACTTGATCCACCCCAAAGAAGCTTTGTATCTGCCCTTCGTTGGTCATCATGGCCGAGACCAGCTTGGTCGTGTCCATGGAGCTGCCGCCGCCGACCGCCACAAAGACGTCAAACCGGCCCTCCCTGGCCATACCGACCGCCTCCATCAAATTGTGGATGGGCGGCTCAGGTTCCACACGGTCAAAAACCTCGTAGGCCAAACCCGCCCCTTTCAAAGAGGCCCCGATCCCTTCCAGCAAACCCGCCTTCACAACCCCCTGATCCGCCAGGACCATTACTCGACCCGCTCCGAGTCGCTTGGCCTCCGGACCAACCTGTTCGGAAACACCATTGCCAAAAAGAATCCAGTCCGGCGTTCGAAAGCGAAACGTCTTCATATCCTTACCCCTCCTTTCTGTTCCATTTGCTTCAAGATACTACGGCCTCATGGCAATTCCCAACCGATCGAGTGTCGGTTCGGTCGGGATTCCGTTTTCATCCCACCCCCTGGCCTCGTAATACTCGTCCAACATACTTGAAAGATCCGGTTTAAATCCCTAGGCACCCCCGAGGTAGTTTCGCGCCAGTGCCTGATCCGTTTTCCGTGTCTCCATGGATCCCTTGGAAAGATCAACCCAAAGCATTTTCCCAGCATAACCAAACATGAGTCCCTCCCAAAAAACACCCTTCGGCCTCTTTTGTGCGGGCGCTTCCTGTGCCGTCAGGGGGCCGTCAAGGCCATGATTTCGCTCAGATCCCTTGCGTTCTCCAATCCTTCAATCCTTTCGACCAACCGCTCGGCGTTGCGCTCGGGGATGGCCCCCTTGGCCAGACTGACGAATTTGAACGCCAGTTCCTCAAAGCTGAGTGGGTTTGCCGGATCCCCTTTAGGGGTTTTTCGGTAACCGCTATACGCCGTGCCGTCTTTCATCCTTACCAGGACTCGCGCCCCGAACTTGAGCTCCCTTACGAGCTGGGCCTCTATCCTGTCCATGAGCCGGCGCAGTGCGGGATCCTTCACCTTCGCATCGGTGAATTTCTCCAGGGTGACACTCCCCTCCGCCAGCGCCAAAGCAGACAGGAACCAGAGGCTAAATTTTCCTTCCACCCCAATTTTCGGTCTACGGATACCGGCCGATGAAAAGGCGACAGGGCCGGTTTCAATTTCTATTCCTTCCACGTCCTCGATGGCTGGGTTGTTGACCGCCTTGATCTCCTCCAGGAGACCGATCGCCGAATGGGTTCAGGCGCACGTCGGGTAAGGTTTAAAGCTGACATCCAAAATGTGATACTTCGCCCCGAGGCCTTCAAGAATCAACTCCCCGTGCGGGTTTTCCGTCAGGACTTCCAATACGCCCAGTTCACCTTCCAGGATATTTTCAGCGCTGGTAAAACCCTTTCGTGCCAGTTGGCAGGACATCAGCGCGTCCATGGCGGCCTTGCCGGGGTGGAAGGGCTTGGTCATGGTGCCGAACACCTGTCGCAGCCCGCTGGCCTGAGTCCCGCAAAGACCGAAGGCGTGGACCATTTGATCGGGATTCAGGTTCATGAGCTTGGCCACACCAGCGGTTGCCCCGAAGATCCCAGCTGTGGATGTGGAATGCCAACCCCTTTCATAATGGTAGGCGCCCAAGGCCATTCCGACGCGGATGCTGACATCGAATCCAACGGTCAATGCGGTCAATAGATCCTTCCCGCTCAAGCCATCGTTTTCCGCCACAGCCAGGAGGGCCGGTAGGCAGGCGGCTGTCCCGTGAATCACCGTTTCGCTGTGGTAGTCATCAAAATCCAGGGCATGGGCAATGACCCCGTTGGCCAAGGTTGCATGGGCCATATCTCTCCGCATCTTCGTGCCGATGACCGTCGATTTCCCCTCACTGCCGAAGGCCCCAACGTAATCCTTGATGATTTCGGAGGCTTCATCCCTGAGTCCCCCGATCGCGGACCCCATGCAGTCGAGGAAACACTGTTTGCCCTTTTCCACCACACCCTGTGGCAGGTCATCGAACGTCACGCGGTGCACATGTTCCGCCAACTGCCGTGTTATGCCCATGTCTCAACCTTCCCTCATTTCTCAGCATCCAACAAGATCAAACGCCTCCGACAACGCCCTGGCTCAGTCGACGGTCGACCAAATCTCTATAGGTTTCCAGTTTGAAGCCTGTCAAGGACATAATCACCCGGCCGTGCCGAAGACAATCCCTTTCGGCCGCTTTTCCCATTGCGGAAACGCCCATGAGCGACTATTTTTTGACGGTGGTATCCAGCCAGTCAGGACATGATCGCCTCGGGTTCACTGCACAGGGATCGGATGGCTATACGACGTTTTCACAAAAAGAACCAAAGACGACACGTAAAGAGATGCCGTCATGCGGATCAAAGTCAAGGGGTTTCTGACCATACAGAAGGCCATGGGCGATCAGGGTTTGGTCGTCGTCGAGACGGAAACGGCCACACTGAGGATCCTCATCGAGGCACTCTGCGGCCGATATGGAAAGGTCTTCAGGGATCTGATCGTTCATTCCGAAACCAATCAGCTCATGGATCACAATCAGATTTTGATCAACGGGAGGCATTATCGGTTCTTCCCCGACGGCATGGACACGGCGCTGCACGATGGCGATACGGTGGTGTTGATTCCACCGGTCGTGGGGGGCTGACCCGCATACCGGAGCGCCCCCTCTTCTTTCCCGATGCAGGCCTCCGAAGTCCCTGAAAATGGCCTCAAATCTCAAGACCCGCCTTCGCTCCTTCAAAGATGGCGTCAATGGCCCTTCTCGGATTGAGACAATCACCGATGACATGGACTGAATCGCAGCGTTTCCTCAGCTCACGGACCAGGCCGTCTCTGGACCGCCAGCCCACCGCCAGAACAATCCAATCGGCAGGCACCAGAACCTCTTTCCCATCTTCTCCCCTGTAAACCACGCCTGCCTGGCGGATCTCGGCCACCGGATGGTGGGTCACGACTCGGATGCCCTGTTTTCCCATGCGCTCCTTTATCATCTTCCCAAGCAACCGTGGTATTCCTCGTGCCACGTAAGGTCCGGCTTCCAGGACCGTTACCTCGACCCCCCGCTCGGCCAGAAAAAGCGCGGCCTCGCACCCAACCGTCCCGCCGCCGATCACGGCGGCGCTTCCCCGGACTGCTGCTCGGTCCATCAGGACATCCAACGCCTGAACCACCTGCTGAAGCCCGGCTCCCGGGATGGGAAGGGTTAGAGGGAGGGCCCCGACCGCCACGACGAGGGCATCGGGCTTGACCTCAGAGACCAGTTCCGGGGTAACCTTTTTTCCCAAGATCACATGGATGCCCAGCCGTTTTAGGATGGTCTCGTAGATATTCGATGACGCCCGCCATCTCCACCTTGAACGGTAAACGGCATGCGGCCCGAAGCAAACCGCCCAATCGATCCTCTTCCTCAAAGAGCATGACCTCATGGCCACGCAGCCCGGCCACCCGCGATGCCTCCAGCCCTGCCGGCCCGCCGCCGATCACCATCACCTTTTTCCGATTGCGAACCGGCCTCAAATCAAATTCCGCTTCTCTGCCCACCTCCGGATTCACGGTGCACAGGATGTCCATGTCCTGAAACAACCGATCGATGCAAGTATTGCATGCGATGCACGGACGGATCTCGCTCGCCTTTCCTTCTCTGGCCTTGAGCGGAAGGTCCGGGTCCGCCACCAGGCCTCTTGCCATGGCGATCACGTCGGCCTTGCCTTCCTGCAAGACCCTTTCGGCCAATCCGGGGTTATTGATCCGGCCCGCCACGATCACTGGGATTCCAACCCGCTCTTTGATCTTCGCCGCGGCGTCGACGTTACATCCCTGCGGCAAGGTCATGGGCGGGACGATCCATTCCGCTGATCTGTAGTTTCCGGCCGAAACATCGATGGCATCGACCCCGGCCTTTTCCATGATGCTTGCGATAAGAGGGGTCTCTGCCTCGCTCAGGCCCCCGGGGACGTGTTCCGAGCCGGGAATCCTGAAAAAAATGGGGAAGTCCTTTCCGACGCGCGCCCTGACTTCGTGAACGACCTCTGTGGCAAATCGGCTCCTGTTTTCGATACTCCCGCCGTAACGATCCGTCCGGCCATTCGAAAAGGGCGAAAGGAACTCGGCGATGAGATAACCGTGGGACCCGTGGATTTCGACAGCGTCGAACCCCGCCTCCTTTGCCCTTTGGGCCGCGTCCCCATATTTGATCACGATCTCCTCTATCTCAGGAATGGCCAGTGCACGCGGGATCGACCGTCTGACCGGGCACATAATGGCGGATGGCGCTACAGGTGTGCCGGAAATGAGGGCAGGATTGGCCTGGCGACCCGCGTGGTGGAGCTGAAGGCCCACAGGGACGCCCAGTCGATGAATCGCCTCTGCCAGGTCCCGAAGGCCATCGAGCACGTCGTCCCGGTAGAGACGGTATTCAAATTTCCCTCCCGCCCCCAGCGGGTCAATAACGGCGGGCCCCACCATGATGAAGGCCACCCCGCCACGGGCCCGTCTCAAGAAGTAATGAACCAGTCTCGAATTGACGATTCCGCCTTCTCCGGCAAACCCGGGGTCCAAGCAAGGCATAATGATTCTGTTTTCGAGCCGCAGCGTGTTGATGGTGATGGGGTCGAATAATCGTGCCATAGATTCGCCTCACACAGGTCTGAAGGTTCTCATCATGCGATGAATGACATTATGCATGTTCCTAACAAACGCGAAAACATGCCGGCAGATCCTTAATACAATTCAAACGTTCGAGCCCCTGTTGCAGCGAGAAGGACTTCTCCATCATATCCTTCATGTCTTGGGAGCAGATCCATTCAGCAGCATGACGAACAGAACGCCCTATTGCCCTCCGTTCTTTTGCTTCTCCGTGTGATAGAGGCGCAACTCCCTTTTCAGGACCTTGCCCGAGGGGTTACGCGGCAATTGGTCAACGAACTCGATTTCCTTGGGGACCTTAAACTTTGCCAGTTTCTTTTGGCAATAGCTTTCAATCTCCTGGGCCGTAAGGGTTTGGCCGGGCCTGACCGCTACGTAGGCCTTGGGAACCTCAAGCCATTTGGGATGGGGGATACCGATGACCGCCGCCTCCAGGACGCCCGGAATTTCGTAGATCACACGCTCAACCTCGGGAGAGGCAATGTTCTCTCCCCCGCTGATAATGATGTCCTTTTTCCGGTCCATGATAAAGAGGAAACCCTCCTGATCCAGCATACCGACATCACCCGTGCGGAACCAGCCGTCCACTATGGCTTTTGCCGTAGCCTCTGGATTATTCCAGTATCCCTTAAAGACTTTGGGACCTTTCAGGCAGATCTCCCCCAACGCTCCGGGACCCAGCGCTTTGCCGTCTTCATCTGCAATCCGTACCCGAAGATGAGGGACCGGTTTGCCGACCGAACCAAGTTTGTGCAACATCTTGTCCTTGGCCAGGAAAGTATCTCCAGAAACCGTCTCTGTGAGGCCATAGGCATCCGCGAACCAGGCCTTTGGGAACTTTTCTTTAAATCTCTGGATCAAGGTAGCGGGCATCTTCTCTCCGCCGTCGATGATGAATCGAACAGAAGAGACATCGAATTGCTCAAACGCCGGCTCGTTAAAGAGCATGATGGTCATGGCAGGCGAAAGCCACAGGTTGGTTACCTTTTCCTGCTCAATGGCCTTTAAGGTCTCCTTCGGATCGAAACGCCGCAGAATCACCAGACTCCCGCCCGCATAAAGCGTGCCCGTGCCGGGCAGGTCCATCCCACCCACATGATAAAGGGGTCCGACCACCAGCGTCCGGTCCGCGTCGGTGATCCCAAACGTAAGGATATGCCCGATATTCTTCCAGTAAAGATTGCCATAGGTGAGCATAACGCCCTTCGGGTGGGCAGTGGTCCCGCTTGTATACATGAGCCGATGGAGGTCATCGAGACCAACCTCCGCGTGCGGAGCCCTTGCCCCCATATTGGCCTCCAACAGCTCGTGATAGCCGATCCAGCCGTCGGGAACGTTGCCTCCGTCTCCCAGAACAAATAGATGCTTCAGCGCAGGGAGTCCCTCCTTAATGGAAGTGATCGCCGGCACAAACGCCGCTTCCGTGATAAGGGCCGTTGCCCCGGCGTTTCCGAGGACATACTGAATTTCCGGTTCGGCCAAGCGGAAATTCAAAGGCAGCCATACTGCCCCGATCTGATTCACTGCGAAGGTGATCTCCATGTACTCGGCGCAATTGTAGAGGAGGATTCCCACGATATCGCCCTTTCCCAAACCAAGGGCCAGCATTCCTTGGGCCAGACTGCCGGCCCGGTCATAAAGCTGCTGGTAGGTGAATCGGCTTCCGAGCCCGATCACACACTCCTTATCTGGAAACATGTCTGCATTTCTTCGTAGGACCTCGCTCCAGTTCATTTTTCTCTCCGTAAGTGACATCAAGAAGATAGAACGACGTTTCCACTTGGGTGTCAAGACAAAAGTGAGCGATCGCTCAACTTATTCTTGACACGCCTGTTAAGGTTTCAGTATAGATGGAATGATTCGATGCCGTTTTCTTGAATTCAACATTCAAACTCGAGTTTCCTTATGGTGCGGAGACATCGGGTGGCCGGCTGCGAATCACCATCCGCCCGCTATGCGTCGGCGGGAACCCGCGCTTGCCATGCCGACAGGCTTGTCGCCTTTCGTTATTGGGGTCGTATCTGGTTGCTTTTATGTAGATGGGTGAAGACCCGGCCCGTCTTAGGATGCGGTACCAAAGGAGCCTCCATGCAAAAATCATCCAATAAAAAAACCAAAGAGAAGATCGTCAAAACCAGAATAAGAAACGTATCTTTGATTGATCGGAGGCGGAAACAGATCATTGACGGGGCACTAAGAGTCTTTACCGCCAGAGGATTTCATAAGGCGACCGTGAGGGAAATTGCCAGAGAAGCGGGTCTGACCATGGGCTCTCTCTATAATTACATAAGAAGCAAGGAAGACATTATCTTCATCGTGTACGATTATATCACCGGCGTGCTGAGGGATGAGATGAGGGCAGCCATCGAAGGCGTTGAGGATCCCAAGCAGCGCCTGAAGGCCGCCTTGTGGCAGAATCTCAAGGCTGTCGATGAATATCAGGACATTATCATGTTTCTTTATAAGGAGTCTTCCTCCCTTGACAGGGAAAGCCTCCATTTGGTGCTTGCAAGAGAAACAGAATATATCGAACTGTTTGAGAATCTTCTGCGGGGATACTTTAAGGGGCGGGAAATAGATGAGACTCGGGTGCGGATCGCTGCTGACTTGATGTCATATATCCCTGTCATCGTAACCATTAGGCGCTGGAGTTTGAAGCACCGGTTTGAGTCCATGGAGGTCGTCATGAACAACATCCTCGATTTTGTTCTTCATGGCATCGACTTTATACCGACCGCTGGGGGAGAAAAATGATGGTTGTACCTGAAAAAAAGATGCTCATAGAATCCTACCGAAGGATGGTGAGGATCCGCAGAGTAGAAGAAAGGCTCATGGAGTTATTCTCCCTGGGCGAGATACCCGGCTTCATCCACGTCTGTATCGGACAGGAGGCAACACCCGTGGCCGTGGCCGGTCACTTGAGCCATTCTGACTACATCGCGGCCACCCACAGGGGCCACGGACATGCGTTGGCGAAAGGGATCGACTTGAAGCTTTTCATGGCTGAGCTCTTCGGCAAAAAAAACGGCCCATGCCGAGGGCGTTCCGGCTCCATGCACCTTGCCGATCGATCCCTGGGCATCTTGGGGGCCAACGGCATCGTTGCCGGCGGGATCCCCATTGCGGTAGGGGCCGCCTTCGCCTCGCGGTACAAGAAGACAGACCAGGTTACCGTGTGCTTCTTCGGAGAGGGGGCCACCGACGAAGGCGCCTTTCATGAATCCCTCAACATCGCCTCAACAATGAAATTGCCGATCGTTTTCGTCTGCGAAAACAATGGGTGGGCGGAGTTCACTTCCCGTGAAGTGCTCATGCCCGTCGGCAATGTGGCTGATAGGGCTTCGGTCTATCATATGCCGGGGATGACCCTGCCGAACGAGTTCATGAAAATTTTTGAGGGGGCCGCGGTTGCCGTTGAAAGGGCGAGGAAAGGGGGCGGCCCGAGCCTTCTTGAAGTCAAGAGCAAGCGTTGGTACGGCCATTTCGTCGGGGATGCACAGAAATACAGGCCTCAAGAGGATATTGAAGACGCAAAAAGGAACGACTGCATAAGCCATTTTGAGAGCCATCTCCTTAAGAATCGTATTTTGCAAAAAAAGGACCCAAAAGTCATAGATGACAAGATACGTCTGGAAATCGATGAGGCTGTGGAATTCGCCCGGAAAGCCCCCTTTCCAGATCCTTCGGAGCTTATGGCGGATTTGTACGCCTAGAGATCTCCGGCGTGGATGATGGATTGCCCGGGATCATAACCCAGAAATGGAGCGCTCAAGATGAAAGAAACCAGATATATCAAGGCCATCAACGAGGCCATGCAGGAAGAAATGGACAGGGACGCCAATGTGTTCCTGATCGGCGAAGACGTGGGGATACCGGGCGGATCCTTTGGCGCAAGCAGAGGATTGTACGAACGTTTCGGTGCGACGCGGGTGGTGGATACCCCCATCAGTGAGGCAGGGATCATGGGCTTGGCCGCGGGGGCAGCGGCATGCGGCCTCAGGCCGATCGTTGAGATCATGTTCATGGACTTCATGGCCGTCTGCATGGACGGCATTGCCAACCAAGTGGCCAAGATGCGCTACATGTTCGGAAACCAGTACACCATTCCCATGGTGATCAGGACCCCTGCCGGAGGGGGCCTCAATGCCGGGCCTCAACACTCCCAGTGTCTTGAGGCATGGTTTGCCCACCTGCCGGGCCTCAAAGTGGTCATGCCCGCCACCCCCTATGACATTAAAGGGCTGCTCAAATCCGCGATACGGGATGACAACCCCGTGGTCGTGGTCGAAAACAAGGCGCTCCATGCCCTCAAGGGGGAGATTCCCGAAGAGGAATACCTCGTTCCCATCGGAAAGGCGGAGGTCAAAAGAACGGGCACCGATGTGACCGTCGTGGCCACCTCCAGGATGGTCCACGAATCCCTCAAGGCGGCAGAGGCATTGGAAAAGGAAGGCATCAGCCTGGAATTGATCGATCTACGATCCATTTCCCCATGGGACAAGGCGACTGTCTTCGAGTCCGTATCCAGGACCCACCGCCTGGTGATCGCCCACGAAGCCGTGAAGAACTTCGGCATCGGCGCAGAGGTGGCGGCCACTGTGGCGGAAGAAATCATCCACGAGCTCGATGCGCCGATCGTCAGAGTGGGCGCACCCTTTGTACCGGTGCCATTCAGCCTGGAAAAGGCCTATCTACCCAATGCGGAGGATGTCATTTCCGCAGTGAAGCGGACCCTGGAAAGGACGTTATAGCGAGAGGAGAACACCCATGAAGGCGGCGGTTTGGTATGAGAAAGAGGATATCAGAATAGAAGAAATCCCTGACCCGGAACCTGGCGCCGGTCAAGTCAAGCTGAAGATAAAGTTGTGCGGCATTTGCGGTACGGACCTTCATGAATATCGAAGCGGACCCTTTCTCATCCCTCGGAGGCTCCATCCACTCACCCACCGCATGGGCGGACCGATCATTCTCGGACACGAGTTCACCGGGGAGATCGTCGCCCTGGGAGAAGGGGTAAAGCACTTTCATGCCGGCGACCGGGTTGTGGTGAACCCCCTTATTTACTGCGGCGATTGTCATTACTGCAGGTTGGGTCAGCACCTGATGTGCACGAGCCTTGGCACCTATGGCTTGGCGGCGGACGGGGCCTTTGCAGAGTACGCGGTCTTCCCCGCCGGCGCGCTCCACAGGCTGCCCGATGCGGTCACGGATGAGGCGGGCGCGTTTGTGGAACCCCTTGCCGTGGCGGTTCATGCCGTCAAGCAAAGTCGGATGAAGCTCGGGGAGACGGTTGCGGTCATCGGCGCCGGTCCAATAGGGCTCCTCGTGCTTCAGGCCTGCCTCGCCGCCGGGGCCGGCCGCGTGTTCGTGATTGAGCCCCTTGAAAAGCGCCGGACCCTGGCCTCCAGGACCGGGGCGTCGGCCGCGTTTAATCCGATCGAGGCCGATGCGGGCAAAATGATCGCCGCCCAAACGGATGGGCTCAGGGCGGAGGTCGCCTTTGACTGCGTCGGCACCCAGGCATCCTTTGATACGGCCCTTAAGGTCACAGGGAGGCGGGCCCGAATCTGCATCGTGGGGCTTGCCCTCAAACCCGTTGAGGTCCCTTTCGCCAGACTATGGGGGCATGAAAAAGAGCTGACCTTCAGCACCGGATACGATGGCGAGTTTCCGGCCGCCATTGCCTATCTCAACGACAGGCGGGTCAAGGTGGAGGAGCTCGTTTCATCGAGGATCAAGTTGGAAGACCTGGTCGAAAGGGGGCTGAAACCCCTGATCTCGGACCCGGGCAACTACATAAAAGTGCTGGTATACCTCTGAACGGATGGCAAACGATGAGACTCCCCTATTTTGACCTGACAGGGAAAGTGGCGGTGGTGACAGGTGGGGCCAAAGGGATCGGCCGTGGCATTGCCGATGGTTTGGCAGATGCGGGGGCAGCGGTCGTGATCGCAGCCCGTCGTCTTGAAACGTGCCGGGAGGCGTGTCGGGAGATCAAGGAAAAGGCGGGCGTGGGCACCCTCGGAGTGAAATGTGACATCACGGACGAAGACCAGGTCCACGCCCTGATCGCAGAGGTGAAAGACACATTCGGACACATTGACGTTCTGGTCAACAATTCCGGTGTGGGGGGAAGCGAAAAACCGATCCTCAAGATGACGATGGCTGACTGGGATCATGTCATCGATACCAATCTTAAGGGGGTCTTTTCCCTTTCAAAGTCGGTTGCGGCCACCATGGTGGAAAGGGGGGCGGGCGGAAAGATTATCAACGTGGCATCCATCGGGTCCCTGATCGGTTGGCCCAACATGTCCGCGTACTGCGCAAGCAAGGGCGGGTGCCTCCAGCTTACCAAGGTGATGGCCTTGGAGTGGGCAAGGTACAACATTCAAGTGAATGCCATTCTCCCCGGCTATTTTGAAACCCCCATGAACACGGAATTCTTCGCAACGGAGGCCGGGAAAAAGGCCATTGCCTCCAGCATTCCCATGAAAAGGATCGCCAACATCGAAGAGATGAAAGGGGTGGCGATTCTCCTGGCCTCCCAGGCATCGAGTTTCATGACCGGTTCCGCCATCGTGGTGGACGGGGGCCAGACCTGCTGCTGATCTTACCGGACAAAGGAGTCTGACGATGGCACCTTTCAGCACCATACGCTTCGACAAGAAAGGCCGCATTGGCTACCTCATACTGAATCGACCTGAGGTGCGAAACGCCTTCAACCAGACGATGATTGACGAAATCCAGACGGCCCTGCAGGCGGTGGACAGGGACCGTGAGATTCGTGTCCTGATCATCACGGGCGAAGGAAAGGCCTTTCAGGCCGGCGCGGACATCGCGGAGCTGAGCAGGATGAAGCCCATGGACATCCTGCGCTGGAACGAAGGGATCGTGAGGATCAATGCCGGCCTCGAAAAACTGAGACAACCTGTCATCGCTGCGATCAACGGGGCCGCCATGGGCGGGGGCCTGGAATTGGCCATATCCTGCACGCTGCGGGTCATGGCAGAAAGCGCGATGCTTGGGCTTCCGGAGGTGAAGCTCGGGATCATCCCCGGGACAGGTGGCACGCAACGACTTCCCCGGCTCATTGGAAAGGGAAAGGCTGCCGAGCTCATCCTAACGGGCGATGCCATCGGTGCAAAGGAGGCCCACGAAATGGGGCTTGTGAACAAAGTGGTCCCTGACGGCCAGGTGGTCAGGGCCGCTGAAGCGCTGGCCGAGAGAATCATACAAAACGGACCCATCGCTGTGGAGATGGCAAAGGACGCCCTCGAAATCGGCAAGGACCTGCCCCTTGAGCATGCCGTGCAATATTCCCAGAAAAACTGTGTGACCTGCTTCAGCACAGAGGACATGCGGGAAGGCACGGCCGCTTTTCTTGAAAAGCGAAAACCTCAGTTCAAAGGGATATAGGGGGAAATTCGATATGCCTTTAGAGATCGTCATGCCGAAGCTCGGTCTCACCATGACCGAGGGGGTGATCATCGAGTGGAAAAAGAGGGAAGGCGACCAGGTGACCCGGGGGGAAATCCTCTTTGTTCTTGAAACGGAGAAGGTCACCTACGAGGTGGAATCGCCTGAAGATGGCATCCTGGGCAGGATCCTCTCTGGTGAGAAGGAGACGGTACCGGTCGGGAAGGTCGTCGCCCATCTCCTGAAGCCGGGGGAAAGCGTCTCCCAACTGGAACATGTGGCGGTCGTGCTGCCAAAGGAGAGACCCAGCTCCAAACCGGCAGAGGTCCCGGAAACCTGGCGGCCATCCCAGACCCAAACGGCGAGCGATGAACGCGCGAAGGCCTCTCCCTATGCCAAGACCATCGCAAGAGCCCAAGGTGTCGATCTTCGGTCGTTGAAAGGCACGGGGCCCGAGGGGTTGATCATCGCAGAGGACGTGGAAAGGCACCAGCAGGTGCCCGTCTCACAAGCGGTCCGGGGGCAGACGGTTACACCTTTCAGCGGTATGAGGCGGGCCATCGCGAAGAAGATGCTCGCAAGCAAAGTTGAGACAGCCCAGACCTACATGACCAACACTTTGGATGCCTCACGGATTGTAGCGCTCCGAAAACAGCTCCTTCCCCAGATCCAGTCCAAACATGGGGTTCGGATCACCATCACCGACATCATGATGAAGATCACGGCCCAGGCCATACGCAAGCATCCCATTTTGAACACGCGGTGGTCAGAGGAAGGGGTCCTCTACCTTCAAGACATCCACATGGGCATGGCCATGGCCCTTGAAAGCGGCCTCATCGTGCCGGTGATTCGGGACATTGAGAAAAAGGAGTTGGCTGACATTGCCGGGGAGCGTCTCGACCTCATCAAAAAAGGAAAGGAGAACCGGTTCCTGCCGGATGACATCAAAGGGTCCACGTTTACCCTCTCCGCCATGGGCATGTATGGGATCGAGCAGTTTACTGCCAACATCAATCTTCCGGAAAGCGCCATCCTTGCGGTCGGGGCCATCAGGGACAAACCCGTGGCCGAGGCGGGCAAGATGGTCATCAAACCCATGATGACCGTGACCCTTTCCTACGACCACCGGACCATAGATGGGGCCGAGGCCGGCAAGTTCATGCAGACCCTCAAGGGCCTTGTTGAAAATCCAACGTCGCTTTACAAAACGAGGCTCCTGGTGATCGGGGGGGGCGTCGGAGGGTACCCCGCCGCCATCACCGCAAGCCGCATGGGGGCGGAGGTGACCCTGGTTGAGCGGGAGGCCCTGGGCGGCGTCTGCCTGAACAAGGGGTGCATCCCCACCAAGTCCCTTCTTCACTCGGCGGGGCTGGCCACGACCATCCGGGAGGCCCAACGGTTCGGCATCCACTGCGAGAACGCGCGGATCGACTTCAGCGGTGTGATGAAACGAAAACAGGCCGTGGTCCAACAGCTCCGCGCCGGGGTGGACAAGCTCCTCAACGCTCGAAAAATCAGGGTCATACGGGGCACGGCCAAGCTCCTGGAGCCAGGCACGGTTCAGATCCTGGAGACCAAGGAAAAGATCCGGTGCGACAAGATCATCGTTGCCACGGGGTCAACCCCGAAAATGCTGACGATCCAAGGCGCCGACGACCCCCGCATCTGGAACAGCGACCATTTCCTTGAAATGGAAAAACTGCCTCAAACCGCCGTCATCATCGGGGGCGGCGTCATCGGTGTGGAATTCGCACAGATCCTCACCCGGCTGGGGACCCAGGTCACACTCCTTGAGGTGATGGACCATCTCATCCCCGGCATGGACCATGAGATGGCCTCGGCCCTGGAGGAGGCCATCCGCGAGCAAGGCACCACCGTGTTCACGCAGGCCAAGGTCGAAAAAATCCTCCATTCGGGTGAACAGTCCACCATCTTTTTCACGGTCGGAAACGAACCGCGAAAGGTGGAGGCAGAAAGGATCATCGTTTCCGTTGGACGGGCACCAGATCTCTCCCTTCTGAATGTGGAACGAATGGGTCTTGCGTGCCACAAGGGCGCGCTCCTGGCGGACGAACGCATGGAGACCAGTGTGCCGGGGATATATGGAGTCGGCGATGTGGTGGGTGGCGCCATGCTGGCCCATGTGGCTACCGCCGAAGGGGAATGTGCGGCGAGAAATGCGATGGGCCAGGACGTGAGGATGTCCTATCACACCGCCCCGTATTGTGTGTACACGGAACCGGAAGTTGCCTCTGTGGGGCTCACGGAGGAAACGGCCAGAAAAGAACACGACATCGAGGTGGGTCGGTTCTCTTTTCGCGGCTGCGGCAAGGCCGTGATTCTCGACAGAACTTACGGGATGGTGAAAATCATTTCCAGCAAGACAGACCGCAAGGTCCTGGGCGTGCACATGATCGGACCCCATGCCACTGACCTGATCGCTGAGGCGGTTCTTGGCATGAACCTCGGTATGACCGTAGACCAACTCAGCCGGGCCATCCACCCGCACCCGACCCTGTCGGAAGCCGTGATGGAATCCGCCTTGTCCCTCTCTGGAGGCGCAATTCATATGCCTTAGACACTTTGTCGGTGACTTCATTGCAAATGCGTAGAAGTCGAACGGCGAACCGCAGAGTATCGAATGCAGAATGGTCCAATTTAGAAGTGAAGACAAACGAAAGCGGCTTCAAAATTCGACATCTCTTGTTCGGTATTGATCATTCGGATTGTTCGCCAGAATTGTGGCGAATTACACCGTATGCCTACATTGGGACATTGATTGTTAAAATCAACCCTAGAAACCCTGTTGCCGGGGCGTGGAGGTTTTGCCATGGATTTCGGTTATACCAAAGAGGAAGAACAGTTCAGAGTCAGACTTCAGGCCTTCTTGGACAAAGAGCTGACAGAAGAGATTGCCCGTCAAAACTGGGAAGACATGGGCGTTGGGCCCGAGGCCAGAGAATTCAGCCGAAAGCTGGCCTTCAATGGGTTTCTGGGAATGAGCTGGCCCAAGGAATACGGGGGAAAGGGGCTGTCACCGAGCTACGATTTCATCCTGCTCGACGAGCTGGGCAAACGCTGGGGGGCCCACGTCCCCCTGGATGTGGGCTACACCATGGTCGGCCCAACCATCCTTCGTCGAGGGAGCGAGCCGCTCAAGAAGGAATTCCTGCCCAAAATCATCGAGGGTGAGATCGAATTCTGCCTGGGGTACACAGAGCCCAACGCAGGCTCCGATCTGGCCGCCATGCAGATGCGGGTCGTGGAGCAGGGAGACGCCTACATCATCAACGGGCAAAAGACCTTTAACACGGAGTGTCACTATTCGGACTATCACTGGCTCGCAGCCCGAACGGATTCCGATCCCGGCCAGCAAAAGTACAAAGGCATCAGCCTTTTCATCGTGGACATGGACAGCCCAGGCATCACGGTCCGGCCCCTTTGGACCATGTCGGGCGAACGCACGAACGAGGTCTACTACGACGATGTGCGCGTCCCCAAGGCCCGCATGGTGGGAGAGAAGAACAAGGGCTTCTACTACATGATGGAAGCCATCGGGTCGGAACGAAACCAGGTCTTCATTCCGGCTCGCCTCCAGCCGCTCTTGAACGAAATGATCCGGTATGTGAAAGAGACCCGGTTCGACGGCAGGCCTTTGTCCCAGGACCCCTTGGTCCGCGACAAGCTTGCCCAAGCCGCCATCGAGCTCGAAGTGGCGCAGATCCTTGCCGAACACTCACGTTGGCTCGAAAGCAACCATCTCCCCATGAGCTACGAACCTGAGATCACCAAGGTGTTCGTCTCCGAGCTGGAGCAGAGGCTTGTCAACACAGCCATGGAGACCCTGGGGGCTTACGGCCAGCTGACGGAGGCGTCGAAACGGGCACCCGTGAGGGGAAGGGTCTCCTGGTATTTTCTCCATTCCTTCATGACCACCATCGGCGCCGGCACGAGCGAGGTTGGAAGGAACGTCATTGCCCAGCGTGGGTTGGGCCTCCCCAGATCTTACTGATCCCGCATGAGAACCTGTGCGACCCGAGAGGAGGAAAGGATATATGGATTTCAATCTTTCTGAAGAACAGAAGATGCTCAGGGATTCTGCCCGGGACTTCCTCGCGTCCCAGTGCCCGAGCAGCTTTGTCCTTGATATGGAAAAAGACGAAAGAGGTTATACCGACGAATTCTGGAAAAAAATGGTCGAGCTGGGCTGGATGGGCCTGATCATTCCCGAGGCCAAAGGGGGGGTGGGCGGAAGCCTTCTGGATCTCGTCATCATGATGGAAGAGATGGGGCGTGCCTGCGCGCCGGGACCTTTCTTTTCCACCGTGGTGCTTGGGGCCCAGGCGATCCTGGAGGCTGGAAACGACGCCCAACAAGACGAGCTCCTCCCCCGCATTGCAGGCGGGGACCTCATGTTGACCCTGGCCCACAACGAGCCTCAGCAGACCCGATACGATCCCTTCTCCATCACGACCCACGCCACGGCCAAAGATGGCCGGTATCGGATCGATGGTGTGAAGGTCTTCGTCCCGGACGGGCATGTGGCGGACACGCTCATCTGTGTGGCCCGCACCTCGGGCGAGCCAGTGGGCAGGCATGGGATCTCCCTTTTCCTGGTGGATCGAAAAACGGCCGGGGTGCACGTTTCTCCCCTCGAGACCTTTACGGGGGAAAAGCTGTGTGAGGTGGCTTTCGATGGGGTCAAGGTGCCTCAGTCCGCCCTCCTTGGACCGCTGGGTCAGGGCGGCCCACTCTTGGAGAGGCTGCTTCAAAAAGCGGCTGTCTGCAAGTGTGCCGAAATGATCGGAGGCGGTCAGAAGGTCCTGGAAATGGCTTCCGAATACGCCAAGACCCGCGAGCAGTTTGGCCGCGCTATCGGGAGCTTCCAGGCGGTGCAGCACCACTGCGCCAACATGCTCATGGCCATTGAAGGAAGCCGGTACGTCACGTACAAGGCGGCCTGGATGCTGGTTGAAAATCTTCCGGCAACGCGCCTGGTGTCGACGGCCAAGGCCTGGGTCTCAGAGGGTCACAAGCGGGTTGTGGCCCTGGGCCACCAGATCTTCGGCGCAACCGGATACATCGTGGAGCACGACATGCCTATCTACTCTCGAAGGGCTAAGGCCGCGGAATTGGCCTTCGGGGATGCGGTTTATCATCGAAAGGTTTTGGCGGAGGGGTTGGGCCTGTGAAAGATGTCGGGAAAGGAAGGCATGCCGGAGCCTGAAAGCGGCCGACGGCTTTGCCGATCTCACGGACCCGGATCATCCATCAAAGGAGGGCGATTCATGGACGTCTTGAACACGCAAAACGCGACGATCATCGGCCGAAACATGAACATTCGAAAGCTCCTTGAAAGGAAGGTGCGTCAGCACGGTGACAAACCCTTCATCATCTTCATCGATAAAGACATGAAGGAAGAGATCCTGTCGTACAAAGCGTTCGACGAACGGGTGAATCGCCTGGCCAACTGGCTGCTTTCGAGGTCTATCCGCAAAGGTGATTTCGTGCTCACCCATCTGCCCAATTCCACCGGGTTCTGTGTGGCCCTCCATGCCTGCACCAAGATCGGTGCGGTCATGATTCCATCCATCATCTTCGATGTGGCCCAGGACCTCGAGTACAAACTGAACTTTTCTCAGGCCAAGATGGTGATCACGGACGGGGAATACTTCCCCATCTTTGACGCCATCCGGTCCAAATGTCCCTCGCTCAAAGACATCCTGATCTATCGCTCCCCTGAACCCATCCCGGGGACCCACGCATGGGGGGAGGCCATTTCATCTTCGTCACCGGACTTGGCCCCTGTGGAGATCGACCCCATGGACTCGGCCCAGATGCTCTTCACATCCGGGACAACGGCCAGACCCAAAGGGGTCACCCTCACCCATGCCAATTTCATCTATATCGGTGAGATCTGTGCGAGGAGCTTTGCCGTGGGCCCCCACGACCGATATCTCCTGGTTCTCCCTCTTTTCCACGTGAACGCCCAGTGCATTTCCTATTTTCCGTGTATCACTGCGGGCGCGAGCATCGTGATCTGTGAGAGATTCAGCGCGAGCCAGTTCAGCGAGCTCATCCGGGCCTACGATTGCACCTTGTGCTCTCTTGTCTCTGCCACGGTTCGGATGATTCTGGCCCAACCCGAGCACCCCTTGGACGGCGAGAGCAAGATGTGGCGATGCCCTTACGCCATTGCCATTTCCGACGAAGAGTGGAACACTTTCGAAAGAAGGTTCAAGACCACGCTTATCGACCTCTACGGACTGACAGAAACGCTGGCCCCCTGCACCATTATGCCCATATGGGGGGAACATCGTCGAGGCTCCGTGGGGTGGCCCAACTTCGGCATGGAGATCAAGATCGTCGATGATGCGCGAAAAGAGCTCCCCATCGGCGAGACGGGTGAAATCGCCATCAAGGGGGAGCCGGGAATTTCGCTTTTCAAGGAGTATTACAAGAATCCGGAGGCCACGGCCCATGACCTGGTCGACGGGTGGTTCTTTTCCGGGGACTTTGGTAGAATGGATGAAGACGGATATGTCTTTTTCATTGACAGAAAGAAGGATGTCATCCAGAGGGCTGCTGAGAACATATCGGCACCAGAGGTAGAACGGGTCGTCAACGAGCACCCTGCGGTTTTGGAGTCCTGTGTCATTGCCGTCCCGGATCCCATCCGCGACGAGGCGGTCATGGCCATTGTGCGGCTCAAGGAGGGCGCATCATCCACGGAACAGGAACTGGCCGAGTTCTGCAGGGCCAGGATGGCCAAATTCAAAGTTCCTGAATTCTGGCTCATCCAGAAAGAAGAATTCCCCAAGACTTCCATCGGGAAGATCCGGAAGAACATCATTCGGGGGGACATCCACAAGGGTTGGGATCCCGGCAACTACAAAAAAGGGAAGTAGGAGAACGGAACATGTTGCATTTGACATTTTCGGAAAAGCTCAAAAGACCCATCCGCCAGGATGATCGGGAGGACCTTGGCCGTTCAACGCCCGAAATGATCGTGAGGGCCATTGACGAAGGCCGTTATGAAGAGGCCAAGGCCCTGGCCCAGTATATGATTCCCGAGGGCAAGGCCCTGCATGATCTCTATTGTGATTGGATATGGGATATCTTTACGAAGACGGCGGAGACACAAGGGGAAGAGGCCGTATACCGGTTGTGTCGATCCACTCAAGAGACCTGGATGCTGAAACGAACTTGGAAGGCCCTTGTGAAGATGTCCGTTGAGGATCGGGTGTACGTCAACGCGGAGATCATGCGGTCTCACCGAGGTGGGCCAACCCAGGATGGCGCCATTGAGATCGTTGAAGAGGAAGACCGAATCAGCATCAAAATGGATCCCTGCGGGAGCGGCGGAAGGATGCGGCGGGGCGACCCGGTGAACGGCACGCCATCGAGACTGGGCCCCCCTTATCATTTCGGGGCAACTCAGAAAGGATATCCCTGGAGTTGGGGGCGACAAAAACGTTCCCTATTATTGTATCCACTGCGCCATCAATGAGATCCTGCCGACCGAGTGGGGGGGATACCCCCTCTGGGTGACCGGTTATTCTGATGATGCCTCCCTCCCCTGCTACTGGCACTTCTACAGAATGCCAGAGCTCATTCCGGCCGAGTATTTTCACAGGATCGGCTTCAAAAAACCTGAGCGCGCCTGAAAAAAGAAGAGCCATTTCAAGGGTTCGGGTACGCTAAGAGGAGCAACGCTTTGGAAAAGGCCCTTCCGAAACCTCCATGGTTGAAGAAGCGATTGTCTTTGGACGGATCTTTTAGGACCTTGGAGCATGACCTGAGGGCCAATCGCTTGCACACAGTCTGTCAGGAGGCCCTGTGCCCCAACCGCGGCGAGTGCTTCTCCAAGGGGGTGGCCACGTTTCTCATCATGGGCAACGTCTGCACCAGGGATTGTCGATTCTGTGCGGTGGGCTCCGGCAGGCCCCTGCCCCTTGATCCCGACGAACCGGGGCGTATCGCAGAAGAGGTCAAGAACCTGGGACTCCGTTTTGCGGTCATTACCTCTGTCACACGAGACGACCTCCCGGATGGGGGCGCCATGCATTTTGTGAGGGTCATCCTGGCCATCCGCAGGAAATGCAAAGGGGTTGGAATCGAGATCCTCGTTCCGGATTTCATGGGCGCCAACGAGCCCTTGGATTCGATCGCAGCGGAACCGCCTCAGGTGATCAACCACAATATTGAGACAGTGCCGAGACTCTATTCTGCGGTTCGGCCACAGGCCAATTATGACCGTTCCCTCCGCCTACTGGAAAGGGTCAAAGCAATAAGCCCTTCGGTTGTCACTAAGTCCGGCCTCATGGTCGGTCTTGGAGAAAAGAAGGAAGAAGTGATCCGGGTGATGGAAGACCTCCGTCGTCATCATTGCGATCTTCTGACCATCGGCCAGTATCTGTCCCCCTCAAAGGGCCATTTTCCCGTGAAAGAATTCATCCACCCGGAAGCATTCGATGACTATGCCGAGATTGCTTTGGCCATGGGATTCAGGGCCGTTGCCTCAGGCCCTTTCGTACGAAGTTCCTTCAAGGCAGAAGCCCTTTATCAAAAGGCGCTTGTTTCGCCTACTTCAGCGGTGATCCGTTGATGACGGGTGCCCCGCTCCCGGGAAAGCAAACATGCAAAGCGAACCCTCATCCAGGCTGGAGACGCTGATGAAGGAAGGCTGGACCCGCCAATTCACTGCGAACGAACCGCGCCTGAGCGAGGCGGTCGCTATGTACAAGGAATCGGGGTTTGAGGTCCACCTGGAACCGCTCCCCTCCGGAGGCGAACCAGCGCTCCTCCCACTCATCAACTCAGGCGACGGATGCGCCAAATGCTTCGAGGGCTTTGAGGATCAATACAAGATCATCTTCACCCGCCCGGGTAAAGGGGGCGGCTTGGGTACGCCATTTTGATGATCTTTGGTTCTCACGATTTCAAGGGATGAGAGCGCGATTTGTCACAAGATTTTGATTGAATTAAGCTAAGAACCAGCGCATTAATGCAATACGTTTTAACTTTCCCCAACCTCTTTTTAGGGTCAGCCCATGGAAAATGAGCTCACATCCCCCCTTTGCAGTTTTCTGTCGATCCCATCCTGTTATTTGAGTTTGGCTGTTGTCCTTCCGGGTGTGAAACAGGCCAGATCGGAGGTTAATCCATGAGAAGAAAGAGAGGGTCTTTTCTAATTCTTGTCCTGCTAACATTAACACTTGGCCACCAAAATGCGGTGGCCTGTGGTCAAATCACCACTTGGGCCGAACCCGACGCATCTCTCTTGGGCATCACCCCGGAGAACGTCACCATCGTAAACGAACAGATGAGATCGTCCGTAAGCGACCGCCAAATAACGTTTTTCTATTTAACGACTGAAGCATGGAATTTATCGGACCAGGCGCCATGGCGTTTGAATGTCGGTATTTACTCCTACCTGAACGCTGCCGACGCTGCCGCCGATTTTCCTCTTCTGAAACCCGTAATTCCCGATTGGGCCTTCATCGACAATGAAGCGGCCTTTTTGACCTATTACCAAAGCACCGTTAACCAGCAGTTCGGCCTCAAGGGGATACATCAGACATCCGTTGTTTCCATTGAGGGATGGGGCGCCACGAAAAACCTCGACGTGGATTACCTCCGTTCTCAATTCATTGCGCTCTTCGACAAGGCCAAAACCCTCATCGACTTCAAGTGCACGCTTTCCGCTTGCGGTGCGGGAAAAGTGGCGCTTCCCTCGGAATTTGAATATTTCATCTATCTTCATCAGGACCCGGAGCACCCGCTTGACGCGGTTGTACTCGGCACGGATCCGAAGTTGGTGCGTCCCCTTTACCTTGGTAACCCAATGCAAGGTGGCGTACATTTCGACATGGGTTTTTGCGGGTTCAGTGAGCCGGTGGATATCTACCTCGCCTACCTGGACGCCAATTCGCTGGGGTTCTATTATATCGATTCAAACAGGAAGGCCCGGTACTTCGGTCCTGGTTCAACGAACGAGATCACGCCCCTTCTAATCAATCTGAACCAAGAAGCAGGCGTGACCCTTGGCGGCGACTTCGGGGGGCTCTTTCAGGACGGAGAACATCTGCCAAAGGGTGTAGGGGACTTCTTTGTGGCCGTGGTGCCCACTGGAGCATCGATTTTGGGTTTGAAGATACTCTGGGAAACGGGGATCAAGGTCGCATGTAAAGGAGAGATTCCGGTCCCTGACGGGAAAGATGTATGGCTCTACCCGCCGGCCGCTGTGCCAGGCGCCGGGGTCGACCCATCCGACCCATCGAAGTTGCGGCCCCTCGCAGTCGGCCCGATCGCACTGGGTGAGAACGAGATCGCCATGTATGTAGACACCTGCCCCTTCCAGGGCCCGTGGGGCGCATCAGTGGATTCGCACTTCGCAGTCTACTGCCCAGGAGAGGATGCTGCCAATGTGTACTTCTTCACAAAGTCAAGAATTGAGGGTCGATCGGAGCAAGAGCTCGCGGCCTTGACGCCGGCGCAACTAGACGAACTCTTGTGGGAAAAGGTCGCCCTCTCCAGGGTTTTTGATGAATTCCCTCAGGAATGCTGGGAGAAGGGCTATACATCGGATAAAGAGCAAGAGAGCGAATCCTGGCTTCTGAAGCCTAGACTCTCGGGCGGAATGCCCGATTCGGCGACTTGGCAGGGCACCTATTACATGTTCGCGATAACGCCCCACGGGGTCCGGGACAAATTCTACGCCTGGGTAACCACGCTTCCTGTAAATGTTCGCCATGCCATATCAGAGCAGATAAGGCAGTGAGCGGGCATACAGTGAGGTGGGGCGTTTTCAGAAAAATCTGAAATCCAGTCCGCTTAAATACGTCAAAAAGTTGACTAAAAAGGCTCGCACACTTACCATGATCCAGTCCTCCTCTTTGGGGTCTTGTTGACTTCTTTCAAAATCTACGATGCCCCATGAGGAGGACGATTTTCAACCTGTTTCACCCAAAACCGTTTTTGGACAAGAGTGTCTCTGATGGTTTAATCATTTCTACTTCGCCGGTTAGTTGATATTTCAGACACTATTTCAACAGATGCATCTCAAGGATCGCCAGAGAAGTGTTTCAGCCATTTGAAGACGCGCGGTCAGGAGATAGAGCTCAAAGCCTGACTCAGGTCTTCAAGAAGATCTTGGACATCTTCAATGCCCACTGAAAGGCGGATCAAGTTATCTTTTATCCCGGCCTTGATTCTCTGGGAATCAGAGTGCCTCCGATGGGTGGTCAAAGCCGGGGGGCAGGCAAGGGATTCGATTCCACCCACACTCGCCGCCAACTGAAATATTCGAAGTTTCTCGAAAAACTTTTCAATCGCGCCGTCTGTCCCCTTCAGCTCGAAACTCACGATTCCTCCAAACCCCTTCATTTGTCGTTTAGCCAGCTCATTTTGCGGATGGCACTCCAGACCCGGATAATAGACGCGTTCGACCCCGGGATGTTTTTCAAGGAACTGCGCAACCTCCATTCCATTCTTATTATGGGCTTCCATCCGGACCTTCAAGGTCTTGATTCCTCGCATCAATAACCAAGCCGACTGAGGATCTGGTATGCCTCCGAAGACATATCGGGAAAGCATCACTTTTCCAATCAACGCTTCAGGCCCCGCTACAACGCCGCCCAGAAGATCACTGTGACCTCCCAAGTATTTCGTAGCGCTTTGCATCTCGAGGTCAATCCCCAATTCGAGAGGTCTCTGGTTGAAGGAGGTAGCGAAAGTGTTGTCTATGAATGTGATGACCCCACGTTCTTTTCCGATCTGAGCCATTTCACAGATGTCCATCAGTTTCAAAAGGGGATTGGTGGGTGATTCGAAAAAGAGGATTTTTGTATTAGGCTTGATTGAGTCGGCGAGCTTTCCCGGATCAGTGGTATTTACAAGATCGACGGTTACACCATGTCGTGGCAGCACATTGACAAAGAAATTAAACGTCCCTCCATAGATGTCGTAGGCAGAGACGATATGATCACCAGCGGAAACCAAGGAGAATACTGCAGTGGTGAGTGCAGCCATCCCCGATGAGAAAACCACAGCCCTTTCGGTCCCCATCAAGTCGGCTGTCTTCTTCTCCACGGCTTCAAAAGTGGGGTTGCTGAGACGGGTATAGAAATAACCCTTCGAAGGGTCTGCTGAGGCCTTTCTTAGAGAATCAAGATCGGCAAATCCGAAATTGGATGTCTGATAAATCGGCGAGGTGATGGATCCGGTCAGAGGACAGATCTTTTCTCCGCTGTGAATGGACTGGGTGGAAAATCCGACTTTTTTTGAGACCAATGGTTCCTCCTTGCAGTATAGGACCGTCTTGCCCTTATGGATCGAATACCGTGTGCCATGGTTTGCTTAAAAAATCCATGCGTTCCCTGGTCCGGCCTCCCCCTTCCAGGTCAATGCTGCTTCAAGGATCGCTGGTCCAGGTCTTCGAGGATGCGGTGCATGATCTTCGAGGTCTCAGCAAGGTCGGTTGAAACCCTCTCATACACCTCGAAAAGGCGGGCGTAGATTTCGTGATTCTCCTGGTTGGGATGGACTTCATCCACAATTTGAACACAGCAACGCACCGCTTCTTCCACGCTGGGGAAAATTCCTACCCCCAACCCTCCCACCAGTGCGGTGCCGAAAGAGGAATCGTCCACCGCGGGACGCATGAGACTCGTGCCTACCATGTCGCTTACGATCTGTCGCCAAAGAGGGCTGGCCGCCCCGCCCCCGATGATGCGGAAATCACGAACGCTCACTCCCAGTCGATCCATCTCCCGCAGACAGCTGTAAAGGGAATAGGCCACCCCTTCCAATACCGCGCGGATGAAGTGCTCCTTGCCGTGCCGGGAGGTGATGCCGATGAAATCGCCCCGAAGATATGGGTCCCAGATGGCTCCCTGGAGGTTTGGATGAAAGATGAGGCCTTCGCATCCCACGGGCGCCTTGGCGGCCAGCTGATCCATGAGCCGGTAGGGATTGAGGTCCCAACGGGTGGCGGCGTTTACTTCGCTTTCGCACAGCGCGTCCCGCAGCCAGCGGTAGCAGACCGCACAGGAGATGGTCCCGGCCAGGGTGTACCACTTGGAGGGCAGGATATGGAAATACGCGTAGACCTTGGGAGGGTTGGGGTGCGGTTCGTCGGTTATCACGGCCACGTTGCCGGCCGTGGCGAGCTTCAAAATACCCTGTCCCGATTCGATGGCGCCCGCTCCAAACGCTTCGGAGGCCTGGTCCGTGGTTCCGGTGACCACCGGCGTTCCTTCAAGGAGAGCCCAGTTCCCGGGCGGCCGAACGGGTGAGGCCTCCGACGACGCGCTGGGGTGGCGACACGGACGGGAGCAGCCGCATGGGAATGTCCGCCAGACGGCATACCATTTCAGACCATTCGCGTTTGCGGACGTTGTAGAGCAGCGTGCCGTGGGCATCCATGTAATCAGTGCCGATGTCGCCGGTCAATAGGTATCGAATGTAATCCTTGGGCATGAGAATCTTTGCAGCCCTCTCCCAGACCGTCGGTTCGTTTTCCCTCACCCACACCAGGTAGGGCAGCGTCCAGTTGACGTTTACGGCGTGAAGCGTCTCGTCGAAGATCTCCCTGCCGTGGTCTCTCCGGAGCGCTTCCACCTGGGCGATGGTCCGTTTGTCTCTCCAGAGTATGGCCGGCCGCAGGACCTTGTTGTTTCCATCCAGGAGCACCAGGGTGTGCGTGGCGGCACCAATGGCGATGGAAGCTATGTGATTTCGGGAGACCGTTCCACGGGAAAACACGTCCCCGAGGGTGAGCCGCAAGGCCTGGTACCACTCCTCCGGAGCCTGCTCGGCCCACCCGGGGTGGGGATAGTGGGTCGGATACTCGCGATATCCGCCGGCCTTCACGTTTCCGGTTGAATCGATGATAGTGACTTTGCAGCCACCGGAGCCGATGTCCACGCCTACCATACATGCCTTATCCATTTTCAGTTTTCTCCGCGCAAACCCATGAATTGAGCATGAGAGGGTCCATATCCCGTTGCAATGTTCTAAGCAAACTTCTTAGGGGCCCGGGAAAGGGCGAATATCGCAACCATCAATTGCCCGGCCTTCTTCTCTTGGCGGGTGCCGCGCCCGTTTTTGGGAATAGATCGCTAAGGTACGCCTTAGTGGACTGCAGGCAGAAGATGCATTTATCCCTTTTTAATTTTACTTACCCCACAGGACAGGGTAGTATCTTTTTCTCAATTGTTCAAGCACGAACAATCATTTCATATCATATTGTCTCATGCGCACCAACAGAGGCTGAAACGTCACATGTATCCGTTTGAGAGAATCGACAGGCTCATGAAAAAGCTGCGCAGCACGGGGCGGATCACCGTCGGCGAAGAAGCGCGACTTCTAGGGGTTTCCTACGCCACCATCCACCGAGATCTCGATCGGCTGGAAAAACAAGGGAAGATAGAAAAGGTGAGAGGCGGAGCCATCCTGAGGCAGGGCGTGGAGTACAACTCCCATTTTGAGATCCGAAAGAACAAGATGGTGGAGGAAAAGAAGAAAATCGCCCAGCGAGCGGCGGAATTCGTGCACGACGACACGGCCGTTTTTCTCGACCATTCCTCTTCGGCATTGTTTCTGGCCAAAGAACTGGGCCGGATGAGCTTCAGAAATCTCATCGTCATCACGAATTCTTTACAGGTTCCTCTGGCCTTTTCCGAAAAGCTGGGCGTGCAGGTGATCCTCACGGGCGGGGTGGTGCAGGAGCAATTCCAGGCCCTCTCCGGAAGAATCGTGCTCGAAACCTTGAAGTATTTCAATCTGCACCAGATCTTTGCATCGGTGGGCGCCATTTCAGTTGACCGGGGGTTCATGACACAAATGCCGTTCATCCACGAAATCTTCGCCGAGATCTTCAGCAGGGGGCAGGAGGTGAACATCTTGGCCGACAATTCCAAGTTCTACAAGATCGGGGCCTTCCAGATCGCTCCCCTTGAAGCGGCCATGCGTATCTTCACCGACAAATCACCGCCGCAGACCCTGAAGGCCAAAATCCTTGAGAAGGGACCGGAGATCATCGTCTAGCGGGTGTTTTTTTCGCAACCTCTGGCGGTTTTGGGCCTGCTTAACACACAATGAAAGAACAGAGCGCTTCGGCTTTGCCCGCCCGGCGGAGACATTCCAATCCAACAGCCGGAATACGGATTTTGGTCAGAGCTTACTCCGGTTTGTAAATGCAAAAAACACACAGGAGATCGGAATCCCCGACATTGGTGATGTTGTTCTCCATATCACCTGGGGTGTAAAAAGCCGTTCCCGAAGAGATCCGCTGCTCGTGGATTTCTCCTTCAGACTTCCATTGGGCCAACCCATCCCCTTGAATCACAAAAAACACCTCGTCCTCTCCTTCGGGGTGGATGTGCCACCCGCGGCCGTCGCCGGGCTTGATGACGCCGCATCCGAACAACAGACCTGCTTCCGTGTCGGCGGCGTTGATGAGCCGGCGCCAGATCCCCCCTCCATTCGGAGGGGTCTTCGCTTCAACCTGCTCGATGGTGACGATCTTCGCATTTTTCTTCATGGACGGCTCCTTTTAGATGGACCGACCTAAACGATGGCCGGGTGTTCATCCGCTCCCAGGGGCTCGGAGGGCTTGAAGAACATCCCCCGGAATCTGATAAGCGGATTCAAAGCGACATCTTCTTCGTAATGCAGAATTTCCCCCACAAAAAGGGTATGATCGCCGGTGAGCAGGTAGCCGCGAACCTTGCATTCGATGTTGGCCGCACAGCCATTCACCAACGGCGCACCAACGGTCTTGCCGGGCCGGGTGGGAATGGATCTCTCCTTGAGCTTGTCAACATCCCTCCCTGAAATATTGCCGCAGTAAACCGCCAGGTCCATCTGCGTTTCGGAAAGCACATTGATGGCAAACTCCCCGCTCTTCATGATGAGCTCGTGCGTGAACCGGGTGAGCCCCACGCTGATGTTGAGGAGGGGGGGCTGAAAAGAAGTGGGAGAGCTCCACGCCAGGGTCATGCAGTTCATCACACCCCCGTGTGCAGCGCTCACGAGCACAATGGGCATACAGAGATTACCGCGGGCCTTTTTCGTTTCTGCCGTATCGATTGACATACGCTATTTTTCACCCCTTTTCTATATTTCAGTCAAACGCTCGCACGCACCACGATTGACCGTCTGATTCTGCGCACTATCCTTTCATCGCTCCCGCTGTGAGCCCCTGCACGAAATATTTACTCACGAAGACCAACATCAGGAGCAGCGGGACGGAAATGAGAAAGGCCCCGGCCATGATGTCCCCCCAGTTCATATCGTGGGCCGCCACCATGGTTGCCAACCCGACCGGGAGCGTCTTATTCACATCCGAAGAAATCATGATCAGACCGAAGGTGTAGTCCGTCCAGGAAAGGAGAAAGGAGAAGATGGATACGGTCAGTAGCCCTGGGAGGGAAAGGGGGAGCACCACTAAAAAGAAAGCTTTGGCTCTGCTTGCCCCATCCACCATGGCGGCTTCTTCCAGCTCGAAGGGCATGGCCTTGAAGAATCCCAGCAGCAGCCATAGACCCAGCGGGAAGGCGATCGTGATGTGTGAAATGATAAGACCCCACAAACTGTCGACGATACCCATCGCAACGAAGATGTAATAGAGAGGAATGGCCAGCAGCATGGGAGGGAACATGTATGCGAAGAGGATGCTGTTCATGATAACCTTTTTCCCACGGATCTCATACCGGGTCAGGACGTAGCCCATGAGGATGGAACACACCAGCGTGACGAGGGTGGTCATGAAAGCGACCCACAGGCTGTTTTTGAAGTTTATAAGATAGTGGGTGTGACCGAGAAGGTTAACGTACGATTGCAGGGTGTAGGTCTTGGGAATGAGACGCGCGCTCGAAAAGAGCTCGCTGTATCCTCGAAACGAGGAGATGAACATCCAGTAAACAGGAAAGAATGAATAGACGGCGATAATGATCACCAGAAGATAGATGATGAATTTTCGCGTCTGACTTTGCTTTACGCGCCATGCCCCGGACCTCTTTAATCTTTCACGATCAGCTTCTGATAGAGCATGACCACCGCAACCAGGATGAGGAAGGAAACGGTGGCCACCGCGGTGCCTCCTCCGATGTCATAGGTCTGGAACACTTTCTGGTACGTCAGGATCGGCAGATGTTCCGTGGCGTTCATGGGCCCACCCTTGGTCAAGAGCCATATGACGTCGAATTTGTTAAACATCCAGATCCCACGAATGAGAATGATGATGGCCAGGATCGGTTTCAAAATGGGGATGGTGATGTAGATGAACCGTTGCCAGGGTGACGTTCCGTCCACCAGGGCGGCATCCAGCAGATCGATGGGGATGGTCTGCAATGCCGCCAAGAAACAGGTGGTGACGAAGGGCGTCCACGTCCACACACTCACCAAGATTACGGTGAACATGGCCATCTGCGGGGTTTCGAGCCAATTGATCTGACCGAGACCGAGTTTGTACGCGCCCAGGGTGAGCACGCCGATGGTCCCGTCCATCATCCACTGCCAGGTGAGGGCCACCACGACGGTGGGCAGAATGTAAGGCAGGAGGGTCAGCCCCCGCACGAAGGCCTTTCCCCGGAAAGACTCGTTTAGGACCACAGCAAAAGCGATGCCGATCAAAACCTGGAAAATGATGGTGACGATAGAGTAGAAAAACCCGTTTCCCAGAGCATTCCAGAACTGGGGATCGGCAAAAATGCGCATGTAGTTGCTGAAACCGGCAAATTTCGGAACGCTTACAAAGGACTGCATGTCATAGAAGCTCATCCTTATGGCCATCACGAGCGGCATGAGGATGAAAAGGACGATGACAATGATCCCCGGAGAGAGAAAGGGGATGATGAGACGTTTATCTTTCACAGTGTGACTCTACGCGTGCCCGGCAAGTCTTTGAAGGGGGAAAGCCCACGCCTTCCCCCTCATTCATCGATCACCCTTCTTTTGCAATTTCAGCTATTTTCGCAGCCGCAATATGCAGACACTCCTCGGGCGGCATCTTCTTGAGCACGAGATTCTGGAACATCTCGGGCATCACGAAGTTTCTCGGAATCTTCCCGGCCCTCGGATCCACTTTGGGGCCCTGCAGGTCCACTGCGTCAATGATGATGTCCTTGCGTGTCAGAAAACTCTTCTGCACTTCCACGATATTCCAGTACTTTTTCACCGTGGGAAGAGACTTCCACTTGGGATCGTCGTAAATGGACATCCGAGTCGGCTGGTAGTGGATGGGGAGGGTGGCGTAGAAGTCGATGAGTTTTTCGGTGGCCAGCCATTTCAGCAGCTTCGTTGCTTCTTCTGTCAGGTCGGTTTTGGTCACCACCCAGCCGTCATAGCCCATGTTGATGGCAAAGTCTTTACCGGTGCTGCTCGGATAGGGGAAAAGCCCCAGTTTGTCTGCCAGCTGCGGTGCGAACTTCTCCACATGGTGCACGAGCCTTCCCGAATACGTCGTCATGGCAATCCGTTCGCTCACGAACAGCTTGGTGTAATCGCCCCAGCTGATCTGGGTCATGCCGGGAGGCATATATTCGTAGAGGGTCTTGAAAAAATTAAGGAAAGCAATCATTTTTGGCTTCATTTCGGGGGATTCGAGGATCACATTCCACTTGTCGTCAAAGAACTTGACCCGTTCCGCCCACATGAATGCGGTATTCGTCCAGTCCACCCACAAGCCGTTGCCTATGCCGAGCGCCATGCCGAACATGTCGGTGATGCCGTCTTTGTTCTTGTCGTAGGTGCAGGCCTTTGAACATTCGATGAACTCAGCCCAGGTCTTGGGCTCCTTCAGGCCTTTTTCTTTGAAGATGTCCGTACGGTAGAACCAGTGGGCGAAGTTGTAATCGTAGGGGTACCACCAGACCTCCCCGTTCATGGGGTACAGGATGTTGGGACCGAAGTCGTCCATGCCGATTTCCTTAATGAGGCTCGTCAGTGGCACGATCCAACCTTCCTGCGCCATGATGGCGATGTTACCGATGAACAGCTCGTTTCCGATGTGGTATGGGTTGCCTCCCTTTATGGATGCGGCCAACTTGGGAAACATCTCGCCTCCCGGAACCGTGTCCATCAACACTTTCACCCCGGTCTTGCTTTCGTATTCGATGAACGCGTCTTCGAAGAATTTCACCGTGCCGGGGTCAGGTTCTTGGTTGATCATGCGCAGCGTGATGTTTTTCTTGGCATGAACGAACGGTGCAGGCACCAGTGAATACGTCAGCGCCGCGGCACCGGCAGCCCCTGCCACCTTTAGGACCTCCCGCCTGGTGAAACCCTTATCTTTTTCCGCCACAGTCCCCTGCCCTTTCAAATTTTTTTTCTCTCCCATGCTCCCTCTCCTTTCATGACCAGTGGTTTAGTCTACTCTTTCGATTTCCGACGCTTTCTTTCACCGACGGGTGCCTGGCCCCTCATCGCCAAGACGAACACCCGTTTCGCTGCTGAAAAAGTGGATTCCTTCAAGGTCGAAATGAAGGATGATGGAATCGCCAAAGGATACATCAGCGACCCTCGGCAATTTGGCGATGAGCGTGGAGCCGGCCACCGTGGCGGTCACCAGGGTTTCAGAACCGAGTGTTTCAACCAGTTCCGCCTTGGAGACGAACGTTTCAACCCCTTCCCCGGCCTTTTCCTTGGAAATCGAGACATGATCCGGCCGGATGCCCAGCGTAATCGGCTTATTCAAATGATCGATCAGTTTATCCGCTTTGGAGGAAGGGATGGTGAAAGAGAGGTCTCCATGGCGGAAGACCATCCGGTCCCCGTCGCCGCCGAGCGTCCCTTCCATGAAGTTCATGCTGGGGCTGCCCACGAACCCTGCCACGAAAAGGTTGCTGGGGTGCTCGTAGACCTCCAGAGGAGACCCCACCTGCTGGATGAGACCGTCCTTCATGACGACGATGCGGTCTCCGAGCGTCATGGCCTCCACTTGGTCGTGGGTGACGTAGATCATGGTGGTGCTGAGACGGTGATGCAACTTGGCCAGCTCGATGCGCATCTGTATGCGAAGCTTGGCGTCCAGATTGCTCAAGGGTTCGTCAAAAAGGAACACCTCTGGGTCGCGAACGATAGCCCTTCCCACCGCCACGCGTTGCATTTGTCCGCCGGAAAGCTGCTTGGGCTTGCGGTCCAGCAGTTTCTCCAGCCCCAGGATGGCGGCTGCGTTTCTGACCCGTTTCTCGATTTCCGGTTTAGGGACTTTGCGCAACTTCAGGCCGAAGGCCATATTCTTAAACACATTCATGTGGGGGTAGAGCGCATAGTTCTGGAAGACCATGGAGATGTTGCGGTCTTTGGGGGCGAGATCGTTGACCAGTCTGTCTCCGATGTAAATTTCACCCTCCTGAACGTCCTCCAGGCCGGCGATCATTCGCAACGTGGTGGTTTTTCCACAGCCCGACGGGCCGACAAACACGATGCATTCGCCGTCTTGGATCGCCAGGTTGAAACTCCTTACCCCAATGACGTTGCCATATCTCTTGGTGAGATTCTTGATGGTGACGCTGGCCATTCGTCTCAGCTCCACATGCCGGAAGGTGTATGTGACGTTAAAGTAAGCAGCTTTTCATGCTTAAAGTCAAGGCAAAAAGGTGCTATGTTCCGATAGAACATGCAAATAAATGACGAAATAGAGCAAAACTCCTTTGTTCCAAATGGCATTACGACTGCTCGCAGGACGTTTTCCCGTGCTACCACCACGCAAACGAATCGATTTCAAGCATTGATCGGCATTCCAATGTGCAACAAAAGAGAAATGAAATGAGAAAATATGATTGATTATAACACCACATGAGATATAATGCCTGTTCGTGATCCGGTGGCCAGACACCTAACCCGCCGAAGGCCGGCCCCGTCACAGAATGCGCCATCGGCAAATCAGAAAAGGGTGGACGTATGAACGACAATCTCCTCTTTGACGTCATCAAGAATGAGCTCCTGGATATCGCTGGATATGAAGACGTGACCGTGCATGAGGCAGAAAAGCTCGCCTATGGTGTGGACGTGTATCTGGTGCCCCAGATCTGGATGGACCGGGGGCTGCGGCCGCCGACCCCAGACTGGATCGTGTTCCCCGAATCAGCGGATGAGGTGTCCCGTATTCTGAAGGTCGCCTCACGTCACCGCATCCCCGTCATTCCCTATGGGGGCGGTACGGGAAGCCAGGGCGGGGTCGTGCCTCTGTATGGGGGAATCGTGATCGACCTGAAGAAAATGGACAAGATCATCACGATCGACGAAAAATCCCTCACGGTGACCGCGCAGGCGGGGATCAACGGGTTGCAACTGGAATCCATCCTCAACCAAAAAGGACTCTCGCTCGCCCACTATCCGGCCTCCTCAGTGGGGGCGACTTTGGGGGGTTACGTGGCAGCCCGCGGGTCCGGCACGCTCTCCACCAAGTACGGGAAGGCGGAAGACATGGTCATCAGCATGGAGGTGGTGCTCCCCTCGGGGGAAATCATTCGCACCCTGCCGGTCCCCAACCATGCCTGCGGACCCAGCCTTCTGCAGCTTTTCGTCGGCTCGGAAGGGACGCTTGGCACCATCACCGAAATCACCATGCGCCTCGACCCCATGCCCGAGGTGCGGCGTTGGCGCGCTTATCTGTTCAAGGATATCAAGGAAGGCCTGGAAGCCGGCCGACGGATCATGACCCGAAGGCTAAAACCCTGCACCATCAGGCTTTATGATGAAAATTCCACATCGAGAATCGTAAAGCGGGTGCTGGGATTCGACGTTCAGGGGTCTTACATGGTCACCGGCGCGGACGGGGACCCTCGGTCGGTGGATCTCGAAATGAGCATCATTCATGAAATCTGCACCGGTCTCAATGGCCAGGACCTGGGCCCCGAGTTGGGCGAGCACTGGTGGAAGCACCGCTATGACTTCTACTATCCACCGCTGACGTTAATGCTGCCCCAGATGTTCGGCACGGTTGAGACCACCACCACCTTCGATAAGATCTACGATCTCTACCGGGCCAAAAAGCGCGTCATCGAAGAAGGGTTCAAGGACTGGGGGGCCACCTACATCGGGCACTTCTCCCACTGGTTCCCCTGGGGCGTCATGGTTTATGACCGGTTCATCATCGAACGACCCCCGAAGGATCCCCACGAGGCCCTCCAGCTCCACACCGAAATATGGGCCACCGCCGCCCGGACCTCCATCCGGAACGGGGGCGTGCTGAACGACCATCACGGCATCGGGTTCAAGCTGGGATGGCTGATGCCGGAGCAATACGGTCCCGCATGGCAGGTCATGCAGGGAATCAAGGACACGATCGATCCCCAGGGAATCATGAATCCGGGAAAGCTCGGCTTCGCCCGTAGGTAATACATGCAACCATCAGAAATCCCTCAAGAAAGGATGCCGCTATGTTTCTCACCCAAGAAGAACGGTTGGAAACCATAAAGGCCTGTCGCTTCTGCCCCATGTGCTACGCGGCCGACCGGACCGCCGGCCTCATGCGCCGTGAATCCTATTCCCCCCGCGGACGCGCTGCCATACTGTCCGCTCTGGATCAGGGCATGATCCCCATCGACGAAACGGTGGCCGATATCTTCTACACGACTCTGAACGACGGATTGCTGGCCCAGTGGTGCGTGGGAAATTACGACCACGAGGAGCTCGTCATCGACACACGGGCCAGAATTTTTCAGCAGGGATTGGCCCCACCGGCGGTAAAGGAATTCGTGGAACAGCTCTCCTCCAGGGAAGCCGTGCACGCCGGACCGGGATCGCTTCTGGCAGAGGCCGGCGTTTCCGTGGAAAAGAAGGCGAAAATTCTGTTGTTCAACGGATGTCCCACCCTCAAGACAGCGGCATCCACCATTATTGCCACGGGCAGGCTCTTTAACCAGGCGGGAGTAAGCTTTCAGGTTCTGGACAACGAACCGTGCTGCGGTTGGCCGCTCTACCAGCTCGGCGATTTCGAGGGTGCGCGTGCGTGCTCAGCGAGGGTGCAGGAGGCGGTAAGGGCATCGGGTGCCAAGCGGGTGGTGGCCATCGACGCGGATTGTTATCGGATGCTCTCCACGCGCACCGCCCGTTTTGGTGGCGATCTCGGTGGGGTGAGCGTGGCCCACGCGGTAAGCGAGCTGGCCGATCTCCTGCAAAAAGGGGCCTTGAAGGTACGAAAAGCCCTGTCGGGTCCAATCACCTACCACGATCCATGCGCGCTTGCCCGGTACTGCGAAGATAACGAAAGCCCACGCACCATCCTGAACGCCATCACAGATGGGGAAATTCGGGAGATGGCCACATCGGGAAAGTGGGCCAACTGCTGCGGCGCGGGAGGCATGCTGGAAGTCACCCGGCCGGAGCTTTCGGCCCGCGTTTCCTCGCTGCGGGTGAAAGAAGCGCTGGAAACCGGGGCTTCCACCCTTGCAACCGGCTGTCCGCGGTGCGCCGACCTCTTGTCCCGTGCGGCGGCATCCGACGGGAGCGGGCGCATTCGGGTGGTGAATCTGGTCGATCTCCTGGCCGATGCTGCCGTATAATGCACCATCGGCCAGAGGCGAATCAAATGGCCTGAACGTGCGGAGGAGGTAAACCTGTGGATAAGTGCGAAATCAACGTTAAGGACAGGGTCGCCGTGGTCACGGGCGGCGCACAGGGTATCGGCAAGGTCATCGCCGAGTGCCTTGCCGAGGCGGGGGCCAGGGTGGTGGTCGCCGATCTCAACGCTCCTGCAGGAGAAGCCGGGACGAACGGCTTGAAATTCATACGGACGGACATCACGAGCCCGGAAAGCGTGGCGGCCATGGTGAAACAGACGGTTTCATCCTTTGGGCGCATCGATATCCTGATGAATAACGCCGGAATCATGTATAAGTCCCTGGTGGAGGGGATCGACATCGAGCAGTGGCACCGCGTGCTTGCGGTCAATGTCACGGGCGCGGTCATCTGCACCGGAGCGGTCGTCCCGCACATGAAAAAGCAGATGTGGGGCCGCATCGTGAACATGTCCTCCATGCAGGCCTTTCTGGGGTCTCCCACCTACAGCGCCTATACCGCTTCCAAAGCAGGGCTGAGCGGGCTCACGCGGGTGTGGGCGGCAGAGCTTGCCGCCTACAACGTCACCGTGAACGCCCTGTGCCCCAGCTACGCGGAGACCCCCATGATGGAGCGCTCGGTTGCCCGCATGGCCAGTGAGAAAAACATCTCCAAAGAGGAGGCGCTGGCCCGTTTTGTCGAACCCATACCGCAGAAAAGAATACTCAAGACGGAAGAGATCGCCTTTGCTGTCCTGTATCTCTGCTCCCCGCTGGCAAGAGGGGTGACCGGCCACGACCTGGTGATCGCGGCCGGCATGGTCATGCACTGACCGGTTCGCCGCGATTTCGTCCGCGGGGCTTGAAACAAACGAAGCGCACACTGAAGGGATGAAAGGGGGATGCAATGGGGCTCAAGGAAACCTTTCTTTTGGGAGTGGACATCGGCTCAGGCAGTCTCAAGAGCACCATCATTCGCGGCGATGGCTCGGTGGTATCGAGCGCGTCCAAGGATCTCCACACCTCCTACCCTCACCCCAGGTGGTCGGAGCAGAACCCCGAGGACTGGTACGACGCGCTCTGCGAAACGGTCAAACGCGCCTTTGAAAAATCCGGCCCGAAGCATATCCTCCTCTCTTCGGTCTGCATTACCGCTGCGGCACATACCCCGGTGCTCCTGGACGAGAACGATCATATCATTCGTCCCGCAATCCTGTGGACCGATCAGCGAAGCGTAGAGGAAGTCTCCTGGCTCAACGAAAAGTACGGAGACCGAATTCTGGCCGTCGGGTACAACAAGGCCAACCCCACCTGGACCCTTCCCATGCTGTTGTGGGTCAGAAACAACGAACCGGACATCTTCTCCAGGATTCGCAAGGTGATGGTGGCCAAGGACTACCTGCGCTTCAGACTCACCGGCACATGGGAAACCGACTGGATCGACGCCCTGGGCACCCTGTTCCTTGACGCGGAGCGGCGGTGCTGGTCGGAGGAGCTTTGCGGCTACATCGGTCTGCCCCTTGAAACCCTCCCTCCCATCGTCGCGCCCACTGCCGTGATAGGCAAAGTCGGCGCCAAGGCGGCACGGGATTCGTCCATTCCTGAAGGGACCCCGGTCGTGGCGGGGACGTCGGATACCGCTGCGGAGGACTATGGGGTTGGCGCCGTCAATCCGGGCCAGGGCATCATCAAGCTCGCAACGGCCGGAAATGCCAATATCATGACCGAAATCCCTCACCCGCACCCGTTGCTCCTGAACTATTACCACGTGGTGCCGGGACTCTGGTACACCGTTGCCGCCACCAATTCGTGTGCATCGGCTCACCGCTGGCTGAGGGACCAGTTTTTCAGCGTCGAGATGGCCCAATCGGAATCGGCGGGCAGAGACGCCTTTGACGTCATGGACGAATTCGCTGCCGACGTGGAGCTGGGCTCCGGCGGAATGCTCTTCCACCCTTATCTCCTGGGTGAGCGTTCCCCCTATTGGGATCCCTTCCTGAGGGCCGACTTTATCGGTGTCACCATGCGACATGGCAGACAGCATTTCGTGCGCGCGCTTTACGAAGGCATCGCTTTCTCACTGGTGGATTGCATGGAAGCCATGTTGCAGGTGGGCGAAGCACTTCGGATGAAGGAGGTGCGCATCATCGGCGGAGGGGCAAGAAGCGGCGTGTGGCGCCAGATCGTAAGCGATGCCACCGGTCTTGAAGTGCTGAAAACCGCCGTGGATGACGCATCCTACGGCTCGGCCATCATCGGCGGCGTGGGGACCGGTGTATACGCCAGTGAACGGGACGCGGTGGACAAGTGCGTGCAGGTGGTAAGCAGCAACAAACCGGACCCCACAAGGCATGAGAAATACCGGAAACTGTTCACCATCTACAGGAAGGCTCAGAGCAGGCTTGCGGAAATCAACCACGAGCTGCATACGTTTTCCGAATTACCTTAGCCGTGAGAACAGAAAGGAACAAGGGGATGGAGGTCTTCGGAGCGCCCAACAGATACATTCAAGGTCGTGGCGTCATCGACCAAATCGGCCGGGTGCTCGACCCACTGGGAGAGCGGCTGTTCGTCTTTGGAGACCGGATGGTGCTGTCCATCGTCGGGGAACGCATTTCCCGGGCGGTGAAAGCGGTCGGAAAGACGGTGGAGATCGCCACATTCGAGGGCGAGTGTTGTTATCCGGAGATATCGCGCCTCAGGGCCCTGGCAGAGGCAGCCGGCTCTCAGGTGATCGTGGGCGTGGGAGGAGGCAAGGCGGCCGACACCGCCAAGGCCCTGGGCATTGAAATGGCGCTTCCGGTGGTGGTCGTCCCCACCATTGCTTCCACCGACGCCCCAACCAGCCACAAGGCCGTCATCTATGACGAAAACCACGTCAAGCAGGGGGTGATCGCCATGAAGACGAGCCCCACGGTGGTGTTGGTCGATACGGATATCATCGCCCGTGCGCCGGTCCGGTCCCTGGTGGCGGGCATCGGGGACGCCTTTTCCACCAAGTTCGAAGCAGAGGCGTGCTGGAAATCAGGGGCCTCCAACATGTTCGGGGGCAAGTCTGGAATGGCGGCGCTGCATTTGAGCCGGCTCTGTTACGACATCATCAGGGAACACGCCGAACAGGCCGTGGCGGCCGTAAAGGGTAAGACCGTCAACGAGGCCCTGGAGCATATCGTCGAAGCCAACGTGCTCTTGAGCGGCCTGGGCTTTGAAAGTGGCGGATTGGCGGCGGCCCATGGTATCCACAATGGGCTCACCCTGATAGAAGAGATGAACGGTTCCCTGCACGGGGAAAAGGTGGCCTTTGCCGTTCTGGCTCAGATGATTATGGAAAAGCGAGATCACACTGAAGTCCTCGACATCCTGGCCTTCTATCGAAAAATCGGGCTGCCCGCCTCCTTGGCGGAGCTGGGGTTTGAGAGACTCGACAGGGAAAAGCTCGACGTCGCGATAAAGAAGATGTGCGAACCGGGTTCCTACATACACAACATGCCTTTCAAAGTCGACGAAGAGATGGTGCTGGATGCCATTATCCAGGCGGATAAACTTGGCCGCTCTTCGTCATAAACGTTCTGAGCTCAGGATGTATTGGTCATGCCGCTCAGGCGGTTTCTGATTTCAGCTGAAATGCCGTCGTTGACCCCACTTAAAATCACCTTGGGCTTTCCGCCGAAAACCCGGTAGGCATGGTTCAAGGTCCGGTCGTCCAGGATGGAGTCAATGTCTTTTCTGAACAGCTTTTGAGACGAGAAAGCCTGCCTCCAGCCGCCCAGCCATTTGACCACCATGTGGTTGGCGACCCCGACCGCGAATTGACTGGTGTAGGGATCGCTGAACATCCCTTTTTCAGATTCGGGAGCGGTTCGATAATGGTCCAGAAGCCATGCCAGGGAAACCATGTCGTGGGCCACTACTGAACGGGAAGCAATGATCAGGCCGGTCTCGGGCTGCGACACATACCCTTTGTCCGGGCCATAGGTGGTGAGAATTTTGTCTGCAGCTGAAATGACAAGGCGCTGTTTGTCCAAAAGGGTAGGCACAGCGTTGCCTTCAGCCGTTTTCTCGTGGAAGTCGGCCGCGTCGTGGTGATACTCCAGGCGGGTGTCGTAGCGCCACCAGCCTACGGCGGCCTTGAGCCCGAGCGTACTACCAGCCAGGGCGTGTCTGGCACAGCGGGGCATGAGGACGATGTGATCCACCTCCTTGAGTATAAGGGGCATCATGATGGGTCCCTTCCAGTGGGAGCCCTTGACAGGATGGTCTTCGTAAAAGGCGTTCCAGCCTCCCTCCTCGAATAGGTGAAGCTCAGCACCGGCACCCTCAGCGGCCGCTGCCATCCCGCTGGCCTCCATAAGCCGACGGGAGCTCCCGGTGAGTTTTTCCGGAGTGAGCTTGACGTGCTGTACGCCGCACATGTCACCGATGAGCACCCGGCCCGCGCCTTTTTCTCTCAAGAGCTCAGTCATGGCCGCCACGGCCATGGCGACTCGTCGTGGCCGGATAGGGGTTTCCCGAATTGAGGGCCGGTTTGATGAAAACCGTATCGCCTTTGGAAAGCCACGAAAAACCGTCGATTGCTTCGGCCGTCTCCCGCAAAGCTCGTTTCAAGGCGCCATCGGAAGCTCCCCGGGGCACTCCGGCAAGAAAAACATCTGTGTCCGGTCCGGGATCCGGAGGCTTTTCACTCTCAGATGCCCGATCGGATCCGAGCGACCGGGACAAGGGATACATGGCCAGGGCAATGCCGCTCGCCATCATTTCCAAGAATTCTCTTCGCTTCATTTGCTTGACTCCTTCGGAAAGCACGGGATGACTTCCGTTCATTAAAGCGACTGCATAAGGGGCTTCCCCGCGTCACACGTGGTGCAGACAAGGGCATGTCTTTAAGATCCGCGGCCGCCCGACCAGGTGGCAACCGTCGCCGTGATGAGCCCGACAGCCTCGGCTATCGCTTTGAAGAGAGCCATCTTTATCCGCAACCTGGTCCCACAATAGCATAAATCCCGTTTTGTGTAGATTCAACCCTGACCTGGAACGAACCATTTGGACGGATTTTCCAAACGATCCAGCCCATATGACTTATGAAAATGATCAAGGGAGTCGATATCTCTGTCAGGGTGACGGAGATGACGATCAAATGGATCACGGCTGAGGAGGCGAAAGCTTCCGGCGCAAATGAGGAAAGGGTGCTGCTTGAAAAGACCCCTCATTTTTGCTCGGCCTTCAACACATTGCTGATGAAAAAGATGGACAAAGCAGGGAGCGACTGCTTCTTTCGCGGGCCCTCAGGTATGGGCTATAGATTGGTTAGTCTCATGGATGATTCCAGCGGCGTTGCGGGCATCGCGATCCACCTGCTGAGGACGGCAGAACCTGGTACGCCTCGGGATCAATCAGAGATAGATCTGGACATCTGGGCCTTCCTGGGATGGCTGATCGATGGTGTCGGCGGGGAATGGAACGTCGCAGCTTGCGAAAACAGGTGTCATCTACAAGGCCCCCATGGCACCGGCCGGGCCTAGATTCGCTCGGATCGCTGAGGGCCACGTTCACCCGTGAACCGATAACAACCCTTATCCGCCTCAACAAAAAACCGAGATTTGATGGATACGCGGCTGCCCTCGCCCCAAGGGACCAGGAAAGACAGCCTGCGAAAAAGTCTCGGTTCGAGCCCCTTTTTCTTCATTATGCACCTACCCATAAACAAGTGCAAATGATAGAATATTGCCAAGATAGCCTGCCCACTTCAAGAATCATTGAAAATGTTACGTACGCGTTGATGGAGGCTGCCATGGGTGAATGGAAAAAGACCGGGTGCGTTCTGTGCGCCCAGAACTGCGGACTCGAAGTGCTGGTCGAGGAAGGCCGAATGGTGAAAGTGCGGCCGGATAAGGACAACCCGCGCAGCGAAGGGTATGCCTGCCGCAAAGGGCTCAATGTCATTTATCACCAGTATCCCAAGGACCGCCTGACCGAGCCGCTCAAGCGGGTGGGGGAGCGCTTCGAGCCGATATCCTGGGACCAGGCCACTGGACGAGATCGCCGACAAAATGAAAGACATCGTGGAGACCCACGGTCCACGTAGCCTCGCCTACATGGGCGGCGGCGCCCAGGGTGGACACTTCGAGGCGGCCTTCGGTCTGCGAATGCTTCGGGGTTTGGGCTCGCAGTATTACTACTCATCCGGCCGGCCAGGAATTCAGCGGGCACTGGTGGGTGACTGGGCGCCTCTTCGGCAAACAGTACAACGTCAACGGGCCGGACGAGCATCAGTCCGAGGTGCTGGTGGCCTGGGGCTGGAACGGCATGATGAGCCACCAGATGCCCCAGGCCCGGAAGGTGCTCAAGGACTTTAGCAAAGACCCCGACCGCATGCTGGTCTCGATCGATCCCAGGCGCAGCGAGACGGCGGCCATCGCCGATATCCACCTGCCCGTGCGACCCGGCACCGACGCCCTGCTGATGAAGGCCATGATCGCGATCATCGTTGACCAAGGCTGGGAGGCGAAGGCGTATATCGAGCGACACGTGGAGGGTTGGGATAAAATCCGACCTTGGTTCGAAGGCTTCGACGCCCGGGCGGCCATCGGGGTCTGCGGGCTCGACTACGACCAGGTGTACGAGCTCTGCCGTATGATGACCACCAGGCGCTGGTCCAGCCACCCGGATCTGGGGATCTATATGGGGCGTCGCAGTACGCTCAATTCCTACTTTTTCCACATCCTGCTGGCGATCTGCGGCATGTTCTGCGTGCGCGGGGGCAACGTTATCCCCGGCATGGTGCTGCCCATGGGTTTTCACGCGGACGAACGCGACCCCAAGACCTGGCGCACCGTGGCCACGAACATGCCGCCGGCCGCCGCGGGCTCGTTTCCGCCCAACGTGATGCCCGAAGAGATCATGGCCGACGGCCCCGATCGTCTGCGGGCGGTGCACATCAGCGCCTGCAACCCCCTTCGGGCGTATGCGGACACCACGGCATACGAAAAGGCCTTCAGCAGACTGGACCTGCTGGTGGTCAATGACATCGTGATGAGCGAGACGGCGCGCCTGGCCCACTACGTGCTTGCCCTGCCGCACCTTCTACGAATCCTGGGACGGGACCCTCTTTCCGTGGACCTATCCGGGCATTTTTTTCCAGATGCGGCGGCCCGTCGTCGATCCGCCGGAACAGTGCCTGGAGGCGGCTCAGATCTTTACGAAGCTGGCCGACCGGCTGGGCTTGATCCCCGATATTCCCGAAGGGCTTATGGACGCGGCCAAGGGCGACCGGCTGGCCTTTGGGGCAAGGCTCATGGAATGGGCCGGAAAGGAGCCCAAAGCCCTGCCCAACATGCCGTTTGTTCTGGCCAAAACCCTGGGCCGGGTGTGGGACAGCGCGGCGCTGGCCGCCCTCTGGGGCATGCTGATGACCGCGCCCAAGGCACTCCGGGAGCATACGGCCCGGGCGGGGTTCGAACCGGGCCCCGATCAGGGCGACCGCATCTTCCAGGCCATTCTGGACCATCCCCAAGGGCTATGGGTCGGACGGGCGGACGAGACCGACAACTTCTGCCAGTATACGCACGCCCTCCGGAAAGATCGAAGTTGCATATCCCGGAGTTGGAAGAAGAGGCCGCCGGCCTGGACGCGGCATCTGAGGCCGCAGACTTGAAGATGCCGGCGGACTATCCGCTGATCCTCAATGCCGGTCGCCACATGGATTTCAACGCCAACACCCTGATGCGCAATCCCGAGTGGAACAAGGGCAAACGCGCCTGCACCGTGGCCGTCAGTCCGGAGGATGCAAAAGCCATGGGGTTTGTCGACGGGCAACAGGTGAAGGTCACGACCGAAGCGGCCTCCGAGACGGGCGAGCTTCAAGTGACCGATCAGGTGCGCCCAGGCACGGTGTTGATCCCACACGGTTTCGGTCTGATTTACGGGCAGGAGGTGTACGGCATTAACGTCAATCGTTTGACCAAGAACACCCACCGCGATCCCATCGGCACGCCGCTTCACAGGTACGTGCCCTGCAGGGTGGAAGCGGTGTAAGACGGCCTGCGGTATCTGTGAATCCCGCTGCCAGATGGGCGCCATCACGGTGGAGGATAGCTCCCAGGTCGATTGAACAAAGTTGGAGGACATAATGACCGAACAGGTTTGTGTTCATGATGGTAGGATACCGGAGCATATCCGCAAGATCTATCCTTTCCAAAGCCGATGGGGAAAAGTGTTGGGCTATCGTATGCACTATCTGGACGAGGGGCCGAGGGAAGGCAAGCCAACGGTGCTCCTTTTGCATGGAAACCCAACCTGGTCGTTCCTCTACCGGGAGATCATCCCCCGCATCCAAGATGCATGCAGGGTTGTCGCTCCGGACCACCTCGGCATGGGACTCTCGGACAAACCTGTGGACGAGCGGTTTTACACCCTGGAAAACCACACCCGTGCCGTCACGGCCTTTATTGAACAGCTCGATCTCCGAAAAGTCATTCTCGTGGTCCAGGACTGGGGAGGGCCCATAGGCTTTGCTTATGCGCTGAAACATCCGGAGAACGTGGCCGGGATGCTCATCATGAACACCTGGGCCTGGCCCGAACCCTCCACCTTCCATGATTCAGTGCTGCCGTGGCGGATGCTTCATGCTCCTTTTGCAGGGGCCCATTTGTTTCTTCGTCTCAATGTCCTGGTGGAACGGGGGCTCTACCTGAGCACGATTCGCAACAGGCATAGGCTCAAGGGTGGGCCGGTTCTGGAGGGGTACCGCATCCCCTTCACGAGTCCGGAAAGCCGGATTGCCATGCTTGCCTTTCCGCGAAACATCCCGAGGCGACCAGGCGACCTGAATTGGGACATCATGAAACGGATGGAGATGGCGTTGCCCACCCTCCGCTTCCCGTGCAGGCTGCTTTGGGGTGAAAAGGACATCGTCTTTCCGCCATCGAACGCGGAAAAGTTCCAACAACTGCTGCCCAATTGCGGGGCGCCCCGGATGATTTCAGACGGGTCTCACTTCATTCAGGAAGATGCTCCGGAAGAGATTGCGGAAGAAATCCTTCATTTGCTCTAGTCCGTTGGATGTTCAAAGGGGGCCATGATATGACGGAAATGACGATCAAATGGATCACGGCTGAGGAGGCGACCGCTTCCGGGACAAAAGAGGAACGGGTCTTGCTCGAACAGACCCCTGATTTTTATCCGGCCTTCAACGCGTTTCTGATGAAGGAAATTGAGAGGGCGGGGAGAGACCTCTTTTTTCGAGGACCTTCAGGCATGGTCTACAGATTGACCAAGCTCGCAGAAAACCCCGGCAGCGTTCAGGGTATCGCGATCAACATGCGAAGAACGGATGAAACCGGTGTGTCTCAGGATCAAGAACAGGTAGATCGGGACATCTGGGCCTTCCTGGAGTGGCTGGTCGATGGCGTCGGTGGGGAATGGAGCATCGCGGCCTTGCGGAAGACAGGGGCGATTTACAAAGCCCCTGGGGTGCCGGCATCGCCGTGATCCTGGAAGCCATTGGGTATGGTTGCGGCGTGCGGCATGCGAGGGCATGAATCGCAGGGTTGGGTGCGTTCAGAATTTGCCGCCTGTGCGGAACCCACCGCCGCCCATTCTGCCGCCAAAACCACCCCGCCCGGATGGCCGCCCGCCACCGAAACCTCCCGGAAACACACCACCGCCGAAGTCTCTCGGTGTGCGGGGCCGGCGGAATTGCTGCTCTCGGCCGATGCGCTCCCAAACATCGCCCCCCGAGGCCCTGCCCGATAGGAGCATGCCGAGGAGGGCTGCCAGCTCGAAGCCGCCTGGAAAATATGAATGGTGGGAGTCATAGTCATTTTGCCTGAAGCGTCGTCGGAGATCCTCCAGCTCTCGAAAGGATTGCTGGTGTTGTCGTTCCTGTTTCTGGAGCTCTTTGATTTCCTCGCTGAGATCCTTCTCCTCTTGCTGCAGGTCCCGGATCCGGGCAACGATCACATCGTCGTCGGGCTTCCCTGTCATCTTGGCCTGCCTGTAGAGCTCGGCCAACGTCTCGCCCTTGATTTCGGATACCTGAAGCTCGACCGCTTGCCGGGAGTTCTCGTCAGAGCCGGTGGAAATATCCGAACGCTTTTGGAAAAGCGTTTCATGTTGCTTCTCTTCGGCTTCGATGCGGGTTTCAATTTCCTCCAGGGATTTCTGCACGACCCCAAGCGATAACTTGTCCCGGACGATCCCGTCGATCTGTAGGGCCTTGGCCTCCATGTCGTGCAGCGTCTGAAGCGCTTCGGCAGCGGTCGCCTTCTGTCGCTCGGCGTGCTCGCGCAACCGCACCGGCAGCTCCGTCAACATGAAGTAATTGCTGCGGGCATCTCCATACTTGACCATCTTTGCCACCCAGCCATCCAGGCTGCGGCTCAACCATCCGCCGGCGTAATCCGGCGTCAGGAAGCGACGTTTCCACAGGTACATAAAAAGCGGATCCTCGCGGTATGGCTTGCCTTTTTCCTCCTGATCGGCCTCAGCCTGGGCGGCCTTTTTTTCTGCCTGCTCGGCTCGGGCGGTGGTTTCTGCAACACGCTTCTCTTGCTCCTGGTAAGGTTCCTGCCGACTGAGCGCCAATTTAACCTCGGCTGCGCTCTCGTCGATCTCCTTCACCAGGTCGTCGCGCTTTCTGACCGCATGCAGCCGCTCCGCGTCCAGCTGTCCCCGCCGTGCGTCGGACTGTTCCATGGCACTATCCAACTCGCGCAGCGCCTGCGAACGGCGTTCCAACAACTTCAGCACGGCCCGGTCGGTTTCATCCAACTGGGTGGCCACCTGGTTGGCCGCAAGCTCATCCAATCGAAAGCGGGCCAGTTGTCGATACGCTTCGGCCTGCTGGGTTCGCAGCATGACCAATTGCCGGCTCACGGTTTCCATCCGTTGGTGGGTGGTATCAAGGCCGTTTCGCGCCTTCTCAACGTGTTGGTTGATGATTGCCAACTGGTCTGTTCCGTTCATCATGTCGTTGCCTCTCCTACCATTGGGTGATCGTACTCCCCGTGGTGGCAACCGTGTATTCCGGTGTGAGGTATCCCCGTTTCTTCATGCCGACGATCTTCTTGTTCACAATCCCGTCTTCTTCCTTATCACGCCTGACCTGTTCGTACACCTTGGGCTCGACCCGCAGCCCCCATTGGTCCACAGTTCGCACTTTACCGTCCTCCTCGGAAGCGATAGGAAGATTGAGCCGCTGACCGCTTGGTGAAACAGCCTCGACGATCAGGTAGTAGTTGCGCCCCTTGCGGTTGTCGACCGGATATCGCCAGACCCCGCTGGGCGATCCCGGACGCGAGACGACTTGCAGGGTGTATTCCTGCCCCAACATGTCACGCGTGTACTGCAGCGCCTGCCGGGCGGTTTTGGCTGTCTCGAGGTCGCCGGACTTGACGGCTGAAAGCCCATTGTAGTAAAGCGCATCGATTTTTTCCGCCACGCCATTTTCTCGGGCCGCCTTCAAGGCCTCGGCGCGCAGCGAATCGAGGTCGTCAAATTCGGTTCCCAAAGACCGGATGGATTGGATCGCAGCCAGGGCGCCCTTCAGGTCGGTTTGGGCTCGGTCGATGATTCCTTTGCGCTCGGCCAGGCGCTGTTGGATTTTCGCCGCGTTGGTTTTCAGCGTTTTAGGGTCAACGCTAACAAGCGATCCGAGTTTTTCAGCGGCATCCAGCTGCTGGGCGGCCGAGGCCAGCGATTGCCGCACGCCATCAGAAAGTCGGCGGGCCTGGGGTAAAACCGCAGCCGGCACTGACTGCAGGGCCTTGTCCAGTTCGCCGCCTGCAGCGTTCATCCGCTCACGCAAGATGCCGACGCTCTCCTGTTGTTCGGTCGCCTGATTTTTCACCTCCTGAGCCAGTCGGCTCTGGTCGCGCTCTGCCGGTAGAACGTATAGATACCGGTAGCCGACCCAAACGACCGCCACAATCATCAGGAGCCACATGGCCCGTTTAGCCCAGCGGGCCCGATTCACATACATCCGTGCCAGGGCGGTTTTCACGCCCCCAGGCGGCGGGCGGTAGGCGAAGCGCTCCTCCCGCATGGCCTTCACACCCTCCGCGATCACCTCATCCGAGACCTCCAGTCCCTGATCGGCGTATATCTTGCGAAGCCTTTCGACCAAGTCGGCTTCGCGTTCTTCGGACTGAAGCTCTCGTTCAACGAGCGACTGCTGATGCCGGAGCGTGTCGACCACGTCCATGGCCAGCATCACTTCGGACAAGTCCATTTTCTTGGATGGTTGCTCTTCAGCCATTTGCCATCGCTACGCCTGCGTTGGCCAGTTCGGCCAAGCGTTTCTTGCTGTTTTCAACCGCTTCACTGATCTCTTGCTCGTTGCGTGTGGCAAGGGCCCGCATTTCGGCGATGATGGCTCGGGATTTCTCCTGGAAGTTGACCACCGAATCGACCAGCTTTTTCACCGACTCGGCCTTGATCGTTGGACCGTAGCCCGCCCGCAAGGCGTCTTCTTGAACCTTGCCACCCACCTCCGCAATCGTCTCCAAGCTCTGGTTGACCCCCTCTTTCATGGCATCCAGCGTACGGGTGCTTTCGTGCAATCCCTGAAGGCTGGTGAAAGAGGCGTTTAATGCCGTAAACACGGTCTCGTTGGTGCCGAAAAAAGACACCGCCTGCGAATAAACGCGTTCCTTGACCTCGCTCGACTGCGCAAGGCGCGCCATCACCACCTCGGTGGTATTGTAGCTGACGGACAAATTCTCGGCCAGGTCCTTGACGATCTGATACCGCTTGTCTTCATCCTGAAGCTCCCGCAACCGCTGATCCCGGGCGAGCTCCAACCGAGCCACCTGCTCGCGGTCTTCTTTGGGCGCGGCATCCAGATCCCGGGTGGCCTCATTTAAGCGAGCCTTGTCGGCCTCGACTTCGCCCTCGGCCTTCCTTAAGAGCTGGAAGGCCAGCACCTGGGCCTCTTTGAGCGCCCCGCGAAAATCCTTGTAAGACTCGAGGATCTTGGTTTCACGCTCGATCTGGTCCTTGGTGTCGGAGGTCACATCCAGGTAGGTATCCTTTATCTTTCTGAAACGTTTGGGGATGTCCCCGCGCGTGGCCCTCATCCAGAGGTTCTGAAGCCTTTCCATGGTCGAAATCTTGCCATCGTCGAGTTGGTCCACCATTGCCTTGGCATCGTCGCGGATGCTGTTGAAGGCGTCGGTGATTTCTTCGTAGCGTTCACCGACTTTCATCTGAGTAATCTGCTCCCGCACGACCTCGTTGAACAATGTGGTGTGGCTCAGGGTGCGCGCAATGGATAAGGCCTTTTCTTCATCCAGGTTGCTGACTTGTTCAATCAAGGCCACAATCGGGGCCTCGTTAGGCTTTTCCGGCATCAAGCCCAGGTCACGCAGACCACTGATGGCCTTATCCAGATATCTAAGCGGGGTGGTGACAATGCTGGTCGTGTTCATGATCGCCTCCGTTGATTCTCCAACTTCTGAAGCCGAGCGTATCCGTCAGCCGCCTAAGTATTGATGGTCGGCGGTGGCTAGCGGACACGGGTTTGGTTCTCTTTCCCTGTCGCAGTGCTCCTCTGCAAACGCGCTTGAGTGAGGGCCGTGGCGGCGAGACGCCACTCCGGCCCACCGGTTAACCCAACGGGATGCGAATCTTCTGGCCTGGATAGATCAAGTCAGGATTCTTGATGACTTCACGGTTGGCCTCGAAAATCCGAGGATAGTCATTGGCCTTTCCATAGTAACGTTTGGCAATCGCTGAAAGCGTATCCCCTTTCTGAATGATGTAATATTCAACTTTTGCCTGCTGCGGGGGAGCGGCAATGCCGTCCACCTTCACTTCCGACACCCCCTTAACGTTGCCGGCCATCAGCACCGCTTTTTCCATGGCCTCGGCACTGTCTGCCGTCCCGGTCAGTGCCACCACACCATCCTTGTAAGTGACGCCGAGATCCTTTATGCCTGGATTGGAGGCCTCGATGTTCGCCTTGATTTTCTCTGCTGCTTCGGCTTCGTTGCCGAAAAGCTTCTGGCCCATGTCCTTGAAAAAATCGAATAAACCCATTGTTTTCCTCCTCTGCAAAAATTTTCCTTCGATAGCGATATCGGCCGGCTTTCCGGAAAAGAGACCTCTCCCGGCCCCAACCGCTGCCCTTAGTAACGGCTCCATGAGCGGCGCGCCGATTGACACCTGAAAAGCATAAACAGCTCAGTCCCCTCTCTGCCTGCCTACTCCAGGGCCTTGAGAAATTGGTCAGCCTCTTCAATGGATTTGCCCATATCACGGATGAGAGCAGCCACATCCACCTCGATCTCCCCGACCTCTTTCTTGAGCGCCCCAATGGCCTGGGCGTTGAGATTGTGCTTCAAAAACAGGACATGGTCCTTGAGTCGTTTGAGGACCGGCGCCATGCTCGATTCAGCTTTTGCCATGGCGCTGTGGAGCCGTTCATAGCGCTCTTTCGCGATTTTCAGGGATTGAGCGCTTTTCGACCGCAGCCCCCGATCAGAGATCTCCTTCAGCTCCTCCTCCCATTCCCTGAAAAGGTCCCCTGCGATTTCCTCAACCCGTTCAATCCTCTTGCTCACGGCATCGGCCCGCACCTTTGATTCTTCATAGTCCGCCTTCAGCTTTTCATAGGCATCTTCAAGCGCGCCCCCCTCAAATCCGTAAAGCGTCTTGATCCTCGTGAGCACATCCTTGAACTGCTCCGATGCCTCTTGCTGATCCTCTTGGGCCTTCTCGACCTGGTCTCTCAACAGGTGGCGCTTCTCTTTACCCAATTTCTCCCATGCAGAGTAATACATGCTCTGGCATCCAAGGGAGAGGACCAGCAAGATCATCGCCAGCCCTTTGATCCATATCAGATGAGACCGCATCGCAACTCCCGATCGAATGGTGGCACCGCTTCTCCCATGTTCTCCCCTCTGTGACCGGCCTTGCCCGGCGTCTTGGAGGACAGAAACTACCCCTTTCTACGCCCCTTGGAGCTGCGAAGTGCAATGGGGACAGCGGGTCGCTTTGATGGGTATAGCTGAAAGACAGTGAGGACAATCTTTGGTGGCCGGCGCTGCCGGAGCCTCCTCCTTTTTCGTCAAACGATTGACCTGGCGGATGAGGAGAAATATGGCAAAGGCCACAATGATAAAATTAATGATCGTGTTCAGGAAAAGGCCATAGTTGAGCGTGGCGGCTCCCGCCTTTTGCGCTTCGGCGAGGCTCACGTAATCCTGCCCGGAAAGGTTGAGATAGAGGCTCGAAAAATCCACCTTTCCCAGCAGGAGCCCAATGGGCGGCATGATGACATCGTTTACCAGAGAAGTGACGATCTTGCCGAAGGCCGCGCCAATAATGATACCGACGGCCATGTCGAGCACATTCCCCCTCATCGCAAATTCCTTGAACTCTTTCAGCATCTTTCCCCCTCCTTATGATTGAAAAACGTTTCGGGTTTCGCGATAGGTGCAGGTTATTGTAGAATAGCGGTTCATGAAAAGAAAGTCTATAAGTCTTATTCACTTGCCCCCTCGGGAACCTTGCCATCACCCAATACTAGCTGCCCTGCAGGACCAACCCGAGGCGAAAAGCTGAGAAGGCAACCAGGGACAGTTTGTGCTTTTCGCTTGAAATGACCCTATTGTCTGGCATATGGAAAAGACATGCCAAAAATAACATTCCTACCATTCAATAAGACGATCGCGCTGCCGGCCGGCACGACCCTGCTCGAAGCCGCCAGGACGGCGGGTGTGGCCCTGGAGTCGATCTGTGCCGGCAAGATGGTCTGCGGCAAGTGCAGGGTCTTGGTGGAGCGTGCCCACCATGATCTCCCGCCGCCTTCGGACCGGGAGATCGCCCTTCTCGGGGAGGCGTTTCACAAGGCGGGATATCGAGCTCGCCTGCGCCGTTGTGCCCACCGGAGACACGGTCGTCCGCGTGCCGGAAGAAACATCGGTCGGGCGCCAGGTCATTCTGAGCGCCGCAACGGACTACGTCTATCCGGCCAAGCTCCGTCCCGCGGTGAGACCGTACGTCCTGGCGGTCCCCCCTCCGAGCCTCCACGCGATGAAAGGGGACCGCGAAAGACTCCTTTCGGCCATCAGAGATCTTTTTGGTCTGGACGGGTTGACCATGGACCCGCCCCTGACACGAAGGGTCCCCGACGCGCTCCGGACCCAGGATCAAGCCGTCACAGCCATGATCTGGCAAGGCAGAGAACTTGCGGACCTGCGGCCGGGTCTTGACGGCCGTTGCTTCGGCGTTGCCTTTGACCTTGGGACGACCACCATCGTCTGTTATCTGCTGGACCTCTCCACCGGGGAGACGCTCTCCATCAAGTCCGCCATGAACCCCCAGATTGCTTACGGCGATGACGTGATCAGCCGGATCGCCTATTGTCAGGAGAAGCCTGAGGGTCTTGAGACGTTGCGTGCGAGCGTCGTTGAGTGCCTCAACACCCTCATTCACGACGCTGCCCGCGAGGCCGGTGTTGACCCGGGCGCGATCCTGGACGGGACGCTGGTCGGCAATTCCGCCATGCACCACCTCTTCTTCGGCCTCAACCCCGTTTACCTGTCGCTCGCCCCCTACCCCCCGGTTCTCACGGAACCCCAGGATGTGAAGGCGAGGGACGTGGGCATCCGAATCGGACCATCCGCCTATCTCCATCTCCTGCCGCTCAAGGCCGGCTTTGTCGGGAGTGACGCGGTTTCATGTCTCCTCGCCACAGGCGTCCACAGAAGAAAGCCCCGCACCCTCCTGATCGACATCGGCACCAATGGCGAGATCATGCTCGGGAACCGTGACCGGATCGCGTGCTGCTCCGCGGCGGCCGGCCCTGCCTTTGAAGGTGGGCACATCACGTGGGGGATGCGGGCTGCCGAAGGGGCCATCGAGCGGGTCCGCATCGATCCAAAGAGCCTGGAGGTAAAGGTGGAGACCATCGCCAATCGTCCGCCAATAGGTATCTGCGGATCAGGGATCATTTCCACGGTCGCGGAGATGATTCGCTCAGGCATTGTCCTTGCGCGCGGAAATCTTGAACGAATCCATTCGACACCCGCGGATTCGCAGAAATGCGAAGGCCTGGGAGCTCGTTTTGGTGGAAGGCTCCAAATCCGGCGTCGGCCGGGATATCGTGATTACGGCCAGGGACATCTCCCAGCTCCAGCTCGCCAAATCTGCCATATGCTCGGGGGCCATGGTGCTCCTCTCCGCTTTCGGGGAGGACCACGTGGAAAAAATCCTCCTGGCCGGTGCCGGCGGGTCCAAGCTCTATCCCCCGGATGCCTGCACCCTGGGCCTCGTCCCGCCTGACTGCACCATTGAACGCATCCACGCTGTGGGAAATGCGGCCGGATACGGTGCCTGTCTCGCGCTGCTCGACCACAGAAAACGAAAAGAGGCCGCTCGCATCGCCGCGGCCATGGAATACCGCGAGCTGGCAGCGGCGCCTCAATTCAACTCGCTCTTTGTAACAAACATGCTCTTCCCCGGTGCGCGCGATTTCGAAGACTACCAGTGACCGGCCGTTGAGTGCTGATTTCATCCAAACGAAGGAGACACCATGACGGAGAAACCGCTCGTCCTCATCGAAAAAAATGGGCCGGTCTTCACGGTGATCATCAACCGCCCCGAGGTGAGAAACGCCGTGGATCGTCCCACTGCAGAGGCCCTTTGTGAGGCCTTCCGAGCCTTTGAGGCGGACCCGGAGGCCCGCGTCGCCGTGCTCACAGGCGCGGGCGGCTTTTTCTGCGCCGGGGCCGACCTGAAGGCCATCTCCGAAGGCAGGGCCAACCGAATGGAAGAAGACGGCGACGGGCCCATGGGGCCAAGCCGGATGTTCCTCAGCAAACCCGTGATCGCGGCCGTGGCGGGCTACGCGGTGGCAGGCGGGCTGGAACTGGCCCTTTGGTGCGACCTCAGGGTGATGGAAAGGGATGCGGTATTCGGGGTCTTTTGCAGACGGTGGGGGGTCCCGCTCATCGACGGCGGAACCATCCGGCTCCCTAGGCTCATCGGCATGTCCCAGGCCATGGACTTGATTCTGACGGGACGCCCTGTTGAGGCCGAGGAGGCCCTGCGCATGGGTCTTGCCAACCGGGTTGTGGAAACCGGCCAGGCCCGGGCTGAGGCCGAAAAACTGGCAAGCGAAATCGCCGCTTTCCCCCAGCGCTGCATGCTGAGTGACCGCCAATCCGCTTACGAACAGTGGGAGCTTTCCATGCAAACCGCACTCAAAAACGAGTTTCGTCTCGGCCTTTCCACCATCATGAGCGGCGAGACCG
>CAVOVO010000027.1:0-38251 GCA_963699845.1 uncultured delta proteobacterium
CGCCCCTGCGGCAGCGGATGGGCTGCGGCGCAGCCCCAATTGGTTATATATTGTAAGACCGGTGATGAGGTGATAAGAACTCGCTTTCAGTGAGGAGGAGTATACGGGATTGTGCTCTTGTGTGTCAAGGGCAAACTTAGCACATCATGTTGGGGGTCTGAGGATTGTGGTGTACTGGGGCGTTCCGGCCTGGTATAGTCGTCTACGAGGCGAAGGGCAACCGAGTCCTGTGCTTTGATGAGAGAGGGCCTTTTGCAGGAAAAAGGGCAAAGGCGCCCCTTCGCGCCACATCTCGGTTTCGATCTCAGAGACAGAGATCCGACGGGTATTCCGGGTCTACGTAAAAACCGTTATCGGAAGGGGGCACGCTTTGAAGGCGCAGAAGTCATGAGGATCGATCCCGAGTTCTCCCTTAAGCATTTTTCAAAGACAATTCCATTCAAGAATCAAACCGATACACACCACCTAATTAACGCTCTGCGCAAAGCCGGCTTGCCGGATTAAAGAGGAAGCATCTCCGTTTCCGACCGAACATCTGACTACCTTGGCTCTGGGTCTATCTGCTATTCGCCTTGGCGTTCCTTGAAGCGGAACACATGTGATTTGAACTGCAAAGCTGCAATCATTACCTGATTTCAACTAGTTGAGTCTATATCAAGAAATCTGCAATCCCGGAAGGGTGAGTGGCAGGTTCCGATCACCCCGATTCATCCGCATACGACCTCCTGAGAATTCGACCATTCGTTCGATTCTCTTGCGCTCAGCGAAACCTTTCGCAAGATCCTGCGAGGCCCGTCTCGTGAATTGAACCTATTTCTCAAGTTCCTTTAGCAGGTCTTTCGCTTCCTGGAGGTCAGCGGTGTCAAATCCCTCAGTGAACCAGTCGTACATAGGCGCCAGCAGTTCATAGGCCTCCTGACGTTTATCCTGGCACTGCCGGAGTCTAGCCAGGCTGGTGGCGGCGCGGAGTTCCAGGGATTTGGCCTGTTGATTTCGGGCCACGTCGAGGGCCTGCAGGAAGCAATTTGCAGCCTGGGACGCTTCCGACGTGGACTGATGCAGCAGCAAGTCCCCTTTAACGCGGTGCATCTCGGCTTTCCACCAGTATTCGCCCGTCCGTTCCATCGCCTCCCACCCCTCCTTGAGGGCATCGAGTGCCTCGTCGACTTGCTTGAGGGCGCCATATCCCTCGGCCAGGTGGGTCATGAAATAAGGCACGAACAACTCTGTTCCAATGGCGCGCCAGCCCGTGATACCTTGGCGTATCTTTTTCATCCCTTCCTCTAGCTGCCCCATGTTCATCAAGGCCCAGCCCTCGGAAGAATGTGCCCAAAGCCAACCAGGATGGAAAACCCTGCTCGGTCGAGAGGGCCACGGCCGCTTCCGCGTGATCATAGACGTCCTGGCGGTCTTGGCGAAACCGCTCCACCATGGATACAAAAGCCAGAGCAAAGGCATTGCTGAAAGGGTGCGCAAGCTTGGTGGCCAGCGCCAGCCCATCGTGGGCCTGCGCCAAGGCTTGGTCGGGATAGCCAAGGAGCCAGAGCGTTAAGGCTGCATAGCCGCGACAGGCGACACCTGGATCTTGACCGGACCAAAACACGGGGGAATGCCGCTTGTCCGGGTCATAGTGCGCGATGCCCTCCTCCAGATGGCCGCGCGCAGGGAACAGCTCTCCCAGGCAGAAGCAGGTGAAGCCTACCGCATAATGCGGAAAGACATGGAGCGGCAACTCCTCGATTCGTTCTGCCAGACCAAGGAGGTCCTCACCAAGCTGCCGTGCCATGGCAAAATCAGCTCGCATCACAAAAAACCGCCACAGGCCAAACAAAACCGGAAGCGCGTCCTGGGTCTCACCCAGCTGCTGGCACAGGACACGTGCCCGCATGTAGGCCGCTTTCACTTCGGGAGCCGTGTGTCCTTTTACCATAAGCGATGCTGCCCCAAGCGCGGTTTGTAGCGGCAATTCCCGCTGATGCCGCGTCAGGGTCTCAGGAAGCGTTTGGAGCAGGGTAATGCCGTCCGTCAAATGGCTTATTGCCTCCTGATACGCCGAGCGCTCGCTCGCCCGTTGACCGGCCCGCTGCCAGTAGTCAATAGCCTGATCTGTGAGGCCGGCCTTCGTGTAATGATATGCCACGAGCTCCGGTTGTGTCTCGACCACCTCGGGAAACCGTGCTTCCAAGAGCTGCGCCACTTGTTTATGATAGAGTTGGCGTGTGCGCCGCAAAAGCGACTGGTAAGCCGTATCGCGAATCAGGGCGTGACGAAAGGTGTAAGTCGCCTTGGGCGGTCTCCCACGATGATACAGCAACTCGCTGTCCACCAATTGCCTCAGCCCCTCCTTTAATGTCGTTTCTTCCACGGCGCAAAGCGCTTGCAGCATCTCGTAGGCAAACTCTCGACCCAAGACCGCGCCCAATTGCGCCACCTCCCGAACGCTTGGTAAGCGGTCTAACCGTGCCATCAGTGAATCCTGAAGCGTAGCCGGTATCGCCGCCTCATCCAAGGGAGCGGTTAGCGTATACTGCTCGGCCTCCTCCTGGAGAAACGCCGATTCTAGAAGCATCTTCGTCAATTCTTCTACATACAAAGGCACCCCATCAGTCTTGGCCACAATGTGCTCGACCACCTCTGCCGGCAAAGCTTTGCCCCCCGCCAGCCGCCTGATCATGGCCTTCACTTGCGGTCGCTCCAAACGGTTCAATGTCAGAGGCGTCATGTGTGATTGCATCTGCCACAGTGGCACAAACACCGGCCGAAACACCAACACCTGCAGCATCGACACGGTGGGAACCTGGTCAATAAGCAGCCCCAAAATCTCCAGTGTCGAAGGGTCGGCCCAGTGCAGGTCTTCCCAGACAACAAGCACCGGCTGCCGCTCCGCTTCCTCCAGCATCCAGGCCACCAGCACATCCTGCGTCTGCTGACGTTGTTGTGGAGGCAATAGGGTCAAAGCGGGATAGCGGTTTTCGGGAAGGGGCAGAGACAATAAGTCTGCCACAAGAGGCACGGTTTCTTCCAGAGGCAGACTCAAAGGCTCCAGCATACGTTCCAATTTGTCGAGACGGGCTTTGGCATCGTCGCCGCGCTGCCAGCCGAGCACACGGTGCAGGTGTTCAATCACCGGATAGAGAGCGCTCTGCTGCACATACTCCGAACAGCGAAACCTGATGCGTGTGACGCCCTCCTGGCGGACGTGCTGACGCAGGCCTTCCACCAGGCTCGATTTGCCAATACCGGCTTCCCCACTGATCAGAACCACCTGACCCAGCCCCTCTTTGGCTTGCCCCCAACGACGCAGCAGTAAGCCGATTTCTTCATCACGCCCTACCAGGGCCTCGAAGCCACGGGTAGCAATATCCTCGGCGTCTACCTCTCGCAGACCGTCCACGCGAAATAACTGCATGGGCTCGGCCACCCCTTTGAGCTCATGGGGGCCCAATGCCTCCAGCACAAACGTATCCCGGATCAGTTGTGCCGTCACCGGGCTTATCACCACAGTATTGGGTCTTGCCAGCCCTTCGAGACGGGACGCAATGTTTACCGTTTCCCCTGTGGCCAGGTTCTCACTTCGGCCGCCACCACCCATTTCCCCGACCACCACAGGCCCCGTATGGACACCAAGGCGCACGGTGAGCTTAATCCCTTTCTCTTGCTCCAGGCGAGGATTCAAGGTTGTGATGATGGCCTCCACAATACCCAGGCCCGCGTGCAGGGAACGCTGGGCGTCATTTTCATGGGCGATCGGCCAGCCGAAGTAGATCAGGAGACCATCTCCGAGATACTGGGCCAGGTGACCGTCGTATTGCTGGATGATCTCGGCTGCGGTTGCCTGGTACGCCCGGACCACTTCACGCCAGTCTTCAGGGTCCAGTTGCTGGGAGAGCTTGGTCGAGTCGGCCAGGTCACAGAACATCACCGTCAGTTGGCGGCGTTCGGCTTCGGGGGCAATGGGTACAGGTTCAGGTGTGACGGCTGGCTCATCTTGAAAGGCTTTTGCGGAAATGGTCTCTACAGGTACTTTCGTCTCAATGGACGGCATAACCGTCTCGGTCACAAGTGAGGAGGTGGGCACACTGGAAGACTGGACCACATTGGTGTCTGCAATGAGAGAATGGCTTGGGATGTCTAATGAGGGGTAAGTAACAGATTGTGCCTCACCTATCCAGACGAGCCCCCTGCCGCCCTCATCCCGGGCTAACTGTTTGAAGGTCAGTTCTTCCCGTATCTCCATCAGGAGTGCATCTTCGAGGCCGAGGACATGTTTGAGTTCGCGATAGGTCGCTCGCCTCTCACGTTGAAGTGTCCACATCACCGCTCGGAGCATCGCGTCGAATCGGTCCTCCACATCGGTCACATGTCGGGCGTCTGGCTCGGGTGATGATGGATTATCGGTCCAGAGCAGCATATGTCCATCGTGGTCTGCGGCTAACTGTCTGACCTTAACGATTTCATGCTTCAAATCTTCTAGATATGAGTCATCCAGGTTGAATTGTCGCTTCAATGCTCGATACGACACGCGCTTGTCCTGTCTCAACCACTCGATGACTTGGGCCAAAATCTCTCTGAAGGCTCGCGTCATATCCTCTTCCGCCTCCGTGCTTCAGGTAAGGGATACGGATCATGACACATAGGCTAGGTCTTGAGGCGTGAGTGTTACCTCGTGATTCATGAGTGCAAGAAGAGCTGCGATAATAATTGAAGTGAATTGTTTCCTGTACAACTAAACGAGGTTACTCCGTGAAGTTCGGATGGAATGCACCTCATAATCAGAATCCCGGGTCAGTCTGAAACGGACGTGGAGCGGCCTTCTTTCGTCGCCTTTCAGCTAGGTCTGGTTTATGGATAGTAAGCTTGGGATAAGCTTGGAACTCCCAACCGAAATGAAGAACCGTCCGGTCAGGAGCAAGGTGGGCACATCTTAAGCGGTCTTTCCATGGCCAAGCCTCAATAGCGAGGTTAGCGGAGTGAGGAAGACAACAATCCAAATCATGGTCTGCAAATGGCTACCAGTCAAGGAAAATAAGGCTCAGAGTCAGCAAATCACTCATGGTTACCATTCGATTTTCTTTTAAGCACCTCCGAACACTTGAAAGTGATGATCCGCCTCTCGGCAAGCATTAAATCCTTATTTGTTTGAGGGTTTCTACCCCTACGCTTGCCTTTGTCCTTCACGCAGAACTTCCCAAACCCACTTAGAAGAACATCTTCGCCGCTCTCAAGCGTCTTCTTGATGATTTCAAAAGTGGACTCGACCGCTTTGGCGGAGGCTTCCTTGAAGAGGTCCAGGCGGTCGAAGACGCTGCGGGTGATGGCTTCTTTGGTCAGGGTCATGGAGGGGCCTCTCGATATGGTTATGGATGGGAGCCCGTGGGTACCAGGACTTGGGTGGAATATGCCAGCGATCCTCGGTCTGGGTCAAGCGGCTTGTTTGTCGAGGGGCGATGCAGTCCTCTAGTGGATGTTCTTTGTGAGTGATATGACCAGTGAAATCTAGCAGATAGCCTGGGTCATGTATCAAGATACCACATGTTTTGGAAGTGGGTGGAAAACCGTCCCCAACATCTGCCGTCTTCAGGGTTTTCATGGTGGTTATGTGGCCCTCCCATAATTCAAGTCTCACGAGAGGGGATTGAGCACAACCGAATAGTATCAGGGGAGAGTGCCTCACTAATGCAGCTGTTCAAGGGCCTCCTTTGCCTGTCTTAAGAAGACTTCTGCTTCGCATTGCTCAAAAAGCCGGATGGCCTGCGAAATGGATTCACGGGCCAGGTCAACTCTACCTTTTGCCCCATAAAGGAGACCTAGGTCGAGGTATGCCTCTCCGGCAACGGCTTTCGCACCGATCCTTTTTGAAATCTCGATCGCCCTGTTAAAATGGGCTTCTGCCTTCTTGGCGGCGAAGGGGACATGTTTCAACAAAAAGCCAATATTTCTGGCCATCGTTGATAGTTTGACCTGCTTTACTCCCTCGACCATCTGCAGATAGATTTTCCCTAGGATGCACTCGGATCGAACGAGCCACGCTTTATTCTCATTGATTGAAAGTAGTTGTCGTGCATCTTCAACCATTTTCAATCCGTCCTTCATTTGCCCTTTGGCGATACAAATAACACCGTGGATTACAAGAGCCGGTATGCTCCACACTTCGCAGCCAAACTCCTCGCTGAAGTTCAAAATCTGATGCACAGGATCCTCGGCCTCTTGTACCTGGCTGCTTCCCACGCAGCAAAGCGCAAGCAACAGTTTCCCTCCGATCGAGTAGAACGGGTCCACTGAAACTGCAATGGCACGCTTAGCGCATTCAAGTGCAGAGACGAGATCGCCTGCAACGGAATGACTCAGCCCCATGAAAATGTGACCCAGAAACAAGCTTCGATTCGTGGAGTATTTCCGGCCATATTCCACCAGCACTTTACCTGCCTCGAAGACCTTTTTTGCATCCCCTCTCACGTTGTAGGCATATGCCAGTCCCCCGAGGGATTTGAAATAGAGATAATGATCTGATTCGAGCCGCCCTGCCATTTCCTGGCCTCTTTCACCATAGGTGAGCGCCTCATCCAGAAGCCCCAAGTCTGCACAAGTCCATGCCAGCCAAGTGCATGCATAACCGATGACCGATTTGTCCGCCGTTGTTTCGCCCATGTCGAGCGCTTTGCGGAGATATGAATACCCATCTCTCGGTTTCCCTCGGCATTCCAGGGCAAAGCCGTACCATCCATAAAACATACCAAGCCTTACTTTGTCATCCAACGATTCAGCGGTCCTCTTATGGGCGCTAAGCAGTTCGGCAAGCCCCTTGAAATCTCCCCTGTAGTAAAAAACGAACGCCCAACTCATGAGGATATCAATCAACAGTCTGTCTTCGTCTCTCGATCTGTCTGGTTTATCGGAAATAAGGTCAAAAGCCTCTCCGTAGTATCGATGCGATTCTTCGATAGCATATTTTTTCAGGCTCTTCGCTCCCGATTTCATGAGATAATCTATAGCCTTATGGATCGAACGGCCCTGCTTGAAGTGAAACGCCAAGGTCTCATAGAACTCCGGCAGCCTCACGTGGAAGAGCTGTTCCATCACCAGGCCTATCTGTTCATGGATGGTCTGTCGGTCTTTTTTGAGCAGGCTGCTATAGACCACCTCTTGGGTAAGGGGGTGTTTGAACATGTATTCCAGATCCGGCTGGATGGTCTTGGCCCGGATCAGGTCGAGTCGCTCCAGCGTGATTAAGCCCCGCTCAACACTTCCTTCAAGTTCAGTTACCTTTTTCAGAATATCGTAAAGAAAGACCCTACCAATGACCGATGCCTCTTGCAGAATACGCTTGGTTTCATTTTCCAGACGATCGAGTCTTCCCGAAATAAGGCCATGGACCGTCGTCGATATGTCGGATTCAGTGATCGGCCTTATGATTTTCCAGCTGCCATTATCTCGTGCGAGCGTCTCTGATTCTATGAGTGAATTGATTAGCTCTTCCAGATAGAAGGGATTTCCTTCAGCCTTATCCTGAACAAACCGCTTCAAATCCGAAGGGATGCTGACAGTCTTGAGTAAAGCTTCCAACATAGCCTGTGCTTCGGAAAGAGAAAGGTCCTGGAGTCGAATTTCCTTGTAGAATTCGCCGATGGTCGTTATTTGGTGGCTCGTAAAAAGGCTGAAGTTGGGTCTGTAAACGCAGAGAACAATGGCCGGTTGTCGAATCTCTAATAAAGAATGTCGAAGGAGTTCCACAAAGGACGGATCGGCCCAGTGCAGATCGTCCAGGAAGAAAACAGTCAAAGCCCTTTTGGCCAGGGCTGAAAGGATCTTCTGTATTGAATCTTGCAGGCTGGTTTTCCAGAACTCCGGACTCACACCTTCTACCTCAGCGTACGGCAGTGAATAGAGACTACCGACGTATGGCACACCTTCTTCCTTGTTTCCAATGAGGTGTTCAATCCCGGATTCGAGTTTTTCCCTTACTTTTTCAGATGAATCATCTTCTGCAATCTGAAACAATCTGTTCAAAAGGTCGATCAGCGGAAAATAGGGGATGTTTTGGGCAGACGCATAGGCATGGGCTTCTATCCATTGAATCCCTTCGAGATTTAAGGAGGACTTGAACTCATCCACCAGTCTGCTTTTTCCCGTGCCGGCATCACCGCAGATGGAGAAGATCCTGCCTCTTCCCTTCCTGAGGTGTTCAACAGCCTCTCTTAATTGGGTCAAGGGGCTATCCACTTCACTCAAGTTCTTTTTGGGGTGGCCGACGCGCTGGATTAGTCACTCCGCCCACGATGCCTCGATATGTAGTCGGGCTGATTTGAACTGCTTGCTCCATGAGCCGATGGAACAGAAGGCCTCGGGCCTTGGAGGAACGGCGGTTAAACCGAAATGTGTACTCGTCCAGGTAGTAGTCAATATGATCATATCTAACCGCCCCCTGATGCGTTCCAAGCAGCCATCGCTTCAGCAGCGCCGCAATGCGGTGCGGACCCGGGAGAACCACATGCGCAGGATCACCGTTTCCGGACTGAACTCGGCGCTCATGCTTGTACCCGTGTTCGGACAAGCTACTGTAACCGCGCCACCCGTCGGTTGCAACGACCGATCCTACTGCTACGACTTCCTTTACGAATCCGACCAGGCTCACCCCAGTGACATCGGGCACCTGCCGAATGCGTACCCGGCCAAATCCTTTCGGAGAGTGAACCTCAATGGCAATAGCAACGATAGATTTGTTCTCTGTCTTTCTGCCACGTACCCCGCCTTCCTCTCCGCCAACGTAGGTTTCATCAACCTCGATATGCCCACTGAGCATGTCCCGGCCCGGACGTACCATGGCACGGCGCAGCTTATGCAACCAAGTCCAAGCAGTCTGATAACTGCCAAACCCGAGCACTCGCTTCAGCCCCAAAGCGCTGACACCGAGCTTCTGATTTGTGATGTACCAAATGACCTGGAACCATACTCGTAACGGCTTTCTTGTGCCCTCAAATACAGTACCCGCTGTAATTGAGGTTTGCCGTTGGCAATGCTTACAATGAAGCAAGTGGCGAGCCGTCAACCACGCGTCCTGCGACCCGCATCTGGGACATCTGAATCCCTGAGGCCATCGCAGCCGCATGAGATATTTCGCGCAGCCATCTTCGGTCGCAAACCATTCATCGAACTCTTGAATGGTCTGCGGGTAGTCGATGCCACCGATTGGATATGATGCCGGCTCGCCCATGCCGAGCATCATACATTAACTTGAGCGAAATGGATAGCCCCTTTGGGTCATTTCGGCCTTCCTGCCGATGTCAGATCGGCCCTGAGACCGGAGAGCCGATGATCGTGACGGGTCTCTCCTTGGGCGATATCGCTTTGTAGACGTGGACAGGGTCTACTTTCCCTTTGAGGGTGGTTGTCTTCGGGCCTAAAAATCGAAGAATACCCTTCGGCTTGTGGATAGGTGGCGGGGCCGACCAGGATTTCGCCCGGCTTGGCCAGACTGCTCGCCGAGAAGCCACATTGATGGTACTGTCCAGCCAACCCCATCGGTCCCTTTCGCCATGTCCACTTCACCGGTAACCACAGACCGGTGTTGATGCCGGTGTGCATCGAAATCGATTGACCGACCTTCTTCGCCGACTCGGGGCTTATCCCATCAACCATTTCATGGATTTCCTTGCTGCCCTGATCGCCCTGACGGATCATCCTCGTGGGCCTTCGGTACCCCGAATATTGCCATCACCGCATCGCCGACAAATTTCTGCGACAAAATCCTCGTATTTTTCTTATTTATCCGGAAACCTCTTTGAAGATTCCGCTAGTGATCTCTTTAACCTCTGCCGGGTCCAGTCGTTCGGACACGGCGGTGTAACCGGTGAGATCCGAGAAAAGAACGGTCACGTCTCCGTTCCCCTTCCGTTCCAACAAATGCCTTTTGTGGCTCTGCAGTTCCCTCCAGTCTCAGGCCGCAGTCGTCACAAAATACTGCTTCAGTGGGCAGAGCCTTGTTACACTGAGGACACTTATGTCCTAGATTGGTGCCGCATTGAAGGCAGAATTTGGCCTCGTCTCTGTTCTCGCACCGGCAATTTGGGCATTGCATAGTTGAGTGCCCCTGAAAAGGAATATTTGGAAGCAAAAGCTATAAGGAGCAAATCAAAGGAGCCCTAACGGAGAAGGCAAGGCTCCGTTAGGAGCAAGGTATGCACATTTTGAGAGGTCTTTCCACGGCGAACCTCGGAACAGAGGTTAGAGATTGGCCAGAGAACAGAGTAGACCATGCCCGGAAAATGGTGGTCTGTCAAGAAAACAGGTGTTTCGCGAATCCCGCCCAGCCATTAGAAATTATGCATGAGGTAGATAAGCATTAATGACACCATAAACTTTGGTCTCTGGTCTCTTCACTGAAGCCAAGACCTGGGTCTAACTGCTATGCACCGGGCAGCTTACTTGATATAAAATACACGTGATTTCAACTGCCTATACCAGACAGAATCACCCGCCGAGCATTGGTTCATGTATCAAGATAGCCCAAGTCCCGTGAGAAACGCCTTCTCAGACCGAAAAAACCATTTTGGTCCCTGACATGTTCAGTAGGAATTGTCTCGGCATTTCATCCTCAAACCGCCTGATTGCAGTATGGCCAGTACAGTGGGTCGGTATCAGGTAGTCCGGTCCGATTTTCTTAAGCGCTTCTAGGGTCGGTCCGATGGTCTGGGCAAAGGCTGGGCCGGTCAGGTGAAAACCGCCCATCACTGCGTGTACTCTTGGCAGACCGGACAACTCCTGGGCATACAGGACCGTGTTGACGATTCCCGAGTGAGCACAACCGGATAACACCACCAGCCCCTTGCCTCTTACATTAGCCAATAAGGCGGTGTCGTCCTCATGGGATCCCATTTTTCTTCGCCGTTCTCCTCGAAAAAGGCCATGGGCATACCTTTTTCGAACTCAGTTTTTCTCGGAATCTCCCCCATGAACACCACGTCGCCGTCTAGCAGAGAGCACGGCTCGGATGTCTCGCAAACCGACAATCCCAGTCCCTCGGGAACTGCTCTGTTGAAATTAGGAAAGAACAGCTTCAATCCCCCTGGCATCTTGAAATACCGAGGCCCTTTAAAGGCGGATGGATGAAGGACAAGCTGCAGATTCTCCTTCCCAATTCGTCGCACGAGTTCTTTCATACCTCCCGTATGGTCCAGATGACCGTGGGACAGCGCCAATACCTCGACTTGACTCAAATCTACACGCAAGGTTTCAGCATTGATTGCTGCACCGTGCTCGGAAAATCCGAAATCAAACATCATGCTTCGGGTTCGGCCCTCCCTCGTTATTGACACGACAGAGGCAAACCCATGTTCGGCCTGGATGCTGGTCTTGATCTCCATATCTTCGAAAGGCATGGGACGTTGAACGATCTCGTTGCTGTCCATAGAGACCATATCCACGTAGTTGTCCTGCAAGGTCAGAATTTCTATCTTGTCCACTTCATTCAGATTTACACTCATCAAAGCCTCCTTGTGTTCAAAGGTTCATATAAAGGGCTCGCATATTATGCCACTGGATTCAGGAAATCGCCCTTCTTCTCCGCCGCGCTCATGGGTTCATTCCCCTATGAAAAGAAGCCTCCAAGTGGACATGGATATTTAGAGGGCGCGCCCATTTTATCCTCCAGGAAGGTTGAGATAAGGCTGATGGGTTACTCGGCCAAAAAGGGGATTAAATCGACAAATAGCATATTTGCCGAACAATGTTGAATATTATGTCTATTTGAATTACCGCAGATTCATATGTCAATGCTATTTCCGGGACTTGACTTTTTGAGCAAAATCCATGGGCTATCAATTAGATATCCAAGAGAAAATCGGTCACCAATGGTGATATAAGGGGTGTGCTCGTATCAAGCTACATGTAATGCCCCAGCTCTCGGTTAAGGTGCCTAGGATAGTACGCAAAGAAAAGTCACGTCAGAAAAATGTGCTTCGGTGGCTTCTGGCTTTTTTTTACTGTCTACTCTGCAAGATGCCAGCAAGGCCGGTGATATGAATGTCATAGCTCCCCGCCTCGCTGGCCACCCGTTTAAAGCTTCACTGCTCCAAGACCCTGAATTCTTACTGGTTGGTGCAGCTATTGATGAAATCTACCATCGCTTTGTCTGCCTTAGCTGCATCCAGGGCACAGCCAAGATGCCCGAAGACTGAATCATAGGCGAAGAGCTTTGCTCCGGGTAGACCGTATGCGATCGGTCGTAATTCGTCTTCAGGCGGAAAGAGTTCGTCGGAATTGACCCCCACGACCAGGGTCTTGGCTTTGACAAAAGGCAGCTTGGCTCTGACATCATAAGCCATCATCGCCTCATTACGCCAGATTATGTCGTTGGCGTCCATCTTTTCGCTTCCCAAGCCGGCGTTCTCCAAGCCTTTCATCACCTCCGTGGGGGTCTTGAATTTACTGGCGAAGAATTCCGGGGTGAAATAGAATAGATAGGTGCTCATGAATGCCAGACGCATCCCGGATTTCGGCTGGGTCTGGTACCGTCCTCCCTGATAGGACGGGTCGGACCGAACCAACTCGCTCATAAGGCCGAAGACGCCGACATTGCGGCCAACACAGGCCGGGCCGGTGGCTATGGGGATCGCCCAGTCCATCATCTCCGGGTGATCTGTGATCCATTGGAGAGTCTGAAACCCGCCCATGCTTAGTCCCATCACTCCAGCCAAGTGGTCGATTTTGAGATGATCCTTTACCAGCAGGTACTGCGCCGCGATCATATCGGCGATGGTGTATTTTGGAAAATCTGGGCCCGACCCTGAAACCGAAGGGCAAGATGAACCTGGTGATCCCAGGGCAGTAGGGAAGATATAGAAGAATCTCTCCGGGTCAACCGACTTGCCTGGGCCGATGACTCCTTTCACTATGTTGATTTGGTTATAGTTGCCACTCCAACCGTGGCAAAAGACGACCGCGTTGGTGATCTTGCCGGCGGCATCCTTTTTCGGAGTGCCATGTACCGCGTACTCGATTTTCATCTCCTGTAGGACAGCGCCCGAGACGAGTTTGAAGTCTTTAACGACGTAATATTCGGGTGTAAGGTCCAACGCCATGGCTGGAGAGAGGCCCAAGGCCGTTACGACCACCAGACTTAGCAAGAACAACCCTGTGAACCTTGTAATCCCTTTTGCCTTTCCCATGAAGAGTTCCTCCTTTGTCATTTCCTATCGAATTCCTTCCCCTAAAGACAGCGTTAACTCAAGAAAGATGAAAGTATGTTAACCTCACCTCCTTTCCGGTTTCGACCCACTTATGCGTTCCAAGTCACATCCTATCAAGAAAAACGCTCACACCCGTTCTTGGTTATCTTGCTTTCCTATTACGCTTTACGTTGAAGATCTCAAACCCAATCAATATTAACTATTTCCGCCACCCTCAGGGGGTCTTTATTATGATTTCGAAGGTGGTTTCGGCCGCTTGGGGCCGATGCTGCTTTGGACATGTCCAGCCGGTCAAAGACCGATCTTGTAATGCCTTCTCTTGTCAGGGTCATGGGGGGCGTCCCTACTGGTTTCGGGTGGGATCCAGTGAGTACCCGGATCGGGAGGAATATGCATGATATCATGGGGCTGAGTCAACTGGACACGTCCATCGGCTGGAGATCCGATGGGGCCGAGGGTTGGTCTTTGTTCTTCAAATCTGTAATGAGATATTAATCTCAGCTACTTAGGCTGTATCAAGAAATCTCAGGTTTTCAATAGGCTTGATTTGCGCCTGATAGAATAGTCATTGAGCTAGCACACAGTTCTACTTTGTCCATCGGCAGAAGCTGTTTGTAGGCTTTCTTAGGGTGTATTCAAGATTTCACTTGAATTTTAAAAGGGCGTTCCACAACTTCCTTTTTAAAAGGCTTGACAAAGGGAATAGAATTCCAGTATGGGGAGTTCGTTCATTCTCTCACATTCTTTCAAAGCGTTTCAGCCAAACAGCGCATGCCGTTCGCGCAAGTGGTGTAGTTATCACCTGTCTTGACGGAGGCATTCATTATGCGCCTGCTCTTAATCATTTTGCTTACGATTGGGACTGTTGCAGCGCCCTGCGTCTATGCAGCCACACCGCTGGTTGACCAATGCGCCCATTTTGACAGTGCCTCCTTTATTCTCAATGTTCCCTGCATATCCGTTGAAGAATCCCAATATGAGGCCGATCTGAGCCTGATATTCGAACCCCCTCTTCCGTGCTATCTGGATTTAGTGCATTTGGTTCAGGTGTCCAAGACGGAACCCTTGTGCGCCGATTTCGATATTCCCACCAATCACCTCACGGTGCCATGTCTATACGCCGGTAGCACCTGTTATAGCGCCGATTTGGTATTGCGTTCCCTGCAGCCGGTTCGCTTTGAGTTGCTAAGGGTTGCAGAGACCGCTGGCCCGGAGGAAATTGCAGCCCTGCTAAATGCACTGCGCAACGAGATTGTAAAAACAATCCCCTCTGCCACCCTCCAGGCCGTCGAAGCATATGTCTCTGCCTATCCCCCTCAAGCAGTGGACCAATCAGCCCCCATCGCAGTTAAAGCCAGCGAGGGAGAGGTCCCAGAATTAACCGTCGTGGTAGGTCGCCGTGATTGGGCCTACGCATCAGCCGGCGTGGAGTATACGTTTCTCGGAATCTTCGGTGAAGGGCAGGCCTCCCTGCTTGACACAGCGCTGTGGTGCTTCCTGGAGGCAGCTCTGCTGCGGCCGGACGAAAGCGAACACCTTATCAATATAGCCTTTCATCTCAACGAGCGCGGGCAATATGTCCAAGCCCAGCGAGTTCTCGAATTTGCCCAGTTGCTGGATCCAACCAGTCCAGGTCTGAACAACAATTTGGCTTACGCCCTGTCAAAACAGGGGAAAGCCTTACAGGCGATAAGCAAAGCCCGTACGGCGCTCAATGGGGGGCAAAATGTCTCATTTTTCAAGGAGCGCCTAGGCTATTACTTGCAAAGTGCCGATTTAGACGGCGCAGCAGATCTCACGCTGCAGCCGGATTCGGCTGACACGACAAACTGGCGGGAAATGGTGGATGTGAGCTTGCTATCAGAGTTGGGCAAAAGCGTCTATTACAGCCTTTTAAAAGTCGACCAACAGTTCTGGGAAGATGTGCTTGGTATCCCCAATCCCCTGGATCCGGATTTGAACGCTAAGGTCGATGCATTGTATGATCTGAAGATGTCGCATCAATCAGGTGCTATCCTTAAAGCCTGTGTGGAAGCCGCGACAGCTGGATGTCAATCTTTGGATAACGTGTGTTACACGACCGGATTTTGCAAATGCAAAATCAATGGTGTTCTGACTTCATATCACGTAGCCACACAAATTCAGGCTCTCTTCTGGGAAGATACTCGACGCCGGTTTATCGATCTCCCGCTGTCCATGTTGGCGCCGGCGCTCTATCAGGGGCTAGACCTGATCGATAAGGCCGAACTTCGAGAAAAAGCGGTCATTCTGGGTCTTAAACTCAGCGACACGGATCGTAGCCTATTGCTCGATTTCTGGTATGCATGGTATGCGGGCCAATACCATTACTTCGAGAGCCGGTTTGTCGGCTTCGAGCCTTTCTCCTTCTCGGATTATATCACCAAAAGGATTTGGGAACCAGGATCAGGAGGACCAATTCTCAACCGGCAGCTAACGACAATATCTTCTGGAGATGTACATTCCTATTTAGCATGTGTTTCGGGTCAAGCCGAAGAGCAGGCCAGGGAGCATGCCGAAAGGCTTATCCAACTCGCACTCGAGAGCGACTCGTTATTCGCCCCTCTCATTTGCCAGGCAGGCTTTTGTGGTCCTTTTCGTCTGCAGCTCTCGACACCCGTTATCGCCTTTAACATCAACTCGAGGACAGGGGATTTCGAAGTCACAGTTGGTTCCGGGGTGCAATTCACGGCGGGTTGGAACCTGAAAAAGGAGGAACCGATCCTCGGCATTGGCTATGGTGTCAACCTGGGTAACTACATCAAAGCGAGCGCGGGAGTGAAATTCAAGCCATCCACCGGCGTTGTCGGCACATTGAATGTAGGCTCCAGATTTTCGGTTCCCATGCCTGGGGGCTACTATGAGCCTAGTGTGACCGAACTCGGGCAGTTTTGGAACTAGGCCTGCGCCTGGCTCTGCAATCATATTGGAGAATAAAGGCGCGAAATTCTGTGGGACCCCACCGTAAACATTTGGTACCAAGAATGCTGTAAGAAGTCGTTGAAATTACTACTGCCAGTAGAATATCCAACCAAAGGTCCAATGCAGGTATGCCTATAAGTTGCAAGTATAAAGGCCGTCCTGATCGACTAATGATGCCACAACGCGTCACGCAAACCGGAATACCGTTCGATCCGCCTGGATACTGCCATATTGAAAACCTCCTCGGTGCCCCAACCAGGTGAGTTGAGGTGATAGAAGTCCCTTTTTGGGGTCAGGACTATGGGCGGTCTTGCCTGGTGCCTGAAATAAGATTTGGACGCAAGAAATTTTTTCCGCAGCTCGCTGTCATGAATGCGGCCTGCTCCGAGTAAGGCCGTGAATTCTTCTCGAATACTCTTTTCACCCTCGCTTTTGGCTCTGATTTATCTGCTATAAAGGCCTAGGTAAATTGATTTTTAAAATCCCTGCTGTTTGAATTGCGTATCACCAGAATCCCCACAGACAAATCTGCACGTAACGGTCTCACTGGAGTTCTGGAGAAGTCCTTTGAGGCTCCTCTTCGTTGCCAAAGGGGGACTTTTTCTTCACTCTCCCTTGTCGGTCTTTCGCTTGCTCTGTATCTGGTCAAACATTGGGTGGCGGGTTCCTCGCCAAAGCCCGAGAGTGATGTATACTCTCGAGGCGCAAGGCAGGTCCGTTATGCCGGTACCGCCTTTCTCAGCGGCCTGAAGAACTCACGAATCTCGTGCGCGAGAAATTCCGGCTGCTCAAGCGCGGCAAAGTGCCCCCCTCTTGAGGCGACCGTCCAGCGCCGGATGTCAGTGTACATGCGCTCTGCAACTGACCGGGGCGGGCGCAAAATTTCCTTCGGGAACTCCACATAGCCGGTCGGCACCCTGACGCCGGCCTCGGGGATCGGCCAGGGGCCGTGCATGCGCGCGTAATACGGCCAGAAGGAGGAGCCGATCGCGCCCGTGACCCAGTAGAGCATGCTGTTGGTCAGCATCTCGTCCTTCGTAAGGGCGTTCTCTGGGTTGCCGCCGCAATCGGTCCAGCTGCGAAACTTCTCCACTATCCAGGCGGCAAGCCCGGCCGGCGAGTCCGTGAGGCCAAATGCGAGGGTCTGCGGCTTGGTGCCCTGAATCCACTGGTATCCTGTCTCCTCTTTGAGCCAGTGGTTCAGCGCCTGGATGAATCGGGCCTCCTCCTCAGTCGGGTTCTCAGGCATCTTGGCGTCTCTTCTCACTGCCAGTAGGTTGAGGTGAATGCCGATCACCCGCTCGGGATAGGAGTGGCCCAGGCGGCTGGCCACGAAGGCGCCCCAGTCACCGCCCTGCGCTCCAAAGCTCGAATAGCCCAGCACATCGCTCATCAGTTCGGCGAAAATCTCGGCGATCTCCTCGATGCCAAAGCGCTTTTGGCCTGGCGAGAAGGAAAAGGTGTACCCTGGCAGGGAAGGAGCGATGACCGTGAACGCGTCATTGGTGTCGGCGCCGAAGCGGGCTGGGTCGGTGAGCATGGGGATGAGCTTGTAAAACTCGAAGACAGACCCGGGCCAGCCGTGCGAGAGTAGCAAGGGCATGGGTTTTGGGCCCTTGCCCTGTTCGTGGATGAAATGCAGATCGATGCCCGATACGGGCACCTTGAACTGGCGAAAGGCGTTGAACTTGGCTTCCTGCGCGCGCCAATCAAAGCCATCCCGCCAATATTCAACGAGCGCTTTGAGGTATGAGACGCTCGTGCCGGTGGACCAGGGCTCGATCGGTGGTTCGTCAGGCCAACGAGTTCGCGCGAGGCGATCTTTGAGGTCAGCCAGCATTGCATCAGGAACCGAGAGCCGAAAAGAGACCGGGTTGTCATCGTTGCACCACCTTCTTGCCGCAATGATGCGGCTGCTACGATTCTATTGTTGGACGCATGGGAAACTTATTGGTTAGAATAATCCAAAAACGTCTACCAAGCAAAACCTGTGGTTGGATTCTGATGCAGTCGAGGACTCCGATACTGATTACTGAACACTGATCACTTCATTCCTCCCGCCTGACCTCGCAGTATCTCAACGATTCGACTCAAGGTCCACATCATCCCCGACATTTCCCGGGAAAAATCACATACGGGAGGCCCGGAAAGCGGCTCTCAGGACCCAACGCCCACACGGGCACGCCAGGCTGTATCTGTCCCATCACCATGGCCTTCTTGACGCCCAAGGTCTTGACGCCAATATCGCTCGAAGTGATGCCGCCTTTTGCCACCAGGAAACCGGGGCGGCTTTGAATCCCGAGAAGGGTTCGGTGGAGCCCTTCAGAGACCTTTGCGGAAAAGAGAAGGCCGTTTTCCGTGTCCTCTGTTTGCCATCCGGATCGGAATGATAGATGCGGGTTGTAAACACACAGGCATCCACTCCCCGGGCAAAGGCAGATTGGACGGCGCGAGCGACCCGGTCGGACTCCTGGCCGAGTCGGTGGTCGGTGACCGCCTGGGTCACATCCCATTCGATGAAGGCCATGTCGGGTAGTTCCCGGAGTCTCTCGACTTGACGGGTCGTCTTTTGAACGTAGGAACCGACCACAACGAGGCCCGGCGAAGAAGATCGTCCTTCCGGGTAGAGGGTTTCGGTCGTCAGAAGGGGTTTGGCAGTGACCCCGCCAATCATCTGGACAAAGGAGGCAGCCGTCCGAAAAAGAAATCGCTTTCCATTTCGGATCGCTCGGACCAGAGCGGCCACAAAGACCTTGAGGTCGACCGGATCTGATCGGCATTCACGATCACCTTGTTGAAGTCGGCCACAGCCATCAGCTGACCGGCGAGGAAGTCCAGGTCCGCTTTTCTGAGGTGCTCGATCGAAATGCTGGTGACCCCACTGGCCGGGTACTTCCCGGCCGTCTTCTCTTCAACCCACGCCTTGAGGTCGGAGGATTCGTAGCCAAATGCAGGGTCCTTGGCAAATTCCGTTTCTGCCGCAGGGATGAGTACATCGCCTTCTCTGAGGTAATGCACGTCCTGCGAAGGTGATCCTTCCCCCTTCAAAAAAGCAGGGTACGATCACCTCCCCGTCAATGGCGGCGTGTCCGCCCAGTGCTTCGAAAGAGTGCCTGGGTCTCGGCCGGGAAATGGCCGCGCAGGGTCGAATCGCTTCTTGATATGAGGATAAAAGTTTTATTCTCCTGTCTGGCCGCTTGCAGGAGATCGGATCCGAGACGGCGATGGAGCGCGGTGGTTTGGTCCGGCGTGAGTGCCCGGGAATTGGTCAGGATGTAGACGAGGCGGCTTTCATCGGCGAGGATGGCCTTCAGGGCACCGCTGTCCCAGGATGTGTAGACAGGGATGGAATGGACCGTTTGGACGCCGGTTGGGTCGTCATCGAGTACGATGATTTTCTCCTGCAATGCTCCGAACGGCAGAGAGCCAAATCCGGTCGATCTCCCGCGCGGGGGGAAGAGCAGGAAGGGTGTCGCAGACCTGATTCCATTTCAATGCCATTTGGTCTCTTCTCATCTCTCTAAACCTGAAACCGTGATCGGTTATCAGTGATCAGCCACTTGCCTTTTCCCCGCCTTCACTGCCCACGCGCCTCTGCTAGCCGCCGAAGTACGGGTGAACCCACCGGATGTCATCGCCTTCCTTGATTTCGAGCGTCTCAAACTCCTCTGGTCGGACGATGCAGCCGTTCAGGATGAAAACGATGTAGTCCTTGCCTGTCTTTTCCCTGATGGTCCTGATCATGGGCTCGTCTTTTTTGGACTCGCGGATGCGGGTCACCACGTCGATGAACATGGTCCCTTCCGCGAATTCGTGGTCCCTGCAGTTGATCCGTGCCTTCATGTTCTCGCCCCTCCAAATGGAACCGGCCCTGGGGGGAGGGCCGGTCCGAAGGAATGAAACGCCCGGAATCGGGTCATGAACCCTCTCGTTACTGGGCAAATGACTCCAGGCCCAGACTCTTGAGCTTTTTCATGGTCGGCTTACCGTTCTTGTCCCAACCGCGTTCCTTGTAGTAATCCCTGATGGCATCGTCCAGACCCACCGGGATCTTGCCCGCGGCCGGACCGGAATCGACGGGCTCCATAAACCGTTTCGGGTAGTTGAAATCGTCCTGCTTTTTCCAACCGTAGCGGACGTTGAGGACCTTCTGGATCTGGGTGATGCGGTCGCCGCAGCGGCGCAGCTCATCCAGGTCCCACCCCATACCGGTCACGGCGTTGATGGTGTTGCAGAGATCCGTCATGGTGTACGCCCGGAATTCCATGAACTTGCAGTGGCAGGCCGAATTGATCACGTTGCAGTAGTCGTGAAAGATGGCATTCCGCTCCGCGGCCTTTTCCCAGGACCACCGTTCCTCGTTTTCAACCTCGTCGATGCCCCATTCGGGCAGATGAATGTGGCCGACCCAGATATGCTGGGAGTTGCCGCGTTCGTGGTTGGGACCGGAGGCGACGCCGGTGCAGTAGTTCAAAGCGGAGATGTACTGGGCACGCCAGTTGTGGGCCGCGATTTCCTGGCCCTTCATCTGGACCGCCCAGGTCTCCGAGCCTTGGCCGATACGCTCGGAGGCGATCTTGCATCCTTCACCGAGCAGGTAGCCGAGACCGTCTGCGCGGAGCCCGATCTTCTTGGTCAGCTCAACCAGCGCCTCGGCATTGCCCCAGGTCAGGTCCAGACCGTAGGTGTCCTCCTTTGTGAGGACCCCCTTCTCGTAGGACTCCATGGCCCAGGCGATGACCGCTCCGAGGGAAATGGTGTCCATGGAGTAGAGGTTGGCCAGCTCACAGGCGTAGGCCACGGCCTTCACATCATCCACCATGGTGTTGAAGCCCATCATGGCGAAGGATTCATATTCGGGACCTTTGCCCTTGTAGGCGTAAGGCCCCTTCTTGACCTCGCAGAGGTTGTGGCATTGGATCACGCAGTACTGGCAGGGCCACGGTTTGGCATTGAGCTCCTTGGCATAATTGGATGCGTGAAGGTTCTTGACGCCGCTTGGAAAGTCAGCCAGCCGGTAATTCCTGATGGGCAGGTTCCCCTGGGGCGCGAAGAGCTCGGTCGCCATGGCCGTGCCCACACGTTTGATCTGGAGCCACTCGGGTTTTTGGCTGTCCATGTCCATGAGCCTTGATTGATCTGCTTGTTGAGCCTGTCCAGTTCTTTGGCATCGTGGACCGGTACGATCTGCGTCCCGCGGACCGCGATCCCTTTGAGAAGCTTCGACCCCATGACCGCACCCAGACCGCAGCGACCCAGGAAGGATTTCTTCCGGGTCTGGATGTTGGCGTAGCGGACCAACCGTTCACCGGCCTGTCCGATGGTGACGCACTCGAACTTGCCCCCTTCGGCTTTCTTCATGGCGTCTTCCGCCTCGTAGGCATCTTTCCCCCAGAGATGGGAGGCATCCTTGATTTCCACCTTGTCGTCGTCCACTACGACATAAACCGGTTTTTCAGCACGCCCGTGAACGACGATGGCATCGTAGCCCGCTTCCTTGATTTCGATGCCGAAGCTGGCCGTGGCCGCCGAGTCCGCATTCAGGTTGAAGGAAGGCGAGATGGCGCCGGCGCGTCCACTTGGCGGCCCCTGTCTGTTTGATCCCCTGCATGGGTCCGGGCGCAAAGGTGAGCCGGTTGGCAGGATCAAAGGCCGTGGTGCCTCTGGGGCTTTCGCGCCACAAAATGTAGGCGTTCATGCCCGCGCCGCCGAGAAATTTCTCGTAGACCTCATCGGGCAGCGTCTCCGAGGTGCAACGACCCTCGCTCAAATCCACCTTCAAAATTTTGTTCCAAATCCCTTTCATGTTAAAGACCTCCCCGCGAAATTTTGATAATAATGCTTCGCTTCCCCCAGCGAAAACCTACTTCAGATCACCTGCCAAGTCAAGGGTGAAGCGGGTTTTCGAGAGGCCGTAGTGCGATAAAATGTCGAAATGGGTTTCGAAAGGCCCTCAACGCCGAAGGGTGACGAGGACCCTTCCCAGAAGATGTCTGACTGCGGGGTCCTTCACCCCTCTGCCATCCCGCGTTTTGGCGTTTGTTCTCTGCGGTCCTTAGCGCGGTTTCCAGATCCTCCGAAATTTCGGTGCGGGAAAAACGTTCGTCCCGTCTTTGAAATTTCGTCCATCGACAGCGTCGAGGGAACGCCGGGGAGGCGGATCGTCGTCATTTCAGGGAAAAGGCGATCCGGGGCTTCGCCCCGGGCCTTTTCGAATCGTTCCTTGAGGAAGTCGCCCAGGCCGGGATCCAGGGTCAAAAGGATTCGTCGGTTCGAGAGGTGTTGGTGGAAGAGGCCGAGCCATGCCTCGACGATCTGGCACCACTGATACCCCTGCCACAAGGAGGACCCTCGCGGGAGGGCAGATCGTCGAAGAGCCCCGGGTTTTGGTCTTCGGCGTCGAGCGCCCCGCTCAGCGGAGAGCTCGACGCCTTGATCACGTCGATGAGGGATTCGGCGCGTGTGCCGGCTTTCTTCGGTCTCTCTTGCGAGATGCAGGACGAGATGGTGTTTGAGCCCCGGGTCCTCAAGGGTCGTTTCCGCCTGCCCGCGCTCCCCCCTCATGCGCTTGCGGATCTCCCAGCTCTTTTCTTCCGAGGAATCATAGCCTTGAAGTGAGCCCAGGAAATTGAGAACGGATTTGTCCTGTTGGTGTCGCATCCACTCCCGGTATTCAGCCAGCCGTCTTCCAAAGCCGGTACCCGGCTTGAGCGCTTCCGGAGGTCTCAGGACCTTGATGAAGGGGGCGGCTTCCTCGCGCGCCGTGTCCGCATCCAAGCTCATTTCCCATGGCAGGCAGATTTCAAGGGACCCGAAAAGCCCGATGGCCCCCTTCAACCGGTCCGGGTCTATGAAGCAATGGGGAAAGAGGATCGCGGGGGTGTGTCCGTCTGTTTTGTCCATGGGTTCAATCCTGCTGGAGGTCCTTCAGGTCCGCGTAGAAATCGAGCACCTCGGGGTTCCTGAGGGCGTCTTTATTGAGGACGGCCTGACCCTGAATGATTTTTTTGACGGCGAGCTCCACCTTTTTCATGTTGAGGGTGTAGGGGATGTCCGGCACGGCAATGATCTTGGCGGGGACATGCCTGGGAGAGGCGTTGGCCCGGATGCTTTTCCTGATCCGGTTCTTCAGCTCTTCCGTCAATGAATGACCCTGGGCAATTTTCACGAAAAGGACGACGCGCACGTCCCCTTTCCAGTCCTGACCCACGACGATGCTGTCCTCGATCTCCTCCATACCTTCCACCTGCCGGTAGATCTCCGCCGTGCCGATGCGCACACCGCCCGGATTGAGGGTCGCATCCGAGCGTCCGTAAATCACGACCCCCCCCCGCTCATTGATTTCGATGAAATCCCCATGACGCCAGACATTGGGATAGACATCAAAGTAGGCGGCCTTGTACTTCTCGTTTTCAGGGTCGTCCCAGAAATAGATGGGCATGGAAGGCGAAGGCGCCGTGCAGACCAGCTCGCCCTGTTGGTTGACGACGGGCTTTCCGTTTTCGTCGAAGGCAAGCACCTTCATACCCAGGCACCGGCATTGCAGCTCGCCGGCGTAAACCGGGCCCATGGGATTTCCGGCGGCAAAGCAGCCGTTGATGTCGGACCCCCCTGAAATGGAGGCCAGGTGGAGGTCGCGTTTCACCTCCGAGTAGATGTATTCAAATCCTTCAACGGAAAGGGGCGATCCCGTGGACAGGATGGCCCTCAAGCGGCGTCAGATCGTAGGTGGCACCTGGTCTCACGCCTGCGTTCTGGAGGGCGGCGATGTATCCGGCGCTTGTGCCGAAGACGGTGATTCCCACGTCCTGGGCCAGCTTCCAGAGGGCGCCCGGCTCGGGGTGAAACGGGTTTCCGTCAAAAAGGACAAGTGTTGCACCGACCCCCAGGGAACAGTTCAACCAGTTCCACATCATCCAGCCGCAAGTGGTGAAATAGAAGATCGTGTCCGATCGCCTCAGGTCCGTGTGAAGGATGAGCTCCTTGAGCTGGTTGATGAGGATGCCGCCCGCACTCTGGACCATGCACTTGGGAAGTCCGGTGGTCCCGGAGGTATACATGACATAAAGGGGATGGCCAAAGGGGAGTTGCTCGAACTGGATGTCGAGATGGGTCTCTGAGGACTTGAAGTCCCTGTAATTCACGCCATTGGGGATGCGGCCCACGTCCGGCTCATCTGTGACGTATGGCACCACCACCACCTTTTCGATGGACGGGAGCTCCTTGAGGATGGCGTTGATTCGTTCGAGGGAGTCGAAGCTCGTCCCCTTGAAGGAATAGCCGTCCGCGGTGAACAGGACCCTGGGCTTGATTTGCCCGAAGCGGTCGAGGACCCCCTTGATCCCGAAATCGGGGGAGCATGAGGACCATGTGGCCCCCACACTGGCGGCAGCGAGCATGGCAACGGTTGCCTGCGGCATGTTGGGCATGAAGCCCACGACCCGATCGCCCGGTTGAATGCACATCGCCTTCAATGCGTGGGCCACCTGGGCCACTTCGATGTAGAGCTCGGCGTAGGTCATTTTGACGGGTTCCCGTGCCTCCCCTTTGAAGATGAGGGCCACTTGGTCGTCCCGGTAACGAAGCAGGTTCTCCGCGAAGTTCAGGTGCGCGCCGGAAAACCACTTGGCCCCGGGCATTCTGGTCACGTCATCCACCACCTGGGACGCGGGCCTCGATGCCTTGATCTCCGCGAATTCCCACATGGCGGCCCAGAACTCGGGGATTTCCTCCACGGACCAGTGATAAAGGCGCTCATAGTCCGAAAAGCGCTTCCCATGCTTGCGGTTGACGAACTGCATGAAGCGATACATGTTGGAGTGCTTGATCCTTTCCTCTGAAGGGCTCCACAATAACTTTGCCATCTCTCAACCACCTCCTTTTGGAAGTCAACGTATGCAACCCGCGAAACCCCAAGCCGGAAACCTGTTATCTGACAACTACAGATTCGGCCCGGGTGCAAGCCCGGTTCTCCACCCCTACTCCACACGGGCCGCGAGGATGTTGCCCTTATATCACCAATCCCCTGTCATTTTCAAAGAAAACCCCCACGCACCCTCATGCGATGTCGCACCTCTGTCCATCCTGCTCCCTCTCGCCTTTTGCCTTGACTCGAATCGCCGATTGGAATAAAAATCGCTGTTCACGCAAGCTCTCGCAGGTCCAAGACCCATCAGGTCACGGGAGCTCGCTGCGATCCCATAAAGGTCTTTCCTTGAGACCTCTTCCACAGCCCGGGCTGGACTCCCGGGTGCCAAGCCCATGGGGGTCGCGGGTTGTCGGGGCGCGACCTGTGAATCATGTCCAGTCCAGAGCAGACAAAGAGGAAAGGGTGTCGTGGCTCAAAAGACCGGTGCCATTCATCGAAGACAGAAAAGCGAAAACAGAGACCCTGCGGGCGATGGGGGTCGATCTGTATCCTGCCGGATACCGTCGGGATTTCACGGTCGGGGAGATTCTCGATCGGTTCGGTCAAATGGACGGACATGGGGTGGAGGATCAGGTCCCCTTGTCGACAGCGGGCAGAATCATGGCCCTTCGTGATTTCGGCAAGGCCTGTTTTGCCCAGCTCAAAGACGGCACCGGCCAAATCCAGGTCTACGTGAGAAAAGACAAGGTGAGCCCGGAGGAATTCCAGGTCTTCAAACTGATGGACGTGGGGGATTTTCTGGGCGTGAAAGGGCTGCTCTTCAGGACCCGCACCGGTGAGCTGACCATCATGGCAGAAACAGTCAAGCTCCTTTCCAAGTCTCAGAGACCTCTGCCCGAAAAATGGCACGGTTTGACCGACGTGGAGACCCGGTACAGGCAGCGTTATCTGGATCTGATCGTCAACGACCAGGTCCGTGAGGTGTTCATCGTACGGAGCCGGATCATCGAGGCCGATCCGGGCTTTCTTCGTAGCGAAGGGCTTTCTGGAGGTGGAGACCCCCATGATGCAGCCCATCCCGGGTGGGGCGACGGCCAGGCCTTTCAAGACCTTTCACAACGCGCTGGGGATGAACCTCTATCTGCGCGTGGCGCCCGGAGCTCTATTTGAAGAGACTGGTCGTCGGCGGCTTCGACCGGGTCTTTGAAATCAACAGGAATTTCAGGAACGAAGGCATCTCCGTCCGCCACAATCCCGAGTTCACGATGCTCGAGTTCTACATGGCCTATGCCACTTACGAAGACCTGATGGGCCTCACCGAGTCGCTCTTCATGGACCTCTTGCAGCGGATTGTGGGGCAGACCCGTGATCCATTATCAGGACACGACCATCGACTTCACCCCCCCGTGGAAAAGGATCTCCTTTTTCAATTCGCTCCAGGAAATCGGCGGGGTCCCGGAGGAAGCCATCCGGGAAAGGGATTCCGGCCATGGCGTTTGCCCGATCAAAAGAGATCCGCTTGCCCGAAAAGGAGACCCATGGCAAAATCCTGACCAAGCTCTTTGACCAGTTGGTTGAGCCGCAATCTGGTTCAACCGACCTTTGTCCTTGGTTACCCCATCGACGTGTCACCGCTTTCCAGGAGAAATGATCGGGACCCGCAGATCACCGACCGGTTTGAGCTCTTTATCGGCGGAAGAGAGATCGCCAACGCCTTCACAGAGCTGAACGATCCGGTGGACCAGCGGGGACGGTTCGAGGACCAGGTGGCCCAGCGCGAGGCAGGCGACGAGGAGGCCCTCTTCATGGACGAGGACTTCCTGACGGCGCTGGAAGTCGGAATGCCGCCCACGGCCGGGGAGGGAATCGGTATCGACAGGGTGGTCATGCTCATGACCGATTCCCCGTCCATCCGGGACGTCATCCTATTCCCCCAGATGAGGGCCAGACAGGACTGATTCGCCCATGATCTTTGAAGTATTCCTGGGGTTGCGTTACATGAAGGCCAAGCGCAAGCAGGCCTTCATATCCGTGATCACCATCATCTCGGTGCTCGGGGTCATGGTGGGGGTGATGTCTCTCGTCGTGGTGCTCTCCGTCATGAACGGCTTCAGGGCCGACCTCATGTCCAAGATCCTGGGTGTCAATTCCCACATCCTGGTGCTGAGTTATGGCGGCCCGTTTGACAATTATGAGGCGCAGACGCGGCAGGTGGACCAGGTGAAAGGGGTGGTGGCGGCCACGCCGTTTATCTACGCCCAGGTCATGGTGAAGCGGGCGGGAAATGTCTCCGGCGCCATTTTGAGAGGGCTTGACCCCGATTCGGCCGGGGCGGTGGTCGGAATCGAGGACATGATCAAGATGGGCTCCCTTGCTTCCCTCAAGGAGTCTCAGGAAGGGCCTCCACCCATCATCGTGGGGCGGGAGCTTTCCAGGCAGCTTGGGGTCTTTCCCGGCGACCTCCTGACGGTCGTCTCTCCCGAGGGAAAGCTCACCCCCATGGGGAGGGCGCCCAACACGCGGGACTACAGGGTGTCGGCCATTTTCGATTCCGGGATGTATGAGTACGATGCCTCCATGGTCTATGTGTCCCTGGCGGAGGCACAGGATTTGCTCGGGATGGGGGACCAGGTCACCGGTCTCGAGGTCAAGGTGTCCGACCCCTACCAATCCGAGGAGGCAGGCAAGGGGATACAGGAGCGACTGGGCTATCCCTTCTGGACCAAGGATTGGAAGATGATGAACCGGAGTCTTTTTTCGGCGTTGAAACTGGAAAAGATCACGATGTTCGTCATCCTGACCATGATTGTCCTGGTCGGGGCCCTCAACATCATCAGCACCCTGGTGATGGTGGTCATGGAAAAGACCAGGGAAGTGGCTATCCTCAGGGCCATGGGCGCATCGGCCAAATCGGTCATGTCCGTGTTCATGATTCAGGGGGTCCTGGTGGGGGTGACCGGAACCTTGAGCGGGCTGGCCTCGGGACTCGGCATCTGCTACCTCTTGGCCAAGTATCGGTTCATCAAGTTGCCGGCAGACGTCTACTACATCTCCACCCTGCCTGTGAAGGTGGAGCTCGGGGATGTCCTGTTCGTGGGGTCGGCGGCAATCCTCATTTCATTTCTTGCAACCCTTTACCCTTCGTGGTACGCCTCCAGGTTGAATCCGGTCGAGGCTTTGAGATATGAATAGACCCAGCCTCGAGTATCAGTCTAATTGGGCCTTTGGGTCCGAACCTTGCGAAAATGGAGGGGGCCGTTGATCGAGCTTGCCCACGTCCACAAGACCTATCTTCACCACGGCAAGCCCGTTCCGGTTCTGGCCGACATAAACCTGGTGGTGCGCGGGGGTGAGAGCGTGGCGGTGATGGGCGCTTCAGGTGTGGGGAAGTCGACCCTCCTCCACATCATGGGGAGTCTCGAGCCCCCCACGGAAGGAACGGTGCAGTTCATGGACAGGGACCTTTACGCATTGGACGAAACAGGGCTCTGTCGTCTTCGGAACCGGGAGATCGGCTTTGTCTTTCAGTTTCACCACCTCCTTTCGGAGTTCAGCGCGCTTGAAAACACGATGATCCCAGCCTTGATCGGGCGGGTTTCAAGAGAAGCGGCCGGCACGATGGCAACTCGGATTCTGACCCGGGTGGGTCTCGGCCATCGTCTTGCCCATCGGCCCGGGGAGCTTTCGGGCGGCGAACAGCAACGGGTCGCCATCGCGCGGGCGCTGGTCATGAATCCCAAGCTGATCCTGGCCGACGAACCGACCGGTAACCTGGACTGGGCCACCGGAGAGGAGATCTCTGAGCTGCTTTTTGATCTGAATCAGGACGTGGGGCTAACGATGGTCGTCGCCACGCACAACCCGAAGCTGGCGGCGGGCATGTCGACTCAAATGGAGATTGTGGGTGGCAGGATCCGAGTCGTAGAGCGAAAAGACATGTGGCATGGATTGCAGTCGCGGCCCTCAGACCGAAAGGCCTTCTGGGGCTGGCTGCGTTCTTTTTCACCCTTTCGGGGCTGATGGGTTCCGGTGAGTCGCTCGCCGCGAACGAGACGCGTCTCGCGGTCTTGCCTTTCGTCGTGAACGCCCCAAAGCCCCTCGACCATCTCCGGCTCCGGTTGCAGGAGATGTTGATCCGCGAAATGCTGAAAAAGGGTTTTTCGGTGGTCGATTTGGAAGAGGTAAACCGGCTTCCCCAGGCATTCACGCCGCCCTCGGACCCTCAAGGCCTCAAGGAGATGGCGCTGGCACTGAAAGCGGACTATCTGGTCGCCGGAAGTTTGACCCAGGTTGGCGAAACCTTCAGCCTGGACGCGAAGCTCATTGACGCGAGCGCGCTTAAACCCCCGTTTCTCGCCTTTTCCGTTGCCGATCATTCAGAGGCCCTTCCGGAAAGCATGGGACAGATCGCGTCGAGCTTCGAGAATCAGATCGTCGGCCTGGCACAGGTTGACGCCGTCCGGGTGAGCGGCAACCAGCGCATCGAACGCGAGGCCATCCTGGCCGTCGTCAAGACCAAGAAGGGCGATCGGTTCGACTATGGGCAGCTTGACAAGGATCTGCGCGAGATCTACAGGATGGGCTTATTTCACCGATGTGAGCATCGAGACGGAGGCAGGAGCCAGCGGGACGATTGTCTCCTTCAATGTGAAGGAAAAGCCCTCCATCGGTAAGCTGGTTTTCGAGGGCAACAAGAAAGTCGACGCGGACGATTTGAAGAATGAGGTGGGCATCAAGCTTTACACCATTTTCGACCAAAATGAGATCAAGCAGAGCATCAACCGTCTCAAGGAATTCTACCGCAAGAAGGGCTATTACAATGTGGAGATGAAGGAGCGGACCGAGCCGCTGCCGAACAACCAGGTCAGCGTGACCTATGTGATCGATGAGGGACAGAAGATTTTCATCACGAAGATCGAGTTCATCGGCAACAAGGCGTTTGACGACCAAGCAGCTCAAGGACATCATGGAAACAAGCGAGCACGGCTTCTTGTCCTGGCTCACGGACTCCGGGCGTGCTTGATTCAAAAAAGCTTGAATTCGACGTTTTCAAGCTCACGTCGTTTTATCACAACCACGGCTATATCAAGGCGGTGGTCGCAGACCCCAAGGTTACCCTGAACCAGGAAAAGGGCCTGACGGTCACCTTCGAGGTCAAAGAAGGCGATCAGTACAACGTGGGCCAGGTAGGGATCAGTGGCGACCTCATCATGCCTGCCGATGAGCTCCTGAGAGAAGGTGTCCATCGACAAAGAAAAGGTGTTCAACCGCGAGGTTGTTCGAAAGGACGTTCTGGCATTGAAAGATATCTATGCGAACGAAGGCTACGCCTACGCCGAGGTCACCCCCAGGACGAAGGAGAACGAACTCGGTCCATTCCGTTGATATTACCTATGACATTTCGAGGGGTGAAAAGGTCCGCTTCGAGCGGATCAATATCACGGGCAACACGTACGACCAGGGACAAGGTCATTCGCCGCGAATTGAAGGCCTTGGAAGGCGAGTACTTCAGTGGAAAGGCCGTGTCGCGCTCCACCCAGAATCTGAATCGGCTCGGGTTTTTCGAGACCGTGGACATCCAGACCAAGAAAGGGAGCCAGGAGGATCTCATGGTGATGGATGTCAAGGTGAAGGAAAAGCCGACGGGGAGCTTCAGCTTTGGCGCCGGCTACAGTTCCGTGGACAGCGTGGTGGGCATGGCGCAGATTCAACAGGACAACTTTTTGGGGCGCGGGCAGCGGCTTTCCGCGTCGGTCCGCCTCGGGGGAAGCTCGAGCCAGTTCGACCTCCGGTTTATGGAGCCTTGGCTGCTTGATCACCCGATCTCTACGGAAATCCGCGGGTACAACTGGAAAAGGGACTACGATGACTACAGCAATGACAGCTGGGGCGGTTCCCTTTCGTTCGGCTTTCCGATGAAGTTTGATGAATTCACCAGGGGCACCGTGCAATACGGCTACGAGGATGCTTATATCTCCGAATGTTGCCGACAATGCATCCTGGGTCCTCAAAGACATGGAGGGGCACAGCGTCACAAGCGCCATGACGCTCGGCCTCACGCGAAATACCGTGAACCGGCCATGGAATCCCAGCGAAGGGTCCATCAACAGCATTAGTTTTGAGTACGCCGGCGGAATCTTCGCAGGAGACAACTACTTCAACAAGTATACGGGCCGCTCCGCCTGGTTCTTCCCGCTTCCCTTGAGCACGGTCTTCATGACCCAGGGTCGATGGGGGTACGTAGATAGGCGCTCCGGAGGGGATCTCCCGGTGTATGAGAAATTTTTCCTCGGAGGGCTCAACACGGTCCGGGGCTATGAGTATGCCTCCATCTCTCCGCGCGATCCGGAAACGGATGACAAGATCGGAGGGGAGAAGATGATGTGTTACAACTTCGAATTTCGTTTCCCGCTCCTCAAGGAGCAGGGCGTGGTAGGGATTGTTTTCTTCGACGCAGGGAAACGTCTGGGAAAGTGACCGTCAGGTGAGTTTCTCCGACCTTCGGAAGGGCGTGGGCGGCGGGGTTCGCTGGTATTCTCCCATGGGGCCCCTGCGTCTTGAGTGGGGCTATGCGCTTGACCCAAGGGACGACGAGAATTCGAGCCAGCTGGAGTTTTCCATGGGGACGGAGTTTTAGGGTGAAACGGATGCAAACGCGGATCACGATCCGCACGAGGACAAAGAAAGGGGTTTGACATGAATCGATGGTTAGGGATCTCGATAGGCTTTCTTGGAATTTTGCTCTTGACCCAAGGGGTACTCGCCGCGGACACGGGAAAGATAGCAGTCGTCGATCTCCAGGTCTGTGTCAGGGACTCTGTCGAGGGCAAACGCGTTTTCGAGGATTTGAAGAAGACCAAGGAGGAGATGCAGAAGAAGCTCGACGTACGACAGGAGGAGTTGGTCAAATTCAAGGACGAGCTTGACAAGCAGGGCATGATGTTGAGCCTGGATGCCAGAGAAGACAAAGAAAAGGAATTTGAGCGAAGAAAAAGAGAGCTGAAATACTATTACGAAGACCTGACCGAGGAGATGCGAAAAGAGGAGGCCGAGGCCAGAAACAAGATCGTCAAAGAGCTCGAAAAGATCGTCCTGGACATGGGCACCAAGGGAAACTACCGGATGATCCTGGAGAGGCGGAGCAGCGGCATCATGTACTTCGATAAGACCTTAGACATCACGGCCGAAGTCACAAAAGCCTATGATGATCTGAAACGAAAATAAATGAGCGGACAACCTAGATTTTCGCTTGAAGAAATCTGCCGGTCCGTCGGCGGCACCGTCCTGGGGGACGCCCATGTCGTGATCACAGGGGTGAACAGTCTCGAGGCGGCAGGATCCGGCGATATCTCGTTTTTCTCGGACAGGCGGTATCGGAAAGGGCTTGAAAAGACCAGGGCCACGGCGGTCATTGTTCGTGAGATGAGTCCTGTTTTCAAGGGATCCCAGATTCTGATCCCTGATCCGGCGCTGGCATTTGCAAGGGCGGCGGGTCTTTTTGCTCGGAAGACGTCCGCATTTCAGCAGGACGCACCAGCAGTCCTACGTCCAGGGGAGCTGCCGTCTGGGGCGGAACGTCTCTATGTACCCGATGGTCTACGTGGGTGAGGATGCTGTCATCGGGGATGATACGGTCCTTTTCCCCGGGGTTTTCATTGGGGACAGGGTGAGGATCGGCGCGCGAACGATCCTTTTTCCAAATGTGGCCATACTTCAGGATTGCGTGGTTGGCAACGATGTCGATGATCCATGCGGGCAGCGTCATTGGCAGTGACGGCTTCGGGTACGCACGGGACGGTGCCGTGTCCGTGAAGATCCCGCAAATGGGATACGTGCAGATCGATGACAACGTTGAAATCGGCGCGAGCAACTGCATCGACCGGGCCACCTTCGGGAAGACCTGGCTGATGCGGGGGGTCAAGACGGACAATCTTGTGCATGTGGCCCACAACGTGGTGATTGGTGAAAACACGGTTGTGCTGGCACAGGCGGCCTTCTCCGGGAGCGTGTCGATCGGCGTTCCGGTGTGATCGTGGGTGGGCAGGTGGGGGTTGCCGATCATCTGACCATCGGCGATGGCGCCATGATCGCGGGCAGGTCAGGCCTGGCCAGATCGGTGGCGCCGGGGGAAATCGTGTCGGGGTCCCCGGCCATTCCGCACCAGACATGGCTTAAGAGCTCGAGCCTGGTTGCGCGTCTCCCGCAAATGAACGATCGTTTGCGACAGGTTGAACGGCGACTGGCTGAATTGGACAGACGTTTGAGAAAGGAATAAATACCAATGGTGCAATTGCCCCTTCGTCATCAGGATATCGCCGCGATACTCCCCCATCGATACCCCTTCCTGCTCGTGGACCGAGTGACTGAGCTGGAGCTCGGCAAACGGGTGGTGGGTCTGAAAAACGTGACCTTCAATGAGCCGTTTTTTCAGGGCCATTTTCCGGGAAACCCCATTATGCCTGGGGTGCTGATCATCGAGGGGATGGCTCAGACCGGCGGCATTCTGGCGCGTCTTTCCCAGCCGGACCTCATGGAAAAAGGCGGTGGAGGAGAGACCCTTTTTGTTTCCATTGACAAGGTGAAATTCCGAAGACCGGTCGTCCCGGGCGACACGCTGCGGTTTGAGGTGGAAGCCCTGAGAACCGGATCGCGTTTTTGGAAGGTGGCTGGAAAGGCCTTTGTTGAGAGGGACCTCGTTGCGGAGGCGGAGCTGGTGGCCACCATCGGATGAGGGATGCACCGGCGTTTTCATTGTTTTGGCGATCGTTGCGATCATCCAGAAATCGAAAATTTTTGGATGAACACATGTTAGAAGGGAATGTGTAGATTGAAGTCATGGATATCCATCCTTTAGCGGTTGTGAGCCCCAAGGCTGATCTGGGGTCAGGGGTCAAAGTGGGACCGTACAGCACCGTCGGCGATCACGTGTCGATCGGGCGAGATACGGTCATTGGTGCACATGCGGTCATTGATGGGCACACCCGGATCGGAGAGCGGAACAAGATCTATCCTTTTTCCACCATAGGGACGCCGCCCCAGGATATCGGATACCGGGGCGAGGATACCCGCCTCCGGATGGGCGATGACAACGTCATCCGGGAATACGTGACCATCAACCGGGCCACGACCAAGGAAAATTGGGAAACCGTACTGGGCAACGAAAACTACATCATGGCCTACGCCCACATCGCCCACGACTGCGTCATAGGCGACAGGGTCATCATGTCCAATGTGGCGACGCTGGGTGGCCATATCCGGGTGGGGGATCGCGCGATTCTGGGCGCCATGGTGGCCGTGCACCAATTCGTGCGGATCGGTGCCTATGCTTTTCTGGGCGCCAAGTCCGGTATTGACAGAGACGTGCCGCCGTTTATGATGACAGCAGGCCCGCGGGCGAGGCTTTACGGGGTCAACCGAAAAGGGCTTGCCCGGATGGGATTTCAGCAGGCGACCATTGACGCGTTGAAGCTCGCCTACCGGATCATTTGGCGCGAAGAGAGGAAATTCAAGGTGGCCCTGGAAGAGGTGCGAAGGAGGGTCAAACCGTGTCCTGAAATTGAAATGCTGCTTGAGTTCTTCGAGGGGTCAAGGCGTGGAATCCTCAGGTAGCGATCGCCTGGGAAGGATGATCTTGTCGCGTTAGCCGGCACTGGGTTTGCCAGGGAGAGGAATGACCACGGAAGGAGACGGCCCGAAGGGAACGATCGGCATCATCGCGGGGGGAGGTACGTTTCCGCTCATGGTCGCCCGCGCGGCAAGGACGCAAGGGCTTCGGGTGGGGCCGTGGCCCACAAGGGCGAGACCGATCCAGCCATTTCCGAGTGTGTCGACACCTTGGCGTGGATCCGCTTGGGCCAACTGGGGCACCTTGTTTCGGCCTTTCAAGAAGATGGGCGTGGACCGGGCGGTTATGGCCGGGACCATCACCAAGCGCACGGATGTTTGAGAAGGTCAGGCCTGATTTGAAAGGGCTCGCCCTGATGTCCAGACTGGCCATGCTTCAGGATGATCACATTTTGCGGGCGGTGGCCGAAGAGCTCGAGAAAGTCGGGTATCGAAGTGGTGAGCTCGACGGTGTGCGTCCCGGGGCTCACGGCGGAGGCCGGATGCCTCACCCGGAGGAGGCCCACAAGAAAGGAAGATCAGGATATCGCGTTTGGTTGGACCATGGCCAAGGCCCTCGGCCGTCTCGACATCGGCCAATGTGTCGTCGTCCGACGCAGAACGGTTTTGGCGGTGGAGGCCATCGAGGGAACCGATGAGACCATTTTACGGGGGGGACGGCTGGCCGGCGTGGATGCGGTTGTGGTAAAAGTCAGCAAACCCGGGCAGGACATGCGATTTGATGTCCCCGCAGTCGGACTTGGCACCATAAAGACCATGGCCGCGGCCCATTGCTCGGCGCTCGCGCTGGAGGCGGGAAAGACGCTCGTCTTCGACAGGCCCCAAATGATCGCCTTGGCCGATAGATCTGGGATCACCGTGGTTTCGCGTCCAAACGATGATTCGACCCTTGAAAGGCGCTGTGAAGAAATTTTGAAGTCCCGCAACCGCACGGGGCTGATATCGTGCAGGGTTTGAACCGATCCTTTTCGGCAAGAGTACGCGCATGGCAGAGGAGATCATGGAGCCGTGAGTCAAGAGACCATACAAGTCGGAGTGATCGGCGTCGGGCACTGGGGTGAATACCATGTCCAGAAATACAAGGCCATGGAACAAGTGGAACTGATCGGTGTGGTGGACATCAACCCGCAACGCGCATCCGAGATCGCCAGGCGGTACAACACGACGGCTTTTCCGTCCCACCAGGCGCTACTGCGGCATGTAAATGGCGTCAGTGTGGCGGTCCCCACCGAATGTCATTTCGATATCGCGAGAGACGTGATGGCCCACGGGGTCCATCTTCTGATCGAAAAACCCATCACCCTGAGCCTGGAGCACGCTGACCAATTGATCGCCATGGGAAAAGAGAGGGGCCTTGTCTTTCAGGTGGGCCACGTGGAACGGTTCAACCCGGCCGTGATCAAGATGGAGGCCCTGTTGACGCGGCCGATCTTCATCGAGTCCCATCGGTTGAGTCTCTTCACGACGAGGGGCACGGATGTGGACGTGGTCCTGGACCTGATGATTCACGACCTGGACATTATTCTCCACATCGTCCCTTCCGAGGTTAAAGAGGTCCACGCCGTGGGCATGCCCGTCATAACCGGAAAAACCGATATCGCCAATGTCAGAATCATCTTTACCAATGGGACCGTCGCCAACCTTACCGCCAACCGGGTATCCAACTCCCAGTTGCGAAAGATCCGCATTTTTCAACCGGAGGCCTACCTATCTGTAGATTGTCTCAAACGCGAAATCAGTATCACCCGTCTCAACGGCAACCTGAGAAACAGCAAGAATCACCCGCAGATTACCTCCAACAAGATGAAGTATCCGGACAGCGACGCGCTGGCCACCCAAATCAACGCCTTCGTGGAGGCGGTCAGAGCCCAAAGCACGCCGGTGGTGACGGGCCAGGACGGACGCCGCGCGTTGAACCTGGCCCTCAGCATTTGTGACCAAATTGCCAAAGGAAGCAGGGGCTTTCAGAGCGTCTGCTGACCTCATGGGTCCCAAGACCATTCTCATCATTGCAGGAGAAGCTTCGGGCGATCTCCACGGATCGAACCTGGTGAAGTCCATGAAGCGACAGGCCGACGGCCTGCGGTTCTGGGGCATCGGGGGAAGCCGCATGGCCGAGGCCGGGGTGAAGCTGATCTTGTCTTCGACCGAGCTTTCCGTGGTGGGTTTGACCGAGGTGTTTGCGAAGCTCAGGGCGATCGGGCGGGCCGTTTCGCGGGGTCCACTCAGGTCTGAAGCGGTGGAGGCCGGATCTGGCCATCCTCATCGACTACCCCGGGATTCAACCTGCACATCGCCCGCTCGGCCAGGAGGGAAGGGGTCCCCGTCCTCTATTACATCAGTCCCCAGGTTTGGGCCTGGCGGAGAGGTCAGGGTCAGAAAGGTCTCCCGCCGGGTGAACCGGATGGCGGTCATTCTGCCTTTTGAAGCGTCCTTCTACCGAGATCACGGGGTGGAGGTGGAATACGTGGGCCACCCGCTCATGGACGCGTTGCCCCCCGGATGTCGGATTTGGGACCGCGCCTTCCCTGAAACGCAACGCCAGCGCAGGGAAATCTTTGTGGGCCTGCTTCCAGGGAGTCGGAAAGAGGAAATCGCGCGAATCCTTCCCGAAATGGTCAGGGCCGCCGAGATCCTCAAGGAGAGAAGGGGCGTATCTCGCTTTAGGCTACAATTGGCCGATGGCATTGGCCCTGATTTTCTGCAGGGGATCATGGGGCAGTCCTCCGTGGACATCCAGGTGTTCGGGGGTGCCATTTACGACATTCTGGGGGCCTGTGACCTCGTGCTTGCGACCTCCGGCACGGTCACGCTGGAGACCGCGATCGCGGGGGTGCCGATGGTTATCGGGTACAAGCTTTCCGCCTTTCACCTTCAGGGTGGCAAAGGCGGTCGTGAGGGTCCCACACATCGGCCTCGTGAACCTCGTGGCGGGCGAACGCGTGGTGCCGGAACTGGTGCAGCGTGACTGCACCGCCGAAACCCTCGCCGCGGAGGCGATGAGAATCCTCGATGACGCTTCCTATAGGGCGACGATGGTTCGGGACCTCGAGAAGGTGCGGCTCCGGCTTGGTAGGGGCGGGGCCTCGGAACGGGCCGCGAAGATTGCCCTCGAAATGATGGGTGAATCCAGGAACGTTACAATACCTAAATTGAGCGATTCTTATCCCTCGGCGGCTCCACTTTGATGAATCGCTCAATTCAGGCATATGATTCGCTAGAATCACCCCTCGGGGTTCAAAGGAGGCGTAATGGCAAAGACGATTCTCATTGTCGACGACGAGACCAGCATCCTTCGCTCCCTCGAAGGCATCCTTTCTGACGAGGGCTATGAGACGGTCTGCGCGGAAAGTGGCCCCAGCGCCTTTGAGAGGATGGAGGAGATGATTCCGGATCTGGTCCTCCTCGACATCTGGATGCCGGAGATGGACGGGATCGAGGTTCTGACCAAGATCAAGGAGCAATACCCTTTTTTGCCGGTGGTCATGATGTCGGGGCACGGCAGCATCGAGACGGCCGTGAAAGCCACCAAACACGGGGCCTACGATTACATCGAAAAACCCCTCTCTATTGAAAAGCTGTTGCTGACCATCAACAACGCCATCGACTATCACAGACTGGAGGAAGAAGTCAC
>CAVOVO010000028.1:0-104489 GCA_963699845.1 uncultured delta proteobacterium
CGGGGAGGACGAAGAGCAGGCTCAAAAACGGAAGGCGCTCGAGCTGGCTCTCGAAAAGGCGCGGTTCGAGGCCGGGCGCGCACAGCGCCAGTACGATGCGGCCGACCCCGACAACCGCCTCGTGGCCTCAGAGCTTGAGAGCCGCTGGAACGCCGCACTCTCGCAGGCGGCGGAAATCGAAGAGCGGCTCCAGCAAGAACTCCAGTCAAAGCCACAACTCGACGAGGGACAGCGGGAGCGGGTACTGTCGCTCGGCGGAGACCTGCGGGCGTTGTGGCGCGAGGATGCAGCCCCGATGGACCTGAAGAAGCGCGTCCTGCGGACCGTGATCAACGAGATCATGGTCGGGGCAGAACCCGGGGCGCCGCACATCGAGATGAGGGTCCACTGGGCTGGAGGCGTCCATACCCTGCTCCGTGTGAAGAAGAACAAGGTAGGGCGAAACAGCCATGCCACCGGCAAAGATGTCGCGGCTGCCGTGAGGGAGATGGCGAAGGCGTGGCGCGACCCCTACATCGCGAGCATGTTGAACAGGGCCGGCTTCCGGACGGGCAAGGGCAACGGCTGGAACGAGAACCGGGTCAAGAACCTGCGCAGGGAGAACGGGATCCCCCCGCTATCGAAATCTCCGGGGCGGAGCTGGAAGACGATGACCGAGGCCGCAGTTGACCTCAATGTTAGCATGTGTGTAGTCAGAACCATGGTCAGGAACAAAATACTGCCGGCAAAGCAGATCGCCAGGTGCGCCCCGTGGATGATCGAGGGTGAGGAACTGCTCCGCAGCGAGGTCCAGCAGTACGCGACCCGGGCCGGGCGGGCAAACCCGCCCCATGTGAGGACAACAACCAAACCCTAAACCTCTGATAATGAACGACGTTGCTTCCTGTCGCAGTGTGCCGGGTGGCTCAAGCGGCTTGAAGCGGGCGCGTTCTCGTGGCCGAGGCCGTCCTCCGCGCGCCAGAAGAAGCTGAGGCTGGCGCCCGAGGCGCTCGGGCTGCTCCTCGACGGGGTCGACCTGCGCGGTGCCGGGTTCAAGCCGTGGTACGACCGGCCGGGGTGACGGCTAACAGGATCCTCAAATAAGCCGTTTTCCGGCTCGACAAAGAAGCACTGTTAGGGTAGAACGGTGGCGTGACCGACGGGGCTCCCGATACACTGGCCGGGCGGGTTGCCGCGCTCGAGGGCGAGCTCGGCAGGGCGCTTTCGGCGCTCGCCGCGGCGCAGGAGGAACTGGCGCTCAAAGACCAGCTGGTCGCGGCGCTCAAGAAGAAGCTCTTCGGGAGGAGCTCGGAGCGGCTCGACCCCGCCCAGCTCCAGCTGCTCTTCGGGGAGGATGTCCTGGGAAAGCCGGAGCCCGCCCCAAGCGGTGGCGGGAGGGTCCGGACAGGAGGGGGAGGAAAGCGGCGCAAAGCCAAAGCGCCGCCGCCGGAGCAAGGCTGAGCTCTTCCCGCGCAACCTGCCGGTGCGGGTGGAGGCGGTGGTGGTGCCCGCCGAGGTCGAGGCCGACCCGGACGCCTACGCCGAGATCGGCGAGGAGCACCAGGGCCTCGCGGAGATGCAGCCCGCCCGGCTCTACTGGTCGCGCACCGTGCTCAAGAAGTTCGTGCCCAAAGCCGACCGCTCGCGCCCGCCGCTCAAGGCTCCGGCGCCGCCCGCGCCGGTGCCCGGGACGCTGTGCGGGCCGCGGCTGGCCGCGGCGGTGGTCGCCGACAAGTACTGCGACCACCTGCCCCACTACCGGCAGTCGGGGCGGCTGCTGCGCCAGCACGGGGCGGAGATCGGCCGCAAGACGCTCAACGCCTGGACGCACGCGGTGGCCCGGCACCTCGCGCCGGTGGGCGGGGCGGTGAAAGCCGAGATGGCGGGGGCGGAGGCCCTGCAGGTCGACGAGAGCCCGGTGGAGTTCCTCGACCCGGGCGGTGGCAAGACCTCGCAGGGCTACCTGTGGGTCTACCGCGACGTGTGCGCGGGCACCCTCTACTACGACTGGCAGCTCGGGCGCGGCCACGACTGCCTGCTCGACTTCCTGGGCTACGACGGGGAGAGCGGGACGGTCTTCTTCCAGGGCACGCTGCAGTGCGACGGCTTCAGCGCCTACCAGGCGCTGGTCAGGCGCTACGCCGGGATCAAGCTGGCGGGCTGCCTCGCCCACATCCGGCGCAAGTTCGTGGAGGCCGCGGAGCAGGCGCCCGAGGCCGCCCTGCGGATCATCCTGGCGATCGGCGAACTCTACCGGATCGAGGACCAGATGCGGCGCGGCCGGCCTGGCCGGCGCCGCCCGCCTGCCGGGGGCTGGTCCGGCATGGCCCGGGCGAGGCCGGTCGCCGACGAACTCAAGAAGCACATCCTAGCCGAAAAGCACAAGCACCTGCCCCAGAGCGCGATGGGTAAGGCGGTCACCTACGCCCTCGGGCAGTGGGCGGAGATGGAGCTCTACCTCACCGACGGCCGGCTCGAGATCGACAACAACCTCCTCGAGAACGCGATCCGCCCCCCGAAGCTCGGGGCGAAGAACTACCTCTTCTTCGGAAGCGCGGCGGCCGGCGAGCACAGCGCGCTGTTCTACACCCTGGCCGGCAACTGCAAGGCCTGCGGCCTGGACTTCGAGGCCTACCTCGCGGAGGTGATCGTGCGCGCCCACCACGAGGACCCGGCCGCCCTCACCCCGGCCGCGATCGCGGCGGAGCGCGCCGCCACGGCCGGGGCCGCCGCCTAGCGGCGCCCGCCGGAAGACCGGCCCGCGCCGCTCCCGTCAGGGGGGTGAAATTTAAGACGCTTACTCTCTAGATGATGTCGCGCTGTTGCACCTGCGAAACCTGGGTGGCGCTTGGTCGATTCCACCCCGGAATCGCCAACCGTGGAGGCACCAACGCTGGAACGGAGAACTGGAACTGGTGAGGGACTGCCTTCTTGCCAATCTCTCGAAGCTGTTGCTCGGGCAGCGCCGATATCCGTGCCAGCCTGCGCAGAGCTTCCAGAATCTACTACTATAGAATTATCTGAGTCGACCCATTCCTCAGGAGAGGCAGATTGATCTCCTTCTCGTCATGATCGAACGGCAAATGCAAAGGATTCGTTGCGAGTGGAATCGTCCAACGGATCATCAGCAGTTCCATCCGCGACCAAAACACCCATTACCAGCAGCGTCGCGCAAACTGTCCGCTTCTGGGGCGGGCGGTGCCAATGAGATGTCGTTCTGGACGTTGACGTGTCGCATGAATGCGGGAAGCACTCCTTCCCCTTCGATTCTTTAAATTTGGACACTTCTTTCATGCTAACCTTTCATGGGGTTTCCCGGATGCGATACCACCCACCGACCCGGTCGGTTCGGGCGGGTTCGGAGTCGGTAAACGAAGTGGTGTGGCCGGCCGAGGGCAGGTCTTGGATTTTGGCCCAAACGGATAGCGTCTCGCTGTATTCCACCGCGTAAGATTTGTCGGGTTCCGAGCTCCAGACCATGGTGACCCCCTCGTCGCTTCGGGTGATTGACAAGATCACGAACGATCCGGGATGGAGCGGGACCCCCACGATCGAAAGGTTGTCGATATTGACGCCGGCGCCGCCTTCCAGCGGGTCTGATCCGAACTGGAACCGGAGATTCACTGGGCCGCCATCGAATGGTGCGAGATCGAAGATGGCATGGATGCTGGTCACCAACGAAGGATCCGCTGGTGACGACCAGGCGACCGGCCCAGATCAGGCGAGGAATCTGGAAGAACGGTCAGCGCTCCATACTGCAACTCCGATATTTCGGAAGGAAGGAGGAGGCCGTCCGGAGGGCTAATCGTTGCCGTAGTGGCGAGGACATTGAAGCCATCGATGTCTTTTCGGTCCCGCCGCTGAAGTCGAACAGTAAGAGCGAATCGTGGAATCCGGTGAGATCCACGGTGAGATCGTAGAACCCGTAACTGGGCTGGGGGGTTGCAGCTCCACCCAGATCCCCATAGGGCACCGCGTGTCCCATCATCTGGGTGCCATTGTTTAGCTCGGGGTGCGTGTTGTTGATCGCAAACGTCCCGAAGACGGACTCGTTCGGGCCGAGGCCGTTTTCGAAATCCTGCGTGAAGACCTGATAGGCGCCGAGTTGGTTCTCTGGATCACAGACGTCGCCGATGCCGTCGTTGTCGGTGTCGGCCTGATCGGGATTGGCGGTCGTCGGGCAGTTGTCGGTGAGGTTGCAGCACCCATCGCCATCGGAGTCGCCTTGCAGCGGGGAGGTGCCGGACATGACTTCGTCCCCGTCGGAGATGCCGTCGCCGTCGGTGTCCGCCTTGTCGGGATTCGAGCCGAACTCGAGGATCTCCGCGCCGGTTGCGAGGCCATCGCCGTCCTCGTCGAGGGCGACGTCCTCGGGATTGGCAGGGTCGAGCCCGTTGGCGGTCTCGGTGGCGTCGTCGACGCCGTCACCGTCGGTGTCCGGAAGAACCGTAACTGCCAGCTCAGCGCTGGCTACTTCGCCATCGACGTCGACTTCCAGCCGGATGGTGTGTGCCCCGGCTGCCAGGGGCCGGTCATCAGGTTCGGCCCGATCCCAGCGGTCCGGCGATCGATGACGACCAGAGGAAGGCGGCCTCGCCGGTGATCGCCGCCCCGCCCGCCGCCCTCGCCGCCCCCTGCAGTGGTAGCGGCCTTGAGTCCACGAAACTTGTCTCCGAATCGGGAGCGAGGATCATGGCGATGGGCCGACCTCCCGCAAGGCGGAACTCGTCCGAGACGACCTCGGTCGAATGGAACCCGTCTGATGCGATGACCTTCACCACCGCGCGGTCGCTTCCTGCAGTCGCCCCGGTCGCCCAGCGGTATTCGTTGCCCTGAACCGCGAGTCCGAGCGGGCGAAAGGTCGCCCCGCCATCAAGGGAGAAGAGGACGGTGTGGGTCAACGCGTCGCCGTCCGCATCCGATGACGACCAGCGTAAGCGGAGCTCCGTGCCAGCCGCGATCGACTCGCCACCAGTCGGCGCCAGCAGCGAGATCTCCGGGGCTGATCCCGCCGTCGAGAGAGACCACACCGTGGTTCCGCTAAACCGGATCTCGGCCTTCGCTGCCCCATCTGGAACGGCACCGGTCACCTGGAAGAAGGCGAGGATGTCCTCGACGTCACCGTCCTCTCCTTCGTCATGGGTATGGATGGGCAGTGAGACGTTAAAGGGGAAGCCCCGCTCCGTGATGACTGCACCTGCAGCGTTGAGGAACGCCAACGTGAACGGACTTCCAGGGAGCTCCGGGGTAAGCGATTCGTCCGCCCGGGCGGGACGCGCCTCGCGGACGTTCAGGGTTTCGTCGCGGAACAAAAACGTTCCGGTCACCCGCAATGCAGGGCCTGCCGCGGCAGCTGCCTCGGCCTCGCCCACAGCCCTTGCGAGGCGATCGAGGGCGAGTTTGGCACTGAAAGCACTGAAGATCCGCTGGTAGTGCTTGGGTTCGAGAAACGAGTTATTGTCGTTATCACCCGGCGCGTACGACATGGTCGACTTGGGCAGCCTGCCCGGGTGGTAAAGCCCGCCCAGTCCCGTCACATTAAAGACCGGGCCGAAGACACCGGGTGCGTTATAAAACGTGCAGAACCCGCAGTCCTCGTCGAAGCGCGAGTGCGACGGGTTGTCTGAATCGTGCTCCACCTCGTAAGGGTTGACGAACCCCATGTTGTGACCGATTTCCTGTGCCAGGATGGAGCCGGTCCGGTTGTTCTGGGCAAACACCAGTGAGAGTTTGCCGGTGACATCGTAGACGCCGCCCCCATCGATAACGCCCCCTATTCGCTCGATGATGATCTTCACCGCGATGTCGATGAGGATATCGATCGGGTCTTTGCAAAAGAGGCCGAAACTCGCCTTGCAAAGCACCTCGCCGATGAAGATCCGAGACACTCACGATCACGCTACCCACGCCGGTCGGGTCTTTCTCGATCTCCGCCTTGACGAAATCGGCCATCATGGAGACCGGAGGGATACCAAACCCTCCGGCGCCCCCGGTGCCTAGGAGGCTGTCGTCGATGAACCCGACCACGAACTCCGCCTCCTGACCGGGGTTCAGGCTGTTCCAGGAGTCCAGGTAGTCCGCCAGGGCGTTCATCGAATCGAGCATGTTGAAAAAGGCTAGGCTGAACTCAAAAGCCGTAATCTTGACCTTGCCATCATCGCCGATGAGCCCCGGCAGGCTCACCTCGTCGGGCCAGTAGACCATTTCGACGTCTGGCGTCGGGTAGATACGGCGGAAGGCCTCGAGGGAATCCTGGACGCGTTTCTCAAACCTGGCGCGGGCTTCGGGTGTGTAGCTCGGTGCGACGCTGCCGCTCTCGAACGGCACCATGCGGACTGCGAGGATACGCGGGGACACCGTCGCCTTGAAGAGCCCAGAATCGATGTTCGAGGAGGCACTCGCGATCTCGATATCGTTATTGTAGAGCCGAACGACGAAGCGGTACTTGTCCGCCTGCAGGCGTGAGCCGTCGATGAAGAAGCTCACTCCCTGATTGATGCTGGTGAGTTGGGCGGTCGGGGCGAGGACGGTCCCGGAAAACTTTGCGCAGGGATCTGGAAGCTCGGACCCGTGGATGGGATAACAGTCAGTGTGCCGCCGTTGACGCCGGCGAGGTGCGGAAGCGAACCCGGTGCGGGGCGAACGGAGGCAAAAATCAGCGAATCCTTGCCTTTGACGAGCGGGTAGGTCGTGACTCCCTGACTGAGGAATACGGAATCGATCGACGCGTGGGACATGAGAAAGTCCCCGGTCGTGCGATGGAATTCTATCCCCTTTTTTACGATGACCGGTCCCGACTTATTACCCGTATAGTCCTGTGCGAGCATCGGGCCGATGTTCGGTGCGAGCCGCAGGTTGTTCGCGATGGATGGCCCTCCCGAGGGCACGATACAGACAATTTGCGAGTCGCTGATGCTTTCGATGACCGCCTGGTGACCGATATCTTCGACGCCGATGAAGACACGCGTGCCGGGCTCGAAGAGGTTGACGCCATTGATGGTCAAGCGTGTGCCGGGAGAGCCGATCATAGGAGAGACCGAAGTGACTCTCATCGGCACCGTGCTGATGCGCACCCGCACCGTGCTCGTCGCCTCCAGGCCACTCGAATCGCGCACGGTGAGCAAGAAATCAAGGTCGCGTTCGTCGAAAACCTGGGCGACCACCGTTGGCGTAGCGGAATCGGCCCCGTTTAAATTTACGGTCTCCCGGTTAACGCCGATGAAGGAAAGTGTGCTAGTCAGCTCCCAGCGAAAGGTGAGCGGATTCCCGTTCGGGTCGCTGCTGGTCGAGCCATTGAGCTGGAACAACGCGCCCTCGTTCGCAGCCGCCGGGCCGGTGGCGACCGCGGTTGGGGCCTCGTTGATCGAGTCTCGCACATGCACCACCACGGTGTCTTCGCTCTGCCCGCCGCGCGGGGTGGTGACCGTCAGGCGGACGGTAAGATCGATCCCCCCTGAGTTTGCGAACCGGGGAGCGGTGAGCGTCGGCCGCGCGGAGTCAGTGCCTGTCACCACCACCGACGTGGGGGGCACCAGGGCAGGTTGAACTTGGGTCACGGTCCATCGGAAGCTCAGGGCATCCCCGTCGAGATCGGAGCTGCCGGTGCCATTGAGCTGGAGCGTGCTCCCTTCGTCGATCGTCCGGTCCGCGCCTGCACGTGCGATGGGCGGGTTTGGATCTGCGCCGGGGACTACTGTCACGGCCACCGAATCGGTGCTGGGGAAGGCGGGGTCGCTTCGGAAGTCGTCACTGCGCAGCTCGTAGGTCAGCGTCACCGGTGTCGGGTCGGCACCCAGGCTGGGAGCCTGGAGCTGAGGCATCAGCTTCGATTGCTCGGCTGCGGCCACGAAGAAGTCACCCGGGCTACCGGCATCGGTTCGGAGCCACTCGAACCGGAGCGGGTCTCCATCAGGGTCGCTGCTGGCGGTGCCATCGAGGGAGAAGAGCGTCCCCTCGGTGACTTCTAGGTCGCTGCCAGCCCGCGCCACCGGGGCGGTGTTGGGAATGGGGGTCGGTGGCACTACCAGGATCGAGGCGCGGAACAGGGTGCCCCCAGCACCGTTGTCTCGCCGGAAAAGCAGCATGACGTTGCCGTTGTCAGTCGCCGAGAGCGATAGGTGATCTCCATTGGCCGCGCCTGCCGCCGGGGTGCCGACAACGCGCCTGCCGGCGATGCAGCCGAGTCCGAAGTTCCCGGCATTGAAGCCGGAGGCGAAGAACACATCAGTGCCGGCCTGAGCGGCGATGGTCGCCTGGCTCCCCCTGCGTTACGCGGAACGGGATCGCCGAGCAGCGCGTGAAACGGAGCGGCACCTACCCGCTCGACGAGCTGCGCGAAGACTTCGGTGCCGGCCTTGCGATAGCTCACCAGGGTGCGGCCGGTGGTCGCGTTCCAGGCGACCTCGGGAACATCTTCGGCGTCGGTCGATCCGGCCACCTTGATCACACCGAACACCCTGGTGAGGTTCACGTCGGCGAGGTAGACGTCCTTCTGCCCCCCGGACTCGAGTTCGAATGCGATTCGCGGGTGGGTCTCGCTTCTGAACGTGCCGGATGCGCTCGCCGTGCTTTGCGGCCGAGGCTGACTCACCCGGGCCGCGTGCTCTTCCTGTCCGTAGGAAGGTCAGCCCCGACGTCTACGCGAAAAGGAGCGCCAGAAAAGCCGATGCCGCTCGGCTGTGCCGGGTCGTCGGAGAGTCGGAGCGCCACGATCGCCGGCTGCGCCGCGACGTTCTGCTGCCAGACAGCGAGGAAGTAGGGAGTCGGAGGCTGGAGGACGCTTCGGGGAACGCTTCGGGCTGCCACCACGTCCGGGAAGGCCTCACCGCTGTTGCCTGCCGAGATCGACCAGGGGCCGTTGCCCACGAGCGTGCCATTCGAGGCCACCTTCCGCGCCTGGATACTTGTACAGCGCAGGTGTCGATGACGCAGTCCCCCGCGAAGACCACCATCCACTCGTTACGGATCGGGTCGTGGGCAACCCGGGGAGGTGGCGCGTGGTTGCCGAAACCGATGACGAACGGTGCCGTAAGGACTGCGCGGTCATCGCGGACAATCCTACCCATGATGGTGCTGGCGGTAGGAAACACAACATCGGCTTCCCGCCACACGATGAGCCAGGTCCGATCCACCGTGTTGAAGGCCGCCGCCGGGTCGTGGTCTCGTCCAGAGCCTGCGATCAAAATCGAGCCAGGAAGGGTGATTTGGCCAGCGTGAAGCTCAGGTGTGGTGGCCAGCGCCAGACCGAGCCAGCAAATGGCGATTCCAATGAGTCGTATTCCTATCATGACTTCTAGACTTTCCTTTCAACTCGGACGCTACGCCACAGTGCATCCCCCTCAGGGTGGGGAGCATTCACTCACTGTCCACAAGGTGTCGGCCACGGCACGTGGACCCGCGTTCGCAATGAGGAGTAGGGCGGATGCGAGGGGTGCGATTGAGTTTTTCATGGCCGATGAATCCTGAGAGCTGGGAGGGCGCTCTCACGGGAGCCTGCTTTGACGTCTATCCACCTGTGCGACGCTTCGCAGCGGATTGGGTCAAAGTATTCTTGTCATAGAAGCTCAAGCCTTTATCAGCTTCCGCAGCTAGTGCCTGGACACCGCCTTGCGGGCCAAGCTCAGAAAAATAGCGGGTGGACTGATGTATCAACTTCCTCCGCCCGGAGGGCTGGGTTCTGCGCGGGACGCCCCGTGCGGCTCCGGCGGCACGGGGGGCGCGGCGTCGGGCGGAGAGAGGGCGATGGGCAGGGATGGCCAAGATTCCACCTGCCAAACGCGTATTCGTGGTCGACCTTGACCCGCCGATGAGACCCACGCTTCGAGTATTCACGGTAATGGCGCTCTCCAGCTGGTCCGCTATCGGGCGGCCGAGCCGGGATTCGACCTCGTGGGGAGGTATTGCTACGAGTGCCACGGCGACGGGGTCGACAAAGGCGGGCTGTCGCTCGACGACCTGGGCACTGAGGGGACTGCCGGGAGTCAAATTGCCACGGCTGCGGCACTCAGAGAGATGGTGGCCCCGGGCCTCCTCGCAGTCCTCGCGCCGGTGGCCGTCGGCTTCCTGCTGGGCAAGGAGACCCTGGGCGGGATGCTCCTCGGTGCCACACTTATGGGTGTGTTTCTTGCCCTTTTTATGGCCAACGCCGGTGGGGCCTGGGACAACGCCAAAAAGTATATCGAGGCCGGCAACTTCGGCGGGAAGGGTTCCGCCAATCATAAGGCGGCCGTCGTGGGTGACACGGTCGGCGACCCGTTTAAGGATACGTCGGGGCCGGCTATGAACATCCTGATCAAGCTCATGTCCGTCGTTTCACTGGTCATTGCGCCGATCCTGGGCAACGGATTCCTGTTGAATATGTAGGTCCGGTCCGGTTGGAACGTAGTATTGTATCATTGGCCCATCGCTCACAGCTCGCGGCCCAACACATGGGCGAGCGGCTGTGGGCATGGGCCTGAAATGATGAGCTCCCAGGTTAGAGCAGTGGAGGGATTCATGTTTAAGATCGGTGACTTGGCTGTCTATCCCGCCCACGGGGTCGGGGTAATCGAGAGAGTGGAGAGCAAGGAGTACGGAGGATGTCGACAGGACTTCTATGTCATGCGGATTCTTGACAACGGCATGATCATCATGATTCCCACCGAAAATGTGGACAACGTCGGCTTGAGAGACATCATCGGGCGAAGCGAAGTGGACGAGCTTTTCTCAATTCTCAAAAGACGTGACATGGCGGTGGACAACCAGACCTGGAACCGCAGGTACCGTGAGTACATGGAGAAGATCAAGACGGGTTCCGTCTTCGAAGTCGCGGAAGTGTACCGCGATCTCAATGTGCTCAAGTCGGAAAAGGATCTCTCCTTCGGCGAGAGGAAGATGTTGGACACAGCCAGGAATTTGCTGGTCAAGGAGATTTCCTTGGCCAGGGCGGTCGATGAGGATCAGGTCTTGAGAGACCTTGACGTCATCTTTTCGCCATCTTAAGAACGGTCCGGGGTCCAATGAGGGCTCCCATCCTGTCCCCCTTTCCGTGCAAGGTTGCGCGCACCGGCGAACCGCCTGATCCGTTGGATGTCAAACCACTAGAGGTTTTAGCGTTGGTGGTCTCCCGCGAAGACCAGGACAAGCGGTTGGATGTGTTCCTGTCAACCCGGTCCTTGGGGCTTTCAAGGTCCAGAATTCAAACGCTTATCAGAGACGGGCATCTTCACGTCAACCTTCGACCCACCAAGCCCGGTTATCGACTTAAGACAGGGGATTCTCTGCTGCTGAGGATTCCGCCCCCTCAACCCTCGCCGCTTGAGCCTGAGTGGGTGGCTTTTGAAGTCCTCCGAGACGATCCTTCGGTCATTTTCATCAATAAGCCCCCTGGTCTTGTCGTGCATCCCGCGCCGGGCCATTCAAGTGGCACCCTCGTCCATGGTCTTCTTCAGAGATACCCCTTCCTTTCCGGTGTGGGTGGGGTGTCCAGACCTGGAATCGTCCATCGGCTTGACAAAGATACTTCAGGGGTCCTGGTGGTGGCCAAGAACGACCGCGCCCACCTGTTGCTCTCGAAGCAGTTCAAGTCGGGAGAGGTAAGGAAGCGATACCTAGCAATGGTCCATGGACCGGTGCGAGGTCAGAGAGGCCGCATCGATCTGCCCGTGGGGCGGCATCCTCAGCGGCGGAAGGAGATGGCTGTCCTGTCTGCAGGCGGCCGGGCGGCGAGCACCACGTGGGAAAAGATAGAGGTGTTCGACTTCGGCCTGACCCTTCTCAGCCTCACCATCAAGACCGGACGAACCCACCAGATCCGGGTCCACCTGTCCCATATGGGCTTCCCTGTGGCAGGGGACCCTGTTTACGGGCACGGAAAGAACTGGTGGAAAAATCATCCCCTTTGCAGGCGTGGGACGATCGAGCCGTTGACTCGGCAAATGCTCCACGCGTGTTCGTTGGGGCTGATGCATCCGGACTTCGATCGCTTCGTGGAAGTTGAAGCCCCGTTGCCGGAAGACATGCGTCTGACGCTGGATGCCTTGAGAGACGGCGGACCGACCGGCGAAAAGCAGAAAGGCCTTGACAAACGATGAAATACATCTATATTGCTCCCAAAATATCTATTCGATCCAGTGATTCGGCGGCGTCCGAATATCTTAGGAGTGATTTTCAGTAATTCTCTGCTGCCAAGCCTCCACACATTCAAACAATAGGGTTAAGCCGATAGAGCCTTGCCGCCGATAAAGTCATTAGGTTGCCCATCCGGCCTTTTTCATTTCAAGGTCCTGGCTGCTCCCTTCTCGGATTTGATCACAGCATTGCTCCAGAATGACTCTGAGAACAAGGCAAAGTGGGAACAAGGCAAGAGAACCGAAGTATGAATGTCCACCGCCAGGCTTCCTGACCACTCACACGACCGAAGGATGTTCGAAGAAACCTTTATGTTTGAGCAAACCGGGATTTTTTCAAATAGTCCAATGACCTGTTATTAGAGATATCAACCATTGATTTACGGAGAAGCGTAGCATGAATCTTGTGGAGCTCAAAAAGCTGAAGATCAGTCAACTTACCCAAATGGCAAAGGAGCTCAGCATCGAGGGTGCATCGGGCATGCCAAAACAGGAGCTCATTTTTTCCCTGCTTCAGGCCCAATCTGAGCGCAACGGGCTCATTTATGGGGAAGGGGTCCTGGAGATCCTGCCTGATGGGTTCGGGTTTCTGCGTGCGCCTGACGCCAATTACCTGCCGGGACCTGACGACATCTACATCTCGCCCTCACAGATCCGGCGATTCAATCTGAGGACGGGCGACACCATTGCGGGGCAAATCAGGCCCCCTAAAGATTCGGAGCGCTACTTCGCACTGCTCAAGGTGGAAAAGGTCAATCACGAAGACCCGGAAATCGCTCGAGACAAAATCCTCTTCGACAACCTGACCCCGCTCTACCCAAATGATAGGATCAAGCTCGAAAGCAAGCCCGACAACTATTCCTCCAGGATCATGGATCTCATGACCCCCATCGGCAAAGGCCAAAGGGGACTCATCGTGGCGCCGCCCAGGACCGGCAAGACCATGCTCCTTCAAAACATTGCCAACAGCATTACGACCAACCACCCTGACATCCACAAGATCGTTCTCCTCATTGACGAACGGCCGGAGGAAGTCACGGACATGTCTCGCTCCGTTGAGGCAGAAGTGATCAGCTCCACATTCGACGAACCCCCTCAACGCCACGTGCAGGTGGCTGAAATGGTCATCGAAAAGGCCAAACGGCTCGTGGAGCATAAACTGGACGTGGTGATCCTTCTTGACAGCATCACTCGTCTGGCCCGCGCCTACAATGCCGTGGTGCCGCCGAGCGGCAAAATCCTTTCCGGTGGACTGGATTCCAACGCGCTTCATAAACCGAAACGGTTCTTCGGGGCCGCGAGGAACATCGAAGAAGGCGGGAGCCTCACCATCATCGCGACGGCGCTGGTTGACACGGGGAGCCGAATGGATGAGGTGATTTTCGAAGAGTTCAAAGGAACCGGCAACATGGAGATTCACCTTGACCGGAAGCTGACCGACCGGCGGGTGTTTCCGTCCGTGGATATCAACCGCTCAGGCACGAGAAAAGAGGAGCTCCTGATCGAAGAAGCCGATCTCAACCGCATTTGGATCCTTAGAAAGTTGCTTGCTCCCCTCACACCCGTCGACAGCATGGAGTTTTTGCTTGAAAAGATCAAAGGTACGAGAGATAATAAAGAATTTCTTGGCAGCATGAGCAACTAGAGGAAGGCCCCTTTCGGTCTCATCCAGGACGGCGCTTAGTGTACGGAGGTTTTTTTTAGGAAAATGAAAAAGAATATTCATCCTGAATACCAGAACGTTACGGTCCAGTGTGCCTGCGGCCACACATTTGAAACAGGATCCACGGCCAAAGAGATCAAGGTGGAGATCTGTTCCATGTGCCACCCCTTTTTCACGGGGAGCGGAAGACAAAAGCTCGTTGATGCAGCAGGCCGTGTTGAACGCTTCAAGAGAAAATACGGCATGACCGGAGAAACGAAATCCCCCAATGCGTGAACCGGAAGATCCCTTGTTCGGGCACTCGCCGGCGATTTCTTGTTTAATTTGGCGCGGAGGCCTTGGGGAGCGCCGCGCCCACTGTCCTTTACGAGTGCCCTGCCGTACCCAGGCCCGCCCTGTGGATGGCCCAGGAAACCGGCCTCACCTAGCTTCACTCTTGTGATCCAGTCACCTTCCGAGTCAGTGCCCGCGGGCCAAGTGGTTCTTGCCCCGTGGGCAGCCGAGGCCTTGGGTCTTCATGGGGCGTCTCTTCCATCCTTGCCCGTGCGCATCGAGCCCTGACCCTGGCGCCTTTGTTCCCAGAGGTGTCATATGTTTGGCAAAACGGCTGAAATCGAGAAACGTTATCTCGAGCTTGAATCAAGGCTGGTGAGTCCGGAGCTCATCCGGGACCAGAAGACCTACCAACGTGTCGTCAAGGAGCACAGCGTCTTGACGCCCATCGTGACCTTGATGCGAAAGTGTCAGAAGATTCAGGCCCAAATCGATGGCAACCGGGCACTGTTCAATGATTCGGACCCTGAGATCAGGGCAATGGCCAAGGAGGAGATGGAGACGCTCCGAGGGGACCTGGCAGAGGCCGAGGAAGCGCTCAGGGTATTGCTCCTGCCGAGAGATCCAAAGGACGACAAGAATATTCTCCTGGAAATCCGGGCGGGGACGGGCGGGGATGAAGCGGCCCTTTTCGCATCGGACCTTTTCAGGATGTACACCCGGTATGCAGAGCTTAAGGGGTGGAAAACGGAAGTGCTTAGCGTCCATCCGACTGAAATAGGGGGCTTCAAGGAGGTCATTGTACTCATCGAGGGCGACAGGGTTTACAGCCGGCTCAAGTATGAAAGCGGTGTTCACAGGGTGCAGCGTGTGCCCGATACTGAAACCCAGGGAAGGATCCACACATCAGCCGTCACCGTGGCCATCCTCCCTGAAGCGGAAGAGGTCGACGTGGAAATCAATCCTGATGACCTCCACATCGACGTGTATCGATCCTCTGGTCGAGGGGGTCAGCACGTCAACACCACCGATTCGGCGGTCCGAATCACCCATCTGCCCTCAGGGCTTGTGGTCACCTGCCAAGACGAACGATCTCAGCACAAAAACAAGGCCAAGGCGATGAAGGTCCTCAGGTCCCGCCTCCTGGACATGGAACAATCAGAGCAGGATTCCAAGATTTCGCAGGAAAGGAAAAGCATGGTGGGCACGGGGGACCGAAGCGAGCGGATCAGGACCTACAATTTTCCACAGAGCAGGGTGACAGACCATCGGATCGGCCTGACGCTCTACAAGCTTGAAGATGTCCTTCAGGGCGGAATAGATTCTGTCATCGAGCCTCTTCTCAACCACTATCAGACGGAGGCCCTCAAGAAGAGCGATCCGTATCAGTGACACGAACCATGGCCGACCGCTGGACCATAAAGGCCATTCTGGAAAAGGCCGCCGAGTACCTGAAGGAAAAGGGTGGTATCGCCAATCCGCGGCTCGATGCGGAGCTTCTTCTGGCCCATCTGCTCAAGGCCACCCGGTTGGACCTCTATCTCCGGTTTGACCAGCCCCTCCAGGAAAACGAGGTGGCCGGTTTCCGGTCTTTGATCCAGCGCCGGGCGCGCCACGAACCCCTTCAGTACATCACGCGCGTTCAGGAGTTCTGGTCCCTCGAATTCTTTGTGGATCCGAGGGTCCTGATCCCACGTCCCGAAAGTGAGCTGCTGGTTGAGACAGCCCTCTCATTGATCAGGGCCAAGACCGATTCTTCGGATCGTCCCCCCGTCCTCCTGGATCTCGGGACCGGGTCAGGCGCGCTGGCGGTGTCGCTGGCAAAGGAGCTCAAAGAGGCCTTTATCTGGGCCACTGACAAGTCAGAGGCGGCCCTTGAGGTGGCCGGAATGAACGCAGAAAGACACGGGGTGGCAGAAAGGATCCATTTCCGATCCGGCGATCTTTGGGCATCTGTTCGTCGTGAGAAAACCCGGTTCGACGTGATTGTCTCAAACCCCCCCTATGTGGCGAGAGAGGATTATGGCACCCTGCCCCCTGAGGTGCGCGATCACGAACCGAGGCTGGCGCTCGACGGTCACGAGAAGGGGATGACCTTTATACGGGAGATCATCAAGGCCGCCCCTCCCCACCTCTCACCTGGGGGCTGGCTCCTTGTGGAAATGGCGCCGGACCAGACGGAGGAGGCCCTGGCCCTGATCGCCGAAACAGGTCAATACGCCGGCAGTGAACGCAAGAGAGATTACACCCACCGTTTTCGCATGGTCATCGCGCAAAAGGCCTGATGGGCCTCTGCGAGCAACGCCCCAGCCCGGTCACAATCCACCCGCATCAAGCAAGGCCCCGTAGTATTCGGGCCGGCGGTCCGCAAACCGGTCGTTCAGTGAGCGGATGGCCTTGTCCCTTGCCTGAGCGGGATCGATGTCGGTGAGGAGAACCCCCGTGTCGTTTCGGTCCAGGCTCACCAGAACCTCTCCCCGTGGGTCCACAACCTGGCTCTTGCCCGTGAACTGAAGCGGTGATTTTCCGCCCCTTTCCTCCGTCCCCACACGGTTGGCCGTGAGGGTGAAGACGCCATTCAAGAGCGAATGGGCCGGCATGGTCCTCTGACACTGGGGCAGGACCAGGTTGGCGGGGTGGCAGATGATCTCCGCCCCTTTGAGTGCCAGGACCCGAGTGGATTCAGGGAACCACCCCTCAAAACAGATCATCACACCTATTTTTGCTCGGCCCATGTCAAACACCCGGAACCCCGTGTCCCCAGGGTCAAACCACATCTTCTCCTCAGCGAACAAATGGGTCTTTCGGTAAACGCCCCCAAACCCATGTCGGCTCACGACCGCCGCGGAATTGAAAATCCGGGACCCCTGCCTTTCAGCGATGCCGAAAACAATCGTCATGCCCGTCTCTCCGGCGAGCGCCATCATCCGCTCGCAGGTCGTCCCGGAAGGCACCGCTTCGGCCAGGCCCTCCACCTCTTGCCTGGAAACAAACTGGTATCCCGTGGCGAAAAGCTCCGGAAGGACCACCAACTCAGCACGGATAGGAATGAGGGCCGCAAACACTTCCTCCACGTTTCGATCCACTTCTCCAAATACAGGACGACTCTGATGAAGCCCAACCCTCATGTTTATCCTTCCCTTTCGGTGGATTGCGACTTATCCGCCTGCCCCTTTGACGGAAAACCCCTTTCTCGCGTCTCGAATGTCCATCTCGCTGATGGGGCTGATAGCGTAACGGGTCCCATCCCGTCTCACAACCGGAGCGTCAAGAATTGAGTAGTAATAACCCAGGGCAGTACCATCCTTGGACGTCATTTCGAAAAGATAAGGCCCGCTGTAGACACCGTTGTAGAAACGATACCGGGCGATCATGGTGCGGATCATGTCTTCAAGCCGGCCCTTGCTCTCAACGGAATACCAGCCTTCCCCTGTAAGCGTTTTGTCATCGTCTTTCAGGTCGAATTGGATCGCAGTGGGCGTTTCTTTGTTGCCGCAATAAGAGATCACGAATCGGTCAAAGTTCTTGTCCACGAAATTCCAGGACCTCATCCGGCTTCACGGGGCTTTGTTTGAAGGTCGGATAGGCACAGCCCAGAAGTCCCAAAAATATGGCCCCAAGTGAAGCCATGCTCAAAACATGCTTTATTGCAACGCACTTCATTTTCGTCATGCCGTTCACCCATTCAAAGATGATCGTGGCTCCGACCTATGCATTTACACAGAGACAGTTTTCAATCATCATGCTTTTTTGTCAATGGGTCAAACAGAAAGGGGCGCCGAGTCAATCGGCGCCCCTTCCCTTGGCATCTATGTCAGCTCTTGAGGAGAAGAGTGTTGAATAGATGTTTAGTTCCAGCAGGGACCCTGTCCCCGTCCGCCTGTGCGGGGACCTTCGCCCATCATGGAGCGCCCGTATCCGCGGCCATAACCCCTACCATAACGCCTTTCTTGGGTATCGGGGGCGATCTTGCGCACCTCCAGGTCGTAGCTCAACCGCTTTTCGGCCATCTTCGCCTTGAGATCGCTGATCTCCTTCTGGAGGGCCGTTGCCTTTTCCGCGTCCGGCGTGGATGAATCAAGCATGTCTTCAAGCGCGTCGCTCTTCTGCCAGATCTCACTTCTCAGGGACGCGGTTTCATCGAAAAACTTCCTGTTGAGAGCGCTCAGATTCTTTTCCTGCTCATCCGTCAGATTTGCATAGCCCGGGTTTTCGTAACCCCGCCCGTACTGCTCACACTGACCTGGACCGGGGCCGTAAACCCATCATGGGCCCACCGAAGCCCCAACCGGGACCACGGGCAAACACTGGATAGGCCACAACGCCTGTCAAAAGCACCAGAGCACTGATCACCGCTAGTTTCTTCATGTCAAATACCTCCTGTCATGTGTTTGATGTGGTGTTTGCCCTTTATAAAGCAACCAATGTGCCAAACTGCGTGCATAATTGTTAAGCTGATTGAAATTTGATGTAAATTTTGTATTGGAACAATGTTGACGCTCTTTTTGAAATGGCAAAACCCAAAAAAGTGGATACATTGTATCCAATTCGGGGGTATCCACATGGATAGAAGTATCCAGGTAAAAGAAAGGCGCAGGCCTACAAGGTGCAAGGAAAAGACCATTGAGTGCCGGAATGCCGAGGCTGAAGACGGTCCCTTTATTCCCCCATTTGAGTGTCTGACACGCCTGGTGCGAATCTTGCTAAATACCTTTTCTTTATTTGGCCGCTTTGGCTCGGCATGCTCTTCAATGGTTCAATAAGGACACGAACACCATGTCTCCAGTCAGAAATAGGAAAATATGGACGCTGCTCCCGCCTTGGATTGTACTCGGTGCGGTGCTGGTTCTTCTGCCCATCTTCGTCTTCATGACCCTCAAGAATATCCAGAGGGAAAAGGACCTGACCATCAGGCTGATGCTGGAAAAGGGCGGTGCACTGATCCGATCCTTCGAGGCGGGCGCCCGGACCGGCATGATGGGCATGCAGTGGGGGGGGATGCAGGTCCAACGGCTCTTGACCGAGACCGCTCAGCAACCGGACATCGTCTATCTCATGGTGACCGACACATCGGGCAAGATCCTTGCCCACAGCGATTCCGAAAAGATTGGGGGAATCTACGATTCAGGTCTGGACCTTGCGACCGTCTCTAAGACCCAGCGTCTCCAATCCCGCCAGGTTTCCTGGCCAGGTGAGAAAACCGTTCTCGAAGTCTATCGCCAGTTCTCTCCGACAAGGGGGCACAGTGGTAGGTTCCGGGGCAGAATGATGATGGATGACTGGTTTAGAAGCCACGGCGAAGGCCAAGACCCCGCTGACACGGGCCAGGTCATCTTTGTGGGTCTGGACATGGGACCTGTGGAGGCGGCGCGAAAGGAAGACATCCGGCACAGCATCGTCATGGGCATCACCCTTCTCCTGATCGGCTTTGCCGGGATTGTCTTGCTATTTCTCGCCCACGCCTACCGATCCACCGCCACCACCCTCTCCAGGGTGAAGGCCCTTTCGGACAGCCTGGTCGAAAACATGCCCATCGGCCTTCTCGCCATTGACGAAACAGGGACCGTGGCATCCTTCAACCAGACGGCGGAGACCATCCTCCGTCGACCCGCCGAGGAGGCCCTGCTTCGAAAGGCAGAAGAAATCCTGCCGGTTTCTCTTGTCGGAAGTCATCCGTCAGCTCAAGGACCGGGGTGGGTCCATCGAAAGGGAAGTCCTTTGTTCCTTCCCGGGCGGGATTGAGATTCCGCTCGAAGTGATCGGCACCACCATGCGGGAAGAGGGTGGGGGATTCATGGGACATGTGGTGCTCTTCAGGGATCTGACGGAAATCCATCGACTCAAGGAAGAGGTGGTCAGGGCCCAGCGACTGGCCTCCATCGGGCGGCTGGCCGCCGGGGTGGCCCACGAGATCCGAAACCCTCTCAGCTCCATCAAGGGGTTTGCCACTTACTTCAGGGAGCGATACCGGGAGGTCCCGCAGGACAAGCAGACGGCCGAGATCATGATCCAGGAGGTGGAGCGGCTCAACCGGGTCGTCGGGCAGTTGCTTGAATTCGCACGGCCCATGAGCGTGGAGCGGCGACCGACCGAGGCCCGGTCATTGGTCCAGCACTCCCTCCGGATGGTGGAAAGCCAGATTCGTGAAAAGGAAATACGGGTGGAGACCCGGATCGAGGAAGAGATCACCCGCCTGGTCATCGACCCCGACCGGATGCAGCAGGCCCTGCTGAACCTTTATCTCAACGGGATCGAGGCCATGGAAAAGGGAGGCACCCTGGCCGTGTCGATCCAAAGGTTGGCAGGGGACAGACAAGGCGTTGAGATATCCGTCTCAGACACCGGCAAGGGCATCGGCGAGGAAGACCTGGTCCACATCTTCGATCCCTATTTTACGACCAAGTCGAGCGGCACCGGCCTGGGACTTGCCATCGTTCACAAGGTGGTTGAATCCCACGGCGGAGAAGTGAGGGCGGAGAGCGAGAAGGGGAAGGGCACAAGAGTGATCCTTACGTTGCCCCATGTGTTGGAGGTGAACCCGCATGAAAAGGCGAAATAGCATATTGGTCGTCGATGACGACCACGCCCACCGCACCATGCTGAAAACGCTGGTTGGCGGCTGGGGCTACGAGGTCGCGGAGGCAACGGATGGCCTTGAGGCCGTTCAACTGGTGAAGGATACACCCTTTGATTTGGTCCTGATGGACATTCGTATGGTCAAGGTCTCGGGGATCGAGGCCCTCTCGGAGATCAAGGCCTATAACCCGGCCATCCCCATCATCATGATGACCGCCTATGCATCGGTGGATACCGCCGTGGAGGCCCTCAAGAAAGGGGCCTACGACTACCTCACCAAGCCGCTTGACTTCGACGAGCTTCGTTTTGCCATGGAACGGGCCATGGACCACAGCCAGCTGAAGCAGGAAAACCGCCTCCTCCGGGAAAGTCTGGGGGGTCGTTTTGATCGGCGAAATATCATCGGCCGGAGCGCGCCCATGGAGCGACTCCTGGAAACGGTGGCCCAGGTAGCCCCCTCGGAAGCAACCGTCCTGATTGTCGGCGAATCGGGGACGGGCAAGGAACTGATCGCAGGGGCCATCCACCACAACAGCCACAGGAAGGAAGGGCCTCTTGTGAAAATGAACTGTGCCGCCGTCACCGAAACCCTGCTCGAGTCGGAGCTCTTCGGTCACGAAAAGGGGGCGTTCACGGGGGCATTCAAACGCAAGGAAGGCCGGTTTGTCCAGGCCGAGGGTGGAACGCTCTTCCTTGACGAAGTGAGCGAGATGTCTCTGGCCATGCAGGCCAAGCTCCTCCGTGTGCTGCAGGAGAGGGAAATCACGAGGGTCGGGGGCGAAGCGCCCCTGAAAGTGGACGTCCGCCTGGTGGCTGCAACCAACAAGGACCTCATGCAGGAAATCGAGGCCGGTCGCTTCAGAGAGGACCTGTTCTACCGGCTGAACGTGGTCACCCTGAAAGTCCCGCCGTTGAGGGAGCGGCACGAAGATATCCCGCTTCTGGCGCAGCACTTCCTGACCGAATTTGCCCGGAAGAACCAAAAGCCGGTCAAAGGTTTTACACCGCAGGCCATGGACCGCCTCCTCAAGTACGACTGGCCGGGAAACGTCCGCGAACTGATGAACGCGGTGGAGCGGGCCGTGGTCCTGTCGAGGTCTGACTACCTGGGCGACGAGGAATTTGTGCTGGTCTTCCGTGCCAAACCCGATGAGGAGAGATCGAAGCAGGTCGAGGCGAAAGGCCCTGCCAGCTTGCCACTCGAGGAAGTGGAGAAGACGACCATTTTGAACACCCTTGATGCTGCGGGCGGGAACAAGAGTGAAGCCGCAAGGCGGCTCGGCATCACCCGAAGGACGCTACACAAGAAACTCAAGAAATATGGCCTGATGGATTGATGGTCCCACCACTGGGCGAAGGAAAACGCGTGGATGGTCACAGAGAAGCGAATATGAGCAGTCGCGTGAAACGGTTTCGGATCAACAGCCTCCAGCAACGGATGGCCCTTTTCTTGCTCCTCCCGGTTGCCGTGATGCTGTTTGGCATCGGGTTGTTCGGGTTCTTCTATGCAAGGGCAAGTTTGCTGAACCAATGGAGGGAGGCATCGATCTTGAGACTGGAACGGGCCGCACATCATGTGGAGATGCGGCTTCGGCGCCCCATGGAGCTCATAGAGATGTTCAACCAAACCGGTCAGACGAGCGACGGCGAAGCCGTCCAAGCATGGTTGGTCGAACAGCTTAGAGGCCTCGAGGGCGTCTCCTCCGCGGAGCTCAAGTGGGCGGAGGGAGAGACCCAGGCCAATGAAATGGGTGAAATGATGGGGCGGGGTTTGCGCCGACGCATGGGAGCGATGATGCGTTTTCACAAGGCCAGGATATCCGAAGTGACCTCACCCCATTACGACGCCCGGGCAGGCCGCCGTACGGTCACCCTCCAGTCAAGTCTCAAAGACGAAAACGGCCGATTGGTAGGGACCCTGCAAGTGGAGTTGCTCTTTGACTATCTCCTCCAGGATATCGAGAAATTCGGCTGGTGGCAGAGCGATGAGGCCTATATCGTGGACGATGAAGGACAGCTTCTTGCCAAGGCCACTTCGGTCAAAAACAAACGAAAACGCCTCGGGGAAGAGGGGGACGTCCTTGAAATGGCCGTCCTGCGCACCATGAAGGAAGAGCCCTTCGGCACCATCCTCGGGCCGGGGCATCCTGCGCACGAGGTGAGCGGGTTTTACCGCATCAAGTCCGCCCCCTGGACCATCGTGATTTTTGCACCCGGTGAATCGATCCTGGCCCCCATCATCCGTTTTCGGACGCTCTATTTTCTCGTTGGGGCCGCCTCTATTTTGGTGATCATCGTCCTGATCAGGTTCGTGGTGGGGCGGACTGCCCAGGCAGTAACAAACCTCTCGACGGTTGCGGGTCAGGTCGCCAGAGGGGATTACGGCCCTCCTCTGCCGGTGGCGCGACATGACGAAATCGGGCAGCTCACCGAAAGCTTCAATCAAATGGTGAAGGGACTGAAGGAGCGGGATTTTATCAGCGACACCTTTGGGCGCTACGTGGATCAGGATGTGGCCAAGGAACTTCTGAGCCGGCCGGAGGCCCTGAAGCTCGGCGGAGAAAAGCGACCAGTGGTCATCCTGATGTCTGACCTACGGGACTTCACACCGCTTTCGGAGCTCCTTCCTCCGGAAGAGACTATCCGACTCCTGAACCGATACTATTCCCGAATGATTCAGGTGGTGCACGAAAACCGGGGGATCATCGTGGACTTTTACGGGGATGCGCTCCTGGCCTTCTTTGATCCGTTGGGGGGGCCTCTTGGCCCTTCTGCTCAAAGGGCGATCCAGTGTGGGCTCAAGATGCAGGACATCTTGCTTGCCCTCAATCGTGAAAACGAAAGCCTTGGTCTTCCAAGGCTGGAGATGGGCGTCGGCATCCACTGCGGCGAGGTGGTGGTCGGGAACATCGGGTCCGAGGCAAGGGCCAAGTACGGCATCGTGGGGGCCCCGGTGAACATGACGCACCGGATCCAATCCGTGGCCGAGGTGGGGCAGGTGATTGTCTCCGATCCAGTCTATCAAGTGATCGCTGACCGGTTGAAGGTGAAGCAATCGTTTGATGGAGAGCTCAAGGGTTTTCGCGAGCCGGTGCGTCTCTATGTCTTGGATGGCATGCAGACACGAGGGGGCGAACAGAGGGGTTGAGGGGAGGGTCCCTTGTTTATCCGACTGACGATTCTTAACTTTTGGTCGCTGATACATTCTAACTGAAGAAAAGAAAGGAGAGAAGAAAATGGAAAAAACGACCCTGTCGATCCCGAAGATTTCATGCGGCCACTGTGTGATGGCCATCAAGCGGGAACTGGGAGAAATGAATGGAATCAAGTCAGTGGAAGGTGACCCGGGCATGAAGAGGATCACCGTTGAGTGGGATAACCCCGCATCCCTTGAAAAAATCAAGGCAACGCTCAAAGAGATTAACTATCCTGCAGAGGGGTAGGTTCAGGCGTTTCCGATGGAGTTAGCGTAAGATGGCCGAGACCACGATCAGCCTTCCCATTACAGGGATGACGTGTGCCAACTGCGCCGCAAATATTGAAAGGGCCCTCCGAAAGGTGGAGGGCGTTCAAAAGGTCAATGTCAATTTTGCGGCGGAGGAGGCGTCGCTGTCGTACGACGACGCCTCGGTGAAGCCCGATGGGCTCGTCAAAAAGATCAAGGATGCCGGATATGGTGTTGCAACCGCTTCCCTGGAAATCCCCATCACGGGTATGACGTGTGCCAACTGCGCTTTCAATGTTGAAAGGGCGCTCACCAGGAAGGTCCCGGGTGTCCTAAAGGCTTCGGTCAATTTCGCGGCGGAGCGGGTTGCGGTGGAGTACGTGCCGACCATGGCCGCTGTCGATGACCTGATCAGCGCCATCGAGAATGCCGGCTACGGCGCCATCCGGCCCCAAGAAGGGCTTGAAGAGGATGCGGAGCAGGCGGCCCGCAGGGCCGAGATCCGGGATCAGACGCGGAAATTCATTGTGGGCGTCACCTTTGCGCTCCCGCTGTTCCTCTTCAGCATGGGCAGGGATTTCGGCCTGGTGGGGCCTTGGAGTCAGGCGACCTGGGTCAACTGGCTTTTCCTGGTCCTCGCCACCCCGGTCCAGTTTTACACCGGGTGGGATTACTACACGGGGGGCTTCAAGAGCCTCAGAAACCGGAGCGCCAACATGGACGTCCTGGTTGCCATGGGCTCTTCGGTGGCCTATTTCTACTCGCTCGGCGTGCTCCTTTTTCCGATGCTCGGTCATCATGTGTATTTTGAGACCTCCGCCGTGATCATCACCCTGATCAAGCTGGGCAAGATGCTCGAGTCGCGGACAAAGGGCAGGACGGGGGGTGCCATCCGCAAGCTGGTGGGTCTTCAACCCAAGACCGCAACGCTCCTGGTGGACGGGACGGAGAAGGAAATCCCTCTGACTCAAGTGAAGGTGGATGATCTTGTGATCGTTCGGCCCGGGGAGAGCATCCCCGTGGACGGACTGGTTCTGGATGGAGCCTCGGCGGTGGATGAATCCATGCTGACAGGAGAGTCGGTCCCAGTGGAAAAAGGTCCGGATGACAAGGTGGCCGGGGGGACGATCAACGGCGAAGGAAGGTTGAAAGTCCGGGCCACCCGCGTGGGAAAGGATACGGCCATCGCCAGGATCATTCGGCTGGTCCGTGAGGCACAGGGAAGCAAGGCCCCTATTCAGGCCCTCGCTGACCGGGTTGCGGCCGTGTTTGTCCCGACGGTCATCGGGATCGCCTTCTTTACCTTCTTTGTGTGGTGGCTGGTGGGAGGGGAATTCGTCCCCGCCATGATTCGTTTGGTGGCCGTTCTCGTCATCGCCTGCCCCTGTGCCCTGGGGCTCGCTACGCCCACGGCCATCATGGCCGGCACGGGCCTCGGTGCCGAGCGGGGCGTGCTCTTCAAAAACAGCGAAGCCCTGGAGGTGGTCTCCAAGATCCATACCGTGATTCTTGACAAGACAGGCACCTTGACCCACGGAAAGCCGCGCGTCGTGGACCTGGTCTTGCTCAATGCGGGGGTCAGGGATGAGGAAGAATTGCTTCTGCTTGCCGCCTCGGTCGAAAGGGGCTCGGAACACCCACTCGGTAAGGCCGTGGTAAGAGAGGCGGAACGAAGGAATCTCCGGCTCGTTGAGCCAACGGATTTCCTCGCCCGCGGCGGGAGCGGGGTGGAAGGAAGGGTCAACGGACGGTTCATCCGGGTCGGGAAGCCCGGATGGCTCAAAAGCGAAATCAAGGATTTCTCGGAAGCAGGCCCCAAAATACAGATCCTGCAGGCACAGGGAAAAACCGTCGTTCTGGTGGCCGGCGAGAAGGAATCTCTGGGGATCATCGCGCTTGCCGACACCCTTAAGGAAAACTCCCCAAAGGCCGTGGCGGAGCTCCATGAGATGGGGTTGCACGTGGTCATGCTCACGGGAGACAACCCCGAAACCGCAAAGGCCATCGCGGCGCAGGCCGGCATCGAAGAGGTGGCCGCCGAAGTCAAACCCGAGGAGAAATCGGACAAGGTCAAGACGCTCCAACAGGCGGGAAACAAAGTGGCCATGGTCGGGGACGGCATCAACGACGCGCCCGCGTTGGCCCAGGCCGACGTGGGCATCGCGATCGGGACAGGGACGGACGTGGCCATCGAAACGGGAGACATCATCCTGGCAAGCGGCGATCTGACCGGCGTCCCACGGGCCATACAGCTCAGCCGTCGGACCATGAAGACGGTGAAGCAAAACCTTTTCTCTGCATTCATCTACAACGTCGTTCTGATTCCCGTTGCAGCGGGGATCCTTTATCCCTTTCCCTCGGTTCCCGCCTTCCTGCGGCAGCTTCATCCGATCCTTGCGGCCCTGGCCATGGCCCTGAGCAGCATCACGGTCGTGACCAACAGCCTCCGACTCTATAGGTCGGATAAAGGAAAGGTGCAAGGTGCCAAGGTAACAGGTGCAAGGGAAAAGAAATTTCCTCCTTGTACCTTGTACCCTGAACCTGGTACCTCTTCTTTATCTTGACACCCCGGCGCCTTTTCTGGTCCAATTCGTTGTCCCCTCCCCACATTTTTCAATATAGATTGAATGTCATACGAAACGGTGCCGATTCATCATCATCAACCAGGCGTTCCGAGCCAACACTTTGATAAAGGAGGCACACGTAGATGGCCCATTCGACCAGCCCAGAGGGCGAGAAGTTCAACCTGCCGGAAGAAGAGGATTACAAGAAGGAATACGAACGGCTTTCGTCTCTTGTGCGCGCCCACAAGAAAGAAGGCCGCGAGATCGTGGTGGTGATGGGTCTCGGTTTCGTCGGGGCGGTCATGGCAGCCGTCGTGGCGGATTCTGTGGACAAGACGACCGGAAAGCCCTCCAAGTTTGTCATCGGCATGCAGCGGCCCAGCACCAGGAGCTTCTGGAAGATCCCCCTGTTCAACCGCGGTGTTTCGCCGGTGCGTGCGGAGGACCCGGAAGTGGCCCCCATGATCGAGCGGTGCGTCACTCAGAAGAAGAACCTGATGGCCACATTCACCTATGACGCCCTGTCCCTGGCTGATGTCCTGGTCGTGGACGTTCAGTGCGATTTTCTCAAGCAGGACCTGGGGCAGCTCCGGTCCGGGTACGCCGAGATCAACGCCCTGGAGGAGAGCTTCAAAGTCATCGGGCAGAAGATATCGCCGGACTGCCTGGTGCTGATCGAAACCACGGTCCCCCCGGGGACCACCGAATACGTGGCCTACCCCCACATCAAGAAGGCCTTCAAGGCGCGAGGCATAGAGGAGGAACCGCTCCTGGCGCACAGCTTCGAGAGGGTGATGCCGGGAAAAGACTACGTGAAGTCCATTCGGGACTTCTGGCGCGTGTGCAGCGGCATCAACGCGCTGAGCCGTGAGCGGGTGGTCAAGTTTCTCTCTGAGGTCCTCAACGTGGAGAAGTTTCCGATGACCGTGCTGGACCGGCCCATCGAGAGCGAGACCTGCAAGATCGTTGAAAACAGCTACCGGGCGACCATCCTGGCTTTCTTGAACGAGTGGAGCCTGTTTTCCGAAACCAACGGCGTGGACCTGATCAAGGTCATCAATGCCATCAAGGTCCGCCCCACCCACAGCAACATCATTTTCCCGGGCCCCGGCATCGGGGGCTACTGCCTCCCCAAGGACGGGGGGTTGGGCCTCTGGGCCTACAAGCATCTGATGGGGTTTGAAAACGACATTTTCAAGATCACGCCCGAGGCCATCAACATCAATGACACCCGTGCCCTCCACGCGGCCCAATTGGCGAGAGACGCCTTGAGGAATATGGGACGTATCGTGGCGGCGGCCCAGATCACGCTCCTCGGGGCATCCTACCGCGAGGACGTGGGGGACACGCGGTACAGCGGCTCGGAGGTGATCATCCGCAAACTGACGGAAATGGGGGCTGAGGTCAAGGCCCATGACCCTTATGTGGAGCACTGGTGGGAGCTGGAAAACCAGGACGTCGTACCCTGCGGTGGGCGCCAGCCTCGCGCGGTTCTTCCGGAACCAGGATCAGCTGGGTGGCTTCAGGATGACGCCGGCCCTTGACCAGGCCCTGAAGGGGTCGGATGCGGTGGTGCTGGCCGTCCGGCACCAGCCTTATATGGACCTTGATCCGGATGACGTGGTGGCCATGGCGGGGGGCCCCCTTGCTGTGGTAGACTGCTTCGGCATCCTGGACGACCGCAAGATCGAGCGCTATTTCGAGCTCGGCTGCGAGGTCAAAGGGCTGGGGCGGGGGCACATCAACCGGATCAAGGAAAAGGTGCGAAAACGAAAAGTGGGTCCGGCGTGATCCCGGATCGACCCAGGCCCCGGGGCTAGACCGTTTGTGACGATGAAAGGAGGAACGCCATGGGAAGGAGCGCCATCAAATTTGCTTTTTTCCTTTTCTTAGGTATGTGGCTTTGTGTCACCGGCTCGCAAGCGGAAGACTGGGGTACGATCACCATCCCGGCAGGCCAACCCATCAAGATCGCTCTTGGCGCCATGCTTACGGGAGATTACGCCAGCATGGGCATCGACATTAAGAATGGGGCCGAGATGGCGATCCAGGCAAAAGGCCAAATCCTGGGCCATCCGCTGGTCCTTCAGGCTGAAGACGATGGCTGTGCGGGCCCGCCTTCGGTTGCCATCGCGGAAAAGATCTGTAACGACCCCCTGGTGGTGGGGCTCGTGGGTTACATGTGCAGCGGCGGGAGCAAGCCTGCCTCGGACATCCACAACAAGTACAAGGTCCTGATGGTCTCGCCCTCCTCCACGGCCCTGGAGCTCACCGCACGCGGGATCCCCGTTTTTTTCCGGACCTGCTGGAACGACAAGATCCAGGCCCAGCGTGCCGCGGCCTTTGCCCTCCATAACAAGTGGACCCGGGTCGCGCTCCTTCACGACAAAAGCGACTACGGCCAGAGCCTTGCAGAGGATTTTGGAAAGAACATGAAGGCCAAAGGAGGCCAGGTCCTCGCCATGGAGGGGCTCACCCGGGGAGACAAGGACTTTTCACCTGTCCTGACAAAGATCAAACCCCTCAAGCCCCAGTTGGTCTATTTTGGCGGCATGTCCGCGGAAGGCGTGCTCGTCGTCCGTCAGATGAAACGATTGGGCATCAAAGCCCAGTTCATGAGCGATGACGGTTGCTTCACGGAAAAGGACTTCATCCAGGCCGGGGGGACCGCCTCAAACGGGGCCTATGTCACGTACGCCCAAGAGCCCAACCCTGAGTGGGTCAAGAAATTCGAGGCCAGGTATGGACCAAGACAGACCTTTTCTCCCCAGGCCTACGATGCCGCCAACATCCTCATGAAGGCCGTGGAGCAGGTGGCCAAGAAAGAAGCCGACGGGAGCCTCACCATAGGGAAAAAGGGACTGAGAGATGCGGTGGCGGCAATCAACGTGCAGGGCATCACCGGACAGATCGCCTTTGACGCAAACGGAGATCGTGCCGGATCGGTTGTGGTCGTCTACCAGGTGGTCGAGGAGGGAGGCAAACGGTTCTTCAAACAGATGGCCTTCTAAATGAGTGATTCCACGCGGAGGCCAAGGATGCCTATACGCGACGAGGCGCCCATCACTCCATGGGAATCCTGCAGCTTGCCATCGGTCCCCTAACCCAGCGGCAGATGATGACGTTCATTCTCAGCCCCGAAATCCTCATAGATCAGATCATAAACGGGCTGACCATTGGAGGCATCTACGCCCTCATCGCCTTGGGCTACACACTGGTCTACGGCATCCTCTTCATGATCAACTTCGCCCACGGCGAGATTTTCATGTTCGGCGCCTTCGGCGGGTACGCCGTCCTGACGGCCCTCGTCCATCGCGGTTGGGCCGGCGACCATCCCGTCTTTTCAATCATCGGGGGCTTCGGCGCGGCCATGATCCTTTCTTCCTGCCTGGGGGCGCTCCTTGAACGGGTCGCTTACCGCCCGCTCCGGAGGGCATCGCGGCTGGCTCCTCTTATCAGCGCCATCGGGGCCTCCATTTTTCTCCAGAATGTGATGATGCTCATCATCGATGCCCGCATGCAGGTCTATCCTGATGTGATTCCCGAGGCTTTCCTGGAGCTCGGGGCCGTCACCGTTTCCTATTTCCAGATCCTCATCATCTTCGGCTCCCTGTTGCTTATGGCCGCCCTCCTGCTCTTCATCCGGAAGACCAAGACGGGAAAGGCCATGCGCGCCGTGGCCGAAGACAAGGAGGCGGCGTCGCTCATGGGGATCAACGTGAACCGCATTATCGTAACGACCTTTGTGATTGGCTCCTCGCTCGCAGCGGCAGCCGGCGTCATGGTCGGCATGTACTACACCCAGATCAACCACATGATGGGTTTTGTCCCAGGGATCAAGGCCTTTACCGCGGCCGTGCTCGGCGGCATCGGAAACGTGGCGGGCGCCATGCTCGGCGGTTATTTTCTGGGCCTGGCAGAGGCCCTGGGCGTGCTCTTCATGCCTTCCGAATACAAGGACGTGATCGCCTTCGGCCTGTTGGTCCTGGTCCTCGTATTTCGGCCCCGTGGGATCCTTGGCGAAACGGTCAGGGGATAGGGAAAAGGTGCAAGGCGCACGGGAAAGCAAAGAAATAGGAAAGGGGCACGGCGTAAGGTGCAAGGTGCAAGGAAAATCGAAGGGGTGAAAAAGGGGATAAGGCTCCCTGGGAAAGTCTATATCGCGGCGCTGATGGTTTTTCTGTTGTGCCTTCCGCCGCTCGTCGGCAACTACTGGACACAGGTCCTGGGTGACATCGGGATATACGTGATCCTGGGGCTCGGACTGAACATTGTAGTCGGGTTTGCCGGTCTCCTCGACCTCGGCTACGTCGCCTTCTACGCCATGGGGGCGTACGGCTACGCCCTCGTGGCCTCACCCCAGTTCGATCTTCACATCCCGTTCTGGCTGATGCTCCCGGCGTGCGTGGCGCTTGCCGCGGGCGGCGGGGCCCTCCTGGGAATCCCGGTGCTTCGCATGCGGGGTGACTATCTGGCCATCGTGACGCTCGGCTTTGGTGAGATCATTCGAATTCTCCTCAACAACATGGACGCCCTCACCAACGGCCCCAGGGGTTTGTTGAGGATTGATCCTCCAACCGTAGGGGAATGGGTCATCCACACCCCGGCAAGATGGTACTACGTGATCCTGTGCGGTATCCTTCTGTCCGCGTTCATAGCCGATCGGCTCAACAACTCGCGCATCGGCCGGGCGTGGATCGCCATGAGAGAGGACCAGGACGCGGCCGCAGTCATGGGCATCGACATCCTGAAGTACAAGCTTCTCGCTTTCTCCATCGGGGCCTCCTTTGCCGGCATCGGCGGTGCCATATTTGCCGCCAGACAGGGCTCAATCTTCCCCGAAAACTTCTCCCTCATGGTGTCCATCAACGTGCTCTGCCTGATCATTATCGGCGGTATGGGGAGCATCCCCGGCGTCATTCTCGGGGCGGTGGCCCTGATCGGGCTCCCGGAAATCCTTCGGGAAGTGCAGCAGTATCGCATGTTGGCCTTCGGGGCTCTCCTGGTCCTGATGATGATCTTCCGGCCCGCGGGGTTCATCCCTTCGGCGAGAAGACGGATGGAGATCAAGGATTGAATCCTCTATGCTGCGACAAGCTCTAACGCCAGACTTCTGATCTCGGAATTTTGTGAGTGCTATGGGCGTGCTTCTGAAGATAAGAGAGCTCAGCAAAAGCTTCGGCGGATTGGTCGCGCTTTCCCGCGTGAATCTCGATGTGGAGGAGGGCATGATCGTCGGGCTCATCGGTCCAAACGGCGCCGGGAAGACCACGCTCTTCAATTGTCTCACGGGCGTCTGTGGGCCGGATAAGGGCGACATGCTTTTGACAGGAAAAAGCCTACGGGGTATCAAGCGCCATGTCATCACGCGGCTCGGCATTTCGAGGACCTTCCAGAACATCCGTTTGTTCAACCACATGACGTCACTCGAAAACGTTCTGGTTGGGCGCCACTGCCGGATGCGGGCGGGGGTCTGGGGGGCCGTTGCCCGGGGCAGGGGTGCCGTGGAAGAGGAACGGGGGGCCTACCGAAAAGCGGAAGCGTTGTTGGAATTCGTGGGTCTGGGAAGTCAGGCCGACCTTCTGGCCAAGAATCTCCCCTATGGGGATCAACGGAGGCTCGAGATCGCCCGCGCCCTGGCAACGGAACCGCGGCTCCTCCTGCTGGATGAGCCCACCGCCGGCATGAATCCCCAGGAAACCAGCGCCCTGACGCAGTTCATCGACCGGGTTCGATCGCAACTGGGCCTCACGATCCTTCTGATCGAGCACGACATGCGCGTCGTCATGGGGATCTCAGACGTGGTGATCGTGCTTGACAACGGCACCAAGATCTCGGAAGGCGAACCAAAGGCGGTGCAAAAAGACCCCAGGGTCATCGAGGCCTATCTGGGGCGCATGGCCGGCAATCTGAGACTTCGCCCCCTCGCAGGACGACTTGAGGAGACCTGATGAATCAGGGCCGGCAAATCCTCCAGGTCCGGGACCTTCACACCTATTACGGAAACATCCATGCCCTTCAGGGCGTTTCCCTGGCGATCCGCCACGGCGAAATCGTGACCCTCATCGGGAGTAACGGCGCGGGCAAGAGCACGCTTCTCAACACCATCTCGGGTCTGCTCAGCCCGAGGGCGGGGGAGGTTCTTTTCAACGGCTTGCGCATCGAGCGTCTTCCCCCCCACAAGATCGTCTCCTCCGGGATTTCTCAGGTCCCAGAGGGAAGAAAGATTTTCAGCCGCCTCACGGTCATGGAAAACCTGGAGATGGGTGCATTTCTTCGGAAGGAGCCGGGAGGGATCAAGAAAGACATGGAGTCCCTGTTCGCCCTTTTTCCGCGCCTCAAGGAGCGGCGCCGCCAGGTCGCCGGGACCCTCTCCGGAGGTGAGCAGCAGATGCTGGCGATCGGTCGGGCCTTGATGGCCCGTCCCGGGCTCCTGCTCCTGGATGAGCCCTCCATGGGGCTTGCCCCCATCCTGGTTGAGACCATCTTCAAAAACATCCAGGACATCAACCGGGCCGGGACCCCAGTCCTCCTCGTTGAGCAAAACGCCCTCATGGCCTTCGAGATTGCTTCAAGGGGCTACGTCATGCAAAGCGGCCGGATCGCCCTCGAGGATGAAATCCGCGCCCTCGAGGAAAACGACACGGTGAAGGCCCTTTATCTGGGAGGTGAACCGGCGTGACCGCGCTGAAGGAGATGGTCCTGGACGCCTTTGAAGACCTTTCGGACTGGACGGCCATCACTTCGGGGCAGCCGGCGCTTTCGCATTTCCCGGGAACAGTGCCCCACGGGCGAGGCGATGCGGCTGGATTTCGATTTTCACGGGGGGGGTGGTTTTGTGGTGGCCGCCAAACCCTTTGCGCTCGATATCCCCGAAAGCTATGCCTTCCTTTTCAATATCCGCGGCCTTGCGCCGCGAAACGCCTTCGAGCTCAAGCTTGTGGACAAGACCCATCAGAACGTGTGGCGGTATCGGGTTGAGGCCTTTGATTTTTCTGAAACGTGGCAGTCCCTGACCATTCAAAGCGATCAGGTGGAATTCGCCTGGGGGCCGCTTGGCGGCGGCCCCCCCTGCGACGTGGCAGCCATTGAATTGGCCATCGCCGCAGGCCCTGGCGGCAAGGGGACGGTTTGGATCGACGCCCTGAGGTTCCGGGATGAGACCTACCGCTCAACGCCGAAAGCCCATGCTTCAAGCGCGCTTGCGGGCCACGGGCCGGAAAACGCGCTGACCGCCGAGGATTCGAGCTGGAGAAGCGAACCATCGCAGGAACCCCAGTGGCTCTTGATCGACTTCCAGGAGGTGCGGAAATACGGCGGACTGGTGGTTCAGTGGGAGAAGGGTTTTCAGGCGCAGGCGCTCGATCTTGAGGTTTCGCTCGATGGGGCCGCATGGAACACGGTCTATGCCACGCGTCAGGCAGGCAGTGCGCGGAGCTACCTTTACCTCCCCCAAACCACGTCGCGGTACGTCCGGATTAATCTTCACCGAAGCGCAAAGGGCCTGGGGTACGGCATTCGAAGGGTCGAGGTGAGACCCTATGAATTCTCCCGAACCTTGAATCACTTCTTTGAATCCATCGCCCGGGAAGAGCCGGCCGGCCTGTATCCGAAGTATTTTCTCGGCAGGCAAACCTACTGGACCGTCGTGGGGACCGGCGAGGGAGAGACCCAGGCCCTGATGAATGAAGAGGGCATGGTGGAATCGGACAAGGGATCGTTTTCCGTCGAGCCGTTTCTCTTTGTGGCCGGCCGGCTCTACACATGGGCGGATGTGGCATTGAATCAGGCACTGACGAAGGGCTATCTGCCTATTCCCACCTGCGAATGGCGACACGAAGGCTTCACCATGAAGATCACCGCTTTTGCAGCCCAGGGAGACGGCGGCGCCTTCCTCACGTTACGCTACCGCATCCTGAATACCGCTCAGACACTTCAATCAATAAGGTTTTTCGCGGCGCTCCGTCCCTTCCAGGTGACCCCGACCTGGCAGCGCTGGCAGTCCTTCGGGGGCGCCAGTGCCCTTCGTGATCTCTCCTTTCGCGATGGCGTGGTCTCGGTCGATGGAAGCAGGGTGGTGATCCCCCAGACCCCTCCGGTCGGATTCGGCGCTGCGCCCTTCGCTGCCGGAGGGGTAACGAGCTATCTGCCCAGCGGTGATCTGCCGCCCGAGACGCAAGTGACCGACGATTTCGGTTATGCGTCCGGTGCGCTGCGATTTGATATGGACCTGGCACCGGGTGCTTACGAGGACGTTTATCTTGCAGTGCCTTTCGGGACGGTGGAGAAGGCCAAGGGTTCGGTAAACACATCACTGTTCCGCCGGAAGCATACAGGCCCCCATGGGTTTGCACACGCGGTTCGGGACTGGGAGGCCAATCTCAGCGGTGTCAGATTTCGCCTCCCACCCCGGGTGAAACACTTTGGGGACGCCTTCAAGACAGCAGCCGCACATATCCTCATCAACCGCGACGGGCCGGCGCTCTGTCCCGGGCCGCGGCGCTATTCCCGTGCCTGGATTCGGGACGGTGCCATCATGGGGGCGGCTTTGCTGCGAATAGGCCATCGGGACGCGATCCGTGATTTTATACGCTGGTATGTGGGTTTTCAATCGGATGACGGGAACATTCCCGACAGCGCCGGCCGTGAAGGACCGGAGTGGCTTCCGGAATTCGACGCCTACGGTGAATTCATTTTCGCCATCATGGAGTACTTTCGGTTTAGCGGCGATAAACCGTTTTTGGTCGAAATGTGGCCGGCGGTGGCGAGGGCTCTGGCCTTCATGGAAGGGCTACGCAAGAAACGTCTCACCACGGAATACCGGAGCCCCGAGAAACGGGCCTTCTACGGTCTTCTGCCGGAATCCATGAGCCATGAAGGCTATATGGCCCATCCGGTGCATTCGTTTTGGGATGATTTCTGGGCCATCCGAGGTCTGGGGGATGCAGCGCGCATGGCGGAGATCTTGGGTGATGGGATGGAGGCAGCGCGTCTTGCTCGGCTGAAGGATTCCTTCTCGGAATGACGTGAGGGCGTCTCTGTCAGCGACCATCGCCCGACATGGCATCGATTTCGTGCCGGGATCTGTGGAGCTCGGCGACTTCGACCCGACCTCTACCGCCATCGCCGTAGCATTGCTGGATGAACCCGGTCTCTTGCCTCATGCCGAAACGGTGACCACCTTCGAAAAGTACCTGACGGGACTGCGTGAGCGCACGAGCGGTGGTGTGATCTGGCACAACTACAGTGCCTATGAGATTCGCATCATCGGGGCACTGGTGCGTCTCGGCAGACGCGCCGAAGCCATGGAGTTGATGAAATGCATGCTCGCCGACCGGCGCATCCCGCCCTGGAACCAATGGCCCGAGATTTCCTGGCGTGACCCCTCAAGCCCGAGCTTCATGGGCGATTTGCCCCACACCTGGATCAGTGGAGAGTACATCCTGGCTCTCTGCAGCATGTTCGCCTACGAGCGGCAAGCGGACAGGGCGCTGGTCGTCGGCGCGGGGGTGGACCCGGCATGGTTGTCGGAGGGGTACGAGGTCGGAGTGGAGAACCTCCCCACCCATTACGGGGAAATCACCTGGTCGTTGCGTTTGGAGGGGCCGGACGCTTTGCGCCTGAGGCTCAAGGGTGACCTGGTTGTGCCGTCAGGCGGGATCCTTGTGAAACCGCCTTTGCCACGGCCCATCCGGCAAATTGAGATCAATGGCCGGGGACTTACAAATTTCGACGAAGAAGGATTCACGTGCCGGGAATGTCCCGCAGAGGGGACGGTCAGGTTCTGATGGGGGGCAAGAAAATTTCTCTCAAGTCCCAATGGGCTTCGAGACGATTCGATCATTAGATGGCAGGCCTTGAAGCAGCTGAAGCGCCCTGTCTAAAGTTCTTGCCGTATTTTCAGCATGTTGTTATAATATGGCTGCAAGGATCAACACCATTCCGGAAGCGAAGATGGGGAAAAAGGTTCTAGTCAACCGCGAAACGTGGGATCATTTCACCCATTGGGTGAAAATTTTCCTCACCGCGCCACAAGTCGGCAGGAAGGCCAAGTGGCTCATCGCGCTGCTGATCGCCTTTCTGTTGGGCATCAATGCCTTAAATGTCCTCAACAGCTACGTGGGCCGCGACTTCATGACCGCCATCGAAGATCGCAACCAGAGCGGATTTATGCTGATGGCAATGGTGTACATCGGCGTATTCGCCGCTTCCACGCTCGTTGCCGGCATCTACCGTTACATCGAGGAACGCTTCGGGCTGCTGTGGAGAGAGTGGGCAACCCGCCGGACCATCCTCGTTTATGCGAATAACCGAGTCTATTATCGCCTAAAAACGGCCGGCGAGATCGAGAATCCGGACCAGCGCATCTCAGAGGATATCCGCGCATTTACCGCTACCACCATCTCCTTTGTGCTCATGGTGCTCAACGGAACCCTGACGGTGATTGCATTTTCAGGCGTGCTCTGGTCCATCAGCCCCCGACTGTTTGTCGTGTCCGTTTTGTACGCGGCCGCAGGTACTTGTTTGACCTATTTCATTGGCCGGCGGTTGGTACGGTTGAACTTTGACCAGTTGGACAAGGAGGCCAATTTCCGGGCATCGTTGATCCACATGAGATCAAACGCCGAGTCGGTAGCACTCTGCCGACGCGAAGGTCGTCTGATCAGGATGCTTGTACGAAATCTCGGTGATCTGACGGGGAACTTTCTCCACATTATCAAGACGAGCCGAAACGTGAATTTTTTCACCACCGGTTATAACTGGCTGATCCAGATCATTCCGGCCCTGATCATTGCCCCGCTTTTCATCGAGGGAAAGGTGCAGTTTGGTGTGATCACCCAGTCGGCGATTGCATTCGGACACCTGCTGGGGGCGTTTTCCTTGATTGTTACCCAGTTCCAATCCATTTCCTCTTTCACTGCCGTGCTGGCCAGATTGAGCTCGCTGACAGAGGCCAACGGGCAGGCGAAGGCTGCTGAGATATCCGCAAGCCGGGGCCCTAAAGACAATGACCAGGTAATTTACGAGGGCGTAACGCTCCGTGCACCGGGCAGCGACCGAACGCTCGTCAGGGAACTGACGCTTGCGATCCCGCACGGCAAGCAAGTCCTGGTCTGCGGATCGGACGGTTCGGCCAGAACAGCCCTTTTTCGCGCCACCGCCGGGCTTTGGGACGTGAACGAAGGGCATATTGTCCGGCCCCCGCTGGAACAGATTCTCTTTATAACCGAACGTCCCTATTTGCCTCCCGGAACGCTTCGTGAGCTGTTCATCCGCCCCTGGCCCGAAGCGGCGCAACCGAGCGAGAAGGATCTGCTGAATAACGAGTTTCCGGAGATACGTGTCCTGGATGGGTTACGGACGCTGGGGCTCGAATCCATACCGAAACGTTTCGGCGGCATGAACACCAGGCAGATCTGGGAAAGCGTGCTTACGCTCTCCGAGCAGCAGCTCCTGGTTGTTGCGCGCGTCCTCCTTGCCAACCCGCGCTTTGCCTTCCTTGACAATCCAAGCACAACGATGGATCCGGAGCAGTTCAAATGGATCCTGAGCCTGCTTAACCGGCATGCCATCAGCTGTGTGACGTTCGAAGAGAGCAGCGGCGACCTGGAACCCTACGACATGTTGCTGGAGCTCGAAAAGGGCGGCCTTTGGACTTACTCCCCTGTGGAAAAAGGTCAGATCGTCAAAGAGAAGTACAATCTGGCCGTCTAGCGCACCACCTGTGCCTCAGCCTGTGTGAACAGTGAGGCGGTTGGTTCCCAGGGTGAGTCGCTGCCGCATTGTCTCCATGGAGATTCGAGCTGCCCCGGTGCGGTAGGGATTTCCAACCCGAGTGAAAGGAAGATCTTCGCCATTAAGGTCAACCCTCTTGGGGCCGAACCCGGAGCCCTCGATGCGATAGGTCACTTCGACTGAGTAGTTGCCCAGTTTCATCTCCATCCGAAGCCCGTTGAGCGGCTTGGGCATCACCGGATCAACCACCAGCGCAGATCGTTCCCAACGAAGACCGAGGAAAGACTGAAGCAGCAGCCTTGTCCAGATACCCGGCCCGCTCGAGTAAACCCGCCATCCTCCGTCGAGAGTCATTTCGCCCTTTTTCACACGGTCATACTCCAGGAACGCCTCATATCGGTCGGCAAACGCACCGTCCGAGCTCGAGTAGTAGCAATTGGCCTGGCGAAGGGTTGCGGCGGGGACGATCGAACGTATTCCGACAGGGTTGGCCTGACAGAGGGCCAGGAAAAACCCCTCGGCATCACCGTGGTGCGCCAGGGCTTCCGCATAGCGCAGATGCGCATGGGTGTACATCAGCCCGATCTCACGACCGAAGAAGGAAGCGCTTTCCGCACGCTGAAAAAATCTCTGGGGCCCGCCCCGGTACGCCATGGGCCGGTCAAACAGCCGTGCCCCATCGGGGCCGAGCAGGTGTGCCTTGATGATGTCCAGGTGCTTCTTTGCCTGCTCCGGGGTCAGGAGGTCGTTGATGATGGCATGGATCATCGGGAGAAGGCTGTAGGAGATGCCGGTGGTCTTGTCGCGCGGGTGAAGGAGGTAATCGATTCGTCCGTCGTCGACGGAAATAGGCAAACCCGGTGATCGTCTCATCCACCAACAGATAGCGCTGGAACTGATCGCGGACTTCTCCTGCCAAGGCCTGAAAATTGGTTTGCCTCGTCGCGTCGGCCCAGCCCCTTCTAAGGCCTCGCAAGTGCTGTGCGAGGGTCTGATAGTGGAGCGTCACGGTCCAGGCGCTGCAAAGGCGCTCCCGCATGCTCGGGTCAGCCGGCTGCAGCGAATCGTTCCAGTCGCCGTGGCCGTAGGCCGCAAGCCGGGTGTCGGGAATGACCCGGTTGCCTATGACGGCCGAGGGCGCGTCGCCACATGTCGCCATAGCGTCGCCTTTTCGGCCCGAGTCGTCTCCCTCCGGATGGAAGAAGGGAACCGTCCTCATCAAGCAGTGCCCCGTCCTCCGAGGCGGTGAGGTATTGGGCCAGGGCCAGCAGAGGCCAGAACACGATGTCGCCGTGGTATCACCTGCCCGGATGTTCCGCTCCCGATCGAAGAACATGAACCATTGGGGCCAGTCGCCATCGGGGTTCTGCGTCTTGAAGAGGCGGATCAGGATGTCTCGTATGGGTTCATGGCGACCCAGCGCCAGAAAGATCTCCACCGGCCCCTGAGAGATGTCGCGGGTGCCCCATCCTCCACCGGTATACTGCTCCAGGCCCCTGCGGGCCAGGTAATGGATCAAGGTGTTCTGAATGAACCAGGGCAGGATTTCTCCGAACCGTTTCGCCGCGTCGGCCAGAGGGCTCCACGGTGGGCGGATGGATGTGGAAGTCCCGGTCATGTCGGTCCAGAATCGAGCCCGATCCGGCCTCTGCTCTTGTTTCCCGGGCCTCGGGGATGAGACACCCCTTGAGTGCGGAAACCGATGGAAACGGCCGACTCGCTGATCATGCAGAGATAGGGCTGATTCCGGGAGCGGCCGTCTGCGAACAGCAGCTCGTCCCCGCCGATCCGCTCGATGATGGTGCCGGGCAGTGGGACGATTCGGAAACCGCCATCCGGAAAGCGACGGCCCACATCGGATTCGGGGGTTGGTTGAACGAACACGCCTTCGTCATCCATCCTATATCGGACGGGTACACCATCGATTCCGTCGTCCCCGTTGAGGGCCACGTGGTTGGACAAAAGAAAGCGGACAGAGGCGCCGGACAGTACCGCCGCCGAGAGCGTCAATTCGTGTCGGTCGGCTGGGGCGCCGCTGCGGATTTCGATGCACCCGGTCGGGTGTTTGTAAATCCAGCGGCTGCGCTCCGGCGTCATCTCGAAGGCGGAAGGCACGTCCAGCAGGTGCCAGCCGTCAGACGAGCTCCACGAAAAGACGCAGACCGTTCCCGCGAAAAAGGCCCAGGTAGCTGTGGGTGGTGGATAGAAAACGGTTGATGCTGACGTGGCCCTGGGTGACCATGGCGTGGAACACCCCGCCCATCCAAGTGTTGGAGGTGAGGGCCGCCTCTTCGGGAATCAGGCGGTCACCGGTCCGGAGGATCTGGGCGTGGGGCCGCAGCACGCCCTGCTCCTTGGCTTTCAACACCACGTGGCGGTTCGGGCCGGTGAAAAACGAGAGGATTTTGTTATCCTCGCGTTCAACCTCACGCAGCTCGGTGCCGAAGAGATCGGTGATTTCGACTTCGGTCAGATCCAGCGCGTTCAACAAGGGGGCGGTGGCGAACAGGCTCGCTGTCGGCTTTGAGCCGCAGGGCGCATCTGGGTTGGATTTCGGCACCGCCTCCGGCAACCCCATGGCTTCATCAACGAAAACGAGATCATTGTCAGAGGTCGCATCAGGATGGTCCGCTTCAAACCATCCGAAGAAACCCTGCTCGGCGACTTCGCCCCGCCTAAGCCGCACGGGCGCCTCCTGGATCACGACCATCGAGTGCTCGTGCTGCCTGCGGGTACGGGGTAACCCCTCGGTGAGACCCACGGGCATGCGGCCTGCGCGGGTGGCAAGTCCGTGAAACTGGAGCGCATCGGTGGCGTAATCGACTCCTTTACCCAGGGCGCCAATGAGGGTCCAGGGATTCCGACCGGACATGGAAAGATTCTGGCGTGAGGCGAGGACAAATCCCCTTTCCAGGTGAGAGAGAGGCGTGTGGTCCACATAGTGGCTGGTGTAATACTCGTTTATCCTAACCGCGCCGTAATGGGCAAGTCCTAGATCCTGCGCATAGATCAGGTCCAGTGTCTCCGGCCCATGGGAGGCGTTTTCAAGCCTTACGTGCCAGAACCAGGCAGGGGCCGATTCCGCCAGAACCAGCGAAACGGAGAAGCGGATGCCGTGCCATTCGCCGCCGGCCCTCATAACCCGTTCGCCCATCTGGATGGTGGCGGGACTCTTCGGGCCCAGGAGGGGTATGGCCTCGATCGATGCGCCATGACGGCGCAGATATAGGTTGGCGGGCCCCCCTTCGATCTCGGTGCCGAGAAAGAGATTGAGGAGAATATCGCCGTGGTCCACGCGGCGAATGGAGCCGTCGGCGTTCACCTCCATTTTTAGGCCCGAAGGGCTTTGGAGAAGATGAGGGACGTTGCCTGAAGACGGTTTTCCTGAGACTGGGGCGTTTTTCATGGCTCAGCTTTCGGACCACTTCATGGTCTCGGTGACTTCGAAGGCCGTTGGACCTGCCACCAGGTGGATCCCGTTTTCAAGCTTCAAAACATAGAATTCGAACTGCGACTCGGTCCGCTCAAGAATCTCGCCTTTGACGCCCCGATAACCCTTGGTCATTTCAATGCCGGTGCCTGGCTGCAACATGACTTCTCACCTGTCTTTGTTTTAATGTCAGGATCGCCTTGATCCGGTCTCATAATACCGCAACGAAGCGGTACATACACCAAGATTCGTCAAATGCCAAGAGCTGCCCCCCTGCTCAAAATCATCAATCTTGGGCAGCGAATTCAGGGCGTCCCAAGGCTTTTCGGAGCAGCCATAGATGGAGATGCGATTGCCGGGGATGTACAGAGGGCTGAAGAAGGGGAAACCCTGGATGTGGTCCCAGTGGAAATGGGACATGAGGATGCGAAAATGTGTCGGGACGTCCAGGCCGTGGCGCGCCTTCACCGGAAACGCACTTGCATGTCCTGTCTTTTCTCAGATGACCTCTTCGCTGCCACCGCACGGGCCCGAAGCACCCATGCGTGGGTTTATCTAGGATGGCCGGACCAGGCTGAAGACCCGTACCGTTTCCTTGACGTTCTTGAAGGCCATGGGGCCCCGCCCATAGAGCGGGATCTCCTTTTCAATTCGCGCCGCGGTCTCGGGCCCTGCCAAGATGTCGCCTTCGGTGGCAGCCGACGCGATGCGGGCCGCGAGATTGGTTACAGGTCCTGTGGCCGTAAAGGTCATCCGCGTCCCGGCAGCTCCGCTGAACTTGGTCATGCCGACCGAGGCGATTCCTGAGTTGATTCCCATGTTGACGTGGATGGGTTCGAACCGGCCCTCCAGCTCTCTGTTGATCTCCAGGGTTCGCTGACGGATGGCCAGCGCGGCCCGGCCAGCATCCCCTGCGTTCTTTTCAGTGTTGCCCTGGAAGATCGACCATGAGGCCGTCGCCCGCCGTCTCGTTGATATCCCCTTCAAAATTGTATATCACGTCCAGAAAGCTCGAAAAGTACTTTTCTATGATGAAGTTCAGTTTTTCCCGGGTCAGATTCTCGCTGATCTTGGTGTAACCCGCCACGTCCAGGAAGAGCACGGAAATGTCCACGTCCTGCTTCCCCATCAAGGGCGCCGACGGGTCCTTTTCCACGATGCGTTTTACGGTCTCCGGGACAAAGGGCCTCAGATGGGCCAGGATCTGGTCCATGTTGAGCTTTTCCTGAGAGATCTTCCAGTGGCTTCGGGCGTTGACGATGGAATTGGTCGCAAGCTCGGTCAGATCCTTGAGCAGGATCACATCCCTGCTGGTGAACGAATGCCCTTCCTTAGCAATGAGCTCCAGCACCGCGAGGAGCTTATCCGCGTCATAGATGGGCAAGGCAATGTCGCAAAGCCTGTTGGCCGAGCTCCCGGATGAATGCCCGTCTTGAGCGATGCCCTCGGCGTTTTCCGGCAGACTTTGCCCAATTTCGCAATCATGACACCTGCTCTGGTCGGGGTAGGCCGCGCACTGAATGGCTGTGGGGTGGCTCAGGGCCTTCTGAACCGTGTGGCGGCCCCGTTTGCAGAGTTGACAGTTGAGCCGATCCTTGTAGACCCCACAGTGAAGGGGTCGCGTGTAGCGGGCGGCATCGGGGTCGAAAATGAGCAGACAGGCCTCCTCTGCAGAGGGGATGGTGGCCTTGGCCTCGTCGCGGATAAATTCCAGGATGTCGCCGATGTTCAGAGACGACGTGACCTTTCTCGCCACCCTGAAAAGATTTTCAAACCGTTCCCTGTAAAGCTCTTTTTCTTCCATGGTGCCCTCTGCGACCGGTCAGAACAAGTGACTGTACCGGCCGTAGCCTTCCTTTTCCAGATCTTCTTTCGGGACAAACCGAAGGGCGGCGGAGTTCATGCAGTACCTGAGCCCCGTGGGAGGCGGGCCATCCGGGAAGACATGCCCCAGATGGGAATCCCCATGCCTGCTCCGGACCTCTGTACGGGCCATGAAGAGGCTTCGATCCTGTTTCTCCAGGATGTTTTCGGGCTCAAGGGGCCGGGTGAAGCTCGGCCAGCCTGTTCCGGAGTCGAATTTGTCAAGGGAGCTGAAGAGCGGCTCCCCTGAGACGACATCCACATAGATGCCCTCTTTCTTGTTTTCCCAGTATTCATTGTCAAAGGGCGGCTCCGTCCCCTCATGCTGGGTCACCTTGTATTGCATGGGCGTAAGCCTCTTCTTGAGCGCTTCATCGCTCGGTTTCGTGTACCGGGATGATCCCCCGGGGGCTTTCGCCTCATCCTTTGTTTCTCCCCATGTCCGCTTCAAGAAGGCATCGCGGCCTGAGTTCCATCGGTAGAACTTGTAGCGCAACTCGCTTTTCTTGTAGTAGTCCTGGTGATAGTCCTCTGCCGGATAAAAGGTGGTCAGCTTGATGATCTCGGTCACGATGGGTTTGTCGAATCGCCCCGATTCAGCCAGTTTCTTCTTGGATGCCTCGGCCAGCTGCCGCTCTTCTTCATTTTGATAAAAGATGGCCGATCGATACTGATCCCCCCGGTCCACGAACTGCCCGTCCGGGTCGGTGGGATCCACTTGACGCCAGAAGACATCCAGCAGGGCCTCGTAAGAGATCTTTTCAGGGTCATAACGCACCTCGATGGCCTCCAGATGCCCGGTCCCGCCGGCTGAAACTTCCTTGTAGGTCGGATGGTCCTTGTGGCCGCCCGTGTAACCGGATATGACCTCCACCACGCCGTCGACCTTTTCAAAGTCCGACTCCACGCACCAGAAACACCCCCCTGCGAAGGTCGCTGTTCTCAGATTGCCTTGTTTTTCGCCCATGACTGCTCCCTCTCCTTTTGTATTGGACGCCGCACCCTTCGAATGCCCAAAGGCAAAGCCAAGGGCCGTGATGAAAACGATCGCAGATACAATCAATAGGGTTCTCATTTGATACCTCCCCGGAATGGGTCTTCATATGAAGCGTCCCATTCCACAGTCTTTACGTCAGCTAAAATAACCACTGTCCGTAAAAAATCGATCCCGGTCCTTCCCGGGACACGTTCGGACCAGCCGCTGCGGCCGCTAAATTCGGCTCCGAATCTCGTGAATCGCTCAAGCAAGGTTTGGCGTTAATGCGTTTTTCTGCAGATGATGCTCGCCACCGCCCGGATCGGGTCTTGCTTGACGCCTTCGAAGTAACGGATCAGCGTCCACGGGGAAAACCAGTCGAGCAATTCCCCGGGTCGAAGCAGAAAGGACGGATTCCGGGGTCGGCCGAATTGAGCCTGGGTCATTGTAAAGGTTTCATATATGAGAAGGCCGTCCTTTCTTAGGGATAGCTTGATCTCTGGGATCAGTGGCCGGTGAAGGTATCGAAAGACCAGGATGGCCCCGAACCGATTCTCCGGAAGTCCCTTCGTCCCGGTCTCAAGATCCAGTTGCCAGGTCTCAACGCCAAGCCCCAGCTTCGATGCGTTTCTTTTCACTTTGTCCAGGGAGGTTTCCGAACGGTCGCAGAAGACAACGCGGAGGCCGCACTCGGCCAGAAAAAGCCCATTTCGCCCGTCACCGCAGGCAAGGTCCAGGACTGGGCCACGGAGAGGTGTATCCAGCAGGAGATGGGCATAAGCCATGAGAAGCCTCGATGGCGTGGACTCTGCGTTTTCGATCATTTTGGCTGCCTCGTTTTTCCTTCTTGTTGTCTCTGCGGGCGACCGAAGGACAAAACATTTCACCACAAAGGGCAAAGTGATCAGTGCTCAGTGAAGGCTCCTCCTCCCGACCTCCTAATCTTACACCCCGGGCCGGATCGGGCAGTAAATACTTCAATTTAGGGTCGCCTTTTGTTACATTTGTCCTCACAGCTTCGCGATTTTAACCGTTACCCATTGAAGATGCCAATATTTGACTCACATTTTTTCTCTGATTCGACTTCCAGGCGATGGGGTCGCATTCTTCTTTTTACAGCGGCAGCCTTTCTTCACATGGTCTCCACCGGATGGAGCGACATGGACATGACGCTTCTGAAGGAAATTATCGTCTCCTACAACCATGCTGGCCCATGAAAAGAGCATCGAGGACGGCACGTACAGGGGAGAGGAGGGGGTGCTGAGAATCACCCCGGATGTGGCTAAAGCACTGGGGTTGAAGGTGGCGGAGGAAGAAATGTACCGACAGGCAAATGATTTGGCGATCCTGGCCGAAACCCTGCTGGCCAAGGCCGTTGGGTCACTTTCTACGCGCCAGGATGAGTCGTTTCCCGGAGAGCGCTTGAAGATTATCACAGAGTACGCCCTCTCCCACAAACGGACGAGGGAGACTGCCAGAGAACGTTTCAGGGATTACTGGGGCCACCTCACGCCTCAGAACGACGAACGGCTCGCGGATCGAATCTGCATGCCGATCCTCGAAAGGATTTTGAGAAGGAGTCTCGAAGAGACGGGATACAACCTCAGGGAGGGGCTGGGGCGCTTTTACAACCAATGTAAGGGAACCGATGGAAATGGGGCACATTTGACGTCGCAAAACATCCAGTTTGTTAACCACGTTTACAGTGCCTTTGTTGAAAGGGCAACAGCGCCTGCCCTTGCGGCATTGGATCTCGACAGAATGAGGGATCGAGAAAACAGGTCCGGCGCGAGTCCCTATGGGATCGAGTGGAAGCGCACCGCCCGGCTGGCGGGATTCAGCCATGTCTCGGATATGGCATCTGCGCTCCAAAGTCATGGCGCAGAAGAATATCCGGTGGACCCCTTGCTTTTCTTGGCCCTGGTGAAGCAGGAATCCAATTTCAACCACGCGGCCGTCTCTTCCCTCGGGGCCGTCGGGCTGACTCAGGTCATGCCCAGGACGGCCATGGACATGGGATTGGAGGTCTTCATGCCGGCCTATTACGAAGAGGCCATGACCCTGATGGCCAGAGAAAGAAGCCTCAGGAGCGAAGCTGTCTCTCTTCTTATCGAAATGGATGAGCAAAACCGCTTTCAGAAGGCCGACCGCGCAAGGCAGTTGATGCTCGAGGCGCTGGACTGCTCGGATCGCAGGGCGGAGCTTCTGATCCGGTACCGGCGAACCTTGCTGAAAGAGGGTACCGACGCGCGGCTCCAGCCGAGGATCTCCCTTCAATGCGGTCTCAGCTACCTGGCAAGCATGTTGAAAGCATATGAAGGGGACATGAGCCTTGCCCTCGCCGCCTACAGTGCGGGGGCAGGCCGGGTGAAGCAGTACGGTGGCATTCCCCCCTATCCTGAGACGGTCGCGTTCAGGAATTCTGTCCTGGGCTATTACAGGGAATATCTGAAATATGGGGAGGGGGCTCGCCATCTGTCTTGGGGGGATCGGCCCATCCGGGGCACAGCACCGGGCGAGAAGACAAGTGAGTAGGGCGTGTGAGAGGTGACCCAAGGGTCCAATGAAGAAATACCAAGGAGATACCGACCATGAAGCTGACCGATTTTTCTGACTTGAAATTGTACAAACGTGGCAAAGTGAGAGATGTTTATGAAATTGAGGATCAACTGCTCATTGTGGCAAGTGATCGGATTTCGGCCTTTGACGTGGTGATGAACGAACCTATCCCGGACAAAGGCAAAATCCTGACACAGATTTCGCTTCACTGGTTCAAGCAGCTGGAGGGGGTGATGCCGAACCACGTGATCACCAGTGACGCTCGAAAATACCCCGAGGTGTGCCGGAAGTACCACGATCAACTTTCGGGCAGGAGCATGCTGGTCAGGAAGGCCGGACCCTTGCCCATAGAGTGCATTGTGCGAGGCTATCTGGCAGGCTCGGGATGGGAGGAATACCGTGTGTCTGGGACCGTGTGCGGGATGCCTCTCCCAAAGGGACTCGTTGAGTCCCAAAAGCTTGAGCGGCCTATTTTTACGCCGTCCACCAAGGCCGAAGACGGCATGCACGATGAGAACATTTCCTTTGATCAAGCGGCTGAAATCCTCGGGCCCGAGACCGCGGATAGGGTCCGTGAGATGAGCCTGAGGATCTATGCGCTGGGAAGGGATATGGCGGCGAAGCAGGGGATCATCATTGCAGACACCAAATTCGAGTTCGGCACGGTTGACCGTGAGATTTTGCTGATCGATGAGGTCATGACGCCCGATTCGTCGAGGTTTTGGCCCGAAAACGACTACCGCCCCGGAGGCCCGCAGAAGAGCTTCGACAAGCAGTACCTGAGGGATTACCTCCTCTCCATCAAGTGGCCGAAGAAGCCCCCACCCCCGACGCTCCCCCCGCACATCATCGAAAGCACACGGGAGAAGTACATGGAGGCCCTTGAAAGGCTTACAGGCAAGGGACTCGATGAATAACACCCCCATTCCCTTGAGGTGCCGGGAGATAGGTTACGGCCTTGGTTTCGATATCCTTGTTTCCTTTTGGTAGCTAGAGGAAAGCCCGAGCCCCGCGAGACCGCACACGGGGCTTCATCTTGGGCCGCGCGTTCCTTGACAAGGCAGAATGGGATGCTTACCGTCTGGAAGAAATTCTTTCAGAGATTCAGTGCTAGGGTGGAAAGAGGAGCGAGGCGTGGATCGGGTCACATTGTCGGGTAAGGCTCATGAAGACGTGAAAAAGAGGGATGTTCGCAGTCCGGAAAATGGTGAGACGGGTTCAAGCCTTGCTTCGGATCAAGCACCGGGGACCAAAGAAACGCCTCTTGAAGAGATGGCTCGGGACCAGTTGATCGAAAAGATCAAGGCGGCTCAGGCAGAGGCGGCCACGAACTTCGATCTCTACGTACGGTCCCGTGCGGAAATGGAGAACCTCAAAAAGCGTTTCCAGCGAGATAAGGACGATCTTTCCAAATTCGGCAACGAAGTCCTCATTAAACAGCTTCTCCCTGTCATCGATAATCTGGAAAAGGCCCTGGAGCACGCGCAGGGACGGGATGCGCTCGATGCGCTGAAGGAAGGGGTCAGTCTGACTCTGAAAGGGTTGAAGGACGTCTTGAGCAAGGAGGGACTGGAGGAGGTCAAGGCCGAGGGCGCCGTCTTCGACCCGAACTATCACGAGGCCCTCATGGAGAAGGAAGATGACTCGGTCCCGCCCGGGACCGTGGTCCAGGCGTGCCAGACGGGATATGTTCTCAACGAACGGCTCGTGAGACCGGCGCTTGTGGTTGTGAGCAAAGGGAAGGACGCGGGAAACCCATAAAGCACATGCCCCGCAGGGGAATCAAATACATGACCGAAGAGGTTTGAAGCTGTAAAGCCAGGAGGGAATACGATGGGAAAGGTAGTAGGGATAGATCTGGGGACGACCAATTCATGCGTGGCGGTGATGGAGGGCGGTGATCCCGTTGTCATCGCCAATGCCGAGGGAAGCAGGACCACGCCGTCGATCGTTGCCTTCACGGAAGGGGGCGAGCGGTTGGTGGGTCAGACTGCAAAACGGCAGGCCATCACCAATTCTCAGAACACGGTCACTGCGGTGAAGCGATTGATCGGGCGCAAGTTTGACTCGCCCGAGGTTCAGAAGGACATCAAGGTCCTTCCATACAAGATCGTGAAGGCTCCCAACGGCGACGCCCACCTGTCCATAAGGGGCAAGGAGTACAGCCCGGCCGAGATATCCGCCATGATCCTTCAGAAGATGAGGCAAACCGCGGAAGACTATCTCGGAGATAAGATCACGGAAGCCGTGATCACGGTCCCGGCCTATTTCAACGACAGCCAGCGGCAGGCGACCAAAGACGCGGGCCGCATCGCCGGTTTGCAGGTCGAGCGGATCATCAACGAGCCGACGGCATCCGCCCTGGCATACGGGCTCGACAAGAAAGGGGACCGGAAGATCGCCGTTTACGACCTGGGAGGGGGCACCTTCGACATCTCCATCCTCGAGATCGGGGAAGGGGTTTTCGAGGTCAAGTCCACGAACGGGGACACCCATCTGGGCGGTGAGGACTTTGACCTCAGGGTGATCGACTATCTGGCCGACGAATTCAGAAAGGATCAGGGCATTGACCTCCGAACGGACAAGATGGCGCTGCAGCGGTTGAAGGAGGCTGCGGAAAAGGCCAAGATCGAGCTTTCAGGCAACAATGAAACGGACATCAATCTCCCCTTCATCACGGCCGATGCAAGCGGCCCCAAACACTTCACCATGAAGCTCACCCGGTCCAAGCTCGAGAGCCTGGTGGATGACCTGGTCGAGAAGACCGTCGGACCTTGCAAGATGGCCCTCAAGGATGCCGGGTATTCGCCGCGCGACATCGACGAAGTCATCCTGGTGGGCGGCATGACCCGAATGCCCAGGGTGCAGGCGAAGGTGAAAGAGGTATTCGGCAGGGAGCCCGGCAAAGGGGTCAACCCCGACGAGGCCGTTGCGGTGGGTGCTGCCATTCAGGCAGGCGTGCTCAGGGGAGAGGTCAAAGACGTGCTCCTTCTGGACGTGACCCCGCTCTCCCTGGGTATCGAGACACTGGGGGGGGTCTTTACAAAGCTTATCGAAAAGAACACGACCATCCCGACCCGGAAGAGCCAGATTTTTTCCACGGCGGCCGACAGTCAGCCGGCTGTGGAAATCCACGTGCTTCAGGGTGAGCGTGAGATGGCGGCCAACAACAAGACGCTCGGCCGGTTTCAGTTGACCGGGATTCCGCCTGCACCGAGAGGGGTGCCGCAGATCGAAGTGACCTTCGACATCGATGCAAACGGCATCGTGCACGTCTCCGCAAAGGACATGGGCACGGGCAAGGAGCAGTCGATCCGCATCACGGCATCCAGCGGTCTTTCCGAGGACGAGATCAAGAACTTGGTCAAGGACGCAGAGATGCACGCTGAGGAAGACCGAAACAAGCGGGCCTTGGCCGAGGCCCGAAACCACGCGGATTCCTTGATCTACACCACGGAGAAGTCCATCAAGGATTTGGGGGACAAGGTCGATGAAAGCACGAAGACGCAGATTAACGGCGTGATCGAGCGATTGCGGAAGGCCCTGGAAGGCTCTGACACCGAAGAGATAAAGAAGGTCACGGAAGAGCTCACTCAGGCGTCTCACAAGCTGGCAGAGGCCATGTACGCAAAGGCCAGCCAGGAACAGCAGGCCGGGGGCGGCCCGGGCGCGGAGACGGGCAGCGGTGGGCCTTCCAAGGAAGAAGACGTGGTGGATGCGGACTTTGAGGAAGTGAAGAAGTGATCCTCCGTTTTATCTACGACCCCAAGGCCATCCTCGCCCTTGCGGCGGGGATGGCCTTTTTTGGGGCCGGATGTCAACCCAAGGTCACCGTCAAAACGGAACCCCCCGCCGTCACGCAGCAGGAGGCAGGCCCCTTTGCCCAGGCCGAGGCCCTGTGGAACCGGGGAGATACGGATCAGGCACTGGCGCTATACCATGCCTATCTGGAGCAGGGACCGCGGGACGATCGTTATGCCGTGGCCCTTTTTCGCTCTGCCCAGATCAATTTCCAGCAGGGCCGCGAGGACGAGGCGTTGGCTCAATGGGAGACCCTGAAGGCGGCGTTTCCCGATTTTCCTCAGATGGACCAGGTGCGCTACCGCATCGCCGATCTCCTTCAGCGCAAGGGCCGGCATCGATCCGCGGTGGACGAGGCCGTTTCCTGGCTGGGCGATTACCCTTCGCACCCCTTAAGGAAAGAGGTCCTTCTCATTGCGGCGAACGCCGAGCTGGCGCTCGAAAGACGCAAAGAGGCCTTTTCCTTTCTGCTCACAGCCAGGGATGATTTTCCCGAGGACAGCGCCCTGCAGACGGAGCTCTCAGAACGGTTGCTCAGCGTTGTGCGGGAAAGCGAGCCAAAGGAGCTGGAGGAAATGGCCCGGATGGCTGCCGGTGAGGCCCTGCTTCCCGAAATTTATCTTCGAATGGCGCGCCTCTATCTGGAAAAGGGGGATCTGGACGCGGCCCGAAGGGCGGCCATGTCCCTGGTCCGCGCCACACCGGAGACCGCCTACGTGTTGGAAGGGCGACGCATCCTTGAGGCGGTTGAATCCGAGCGTTCCGTTGATAAGCGCGCAATCGGCTGCCTCTTGCCCCTTACCGGCCCCTTTGCCATTTATGGGCAGGAAGTCCTCAACGGTATGGCCCTGGGCATGGGCCTCTTTGGTGATACCCCCCCCGCCGTGGGGCTGGAGCTTCTCATTCGGGACACCCAGGGAGAACCGGAGAAGACCGTGGCTGCGCTGGAGGAATTGGTCGGTTCGGAGAAGGTCATCGCCGTGGTCGGGCCACTTGCCAGCAAGAGCGCAACTGCCGCCGCGAATCGGGCTCAGGCTTTGGGGGTTCCTTTGATCACCCTGACGCAGAAGGAATCGGTCACGCTGGACGGGGACATGGTGTTTCGCAATTTTCCGACTCAAACACGAGAAGTCAAACGTCTCCTTGAATGCGCTGTGGAAGAAATGGGTCTCACGCGTTTTGCCGTCCTCTACCCGGACAACGCCTTCGGCCGCAATCTCATGGACCTGTTTCTGGCCCAGGCCCAAAAGGTGGGAGGCGTTGTGACCGCGGTCGAACCCTATGATCCGGAGGAAACCGACTTCGCCGAACAGATAAATAGAATGACCGGGCGACATGGCCTTTCATCGGGTGGCGGTCTTTCAAAAATGAGGGAGAGGTGGTCTCCGGAAATGGAGGAACGCAGGATTTACCCGGAGGAACCGGAACCGATCATCCCTTTCGATGCCGTTTTCATTCCCGATCATGTTCAACGGGTGGTTATGATCGCCCCGCAGTTGCTGTATCACGATGTCCGTGACGTTTTGCTCATGGGCACGAGTCTTTGGCACTCGCCTGAGCTGGTTCAGGAGGCCGGGGACTATGTCCAGGGCGCTATTTTCACCACCGGTTTTTTCAGCGGGTTGGATGACCCAAAGGTGGAACGGTTTGTCCGCGATTACACGGAGGCCTTTGGTGCGACGCCGGGCCTGCTGGCTGCCACAGGCTACGATACCATCCATCTCCTGATCGAGCTGATGTCAACCAGCGAGATCCGAACGAGGAAGGGGCTTCAGTGGGCGCTTTTCGATTGCCGGGGCATTAAGGGCGTCACAGGAGACCTCTCTTTTGACGCCGAGGGCGAAGTCACAAAGGGCCCTTTGGTTCTCAGGGTTTCAGGGCAGAAATTTGTACCCTATCCTCCCGCCCTTATTGATACAAGACAATAGGGCCCGGACCAAGCCGGCCGATCACAGATCCCCTTAAGCCTGCCAAAGCAGGGGTTGACGCCGGCGCGCGGCCATCATTTTTCCTCCGCGGCCCCGGTCTCACCCGCTTCGGCTTCAACCTTTTCCTTCTTCTTTTTGGCGGCAAATTTCGCAACGAAGATACTGAATTCGTAAAGAATCATGAGGGGAACGGCCATCATGAACTGGGTGAGCACGTCGGGCGGCGTCAGGATGGCCCCCACCACAAAGGTCATCAAGAGGGCATACTTCCTCTGTCGTCTCATGCCCTGCGCGGTGACCAGCCCCATTTTTGAGAGGAAGAACACGACCACGGGCATCTCGAAGACCAGCCCAAAGGCGAAGAGCAATTTGGTGGAAAAAGAAAAATACTCCTTCACGGAAGGAAGGGCCTGAACGTACTCGTTGGTGTATCCCATGAGGAATTTGAACCCAAACGGGAAGACGATGAAATAACCGAACAGGGCGCCTGCCGTGAAAAGGAAAGAAGAACAGGCCACGAAAGGGATCACAAAGCGCTGTTCGTGCTGGTAAAGGCCCGGTGCGATGAACATCCAGAGCTCGTAGAAGATGACCGGTGTGGCGGCCAGGATGCCCGCAATGAGGGAGACCTTCAGGTAGGTGATGAACATCTCGGGCAGGTTGGTGAAGATGAGGCGGTCGCCTTCAGGCATCACCTCCTTGAGGGGAATGACAAGGAGCCTGAATAGGTCTTCCTTGAAGAAGTAGGCAACGAAAAAGGCGCATCCGACGCCAATGGCGCAAACGATGAGCCGCTTTCGAAGCTCTTCCAAATGACTCAGGAAAGGTTGTTTTTCTTCATTTCCGATCTGCTTTGCCATCAACCTGCATCTCCTTGGCCTCGACTGAAGGCTCTGTTTCCGTCTCCCGCCCGTCTGACGACGGTTTACTGCCTTCGTAATCCGCAAGCATCTCTTCGAAGTCCCCGTATTTTGGTTTCTTCTCTTCCGAAGGGGGTCTGGGCGCCGTGTCGGGCTGCACGTAGGCCTTGGCAGCCTTGTCCAGCCCGGAGATGGAGTCCGTTATGTCCTTCTTGACCTCTCTCAGCTCGTGATCCAGGTCCAGGCTTTCTTTGATCTCTTGAGTGGCCTTGCGGAACTCAGCCAGGCCTCTGCCGATGGCCTTGGCAAGATCGGGCAGCTTGCTGGGGCCGATCACGATCAAGGCAATGACCAGGACGATCATGATTTCAGGCATGCTGACGCCAAACATACGAACCTCCAGGTCTTGCGCCTCCTCACCCGTTTCTTAAATGAGGATTCGCGGTTAAAGCTCAATCATCAGGGCGTTTTCATCACACTGCGGGAATTTTGGGCACTTAAGGCAATCCCCCCAGATCTTATGCGGTAACACCGACTTGTCCACTTCCTGAAACCCCATATGAAGAAAAAAGCCCGGTACGTAAGTCAGGGCAAAAATCCGTTTGACGCCCAAGGTCTTGGCCTCCTTCAAGCAGGCCTTCACAAGCTTGGTGCCATAACCCTTTCCGCACACAGCCTCGGATACGGCCAGGGACCTTATTTCAGCCAGGTCCTCCCAGCAGATGCCAAGTCCGCAAACGCCTGCGACGCGGTGTGGTTCCCCGGTTGCGTCATCGAGGACGAAGTAACCCCTCACGTGATCATAGAGCTCGCTCAAGGACCTGGGCAACAGGAGCTTCTGCTCGGCATAATGATTGAGGAGCTGATGAATGGCCTTTACGTCAGCGATGACGGCTTTTCTGATACGCATGGGTGAATCACCCCTCCACTCTGGACACGATCGCCTGGATGCCCTCCCGCTTGGCAATCTCTGCCGCATGGGCCTTAGCCTTTGCCTCTGTCTCGAATTTTCCGCTTCTGACCCTGTAGAGGAGCTTACCTCTTGTGTGGGTCTGCACGACATAAGCGGGATATCCCTTCTTTTTTAACCGCTCCATCAACCTGGCCGCACCCACCTCGCTGGTCCCAGCGGAGAGCTGGACCGTGAAACCGTAACGGTTTGTCTCAGGCGCGGCGGGGGGAGGGACCGGTTCGACCTTAGGCGCCTTTTTTGCGACCGGTTGTTCCGCCCGCATGGAGGCCTCTTCAGTTTTCTTTTCGAGCCTTTCGAAAAAGGCAAACTGAGGGGGTTCTTCTTTTGCGATCGAGATCGGCAGGCCCTGGGAACCGGCTTCGTCTGTCCCTCTTATCCCTTGGATCTTGCCCCTCAGCTTTGAAATGGCCTTGATCCCGTCAGGCAAGTCACCCCGCCCCACAAAGACACCCAGTATGAAGCTCCACGAAAGAACCACCAGAAAACCAAAGGCCCAGAAGAAAAGGGCAGGAAGGGAGAACTGGAAGATGACCTTCCTTCTTTCCTTCTCAGGGGTGGTTTTCCGGTTGGCCATGTCTCGTCCGCCCGCGCTACATCTTTTCAGGGGCCGTAACCCCCAGCAGCCTCAGTCCATTGGCAATGACGATTCTTACCGCCTCGGCCAGGCAAAGCCGGGCCTGGGTGACAAGCGGGTCTTGGGCGACGACCCGGTACTGCGGGGTTTTTGTCCCGAGGTTGAAATACCTGTGAAACAAGGCCGCCACCTGGGCCAGGTAATAGGTGAGACGGTGCGGTTCCAAGGCGGCAGAGATCTCTTCAAGCAGGGCGGGAAATTCCGTCAGCAACCGGGTGAGCGCCATTTCCTCATCCAACGCCAGGTGCCTGAAAAGGGCGAGGGTCGGCTCCGGCCGAGCAACGTTTTCCTCCTCTGCCTTTCTGAATATGCTGGATATCCTGGCGTGGGCGTACTGAACATAGTAGACCGGATTGTCGCTGTCCTGCCGCTTGACGAGGTCGATGTCGATGTCGAGCGGGGAGTCGTGGTGCTTGGTCAGAAACACAAATCGGGCCGCGTCCACCCCCACTTCGTCCAGCAATTCCCTGAGGGTGACGAAGTTGCCTGCCCGTTTGGACATCTTCACTTCCTGCCCTCCCCGCCAGAGCTTCACCAGTTGGATGAGCATGACGGAGAGCCATCCATCGGGCACATCCTTGGCCCGGAGGGCTGCTTTTATTCTGGGGATATAGCCGTGATGGTCAGCCCCCCACACGTCGATGGATCTCGTGAACCCCCTTCGCCATTTCTCCAGGTGATAGGAGATGTCCGACGCGAAGTAGGTGAAATGGCCATCCTTTTTGCGGATGACTCGGTCTTTGTCGTCTCCGAAGGCCGACGTCCGGACCCACAGGGCCCCCTCCTCTTCGTAGAGATGCCCGGCCCGCTTCAGCTCGATCAGGGTCTCTTCCAGCAATCCGGAGCGGTGGAGCTCGTTTTCGCTGTACCACACGTCAAAGGACACCTTGAAATCCTGAAGATCCGCCTGGATCTCCCTCAGCATTATCTCCTTGCCCGCCTGGGCACACTCAGGGACGGCCTCTTCATCCGAGAGGGACTTCAGGGAGAGATCCTCGACCAGGACCTTGGCCAAGTCAACCACATATTGCCCATGGTAGCCCTGCTCGGGGAAGGGATAGTGCGGGTCCTGCAACTGGCGCATCCGGCTCAGAATGGATTCCCCAAGAAGCCTCACCTGTCGGCCTGCGTCATTGATGTAGAATTCACGAACCACGTCATGCCCGCAAAAGGTAAGGATTCTGCAGAGGGTGTCTCCCAGTGCGGCCCCCCTGCCGTGGCCCAGGTGAAGCGGGCCTGTGGGATTTGCACTGACGAATTCCACCAGGATGTTCTCGCCCTTCCCCATGTCGCTTCGGCCGTAGCTTTCCGCCAAGCTCAGGATTTCCAAAAGGGACAGGTGCCACTGGCGGGGGGTGATCCGGAAATTAATGAAGCCGGGTCCCGCGATCTTGACTGTTTCAAAAAAACCCTCGTCGTCTTTCAAGTGATCCAGGAGGACTTTGGCGATCTCCTTGGGGTTTCGTTTTTGGCTGGATGCCAGGGTCATCGGCAGGTTGGTTGCGAAGTGGCCGTGCTCGGGGTTGTTGGGGATTTCAATGACATAGTCGGGCACGGGGGTGTGGGAAAGCAGGCCGTCTGCCATGCATTGAGAGGTTGTCGCTTTCAAGAGCGCGTGGAGTTTCTTTTTCATGAGCGGTATTCTCTGTAATTCCTGGGTCCCAAAGCGCAGAAAATTTCGTATGAAATGGTCCCGGCCCAGTTGGCGATCTCATCTCCCGTGATGGCCTCGTTTCCCTGCGTGCCAAGAAACACCACTTCCTGACCCGGCTCAACGCCCCCAATGGCGGTTACGTCGCACATCGTGAGATTCATGCAGATCCGGCCGAGGACAGAAGCCCGTTTTCCGCCGATCACTATCTGGCCCTGCCCGGCCATTGCCCTGGGAAGCCCGTCACCATAGCCGGCCGAGACCACCGCCACGCGCCGGAGACCCTTTGTGTAATAGGCCCTGCCGTAGCTGATCGGTTGGTCGGCAGCCATCTCTCTCAGTTGCAAGACACGGCCCTTAAAGTGCATGACCGGTTTGAGCCCCACCGGACACGCAAAGGCCGCCGAAGGGAGCCCGCCATAGAGCATGATTCCCGGACGCACCGTGTCGAAATGGGCGCTGGGAAATCTCATGATGCCCGCACTGTTTGCAAGACTGTTTTGCTCCAAATGGGCCCCGATGGCACGTCCGGCCTCAATGGCACCCTTGAAGCGCTGGATCTGAATCAGGGTGTAATCCTCGCAGGATTCATCCGCTGAGGACAGATGAGAAAAAAGTCCTTTCAGACAGAGCCCTTTCAATTTCAGGATCCTGCGGATGGGGTCTGCCAGCGCTTCGTGGGGGATCCCCAACCGTCCCATACCGGTATCCACTTTGAGGTGGACCTCAATGGCCCGGTTTCTCTCCCGGCACACCCTTGCAAGCGTCTCTGCACCTTCCAGGTCAAAGAGAACGGGCGTGAGGTCGTGCTCAACCGCCGCTTCGGCCTCCAGAGATCCCCGGAGTCCGCAGAGGATGACAATCTGCGATGCGATCCCTTCGGTTCTCAAGGCCATGGCCTCGTGAAGATGGGCCACACCGAGCGCGTCGATTTTGTGGCGCACAAGCGTGCGCGACACGGGGATCAGCCCGTGACCGTAGGCATCCGACTTTACGATGCCCATGATTTTCGTCCCGGGGCCGACCAGTTGCTTCACCTGATTGAGATTGTCAACCAGTGCGGAAAGATCGATCTCCACTTGATTGGGCCGGTTGCTCATGGCGGGATCCTTAATCGAAGAAGCTAACTGATCTTCGGTGATAGATCAAGACCTATCCTCGACCGGACAACGCCTGCATTGACAGAGCGGGATTACCGGTTGTATGGAGACATAGCTCACGCTGGGCGACGTTTTGGGGGTGGTCCCTGGAGAAACGCGACTGGCCGGTTCACGTTAACGGCAAGGGGGATAAGAGGACGTGAGAACTTTTTTCGGTCTTTTGGGGCTCTTGCTCATCGTGGAAGGCTTGCCCTATTTTGCATTCCCAGAGAGGATGAAGCGATGGATGACCATGATCCAGGGAATGGAGGATGCACATTTGAGGGTGGCAGGGTTTGTGGCCATGGCACTCGGGTTGTTCATCGTCTACATTTTCAATGTATGAGGGGAACATGAAATGGTTTGACTTCAAATGCCATCTCGTTTAGCTTAGACCGTTCAAAGTGTTTCAGTCCATGTATCAAATAGAGGATTTCGATTATGAGTTGCCGCCGGCATTGATCGCCCAGTGGCCGGCGCCAAATCGGGACAGCTCACGCCTGCTATTCGTGGAACGGGCGAAAAGGCGTCTGTCCGGGCATGTCTTTTCACGTCTCCCGGCGCTACTGCGCCCCGGGGACACCATCGTCGTCAACGACACCAAAGTGGTCCCGGCGAGGCTGTTTGGACGAAAGGCAACGGGCGGCCAAATCGAGGTCCTTGTGCTGGAACACCCGCCGGCTCAATCCGACGACGGCAGGAGCCGATGGTGCCTCTTGCGCGCATCCAAGCGCCCAAAGCGTGGACAATCGCTCATCTTCGGTCCGCACGCAAAGGGTGCCGTGGAGGCGGTGGCTGAAAACGGCCTCGTGCGGATCCGGTTTGAGGGTGAAAGGCCCGTTGACGGTTTGCTGGAGGAGATGGGGTGTATCCCTCTGCCTCCCTACATCCGGCGCAATGGTGGCCGGCAGGGGGGAGGGATTTCCCGAAGGACAGAGAGCGCTACCAGACCGTCTTTTCCACGGTCAAGGGGGCCATTGCCGCACCCACCGCAGGGCTCCACTTCACGGAAGCATTGATTACGCGACTTCGGGAAGCCGGCATCGACGTTGTCACCGTGACCCTACATGTCGGATACGGGACCTTCCGGCCGGTCCGGGTAAGAGATATCCGGCAGCACGACGTGGGCGAGGAACCCTATCGGATCAGCGAAGAGACCGCCTCCGCCATACGACGGACCAGGAAGGAAAAAGGGCGGGTGATCGCGGTGGGAACCACGGTCGTAAGGGCACTGGAGAGTGCTGCCCTTGAAGACGGCACGATCGTCCCCGTGGAAGGAAAGACCAATCTGCTGGTGACCCCCGGCTACGGCTTCAAGGTGATCCAGGGGCTGATCACCAATTTTCACCTGCCGAGGAGCTCCCTGCTTTTTCTGGTCTCTGCCTTCGCAGGTCTGGATGTGATCCGAGAGGCCTACGCGCTGGCGATCAGGGATCGCTACCGTTTTTACAGTTACGGGGACGCGATGTTGATTCTGTGAGGATTTGGAGTAATGGAGAGATGGAGTACTGGAGTGATTTGTTTTGTCGTTGACATTCAAGACCAACACTCCAATACTCCGTTTTTCGATTCTTGGCGGGTATGATTGGAGCTCAGGGTCCTTTTTGAGTCCAGGGAAGGGGGCAGGGTCGGCGAGGTTCGGACGGCCCACGGGTCGTTTGAGACACCGGTTTTCATGCCCGTGGGGACGCAGGGGTGCGTGAAGGCCCTGTCCCCGGAGGATTTATCGAGTATCGGCGTCAAGATCATCTTGGCCAACACGTACCACCTCTACCTGCGACCCGGCCATGGTTTGATCGATCGTCTGGGCGGCCTTCACCGATTTATGGCCTGGTCCCACCCCATCCTCACGGACAGCGGTGGGTTTCAGGTTTACAGCCTTGCGCGATTGAGGACCATTTCCGACGAGGGAGTGGTCTTTCAGTCTCACATCGACGGGTCGACCCACTTCATCGGTCCCGAGGAGGCGGTGGACATTCAACGGGCGCTGGGGGCGGACATCATTATGGCCTTGGATGAATGTACCCCTTATCCCGCGGAACACGATTATGTGGCCGGATCGGTGCGATTGACCAGTTCGTGGGCCCGACGCTGTCTGGAGCGGCCGAGGGGGCCGTCGCAGGCGCTCTTCGGCATTGTCCAGGGAGGCGTTTACAGAGACCTGAGAGAGCAGAGCGCGAGAGAGCTGGTCGAGATGGATTTCGATGGTTACGCCATCGGAGGGCTCTCGGTCGGCGAGGATGCCGACACGAGGCTCAGGGTGATCGCGGAGACAAGGCCCCTGCTCCCGGATCATAAACCGATCTACCTGATGGGGGTGGGGAGACCCGAGGATCTGTTGGAGGGTGTGCGCCAGGGCGTTGACATGTTTGACTGCGTCATGCCCACGCGCAATGCCCGAAACGGCAGCCTGTTCACGTCCGATGGGGTCGTGGCCATCAAGAACGCCCGATACCGGGACGATGAAAGACCCATTGAAGAGTCCTGCGAGTGCTACACCTGCACCCATTACACGCGGGCCTATCTGCGTCACCTGTTCATGGCGAAAGAGTTGCTGGTTTACCGTTTGGGCTCGATCCACAACCTTTCATACTACGCGAGATTCATGGAGGACATCCGAAAGGCCATTCGAGAGAGCCGATTTTCGGCATTTCGCGAAGCGTTTTATGAGGCAAGAGGAAAGCGGTCGCCTGACATTTCCGACGTATGAAGCATGACGTGGCCCCGACCGAGGAAAGAACACCTGTCGGGCTCGCTTGAAAAACGCGTTTATACATAAGGGGCATTGAAATCGAACAGAGGGAGGTTTTTAGATGGATTCTTTGGCGTATGCGTTGGGGACCGGTGGCACAGGGGGTGGAGGAGGACAGGGTTCCTCATTTACTGCTTTCATCCCTCTTATACTCATGTTCGCCATATTCTACTTTCTGCTGATCAGACCGCAGCAGAAAAAGGCCAAGGCGCACAAGGAAACCCTTTCGACCATCAAGAAAGGCGACCAGATAGTGAGCTCGGGTGGGCTTCATGGGGTGATCACAGGGCTGACGGACGACATTGTCACCATTGAGATCGCGCCCAAAGTGCGGGTAAAGATATCCAGAGGGTCGGTTGCGGGTGTGCTCAAGCGGTCCCAGGAGTAAACAAAAACAATTTCGCAGCGGTCGAGCGGAGCGGCAGGGAAGACTGTCCTTTGAACGGCGGCGGCGATCTGCAGACTAGAGGAGAATCGGACCTTGAAAAGGCTCAGCTGGCGAGTTGCCATTGTGGCGTTGGCCGTGTTTGTCGGCCTGATATACCTGACGCCTTCTCTCACAAGCGATCTCCCGTCGTGGTGGTCCAACATTTTGCCCCGGGACAAAATCCATCTGGGTTTGGACCTCCAGGGGGGGACGCACCTTTTGCTGGAAGTTGAAGCCATCAAGGCGGTTGAGAGCAATATCGAGCTGTTTGTGGAGGAGCTTCGGCAGGATCTCCGGAAAAACCACATCCGATATCAGGAGCTCAAACGAGAAGGCAGCGACCGCGTTCTATTGAGGCTCATGGATGAGAAGGACCTGGAACGGTTTAAGACCGAAGTGGCGAATAATTATCCGGATTACACGTTAGAACCGGTAAGAACCCAAGGCGAAGGATACGGCGTTGAATTGGTCTTGCTTCAAAAGGCCAAGAGCCGGATCATGAAAATGGCCGCGGATCAGGCCCTTGAAACCATACGGAACCGGATCGACCAGTTCGGCGTGAGCGAGCCGGAGATACGGCCGCAGGAAGGAAACCGGATTCTGGTTCAGCTGCCGGGCATCAAGGACCCGAAGCGGGCCATAGAGTTGATCGGCAAGACGGCGTTGCTGGAATTCAAGCTGGTGGACGAGGCGCACAGTGTGGAGGACGCGCTCAAGGGGAACATTCCGCCGGGAGATGAGCTCCTTTATCAGGACACCATTGATCGGACAACCGGCCGCAGGACCCAGGTTCCGTTTCTCCTGAAGAAACGAACGCTGTTGACGGGCGAGTACATCACGGATGCAAGGGTTCAGATTGACAATATGTATAACGAGCCCTATGTGTCGCTCACATTCGATGCGAGAGGGGCGAGGCTCTTTGAGCAGATCACGGGAGAAAACATCAAAAAGCGGTTGGCCATTGTCTTGGACAACAAGGTCAATTCCGCCCCGGTCATTCAGGACAAGATCTCCGGGGGGCGCGCGCAGATTACGGGCCGTTTCACGACGGATGAGGCGCGGGACCTGGCCATTGTCCTCAGGGCCGGTGCCCTGCCGGCGCCGGTTACGATCCTGGAAGAGCGCACCGTGGGACCGTCTTTGGGGAGAGATTCAATCGAGATGGGATTCAAATCGGCCGTGATCGGATTCGTCGCCGTGGTTCTGTTCATGGCCGTCTACTATCTCCTTTCCGGCTTGATCGCCGACCTGATGCTGATCATGAACGTCTTTTTCATTATGGCCGGCCTTGCCTTTTTCGGTGCGACACTGACGTTGCCGGGCATCGCGGGGATCATTCTCACAATCGGTATGGCCGTGGATGCCAACGTGCTGATCTTTGAGCGCGTCCGGGAGGAATCCCGCCTCGGCAAGACGCCGCGGTCCGCCATCGACGCGGGCTTCGAAAAGGCCCTTGTGACCATCCTGGATGCCAACATCACGACCTTGATCGCGGCGCTGGTTCTGTTTCAATTCGGCACGGGGCCGGTCAAGGGATTTGCAGTGACGCTCAGCATAGGGATTGTCACGAGTGTGTTTACTGCGGTTTTTGTGAGCAGAATTATCTTCGACTACCTTTATGTTCAAAAAAAGATGCGGAAACTGAGCATCTGACGTCGTTACACGGGAGCGCGTGCATGGAATTCATCAAACCGGGAATCAATGTCAATTTTGTTGGCAGACGGAAAATTGCATATGTGGCTTCGGCGGCGCTGCTCCTTGCCAGCGTCTTTTTCCTCATCCTGCGTGGCGGGCCCAATTTGGGCGTGGATTTTACAGGGGGTGTGCTGGTTCAGATTCGCCTGTTGCAGGATAAACCCATATCCGACATCAGGGCCGGGCTGGAGGCCGGGGGTTTCGAAGACAGCATCATCCAAAGGTTTGGGGAAAAAGGACAATCGGAGTATCTGATCCGAATGAGCGAAGTGGAGATCGAGCTGGCGGGTCTGGCCGATAAGGTTAAAGAGGTGCTTCAGAAAGAGCTGGGGTCGGAGGTGGAGGTTCGACGGGTGGAGGCGGTGGGGCCGAAGGTGGGTCACGATCTCAGACAGAAGGCCCTTTTTGCCATATTTTACGCCATCCTTTTCATTACCATTTACATTTCCGGAAGGTTCGAGTTCAAGTGGCTCATGAGTGCCGTCATGGCGGTCTCCCTCATGGCTGCGGTCTACTTTGCATCCGGTTTCGGGGCAGGGGTTACCTGGTTGATCATCATTGCCCTTTTGGTGAGTCTGGGGATGTGCTGGTTCATGAAATTGAAATACGCGATGGGGGCCATTGTAGCCCTCATCCACGATGTGGGCATTACCGTAGGTGCCTTCGCCCTGACGGACCGAGAGGTGTCTCTGGCCATTGTTGCGGCCCTTCTCACCATCGTGGGGTATTCACTGAACGACACGATCATTGTTTTTGACCGGATCAGGGAAAACCTGAAGCGGTTCCGCAGGAAACCCCTGGAGGAGGTCATGAATGCCAGCGTCAATGAGACCTTGAGCCGAACGATTCTAACGTCCGGAACCACGCTGATTGTCGTGGTCGCCCTGTTCATCCTGGGTGGACCGGTGATCCATGACTTCGCATTCGCGATGATAATCGGCATTGTTACGGGAACCTATTCCTCCATTTACGTCGCGAGTCCGATCCTCCTGCTTTGGGAGCGTTCCGCTCCCAAAGGCGTCAGCGAAAATAATCGCGCCAAGTGAATGGTCACCATTGCCTGCAAGGAAGCGAAGAAAAACATTTGTTTCAAGGGGAGCCTTCTGGTTCGTTGTCATTCTGGCTTTGGGGGCCCCCTTGGGTTGGCGGGTCTGGACGGGCTACTACAGGGTTCATCCTGAATTTCGCTCCCTCCTGATTTCCCTCAACAATGAGCCTCACCTGCTTCTGCCGGGCGAGCGTTTCAAATTCCGACCCAGCGACAAAGTCAAAATCCTGGAGATTTCCACCAACGTTTTTCTGAATCTGGGTGTACGGCTCGTGGCGGAACGGATGGATGTAAATGCTCTCCGCTACGAGGAGATGAATATCGCGTCCCTGCTCCCGAGCGGAGAGCTTTTTGAGCACCCCGACATCAGGGTCTACGCCAAGCGTCACAACGATGTCCTGGGGTATGTGGATTGGCAAATCCGCCCCCGCGAAGAGGACTGGCTGGAGAAGGCCGAACGGATCATCGACCCTCGGCTAAAGGCAGAATTCCTTGAGCGGGCCGCAGGTCAGCTGCCCGATGACCAGACGGTCAAGCGTCGATTGATCGATGCCTACAAAGGGACCGGCCAATGGGAGAAGGCTGCCAAGCTCCTGGAAGACATGTTGGGAAAGCCCCCGGCGGTGGACACCTTAAGGGAGTTGCTCGACATATATCGATCCGGCGCCGACCGAGAAAAAATGATCAGCGTTTTGGAAAAACTCATAAAGGCTGGGCCGGAGAGCTTAAACGATAAGGTGCAGCTGGCCGAGCTGCTCGATCAGGCAGGGAAACGCAACCAGGCTGCGTCGGTCTGGGAGTCCATCGTCGGGCAGCTCGAGGAAAAGGACAGGGCCTCGGTGTACAAGCATCTGGGGAACTTCTTCGCTGAAACCGGCCAACCGGTCAAGGCGATTCAGGCCTACCTGGCCGCCGAACGGTCGGATAAGCAAGACGCAAACCTTTATTACAATCTCTTCACGCTTAATGAGAAGATCGGTCAAACCAAGAAGGCCTTGGGATTTCTTGAAGACGCCCTCAAGCTCAACCCCAATGATGTGGATGGCCGCTTGCGGTTGGTTGAGGAATGGATGAAAAGTGGGGAGTACACCAAGGCGGAGGCACAATTGGCTGAAGTCCTCAACCGGGATCCCAAATCCCTCCAGGCGCTTCTTCTGTGGATGCGGATTGCCGAAAAGCAGAAGGACGACAAGAAGCTCAAGAAGATCTACGACCAGATTCTGGCAGTGGCGCCTGAAAACGACAACATCATCTACAACCTGGGGACCTTGGAGTACGAAGCCGGGAACTGGAAAGAGAGCCTCTCCTATTTCAAAAGATATGGAGCGAAACATCCCGAAGACCCGGACATCCATGCCACCCTTCTAGATCTTTACAGAAAGATAGGGGACCAGGATGCCGCCTTCAAAGAGGCTCAGACGCTCGTCCGGTTGAGGCCGAAGGCCTTGGATGCTTATTCTTACATGCTTGAATCGCTGGAAAGGCAGAAGAAATACAAGGAAATGATCCCTTTGGCAGTGCAGGGGCTGAAGGAGCTGCCCGGGACCGTCCCCTTCATGGAGTACTTGCTTCTGGCCAATCTCGAAACGGGCAACGAGGCCGGCGCGCTGGCTCACTTGCGCGAAATTCTGAAGCTGAGGCCAAAGGATGCGACCTTATGGCTGCAACAGGCCCGGCTTTCAGAGAAGCTTGGCCGGAACCACGAAGCCATGGAGGCCTACAGACGGGTTATGGAGCTCTCACCGGGACTCCAGGAGGCGGAGGAGGCCTATCTGAGATTGCGGTTGATGGGAGTTGAGCGTGGAACCGGCAATTGAAAAGCCCCATTTTCATGTGACGGCAGGCTTGATATGGCGGCACGGAGAAGTGCTCATCACCCTCAGACCGAAAGGAAGTCATCTTGGGGGGTTGTGGGAGTTTCCCGGCGGCAAGCAGGAGCGGGGGGAAACCCTGGAGGCGTGTCTTTCAAGGGAGATCAAGGAGGAGTTGGGCATGACGGTCAGGCCGGATGCGTGGCGCATGACCGTCGACCACGAGTATGAATCGAAGCGCATCTCGCTCCATATCTTCGATTGCACGATTCTGACCGGCGAGCCAAGACCCCTTGAAGGGCAAGCATACAGGTGGGCCCCGCCGGCCGTGCTTTTAAGCCTGCCTTTCCCCCCTCCGGATTTGAAGATCATCGAGTTGCTCAACCGGCGAAGGCCAAGGTAAACCGAAAGGGCCCGGATGAGCGCAAAACGGCTCATGGGATGGATCGCTTCTGCCGATTTCATTGTAATGACTGTAAAGATCATCATCGCTCGATGAGTGGCTGGTTTGGCCGGGAAGGAGAGACCTATGCCAAAGGGTAACTGCGAATTCAAGGGGACAGGGGGGCAATACTTCCCTACCTTCTTTATTCACCTCTTCCTGATCAGCAGTGTCACGTTAGGGATCTATCTGCCTTGGGCATGGGTCCGCCTTCTCAAATTGAGGGCCTCTCACACGCTCATCAACGCCAAGCGCGTCTCTTTTACCGGAACGGGTGGCCAACTGCTGGGACTCGCCGTCGTCCAGGGTCTCCTTACCATCGTGACACTGGGTTTCTATGCCCCATGGGCCGTATGCAAATACTGCGCGTGGCGGGCGCAAAACACCCTCGTCGAGGGAAAGCCAAGCCAGTTCATCGGAACCGGCGGCAACCTGTTCCTTCTCTATCTGATTCATTTGGTCCTGCTGCCCCTTATCACTTTCGGCATTTATTTATTCTGGGGCATTTACCGGCTGTATGCCTGGAAAGAGGAGCACATGAGATACGGCGGGGAAGCCACCTCGTTTGGCGGCCGCTTCGGGCTATTCCTGAAGATTTCCCTGATCTGCTGGTTTCTTAACCTCATCACCTTGAACCTCTACATGCCTTGGGCGTTATGCAGGCTTTACAGATGGCAGACCGAAGGGCTTGCCGTTGGAGAGGGGCCAGGCGTCGACCATTTTCCACCCGTCAAGACCAAGCCTTTGGTGGTGCTCGTCGTGATTTTGGTGGGGCTGTTGCTGTGGCTGCTTCTGTTGTTGTTCGCGCGGCATTTCATGGTGGATGTCCTTTCACCACTTGACCGATCCGTCGTGACCGGACCGCCGGCGCGCCTCTTGCCGGATGCACGGCTGAAAAAGGGTGCCAAGCCACATGACTCGAAAAAGACCCAAGCCCCTGGTGCCGAGGCACAAAAGGCGGAAAAGGATCGCGAGGGTCAAAAGGACTCAGAGACGGCTGGACTGGATGCGGTGATCCAGAAGGACCCAAGGAATGCCAAGGCCCTTTATAACCGGGCCTGGATTTATGCCGCCAAAGGGGACCTGAAACAGGCGGAGATGGATTACAGCCAGGCCATCACGGCCTCTCCCACGGACGGCGATGCCTTTTACAACCGGGGTCTTGTCTATATCAAGCTGATGGAGTGGGAGAAGGCCCTCCATGATTTCACGGAGGCCATCAGGCTTGACCCGCAAGCCGCGGATGCTTTCTGCAACAGGGGCAATGTCCATTTCAAAACAGGGAGAGTGGAACTGGCTATGAAGGATTACACCGACGGTTTGCGCATCGCCCCCAACGACGGTGTGATCCTTTACAACCGTGGTATCGTCTACCTTTCTTCCGGTGATGAGGCAAAGGGTCAGGAAGACTTGAGGAGGGCTGCGGAGCTCGGCGTGGCGCAGGCAAAGGGCCTGCCGGCGGAAACGACCATGGCGCCCTCGGAGGCGGCCGGGCCTGCTGAGAATCTTGCTGAGAATGCCGAAGGCCCGGGCCAAGAAGAGGAAACAGGGATGTGGCGCGTGGATCTGACGGGCGTGGAAATCCCGGAGGACTCGGCCGAGGGGATGATCAACGGGATGTCTTTCGCAGTGGACGAGGCGGGCATACAAAACGGCGCCCTGAGTCTCCGGCAAGGGTTTGATGACCCGGCAGAAAGGGAGTTTGTGATCTCGCTGTCCTTAAAGCAAGGAGAGACCCCGGAAGGAAAGACCTTCACGGTTTCACGAGCGGCAGGGTCCGGCGCCCTTCGGGTGCAGATGAAGTGGCTGGACGAAGAGACCCAGGCCGTGAAAACGGAGACCTTCACTCGGGGTTATGCCATGCGGCTCGAATTCGGGCCGTTGGAAGAAGGGCGGCTTTCAGGCAAGATCTATCTCTGCGTGCCGGATGAGGCAAAAAGCTATGTGGCCGGCGTCTTTTCGGCCGGGATGAAGCAATAGCAGGTCCTTCCGAAGAACAGACATGAGCCCGCATTGTCAAGGGGAACCGCCCGGTTGCCGGTTGTTTTCCTCCTTCTTTCCTCTTTCCGCCTCCTGGATCCTTCGTCGCAAATCAGGGTCGCCCGCCGCCAGTTCATCCGCTTTCTTGAAATGAAAGGCGGCCTTTTGGATCTCTCCCAACCTATTGAAATAGATACCGAAATGATAGTGCGCCCGTGCGAGCCGGTTTAGTCGTCCATAAGACAAGCCGAGATGGTAATGGACTTCGTCTTTGACTTCTCTTCTTGAGGCCAGTTGTTCGAGAAGCTGAATGGAACGATCGTACTGCTCGAGGTTCTCGTAGGAGACTGCCAGAAGGAACAAGGTGGCCCCATCCTCTCTATCCAAGGAAAGGGCCTTTTCAAGGGCGGATACGGCTTCCTTGTCCAGCCCTTTCAACTGGTAATCTTCGCCTATGTATCTCAGGGCGAGGGTAGAGGGCGCGCCATGGTCCAGTGCCTTGCGCAGGTGCTTCAAGGAAAGATCGTATTCGGATTTTTCCCTGTAAACCACCCCCAATCCCAGATTGGGTGCAGGGGCGTCAGGGGAATCTTGGAGATCCAATTTAAATAGACGTTCGGCTTCGTCAGGCGACTTGGAGAGCGCAAGGACCACGGCCTTGAAGTATGGGTAAAGTCTCTTTGCCCGAGAGGACTCCTCGGTCCCCACAAGCGGATGGACATCCCCATAGATGGCATCCAGGTTCGACATCCGTTCGGGACCCGTGGGGTGGGTCAGGAGGTAGGCCGGGACCTTGTTGCTTCCGAGATATTGGCCACGCTCGATCTTGTTGAGCATGGAGATCATCCCTTTGGGGTCGAAACCCGCGGGCTCTATATATTTGAAACCCAGTTGGTCCGCCTGGCGCTCGTCCTCTCGGCTGTAGTGAAGCTGTGCCTGAATCCCCGCCGCAGCGGAGCCCATCATCATCGCCCCACCCAAGGGCCCTCCCCCCAATAGGATGCCCGCCAGCATCCCCGCCATGGTGGCAATGCTGATTTTCTGACTCTGATCGATGCGTTGGGCCATGTGTCGGGCCGTGACGTGGCCGATCTCGTGGCAGATGACGTTCGCCAGCTCATCCACATCCGATGTGACGTTTATGAGGCCGGTGAAGATGAAGATATTGCCCCCGGGCGCTGCAAAGGCATTAAGGGTATTGTCTCTCAGCAGATAGAAATGAAACGGGAAAGGCTTGGTCTCTACAGGGGTCAGGAGGAACTGGCCCAGCTCGTTGATGAAACCGGTGGCGAAGCCATCTTCCAAAAGCGTAAAGTGTTTCCGGATCTGGGCGAGCATTTCCTGCCCAAGTTTCCGCTCGTCTTCGATGGAGAAGGCCTGAGCCTCGATAGGAGAGAAAAAGCCAAGTTCGGGACGGCTGCAAACAAGGAAAGACGGTACCAGAATGAGAATCAGGAAGAGGCTCGTCCTCCAGTGCCTCCGATGCCCTGTCTGCTGTATCCCTGTTTTGGGTCGGCTTGCAGCTGAGCTCAGGAATCCGCTTTCCCTTGGACCTTGTAACTTGGACCTTGCACCCATCTTTTCTCCGATCATGTTTTCATCTCTTTCGGTTCCGCCGCCTGCGGCCCGATTCTGGGGGCTTCAATCCAGAGGCCTTCCAGGTCATAGAACGCCCGGACCGGTTGGTAGAAAACATGAACCACCACGTCACCAAAGTCGGTCAAAATCCATTGTCCTTCCGCTTCGCCCTCTACACCCATCGCCTTGAACCCAGCTTGACGCATCTTTCTTAAGAGGTTATTGGCGATGGCCTGAACCTGGCGCGTTGAGCTCCCGCTGGCGATGATAAAATAATCGGCGATCGATGTCAGCTCACCTACGTCAAGCAGCACCGGTTCGATGGCCTTTCTTTCTTTCACGAAAGAAAAGCAGCGTGTTGCTTTATCCAGAGAAGTCATCATGTCGATAGAGATTCTTTCTTATAATATAGGACATCACTGGGTCCGGCACCAGAAAACGGATGGATTTTCCCGATGATACCAGGTGCCGGATATGTGTCGAGGATATGTCCATCAGGGTTGTTTTCCTGAAAAAGAGCGTTTTTCCCGTATTGAGCTTCAGCGTGTCCAGGTTGTCTTCCTCTGGTTCCAAGGGGGCCAGGTGATGAAGGACCGGTTCGAGGTCCGGTCTTCCAAGGCCCCCCCTGGAAATCACCACAAAATGGGAATATTGAAAAAGATCTCGGTAATCCTTCCATGTGTCGATTTCCAGAAACGCATCCACACCTAGAATAAAGAAGAGCTCGGCCCTGCCTCCAAAGCGATGGTCGATCTCCTTAAGCGTCTGGACGGAATAAGAAAAACCGGATCTTTTCCCTTCGATATCCAGTACTTCCAGAAGCCCTGGGCGGCCCACGGCCAGTCGGGCCATATCGAGCCGATCCTCAAAAGGAGAAACGGGTTCCCTTGATTTGTGCGGCGGCGATGCCGCGGGAATGAGGAACACTTTGTCTAGGTTGAATTCCTGACCCATTTCTTCGGCGGCCCGGCAATGACCGAGATGGATTGGATCGAAGGTTCCGCCGAAGATGCCTAGACGCAAGGGGGCTCCATTTCAGGACCTGATCTGGCCGGACCCATGGACAATGAACTTGGTCGTGGTCAATTCCTCGAGGCCCATGGGCCCGAAGGCATGCAGCTTGGAGGTGCTGATCCCGATTTCCGCTCCAAGACCAAGCTGGTATCCGTCGTTGAACCGCGTGGAAGCATTCACGAGCACCACGGACGCGTCCACTTCGGAGAGGAACCGCTGGGCACGGCCATAGTCCCGGGTGACAATCGCCTCCGTGTGGTTGGAACCATAGGTCTCGATGTGCTCAAGGGCTTCTTCCATGCTTGAGACGACCTTCACCGCCAGAATCAGATCCAGAAACTCAGCGGGCCAATCGGATTCACCCGCGGGTACGGCCCCGGGGATGAGCTCGACTGTCCTTGCGCAGCCCCTGATCTCCACCCCCGCACCCTGCAAAGCCCTTCCCACGTCAGGGAGAAAATCCGGGGCCACGCGCTCATGGACCAGCATGGTCTCCATGGCGTTACAAACTCCGGGTCTCTGGACCTTGGCGTTGAAACAAATGGACTTGGCCATGTCCAGATCCGCCGATTCATCCACGTAGGTATGGCATACGCCCTTGTAGTGCTTGAGCACGGGGATGCGCGAGTGCTCAACCACAAAACGGATTAAGCCCTCTCCGCCCCTCGGGATAATCAGATCCACATCCTCTTCCAGGCTGAGGAGGACATTTGTGGCCGCTCTCTCGGTCGTTGGAACGACCTGAATGGCCTCGGATGGGAGGCCTGATGCCTCCAGCGCTTCACCCAGGATCTGGGAAAGCGCCAGATTGGAGTGGATGGCCTCGGACCCGCCCTTGAGGATCACGGCGTTACCGGACTTCAGGCAGAGGCCCGCCGCGTCCACCGTCACATTGGGCCTTGATTCGTAAATGAAGCCGATGACGCCTATGGGTATCCGGACCCGTCCGACGACCAGGCCGTTCGGCCGCTTCCACATGGAGGTCACGGCACCCACCGGGTCCGGGAGCGAAGCCACTTCAAGCAATCCATCGGCCATGGCATCGATGGTCTTGGCATCGAGCCTCAGGCGATCGATCATGGCGGGAGACATGCCCGATTTTTCCGCGCCTTCCAGATCCTTCCGGTTCTCCTGAAAGAGCGCCTCTTTCCGTTCCGCAATCAGCCGGGCCATGCGCTTCAGGGCCTCATCTTTTTGGGGCCGTTCCACCTGCCGCAGCTTCCTTGCGGCGGCTCTCGCCTCCTTTGCCATCTGCCCGATCATGACCTCAATCGACATATGTCATCTCCATCTTCCGTGTCGGCCGTGATGACGAGGTTGTCACGGTGGATCACTTCGTCGTCCTGTTTGAACCCCAGCTTGGATTCGATTTCAGAGGTCTTGACCCCGATGATCTTCGCAACGTCGCCCGAGTGGTAGTTGACCATGCCGACAGCCACCTCCTTGCCATCGGGATTGATCAAGAGGACGGCGTCCCCGGGGCTGAACCGCCCTTTCACATCGACGATCCCCGAGGGCAGGAGGCTTTTGCCGTTTTCAAGGAGGGCCTTTTCCGCCCCACGGTCGATAAAAAGCTCCCCCCGAGGGGACTTGGTGAAGGCGATCCAGTGCTTCCTGCTGCAAAGAGAGGTCTCGCGCGGCAGAAAGAGCGTCCCTTCCTCTTCGCCGGAAAAAATACGTTTCAGGATGTGGGGCTTGAGCCCGTTTGCGATGACGGTGGGGACCCCTGCCAGCGCCACCTTGTGGGCGGCCTTGATCTTACTGGACATACCGCCGGTGCCCAGAAAGCCCGGGATGGCGCTGGCAAATTTTGCCACCTTGCGGTCCACCTTTGCGACAATCGGGATGAGCCTGGCTTCAGGGTCCTCTCTCGGATCCTTGTCAAAAAGACCGTCCATGTTGGTCAGGTTCACCAACAGGTGAGCGTCGGTGAGATTGGTCACCATGGCACTCAGATTGTCGTTGTCTCCGAACTTGATTTCATCCACCGAGACCGTGTCGTTCTCGTTGATGATGGGGAGGATCTTCCACGAGAGCAGGGTCATAATGGTGTTTCTCGCGTTCAAATAGCGACGCCTGTGGATGAGGTCGTCCCGGGTGATCAAGATCTGGGCAACCTTCTGGCCGTAAGGTCGGAAGGTCTCCTCGTATGAGCTTATGAGGCTGCTTTGACCCACCGCGGCCACGGCCTGCAGTTGGGAGACGGACTGGGGGCGCTTGCTGATCCCTATCTTTTTGAGACCCGAGGCAATGGCGCCCGATGAGACCAGAATGACTTCCTTCCCGCTGGCGCGAAGCTCGCAGATGTCGGAAACCAGGTCTTTGACCGCGGTCATGTTGAGACCTCCCCTGACCGTCAAGACACCGCTTCCGACTTTGACCACGACCCGTCTGATGGGTCTAAGGATTTCCAGCCTCAAGCTCTTTGCTTTCTGATTCATCACACCGCACAGGGGCAACCACCCCTCCCTCCTTTTGGTTCAAGACCCCGGCAACGGCCTTCTTGAGCGCATCGAATCCTTCGCCGGTCAGGGCTGAGACCGCGAACGCTTCAAAGCCCAGGTGCTTCAGGGCGCGTTTTAAGGTTTCGGGGTCGCGGCACACCGAAGAGGGCAGGTCGATTTTGTTCATCAAAACGATCACGGGCTTGACCGCCAGCTCGGGATTGAAGTACTCCATTTCCCGCCTGACGGTCTCAAAATCCTCCAGCAGCTCATGCTGGGGCTGGAAGGCAATATCCAAGACATGAAGGAGGAGCTTCGTGCGCTCCACGTGTTTCAGGAACCGGTGCCCGAGACCCCGTCCTTCTCCGGCCCCTTCGATCAAACCCGGGATATCCGCCACAACCAGCAGTTGGCCCTCATCCAGGCCCATGATGCCCAGGTTCGGCGTGAGTGTGGTGAAGGGGTAGTCGTCGATTTTCGGGCGAGCCATGGTCAAACGGGAGAGGATGGTCGATTTGCCAACGTTAGGCAGACCGATGAGCCCGATATCGGCAATGAATTTAAGGGTCAGCTGCAGGGCCTTTTCGTGGCCGGGTTGCCCGGCCTGGGCGTGACGGGGGGCTCTGTGGGTGGGGGTTGCGAAGTGCTGGTTTCCCTTCCCGCCCCGGCCACCCGGGATGAGAAGGACCTCCTGGCCGTCGTCCATGAGCTCCGCGATCAATTCCCCAGAATCGGCATCATGGATCAGGGTGCCCGGCGGCACCTTCAGCACAAGATCGGCTCCTCCTCTGCCCGACCGGTTTTTCCCTTTTCCGGGTTCACCGTTGCGGGCCCTCAATTTCCTTTTGGAAACGTAATTCGACAGGGAGTAGGTGGCCCCGACGGCCCTCGCAAAAACACTTCCACCTTTGCCGCCGTCTCCCCCGTCCGGGCCGCCCCTGGGCTTGTATTTCTCTCTCAGGAAACTGACACACCCTGTTCCCCCGTCTCCCGATCTGGCCCAAACCACCACTTCATCCAGAAATGCCATCTCTGCCTACGGAAAAAGGCAAAATCTGCCCTCAGGCGGCGTACACGCTTACCCGTTTTCTGGTCTTTCCAAAACGCTCAAAGGTGACGACGCCGTCGATTTTAGAGAAAAGGGTGTAATCCTTCCCGAGGCCCACATTCGTCCCCGGATGGATTTTGGTCCCCTTCTGGCGGACAATGATGCTCCCGGCCCTGACGGACTGCCCGCCAAAGCGCTTCACGCCAAACCGCTGGCCAGCGCTGTCTCTCCCGTTACGAGAGCTTCCACCTGCTTTCTTGTGTGCCATGATGTTGACCTCAGCATGATCTCGCGCCTGCCTTGCATGGAAAAGGCAGGACAGCCACATTGACTCAAACGGAGAATCAACCCTCGATGGTTTCAATCCTGACGAGGGTCAAGGGCTGGCGGTGGCCGCGTTTTCTCCGATAATGTTTTCTTCGCTTGAACTTTACAACCAGCACCTTCTTAGCCTTGGCCTGTCTCAGAATCCGTCCCAAGACCTTTGAGGTCTCGACCAAAGGCTTTCCGACACGAACTTCTTCACCATCTGCTGTCAGAAGGACCTGATCGAAGGTGACGGCATCCCCGACCGCCCCCGGAAGCTTTTCGATTTGGATGTCTTGTCCGGGCATGACGCGGTACTGCTTTCCGCCCGTCTGAATAACCGCATACATATCCAATCTCCTATCGGAAATGTGTAACCCATCCCGGGTAAACGCCCGCGTTGGGAGCGCTCAGAGACCAGCCCGCGTTGGCTGACCCAACCCTTGCGTCAGTCGGGTCACCCAGTGTGTCAGCAATGAGCAGGCTTCGTTGAACGCGAATCTGTAAGTATATTTTTTTTCCAGCCCTTCGTCAATAACAAAACGAGGTAGCTTCAACACATGAATCACAAAAAAAAAGAATGTTCACTTTACCACATTCAGCGCGTGATGGCCATCTCTAAACCACCTTTTCCGCCGGCCGAGCTCCCTGCACATCACCAGCCAATGCAAAGATGGAACAGAAACATATATTGTCATGAGGATTATGAAAAACTATAATACCTAAAATCTTCTTGGCATCATGAGAAGAATGCATTTAACTTCATTATTAAGGAGGGGACCATGGCTGTGAAGGTGGGAATCAACGGGTTTGGTAGAATCGGCAGGCTCGTTTTTATCGCAATGGTTGAGCAGGGGTTACTGGGCAAGGCGTTCGAAGTGGCGGCCGTGGTGGATGTGAGCACTGATGCAAAGTATTTTGCCTATCAGCTCAAGTACGACTCCATTCACGGCCGGTTCAACGGGACCCTCGCCACGGAGAAGAGCGAGCCGTCAGGACAAGATGACGACGTCCTCGTGGTCAACGGCCAAAAGGTCCGGTGCATTGCCGCAACCAAGACACCCGATCTCCTCCCGTGGAAAGCGCTTGGGGTCGAGGTTGTCATCGAGTGCACGGGGCTTTTCACCGATGCCGAGAAGGCAAAGGGTCATCTGGCAGCCGGTGCGAAAAAGGTGATCCTGAGCGCCCCCGGCAAAGGCAACGTGAAGACCATCGTCATGGGGGTAAACGAAAAGGAGTATGACCCGGGGCAGCACCACATCGTATCCAATGCCTCCTGCACCACCAACTGCCTCGCGCCGGTTGTCCATGTGCTCCTCAAGGAGGGCCTCGGGATCGAAGCCGGGCTGATGACCACCATTCACTCCTACACGGCGACCCAGAAGACCGTGGACGGTCCATCCAAGAAAGACTGGCGCGGCGGGAGGGCGGCGGCGGTCAACATCATCCCTTCCTCCACCGGCGCGGCCAAGGCCGTGGGCGAGGTGCTGCCGGCAGTGAAGGGGAAAATGACGGGTATGTCCTTTCGGGTTCCCACTCCCGATGTCTCCGTGGTGGACCTGACGTTGCGCACGGAAAAGGACACGAGCATCGAGGAAATCGACCAGATGATGAAGCGGGCCTCCGAGACCTACCTGAAGGGCATATTGGAGTATACGAAGGAAGAGGTGGTCTCAACGGACTTCTATCATTGTGCCAGCTCTTCGGTCTATGACTCGCTGGCGACCCTCCAAAATAACCTTAAAGGAGAGAAGCGGTTTTTCAAGATCGTTTCGTGGTACGACAACGAATGGGGTTACTCCAACCGGGTGGTGGATCTTCTCAAGTTCATGGTCTCCAAGTGATTGCGGCTGGAAAGGGCCGGCCCCGATCCCGCAAGCCGCCGGTTTGAAGGCATGACGGGGGTGAGCCGGGTTGGGGCCGCATGTGGGAGAAAGACGATGGCTATCTCGAAAAAGACGGTCCGTGATGTGGACCTCCGGGGTAAGTCTGTGATCATGCGGGTGGACTTCAACGTGCCCATGAAGGATGGGACGGTTCTGGACGACACCCGCATCCGCGCAGCGCTCCCCACCATTGACTATGTCTTGAAGCAGGGCGCCCGGCGGTTGGTTCTGATGTCGCATCTGGGTGATCCCAAAAAGGACATTCAAAAGGCCCGGGAAAAGGCCGAGAAAGACGGGAAGCCTTTTGACGAAAAGAAGTTCAGTGAGGGCAAACACAGGATGGCGCCCGTTGCCAAGCGTCTTGCTGCGCTTCTTCAAAAGGAAGTGAAGCTTGCCCCCTCATGCATGGGGCCCGACACGGAGGAGAGGGTGCGCTCTCTGCCTGAGGGCGGTATTCTGATGCTCGAAAACACCAGATACCACAAGGAGGAGAAGGCCAAGGACCCCTCCGAACGGGAAAAGATGGCAAAGGTCCTCGCCACTTATGGCGATATTTTCGTGAACGACGCCTTCGGGACGGCCCATCGTGCACACGCCTCCACGGAAACCATTGCCAAGCTCATACCCGGGGTTGCAGGGCTGCTCATGGAAAAGGAACTGGAGTACCTGCAGGAAAAGGTCGTGAAGGACCCGGCCAAACCATTTGTGGCAATCATTGGCGGGGCGAAGGTCTCCTCCAAAATCGGCGTTCTTGAAAAGCTCCTGGAGAAGGTGAATTGCCTGGTCGTGGGCGGCGGCATGGCTTTCACCTTTTTCAAAGCGAAGGGTTATGAGATCGGCAAGTCCTTGTGCGAGGACGATCAAATAGGCTTAGCCAAAACCATTCTCGAGAAATCCGAAAGGAGGAACGTTCGGCTGATCCTCCCCGTTGACCAGGTGGTGGCCTCCGAGTTCTCCGAGAAGGGAGAATCCGAGGTGGTTGAGGCTGACAAAATGCCGCCTGATATGATTGGCATGGACATCGGTCCCAAGAGCATCGAGGCCATCAGGGGAGCCTTGGCCGGGGCCAGGACGATTTTTTGGAACGGTCCGTTGGGTGTGTTTGAGATGGAGAAATTCGCCCGCGGCACCATGGAGGTCGCGAAGGCCATCGCCGGGATGAAAGACGCCGTGACGGTGATCGGCGGGGGGGATTCGGTTTCCGCCGTGAACAAGGCAGGGCTTGCTGACAGCATGTCCCATATTTCAACAGGAGGGGGCGCATCGCTTGAGCTTGTGGAGGGGAAAACACTTCCTGGCGTTGCTGCGCTTCAGGACAGGTAGCTTCCACCCATGAATCGGCGATTCTTGTGAGGCGCTTAGCGCGGTCAGCATTCAGCCAATCTCTTGTTTTTTATTGATCTTTGCCGACTGCTGAACGCTGAAGGCTGACAGCTGTTTTTTGAGAGGAGGGCGAATCCATGAGGAAAGCGTTAATGGCCGCCAACTGGAAGATGTACAAAACGATCCAGGAGGGAGTGGACTTCATCAAGGCTCTGAAACCCATGATTGGAGAGGCGGATGATCGGGACGTTTTGATATGCCCGTCCTTTAGCGCCATCCAGGCCGTCGCCACGGCGGCCCAGGGGTCGAACATACAGATCGGTGGTCAAAACATGTACTTTGAAAAGGAGGGGGCCTTTACCGGGGAAGTCTCGGCACCCATGCTCTTGGATGCCGGGGCGACATGGGTCGTTCTTGGACATTCCGAACGGAGGCACGTCTTCCATGAATCGGACGAAATGATCAATAAGAAGGTCCACACGGCCCTGGCACATGGTCTGAAACCCATCCTCTGCGTGCGGGGAGCTCATTGAGGAACGGGAAGCGGGACGAACCGAAGCCGTTGTCAAGGAAGCAGGTCGTCGAAGGATTCAAAGGGCTTTCGAGAGAGCAGGCCCTGAAGGTCGTGATTGCCTATGAGCCGGTCTGGGCAATCGGTACCGGTAAGACGGCCACACCGGAAGATGCGGACACCGTGCATGCCTTTATCCGGGGCGTGGTGGGTGAGCTTTTCGACCGGGGTTTGGCCGACTCGAAGATCATCCAGTACGGTGGGTCCGTCAAACCGGAAAATGTGGATTCCCTCATGGCCAAACCGAACATCGACGGCGCGCTGGTGGGCGGCGCAAGCCTCAAAGCAGACTCGTTTTCAAGGATCGTCCGGTTTCAGCCCGGTTAGGAGGTGCGCCGGCCATGCCGTGACGATTGGTGTACGCACGGTTCTCTCACCCGATGGCTATGGGTCGGCAGGAACCAGCTGTTTCAATTTTTCCGTGCTCAGGATATCGCAGGGGTGTTTTTGGTTTGCGCCCAGGTTTACAAAGGGCACCAGCAGTCCCAGCGGGCCGATCGCGAGCACGCTGAGGAACTTGGCCCCTGTCGTTAACAAGGAGACTGTATCCGGTCTCACCTTGGGATCCACCATCGAGCCGCTAACCCGGAGGTTCGTCGCAAGGCTTACGAGGCTCGGTCGTTTGGGCTTTGGCACGAGCAAAAAATTCACCTGCTCGGTGCCCAAGTTGATGTCTCCTTCGCCTCCCAGGATCGCGAGTTTGGTGTCAAACACAAAGGCCTCGCTGGTTGCAACCCCACTCTTGATGTCGAAATCCACCACGGCGCACTGGATGTGTCCTGCTTCTTTATGTTTTCCCCAGAATGAGTTGACCCTTTGGGAAAGATTCATGGCAAGCAGGTCCAGGAACCTGGGCATGTAGCCTTTGCCCATCACCGCACCCACCTTGCCATTGAGATTTGCCATGAGGGCGTGAACCGAATTCCCCTTGCTCTCAATATTAACTGCAATATCCACGTTGCCCTGAAGCTGATCGCTCACCCCCGTCTCCTTGAGGCAGTTGCCAACGTCGAGATTCTGCACAAGGAATTCCGTCGACAAATGGCATTCTGAACGGGAGTCGAGGTGAAAGCTTCCACTAAGCTTCGACTCAAGATAAGTTGCTTCGAGCGTATCCACGTCGAGGCGGGCGTCGTCGATCTTGAGCGTGACATGCCCCAGTTTAAATCGTGCGTCCCTGGCGTGGATATTCCTGGCCTTGAGCACGATATCCGCGTCCAGGTGTCTCAGAAAAGCCAAAGGAATTGGTTCATCTGAGAAGAGACGACTTTCGTCTTTGCCTTCCTGGCTGGGCACCTGTTCTTCTCCCTCAAGGCTTTTCATGATCCGGGTAAAGTCCATTACCGATGATTCAAGAACCAGGGTGATCTTTGGTCGTTTTTGAAGCGCAACTGTTCCATGGCCATTAAAATCGCTCTGATCGACGATGGCTGAAAGACCGTCAAATGAAAGTGAGCTCCTGGAACCGGTGAGCCGACCGCTCACATCAAAGGGGCCCAGCTCGGGGATTTTTGTATCGAAAAGGGGACCGACCTCCGCCAACTCTGTCCCTGAAACTTTCACCTGCAAATCCATGTCGGTAAGTGCGATCAAGTCCTTGATTCCCCCCTTGAGATCGATACGCAGGCTGCCTTTGCTGGGCAGAGCCCTGCCCATCCTGGAGGGACAGGTTTTTGGCGGAGCCGGTGAGTCGGCCGCTCACATCAAAGGGGCCGAGCTCGGGGATTTTGGTATCGAAAAGGGGCCCGACCTGTGCCAGCTCTGTCCCTGAGACTTTGATCTGGAGGTCCATTCCGGTAAGTGCGATCAAGTCCTTGATTCCCCCCTTGAGGTCGATGCGCAAGGTGCCTTTGCGGGCAGAGCCCTGCCCATCCTGGAGGGACAGCGTCTTTGCGGAGCCGGTGAGTCGGCCGCTTACATCAAAGGGGCCGAGCTCGGGGATTTTGGTATCGAAAAGGGGGCCGACCTGTGCCAGCTCTGTCCCTGAGACTTTCGATCTGGAGGTCCATTCCGGTAAGTGCGACCAAGTCCTTGATTCCCCCCTTGAGGTCGATGCGCAAGAGTGCCTTTGCGGGCAGAGCCTTGCCCATCCAGGAGGGACAGCGTCTTTGCAGAACCGGTGAGTCGGCCGCTCACATCAAAGGGGCCGAGCTCGGGGATTTTGGTATCGAAAAGAGGGCCGACCTGTGCCAGCTCTGTCCCTGAGACTTTGATCTGGAGGTCCATGCCGGCAAGTGCGATCAAGTCCTTGATTCCCCCCTTGAGATCGATGCGCAGGCTGCCTTTGCGGGCAGAGCCTTGCCCATCCTGGAGGGACAGCGTCTTTGCAGAACCGGTGAGTCGGCCCTGTCCGGTGAATTGATCGGTCTCCGGCAGCTTCACGTCAAAGGAGGGTCCGAGCGCTGCCAGGTTTTTGCCTGAAGTCTCAAAACGCAGATCCATTTGGTCAGCCGCCACAAGGTCGCCCACTGTGCCACTGATCTTTAAATCCATACCTGCTCCGGACAGATTCCCAACGAAGTCTTCAAGGACCAGGGCGTCTTTGGAGCCTTTCAGATGTCCCTCGCCATCAAATTTTTCCGTCTTTGGCAGGTCATTCCTTTTGCCAAGTCCTTGTTGCCACAGGTTTTTCCCTGATGCGCGGACTTTGAGATCGATTCCCGTAAGATGCAGGACATCTTCGATGGCCCCGGCAATCTCAAACGCTGCATTCGAGAAATGTCCCGACAACTCAAGCGGAAATCGTTGCCCTGCCAATAGAGCGCTGATCCGTCCGATCTTACCGGAGAGCGCGACCGGTTGCCCATTGTAGTCAGCACGGAGATGGAGCGAGAGCGTATCGAGCGTTTCCTGATTCGCCACATCTAGGCCGGCCAAGCTGCCCCGCGTTTCGGAGCCTGTCTTTCCGTTGCGAAATGTAAGGTGCAGGTTCTCAATACGGAGGCCGGCCACATCAATCCTTGGAACTTTGAATCCCCCTGATTTTTCGGGCAAGCGGTTCTCAATCGCGAGATCCCAGTTGCCCCGACCGGTTGCGTCCGTCTCAAGCAGCAAATTGACCCCTGAAAGACCGATGTGCTCCAGCTCCACATCGCCGAAGAGCAGTGGAAGGAGCCGGGCCTGTGCCTGAAGCTGTTCGACTTTGATCATATCCGTTTGCGAGCCCCATTCCGCGTTGCCGAAGGAGATATCCCTCACGATCAGCTTCGGCGAAAAACCAAAAGCCAGTTTGACATTACCGTCCAGCTTCAGATCTCGGCCCGTGGCATCCCTGACCATCCGAGCGATCCGCGGCTTGAGTTCGTTGTAATCATAGTTCACCAGGATCAGGTAGACCGCACCCAACATGACGATCAGCAAGAGACCAAATGTGATCGGAATCCATTTCCAACGCATCAGAATTCGTCCTTCTTCGCGAAAAGCCTTTTTGATTCTCTGGTCAAAACAGGGTTAGATGCATTTCAGACACTCAATGTTATCATCGAAATCGGGATTAAGATATGCTATAAACGAGAAAATCCTGGTTTCAACCCTGGTGCCTTTTCGCGAGGATAAAGATGGGATCGGGGCTTTTAGTTGCCGGGAGGATTTTCGGGACAGCGCCGAAAGGAATAGCAGCGATGGTGGCCGTTTGATTTCTGGGCCACGCGTTCGGGAGGGTTCAACCGAGGGGACATGGAGGCCAGGGATGCCTTTTTTTGAGCTGGGCGCACGGTTTACACGCAAATGGCGACAGAGGAGCCTCCAAAAGGAAAAGGCACGGACCTTACAGAAGGCCACCGAGGTGGTTGTCGAGGCGACCGAACCCAGAATCCGCCAAGTGCGAGGATACCGGGAGAAGCTGGGCCCGGCCGTCGAGGAGGCCATGCGGTTTGCCGATGAGCTCGTGGAAGGGCTTCCGGGTCCCATTCTGGTCGGCAAGGGGATGTGGGCAACGGATCCCTATCTGAGGGCCTTTTTCGCAAGCGTCGATGAGATGCGGGAGGTCCTGAGTCTTGATCGGGCGCTTAATGCCTTTTTCAAAGGGAACGTCTTTTTGGATTGTTACGCCCTTCTCACCATGGGGAGGCGGGAGCAGACTGTGTTCGGGACCGAACAGGTTGGGGAGATCATCAGGCGGGACGTGGCCAGAACAGCGGTGAGCTTTTTGGATCTCCGCATCGTGTCCCCTTGCGGGACTGAGGCTGAGACAAGAGCGGATCTCAAGGCGCGGACACTTTCTGTGCTGTCGGAATACGCCCATGAGAAGATCCATTCCCTCCGTGTGCAAAAAGACGATCTCCAGGCGCAGAGAGAGAAGGTTAAGGTCAAACTGAAAGTCCTGCAGGGAGAATTCCACGATTCGCACCCGTTGGGAAACGGCACGGATGGGCAAGAAGGGAGCAGAACCCGCGAGGCCCGGGCTTTACTGACCGAAATTGATCGCAGGATCGAACAAGCGAATCTTGTACTCAATGATCCAAGGGCTTGCCTTGCTCTTTTGGCGGACGTCCTGAGCCATCCGCGTGACAATATGAAGAAGGAAACGGTGACCCTGAGGCTGAGCCCCATGGGTATCAAGGCATGCCAGGATTCCCAAGAAACTTGCGGGGAGATCGTCCTTAGAGAGATCGAAATGAGAAAAGGGGTCAAAAGGGTTGCGGTCGTTGTCAAAATCCAGAGGGCCGAGGTGTTGGAATCATGAACCACACTAAACCGCCAAACCGGCAACGCCTCGGGATAGTCATTCCACCCAGTCTGCCGGCCTTGGTGCGACCATTGTGAGCTTTTTGCTTGAAAAAGGAAGTCGTTTGGATAAACTGCATTTGTTCAAAGTCCGTTCAGCCGATTATCGGAGATAAAGCTGGAAGAGAAGGTTCCTATGAACCCTTTTGCTGTTATTGGGAATAAGGTTATGGTCCTGGTAGGAGGTCTGGGGGCCCTAGCGATCTTTCTTGTGCGCTCTTTTTTAATGATTTTCCGGCCAAAGCAGTTGGGTACCATTTTAGACCAGATCTATCACGTGGGAGCCAGGTCGGTCGGTATCGTGCTGCTGGTGGGCCTGTTCACGGGAATGGTGCTCGGGCTTCAGCTCTTTTACACCCTGCAGAAGTTCGGTTCATCGGGTTTTCTTGGATCTGCCATTTCTCTGAGTCTGATCCGGGAGCTTGGCCCTGTATTCACGGCCATCATGGTGACCGCAAGGGCGGGATCGTCCATGGCCACGGAGATCGGCGTCCAAAGGATCTCCGAACAGATCGATGCCCTGAGCACCATGCGCATCGACCCGCTTCGCTTCCTCGTGAGCCCCAGACTGGCCGCCGCCGTTGTCAGCTTCCCGATTCTGACAGCCCTTTTTGACCTTATCGGCATCATCGGTGGATGGATTTCCGGCGTGGTCCTGCTGGGTCTCAATTCGGGAACCTATATTCACTCCATCACGTCCAGCGTGGAAATCAGTGACATCAACGGCGGTTTTTTCAAGTCCCTCGTTTTCGGCATCCTGGTTTCAACGATTTGTTGTTTTCAAGGATTTTTTACGCATATGCAAAAGGACGCTTTCGGGGCCAAGGCAGTCGGGCTTTCAACCACATCGGCCGTGGTGCTGTCCTGCGTCATGATTCTAATATCCGATTACGTGGTCACTTCTTTTCTGTTGTAGGCGGCCTGGACAAGGGGTTGTGTCATGCGCCGGGCGCGGACCTCATGGTCTTGCGTACGCAGAACGGATAGCGAAGCTTGGAGGGGCAATCGGGATGAAGAGATTTGAAAAGGAGACGGTGGTAGGGGTTTTTGTGGTCGTCGGGCTGTTGTGCCTCGGCTACATGACCGTAAATCTCGGAAAGGTGTCCCTCTTTGGGGATGAAACATACAGCCTGGTTGCGCGGTTCAGCTCAGTGAACGGGTTGCGGGTCGGCAATTCAGTGGAGATGATCGGTATCGAGGTTGGCCGCGTAGCAGGGTTGACTTTGGACGAGAAGGATTTAGTGGTTCTTGCGGAGCTCAAGCTCAGGCAAGGGGTGAAAGTTTACGATGACGCCATCGCTTCCATCAAAACGGCGGGACTGATCGGTGACAAATACGTGCAGATCGACCCGGGGGGCGGCGGCGTTTTGCTGAAACCCGGGGGGATGATCACCGAGACGGAGGCGCCGGTGGACATCGGGGACCTCATCAGCAAGTATGCGTTTGGCGATGTCAAGAAATAGTTTTTGTGCAAACTGGATGAAAGAAGAGAGAGTCGAAGGGAGGCAATATGAAAAGGCTGTTTCTGGTGACGGTGCTCCTGGTTTGGTGCGCCGGCCCACTGTATGCGGAAACCGGCGAGCCCCGGCAGGTTATCGAGGCCCAGGTGAACAAGCTCCTCAGTGTTTTGAACGACAAAGCGCTGACGGATCAGGCCGCGAAGGAAAAAAGGATCTGGGAGATCGTGAACGGAATTTTCGACTTCGATGAGCTTTCGCGCCGGACCATGGGTCGGAACTGGAAGAAATTGAATGCGGCGCAGCAGAAGGAATTTCCTGAGCTCTTCAGCAAGGTGCTCGGCAATGTATATATGGACCGGATCATGGCCTACGGGGGTGAAAAGGTGGTCTTCGATGACAATGTGATGGTCACCGACGGCAAGGCCGAGATCAAGAGTCGGGTTCTCGCATCCGGCAAGGAGATCCCCATCGATTATCGCATGATTGACATAGAGGGGAAGTGGAGGGTCTATGATGTGGTGATCGAGGGGGTGAGCCTCGTGAGCAACTATCGGAGCCAGTTCAACTCGATTCTGACGAACAAGTCTCCGGAGAATCTGATGGATACCTTGCGGAAGAAGGCCGGCGAGGCGGAGAAATCACGAACGGGGGACAAAGCGTGAAGACACGATCCATGCCGGCCGCTCTTGTGCTGGTCGTGTGCTGTTTGATGCTGGTGAACACGGCGCCTTCTTTTGGCGCCGCACCGGTTTTGTTTGGGCACAGCAGTGAGTCGTCCGCTGAATTTGGAGCCAATGTCCTGGCCAAGGCGGAGGCAGAGGCAGAGCCGGAAGAGGATGAATACGAGGAGGAGGTTGCAGGGGTTCCGGATCCTCTGGAGCCGTTCAACCGTCTCACCTACAAATTCAACGATGACTTCTATTTTTACATTCTCAAACCCATCGCGACGAGATACAGGGACATCGTTGCGGAGCCCCTCCGCATTTCCATCAAGAATTTTTTTACGAACCTCCTCATGCCCATCCGTGCCGTCAATTGCCTGCTCCAGGGCAAGCTTGACGGTTTCGGGACCGAGTTGGCGAGATTTTGTCTGAACACTACCATGGGCGTCCTGGGTTTTGGCGATCCCGCGAAGCAGGAATTCGGTATTGAGATGCGGAAAGAAAATTTCGACCAGACGCTGGGGTTTTACGGCCTGGGCCCGGGCATTTACATTCATTGGCCCATTTTTGGTCCCTCAAGCATCCGTGGCACCGCGGGGATGGTGGGGGACTATTTTCTCGATCCCGTATACTGGTTTGTGGAGCCAACCCTTCAAAGAGTAGCCATACGGGCCGAGGACAAGGTGAATGCGGCTTCCCTCTCGATCGGGGATTACGAGGCCCTCAAAAAGGCGTCCTTTGATCCCTACATCGCCATCCGTGATGCCTATTTCGAGAACATGAAAAAGAGGATTTCTGAATAGAGGAACAACGAAGGAGGGATTATGAAAAAGGCGTGGCCGCTGATTCTTGGCCTTTTTGTGTTGCTTTCGGCGTGTACCCACATGCAGCAAGGGTCCCCGGGCGGTACCGGTGGGCCCGTCCTTGATCGGATCGCCAATCGAGGCGAGCTTCTGGTCGGGACGAGTGGAAACATGCCTCCGCTAAATGCTACCACCAAAGACGGACAGATTATTGGTCTCGAACCCGACCTGGCCCAGCTCATTGCTGAAGCCATGGGCGTCAAGCTCAAAATGGTTTCGATGCCTTTCTCCGAGCTCCTCGCGGCGGTTCAGGATGGACGGGTGGACATGGCCATGTCGCAGATCACCATCACGGGCGAACGGAATATGAAAGTGGCATTTGTGGGGCCTTACTTCATTTCCGGCAAGTCATTCTTGACCAAGGCTGAAACCATCGCCGGAGCCAAAGATGCCTCCGAGGTGAACCAGCCGGACAGGACTATCGTGGCGCTGGAGGGTTCGACGAGCGAACGCTTCGTGAGGGAGCTGATTCCCAGGGCCAAGCTCACACTCACCAAGAACTATGACGAAGCCGTTGACCTGGTCATCAAGGACAAGGCGGATGCCATGGTGGCCGATTACCCGATCTGCATCCTTTCGGTCCTCCGCCACCCAAACGATGGCTTGGCCTCCCTGATTACCCCTCTCACCTATGAGCCCATCGGGATTGCCGTTCCGGCTCAAGACCCTCTGCTCGTGAATTGGCTGGACAACTTTCTGACCACTTTCGAAGACAGCGGTGCCCTGGATGCGGTCAAGGGGAAGTGGCTCGAAGATGGCTCCTGGGTGAAAAGACTGAAATGACCGCAAGGGGCGTCCCCGGAACCCATTCATTTCACCGTGCGGGGACTCCCCGGGAGCCCCCCACTCGGCTTACAGCCGGTTGCCCCCCGCTTTTTGTGCGCAGTCTGTGGCGCTATCGAAGGGGGACGGTCTGGCGGCTCTTTTCGTGATGCTGGTCTTTTCGAAGCACTCGGATGCGCATTCCGCCATTCAGCCGGTCGCTGTCCTTCAGGAAAAAATCGGCAAAGTCCTCCTGATTTTGAAGGATCCCCATTACAAACAACCAGCCATGCGGTCTGCCCAGAAGGCCAGGCTTGCTGAGATCGCAGACCGGTTGTTTGATTTCAAAGAGTTTTCCAAATTGACATTGGGACCTTTCTGGCCTCGATTCACCCCGGCTGAACGGTTGGAATTCGTGGATGTTTTCGAGGCCTTTCTCAAAGACACCTACATCGGGATCGCACAGGATCTTTACAGAGACGAGCGTGTTGTCTTCCTGGACCAACGAAGGGGAGGTCAGGGTAAAGTCGACGTAAACGCCAGGGTCGTCTGGAGGGGCTTGCAGGTACCGATTGAATTTAGAATGGTGCAGCGGGATGGCACATGGAAAGTCTATGACATGCTCGTCCTCGGCATCAGCGGCGTCATGATTTATCGGTCCCAGTTCAAGGCCTTTCTCGATAGCGGAACCCCTAAAGGTTTAATCAACAGGATCAAAGAGATGAACGGTTGATCAAGCCACTGTCCGGTTTGCTTGAAACGGGGCTACTTCGGGCTTACAACATACAGAGCGATTTAGAAAATGCGAGGGCTTTGAGTCAAACAGGGAATGAGTCATGAAGCACCTGGAGAATGGCCGTTTTTTCCTGAAAAATTCCCTATGCGTGCAGGATTCATTCCCCCCATTTCACAAGGAGGGCTTTCATGAAATCGTTATCGAAGCGTGTAGTTTTGTTAAGTGCCTTGGGATTGATTCTCTGCATGGGTCCTCTGGCACTCGCAGAGGAAATGTCGGATGTTGAAGCACGGGGCCTGGTGGACAAATCGCGCATCACGGTGGAGAGCTTTCTCGCTGACAAGGACATGGCATGGTTTCAGGATCACATGAAGGATGCCAAAGGGCTGCTGATAGTTCCTGAGTTGCTGAAAGGCGGTTTTATCCTTGGCGGATCCGGTGGCAGCGCCGTGTTAGTGGTGCGGGATGAAAAGACAGGGAAATGGAGCGAACCTGTCTTTTACACTATGGGTTCGGTAACCTTCGGACTTCAAATCGGCGGAGAGAAGGCCGAGGTGATCATGCTTGTGAACACCGTAAAGGGTATCGAGTCGCTCTATTCGACTTCCGTAAAACTGGGGGTAGGTTCCTCCATTGCGGCGGGACCCGTTGGCGGCGGTGCGGGAGCAAAGGCGAATTTGAATGCTGATTTTCTGTCCTTTGCCAGGACCAAGGGCGCTTACGTGGGACTTTCGCTGGAAGGCAGTGTTATCAGCATCCGAGACAGCTGGAACAAGGCCTACTATGGTAAAGAGGTGAGGCCGGTGGACATCCTGGTGACCAAAAAGGTCAGCAACAAGCACTCAGAAGCGCTGCAATCGGTCTTAGACAAGTTCACAAAGAAAGAATAAGGGCCCCGTGATATGGGTTAGACAGGATCATTGCATGCCAAGTGCTTGGAAAAACTTGCCGTTCATCCAAGGGGTCAGATGGTCCAGGCGTTCTTTCCTGAAGGCATCGGCCATCTCAGCGGCTGCAATGGCGTTGGGATGGCCCGAAAAAGCGGTGACGGGGCAAAAGGGCCCGTTCACAGGCGGCTCGGGTCCGGCGGTGGTCATTGGCGCCGGTCTGGGCGGACTTTGCTGCGGCGCGTATCTGGCCCGGATGGGGTTCATGGTTACAGTGCTGGAGAGACGGGAGGTGCCGGGAGGCTACGCATGCACCTTTGAAAGGGCAGGCGGGAGGTTTGTCTTCGATGTCTCCCTTCATGGAACCGCGCTCCGAAACAACTCCGCGGCAAGGATTCTCGGGGAGTTGGACGTTCTCGATCTCCTCGACCTGGTGGAGCTGCGAGAAATATATCGTATAATAACGCCTCAACTGACCCTTTCCATACCCGAGAGAGATCCGGAAAAATATATCCAGCTGCTGACAACGCATTTCCCTTCAGAGGCAAAAGGGATACGCACCTTTGTCCAGGAGGTCCTCGATATCTCAGAGGAGGCGGGCAAGGTCCAGAAAAGTGGCATGGGGCCCAATATTTTTTTCCCCTTCAGATACCCGAAGCTCTACCGGGTGTTGGACCAAACGCTGGCGGAGTTTATGGGGGAACACGTGAAGGACCCTTCACTGCAAATCGTCCTTGGCTCTTTGTGGGACTTCCATGGGCTTCCGCCGTCAAAGGTGTCGGCCCTTTATTATGCCGCCGCCACGGGCGATTCCCTCAGAAATGGCACCTACTACATCAAGCGGCGCTCCGCTGATTTGAGTCGGGTCTTGATAGAGGCGATCCAGGCGGCCGGCGGTCGGGTGCGCTACAACGCACCCGTTGAATCCATCCTGGTGAAGCGTGAAAAGGCAGCAGGCGTGGTCCTTAAGGACGGCGAAATCATTCCTGCACCCGTTGTGGTGAGCAACGTGAACGTGGCAGACACCTTCAAACGGATGCTGCCGCCAGGCTCTGTCGTTGATCCCTTTCTGGAAGCGCTTAAAGCCTTCCGGCCCAGTCTTTCCACCTTTATCGTGTGGCTCGGACTCAACCGCGACATTCGTTCCAAACTTGGCGCCTGCGGCGTTCAGGTGATGACGGGTCAGGGGCCAGAGGCGGATTACCGCTCCTGTCTTGAAGGGGATATCGAAAAGATCCCCTTCAGGATCAGTATCTTTGACAACATGTATGACGGCTATTCCGCCCCCGGTACCGGTACATTGAGGATATTTTGTCTTTCAGGCTACGAACCTTGGCGAGGGTTAGAATCGGCATACAGTGAAGGGCGAAAAGAAGCCTACAATCAGAAGAAGACGGAGTGGGCCCAAACGCTCATTCGGCGCGCCGAGGGCGTGATCCCGGGGCTTTCTTCCATGATCGAAATCCAGGAGGCGGCAACGCCCTTGACCAACCGGCGCTACACTCGAAACACCGAGGGTGCCATCTACGGCTTTGAGCAGGTGGTGAAGAATGCCTACTTGGAGCGAATCGAAAACCGGACGCCGTTGAAAGGGCTTTACATCACCGGGGCCTGGAGCAGCCCCGGCGGCGGTTTTTCAGGCGTGCTGGTTTCGGGCCAAATGGCCGCACGAGCTGTGATCGAAGACATCAACACCCTTTGAGCTCGTTCACGCGGCCCCTTCTTTTCTCCACGCCTTAAAGGCATTGATGAGCCCGTTGGTGGAAGGGTCATGGGAGGCTACAGGATCGGCGCTCTCCAGTTCCGGCAGGATCTTCTTGGCCAGCTGCTTTCCCAGCTCAACCCCCCACTGATCAAAAGAGAAGATGTTCCAGATCACGCCCTGGACGAAGATCTTGTGCTCGTACATGGCAATGAGGCTTCCAAGGACCCGAGGGGTGAGCTTCCTGAAGAGGATGGAATTGGTGGGCCGGTTGCCTTCAAAGACCTTGTGGGGCCGGATTCTGCTTATGTCGCCCTCATCCATACCCTCTCTTTTCATCTCGTCAATGACCTGCTCCTTGGTTTTTCCCTTCATCAACGCCTCTGTTTGAGCAAAGAAATTGGAAAGCAGGATATTGTGGTGATCGCCGATGGGGTTGTGGCTGAAGACCGGGGCCAGGAAATCCGCCGGGATCATCCTGGTTCCCTGATGGATGAGCTGATAGAAGGCGTGCTGGCCGTTGGTGCCGGGCTCCCCCCAGATGATGGGACCTGTCTGGTAGCCAACGCGGTTGCCGGCCCTGTCTGTAGACTTGCCGTTGCTCTCCATGTTTCCCTGCTGGAAGTAGGCCGGAAACCGGTGCATGTACTGATCGTAGGGGAGGATGGCCTCGGTCTCGGCCTCGAAGAAGTTGTTGTACCAGATGGACACGAGCGCAAGCAAAACGGGGATGTTTTTCTCGAAAGGGGCATAACGGAAATGGGTGTCCATCTCGTAGGCGCCTTGAAGCATGGCTTCGAAGTTTTCAAAGCCGATGCTGCAGGCAATGGAGAGCCCAATGGCGGACCAAAGGGAGTAACGCCCCCCGACCCAGTCCCAGAATTCGAACATGTTCTCCGCGTCGATGCCGAAGGCCTCAACCTTTTCACGGTTGGTGGAGATGGCCACAAAGTGCTTGGATACGAAAGACGGGTCTTTCGCCGCCCTGAGAAACCACTCCCTTGCGGAATGGGCATTCGTCATGGTCTCCTGAGTCGTGAAGGTCTTTGATGCGATCATGAAGAGGGTGGTTTCAGGGTTCAATCCTTTCAGGGTCTCGACAATGTGGGTCCCATCGATGTTTGAGACAAAGTGGACCGAAAGCCCCGGCTTCAGGTACGGCTTCAAGCACTCGGTCACCATGACCGGCCCCAGATCCGACCCGCCGATCCCGATGTTGACGATGTCGGTCACCTGTTTGCCCGTATAACCCTTCCACTCTCCAGCGATGACTTTCTTTGAGAATCGCTGCATGTTCAAGAGAACGGCGTTGACATCGGGCATCACGTCCCTTCCATCAACAAAAATGGGCGTGTTCTTTCTGTTTCTAAGGGCCACATGAAGGACCGGCCGGTCTTCCGTCTCATTGATCCGCTCGCCGCTGAACATCTTCTCGATGGCATCTTCAAGCCCCGCGTCGCGTGCGAGATCGATCAAAAGCCTTACGCTTTCCTCGGTCACGATGTTCTTCGAGTAGTCGAGAAGCATGTCGTTGAATCGGATGGAGAATCGCTCGAAGCGTTGTGGGTCTTCCGCGAAAAGGGTCTCCATGTGGACGCCTTTCATCCTGGCGAAGTGGGTTTCGAGTCTGCCCCAGCTTTCGGTCTTGGTCGGATCGATCTTTTTGAGCATGGCCTTCGTCCTCCCGCAGTTCTCTTTATGGTATACGAATTCGAGCACAACCAGATGGCTCTTATGAGCCTTCAGGGAATCAGGGCCGGTGACGCCATTATCGCCGCCACAGCCCCTGAGAACAATATGACCCTCGTTTCCAGCAATACAAAGCATTTCAAACCCATCAAGGAATTGAAGCTTGACATCTTCAAACCCCAGATATCCTTCTTCTGACCGGTGGAACCTCTATACACATGAATAACCTGGATCAAGATTTGTAGAAAGAGCGCGTGTCGATATCATCCATTGTCATGGGTGGTGGTCATAAGTTGTGTCGCAAGTTTTTCTCTTTCCTCAGCTTTCACCATGGCCCTGCAGCCAGCCCCGTCCCTTTTCGGTCAGGCGGCATTTTTGCAAGCGGCTGTTGGGCTTGCCGGGGATGGTGTATTGGCGCTTTTCATGCGCGGGCAGTCCCTGCTCCTCGGCTTCGCGGAACAGCCAGAAGAGCACTTTGTCTTGCCCCGGTACTCTTCCTTGACCTCCATTTCGCCGTTTTCATCCACATGGAGGAGACTTTCAGCGCAGTCCCGGCAAACAGGCGCATGCTGCTGGTCGCCCTCATCAAAATAAGGGACCCACCCCACCTCTATCGAATCGATCAAGATTCCGCAGATAATGCAACGCCGGAGCATATCCTCCTGTCACGTCAGGGAAATCCTTAGCAAAAGTGGGTAAAAAATCAAGGCAAAATCGCCGACCTTGCATTTCGGGGGGCTCGGTTGGTTTCGGGTTCCTTACTTGCGAAACGACCAAAATGCGGAAGATACACAGGTCCACCAAAGGAGAAAGAAGAGAAAGGAGGGGCCCTTTGTGCCACAGAGGGGCCTCAGGGGTCTTTTCGGGTGGCTTTGACTGGTTACAAGTCTACTTGCCTGCCAGGGTTTTGGGGATATCCATTTGATCTAGCAGGTATTCTGGGTACCAATTTAGCTGGTTCTTTATAGCAGTTGTGTTGCGAGTTTTATTCGTTAATAATATCCAATGGTTATAGACCATTTTATTTAATTCGTTTTATTCGATAATGATATCAATATTTTATACGTAGCATAGCCGATCCGGAATCGTAGTAAAAATCAGTCGTTTAGATGGACTCGCAACATAATAGCAGTAATCGCAGGCTTCAAGATTGGGAATAGTCGGTCAGATGGAACAGGCGCCAGTGCACGAAGCCGGGAAAAGATATAGATGTCAATTAGCGCTCCTGCCTGTCCGAGATAGAAAAAAGGAACGATTTTGGGCGCGTCACCTTTTTTCTTTCGTTTGAAATTCGCTTTCAGGGCGAAACTTCATGGTGCCGCTGTCAAACGGAAGTTCCAGATAGAGATTGCCATCTCGGACAAAGAACGAAATGACTCGTTGAAGATCCCTCATGAAAGGACCGTCCAGTGAATCCTGTGGGCAAGCCATACGCGTAAACAGCAGCTGTCCAAATTAGTCGAAGATTGGAATTTTCACCAGTGAAGGCAGCACCGGGGTGACCGTAAACCGGATGTTCCACTCCTGGCCGAAATCATCCGGATGGATAACGGCGTATTGCCCTTCCAAGATTAATTTGATGGGCAGGCCGCCGATTTTGAAAAGCTTTCCCACGCCGAGACCTACGGGCAGCGTCAGCTTGTTGCCGTCATCGGCTTTCCAGTCAACCAGGATGTTCGGTGCTGTGCCAATCTGCCACTGGCCCGGCAAAAGCCTCCAGATGAAATACTGGATATTCGTCTGGCTGGTCGACTTGCGGTCGCTGTTTCCTGCAACAGACCACCAGTGCTGCGGGAACGCCCCGAAGATCCATTCCTTTCCCAAGTGAAGACCCACCGCCCCGGCACCGGCCTGCCACTTTTCCTGCCCCAGTTCGTCCTTTGAGGCGGTGGGAAAAATGAATGACGGCCCTAACCCCCATAAGAAACTGCCCGCGGTTTTTGCGGGAGACAACAGGGAGACCAACCCAATGTCGCCCAGACCGTCGACTTCATCGAATCCATCGGTTTTCAAGACGGGGCGGTCTGCGAAGATCGGAAAAACCGGACGGTTGATCAGGTTCCATTCTCGGGTCAAGGGCAGAGGCAAAACGGGCTGAAAGTTTAGTATTTCATAGAAACCCACGCCCTTGGGGCGTGGTGGAGTAGGACTGGCTAGGCCGGTCCCGTATGGTCTTGGCCGAAGGGCCGCCCACTGTTATCCTTCCCTGGAGTTGTGCCACAACTTCGACAGGAAGGAGAGAACAGTGAGCAGATTCAAAAAGTTATCACACAGCATATGGCATTGTCAGTATCATTTGACCTGGGTGCCGAAATACCGGTTTCGGATATTGACAGGATCTGTGAAGGAGTCGGTTGAAGAGGGGGTTCATGCGATATGTGGGTACATGGGTTGCGAAATCACGGAGATGAACGTCCAAAGTGACCATGTGCATATGGTCGTGATGATTCCCCCGAAGCTAGCGGTATCTGACGTGATGGGAAGGTTGAAAGGGCAGTCAGCCATGAAGCTGTTCCGGCAGTTCCGTCAGATGAGGAAGAAGCCATATTGGGGCAACCATTTCTGGTCAAAAGGTTATTGTGTGGATACGGTTGGATTGGACCCGGAGATGATCCGGAAATACGTAGTATATCAAGAGAAGAGAGAAAGACTAGCTGAGCAACTGAACCTGGATCTATAAGGCGAAGGGCGGTGGCACAACTCAGGAGGCCGGCCCCCTTTGGGGGCAAGGCCTTGGCCCCCCTATGGGGGGCCTGAAGCAAATCCGCGTCCTTCGGGCGCGGATTCTTTTAAATTATAAAACCACTTGTCGTCACCTTCCTTCCATCCCGGCATGTCCTGGGAACCGCTTTTCAACTGCGTGTAGTTGTTCTGGAACACCATGCTCCAGACACTCGAGACGGGGTTGTTGAGCTGCCTGTTCAGCTCCTCGGCCGACAGGGCACCCTTTGCCTCCCCGGAAGGACTTGCAGACTGCTGGTCTTCAGCCGATAAGGCCTCGCCTTTCATTAGAAAAGGAATGAAAACCAGCCCTAGAAAAATGAAAACGGTAAAGAATTTTGGAAATCGGGCTTTCATGCGTTCCTCCTGTTTAGGCGAAGATAACGGACGAAGTACTGAATGCTGGGCAGGCTGATAGATTCTCCGTCCCCTGAAATCGACCAATACTGGTGAATCAGGGTGCCGAAAACCTACCCCTTATTCATATAGAGCCCCACCGCGAAGGGGTGCCGGAGGTCACTCGAACGGGAAGATGCGCTTCCAGTCGTTCTTCATACTGATGATCGTCCAATCGCTCTTCTTCGCTTCGGCCGCGAGCGCGTCGCTGAACGTGCCGATCTTCGACTTCGGGCCGTAAGCGAATTCGCGCTCGGCGTCGTCGTGGTGCACCAGCATCAGCAACCGTGCGCTGCCGCCGGCCTGTGTCCACTCCAACATCTGCCGGTCGCCGTCCGAGTTGCCGAACGCGGCGACCGGGTGACGGCCGATGTGCTGATTGATGCCGACCGGTTTACCGGCTTTGTCGTCAATGAAGTTGATTTCCGGCAGGCGCACGAGCACGGACGCGCCGTCGCGCAACTCGAATTTCGTCCTGATACTGCTGCCGATGACCTGTTCGGGTGGAACGCCATAGACCCTTTCGGTCCATTGGCGCATGAACTCGATGCCTCCGCCGGAGACGATGTAGGTCTTAAAGCCATTGGCGCGCAGATAGGCAAGCAGTTCAAGCATCGGTTGATAAACCATATCCATTTATAGACGGCCGGTCTTGGGGTGCCTGGCGGTGGCCAGCCAGTCCAGCACTATTTGCGAGAACGCTTCGGTTGTCATGCCGGCGTGGGTGGCCATGACAAGTTCGAGCAGCCCGTGCTCGCCGCCCGCCATGACCGTCTTGAGATCACCTTCGAGCACGGCCTTAAAAGGCTGCTTGGTTTTCCAATCGGGATGCTGCGGTGCAAGCGCCTTCACGCGGTCGAGTGCGAACGCGAGCTGGACATATATGGGGTGTGAAGCCCACAGCGTGCCATCGTTGTCGAAGACCGCGATGGGCTGCAGCGGCGGCACGAACTTCACGCTGGACGTGTCGGTGGCAGTTTGCACAAATGCGATGATCGCCGACTTGGCAGCCCCGTCGTTCCAGGACGGAAGCGCATCGGTACCGGCCGCGGCCGTTGAGGCCGCCACCATCACGGCAAATAGGAAACTGACAACGCGTTTCACATTTCGCACCGAGTCCCCTTTCTTGTTGTCCTGTGGGTTGAAGTGGGCACCCCTTTTGCGGAGTACCCACTTCTTTCTCACATCATACTGCCTTCACTTAGTTACTCGCCCGCGTGGCTAATATGTTTCGCGGACTTCATCGCCTCGATCACCTGATCCAGGTTGTAGCTCGCTGGCATCTGCAGCGATGGGAATTCCCGATACGTCTCGAGTTCCTTCAGCCACAGCAACTGCCCAATCGGCAGCAGGTTCCAGTCATAGATATACGCCGTGCTCGGAGCGGCCAGTGCACCACCGTAGCCGAGGAGGGTTTTCTGATCCTCTGCGACCGCTTGCTCAAACGGGTCTCGCTTGATGTTGTTGACCTGGGTCCAATGATAGGTAACCGTGCCCGTTAGCCCACCTGTCGCGGAAGAAGGCGCCATCGTGTAGTAGAACTTCCAGTTCTTGTACCGTACCGCCGATGGGTGTTGGCCGGTGTAGTAGAAAAAGGTGTCGCGTGCCGAATCTGCCTTGCCTTCGAGGTAGTCCCGCTGATCGACGCCATCGAGTGTCGTCTTGAGGATGCCGGGGTACTTGCCGGCCTCAATCTGCTTCTTCAGGCCATCACCCGAAGGCCCGCCGGCGATATTGACGAGGGTGGGCAGCCAGTCCAGTGCCGAGAATATCTGGTCCGGATTCGTGCCAGCCTTGACGTGCCCCGGCCAGCGAACGAGCAACGGAGCCCGCATACCGCCTTCCCATGTGGTGAGCTTGCCGCCCCTGAAGGGTGTGACGCCACCGTCCGGGTAGGTGATTGCCTCGGCGCCGTTATCGGTGGTGAAGACGACGATGGTGTTGTCGAGCTCGCCCATATCCTCGAGCTTTTTCAGCACGTAGCCGATGTTGTCATCCATCTGCTTCATGCCGGCTTCGTTGATACCCCAGTCCTTACCGCCCTTTTCGCCCAGCATGTCCAGATACTTGTCCGAGAGCATGGTGGTGATGTGCATGCGCGCCGGGTTATACCAGACGAAGAATGGCTTGCCGGTTTTCTCGGGGTCGTTGCGGTCGAGGTAGTCGATGACCTTGGCGGAGATTTCCTCGTCCACGGTCTTCGAACGTTCCAGCGTCAGCGGCCCTTCGTCCTTGCAGCTCTGGTTCTCCTCAGTGCCATCCGAGGACGTACAATGAATAACCGGCCTCGGTGGCGTCATGCAGAGCCCGTCTCGCGGATCGATGGCACCGGGGACCTCTTCGAGACCCTTAACCGCGGTATTCTTACATGGCGGAACAACGCCCTGCTCGGTCGGCGACTTATTGATGTCGGGGAAACTCACCCCCTGCATTGCGTCGAGGTGATACAGGTAGCCCCAGAACTCCTGGAAACCGTGCGCCGTTGGCAGCGAGGCTGCTTTATCGCCCAGGTGATTCTTGCCGAACTCGCCGGTGTTGTAGCCGAGATCCAGCAGGAATTTTGCCAGCGCGGGCGTGCCCGGCAACAGGGAACTTGTGGCACCCGGAAGCTGGGGCATGACCATGCCCGCCCGCAAGGGATGCATGCCGGTGAAGAACGCGGTGCGCCCGGCCGTGCAGCTCTGCTCGGCATAATAGGTCATAAACCTCGCGCCTTCATTCGCGAGGCGATCGATGTTGGGCGTCTCCCCAACCATGAGTCCCTGATGGTAAGCACCCACGTTCATGATGCCGATGTCATCGCCCATAATGAACAGGATGTTGGGTTTTGTCGGCGGCGATTGCCGGATTGACCGATAGAGTCAGCGCCACAGCAAGCGCCACAACCCAAAAGGTAACGGTTTTTCTTTCTGATGCTTTCATTTTTTAGTTCCTTTCTCTTTCCGATATGGGATCATTAGATAAACACCCCAGTTGACTCCCCACGCCAACAGAGTGCGCTGGAGGCAATCATGAAATGAATTTTTTGGCCTCCGTGCGTGACTACGAGTTGTTGAAATCGACGGGCCCCAGATCCCGAGCCCTATATTTTGGGGTTCAAGGCTCCAATTCCGACGAGTGGGAAACCGTGTGAATCATAATTTCCGGCGGTCGGCTTAAAAGACTCCCGGCTCCGATCAATACCGTGAATCTGACCGAGCGCAGATGGTCATCCAAAGTTTTCCGGTTTTCCCACGCTTCAACCAAAAAAAAATCATTTTCATTCTCGGCATTCCGGTAGAAATTTGAATCTACACACCCATTTTCCTTTCTAATTTGGGCAACGATCGATTGAAAGGTCTGTAAAAGCTCTTTGTGTTTTTCAGGACGCACGTTCATTTTGATAAAGGCCAGGATCATGTGGATTCCCTAAAGCTTGATACATGTCCTTCGTCGTGTAGTGCGCGTCATATGCTGTCGCGTACTGTTGGCCTACTTCTTTAAGTATAGTGTTTTTTTATCATGTCCAATCCTCCGTTCTCACAGCGAATGTGCGATCGCTATCGCTTGGGTGCAAGTACCCTTCCTACAAAAACATTGGCGCTTTAATACGTTATTTGTATTTGTTAGATAATCAAAATACATGCCAGAGCTTTAACTCTTGGTTTTTTATTCCGCATCATTCTGATTTATATACAGAAAAAGATTTAAAAGTAATGACAAGTAAGGACAAATGGGCGCAAAAGAAGGGTCATATTTGACCAACGCTTAAATGAATCTTTTGTTTATTCTAGATATGAATACCACCAGTGAACTGGTGGTATCTGTAGCCCCCTAAAGGGGGATCTGGAACGGAAATACGAAATGTACGATCCCGAACCATTCGAATGTCTTAGATCAAAACTCATCGGTATGGGGACAGACGTGCGGTTCACAAAACCGTCGCAATGGGCCACCGCGTTTCCGGCGTGTAACGCGATGCATAGGTGTCAATAGAACGGGCATCGCCTGTCCTTCTATTTCCCGAACCCGATTGGATTGGAGCTTTCTCATTAAAAGACTTCTCTGTTTCTCGGCACTAATCACTGGCATAGCCATTGTTCATACCACTGGCATGCCAGTGGTTTATTCCTTCGAATTAGATGGAATGAACTCGATTCATACCACTTAACACTCGAAACGGGACGTCTGTCAAGAGGAATCGGCTGGCCGGGGGTAAAACGAACCGGGAAAGGGTCGTCCTTCCCACCCTCAATAGTGAGTCACCTCCGGCAAAGCCGGAGGCTTTTAAAACCATGGACCGCTCAAAGCGGTCGTTTAAAAGATTATCTGACCACCTGAAGGTGGTCACCCGATACTAGAAAATGGTCAACTGATCCAGGCGCTTGTCCGCCAATTCCTGACGCTGGATGTATGCTTTTACCGTCTCTTCATCAGCGCCAACGGTTGAGACAAAGTAGCCACGCGCCCAAAAGTGCATTCCGCTGTAATTCTTGCGTTGCCCTAAATAAGTACGAGCTATGTGGATGGCACTTTTGCCTTTGATAAACCCGATCACCTGCGAAACAGAGTATTTCGGTGGTATCGAGATCAGAATATGCACATGGTCAGGCTGAAGGTGCCCTTCCAATATCTTGCACTCCTTCTGCCTGGCTAGATCATGCATCAACTCACCCAGATGCTTGCGTGTGTGGCCGTACAAAACCTTTCGGCGACATTTCGGTATCCATACGACGTGATACTTGCATTCCCATGTGGTGTGGCTTAAACTTTGTGTGCTTTTCATGAAGCCTCCTTCCTCGTGACTTTGACCGGTCCACGTTGAAGCAGGCTTCTTCCATTTTCCCGTAACTGTCAAACTCTGGGAGTCCCCCGGCAGAGCCGGGGGTTTACCTAAAGGAAATTACAGATTTCTTGATAGCGGAACCAGCGCCTGACCGTCGATTTCCCATGTGATTTCCATGGCAAAGACCCGGATGGTAGGCTTGATCCTCTTTGAACCTTTTGCACGAGGAGGAAGCGCCATACAAGTCTTTGAAGCCGTAAAGATCTGGCTGGAGTACCACAAGACCAATTCAAAAGAGAAAACCCTCAGGACTTACAGAACAATCCTTTTGAAGTTCTCCGAGGAATTCGGGGAGAGAAACCTTGAGGCCCTCATTTCCTTCTGGGCATGCAATTATCGCCTGCCGCCGCCGAAAGCTCTTCCAAACTCGTCGTGGTCTAGAAAACCGTCTCCATTTCCATCCGCTGATTCGAATGAAACCGATTTGCTTCCTTTACTCAAATCAGAATCGCTATATTCTTCCTTGGATATTTTCCCATCCGAGTCCCCATCATACTTTTCAAAGAGGTTCTCATCTTTGCCCGAACTAACCCCGCCGCCCGAAGATGCGCATCCGGAAACAAATGCCAAAGCCAAACAAACGCAGAAAATAATCCATACCTTTTTCATGATTTACCTCATTTTTCATAATTGAGATCAATTTGTACTATATACCTGCCGATCTCTTTGGGCAACCCATCATCCAATCCCTTGCTTCCCTTGCGGTTCTTGCCTTTTCGACGCCCTCCTTCACTACCTTCTCCACCTCGACCACCTGGCCTGAAGAAAAACTAAGAAAGTCTTATTTGAAATCTGGTGAACGTAAATGGGGTGAATCATGTATTTTGGAAGTACGTACAGTAGAATCTAGGACCAACTATTTGTTAGGGTGCCTGGGCCAGGCCCGACCATCTCTCGGTTACCGACCCAAAGGGTTTTGGGTTCTTATTCGAGATCCGGGTGTCCTTCTGGAAAGGCAATAACAAAAGATAGGCATAATTGCAAATATCTTGCCAGACCCTGTGGGTTCAGGTGGCGCTTTGAGATACCATCTAGCCATTTGATATCACATTGTTTTTATTTAATAAACTGGATTGAGGAATAGTGTTTATCCCAGGTCTAAAGTGAACGAATACCGAAAACAACTTAGACTATTTTTTCATACTCATTCTCAAATTACTATAGTTGACACCTCTCGATTTTTTGGTTAGCTTTCCTGTGTCATTAGAATGAAAACGTTTTCTCAACAAATTTCATTTTTTCACTGATCCTGTAGCACTTTACCCTTCTCCAAAACAGGCATAAGGCCTAATCGGTTGATTTTCCGTCTTCCCTCATTTAAAGGCGCATCATCCTTGAATAGAGAGCGACTCCAACGGAGATGGCAAAGATGAAAGGCAATCATGAGGCACATACTAATGAAATTGCTGCGTTGAAAGCGCGCCTTGTTCAGTTGGAGGACACCGAAGCCAGACTGAGGCTAACAGAAGAAAATTTCCGCAAGAGCGAGGGGAAATTCCGAATGATTGCGGACTATACCTTCGACTGGGAGGAATGGAGATCCCCAGATGGAAAGTACATCTATGTCTCGCCGTCCTGCGAAAGGATAAGTGGTTACACCAGGGATGAATTCATGGATGACCCTTGGTTGATGAGAAAAATTGTTCATCCAGAAGATCAAGAGGTGCTTTCCGGACATTTTGATACGGAATTTGCTCAACTTCGCGTATTGCATGAGGATTTCCGGATCGTTTCACGCGGTGGAGAGGTACGCTGGATCAGCCATTACTGCCAGCCTGTGTATGGCCCTGACGGCATTTGGTTGGGCAGACGCGCCAGCAACAGAGATATAACTGAACGAAAGGGGGCGGAGAGGGATTTGCGAAAAGCGAATCGCGCCCTAAGGGTTCTCAGTGAATGCGGTCAGCACATGGTCCGTGCAACCGATGAAAAGACTTTTCTACTCGAAGTGCCAAAGGTGATCGTGCACTCAGGAGGATATCGGTTGGCCTGGCTGGGGTTTGCAGAACATGACGAAGAAAAGAGAGTCAAGCCTATTGCCCAGGCAGGGTTTGAAGAAGGCTATTTGGAAAAGGTGAAGATCACCTGGGACGACTCGGCATTGGGAAGAGGTCCAACTGGGACGGCTATCCGAACAGGAAAGCCAAGTGTGTGCAATAGTATTTTAACCGAGTCCAGGTTCGCCCCTTGGCGAGGTGAAGCACAAAAGAGAGGCTACGCCTCTTCGATTGCCCTCCCGCTGTCCGCAGGAGGGAGGATTTTCGGAGCTCTCAACATATATGCAGTCGAGCCGGACGCCTTTGACTCCCAAGAGGTTTCATTATTGAGGGAGCTTGCCGATGAATTGTCCTACGCAATTGTGGCGTTACGAACCGAAAAAGAGCGGAGGAAGGCTGAGGCACTTTTGAAAGAGAGTGAGGCCCGTTACAGGGCTGTCGTCGAGGATCAGACCGAACTCATCTGCCGCTTTCTCCCCGATGGAAAAATCACTTTCGTAAATAAAGCATTCTGTGAATATTTCAAAAAGCCGTATGATGAAGTCATAGGAAGAATATTCTTACCTTTCATCCCAGAAGAGGATCAACAACGTGTGAAAGACCATCTCGCCTCATTGAGCCCTGAGGTTCCATTCGCCATCCGCGAACATCGCGTACTAGACCCCCGTGGGGACATCCGCTGGCAGCAGTGGACTGATCGAATGGTCCTGGACGAAGATCTCCGGCACATCGAGTTTCAATCTGTTGGACGGGATATCACGGAAAGGATACGGGCAGAGGAAGCATTGAAGAAGAGTTCGGAAAAAATAAAAATGTTTGCCTATTCTGTCTCCCACGATTTGAAAAGTCCTGTCATTGCAACCTACGGACTGGCGAAACTTCTTCACAAGAATTTCAGTGATGTTCTCCAAGAAAAAGGAAGAGACTATTGTGATCAAATTCTGAAAGCTTGCGAGCACATGGCTTGCCTTGTGGAACAAATCAATGCATATATTCAAACAACGGAAATGCCTCTCCATATCGAGACAGTGAATTTGAATCAAATCATCGAGATCGTAAGGGCAGAGTTTTCATCTAAGCTGAGCCTCGGCCAAGTAAAATGGACGGTGACGGAATATCTACCCGAAGTAAAAGGAGACAGATTGTCCTTGCTAAGAGTTGTGAGGAATCTTGTAGATAATGCTCTGAAATATGGCGGCGATAAATTGGGCGAAATAACAGTGGGTGTCAAGGAAAAAGGTGAATTTAACGTTTTATTCGTAGAAGATGACGGAGTCGGTATAAGGGAAAGAGATACTGAAAAACTTTTCGGAACTTTCAGGAGAGAAAAAACTTCCGTCGGGATCGAGGGGGTGGGTCTGGGACTAGCCATCGTAAAACAAATCGCAGAACAACACGGTGGGGAAGCATGGGTTGAAACGAGCCGAAAAGGAGGGACTACAATTCTGGTCTCCCTTTCGAAGCATCCACAAGGCTGATGGTATTCCTCCCAGGCTAATTCCTCTAGCAAATCATATTTTGTAAGTATAGAGGCGATTTGGTCCAAATCCTTGATGTTAACTGGCCGGATCGGCCATCATACTTTCAGAATGATCCACATCCCAAAACCTGCTGTATCTTGCCTGGACCCAAGTAGCCGCAATCAATATATGATTGCAGATTTGCAGTTGATAGACCATCCCTTTTCAGGCCGGGTAAGCGACCTTGCCCAAATCTTGAAGACTTTAGGGCATGAGAAAGGGATTCAGAGACTCCCATGGGTGATCTCGAAATAGGTTTCCCAAACGTAACTAACGCCCATGTCGCCTGCGCCAGTGACCATCAGGTAAACATGATAGGTCGCCTCAGGGAGCAGGGACGAAGAGATGCCCCCGCGCTTCAATCTACACCCATGAATGAGAAAGGCAGGGGATGAGACGCCCTGCCTTAAGGTATTGATTGGGCCCCCGAGGTGCCGCTATGCGTGCATCCGAGAAACCCTTTGTGAGTCACGCGTAAAACTCCGTTTTTTTTATTATAACCTTTGGAGGCTAAGAGCTAGCAGCTCCTAGCCATCTCGCGGTTGTTTCATAAGTGTTGAAGTTACGCGTTCCTTTCTATGATAACGAGGAATTACATAAAGTCAATAGGGCAGGACTTCAGGATAGGAGCCCCCGGCAAAAAATTTTGCCAAACTAAACGCTGGTCAGTAGGACCACCCGCCCGCTTTCGACTTCGATACGAAAGAGCTCGCCCGGCAGGCAACTCGGAAAAATCGCAGAATCTTGGCCTTCAGCCTTTCCATGTCATTTGGTAATCAATACCTGTTATTAGTTCTTTGCGTACAGCAGCTCAAAACGAGCAGGTAATTTGCCATTGATTTAGGCATGATCCAAAAAATGCGTCAATTTGCGAGCAAAAATCAGCCAACCATGAATGTACTTTTCGGAAAGTCTGATGGCCCGCCATGCTCATTGAGAGGCACTTTGAAGACGGCTCCTCGGCGGGGAAAGACCCGTGGAGGTGGCCTCAATTTTCCTGGCCAGATAGTTCGCCCTAAAGTACTCCTCATTGCTTCGGTTCCACTTTGCACACTTCAACCG
>CAVOVO010000029.1:0-11127 GCA_963699845.1 uncultured delta proteobacterium
GGTACGAGACTTCGTTGGCGGATGATCGCGAAGAAGGGATTACTCCCTTTTTATGATGCTTGGATCATAGAATCTGAGAGAAGCCGTTTTCATAATCAAGTCCCCGTTAAGTGTCAACCCATTTCTTGGGGTATAGCCATTTCTTGAGACCGCCTTTGCAGAATTGGGATTTCTGAAGCAACCGGGCCAAAGCCCTCCCAACTTAAGTCCGGTTTATCTGTTGAGAATGGATAAGCATGACCGGTTTGCCCTCTCCTTACTCAACGTAATAGATTCTCGAACCGTCCACCCTGCCGAATTTTCCTTTGGCCCACTTGGAAGCGGCTTGATCAAGGGTATACGTCTCCTTTTGGGTTATTGGGGGCAGGAAGAAGAAGATCAGCACCAGGACGGCCAGAATCACGAGAACGATGTTTCGTTTCTTCATGATACGCTCCTCTCTTGGGCAAGATCGGAAACCGGCCAATCTTATTGCGAGCTGAATTCTATGTGGAAAGTGTTCTGATTTTTCAAGGGAAATTTAGGAAAATTTGGACCTTTATGGCTATTCAGATCCCCAACGGGGCCGGTCCTGCTCCAAGCGATCAGCGGTCAGCCAAAGGCTTACCCCAGCCTTGACTCCGGCCCCAGTTTGGGCTATGAGAGCCCAAAAAGAACGTAAATGTCACAGCCCAACCCCATTCAATTCGTCCACCTCACACTTGACCGCACGTGGCAAGACTTCTTTCTGGGAGGCTCGCCGGTGAAGATCCGACCCCTGAAACCGGAAACTCGAATCCCGAGGATCCTCGGGAGGAAAATTGTCTTGGCACTTCGCGAAACCGCCTTTAGGAGGGCCAATGCCGACACAGGACAATCGTCAGACGGCTATCCGCATTCCGAGCGCTTTGAAGCTGGTCGGTATCACTGCAGGGGCGTGGGCGCTTCTTGTCGTCGGTGCGGCAACACTCGCCTATATCCCCGAACACCCTGACTTTTCGCCGTTCACCACCTTTCTAAGCGACATCGGGGACACGGCCGGCTGGCCCCAGATTCTCTTCAATTCAGGCACACTCATTGCCGCTCCCATGCGTTATCTTGTCCTGGTCTTGCTGGTTTTACGGCTGATGCAGCTGGGCGCCGGTAAGACCTTCGCGGTGACGGCCCTGATCGTTGCCCTTGTCTCCACCTTTGGCACCATATTGATGACCGCTGTGCCTTTCAGCGTATCGCCTTCAATACACAAATTGGGCATCCCGCTATACTTCCTGGGAGTGGTCGTTTTGCAAACGTTGATCGGCACCAGAGAATGGTCACTTGGAGATATTCCCAAAATCCTGCCGGGGTTGAGCTTCCTGATGGTCGTTGTGTACTTCATTTTTGCCTCACTGGTGATTCTCCATGCGCATGGAACAGTCGGCCGTAACACGCCCGTGATCTGGGAATGGTTGGCTTTCTTCTCGTCGGTGGTTTGGGTGTTTGCCCAAAGCATTCTGTTGGGGAAGATGGGTACCGTCCAATAATGGCTATTTCTACCTTGGAGGAGAAGACGTGGTCTTGTGTTTCGAGGCTGGTGGACGTATAACCTTCCGAAGTGATAGCCGAATGGCAGTGATGATGCGACGGGCGCAAACTTGGAGGAGATATCATGTGTCAGGGACACTTGCCGAGCATAGCCCATTGACTCTGACTTCTTGCAGGGAGTGGCCGTTTCAACAAAGGAGGATGAATGATCATGACTGAATTCATTATGAAGTCGAGGGTGTTGGCGGTCATTTTGTTTTGCAGCATTGTCTTTTCAGGTGTTGCGTACGGAGATGAGGTGACGGAAGCGATCAATGAAGCTTTGCAGAATTATCAGAACGGAAAATTGTCCGATGCCATGAGCAGCCTCGATTATGCCTCCCAGCTCATCGGGCAAAAAAAAGGAAGTGATTTGAAGGCCTTCCTGCCCCAGGCGTTAGGCGGATGGCAGGCAGATGAAGCCACTTCCCAATCGATTGGGGCCGCCATGTTTGGCGGAGGCGTGTCCGCGGAGCGTCACTACAACAAAGATTCCAGTTCCGTTACGGTTCAAATTGTCACGGACTCCCCCATGCTTCAGGGCATGATGATGATGTTGGCAAACCCCGCAATGGCCGGCGCGGATGGCGGCAAAATGGAAAAGATCGCCGGCGAAAAGGCCATCGTCCATTATAACGCCCAAGACAAGAACGGTAAGATCATCCTTGTCATTGCGAATCGTTTTCTGATCAATGTGGAAGGCAACGAGGTCTCCCTTGGCGATCTAAAGGCGTACGCGGGTAAAATCGATTATAAGAAACTGGCCGCGCTTCAGTAAGAATATTCTGCAAGAATGTCACAGGCGGGCCTCATGATCTGTGCCGAAAACTCACAGGAGGCCCGCACTGCCGCAAGGAAAAGATCCGATCCCCCAACCTTCTTTAAGTCCTGAAAAAGATCGACGAGCGGAGCGCCGCCTCCCCCCTCACTCAACCTTGGCCTCCAGAAAATCCTTAACGGCCTTGAAAAAGGTTTGCCTTCTCATAGGGGATCATGTGGCTCGGGTCCGGGATCTCCACATACTCCTTGAGAGCACTCCCCGATTGATCCGTCAAAACTTGGAATTCAGGCGAGACCCACCTGCCCCTGTCAACCGGGCAAATTACATGCTTGACAGCGCCATCGCCCATGGCAGGACATGGCAGGGCTTGACGTTGAAGGGCTCGGGGGCCATGGAGACGATGATTCCTTCGGATGCCCGGTTTCCGGCAAGGGCCCTCCAAGCGTTGAGCGGCACCGTGTGGCCGGGGAGCACCGTGGCCGTGGCCTTGCTTTCAATGGGGTATAGCAGGGAAAGACTTCATGGCCTTTTGGATAGTCTTTTCCAAAGTGCGCGGTATCATGATCGAAACATAAACCATCCAAATTTAAACTTCAACTTTAAATTTGCCAGCCAATGTCTTATGGCACTTCCAGTGGCCGACTCCCTGCGCCGAGCCCCCCAGCCAACCTATTCCCCGGCCTTGACCCCAGCCACCTTTTGGGCTATGAGAGAACAATAAAAACGTAAACGTCACAGCCCAACCCCATTCAATTTCTCTGTTTCACACTTGGTCAATTTCGACAGGACCCTTTTCTGGGAGAGCTCGCAGGCAAGAGACACCCCCTGAAACCGGAAATTGGATACACACAGGGTACGAACACGCTGTCCCCGTTGAGAGGAGAGCGGCCCTGTGCACGCTTTTCAGGGCAGGCCCAATTGGATCGATCCATTTTGAGCAAAAGGGGACCAATCATGGCAAAAACCAGAAGGGTATTCCTCAGCGATATTCATCTCAGCTCCCAGAAACTGTACGATGACCCCAAAAAGCGCTCCTGGTTCAAACCTCTGGAGCACGAACCGCGCCTCCTCGCGTTCTTGGACAACTACGTTTTAACGAACAAGGAACAGATTAAGGACGTCGTCCTCCTGGGTGACGTTTTCAACACCTGGGTTTGCCCTGCCAAGGACGTGCCGCCCACATACCGGGAGATCTTTTCGGCGAACAAAGCCATTTTAGCCAAACTCAAGGATATCATCAAAGCAGGGATGGCGCTCTTCTTCGTTAACGGAAACCACGATTTCGACCTCCAGGCGCCTGTTCTCCAAAGAGCGATCAGAGGCGTGCAGGTCATCAAGTATTATCTCACCGGCAGGATACACGCCGAACACGGTCACCGCTTCGACATCTACAACAAACCGGACTTCGTTACTGACCCGGCCTACGGCAGGCCCATCGGATACTTCATAAGCAGGCTCGTGACATCGATCAACGGACAGGATTTCGGCATCCTGGATCTCCCGGGCTACCTTGACGACATCATCGAGGCTGCATTGACTTCGCAGAACATTTTCAGCTCCATCATTGAGGGCTTGGCCGAGAAGGCTGGAATGACCGACAGCGATGAAATCAAGATGCCAAATAAGCAGTCCATTTCCATTGGCGCCCTCAAGGATCGGTTCCAAAGACTTAACGGTGTCTACAGCAAAACCGAGCTCATTAACGACCTGTACCAGAGGAGATACCTCAACGGCCCTGCAGACCGGCTCTGTCAACTGCACGATTTCAACGTCATCGTTTTCGGTCATACCCACAACGCCCTCATTGACAAAGACTTCTTCCTCGTTGAAGACCGCATCTACGCAAACACCGGTTCCTGGGCCAAGGACCACGCCTATTGCGTAGAGATTGACAAGAGCCAGGACCCGGCATCTCCCACAAAGGTCCATTTGCACAGAGTCAATAGGACTGGATCGATCGAGAGCACAGAAACGAAAGAGGTTTAATGCCCTCATAACAGTTGATAACCCGGCCATCACTTTGGCCCGTCGGAAATAAGTTTCCGTTTCACACGATCATCAACCTTTGGAAAGGGGAGGGGGTCTCATGGCAAAAAACTTCAAGGCTTGGCCGGAGCAGTGGCCAAGGACCCTGAATTACCCTGAAGAGCCGGTTTACTCCTTTCTGGACAACACCGCGGCTCGGGTCCCAAACCGCCTGGCCATCATCTTCGGGGGCATGGAGCTGACCTTCGGAGAGCTCAAGAACCTGGCGGATCGCTTTGCAAACGCGCTCGCATTCATGGGGGTGGAAAAGGGGCAAAAGGTGGCGATCCATCTTCCCAACTGTCCGCAATTCGCCATCGCCTACTACGGCGCCTTGAAGGCGGGATGCGTCTTTACGCCGCTGAGCCCGCTCCTTGCACCCAAAGAGGTGCGCTACCAGCTCAATGATGCAGGGGCGGCTGCGCTGATCACCCTGGATTTGCTTTACCCCGGTATCGCCCAAGTCATCCCGGAGACGCAAGTCAAGCATGTCATCACTACGAGCATCGCGGATTGCTATAACCCCATCATCGCTCCTTTGAAGCCGCTCGGAAAAATTCCCGTACCGGACACCGTCGAAATGACCTCCCTCTTGAAAGCGCACCCGGCTGAAGCGCCCCGGGTCGAAATCGACGTGTACAATGATCTGGCCCATCTTGCCTACACCGGAGGAACAACAGGTCTTTCAAAGGGCGTCATGCTCACCCATCGAAAGGTGCTGGTCAATGCCATACAGTTTTCCAACTGGTCATCCGGCGCACAGATCGAAATGCGGGACGGGGTCCCGACACCGGTCTTTCCCCCGGGGGTGGATCCGTTGCGGGACAGGGTGACTGCGAGGGATCGCGAGACCGCCTTGGTGGTGGTCCCATGGTTTCACGCCATGGGGACCATTGGATATCTAACATGTTGGTCGCCGGCGGAACCACCATGGTCGTTTTTCCGCGATTCGATGCGAAGGAATACGTCGGGGCTGTTCGAAGTACAGGGCCACCTTCTGGGCGGGGCTCCTCAGCTCTTCATCCCGCTTGTCAATCTTCCGGACTTCGATTCCTACGATCTCTCAACGTCAAGACGCCGCCTCCGGGGCCGCCCCATTGCCGGTCGCTGTACTGGAGAGAATGCTCGAGGTCTTTTCGCGGGGCCACGTCGCGAGGGCTACGGGCTTACCGAGTGCACCATGGGCGCCACTTGAACCCTGCCGGCCGGGCCAAGATACGCCCGGGTCGGTCGGTCTCCCGGTCTTCGACACCGAGGTGAAAGTGGTCGATCTGCAGACCGGCGAAGAGCTTCCGGCCGGCGGGAAGGAGAGATCTGCATCAGGGGACCTCAGGTGATGAAGGGCTACTACAACAAGCCCGAGGAGACGGCCAGTGCTCAAAGGACGGGTGGCTCCATACGGGGGATATCGGCCGGCAGGATGATGACGGCTTTCTCTATATAACTGACCGCATGAAGGACCTGATCATCTACAAGGGGTACAATGTCTATCCGCGGGAGTTCGAGGAAGTTCTTTTCCAGCATCCAGCCGTGGAGCAGTGTGCGGTGGTTGGCCGGACCGAGATGCGAGACGGGCGAGCTGCCGGTTGCCTTCGTCCAGCTGCGCAAAGGGGCAACCGTTTGAAGAGACCTCCGGAGTACGCGAATTCCCAGGTCGCCGCCTACAAGAAGCTCCGGGAAGTCATCTTCGTGGATGCGATCCCGGTGAGCGGCGCGGGGAAGGTTCTGAAGCGAGAGCTGCGGGACAGGCTCAAACAGGGATGAAGCCCGGCGGAAGAAACGCATGCGTGCCGGGAGCCGTCGGGTTGGAAGGACTTCCAAGGACAAAGACACAAGAAAAGGAGATCATATGAACGGAATCACGTAAGAGAAGCCGACAAGGTCGAAATCGTCGTAACTTGTTGACCATTATTCCGACTTTTTCCTTTTGGCGCGTTGAACCTCGACAGAAAGAACAGGGGGAAGATGATGATGGAAGCATTTGACCTATCCGGTTGTACAGCCCTCATAACCGGGGGGAGCAAAGGCATCGGCCTGGAGATGGCCGTTTTTCTTGCCGAGGCGGGTGCAGATGTGGCTGTCGCCAGCCGCCACCTGGAAGAGGGGAAGGCCGCGGTTGAGGAGATCGAGCGGCGAGGGAGAAGGGGTCTAGCCATAGGCGGCCGACGTCTGTCTGCCGCCAGATTGCGAAATGATTGTGAAGGAGACAGTGGATTCACTTCGGCAGGCTGGACATCCTGATCAACAATGCCGGAACGAACATTCGCAAGCCTCTGTTGGAGTACACGGAGGCCGAATGGGACAGCGTTTTGAACACCAATCTGAAAGGACTCTTCTTCTGCTCCCAGGCCGCCACAAAGATCATGATGAATCAGGGCAAGGGCCGGATCGTCAACATGTCCTCGGCGGCCGCTCAACTGGGGGTTCCCTTTTCTGGGGCCCTATTCCGCATCAAAAGGCGGCATCACCCAGCTGACCAAGGTCTGCGCACTGGAGTGGGCCAAATACGGCATCACCGTTAATGCCATCGGACCCACCTACATCAAGACCCCTCTGACCGCGCGAATGGCTTAGCGATCCGGCACGGTACGAAACTGTGATCAGTCGAAGCGCTGTCAAACGTCTGGGAGAGCCCAAGGATTTCAAGGGGATCTGCTGCTCCTCCTGGCCTCCGAGGCATCGGATTATATCACCGGACAGACCTTTTATGTGGACGGAGGGGCGTTGGCAGGCTGGCCCTTGGACTGGTAAAGAAAGGACGGTCGCTGATGGACAGAATTTGGCTGAAATCATGGCCCCAAGGGATGCCGCATCGGTTGGACTTCCCTCAACGGCCCCTCCAAGCATTCCTGAAGGACCATGCTCGGCAATCTCCAGAACAGGCTCGCCATCCAGTATTACGGCAGAGGGATCAGCTACGGGGAGTTGGACGAGCAATCCGATCGTCTGGCGACCGCTCTGGTGGATTTCGGGTTGAAAAAGGGAGACAGGGTAAGTCTGTTTCTCGAGAATTGTCCGCAGTTTGTCATCGCCTACTACGCGGTTCTAAAGGCCGGCGGGATTGTCGTGGCAGCCAATCCCATGTTCAAAGAAGACGAACTGAGGCACGAAATCCTTGATTCCGGGGCAAAGATCATTTTCACGCTCGATCATCTATATCCAAAGGTGAAGGCCGTAAGAAAAGGAACGCGTTGTCACCCACGAGGTCGTGACGAGTTATTGGGACTACCTGCCCGGCTGAACCCGTGTTGCCCGTTCACCCACCATGAAGGATGAAAAAGTCGTCTTTCCGGATACCTACGAATTCGTCGACTTGCTTGAAGCGATACGGACCCGAACCTCCCGACATCGAGATAGACTGCCGAGAAGACCTGGCCCTGTTCCAATACACCTCGGGAACAACCGGTCTCCCGAAAGGCGCCATGATCACCCACCACAGCCTGCTCCATAACACCGTGGGCTCCGCCGTATGGATGGGCACGACCGCAGAGGATGTGGTCCTCTCCGTCCTCCCATTTTTCCACGTCACCGGGATGATCCACAGCATGAACATGCCTCTGTACATGGGCGCCTCGAACGTGATGCTCTCCCGTTTCGACACGGAGACGGTCATCAAGGCCATCGACCTCTTTCGGTGCACCGTCTGGCAAAGCATTACGACCATCAACGTGGCGGTGGTCAACTTTCCGGACATCGGCCGATACGATCTGCGCTGCCTGAGGCGCTGCGCGTCGGGCGGGGCGCCCGTTCCGGAGGAGATACTCAGGAAATGGCGTGAACTGGTGGGAACGGAGCTCGTGGAAGGTTACGGTTTGAGCGAAGCCATATCTCAAACCCACGTCAATCCCGTCTCCCGTCCCAAGTACGGATCGATCGGGATCCCGCACTTCGATGTGGACTGCCGGATCGTGGATGTGGAGTCGGGGGAAGATCTGCCGCCTGGGGCGGAAGGAGAATTGCTCGTGAAGGGTCCCATGGTCATGAAGGGGTACTGGAACCTGCCCGAGGAGACCGAAAAGGCCCTTGAAAGACGGGTGGCTCGCAACAGGAGATATCGCCAAAGTGGACGAGGAGGGGTTCTTTTACCTCGTCGGTCGGAAAAAGGACATGATCAAGGCGTCGGGGTACAGCGTGTTCCCGGCAGAGGTGGAGGCCTTGATCTATGAGCATCCTGCTGTAGAGGAGGTCGCCGTCATCGGCGTGCCCGACCCCTACCGGGGGGAGAACATCAAGGCCTTCGTCATCTTGCGGCCCGGATTCAAGGGCAGGATTACAGAGACAGATCTGGTCTCCTGGGCAAAGGGAAAATGGCCGCCTACAAGTATCCGAGGATCGTGGAGTTTGTGGAGACGCTGCCCAAGACGGGCTCCGGGAAGATACTCAAGAGGGTCCTCCGGGAGAAGGATCGTCCGTCAAAGTAGTTCGGACGCGTGGTGAGTCTTTACGGAGATGACCACCCGGAGTGAACTCCTTGAGATACGGGTTTCCGGCGTGTCTTTTGCCCGCGGCGAAGCCTGCATGTTTGTATGGAATACGGAACTGAGATCGACTTTCAGGGGGGATGGGCATGCTTTCAAACACGCGCGATTTGACCGGCAGAGTCGCTCTTGTCACGGGCGGCAGCCGCGGCATCGGACGGGCCATTTCTCTGGCGCTGGCTGAAGCGGGTGCGGACATCGGTGTCAACTACCTGAGCCGCGAGCGCGAAGCCGAGGAAGTGCATGCCCTGGTGGAACGCTCCGGCCGCCGCTGCATCACGGTAGGCGCTGACGTCTCGGTTGCCTCCGATGTATCACGCATGGTCAAGTCCGTCGAGGAAGAGCTCGGCGGGGTGACCATATTGGTCAATAACGCGGGGATTGCCCGTCCCCGGGGCTTGGATGAGATTACTGAAGAAGACTGGGATACAACCATAGATGTCAACCTGAAGTCCGTCTTCCTAGTAACCCAGGCCGTGCTGCCAAACATGCGGGCCGGCAGATGGGGGCGCATCATCAATATCTCCTCAACAGCGATCCAACTCGGCGGAATCGTCGGCCCGCATTACACTGCATCGAAAGCGGGTATTTGGGGATTGACTCACTCGTATGCTTCTCAATTGACCGGGGAAGGCATTACGGTGAATGCGATCGCGCCGGCCCTGATCGAAACGGAGATGCTCGCCGGTAACCCCAAAGCGCGGCCTGAGCGGATTCCGGTGGGGCGATTCGGAAAGGTCGAAGAAGTCGCCGAGGTGGTTTTGATGCTTGCGCGCAACGGTTACATCACCGGGCAAACCATCAACGTCAATGGTGGTTTGTATCCGAGTTAACCCCCTCCCCCTGCCCCGTCATCGCAAGGAGGATGGTGCTTACGGCCTCCTTGTGGACGATCATCAGCAGCCGAGCGAGGCGGCCCGGACCGAAGAGCAGCTCGCCCAACGCGTGCGCTTCCACATCGAGACGGACCGCCAGGACCCGGGGGCCGTGGCGGCGCAGCAGTGTCTCCACGTGGCGATAAAAGCGTTCGGCGCCGTCGTCAGCAAGCAGCAGAAGGCGTGAAATGCGCACATCGAGCCGCCCGGCTCCCTGGGCTGCACCAAGTCCCCGCTCCTCAGCGGCCAGTGCGCGCTCGGCGCCCTCCAGGCCACGGACCACCTGGCCGGCTCTCTCAGCGCTGCGTAAAGCCTCCTCAAGCTCGGAGCCGAGCTCGATCGCCGGAACCTCAAGTCCGCCGGCAGGCCAGAGGGGCTTGGTGTGGGTCGTCAAGATTTGAAGGAGCTGCGGCCCCCGAGAATCGGCCTCAACCAGCCTTGGCAACCTCATCTTCGTATCAACCTCCCCATTGTCTCAAGCAGCTTCTTTGCCAACCCGTCACCGGTATAGTACAGACGGGGATCAGCCCAGTCGTTTCTCAATGGTGCGCCCGTCCTCCACGTCCACCGAAAGCGGGTCTTCGGTCACTGTAACCTTCAAGACTCGACTCAGAACACAAATCGATGTATAAGGAAAAATGAGAAACAAAACAAGAATTTAATCTGTTGCTACGAAGGTCGAGGTACTCTTAAGAAATTCCTGTAATACGGTTTCCAGGAGGGAATACAGAAATGCCAAAGAAGAGTGCCGGACTTCTTCTCTATCGGTTCCGTGAAGGAAATCTGGAGGTATTCCTTGTGCACATGGGAGGACCGTATTGGGCGAATAAGGACATTGGCGCTTGGTCAATTCCAAAGGGTGAGTATCAATCAGACGAAGAACCTTTTAAAGTGGCCAAGCGCGAATTCTTTGAGGAAACGGGCTTCGAGGCAGTCGGCGACTTCATCCCCCTCAGCGACCGAAGGCAACCAAGTGGCAAGCTGATAACAGCATGGGCATTCGAGGGCGATTGTGATGCAAGAGCGATCACGAGCAATACGTTCTCAATGGAGTGGCCGCCGCGTTCCGGCCAAATGAAGGAATTCCCGGAAGTTGATCGTGCTGAATGGTTTGCTCCCAATAAGGCAAGAGACAAAATCGTGAAAGGGCAACGACCCTTTATCGATAAGCTTGAGCAGACCTTAAATACAGTTGGCATTGACGGACCGGACGGCTGAGCCTTCAAAACCTCTTTCAGGTCCCTTTCAAAAAAATCGAGCTCATCGAGAATGCCTTGGCGCTCCTTTAGCCTTTTCGGAGCATTTCCCTCCCTGATCGGTCCCATGGACGCGATCGGTTTGCCCCCCGCTTGATGATGCGGGTCTCTCCTTCGAACGTGATCGTGTTGAGCAGGCCTGAGAAATCTCTCACCGCTTCGGTCGCGGT
>CAVOVO010000030.1:0-13355 GCA_963699845.1 uncultured delta proteobacterium
GATATGAGGCCTGGCTGACGGATGATCGCAAAGAAGGGATTACTCCCTTATTAAGACGTTTGGATTATAGAATCAGTTGAGGCCGGTTTCTATAAGTCAAAAGCCGATACGTGTCAACCCATTTTTTTGGAGTGTAGCCATTTCTTAAAACCGTCTTTCCAGAATTGGGATTCTTAGAGCAACCGGGCCGAAGCTATCCGGACTTCAGCCCAACCTTCCGTTGATAGGCAAGGACCGAGCCATTTGGCTCGTTTGCTATCGATTCACTCGGATAGAAACTCCAGAGCCAATATGTTGAACTTTTCCGGATATTCTTCATGGGGGGTGTGCCCGGCCTGATCAAAAATCACCAGCCGGGAACCCTTCCAGAGGGCGTTCAGCTTTTGGGATCGATCCAGGGGAACGGCTTTGTCCTCCCGGCCGTGAACGATCAATATGGGTTTGTCTTGTTGGGCCAGCTTTTTTGCCTCGTTTTGGACATAAGGCTCTTTGAGCACATTGCGGAGGATGTACATCATGCCGGCATAGGAGCCTTTGATGGCCATGGGCCTCAGGACCTCGTCGGCATACTCGTCGGTTACCTTTTTGGGGTCGTAGAACCAGACGGATTTGAGGTTGCCTTTCATCAGACCATCCCCCGGGATGGCGTTTAGAAATTCCCCAACATAGGGGAGCTGATAAACCCTGCCGACCATGGTCATCGGATAAGGGATGACCGCCGGGTCGACCAGGATCAATCGGTCCACCCGCTCCGGATAAAGGGCAACCGTGTAAACGGAGATCCCTCCCCCATCGATTGACCGACAAGGGAGGCCTTCTGGATCTTTAAGGCATCCATGAAGCCGATGATCTGTTTACTGTAGCGGTCAAAGGAATACTCTGTGTCCTTCAATCGTTCGCTGAAACCCCATCCCCAAAGATCGATGGCATAGACCTTGAATTTCTGGGCCAAGGCATCGATATTCTGATTCCACATGACGGTATGGTAGAGAAAACCATGTATGAGAATGACCGGTTTGCCCTCTCCTTGTTCAACGTAATGGATTTTCGAACCGTCCACCGTGACGAATTTTCCTTTGGCCCACTTGGAAGCGGCTTGATCACGGGTAAACGTCTCTTTTTGGGTTATTTGGGGCAGAAAGAAAAAGACCAGGACCAGCACGGCCAGAATCACGAGAACGATGTTTCGTTTCTTCATGATACGCTCCTTTCTTGGGCAAGATCGGAAACCGGCCAATCTTATTGCGAAGGGAATTCTATGAGGAAAGCGTTTTGATTTGTCAAGGAAAATTTAGGAAAATTTTGACCTTTATGGCTCTTCAGATCGCCAACGGGACCGGTCCTGCTCCAAGCGATCAGCGGTCAGCCAAAGGGCTACCCCAGCCTTGACTCCAGCCACCTTTTGGGCTATGAGAGCCCAAAAAGAACGCAAATGTCACAGCCCAACCCCATTCAATTTCTCTGCTTCACACTTGGCCACACGTGGCAAGGCTCTTTTCTGGGAGGATCGCCGGTGAAGATCCGACCCCTGAAACCGGGAACTCGAATCCCGCGGATCCTCGGGAGGAAAATTGTCTTGGCACTTCGCGAAAGTACCTTTAGGAGGGCCAATGCCGACACAGAACAATCGTCAGACGGCTATTAGCATTCCGAGCGCTTTGCAGCTGGTCGGTATCATGGCAGGGGCGTGGGCGCTTCTTGTCGTCGGTGCGGCAACATTCGCCTATATCCCTGAACACCCTGACTTTTCGCCGTTCAATACCTTTCTAAGCGACATCGGGGACACGGCCGGCTGGCCCCAGATTCTCTTCAATTCCGGCACACTCATTGCCGCTCCCATACGTTATCTTGTCCTGGTCTTGCTGGTTTTACGGCTGAAGCAGCTGGGCGCCGGTAAGACCTTCGCGGTGACGGCCCTGATCGTTGCCCTTGTCTCCACCTTTGGCACCATATTGATGACCGCTGTGCCTTTCAGCGTATCGCCTCCAATACACAAATTGGGCATCCCGCTATACTTCCTGGGAGTGGTCGTTTTACAAACGCTGATTGGCGCCAGAGAATGGTCACTTGGAGGTATTCCAAAAATCCTGCCGGGGTTGAGCTTCCTGATGGTCGTTGTGTACTTCATTTTTGCCGCACTGGTGATTCTCCATGAGCAAGGAACAGTCGGCCGGAACACGCCCGTGATTTGGGAATGGTTGGCTTTCTTCTCGTCGGTGGTTTGGGTGTTTGCCCAGAGCATTCTGTTGGGGAAGATGGGTACCGTTCAAGGATAATGAGCTGGGGCAACCTCCCAATCGATTCCTTGGGCCCGATGTATTGCATTCAGCTTGTCCAATTTGGAATTCAGGGGGGGACCCGCGTGCCTCTGTCAACTGGGCTAAATCACATGCTTGACAGCGCCATCGCCCATGGCAGGACATGGCAGGTCTTGACGTTGAAAGGCTCGGGGGCCATGGAGACGATGATTCCTTCGGATGCCCGGTTTCCGGCAAGGGCCCTCCAAGCGTTGAGCGGCACCGTGTGGCCGGGGAGCACCGTGGCCGTGGCCTTGCTTTCAATGGGGTATAGCCGGTTATTCCGATCCACCAGCAAATCGACCTCCATTCCTCCCCGGGAACGCCAGAAATAGAGGTCGGGCTTTTCGCCTCGGTGATGGAATGCCTTCACCCATTCGGATACCACCATCGTTTCGAAAAGGGGGCCGATCATCGGACCCTTGAGAATGGGCTCTCTCGAATGAAGGCCCAGGAGAAACGTGGCAATGCCAAGATCCATGAAGTAGAGCTTCGGGCTCTTGATAATGCGCTTCCCGAAATTGACGAAATGAGGCTGGAGGAGAAAGATCTGGTAACTGGCCTCCAGCACGCTGAGCCACTTCTTTACCGTGGGGACGGAAACGCCCGTGTCCCTTGAGAGCTCGGACATGTTCAGGATCTGGCCTGTCCTGGCCGCACACAGTCTCAAAAACCTGTTAAAGGTGTTGAGGTCTCCCACGTTGAGGACCTGCCGCACGTCCCTCTCCAGGTAAGTCTGGACGTAGCTGGAGCACCAAAGCTGACGATCCACGTCAGGATTCGACCGGATTTCAGGATAACTGCCGCGAAGAAGCCAGTCATCGAGCACTACGGTTTCAGAGAAACCCACCCATTCGCTCGGCCGCGTGTGCATGGCTGCGAGCACATCGTCGATGGTCTGTCCGCCTCCGGGATGTCCTAGACTCTCCCCGAGTGAAAATGGCAAGAGGGACAGTACGGCAACCCTGCCTGAAAGGGACTGGCTCACCCCCTGCATCAGGGAGAAGCTTTGGGATCCTGAAAGCAACCATTGACCCGGACTCCGGTTGCGGTCTATGGCCGATTTGATGTAATGCAGGAGATCGGGGGTGTACTGGATCTCGTCCAAGATGACGGGTGGGGGGTTCTCTGTTAGGAACCCGATTGGGTCTTCGGTCGCCCTTGCCCTGACATCGGGGTTTTCGAGCGACACGAACCGGTGGCTGTTTGAGAAGCGCTCCGTCAACAAGGTGGTCTTTCCAGACTGCCTCGGTCCGGTTACGAGGATAGCAGGGAAAGACTTCATGGCCTTTTGGATAGTCTTTTCCAAAGTGCGCGGTATCATGATCGAAACATAAACCATCCAAATTTAAATTTCAACTTTAAATTTGCCAGTCAATGTCTTGTGGCACTTCCAGTGGCCGACTCCCTGCTCCGAGCCCCCCAGCCAACCTATTCCCCAGCCTTGACCCCAGCCACCTTTTGGGCTATGAGAGACCAATAAAAACGTAAACGTCACAGCCCAACCCCATTCAATTTCTCTGTTTCACACTTGGTCAATTTCGACAGAACCCTTTTCTGGGAGAGCTCGTAGGCGAGAGACACCCCCTGAAACCGAGAATTGGAAACCAACAGGGTACGAACACGCTGTCCCCGTTGAGAGGAGCGCGGCCCTGTGCACGCTTTTCAGGGCAGGCCCAATTGGATCGATCCACTTTGAGCAAAAGGGGACCAATCATGGCAAAAACCAGAAGGGTATTCCTCAGCGATATTCATCTCAGCTCCCGGAAACTGTACGATGACCCCAAAAAGCGCTCCTGGTTCAAACCTCTGGAGCACGAACCGCGCCTCCTGGCGTTCTTGGACAACTACGTTTTAACGAACAAGGAACAGATTAAGGACGTCGTCCTCCTGGGTGACGTTTTCAACACCTGGGTTTGCCCTGCCAGGGACGTGCCGCCCACATACCGGGAGATCTTCTCGGCGAACAAAGCCATTTTAGCCAAACTCAAGGATATCATCAAAGCAGGGATGGCGCTCTTCTTCGTTAACGGAAACCACGATTTCGACCTCCAGGCGCCTGTTCTCCAGAGAGCGATCAGAGGCGTGCAGGTCATCAAGTATTATCTTACCGGCAGGATACACGCCGAACACGGTCACCGCTTCGACATATACAACAAACCGGACTTCGTCACCGACCCGGCCTACGGCAGGCCCATCGGATACTTCATAAGCAGGCTCGTGACATCGATCAACGGACAGGATTTCGGCATCCTGGATCTCCCGGGCTACCTTGACGACATCATTGAGGCTGCATTGACTTCGCAGAACATTTTCAGCTCCATCATTGAGGGCTTGGCCGAGAAGGCTGGAATGACCGACAGCGATGAAATCAAGCTGCCAAATAAACAGTCCATTTCCATTGGCGCCCTCAAGGATCGGTTCCAAAGGCTTAACGGTGTCTACAGCAAAACCGAGCTCATTAACGACCTGTACCAGAGGAGATACCTCAACGGCCCCGCAGACCGGCTCTGTCAACTGCACGATTTCAACGTCATCGTTTTCGGCCATACCCACAACGCCCTCATAGACAAAGACTTCTTCCTCGTTGAAGACCGCATCTACGCAAACACCGGTTCCTGGGCCAAGGACCACGCCTATTGCGTAGAGATTGACAAGAGCCAGGACCCGGCATCTCCCACAAAGGTCCATTTGCACAGAGTCAATAGGACTGGATCGATCGAGAGCACAGAAACGAAAGAGGTTTAATGCCCTCATAACAGGTGATAACCCGGCCATCACTTTGGCCCGTCGGAAAAAGGTTTCCGTTTCACACGATCATCAACCTTTGGAAAAGGGAGGGCGTCTCATGGCGAAGAACTTCAAGGCGTGGCCGGAGCAATGGCCCAGGAGTCTGAATTACCCCGAGGAGCCGGTTTACTCCTTTCTGGATCACACGGCGGCCCGGGTTCCCAACCGTCTGGCCATCATCTTCGGGGGAATGGAGCTGACCTTCGGAGAGCTCAAGAACCTCGCGGATCGCTTCGCAAACGGGCTCGCATCCATGGGGGTGGAAAAGGGGAAAAGGCTGGCAATCCACCTCCCAAACTGCCCTCAGTTCGCCATCGCCTACTACGGGGCCTTGAAGGCGGGATGCATTTTTACGCCGCTGAGCCCGCTCCTTGCACCCAAAGAGGCGCGCTACCAGCTCAATGATTCAGGGGCGAGCACGCTGATCACCCTGGATCTGCTTGTACCCCGGGATCGCCCAAGTCATCCCGGAGACGAAAATTGAAGCGGGTCATCACCACGAGCATCGCGGATTGCTACAACCCGATCATCGCTCCTTTGAAGCCGCTCGGAAAAATTCCGGTTCCGGACACCATCGAAATGACGGCCCTCTTGAAAGAGCACCCGCCTGAAGCGCCCCGGGTCCAGATCGACGTATACAATGATCTGGCGCATCTTGCCTACACGGGAGGAACAACGGGCCTTTCCAAGGGCGTCATGCTCACCCACCGAAACGTGCTGGTCAACGCCATACAGTTTTCCAACTGGCCGTCCGGTGCCCAGATCGAAATGCGGGACGGGATCCCGACACCGGTCTTTCCCCCGGGGGTGGATCCGTTGCGGGACAGGGTGACTGCCAGGGATCAGGAGATCGCCCTGGTCGTGGTCCCATGGTTTCACGCCATGGGGACCATCGGATATCTGAATGGATTGATCAACGGGGGTACGACCATGGTGGTTTTCCCGAGATTTGATCCGAAGGAGTATCTCGATGGTGTTCAGAAGTACAGGGCCACCGTGCTCGGGGGCGCGCCCCAGCTCTTCATACCGCTTGTAAACCTTCCGGACTTTGATACCTATGATCTCTCATCCGTCAAATACGCGGCCTCAGGGGCTGCGCCCCTCCCCCTCTCCATACTGGAAAAAATGCTCCAGGCCTTTTCGGGGGCCGTGTGTGAGGGCTACGGGCTCACCGAGTGCACCATGGGCGCCACATGCAACCCGCCGGACCGCACCAAGATCCGCCCCGGATCGGTCGGTCTCCCGGTCTTCGACACCGAGTGCAAGGTGGTGGATCCGCAGACAGGCGAAGACCTTCCGGTGGGCCGGGAAGGGGAGATCTGCATCAGGGGACCCCAGGTGATGAAGGGCTATTGGAACAAACCCGAGGAGACGGCCAGGGACCTGAAGGATGGGTGGCTCTACACGGGGGATATCGGGCGGGAAGACGAAGACGGCTTTTTCTACATCACCGATCGCAAGAAGGATCTGATCATCTACAAGGGGTACAATGTCTACCCCCGCGAATTGGAGGAAGTGCTCTTCCAGCACCCTGCCGTGGAGCAGTGCGCGGTGGTCGGCCGGGTCGATATGGAGGTGGGCGAGGCGCCGGTTGCCTTTGTCCAACTGCGCAAAGGGGCGACCGTTTCGAAAGAGGCGCTTTTGAATCACACCAATTCCCAGGTGGCCGCCTACAAGAAGCTCCGGGACCTGATCTTTCTCGATGCCATCCCCGTGAGCCCCGCCGGAAAGGTCTTGAAGCGGGAGCTGCGAGACAGGCTCAAGCAGGGATGAAGCCCGGCAGAAAAGACTCGTGCTTGCCGGGAGCCCATCGGATCGAAAAACCTTCCAAGATCAAAGACACAAGAAAGGGGGATCATATGAACGGAATCACGGTAAGAGAAGCGGACAAGGTCGAAATCGTCGTACTGGTTGACAACTATTCCGATTTTTTCCTTTCGGATTCGGATGTGGTCAAACGGCTGAGGGTCTTGCCGCCAAACGGCCCCTTGTCGGAGCCGGGATTGTCCTATCTCATCAAGGTGCATGCCGGGTCGGAGGCCCACACCCTGCTCTTTGATACGGGCATTTCGGGAACATGCCTGCTCCACAATGCGCAGACCTTTGCAGCGAGCAAGGCCGTGATGATGGGGGAAGTGGGGGCGGATTTCAAAAGCATCGAGGCCGTCGTCCTTAGTCACGGGCACTTCGACCACTTCGGCGGCTTGCTCTCGTTCCTTGGTCAGGCCAAGAAAGGGATGCCCTTGTTCTTACATGAAGGCTCCTTTGTCTCGCGTCGTTTTCAAGTGAGTCCTCAACTCCGGATTGACATGCCTGGGATGGATGAAACGGCGCTCACAAAAGCAGGCGCTAACCTGCAAAAGCATAGAGGGCGCCTCCACCATCGCCTCCGGCCTTGTCCTGCTTTCAGGAAAAGTGGAGCGACGGACGGACTTTGAAAAGGGCATGCCGGGCATGGAGGCCAAGATCAATGATGAATGGATCCCCGACCCCTTTTACGACGACCAGGGGTTGGCCATAAACATAAAGGGCCGAGGCCTGGTGGTGCTCGGCGGATGCTCCCATGCCGGCATCATCAACACGGTCAAACACCTCCAAAAAGTCTCAGGCATCGACAAGGTCCATGCGGTCCTGGGCGGGTTCCACCTTTCAGGGGAAAACGAAAAGCTCATCGATCCCACCATCAGGGAAATGAAGGCGATCGATCCCGACTACGTCGCACCCATGCACTGCACCGGATGGAAGGCGATCAACCGGTTTGCCCAGGAGATGCCGGAACGCTTCATCTTGAACAGCGTCGGAACGACCTATGTTTTTCAGTGAAAATCGTACCGGGTGATTGTCGCACGCGTGCCCATGCGCTTATGGCCGTCACGCCGGGGGCGTGATACGGACCATTTTGACGGGTTGAACCTCAACAGAAAGAACAGGGGGAAAGATGATGCATGAAGAACTGAATCTATCCGGTTTAACGGCCCTCGTGACCGGAGGGAGCAAGGGCATAGGGCTGGAAATGGCCTTGTTTCTTGCCGAGGCCGGTGCGGATGTGGCCGTCGCCAGCCGCAACCTGAAAGAAGGTGAGGCGGTGGCGGAGGAGATCACGCGCCGAGGTCGAAAAGGGCTGGCATTAAGGGCCGACGTCTGCCTGCCGAAGGACTGTGAAAGCATCGTGAAGGAAACCGTCGATTCGCTCAAGAGGCTCGACATCCTGGTCAACTGTGCAGGGACGAACATCCGAAAGCCCCTGCTGGATTACACCGAGGCGGAATGGGACAGTGTACTGGACACCAATCTGAAGGGCCTCTTCTTCTGTTCCCAGGCCGCTGCAAGAGTGATGAAAGAACGGGGCAAAGGCCGAATCGTCAACATATCCTCGTTGGCGGCTCAGATCGGGGTCCCTTTTCTGGGGCCCTATTCCGCATCAAAAGGCGGCATCACCCAGTTGACGAAGGTCTGCGCCCTGGAGTGGGCCAAACACGGAATCACCGTTAACGCGATCGGACCCACCTACATCAAGACCCCCCTCACGGCCGAGTGGCTCAGCGATCCGGGACGCTACGAGGCGGTGATCCGCCGGACCGCCGTCAAACGCCTGGGAGAGCCCAAGGATTTGAAATATCTGCTGCTCCTCCTGGCCTCCGATGCATCGGAGTATATCACCGGCCAGACCTTTTATGTGGACGGTGGCGCGCTGGCAGGCTGGCCGGAATGGTAAAGAAAGGACGGTCGTTGATGGATAAAATTTGGCTTAAATCATGGCCCCAAGGGGTGCCGCATCGGCTGGACCTCCCTGAACGGCCGCTACATACATTTCTGAAGGACCACGCAAGGCAATCGCCGGACAGGCCCGCCATCCAGTATTACGGCCGAAGGATCAGCTACGGGGAATTGGACGAGCAGTCCGATCGCCTGGCGGCCGCTCTGGCGGATTTCGGGGTAAAGAAGGGAGACAGGGTAAGTCTGTTTCTCGAGAATTGTCCGCAGTTTGTCATCGCTTACTACGCGACTCTCAAGGCCGGCGGGATTGTGGTGGCAGCCAATCCCATGTTCAAGGAGGACGAGCTGAGGCACGAGATCCTCGATTCCGGGGCAAAGATCATTTTCACGCTGGACCATCTCTATCCGAAGGTGAAGGCCGTAAAAGAGGGAACCGTTCTCACCCACCAGATCGTGACGAGTTATTGGGACTACCTCCCGGCCGAACCGGTGCTGCCCGCCCACCCATCCATGAAGGATGAAAAAGTCGTCTTTCCGGAGACCCATGAATTTCTCGAATTACTGAAGCGATACGAACCGGATCCTCCAGTCATCGAGACAGATGTCCGCGAAGACCTGGCGCTCCTCCAGTATACCTCGGGAACCACCGGCCTCCCGAAAGGCGCCATGATCACCCACCACAGCCTGCTCCACAATACCGTGGGCTCCGCCGTATGGATGGGGACGACCGCAGAGGATGTGGTCCTCTCCGTCCTTCCCTTTTTCCACGTCACCGGGATGATCCACAGCATGAACATGCCTCTTTTCGTGGGTGGTTCGAACGTGATGCTCTCCCGTTACGACACGGAAACGGTCGTCAAGGCCATCGACCTCTTTCGGTGCACCGTCTGGCAAAGCATTACGACCATCAACGTGGCGGTCGTCAACTATCCGGACATCGGCCGATACGATCTGCGGTGCCTGAGGCGCTGCGCGTCGGGCGGGGCGCCCGTCCCGGAGGAGATACTCAAGAAATGGCGTGAGCTGGTCGGAACGGAGCTCGTGGAAGGCTACGGTTTGAGCGAAGCCATTTCCCAAACCCATGTCAATCCCGTTTCCCGTCCCAAGTACGGATCGATCGGAATCCCGCATTTCGATGTAGACTGCCGAATCGTGGATGTTGAGTCGGGCGTAGACCTGCCGCTGGGGCGGAAGGAGAATTGCTCGTGAAAGGCCCCATGGTCATGAAGGGGTACTGGAACATGCCCGAGGAAACCGAAAAAGCCCTTGAAGGATGGGTGGCTCGCAACAGGAGATATCGCCAAAGTGGACGAGGAGGGGTTCTTTTACCTCGTCGGCGGAAAAAGGACATGATCAAGGCGTCGGGCTATAGCGTGTTTCCGGCAGAGGTCGAGGCCTTGATCTACGAGCATCCTGCCGTAGAGGAGGTCGCCGTCATCGGTGTCCCCGACCCCTACCGGGGAGAGAACATCAAGGCCTTTGTCATCTTGAGGCCCGGATTCAAGGGCAAGATTACAGAGACGGATCTGATCTCCTGGGCAAAGGGAAAATGGCCGCCTACAAGTATCCGAGGATCTTGGAGTTTGTGGATGCGCTGCCCAAGACGGGTTCGCGGGAAGATACTCAAGAGGGTCCTCCGGGAGAAGGATCGTCCGTCAAAGTAGTTCGGACGCGTGGTGAGTCTTTACGGAGATGACCACCCGGAGTGAACTCCTTGAAATACGGGTTTCCGGCGTGTCGTTTGCCCGCGGCGAAGGTGCATGTTTGTATGGAATACGGAACTGAGATCGACTTTCAGGGGGGATGGACATGCTTTCAAACACGCGCGATTTGACCGGCAGAGTCGCTCTTGTCACGGGCGGTAGCCGCGGCATCGGACGGGCCGTTTCTCTGGCGCTCGCTGAAGCGGGTGCGGACATCGGTGTCAACTACCTGAGCCGTGAGCGCGAAGCCGAGGAAGTGCGTGCCCTGGTGGAACGCTACGGTCGCCGCTGCATCACGGTACGCGCTGACGTCTCGGTTGCAACCGATGTATCCCGGATGGTCAAGTCCGTCGAGGAAGAACTCGGAGGGGTGACCATATTGGTCAATAACGCGGGCATCGCCCGTCCCCGGGGCTTGGATGAGATTACTGAAGAAGATTGGGATACAACCATAGATGTCAACCTGAAGTCCGTGTTTCTCGTAACCCAGGCCGTCCTGCCAAACATGCGGGCCGGCAGATGGGGGCGCATCATCAATATCTCCTCAACGGCGATCCAGACTCGGCGGAATCGTCGGCCCGCATTACACTGCGTCGAAAGCGGGTATTTGGGGATTGACTCACTCGTATGCTTCTCAATTGACCGGGGAAGGCATCACGGTGAATGCGATCGCGCCGGCCTTGATCGAAACGGAGATGCTCGCCGGTAATCCGAAAGCGCGGCCTGAGCGGATTCCGGTGGGGCGCTTCGGAACAGGTCGAAGAAGTCGCCGAGGTGGTTTTGATGCTTGCGCGCAACGGTTACATCACCGGGCAAACCATCAACGTCAATGGTGGTTTGTATATGAGTTAATGCCCATCCAAAACGGCTGTTTTGGTTCTGGATTGGCCGTCCAGCGGCAGCTGACAACAAAGACCAAAGAGCTAGGCCTACCTCCTGCTCCAGTTCACCGACGGTCCCCTTCCGCTCTGCCCCCCTCGGCGCCCTCCCCTTGCCCCGTCATCGCAAGGAGGATGGCGCCTACGGCCTCCTTGTGGACGATCATCAGCAGCCGAACGAGGCGGCCCGGACCGAAGAGCGAGCTCGCCCAACGCGTGCGCTTCCACATCGAGGACGGACCGCCAGGACCCGGGGGCCGTGGCGGCGCAGCAGTGTCTCCACGTGGCGATAAAAGCGTTCGGCGCCGTCGTCGGCAAGCAGCAGAAGGCGTGAAATGCGCACATCGAGCCGCTTGGCCGGCTCCCTGGGCTGCACCAAGTCCCCGCTCTTCAGCGGCCAGTGCGCGCTCGGCGCCCTCCAGGCCACGGACCACCTGGCCGGCTCTCTCAGCGCTGCGTAGGACCTCCGCAAGCTCGGAGCCGAGCTCGATCGCCGGAACCTCAAGTCCGCCGGCAGGCCACAGGGGCTTGGTGTGGGTCGTCAAGATTTGAAGGAGCTGCGGCCCCCGAGGATCGGCCTCAACCAGCCTGGGCAACCTCATCTTCGTATCAACCTCCCCATTGTCTCAAGCAGCTTCTTTGCCAACCCGTCACCGGTATAGTACCGACGGGGATCAGCCCAGTCGTTTCTCAATGGTGCGCCCGTCTCCCAGGTCCGCCGACAGCGGGTCTTCCGTCACTGCAACCTTCAAGACTCGACTCAGAACACAAATCGATGTATAAGGAAAAATGAGAAACAAAACAAGAATTTAATCTATTGCTACGAAGGTCGAGGGACTCCAAAAAAAATTCTTGTAATACGGTTTCTCAGGAGGAAATACAGAAATGTCAAAGAAGAGTGCCGGACTTCTTCTCTATCGGTGCCGTGAAGGAAATCTGGAGGTATTCCTTGTGCACATGGGAGGACCGTATTGGGCCAATAAGGACATTGGCGCTTGGTCAATTCCAAAGGGTGAGTATCAATCAGACGAAGAACCTTTTGAAGTGGCCAAGCGCGAATTCTTGGAGGAAACGGGCTTCGAGGCAGTCGGCGACTTCATCCCCCTCAGCGACCGAAGGCAACCAGGTGGCAAGCTGATAACAGCATGGGCATTCGAGGGCGATTGTGATGCAAGAGCGATCACGAGCAATACGTTCTCAATGGAGTGGCCGCCGCGTTCCGGCCAAATGAAGGAATTCCCGGAAGTTGATCGTGCTGAATGGTTTGCTCCCGATAAGGCAAGAGACAAAATCGTGAAGGGGCAACGACCCTTTATCGATGAGCTTGAGCAGACCTTAAATACAGTTGGCATTGACGGACCGGACGGCTGAGCCTTCAAAACCTCTTTCAGATCCCTTTCAAAAAAATCGATCTCATCCCCATTCGTGGGAGCTCATCGAGAATGCCTTGGCGCTCCTTTAGCCTTTTCGGAGCATTTGCCTCCCTGATCGGTCCTATGGACGCGATCGGTTTGCCCCCCGCTTGATGATGTGGGTCTCTCCTTCGAACTTGATCGTGTTGAGCAGGCCTGAGAAATCTCTCACCGCTTCGGTCGCGGTAACGGCCTTATCCATAAAAAGGAAGCCTCCTGCAAGCGAAAGATATGATAATCACATTCTGTCAAGGGGCACGGGTCAGTCGCAAAAAATACGAGATAGACGCTATTCATCCGGAGGTCACGAGCGCAGGAATACGAAGCGGTGACCGCGACCCTGACCAAGGCGCAGACCTACTACGTTGCGGTCACTGAGGTGCTCGGCAGGGGACGGTCCACCGGGACCTACTGCGTGACCATCGAGTCCTCGCTGAAGGCGTATAAGACATTGGCCAAGCGGTGAACCGGAAACCCAAGACGTTGACAGGACACGGCTACCCCTGGAGGGGGCAGGCCGTGTCCTGTTGCCACCGGTCCCAGAAAAGGAAAGCTGAC
>CAVOVO010000031.1:0-70903 GCA_963699845.1 uncultured delta proteobacterium
CACAATCAACGAGTTGATCGACGAGCGCGTGAAAATGACCGCCGCCGCGGAGCGCAACATGGTTGCCACCGACGAGCAGGTGAACGACGCCTTCGCCAATTTCGCCAAGAGCAACAAGGCAACGCCAGAGAAAATGGCGGCGCAGCTTGACGGCATTGGCATCGGCGCGGATCACTTCAAGGAATATATCCGCGCACAGATCACCTGGAGCCGGCTTGCGGGCGGGCGGCTGCAAAGCGAGACACGGCAGAAGACCGCGTCCACGGCGATCGTCGATTTGCGCAAGTCAGGGCAGCAAAAGCCAGAAACCACAGAATACCTGCTGCAGCAGATCATTTTCGTCATTCCCAAGGACAAGGCCGCCTCCTTGGCCAAGTCCCGCACCGCGGAGGCGCTCGTATACCGGCAGCAATACCAGGGTTGCGCCAAGGCGATGGAGCTTGCGAAGTCCTTCAAGGATGTCGCGGTGAAGGAACTTGGCCGCTCCCTGCAGCCGGAATTGCCGCCGAACTGGGCCGAGCCGATCAAGGCAACGCAGGAAGGGCAGCTTACGCCGCCGCAGACCACCGAAAAAGGTGTCGAGATGATCGGCATCTGCCGCGCCAAGATCACGGATGACGACAAGGCAGTGGAGGTGATCAGCCAGGCGGCGGCATTCGAGCAGCTCGAGGAAAAGGGCGACGATGCGTCGGCCGGGTTCCTCGCCGAGTTGCGCAAGTCTTCCACCATCGTCTACCGGTAGGCCGCCCTTGTCCGGCGCCCATTCGCCAAGCGCATCGCAACCGCTTTGCGTCACCATCGGCGAACCGGCGGGGATCGGACCCGACATCATTCTCACCGCATGGGCGGAAAGAAAGCGGCTGAAACTGCCACCGTTCTTCGTCATTGGCGATCCGGCGCTGCTGGCGCGGCGGGCCCTGGCCATGTCGCTTGCCGTCAAGATCAGCGCCATCGAGGCCGGCGACCAGCCGGGCCCCTTCGGCAACGGCCTGCCGGTTGCCGCGCTTTCGGCGGCGATGACAGGCGAGCCGGGCAAGCCCTCGCCTGCAGACGCACCGCTTGTCATCGAAGCCATTCGTGCCGGGGTGGATGCCGTCTTTGCCGGAAAGGCCAGCGGTCTTGTCACCTGCCCGATCTCCAAGGAAGCCTTGTACGGGGCGGGTTTCACGCATCCGGGCCACACGGTGTTCCTGGCCGAACTTGCGCGCGAGAAAACGGGCAAGAGCGTGTTGCCGGTGATGATGATCGCCAGCGACGCGGTGCGAACGGTGCCGGTCACCATCCACATTGCGCTGGCGGAAGTTCCGCGCACGCTCAGTACGCAGCTCATCGTCGAGACGGCGCGCGTCACGGCGGGCGGGCTGAAGCAGCGCTTCGGCATCGACAAGCCGCGGCTGGCGGTGGCTGGGCTCAATCCGCATGCTGGCGAAGGCGGCGCGATGGGCCGCGAGGACATCGAGATCATTGCGCCCGCCATCGCGCAATTGCGCGCCGAGGGCATCGATGCAAGCGGACCGCTTCCGGCCGACACGATGTTCCACGCCAAGGCCCGCGCCGGATATGACGCGGCGTTGTGCATGTATCACGACCAGGCGCTGATTCCGGCCAAGACGCTGGCCTTCGATGACGGCGTCAACGTCACGCTCGGCCTGCCGTTCATCCGCACCTCGCCGGACCACGGCACGGCTTTCGACATCGCCGGCAGCGGCAAGGCCGACCCGACAGTTTCATCGCCGCCCTGCACATGGCACTGCCATGGCATTGCGGGCGCAGCCAAGGTGAGCGGGCAGCAGGGGCAGATCGATCGGCTTGCCGCCGCTGCGCGATGTGCTTGAGCGTCACGGCCTGGCGGCGAAAAAGGCGCTCGGCCAGAACTTCCTGCTCGACCTCAATCTCACCGCGCAGGTTGCGCGCGACGGCCGGACAGCTCGACGGCGTGGACGGTCATCGAGGTCGGACCCGGCCCGGGCGGCCTGACGCGGGCACTGCTTGCAGCGGGCAGCGAACGTCGTCGCCATCGAGCGCGACGAACGCTGCCTGCCGGCGCTGGCGGAAATCGCGGCGCATTATCCCGGCCGGCTGCGGGTCGTCGCACGGCGATGCGCTGAAGACAGACATGGCCGCGCTGGTTTCGCCCGGGGCCAGGATCGTCGCGAACCTGCCCTACAACATAGCGACACCGCTGCTTACAGGATGGCTCACGATTGAACCGTGGCCGCCCTTCTATGCCTCGATGACGCTGATGTTCCAGCGCGAGGTGGCCGAGCGCATCGTCGCGAAGCGGGCGATGACGCCTATGGCCGTCTCGGCGTGTTGGCGAACTGGCGCTGCCGACCCGGAGATTGCATTCGACATTTCGCCGCGGCCTTCACGCCGCCACCGAAGGTCACCTCGTCGGTGGTCAATCTCGTGCCGCGTGCAGAACCGCTGCCCTGCGATACTGCAGGCGCTGGAAAGGGTCACCGCAGGCCGCCTTCGGCCAGCGGCGCAAGATGCTGCGCCAAAGCCTCAAGAGCGTCGGCGGCGAGCGCGCTGCTGGAGAAGGCCGGAATCGATGGCGCACGGCGCGCCGAGACGCTGAGCGTCGAGGAATTCGTGACCACTGGCCGGTTACCGTTTAGGCAGCTGATCCTCGAAATCGAACAGGCCGGGACGCCGGTCGCGCCGCAGCCGTTCGGCGGTGACGATCGCCTGCACCTGCGCCTGCGCGCGCTGCAGATCGTCGTTGACCACGACATAGTCGTAGTCGCGCCAGTGCTCGATTTCGGATCGCGCGCTTGGCAAGCCGGCGCTGGCGATCACCTCCGGCTGTCCTCGGCGCGCCGCAGCAGCCGCGCCTTCAGTTCGGCCATCGAGGGCGGCAGGATGAAAATCGTGACGACGTCGGCGCGGCGCCTTTTCCTGCACCTGCATCGCCGCCCTGCCAGTCGATGTCGAACAGCATGTCGCGCCCTTCGGCCAACGCCTTTTCCACCGGTTCGCGCGGGGTGCCGTAGAAATTGCCATGCACCTCGGCCCATTCGAGCAGAGCATCGGACTGTCGCGCAGCCGATCGAATTCGCGGGTCGTGACGAAATGATAGTGCATGCCGTCGATCTCGCTGGTGCGGCGCGGGCGCGTCGTGACGATGACCGACAGCGCAAGATTGCGGTCCGCTGTCGAGAAGATTGCGCGCGATCGTCGACTTGCCGGCGCCCGATGGCGAGGACAGGACCAGCATGAGGCCACGCCGCTCGAGCGTTTGCCGATGCGCGCCTGTGCGGATGCCCATGATTGCTCTATTCGATGTTCTGCACCTGCTCGCGGAACTGGTCGATCACCACTTTCAGCTCCAGCCCGACGGCGGTTACGTCGCGACAGCGTTCGATTTGGAGCAGATCGTATTGGACTTGCGGTTGAATTCCTGCGCGAGGAAGTCGAGCTTGCGGCCGACCGGGCCATCGCCGGCGATCAGCGCGTTCGCGGCGGCGACATGCGCATTCAGCCGGTCGATCTCCTCGCGGATGTCGGCCTTGGTCGCGAGGATCGCGGCCTCCTGGTGCAAGCGCTGCGGATCGAGCGCCGTGGGTTCGGCAAGCAAAAGGGCAAGCTGCGCCTGCAGGCGTTCGCGGATGGCGTCCGGGCTGCGAGAGGTGTCGGCTTCAACCTTTTCAACCAGCGCGGCAATGGTGTGCACCTGCCCCGCCAGCACTGCGGCAACCGCCGCGCCTTCGCGGGCGCGAGAGTGCACCAGCGCCTGCGCCGCCGCTTCCATCCCCTTCACCCCATCCCCCGGCCACCACGATGTCGGCCTTTTCAAGGGGCAATCCCTCCGGGGCTTCCGTTCTGAGTTCGATCACTTCGGGTCCCAGGTCGATGTCCGGCACTTCCGCAGGGCATTCGATGATTTGCCCCTGCCTTTCAGAGCCGCTCAACGCCCTCATGGCGCCCGGCATGACGGTGGCCATCTGCGGTCGGTGATCAGGGCATGCGATGGTGGCGATGACCCCGCCGCCCCAGCCCGGGACCACCTGCAAGAGGCGGCCGTTTTCATCGAGCCGCAGGTCCACGCAGTGGGCAGAGAGCCCTGTTTCAAGCCTCGCGGCCACCCGGGGGGCGAGCTCGACCCCCATGGCGGTTGCCCCCATGAGGACAGCGCTGGGGTCGTGTTGTTGGACCAGCTTGGATAGGGTGGCGGCATAGGGAATGAGCCGGTAATGCGTAAGCAAAGGGTCATCTACCAGAAAGACTTTGTCCGCCCCATATCGGATGAGCGTTTGGGCGAGGGCGTCCACCTGGTGGCCCAGCAAGACGGCTCCTACCGCGCCCCCTGCCTGTGCCGCCAGGTCCCTGGCCTTGCCCAGCAACTCAAGGGACACGTCGTGCAAGACACCGCTACGTTGTTCCGCGAAGACCCAAATATCATTTCGTGGTTCGTGATGCGTCATCACCCATCCTCAAGGCAAAACGGTTTACGGCGTACGGCGCAAGGCGTACGGTTAGATTGAAGCGCTTCTTTGTTGTGCTCACAGTATCCCCAGCCTATAAATCTTTTCGATGAGCATTGAAACGATCTCATCCGGGCTTCCTTCCAATTTTTCTCTGGCCCTCTGGAATCGCTTGATCTCCATGCCCGCCATTTTGGTTGGAGACCCATCTAGTCCGATCTGGTGGGCTGGAAGTTTCAGATCTTCATTTGAGAGCACCTTCACCTCCTTGGACTCCGCAGCCAGGATGCCCAAGAAAAGAGGTGTAGCGCGGTTTGTTCAACTCTTTGCGCACGGATATCACGATAGGAAGACGCGCTTTGAGCTCCAATTGGCCTTGCTCGATCTTTTGCGTGAGGATCAGTCCGATCGTCTTCAGACCACCGAAGTCCGATGACATGCATCACGTTCGGAAGGCCCAAAAACTCTGCCAGCTGGGAGCAGACCTGGGCCGTCGATCCGTCGATGGACAAATTGCCGAGAAGAACCATGTCAAATTCGCCGATGTGTCTGCAGCCGGCAGCCAGGATCCGCGCAGTGGCCAGGGAATCGGACCCCGCAAACGCCGCGGTCGGAAAGCAGCACAGCGCGGTCGGCGCCCATGGCGAGTCCTTCGGCCAGGGTCTTCTTGGCAAAAGGAGGGGCCATGGAAAGAAGCACCACTTCGCCTCCGTGGGCCTCCTTGAGGGAAAGTGCGGCCTCAAGCGCATGTTTGTCCAGGGGATTGATGATGTTGGGAATGCCTTCCCTTATGAGTGTGCCCGTGGCAGGATCCATTGCCACCTTGTCCCAGTGCTTTGGATCCGGGACTGGCTTGATACAGACGATGATGCGGTTCATGAGGTCCTCGAAAGATAAGAGGATTGGAGTATTGGAGTACTGGAGTGTTGGAGTATTGATGGAAGAACGATATTTCCATTCATGGCTTTTTCCATTACTCCATTACTCCATTTCTCCACCACTCCATCTCTTCACTATTTCTTAAACGGTGCCAGCGCGGCCCTTGCAAGCACCACTTTGGCGATCTCTGCCGTCCCGCCCGCCGGGATGGTCACCATGGCGTCGCGCAGCAGCCTCTGAACGGCATATTCCTTCATGATTCCGTAAGAACCATGGATTTCTATGGCCTTTTTCGCTGCGTTGGCAGCGGCCTCGCAGGTATAGTACTTGGCCAGCGCGGCCTCGTTGTCGCACCGCATGTTCTGATCCTTCAACCAGGAGGCGCGGTAGCACAGGAGCCTGCAGATCTCCAGCTGGGTGTAGATCTCCGCCATATAAAACTGGATGGCCTGGAGTGCACTGATGGGCTTTCCGTAAAGCATCCTTTCGCTGGCAAATTTTCCGGCCTCTTCGTAGGCCGCGGTGAGGATCCCCAGGGCCGTTGCGGCCATCCCGGTCCGGCCTGTTTCGCTGATGGTCTTTATGGCGACGGCAAGGCCACCGCCTTCCTGGCCCAAGAGGTTCTCCTTGGGGACTTCGCAGTTGTCGAAGATGAGCTCGCCCGTGTTGGCGCCGCGAAGCCCGAATTTGTGCTCCTTGCGGCCAACCTTGGCGCCCGGGGCGTCCTTGTCCACGATGAAGGCACTGAGCCCTTTTGCGCCTTCCGCTGTGCGGGCAATGATGATCCAGAAGTCGGAGGTGTGGGAGTTGGTGATAAAGCACTTCCGACCGTTGAGGATGTATTTGTCGCCTTTCAGTTCGGCTGAGGTTTTCATGCCGACGACGTCCGAGCCGCCGCTGGGGTCGGTGACGGCCACGCATCCCATGGTTTCCCCTCGGGCCAGGCGGGGCAGGTATTTCTTCTTCTGCGCCTCAGTGGCGAAATCGTTGAGGTTGGCGCAGGCCATGTGGTGGACCTGCAAGGACATGGGCATGGCCCCGCACACACGCCCAAGCTCTTCGAGCACGATGGTCCGTGCCACGTAGCCGAGCCCCACGCCGTCATACTCCGTTGGTGTGATCACACCGGTGATCCCCAACTGGGCCATGGGCTTTAGAAGGTCCGTGGGAAAGTCCCCTGTCTCTTCCATGGCCTCCATCTTGGGGGGGACTTCGTTCTCAGCGAATTCCCGAACGGCTTTTCTCAGCATGTCTTCTCTTTCGGAAAATTTGAAATCCATGATTCATTTCCCTCCTGGTGTTTGTATTAGCATTTGATGCAACACGCCTTCACTCCAACGATCCATATTTTCAGGGGACCAAGGTGTCAAGGTAGGCAATCAGGGAATCGATGGACCTGTCAAGGACATCAGGAGACTTTTCCATGCCGTAGATGACCGAAGTTCCGATCATTCCAGCGAAGACCATCTCAGTCACCGCCTTGGTGTCAACCTCGCTTCTGATTTCCCCGGATTCCTTGGCCTCGTCAAGCCAACGATTGAGCATTTTCTTGAACCCCACAACCCCTTTCGTAATCTCTTCCGATAGACGAGGCCGTTGATCGTCCAGCTCCACCGAAAGGGTCACAAATACGCACCCCCCGGGAAAGGCCCGGGTGTCCTTGAGATACCGGTTGCCATAGTTCCGGAGGAGCGTCTTGACCCGTTCGATGGGCTTTTCGATATGGTCAAGGCCTTCGAGCGTCCGTTGCCGCCAGATCTCTTGGGCCGCACCCGAGCACGGCAAAAAAAAGGTCCTCCTTGCTCATGAAGTGATTATAAAGCCCGCCCTTGGAGGTGCCGGCGGCTTCCAGGACGTCGTGTATGGAGGTGCTCAGAAATCCCTTGAGGGAGAAAAGTTTTAAGGATTCCTGAATAATTTTTTCTCTAAGATCCAGGGAAATTTCACCCGGCCATGTGGAAAAGGGGAACAGGCAGACCGGTCGGTCTGTACTGTACGTATAGCTCGAATGGGTGTTGCATGTCAAATCTTTTCCGAGCTTGACTACACGGAAATGCAGCGCTAGATTGAACAAAGAACCATATGGTCTTTCATAGCCGAGGAGGGCTCCAGCCACGAAATCGATCGATTCATAAGGAGGAATGCCTCATGACCACTGAAGACATCCTGAAAGGGAAAAGAATCCTGGCCGTGGACGATGAACCCGACATCCTCGATACGCTGAAGGACACCCTTGAAATGTGTCAACTGGAAACGGCCTCAAGTTATGAGACCGCCAAAGGGACTTCTGGAAACCAGACGCATACGATGCAGCCATCCTCGACATCATGGGTGTCAGAGGATTCGATCTTCTCAAGATCGCGACGGAGAAGAAAGATTCCCGCCCTGATGTTGACGGCCCACGGATTGAACCCGGACAACCTGGTCGGTTCCATCAAACTGGGTGCCAAGTCGTACATCCCCAAGGACAAGATGTTTGAGATCGATGTCTACCTCAGGGAGATATTCCTGGCCAAAGAGAAAGGCATCGAAAAAACGGGCTAACTGGTTTGATCGTCTGAGCGCTTTCTTCGACAATCGATTCGGCCACGGGTGGAAAAACAAGGACAAGAAGTTCTGGGATGAATTTGACAAAACCTACAAGGTCTCGAAACAGGAGTTGGAGGAAATCATGTAGGACTGGGCTGCCCGTCGGGCCACTCCTGTCCGCAACTTTTGCGGACAGAGGAAATTTCTGAGAGAGATGACGGAATGTTCCGCCCGTGTGAGTGAACAGACGGAACCGACCTAGGCCAGCCAGCGTTTTCTTCTCCTGTAGTGCTTGACGTCACGATAGCTCTTTTTCCCGATCTCAGTCAATCCCAGGTAGAACTCCCTTACGTCTTCGTTGTTCCGTAAGGTCTCTGCATCCCCGTCGAGCACGACCCGCCCGTTTTCCATCACGTAGCCGTATTGTGCGTATTGAAGGGCCATGGCGGCGTTCTGCTCTGCCAGCAGCATCGCCACCTTTTCCTCCTCGTTGAGACGCTGGATGATGTCAAAGATCTCCTTGACCAGGAGCGGGGCCAATCCCATGGACGGTTCGTCCAGGAGCATGATCCTGGGCTTGGCCATGAGCGCGCGGCCGATGGCACACATCTGCATTTCACCGCCGGATATGTATCCCGTTTTGGCATGCCTCCGTTCCTTCAGCCTGGGGAAATACTGGTAAACATTGTCAAGGGCGACCCGAATGCCCTTTTCCCGGCCCCTTGTGTAGGCGCCTGTCAGGAGATCGTCCTCCACGGTGAGGTGCACAAAGGTGTGCCTTCCTTCCATGACCTGGATGACTCCCAGTTTGACCACGGCCGGCGCATAGAGCTTATCGATGCGTCTGCCGTCAAACTCAACGGTCCCTTTGGTCACCTCGCCTCGCTCGGCCTTGACCAGGTTGGAGATGGCCTTGAGCGTTGTAGACTTGCCGGCGCCGTTGGCCCCGAGCAGAGAAACGATCTGTCCTTCCTGAACGGAGAGAGAGACGCCTTTGAGCACCAGGATGACGTGTTCGTAAATGACCTCGATATTGTTGACTCTCAGTAAAGGGGCTGCCTCTGCGGTCATAGTCTTGAACCTTTTGTGGGGCTGCAAAAAACGCAGGCTTGAATTCTGTTCATGCATTCCGGGCGAAGCGCGCTTCGCCCGGAATGGTATGAACCGTCCATACGAAGACTAGGTTGCCCTGGCTATTTCTCTTTTGAGCAATCCCTCAAGGTGATGTTCTTTTCCTTGGCATACTTGGCCGCCGATTCCTCGACCATCTTTCTGACGTAGTCCTTCATGGGTGACACGACATCCCCTGTGGCGACCCACTTCTCACCGTCCCACTGCTGGATGAAGATCATTGCCGCCACCCTCGTGGTCCGCACAGGAGGTCTTGAGGGGCTGCATGAACCCTTCGGCGCCCATCTCTTTGATCCTCTCCTGGGTAATGTCCAGGTTTTCCAGGGCCCACCGCATCTCCTCCGGCGTGATCACCTTCACACCGAATTTTTTCTGGGCGGTAAGAAGGGCCTCGTGCATGATGATTCCGGTCACGACGCCGCGGTTGTAATAAACGCTCCCGACACGGGTGAAGGAGATGTGTCCTTTCATGGCGCCGTAGACCTTGTCGATGATCCTCTGGATAACCGGGAAATCCTTCCCGACGCCGTGGAAGTTGGTGGCGTAATATCCCTTGGCAGCCGGTCCCGCGGGCAGCACGTCCTCTTCGGAGCCGCACCACCAGACACCCAGGATGTGATCGGTAGGAAAGCCAAGCCGGGCCGCCTCTTTCAAGGGCACCGTGCAGGAGACACCCCAGTTGCGGTTGATGACCCAGTCCGCCTTATATCGTCTGGCAATGTCCATCCACTGGGCCTTCTGGTCAATGCCGGGCCACGAGACAGGGAAGTGCCTCACCTCGAACCCGTATTTCTTGGACAGATCGTCCAGAATGGGTTTGGTCTCCTGGCCGTAAGGCACATCGATGTGAAGGTTCGCGATCTTTAACCCTTTCAAATACTTACCGATGGTGTCCATGTTCTTGCCGTCCCATCCCTGCTTTTGGGCGATCCACTTGATCTTGGCCGTGTTCTGAGACCAGTAGTGGGTGGGAAATTGAAGGCCCACTCGAAGACCCTTCCGTCTGCCGCATCGGCACGGCCATATCCCAACAAAGACGATGGGGATGTGGTCTTCTTCACCCTTTGGAATCAAGGCATAGGTGATGCCCGTGCTGAGGGGATGGATTGCAACGGGCTTGGGGTCATGGGTCTTCACGCGCTCATAACACTCAATCCCCCGGGCCACGTTGTAGGCGGTCTCGCACTCCTCCCACTCGTACATGATCCCATTGATACCGCCTTCCATGTTCATGAGCTCCATGTAGTCTTCCCAGCCGCCGCCGGTGCCACTGCCGCCTGCGGCAAAGGGGCCTGTCCAATAAGAGGTGACCGGCATGTACTGCTTGGGGGCGTCCTTTTTTTCCTCGGCAGCCGTGGCCTGACCCGGGCCCATGACAAATCCTGCAGCGATGACCGCTGCCACCAAAACGAAAAACCACTTACTTCTCATGTTCACATCCTCCTTTCTTACGGTTAAGGTTACTTGGCTTGCTCTGAGACTCAGAACTGAAGGGTTACTGGAGTGCTGAAACACTGTAGCTCTGGCGTGATGGGCACACGCTCTTCCATCACTCCATTACTCCAATGCTCCATCACTCCAATACTCCAATCTTCAATACGGAAATGGCCACAAGCCGCATCTTTTCCTTGATGGTATGCCAGAGCCGGGCCATCCCATACGGTTCCACAATGAGGAAGAGAACGATCAACCCTCCGAAGATGATTGCCTCCAGATTTGAAAGGATTTCGCTGGGTACCACCTCCATGAAGGCCCCCAGGCTCTGGTTGATACCGATGGGCAGGAGGACAAAAAACCCAGCTCCCAGAAAGGAACCGAGGATGGTGCCCAACCCCCCAATGATGATCATGCCCATGAGGGCAAAAGAAACCATCACATGGAACTCCTCGATGTTCGCAGCCCCGTAATAGCAAAAGGTGATAAGGGCGCCTGCAACGCCTGCATAGAAGGTGGATACGGCAAAGGCGATCAACTTGTCGCGATAAAGGTTGACACCGATGATCTCCGCGGCGTAATCCACATCCCGTATGGCCTGCCAGTTGCGGCCCAGCTGGCCACGGACCAGGTTCTTGGCAATGAAAGTGAGGACGAGCAACCAGGAGAGCGCCAGATAATACTTCTCCACGGGCGTGTCGATCTGCCAGCCGAATATCTGCATGTCAGGGGTTTCTACGGTTCCGAATACGCCGCCGCTGACCCACTGCCAGTGTACGATGATCCACTGGATGATGAACTGTGAGGCCAGTGTGGCAATGGCCAGATAGAAACCCTTTATTCTCAGCGAGGGAAGGCCGAAAACGGTGCCGACGGCCGCCGCGACAATCCCGCCGCCCAGGATGCTCGGCAAGAGGGGAATCACCGTAACGTCCATACAGAATCAATGCACCATAGGCGCCTACGGCCATAAAAGCCGCGTGACCGATGGATATCTGTCCTGCATAGCCTGCCAGGATATTCAGCCCGATGGCGGAAAGGCCGAAACAGTAAAAGGGAATCATGATATTGGAAAGCCAATAGTCGCTGCCAATCAAGGGGATGACGATGAAGGCAAGGATGAGCATCACAATAAAGCCATTTCTATCCAAAGAGATGGGGAAGATGGCCATATCGCTTGCGTAGTTGTCTTTATAGTTGCCGCATTCCCGGTAAAGCATGTGTCAGCTCCGCGCTTTGATTGGAGTATTGGAGTACTGGAGTACTGGCCCAATACGCCATGTTCTCACTCGAAACTCCAGTCTGCGTGCCTTGCATCCTTAACGTCTTGCAGCCGTGCGCCGTGCGCCCTTCTTCACCTCACACCCTTTCAATGATCTCCTTGCCGAAGAGGCCGTAGGGCTTGAAATAGAGGACGACCAGGGCCACGAGGTACGGGAAAAAGGTCTGAATGCCGCCCCCCACATAAGGCCCAATAAATACCTCTGCAAGATTTTCTCCCGCCCCTACGATGAGCCCCGCGATGATCGCACCGGTGATGCTGTCGATGCCCCCTATGATGAGGACGGGCAGCGCCTTAAGGGCGATGTAAGAAAGGCTGAACTGGACACCGAGCCGGGTCCCCCAGGCAACACCCGCCACCAGGGCGACGAGTCCGGCCACGACCCAGGTGATCGCCCAGGCCCGCAAGAGGGGGATTCCCACCGACAGGGCCGCTTCATGATCGTCGGACACGGCCCTCAATGCCCGTCCCGGTCCTTGTCTTCTGGAAAAACCACACGAGGGCCGCCACAAGGAAGGCGGCAATGGCGCCAAAGGTCAGATCGAAAGAGCTGACATAGACGTCGCCGAGCATGATGGCGACGTCAGGGATGCCCAGATTCAGCCCTTTGGCCTGGGTCCCCCATATGGATTGCCCGATTCCCTGCACCAGGTAGGCCAATCCGAACGTCGCCATAAAAAGCATGATGGGGGGGCGGGCGACCATGTGGCGAAGCACGACAAAGACGGTTCCGTAAGCAAAAATGGTCATAATGCCCATGGTGGCGAGGAGGGCAAGCCAGAGGGGCCAATTCATCTCCAGGAAACCCACCAGGGCAAGGCCTGCCAGGAGGCTCATGTCCCCCTGGGCCATGTTGAACACCTCGGAGGCCTTGAAAATGAGTGCGAAACCCAGAGCCACCAGGGAATACATGATCCCGACCAACAACCCGGTAAGCAGCACTTCCAGGAAAAAGGTCATAAACACACTCCTTGTTCTTTATCCTTCCGATCCCACACCCAGGTAGGCCTGAACGACTTTTGGATTGCTCTTCACTTCATCCGGGGTGCCTTCTGCGATCTTGTGTCCGAAGTCCAGCACAACGATGCGGTCGCAGATGTCCATGACCACGCCCATGTCGTGCTCGATGAGGGCGATGGTGTAACCCAACTCCTCGTTGGCATCCAGGATGAAGCGGGCGATATCTTCCTTCTCCTCCAGATTCATGCCTGCCATGGGCTCGTCAAGCAGGAGGAGCTTGGGCTCTGCCGCAAGGGCCCTTGCCAGCTCCACCCGCTTTTGCATGCCATAGGGCAGCATGGAGGTGGGGGTTTTACGGATGTTTTCGATCTCCAGGAAGTCGATGATCTGCTCCACCGTCTCCCGGTGCTTGATTTCTTCTTTCCGACTGAGGCCCCAGTAGCCGGCCTGAGAGAAGAAGTTGGCGTGCATTTTTATGGTCCTGCCCATCATGATGTTCTGAAGGGTGTTCATGCCTTTAAACAGGGCAAGATTCTGGAAGGTTCTGGCGATCCCCTGGGCGGCAATCACATTGGGACGGGTCTTCTTGGGCCGCTCCTGTCCCTCGAAGATGATTCGGCCCTCCGTAGGGGTGTAGAAGCCATTGATGATGTTCAGCATGGTGGTCTTCCCAGCCCCATTCGGTCCGATAATGGCGAAGATCTCGCCCGGATAGATCTCCAGGCTCACATTGTCCAGGGCCTTTAGCGCACCGAAGTTGATGCTGATGTTTTCCGCACGGAGGATGGGATCTCCCTTACCGGTCATAGATTAATTGCTCCGTTGGTTAGAAGGTTTCGGCATCACGGATTCTCAGGTTTGCCTTCATCATGACCGTGCGGCCGTCCTCATAGGTGACCTGGGCCTCCATTTCCACGCTCTCGTCACGCGAGTAAAGCGCGTCAATGAGCTTCTCGTATTTTTCTGCAATGAACCGCCTTCTGACCTTTCTCGTCCGGGTGATTTCGCCGTCATCGGGGTCCAATTCCTTGTGGAACAAGAGGAAACGTTTGATCTGTGCCCCTTTGAGCTTTTCGTCCTGGCTCAGGCTCTTGTTGACCCTGATGATCTCATTGTAGATGAGGTCGTAGACCTGGGGCTTCTGTGCGAGGTCCGCATAGCTGGTGAAGCCGATATGTCTCCGTTCCGCCCAGTTGCCGACCGACCCGTAGTCGATGTCGATAAAGGCCGAAACGTAGTCCTTTTCGCCCCCATGTGCCACGGCCTCCTTGATGTAAGGGCTGAATTTCAGCTTGTTTTCGATGTACTTGGGGGCAAAAAGCGTGCCGTCCTTTAACTTGCTCACGTCCTTGGCACGGTCGACGATCTTGAGATGCCCCCTGTCGGTCATGTAGCCTGCGTCTCCGGAGTGTATCCATCCATTTTCCAAGGTCTCTGCGGTGGCCTCGGGGTTCTTGAAATATCCGATAAAGTTTCCGGGGCTTTTGTAGAGTCACTTCGCCCTTGTCGGTGATATTGATCTTAACGCCGGTGCAGGGCGGCCCAACGGTCTCCGGATCGATGTCGCCCGTCTTTTGGATGCAGACGTAGGCGGAGCTCTCCGTCATGCCATAGAGTTGCTTCAGATTGATTCCCAAGGACCTGAAGAATTCGAAAATCTCAGGTCCGATGGCCTCGCCCGCCGTGTAAGCGAGCCGCAGACGCCGCATGCCCAGGTTGTCCAACAGGGGCTTGTATGCAAGGTACCCACCCAGCGCGTAGAGTGATTTCAGCGACGCTGGCACCGGCTTATTGTTCATCCGCAGCCTTTCCACCCGATTGGCCACGTTCAGGAAAAAGTGAAACATCTTCCGCTTGATCCAGGCGGCATCCTCCATCTTGATCATGACTTGTGTGAGGATGTTTTCCCAGATGCGGGGGGGCGCAAAGATGTGAGTGGGTCCGATCTCCTTCTGGTCGTGCATGACCGTCGAGGTGCTTTCAGGGCAGTTGATGGTGAAACCGGCGCACATGGCCTGGCCATAAGAGAAGATGTGGTCTCCAATCCAGGCCATGGGGAGATAGGCCATGATCTCTTCCTTATCAGTCAATTGCTCCCATTCGATGAAGCCCATGGACGCGTCGATGATCGCACGGTAAGTCAGCATGACCCCCTTGGGGTTCCCGGTGGTCCCGGACGTGTAGGTGATGACGGAAAGGTCATCGGGCTTGCCCTTGTTGATTTCATCCTCGAAGTAGGTGGGGTGGTCTCTCTCGAACTGGCGCCCCAATTCCTGTACGTGGTCAAAGGCCAGGAGCCAGGGATGACTGTAGTTCCGCATGCCCCGAGGGTCGTCATAGAAAATATACTCAAGCCGGGGTATGTCGCCCCTGAGCGACATCAGCTTGTCGGACTGTTCCTGGTCTTCCGCCATGGCGAATCGGGACTCCGAATGATCCAGGATATAATGGAGCTCCTTTTCAATGGCATCCTGGTAAAGGGGCACCGGCACCCCTCCAAGACACTGGCAGGCGGCTGCCGCCCAGTAAAGCTGAGGGCGGTTGTCGCCGACGATCGCCATTTTGTCGTCCCGTTTAAAGCCCAGAGAGGCCAGGCCCAGGGCAAAATACTTGACCTTGGCCGAGATAGTCTTGCCACGAGTAGGACTGCCAGATGCCGTAGTCCTTTTCCCTCATGGCTGCCTTTGAAGGAGGGAATGTCTTTGCGTTATGGAGCAAAACGTGGGGAAGGGTCTTGGGCACTTGATTGAAATCGATCATGATCCTGATCCTATTCCTCTGATGCAGATGGTTTGTCTGCATGAGGATAAGAAGAGATGATATGCGTCGAGCGTTAATTCGCCAGAAAAAACGACCGTTTGAATCCCGATTTTTGGAACATTTCGGACACTATGTCCTGACCAATAAGCTATATGATGCTACCCATTCTAAACTGTCGCTGCCGGAGCTCGGCAACGGAATGAAGTGCATTTTGGTACACTGGTCCAAAAACAAGTTCAAAGACGATAAAGATATCATGATCGATGGTATGCAGATTGAGTCGCCTTCACAGGCAGACCGGTCGGTCCGCTTTTTACAGCTTATATTTTCTTGGTCCGGTGAAGTCAAGGACTTTTTTGGGACCTTGAGATGCTTTGATCAAGTCTGGCTTGTGAAAACATGAACAAACGACACGCCGATTTCGGCAATTGTCTTGACAAACGATCGATGTCTCCATAGGGTGACAACGGAAATCGGGCGCAATTTTCAGCAGTCTGGTGCCAACCCTCCTCAAGGTCTTGAAAGAGGCTTTCACGAATGACGGGACCTTCACGACGATGGGTCTTTTCGCTTTTGTTCGCGGGGCTCTTGATCTCCCCCTGCCTCGCCGAGGATGCGGCCATTCCAATCCTTCGCATCGCTGAGACCGTTCGGAGGCTCCCCGTCGTGTTTGAGGGACAGCCCGTCTCTGCGACGTTCGCTTTACAGAATCAGGGCAAGGCGAATCTGGATATCTTGAAAATCACTCCGTCGTGAGGTTGCACAGTGGCCCGTTTCGACAGGGTCATCCCTCCCGGGGGGACGGGGTCCGTCATCCTGACCGTTGATACTGAAAGGATACTAGGAGAATTCGAGAAGAAGGCCACGGTGTGGTCCAATGATCCTGAGAGAAAAAGCATCGTTCTGGAAGTGATCGGGGAAGTCAGGCCATATATCTCGGTGGAACCTGGCAGCTATGTGTCCCTGTGGGGGCCTGAGGGGAAGGTGCCACCATCGCACCTGGACATCATCAACAACAGTGAAAAGCCCATGGAGATCGAATCCATCCACCATGACAATGACCTGAAGGAACGCATCATATGGCGCCTTGAAGTGGTCAAACCCGGCTTTGCCTATCGTCTGGAGATCGAAGATGTGTCCGACGGGAGCGGGGAATACACTGGACATCTTGTCATTCGAACCAATCACCCCGAGAAGCCTGAGCTTTCCGTCATTATTAACCGCCAGTTGATCGAAAATCGATAGGGACTGAGACATTTTCCCGCAAAGGCGCGAAGGACGCTTGGGACTGGGCGGGACTTGAGGCAGCATCAGGAGGGAGAGGAACTTGGACTTTGATCTGACCGAAGAACACAAGATGATCCGGGACATGTGTCGTGAGTTCAGTCATGAGGTCATTTCTCCCAGGGCTGAGGAGATCGAGCGCACCGGGGCGTATGCGTACGACATCATCGATCAAATGGCCGGGCTTGGAATGATGGGGATCCCCATTTCGGAGACGTATGGGGGAAGCGGCGGCGACTGGTTGGGGATGCACCTTTGCATCGAGGAGATCTCGCGAGGCGATGCCACCTTGGGGGCGCTCCTGGATGTGACCACCAGTGTCGTGGCCCAGGAACTGGAGGTTTTCGGGACGGAGGAACAAAAAGGGACCTATCTTGTACCTATCGCCAAAGGGGAGAAAGATAGGGGCCTTTGGACTCACCGAGCCGGATTCGGGCTCTGACGCAGGGTCCATCCGGACCACCGCCTCTCTGGAAGACGGGGAGTGGGTCATCAACGGGTCCAAACAGTTCATCACCAACATCGGACTCGAAAACGCGAGCATCATAGTGGTCGCAGCGGTCACCAAGAAGGCGGCCCAGGGGAGGGGAAGGATTTCCACCTTCATTGTCCCGAAGGATTCTCCGGGATTCACTCTCGGAAAACGATACGAAAAGATGGGGTGGAACGGTTCGGCCACCCATGAGGTGATTTTCGAAGACTGCAGAGTCCCGGAATCGAACCTGCTCGGGTGATCCGGTCAAGGGGTTTTCCCAGCATCTGGCCGTCCTTCAGACCGGCCGGATCAGCATCGCCGCCATTTCGGTGGGCGTCGCGCAGGCCTGCCTGGAGGAATCACTCCGTTATGCAAAGGAAAGGGTCCAGTTCGGCAAACCTATCGCGAGTTACCAGGCCATCCAGTTCAAGCTGGCGGACATGTCTGTGGCCATTGATCTTGCCCGGAATCAGTACCTGAAGGCGGCATGGCTGAAGGACAGGGGACGGCGACACACATTTGAGGCCACGAGCGCCAAGCTCTTTGCCAGCGAGATGCTCGAAAAGGTGGCATCCGATGCGGTTCAGATCCACGGCGGCTATGGATACATGGCCGAGTATCCGGTTTCGCGGTATTACAAGAGCGCAAAAGTGCTCCAGATCGTCGAAGGGACTTCCGAGGTGATGCGCATTATCCTGTCGAGAGAGCTTGGCCTGTGAAGGATCTTCAGCAGCTTAAAGGCTATTTAAGAGATACGAGCAGAAAACGAATTGAAATGGGAGGGTTGCATGGAAATAAGCGGATTGGTTGCATTGGTGAGCGGAGGCGCATCGGGGCTGGGCGAAGCGACCTCAAGGTATTTTGTGGAGAAAGGGGCTAAGGTCTCCATCTGTGACGTGGTGGAGGAAAAGGGGAGACACCTGGCCGAGGCGCTCGGGGATTCTGCCCATTTCTGCCGGATGGATGTCGACGGACGGGGCAAGTGTCATGACGGCGGTCCGCTCCACCGTGGATCGGTTCGGGGCCATCCACGTGGCCGTCAACTGCGCGGGTGTCGCCACCCCCGGAAAGGTCCTGGGAAAAGAAGGGCCCATGGACATCCAGCCCTTCAACCGGGTCGTTCAGATCAACCTTGTGGGGACCATGAATGTCATCCGTTTCGCCGCTGAGCAAATGGCCAAGAACCAGCCCAATGAAGATGGAGAGCGAGGGGTCTTGATCAACACGGCATCCATTGCGGGGTTCGAGGGTCAGATCGGCCAGGCAGCCTACGCCTCTTCCAAGGCAGGGGTCATCGGCATGACCCTGCCCGATAGCCCGCGAGCTTGCCCAGCATGGCGTCAGGGTCGTCACCATCGCCCCGGGGATGTTTCGAGACGCCGATGATGGCAGGGATGTCGGACAAGGTGAGAGAGTCGTTGCTTGCCATTACGCTCTTCCCAAAGCGAATGGGTAAAGCCACTGAATTCGCGCGACTGGTGGCGCACATCGTCGACAACCCCATGCTCAACGGGGAGTGCATCCGTCTGGACGGCGGGATTCGGATGGGGGCGAGGTAAAGATAAAAAACCGGTGCAAGGTACAAGGTATAAGGTACAAGGTGAAAGAGGAAGAACCTGGCTCAAATTCGGCCTATTCGAGCTTCGAAATTCAATCCCTCCCTTGGACCTTGAACCTTGTACCGGTCTTTCATCAATATTCTATCCCACGTCTCGCCTTGATGCCTTTCTGAAAAGGGTGCTTGATCTCTTTCATCTCGATGACCGTGGTGGCGGCGGCCATGATGTCGGGGTGGGCATTTCGACCGCTGATGAGCAGATTGAGGTTTTCCGGCCTTAACAGGAGCATCTCCCTGACACGATCAGGGTTGACCAGGCCATAATGAGTGGCGGTGTTGAGCTCGTCGAGCGCGATGAGGCCGTATTCAAGGGAGAAGATCTCCCTCAAGCATCTTTCCCACGCCTCGCGGGCCGCGTCCTGGTGGGATTTCCAGTGAGTGGTGGGGGCCAGGCCCAGGAAACCTTTCCCCATGGTCTTGATTTCGACGTTGAGAAATTTCCGGATGGCTTTGACTTCCCCGTAGGGCTTCGGTGACTTGATGAACTGAAGGAAGGCGGAGCGGATACCCACCGCAGCAGCCAGCATGACCTTGCCGAGGCAGTAAGTGGTCTTGCCTTTCCCGTCCCCCGTCACCACCTCGACCGTCCCAATGCCCTTGGCCTCCTGCTTTGTCTCCAGTCGCGGTTTTCGGGTCACCACCATTTCGGTTACCAGGTCGGCACGATCGATCAATGGCTGCGGGGCGGCAGGCCCGGTCATGATCAGCTCAACGTTTGACGGTTTCCTGGTCATCAGATCGAGGAGCGCTTCCACCGAAAACATCCCCAGGTTGAGCATGTGGATAATTCCGGTGAGGATCACGATATCGAACTCACCGGAGGCGATCGTTTCGCGGGCCTTCTTAAAAGCCCTTTCGGCCCTTCCTTTGTGCCAGCCGCCGTGGAGTCTCGGGCCCTCGATGGCGCTGTAATCGAAAACGAAAAGGCTTTCCGGAACCATGGAAGCGAAGGCGGTTTCAGCCCTGATGAGCTCGTGAGGGGTGAAACACATGACGAGGGTCCTGAGGTCTTGGCCGGTCGCGCGAAGGCCCAGGCCCAAAGGCGCATAGTTATGCTTTCTGGATGGACTGGTGTAAATCTGGATGAGACCCTTATCCAACATTGCGTGATTCACCCGCGCCTTTGAGAACAAAAAATCCTCAAACTGCCCGGCCGCGCGGTTTGAGGATCCGTTCCAAGTTCCTGCTAGCGCTACTTGCCGGCCATTTCTTCTTCGATGTCCTTGATATACTGAGTGATCAGCATACCCAAATAGATACACGCATTACCCTCGATGCAGGCATCGGCGTCCTTTTTGTCCAGGAAGGCGTGACGCTGGTGTTTGCCTTTCTGGAAAGTGACAACCCAGGCCGTCTTGTCATCGTCAAATGCGAGATCAAGCGAAAGCCCGTACTTTTTCACCTCTGGATACATTTGCATCAGCTTGTTCTTCAAATCCGCCTGAGTGTAGCCCATGTGTGCCCTCCTTTTGAATGAAATGAAAGCGTCGGGTTTGCGCGTCCCTCCGAAAAACAGCCCTTTTCGAATGAAAGCTCATTCCGTAATTATTTTAACACATATCAGAGAACTTGCCAGTGAGAAACGATCAGGTCTTCCACAGGTATTGACCGGCATGGCCGCAGCGCCTATATTTCTTTCCATGTTGAGCGAGTGGCGTTGCGGCTCAAAAGAGACACCCCCCTTTCAGTCGGCCCCAAGCTTGGTGAAATCGGCAGGTCCCAACCCGGCAAAGCCGGAACCAAACAGATAACCCAAGGTTTCAGTGTTCAGTGGTCCAAGCCTAAAGCCTGAAACCTGAACACTGAAACCTCAAATCCTGCCCTATTTGAGGTGAAAGCTGGAAGGGCCTAAGGAGGCACGTATGGCAGAACCGAAGAGGGTCGAGCGAGACCCGCAAAAGGTCATATTGGAACAGGCCCAGGCACAAATGATTGAGGTCTTCAGAAAGATGCCCCACGAAGTGCCTTTGTTCCTTTTCACGAGCCGGTCCCAGAATGATGCCTTCACTGATGCGGCCAGACAGCTGATCCGGTCGATCCGTGAGATCACGCCGAAAGTCACCCTCTTGGAATTCGACCTGAGCCACGACAAGGCCCGCGAACTACAACATCACACACGCCCCGACCCTTCTTTTTGACCCGGAGCGTTACCATGTGCGCTGGCTGGGGGCGCCCGTGGGCGAAGAGGGGAGGACCTTTGTGGAGGCCCTCATTATGATGGGCTACCAAAAGACAAACTTGACCGAGGAATCCCGCCAAGGTGCTGGAAAAGATCAACTCACCGAGGGACGTGAAGGTTTTCGTGAGTCCCTCCTGCCCCTACTGTCCGCAGCAGGCGGTCAATGGTCTGAAGGCGGCGATCGAAAGACCGGAAGTTGTCTCTCTCGAGATCATTGACATCCAGGCAAACCCCGAGCTGGCCGATCAGTATTCGGCCTTCAGCGTGCCCCAGGTCTTTGCAAACGAGATGCTGATCGCCCAGGGGGCACAGCCCGAGGAACTGTTCATGCTCTCTCTCCAGAAGATGGAGCAGCAGACGGTCTTCATCCCCGAAAGCGATGCCGAAGAGGTCCAAACCGACCTTGTGATCGTGGGCGGCGGGCCGGCCGGGTTGACCGCCGGGATCTATGCGGCACGAAGCGGTCTTCAAGGCCGTGATCGTCGAACGGGGCGCGCTCGGCGGTCAGGTGGCCACGACCCCGGTGGTCGAGAATTATCCGGGTCTCAACCAGGTGGGCGGGAAGACCCTGGTGGATATCATGGTCAACCACGCCCTTGAGTACGTAAAGATCTTTCCCGGCGAAGCGGTGATGGACATCCGTCCCGGAGACCCCATGGAGGTCACCACCTCCAGGCGGCGGTTTATCACCAAGGTCGTACTCCTTGCCACCGGGGCCACCCACCGTCACCTGAACGTGCCGGGGGAGTCACGGCTCTCCGGGCGGGGGGTGAGCTATTGCAGCACCTGTGACGGCCCCCTCTTCAAGGGGAAAAAGGTGATCATCGCGGGCGGGGGGAACAGCGCGGTGACAGAGGCCCTGAACCTCCATCACATCGGCGTGGATGTGACCCTGGTTCACCGGCGGAACACGCTTCGTGCGCAGGAGCACCTCACCAAGAACCTCTTTGCCAACGACATCCCGGTCCTCTTCGACACCGAGGTGAAGGAGATCCGCGGGGAGGCAAAGGTTCAGGAGGTCGTGCTTTTCAACAACCTCACCGAGGAGACATCGACCATGGCCGTGGACGGCGTCTTTGTCGCCATCGGTTACGACCCGGCCGTGGAACTGGCAAAAAAGCTCGGCATCGAGCTGACGCCGGAGGGATTCATCAAGCGTGACGAGAGGCACCGCACCAACATCCCCGGCATCTATACGGCCGGCGACGTGGAAGGCGGGATACAAACAGATCGTCACCGCGGCCGGGCAGGGGTCGGAGGCGGCCATTTGCATCTTCGAGGACCTCATGAACCCCTATTGGAAAAGGCAGGCCGCAGCGTCGGGGTAGGGTGAGGCTTCAACGGATCACGCCATCCTCTTTCATATCCTCGATTTCCTGGGCGGAATAGCCCAACTCCTGGAGGACTTTCATCGTGTGCTGACCGAGGGACGGCGCAAGAGAACGGGTTCCCGCCGTGTTGTCACTGAAGTGGATGGGGTACCCGGGGATCCTGAGCTTTCCCAGGGCCGGGTCCTGAAAATCCACCATGTATCCGTTGACCAGGGCCTGGGGGTCGTTCTTGATCTCTCCCACCTGTTGCACCGGACAGAACATGAGCCCTCTGGGCACGAAGACCTCCATCCATTCCACGCTGGTCTTTTTGGCAAACATCTCGTCAAGGATCTCGATCAGTGCTGCCCGGTTGTCCGAACGGCCTTTTGCATCGGCGAAGCGAGGGTCCGAGAGCAAGTGGGTCTGTTCGGTGGCCGCACAGAAGGTCGGCCAATATTTTTCCTCCGGGTGATGGGTGCAGATGATCCATTTCCCGTCCTTGCATCGGTACCTGTTGCGCAGGGGAGAGTGCTCCGAGCGATTTGCCGGTATGATCGGATTGACGCCGAGGAGGCTGTGCATCGTAAGATTGGCGGCCGTGAGCCACTGTCCCACGCTGTAAAGGGACACGTGCACCTCCTGACCCATGCCGCTTCGTTCACGCACGAAGAGGGCCGTCATGATCGCATGACTGGCCGCGATGGCTGTGGCCTGATCCAGGATGCCGATGTGCATGAGCTTGGGTTCCTCACTTCCCGTCACAAACATCATCCCGGATCGGGCAAGTCCCAGGGGATCGAAGGCGCCCAGATCCGCCATGGGTCCCTCCGGCCCATAGCCTGACACGTTGGCATGGATCATTTTGGGATTGAGCCCCCGTAGGGCTTCGTAGTCGATGCCGAGCTTCTTCTTGGTGGATGGGCGCAGATTCGTGAGAAAGACATCGGCGCTTTCAAGCAGCTGTTCAAAGACGTGGCGACCTTTGGCCGGGTTGATGTCGAGGCAGATGGACCGTTTGTTCCGGTTCGAGAACTGAAACATCGCGCTTTCCCCGTCCGGCATGGCAATGTCGAGAAAGCCCAACTTGGTCCAGTAACGTTCCGGGTCTCCGGTCATGTCCTCAATCTTCAGCACGTCCGCCCCCAGGTCCCCCAATATGGCACCGGCCCCGGGGCCGGCGTGAAACACGCCGTACTCGAGGACAAAAACGCCCTCAAGGGGGCGTTTTGGATCTCCGTTTCGCTCAGCTGGTTCAGCCATCATCGTCCTCCGTTCCTTATCAATCCATCCGGCACACATAACGACAGGTTATCTCAAAGCGTTACGTTCGGATAAAGATTTATCCTGTGCAATCGGGCGCCGCTCCCCGGAAAAGTGGGGTCAGAATGTGCCACACTTCCCGTTCAGGAGGCAAGGGGCTTGATTTCCGGGTGAGCCATGGTAGACTCAATCCATGGCATCTGACCGTGACACCATGCGTCCGCTCGGGGAGATCATCTCGGGTCTCTTCTCGGGGGGACATCTGCCCTTCAGCCGGGAGGATTGCCGGATCTGGAGCGTGTGGCGTGATGCCGTGGGGCCTGCCATATCGAGGGCGGCAAGTCCTTCCTGGATCCGCGAAGGTCGTCTCCGGGTGAGCGTGACCGACCCCATCTGGCTTCAGGAGTTGACGTTTCTCGAAGGCGATATCCGGGAGAAATTAAATACGCACCTGGGCCAAGACAGGGTTCAGAAGATCGAGTTCAGGCTGGAGAGAGCAAGGAGTCATCCCCCTGACCGAACAGCGGGGGCTCGATCAAAAGACCCCTTCGTCCCCCGGGGCAGGCCTCGATCAAGGCCAGTTTGGCCCGGGACTGAAGACTCGGATAGATGATCCGTAGCCGCTTGGCCTCCAGGTTGAAACGGCCCAACCGGCAGAGGATGTCGGCCAGGCGGGCGCAGGGATAAATGGTTGCAAATCGTCCCTTGGGACGAAGCAGCCTGCATGCCGCACTCAGGATATCATCCAGGGATGCCAGGATTTCATGGCGGGCAATGGCCCTTCTGAGATCCGGATTGATTCGCCCGCTTGCGATCTTTCTGTACGGCGGATTGCAAATGACCACATCCGCTGATCCCTCCTGAAGCGGCAAACGCTTCAGGTCCCCCATGACCACCTTCATTCTTGCCTCGAACCCATTCAAAACGGGCATTTCGGGCGGCCTGGGTCGCGAGCTCCTCCTGGATCTCCAAGCCGAAGGCGATCTTTACGGTCTTTTTCGTGAGAAGCACCAAAGGCATGATCCCACAACCCGTCCCCAGGTCCACGACCACGTCCCCCTTCCTGACCGTGACAAAATCAGACAGGAAAATGGCATCGATGGAGAAACGGTAGCCGTGTCGAGATTGAATGAGCCGAAGTCGACCGTTCATGAAGCCGTCGATGGTTTCATCATGCCTCAGTGATATGTCAGGGGACCTCGATGAGCTCATGGGGATCGATCTTGTTAAAGACCAGACCAGTCAAAACTTTCGGGTAGAAATAGGTGGATTTCCTTGGCATGACCAAGGAATGGCTTGCGATTTCTTGAACATGTTCTATTTTTGTCGGATTCAAGATGAAGCTTATCTCATATATACCTGCTTTAACTGAAGAAAGTGCTTCAGGCAACGAGCTTTGGTATTGAAAGATCTCTTCGTTGTCCAGATCCTCCCGGCTGAAGCCCAGGGACTTCTGCAGGAGGAGGCGTGAGAGCACCATGACGTCCAGCTTCTTGAGGGCGGGGTGGAGGTCTTGACCCATGTCTTCGCTCGCCCCCGACCGCAACGTCAAGAGGTAGTGAAGATCGGATTGGTGGCACTGAAACAGCAAAGACGTGGTTGATTCGCCGGACTTACAAAGCCTGTCCTTGATCCTCTCACACTGGGCTTGCAGGCTGAGGTCTTTGATCGACAAAGGCTCCACATGAAACCACCGAGCGATCGTTTGAAGGAAATGGTCGAGCTCAAATCCGGGAACCCGCTTGATCATGCGGTGGGAGGGGAGAATGGTGAGCCCCTCCTGATGTATATTGGTGAGATACATCATGACAAACTCGGAGGCGCGGTTTTCGGGCCGTTGACCGTATCTGGTCCTCAGGATATTGCGGAAGTTCCGGGAGGTCTCGTAGCGGTGGTGGCCGTCAGCGATGAAAATGGGCCTTTCGCGCATGGCGCGGGAGATGGCCGCAGCAAGGGAGCGGTTTTGAAGGATCCACATGCGATGCCTGGTCCCGTCGTGGAGGTCAAAGGAGAGGTGAGGCGGAAAATCAATGGCCCGCTGAAAAGCGCCGGAGGTGATCTGTTCCCGGTCTTCGTAGAGGCCGAATATCTGACTGAAATGGGCGTTGCATGACCGCATCAATTTGAGACGGTCCTCTTTGTGGGCCGAGAAGGTCCGCTCGTGGGGAAGGATGACTTTTGAGTCCTCCTCCTCGATTCGCACCAGGGCGACGAATCCCCACCTCGTCCGGGTGGAGAGCCGTCGCCGAGCTCATAAGTGAGCGAGGTAAGATAAAGAGAGGGATGATCCGCCCGGATGAGGGTGCCGTCGGATTCCCATCGCTTGAAATAGTCGGCCGCCCTGGTGTATCGGTTGTCCCAGTCGGAATCGCCGGTCTTCTTCTTCCCCAGGATGAGTCGGACCACGTTCTTTGGATCAGCCTCGTAAAGGGCATCCTGTTCGGCCCCCGAGATGACATCGTAGGGGGGGGCAACCAAACGGGAAAAGTCCCGCATCTTGTAGAAATCGTATGTGAGACCCAGGAATGGGGCGACCACCGCCATCAGGCTATCTCCCTTACATTAAGGCTGCATGAACAAATCAAATATAGTCGTGCCGGTTCGCAAATATGTCAAGAAGTTTGAAGCGGAATTTTGAACATTCCTTTCACCTGAGGCCCTTGACTCACACGCCTCCTTCCTCTAAATATCGCAGAGCCTTATTGTTGTCTCTCGCGTTCATGTTCCTGAGCGCCTTGGATTGCGGTTTTCGCCGGAAGGGCGTTTCTTGAAAAGGTGCGATCGTGTTAATGAAATGTTCCGGTTAGGCCTCCAGACAGGCCCAGGTCTTTAAAGGGAAGACAGACAATTTCATCGTGACACCGCAAACAGAAGAAACGGGCTCCCCCGAACGGCCGCCGGATCTTGTGATACACGCCGGCATCCTCCTGACCATGGTGGATGAAACAGCCGTTCGAAGGCGCGGTCATCCGGGTCAAGGACGGGCTCATCACCTGGGTGGGGCATCCGGGCGAGCCCACTGCCCCCGCCGCTGCGCTCGACGCAGGTGATTGACGCCCGGGATGCCATCGTGATGCCCGGTCTCATCAACGCGCACGCGCACGCGGCCATGACCCTTTTCAGGGGGTTTGCGGACGACCTCCCCCTCAAGACCTGGCTCTTCGAACGGATCTTTCCTGCAGAGGCCCGATGGTTGAATCCTGAAAACGTCTATTGGGGGGCCCTCTTGGGTTGTCTCGAAATGATCGGTTCAGGGACCACCACCTTCGCGGACGGCTATTTCTTTGAGGATGCCACCGTGCGGGCCGTGCATGAGGCCGGTCTTCGGGCCCTCGTGGCTCAGGGCATCATTGATTATCCGGCACCGGGCATTCCGGACCCTGCTCAGAACATCAGGGTGGCTCGGGAATTCATGGAGCGGTGGACCGGGTTTTCAGCGTTGATCCGTCCGGGACTTTTCGTCCACAGTCCGATGACGTGCAGTGACAAGACATTGACCGAAGCGAATCGGTTTCCAGGGACTTCGGCTCGCCCCTTCAGATCCACCTGTCGGAGACCATTGAGGAGGTCCAGACGCTGGTCCGCCGAACGGGTCTCAGGCCGGTATGTCACTTGAATCGGCTCGGGTTGATCCAGTCGACTTTGATCGCGGCCCATGCCATTCATCTGGATGATGAAGAAGTGGGTCTGATCGCGGAGAAAGGCGTGAAACCCGTCCATGTCCCCGAGAGCAACATGAAGCTCGGTTCAGGGGTTGCAGGCGTCGCCGAGATGATTCGCCGGGGGTTGAAGGTCGGGCTCGGCACAGACGGTTGCGCTTCCAACAATGACATGGACCTGCTTCAGGAAATGGACACCACTGCAAAGCTCGGGAAGGTCTTCACTGGGGATCCGACCAACCTGAAGGCAAGAGATGTGCTCAAGATGGCCACCACCTGGGGGGCGGCGGTCCTGGGTCTTGAAAACGAGGTGGGGACCATCGCGGTTGGAAAGCGCGCCGACATCATCGTGGTGGACCTGAATCGCCCTCACCTCCGGCCGGTCTATGACCCGTTTTCCCTCCTGGTCTATTCGGCCAGCGGGGGTGACGTGCGGGACGTGATTGTCAACGGCCGCATCCTGATGAAAGACCGTGTGTTTCAGACGATTGACGCCCGGGAGGTGATGGACCGGGTAAGGGAAATCGCCCGGCGGATCAAGGAAGAACAAGCCGGACATCGGCTTCTCATCGATCCAGTATCTGTCTGATCTTCTTTGACAGGTCCCTCAGGTTGTAGGGTTTCTGTATGAATCCCCTGCACCCCCGTTCCAGGATTTTCTTGGCCTGTCCATCCATGCTGTACCCGCTCGACAGGAGCACCTTGACGTTCGGGTCGACTTCCCTCATCCGGTCGTAGGCCTCTCCGCCGCTCATCCCGGGCATGATCATGTCCAGGATGACGATATGGACCCTCTCCCATTCCTTTTCAAAGATCTCTATGGCCGCCGGTCCGCTTGCCGCCTCGATCACGCTGGTATCCCAAATTTCCCAGGAGCTGCTTTCCGATTTGGAGGATGGTCTCTTCGTCGTCCACGAACAGAATGGTTTCATTCCCTTGGAGGATCGCTTCAACCGGTACGGTCTTCTCCTCAATTTTCTTGTCCGATGCCGGTAGGTAGATGTTGAATGTGGTCCCTTCACCCTTTTCGCTGAACACGTCGATGATGCCGTTATGGTTTCTGATGATTCCATAGGCTGAAGCCAAACCCAGCCCCGTTCCCCTTCCCCTCTCCTTTGTGGTGAAGAATGGGTCAAAGACCCTTTTCAGAGTGATTTCATCCATGCCGATTCCGGTATCCGTCACCGAGACCCTCACGAATCTCCCAGGTTTGAGTCCATAAGACGATATTTGGACTTGATCGGGAATGAAATTCTTTGTCTCAATGTAGAGCGCTCCACCTTCCGGCATGGCGTGCCACGCGTTCACATAGAGGTTCAGAAAGACCTGTTCGAGCTGGCCCGGGTCAACGTCCACGGGCCAAAGGCCTTCCTGGAGCCGCTTGTGGATGCTGATCTCTTTCTTCGTCCGGCCAAAGAGGTCAGCGCCTGCCTCGATCAATGAATTGAGGTCGGTGGTCTTGACTTCATATTTTCCTCCCCTTGCGACCCCGAGAAGCTGCCTTGTCAGACCAGAGCCGTGCTGCACCATCTTTTCTATGCTCTTGAGGTTCTGGTGATGCGGGTGTCCAGGAGCGACATCCAGCAGCATGAGGGAGGTATTGCCCTGGATGCCCATAAGAAGATTGTTGAAATCGTGAGCAATCCCACCTGCAAGCGTCCCGATGGCCTCCATCTTTCTTGCCTGAAGAAGCTGAACCTCCATTCTTTTCTGTGGGGAGACATCGCGCAGGAAATTGAGGGTGGCCGGCCGCCCTTCCCAATTGATCGCCAGGGCATTGAGGTCAACCCATAAGGTTTCGCGCTGCTTGTTGTTGATTCTGAAAGAATATGTGCTTGGTCCATGCTCATTTTCAGCCTCCCCATCTTGCCGTGCATGGACGGCCTCCCTGTCCTTTGGATGAACCAGGTTCAAAAAAGGTATTTGTGCCAATTCATCCGCCGAGTAGCCGGTAATCGCGACAGTCCTGGGGTTCGGAAATTTAACCACTCCGTCCTGAATGATAAATATGCCTTCACTGGCATTTTCTACCAGGAGGCGATACTTTTTCTCGCTCTCGCGAAGGGCCCTTTGCGCCTCCTTGAGGGGGGTGATCACCGTGGCCATGACCAGCACACAGTTTTTCCCCTTGAACCGGATGGGCCTGGCCGAGACCAGATTGTCGATGATGGTTCCGTCCTTGGCCTGAACCCGGATCTCAAACCCGTCCACCCGGCCGTCACGTCGCAAGGCCTCTAACAGTGGTTCCCGCTCGGCAGGATCAGGGTATAAATTGAGATCCAGGCTGCTCCGGCCAATGGCCTCTTCGGGTCTCCGACCGGTTATTCGGCAAAAAGCGTCGTTGACCTGCACGTAGTTGCCATCCTTTGCACGCGCGATGACAATTGCATCCGGTGCTAATTCGAGGACGCTCCGATAGCTCTCCTCGCTTTCCCGAAGCGCCTGTTCCGTTTGAATCAGCTCCGTCCGGTCCCGTGAAATCCCACAGAAGCCGACGGGCGCTCCTGCTGCGTCCCGCATAAGTGAAACAGACATTTCGTTTGTTGTTGTGCCGCCGTCTTTTCGAGTCACCTCAAAGCTGACCGTTTTCGCGGGAACCCCTGTCCTGTAAGCCTCACTGAAAACCCTGTATATTTTTTCTGCGACTTCCGGGGACATGTAGTCCCGGTAATTCATCCCCATCAACTCATCAGGGGGGTAGCCATAATTCCGGCGCAGCGCTTCATTAAAAAAGGTGAAGTTTCCTTCGAGGTCGACTTCGTAGTATGCCTCTTCCATTCGGTTCAGGATCTGTCGGTACTTCTGCTCGCTTTCCTGGAGCGATTGCGATGTCGCCTTGAGATCTGCGGCTTCTTCTTCCAGCTCACTGATCCTTTTCTTCAGCTCTTCATAAGTCGGCCGTCGCGCCATGGATTTCCTCCCATTTCCGCTTCCAAAGCCCATCGAGAGCCTCTTGAAGCGAATTGACAATATTCATCGAAATCGGCCTATCCGTCAATTTCAAAAGGGCATTCTTGGCGACCCTGTCCGCATCCCTGCCGTCCTTTGTGGGAATCAGAGCAGTGCCGCCTTTTTCAGCATGTCTGTGTAACTTCCTTAATTCCCAGGAAATTCGTCTCACCTTCGACCAAGTGGCGTGGATGTTACACGGGAACGGCGCGCCTTCTAGGGCCATTGACATTTGAGACCAAAGGGTTTAAGTTCCGGACAATTCTTGAGAGGGACCTCCATTTCGCATGAAAGAGAGGGTCCCTGTGTTGGAAGGAGATGAGAGAATTGAACAACCTGACTGCGAAACGCATGTTTTTCACCAAAGGGGTGGGATACCATCGCAATGAGCTGCAGAGCTTTGAGCTGGCCCTGAGAGATGCCGGGATCCAGAAGTGTAACATCGTGTCCGTGTCGAGCATCTTTCCCCCGGACTGCAGGATCATGCCCACCAAGACCGGCATCAAGGAATTGGCCGCCGGCCAGATTACCTTTACCGTCATGGCACGTGTGAGCACCAATGAGCCCAACCGCCTCATTTCCGCGGCCATAGGGCTTGCGCGTCCCAAGGATGCAAAGCAGTATGGGTACCTCAGTGAACACCACGCCTTCGGACAGACCATGAAGAAGGCCTCCGACTTCGCGGAGGACCTGGCCGCCACCATGCTCGCCTCCACTTTAGGAATCGAGCTGGACCCCGACGTGGCCTGGGATGAAAGAAAGCAGGTTTACAAGGTGGGCGAGCGATCCTTTGTTACACGGTCCATTGCCCAGTCAGCGAGAGGCCACAAAGATGGTCTGTGGACCACGGTTTTGGCCTGCGCCATCATGTTGATGCACTGAGTCTTTTCAACACGGATCACCGCTCCGATCATTCCTTGATCTGAGCCAATCGAGATCTGCACGGAGCAAGGCTTAAGAAGTGGACCCTCACTCTGTCTTCGAAAACGCACCCGACATTGTCCCCCCCCGACTCTCCAACAGGATGACCGTCTCGGAGCTGGTGGAGGCCATGGGGCAGACCTGCTTTGAGGCCAGGAACCTCGCAAGAGGGGCCCAGTTGTTTCAGAGGATGATCCATGGCGGGGATGTCATTTGGCTGGGGATCGCAGGCGCAGGCATCGCCGGCGGTATGGGGGGCATGGTGATTTCCCTCATGGAAGCGGGATTCATCGACGTGATCTGCTCGACCGGTGCCCAGGTCTATCATGACCTCCACTTCGCCTTTGACCTGCCCGTCAAGGCCATCCACCCCCCGTTTGACGACGACCTGCTGAGGCGCCACGGCGACACCCGCATCTACGACATTGCCATCCGCGAGAAAGAGACCCTGGAGGCCCAGGATCAGATTATTCAGTTGTTTGTGAAGGAAGAATACCCGAAGCTTTCGGGACGACCCATAGGGTCATGGGAATTCAATGCGGCACTTGGCGCCTGGAGCCTGGCCAAGTCCAAATACCCTGAACGGAGCTTTGTGACCTCCGCGGCAAGGCTAGGGGTTCCGATCTTCTGGGATTCCATGGCAAACCATTCCATCACCATGAACCTGACGCGGATGGATCGCGAGGGCTTTCCCGTGACCCTTTCAGCCCAGAGAGACGTCTTTGATTCCGCGGCCATTGTGTTTTCTTCCGGGAACACGGGCTTTGTGGAGCTCGGCGGCGGGGGGCCCAAAAACTTCATACAACAAACCGGCCCGACCATCAGCCAGATCCTGGGCATTCCCTTCGAGGGGGCCGAGCGGGGACTTCAGATTTCTACCGCCCTTGAAAGGGAGGGGAGCCTTTCCGGTTGCACCTTCGGTGAATCGGTGACTTGGAAAAAGTACCGATCAGCAGACCAGACGAAGCTCGTCCAGATATGGGGCGAATACAGCCTCCTTTTCCCGATCCTGGCCGCTTATGTGATGGAGACCAGCGAGCGGCGGCCACCCAGGAGCCTGGTCCCAGGCATGCCGGAGAGGGTCCAGAATCTTGAAAAGGCTTTTCAGAACGCATCCTAAATCCTATCTCAACCTTTCTTCGGCGCTCACAAGGTTTGAAGGAGCGGCCGTGGCGCTTCTTCCTGTGCCTTACGAAGGTGCGGTTTCGTGGGGAAAGGGCGCGGCAGAGGCCCCCGACTGGGTCATCGAGGCATCCGGGTATCTGGAGCTTTACGACGAGGTCTTGAAAAAGGAACCGTCCAACATGGGGATCACGACCGTGGCCCCTCCCGAGCTCCCACGGGACCCGGAGGCCGTGCAGCACATTCTTTTCCCTTTTTGGGAGAGCTCTTGGACACGGGTAAGTTCGTGGTGATGCTGGGCGGGGATCACTCCATCAGCCCCGCCTTTGTAAAGGCTCTTTCTGAACGGAGATCGCCCCTTTCCGTCATCCAGCTGGATGCCCACGCCGATCTGAGGGAAACCTACGAAGAAACCCCTTTCAGCCATGCCTGCGCCATGTCGCGCATCCGGGAGATGACCCCTCATACCCTGCAGATAGGTATTCGGAGCCTGTCGCTCGAAGAGGCCAAGAAGGTGGAGCGGGAGCGCATCCCTGTTTGCACCATGAAGGATTTCCGGAAAGGGGCCTTTGATGTGAAGGGGGCATTGAGGCGGCTCCCGGACCCAGTCTACCTCACCGTGGACGTCGATGTCTTTGACTGGAGCGTGGTTCGGAGCACCGGGACACCCGAGCCCGGGGGCCTCGGCTGGGATGAGGCGCTGGAGCTTCTGGAGACCATCTTTTCCATGAAAGAAGGTTGTGGGTTTCGACGTGGTTGAGCTCGCGAAGGACCCCCACGATGTGAGCTCCGCGTTTGCTGTGGCAAAGCTCATTTACAAGATGCTCGGATTCAGACTTGCTGCGGCGGTTGAACAGGGTGTTACGGATTGGCCGGATCATCCAAAGGGGAACCTGCTGGGCGTCCATGACCTCTTCTGAGCTTGCGTTCATCGTGAACCCGAATGCGGGGGGTGGATCGACCGGGGCGAAATGGCCCAAGATCGCAGCCCTTGCCGGTGAGCACCTGGGTTCGTTCGACGTCCATATCACCGACAGGAGCGGGCAGGCGGAGCGTCTTGCGGAGGAGGCGGCCATGAAAGGTGCCTCGACCATCGTCTGCGTCGGCGGTGACGGCACCCTGAACGAAGTGGTCAACGGTCTGATGTCGCTGGACGAGAACAGAAGGTCAGGGACCGCCGTCGGTTTCATCCCGAATGGCACGGGCTGCGACTTCATCAAGAGTGTGCCCATTCCAAAGGACCCGGAAGAGGCCTTGAAAAGGATTCGACAGCGGCATCTCCGCGCCATCGATCTGGGCAGGCTTGTCTTCTTGGACCATGAGGGACGAAGCGCTGTGCGCTATTTCCACAACGTGACGAGCTTCGGCCTGGGGGGGGAGGTGGATGCACGGGTGAACAGGACCAGCAGGCGGTTCGGTCCATTTCTGTCTTTCATCTGGGCCACGCTGATCTCCATGCTGGTCTATGGGAAAAAGCGGGTGCACCTCAAGGTGGATGACACTTTTGAGGGGGAAGTGTCCGTCTGGAACGTGGCGGTCGCAAACGGCCAGTACCATGGAGGCGGCATGTGGGTTGCCCCAGGGGCGGCGGTCGACGACGGCATGCTCGACGTGACCGTGGTGGGGGATCTCTCCCTTGCCGGCGTGTTCAGAAACCTGCCCAACCTATACAATGGAAAGATCCTTCAAGTCCCGAAGGTCTTCGGGCTGAAAGGGAAGACCATATCCGCCTCTTCCAATCAAAGGGTCCTCCTCGATGTGGACGGTGAGCAACCGGGGACCCTGCCTGTGGCAATGGATGTGATCCACAAGGCGGTCCACATGATCGTCTAAGAAGCCCGGCATTCTTTCTCGTCCGAGAACGCTTGTCACCACAGCAATTTCAATCGTTCCAGTACAGATCCTTCAACCGCTTGAGAAATTCTCGATCTCTCTTCCGCACCGCCTCATCCAGTCCCCCTTCGGAGAAGTCCACCGCGTAGTCGTAAAAGCCCTTGCCGCTCTTAATGCCGTGGTGGCCCTGAGAAACCAGCCGTTTCACGGTCTTGGGGGTCGTCTTGGTGCTTCGGATCTTCGGTGCCAGGTTTTCGTATACGCTGAGCCAGAGGTCCAGTCCGCCCAGATCTGCGGTGAGCAGCGGGCCAATGCTGGCCAGGCGGAATCCCATGCTCCCCTTGATGGCCTTGTCGATGTCCTCCGCGCTCGCCACACCCTTCTCGTGCAGATCCCACACCTCCCGGATCATAGCCATTTGAATGCGGTTCACCAGAAACCCCGGGATGTCCTGGTTGATCTTGACCGGCACCTTCCGGATTCTTTTCAACAGTGCTACCGCGACATCGGCTGTAGCGTCGGTGGTTTCCTTCCCTTTGACCACCTCCACGGTGGGCACGATGTGGGGAGGGTTGAACCAGTGGGTAATGACCAAACGCCCCTGGCTCTTCACTTTCTCCCCGATCCCCGTCAACGTGAGGGAGGAAGTGTTGCTGGCGATGATCGTGTTTTTCCGAACCATGGGCTCCAGCTTCTCGAAAAGCGCCTGTTTCAGGGCCAGATTCTCTGGAACGGCTTCCACCACAAAGTCGGCCCCCTTTACCGCCTTCTTCAGGTCAGTGGTCAGGGTGAGCGCCTCAATCGCAGGTTGGATGTCTCGCTTTTTGATGAGACCCGCATCGCGGAAAAGCCGCAGGCTTTCTTGGATATGGGAACGCGCGGTCTCCAGAATGGAATCCCGGATATCGTAGAGCTTCACGGGATAGCCGCCCATGAGAAACGCCTGGGCGATCCCGTGGCCCATGATTCCAGCGCCTAGAACGGAGATATTTTTGATTTCATCAACTTTCATGACAGAGCCCTTTGTGAGAAGAAAGAATTGAGAAGTTATCAGAAGACAGCTTCATAGTTCATGCAAAAATGCAACCCATTGCGAGGCGAGTCAAGGAAAATCACCTCTCCCCTGCGGAAAAGAACCGGGTTTAAGAGGGGTAGGGCTTTGGGGCGGCGCGGAACCCTTCCCTCCAATTGAAGGGCTGCTCGTGTGATCTCCTCAAGAATGTGGATTGCCGCCGCCTCGAAATCTCAAAATTCCGTTCTATTCACTTGAATCCGATTCTCCCCTTTTGTCCCTGAAAAGTCCCGTAAACACACTGAAGGTGGCGCCTGCGATGGGCCGGATCTGGCTGATTCGGAAGATCAAGTCGCGGTGACGGATGGGCTCGACGGTCCGCACCTCTTTGAAACGGGGCAGGAACACGGCGGCGGCGATCAAACGCATGATTCCGGAGATGACGAATATGAAAAGCAGCACGGAAGTCGGTTTCCAGATCCAGGCGCCGATCGTCAGCGCTTGGGGGAGATGACCGGCCAGGTAGCCCCCTGCCAAGGATCCGGCAAAGGCGGAAAACCCGTTGATGAGTCCCTGGTAGGCCACGCAGCGGGCCCGCTTTGGGGGTGAGACGGCGTCGAACATGAAATTGGATGCGGCGAGGCTGAAGCCTGCCCAGGTAAATCCCCCATAGGCCTGTATGGCCATGAGATAGATGATGTTTGGTGAAAAAAGCCAGAGCACCGGGACGATGCAGACGCCCCAGCCGCAGAGGTTGAGGATCTTTTTGTTGCCGAAGCGGTCGCTCAGACGGCCCCAGGACTTGAAGGTCAGGAACTGGGTGATCACCATAACGGCGGTGACCATGGTGAACTCCAGATAGGGGAGCTTCAGGTCCCTCAACATGTAGAGTGCGAAAAAGGGTGCCGAAAACGCGACCCCCAGGTTGATCCCCCCGACGAAAAAGACGAATTTCGCGAAATTGGAGTGGGGCGACCGCTCTTATGAACTGGCGAAAGGTGAAAACCTGTTCGGGGTGGAACTGAGCAGGAGGGTCATCGTGCCTGGCAAGCCACCGGGCCGAGTTCAGCTTTGCCAAACAGGCCACCAGGAAAATGGCGAGATATCCCCATTGTCAGGTGATTTCCTCTTTCGAAACCGCTTAGAACCGCTCCGGCACAGACAAGTGCGAGAAAGGTGCTGACCCCTGTCAAGCGGCTTCGGCCTCCGAAAAAGCTGCCTCGGACGCCCGATGGGACCAGATCGCCGATCAGGCTGTTCCAGACGGGCACGATGATTCCGTTGGCCCCGTGGTAGAGCATGACCAGGCCGATGAGACAAAGAACCGAAGGGGTTCCGACGCCCAACAAAAATGGGAGCACTGAAATGGGGACCCACAGCGAGGCCTGGAAGATCGCCCCTGTCACGATGAGCCGCCTTCTGCTCCGAATTCGGTCCATGGCCTGTGCGCTCGCCCACTGCATCACGGCGCCGAAGAGCTGGGGCAGGGAGGCGAGGATGCCGATCTGCAGGGTGGTGGCCTGAAGGAAGATACCGAACGGCCCCAGATAGGTTTCACCTGCCCCGAGCATCACGGCATGGGAGACACCGTCCCGGACGGAGGCCCGAAGCGAAGCCTTGGTCCTTTTCTCTGCGTTGTCATCGATTGTGATCATGAGAAAAATGGCAGGCACGGCACACGGCGCACGGTAAAAGACTAAAGGCCAGAGGTCAGTTGAAAAAAGGCCTTCAGTCTGTTACTAACCAGACCGGCATTATAGGTGGTGGATGCCTGCGACTCAAGTGGGCAAGTGTCGGAGCATCAAGGGCCCATCAAGATCGTCGAGGGGAACAATGGCGACGAGGACGGAATACAAACAGGTCAAATCCTATGTGACCAAGGACGGGTCAACGATTCGCGAATTGATCCACCCTTCGATTCACGGTAATCTGAACCAGAGCCTGGCAGAGGCCACGGTGGCCCCTGGTTCCAGGACGGATCTCCACTGGCATCTGATCGCTGAGGAGATCTACTTTATCCTTAAAGGCAGAGGACTCATGACCATCGGGGAGGAGGTGTTCCCGGTGAGCGTGGGGGACAGCGTGCTGATCCCGCCCGGGAAACCCCATCGACTTGAAAACACGGGAAGATCGCCGCTCAAGGTCCTTTGCGCCTGTTCGCCGGCCTATTCACACGAAGACACGGAACTGATGGATGAAACGCTCAGGTGACCAGGTAAAGGTTCCAGGGCGGAAGGCGGGCCGGACTGCGGCTTGCGAAACCGCTTTCGATCCATTGGAGGGCGCCGCGCTGCTCCGGGACCACGAGGCGCTCACGGCCCATGTGGCCGGCGTGCTGGAGGATCGGAGTCGCCACGGGGTGCTTTACCCTGAAGGGCTCTCCCGGGCCGACAGCACGTCAGCCGTGCTCTTTCTCATGGGGCCACACTGTGACATGGGGTTTGAGCCGTGTGTGCTCTTGAACAAACGAAGTTTGAAGGTGAAACAACCGGGCGATCTCTGCTTTCCCGGCGGCAGGGTCTCTCAACCGCTGGACGCGCTTCTGTCCCGTTTGCTTCGGCTGCCGTTCCTTCCACTTGGGCGGTGGCCCTATTGGCAGGCTTGGCAGGCTGACAAGGGGACGGAGGCCAAGAGGCTATCGCTTCTGCTCGGAGCGAGCCTTCGTGAGGCCCTGGAGGAGATGCGCCTCAATCCCCTCGGTGTGAGGTTTCTGGGCCCCATGCCGTCTCAAAGTCTCGTTGTGTTTCGCAGGGTGATTTACCCAATGGTGGGTTGGGTCTCGCGTCAAAGACGTTTCCTGCCCAACTGGGAAGTGGAACGGATCGTTTTCGTTCCGCTCAGACGGTTGCTCCAGCCTGAAAGGTATGGCGTCTACCGGCTTCAATACCGTGGGTACGGCACGCCCGGGATGACTCAGGATTTCCCTTGTTTCCTGCACCAGGACGAGACAGGGTCGGAAGTGCTATGGGGGGCCACGTACCGGATTGTCACGGTCTTTTTGGAGATGGTTTTCGGGTTCAGACCGCCGGAGGGCGTGGGGCTCCGGGTGATAGAAGGGAATCTGGGGAAAGAGTATTGGAACGGCGCTGATTGAAAAGCCGGATCGTTTGCGTGAAGACTGAAAAGGGATTCGAGGAGATTTTTCCATGTTCCTGGAAGAGATGCCCGCGCGAGAAAGCCACCTTGGGCTGAGAGATTCCTTCACTTTCAGATGTCATGAAGGCCTATCGTGTTTCAACACGTGCTGCAGAAAAAAGCTCCTTCCGCTCACCCCCTACGACGTGCTCCGTCTGAAAGGGGCGCTTGGGCTTCACTCGGACCAATTTCTGGAGAGATACACCGTCTACAGCACCGATCCGGGGTCCGGCTTCCCCGTTGTTCACCTTTCCATGGAAAAGGACGACCGTCTAAATTGCCCGTTCGTTACGGAAAAGGGATGTGCCGTTTATGCCGATCGGCCCACGGCCTGCCGGCTTTATCCGTTGGCCCGCTTCTCCCGCCCGCGGGTTGACGCGATGGGCGCTGAAGCCTTCTACACCCTTCTCGATACCCCTGGGTGTTTGGGGAGACGTGAGAGAAGCGATCTGAACGTTCAATCCTGGGTCGAAGACCAGGGGCTTGCGCCTTACCTGGAGAGCAACGATCGGTTTATGGCTGTTGTGTTTCACCCCAGCAGGGACCGGAACGGCGAGTTGGACCAGGGCCGGCTTCAGAAGGTCATGGTCGCCTGCTACAATCTCGACATCTTCCGGGAATTCGTTTTCAGCACTTCATTTCTGGATATTTTCCAGGTGGACCCGGAGACTCGTGAAAAGGTAAAGGAAGACAATGTGGCGCTGCTGAAGCTGGGAATTGCCTATCTGAAACGGGTTCTATTTCCTTTCAAACAACAGGTGCGTGAGGTTCCAAACCCATTGAACCGTGGAGGTTAACCATGTACGACTTCTTGTTAAAACCGGAAGAGCGCGCGGTGAGGGACGAGGCGAGGCGTTTCGTGAGAGAGGAGGTCACGAGCGAATTCCTGCGTCAGATGGACCGCAATGAAATCACCTATCCCAGGGAGTTCGTGGAAAAGCTCGCGAAGCGGAACCTGCGGGGCATTCGATTTCCCGGAGCAGTACGGCGGAAGGGGACTGTCGTGGGTGGCGGATGTGGCCGCCATCGAGGAGATCGGCCCACTCGGCATGGCCCTTGGCTGCGCCTTTGCCATGCCTTCCATCGTGGGCGAGGCCATCAATCGGTTCGGCACCGAAGATCAGAAGCGAAAATATCTCAAGCCTTACCTCGAGGGGAAGCTCGTGGCCGCGGAGGCCCTGACAGAGCCCAGGGGCGGGTCTGACTTTTTCGGCGCCACCACAAAGGCGGTCCTCGATGGGGATCATTTTATCGTCAACGGGCAAAAACGTTTCGTGGTGGGGGCGGAGGGGGCGGATTTCTTCGTGGTCTACTGCAGGACCAACTTCGAACCAAACGCCCACAAATACGGCCGGATCAGCCTCCTGATCATCGACCGGGGGCCGGGGGTCAAGACGGAGTATCTGTACAACCTGCTGGGGTGCCGGGGGGGCGGGACGGGGAGGCTGGTCTTCAGAAACGTCAAGGTCCCGAAAGAGAATCTATTGGGAGACCTGCACGGAGGGGCGGCGTGCTTCAACCAGATGATGATCCCTGAGCGGCTCACCTCGGCCGCCGGCTGTCTCGGGATGTGGGGCGTGCTGGACCTGGCCGTGCGATATTCAAATCGCCGAAAGGCCTTCAATCGTCCGATCCGCGATTTCCAGGGCGTGAGCTTCACCGTGGCGGACGCCATTACGCAGTTGGATGCGGCGCAGGCGATTGACCTACATGGCGGCCCGGGCCGCGGACGAGAACCACCCCAACGTGCGGCGGATCGTGAGCGAGGCCAAGCGATTCGCCACCGAGGCCGGCTGGAACGTGGTCAACCACGCCATGCAGATCATGGGCGGGATCGGCTACACGGACGTCTTCCCCATCGAGCGTGCCCTGCGGGACACGCGGCTCGCCCTCATTTGGACCGGGACCAGCCAGATCATGAACCTCCTGATCCAGCACGAGTACTACGACGAGGTGCTCAATCAGCCCTACGATCGGCGGAGGCTGGAGCAGGATGCCATGCACCCCGACGAAAGTGAGCGCTGCTACACGGACGAGGACATGTGGCGGGTGCACGAGACCGGCGCAACCGGGTGAGGAATCGGTTGACTTCAACCGTTTGCTCCAGGATGATGGCTTCCGGTGGGACTTATGAGATCATCGGATGAAACAGGAAAGACTTCTTGAATGACGCGCCCCTGACCGCCTGAAAGGATCTGCATGGTTGAGCAACTCGCACGTTTTTTTCCTTCCATCGAAAAGATCGAGGAGGGGTTCGAAGCGCTGGGCTACGTGTGCAGCCGACGGATTGCCACGACCCTTTACCTGGCAAGCCATCTCCAGAAACCCGTTCTCATCGAAGGTCCTGCCGGGGTGGGGAAAACGGAGCTTGCCAAAACCATGGCGGTCTACCTGAGCCTCCCCATGATCCGGCTCCAGTGCTACGAAGGGCTCGACGAATCAAAGGCCCTCTACGAGTGGAAATACGGAAAACAGCTCCTCTACACCCAGATCCTGCGGGAGCGGTTACACGAGGTGCTGGCAGGCGAAAAGGGATTGGCCGCGGCCGTCTCCCGGCTTCACCAGCACGACGACCTGTTTTTCTCCATGGACTTCATCGAGCCGAGGCCCTTGCTGAAGGCCATCCAGGAAAAAGAGGGGGCGGTCCTGCTTATCGATGAGGTGGACCGGGCCGACGAGGAGTTCGAGGCCTTCCTGCTGGAAGTCCTCTCTGACTATCAGGTCTCGGTTCCGGAGGTCGGGACCATCAGGGCCGTAAAAAAACCTTTCGTCTTTTTGACCAGCAACAACACGCGGGAGATGAGCGAGGCCCTGAAGCGCCGCTGCCTGCACCTGTTCATCCCTTTTCCCGACAGCGCACTGGAAAGGGCGATCCTGAAGGTCCGGGTCCCCGATCTTTCGGAATCCCTGAGGACCCAGTTGGTTTCCTTTATCCAACAGCTCAGGAAAATGGATCTGAAGAAGCTCCCATCGGTGAGCGAAACCATCGACTGGGCCAAGGCCCTGATGCTGCTCCATGCGGACAAGCTCACCTTTGAGCTCGTCAGGGATACGCTGAACGTGTTTTTGAAATTTGAAGGGGACATCGAGATGGTCAAAAATTGTCTCGCTGTCGAGCTCGAAAAGGCGGTGAAAGGGACGATAGGCTGAAATCTCTGCCGCATTCCGGCGGGCGCGTGAGGAGAACATGGGTATACGTTTCAAGATCCTGTCCGGTTTCCTGATCCTGGCAATGATGTTGTGCGTTGCCGGTGTGTGGTCGATCTACGAGCTGACCGCCATGGGGACCTCGGTCAAAGGCCTCCTGGATGAAAACTACAAGTCCATTTCAGCGGCAAGGATCATGACGGAGGCCCTGGAACGGGAGGACAGTGCCCTCTTGTTGCTGCTCTCCGGAAACAGGAAAGAAGGCCGGGAGATCCTCAAAACCGCAGAGACCGCGTTTTCCGAAGCGCTTGCGACGGCCAAGAACAACGTCACGATCCCCGGCGAAAGCGCCGGCGTGGAAAAGATTGAAGAGGCCTACAAACGGTTCAGCGATCTCTGGAGCCGGCCCATTGTGGGCACCGACCTGGAGCGGAATCTGGACTGGTATTTTGAACAGGTCCACCCCGCCTTTCTTCGGGTGAAATCCGAGGTCGAACTTCTCATGACGCTCAACGACCGGACCATGTATCACACGGCCATGGATCTCCAGGATCGGGCGCACCGGGCCGTCATGCCAGGGATCGTGGCCGTTCTGGCATCTCTCGTATTTTCCATCATGTTCAGTTACCTCATTAATCATTATGTGGTCAGCCCGATCATTCAAATTACGAAGGGGATCCAGGCCTTTCTTCGAACCGGCCAGGCCGTGGAGGTCAATATCGAGACGGATGACGAACTGAATCGACTCATGTCCTCCATTCGTGAGCTCCTGACCACGGTTAAACAGGAACAGTAAGGTCCATGCGCCCACACATCGTCTTCAGATACACGGGACTGGTGCTGCTCCTCAATGCCGTTTTCCTGTTTCTGTCCTGTGTGGTTTCCGCAATTAATTCCGATCCGGCCCTGTTTCCTCTCCTTTACAGTGGAATGATTTCAGCCCTTTTCGGGCTTTTCCCGATCCTCTTTGTCCCGCCAACCAAAGACATCTCCAACAGGGAAGGCCTGATAATCGTCATTGCCGGTTGGCTCCTTGCCTGCCTTGCTGGTACCATTCCCTATGTCCTCTGGGGGGGTGAGTTCACCTTTACGAATGCCTGGTTTGAGAGCGTATCGGGCTTTACAACCACCGGATCCTCTATTCTTACCGATATCGAGGCGGTCCCGCCTGGACTTCTCTTTTGGCGCGCTTCGACCCACTGGATCGGCGGGATCGGGATCATTATATTCGTATTGGCGTTGATACCCACCATGGGTAAGGCCGGTTTGGTCCTCTACCGAACTGAGATGACAAGCCTCGCAGCAGAAAATTTTCACTACAGGACTCAAAGGACGCTGCAGGTCCTGGTCTTTGTGTATGTGGGCTTGACACTGGCAGAGACGGTAGGTCTTCTTTTCTGCGGGATGGACCTTTTCGATGCGGTCACGCATGCCTTTGCAACCGTGGCGACAGGTGGGTTCTCGCCAAAGAATTTGAGCGTGGCCTATTACAAGAGTGTCGCCGTGGAAGTGGTGATCATGGTGTTCATGGTCTTGTCAGGGTTGCACTTTGGGCTACTCTTCTGTGGCGTTTCAAGGAAGACGTCCGTGATCTCTGGGGATCGATCGTCGTGCGTTACTACTTGTCCGCCCTTGCTGTCGGCGTGCTTGTGACTGCGTGGAGCGTCCATGCCAAGCAATATCCGCATTGGGCGGAGGCGCTTCGATATGCGGCATTTCAGGTTATTTCGGTTGGAACGTCCACGGGGTTTGCCACGGCCGACACGAACGTTTGGCCTGCGCTTGCCCAGCTCATTCTCATATTCTTTACCCTACAGTGTGCTTGTGCCGGTTCCACGTCGGGCGGCATCAAGACGGACCGGGTGGTGATCCTTTGGAAGTCGTTTGTGAAAAGGGTCAGCAAAATCAGGCACCCTCGAGCTGTCATTATGCCCAAATTGGATGGGTTGTTGCTGGACGGCGAGATTTTTGAGACAAATCTCTTGTATATCGTTATCTATATGGTGATTGTCTTTCTGTCCAGCGTAGCGCTCACTGCCCTTGACGTGGATTTGCTTACGGCATTCACGGGATCGGCCACTGCCATGGGGAATGTCGGGCCGGGGTTCGGGGCTGTGGGCTCCATGAGCAATTTCAGCGGAATCCCGGAAGCAGGCAAGTGGATTCTCTCCGTGACGATGCTTCTTGGGCGTTTGGAGATTTTCGGCTTGATCCTTTTTCTGACGGTTAAGTCGTGGCGGTGATGAACGGATGGAAGGGATCCTTCAGGAATTCATTCAAGTGCTCCGTGGCTCGGGCGTCCGGATATCGGTCTCTGAGACCATGGACGCCATGAACGGCGTTGCCCTGATCGGGTATGCCCGTCGTTTGGTTTTTAAAGATGCGCTGGCCGCCACCCTTGCCAAGTCGGCGATTGAAAAGAGTGTTTTCGACACGTGTTTTGAAGGGTTTTTTGCATCGGACAAATTGGAGGATGTGGAAACCCAGGAGGTGTCCTCCGAACAAGCCCGTCCCCTTGAATCGGCAAGCCCGCTCACGCAGATGATCCTCTCAGGGGACCGGACGGGCATTTCACTGAGCATGGCGATGGCAGCCCGAGAAGTGGACATGTCCACCCTCCGTTTTTTCACGCAGAAGGGCCTTTTCGCTCATAGGATACTGAAAGCGATGGGGATCGAGCGTCTGGATCGGGACATCGAAGGGCTCAGGACGGCCGAAGATCCGGGCGCCGTCAAACAGGCAGAGGCCCTATCGGAGGAGCGCCGTCGCCTCTTTGAAAGGGCAAGGGATTACGTGGACCGGCAGTACGGTCTTTACGGCAAGGGTGTTGAGCAGGGGATCGTGGAGCGGTACCTGAAATCCGCAAGCCTCTCCCAACTGGAGCAGAGGGATTTTGAGGCCATGAGGCCGATCGTTCAGAAAATGGTGAAGCGCTTGCGAGACAAGCACTCTCGGAGGAGAACCGCCGCGCGAAGGGGTTTGCTTGACTTCAAGCGGACGCTGAGAGGGAACCTGGCCTATCATGGCGTCATCTTCGAACCGAAATGGAAACGCAAGAAGCGCGCAAAACCAGATCTGGCCGTGCTCTGCGACGTCAGCCGCTCCGTCGAGGCGGCGTCCCGCTTCATGCTGCTCTTTCTGTACAGCCTGAACGAGATCATCGACCGAATCCGCTCCTACGTCTTCTGCTCGAACCTCGTGGACGTGAGCCATGTATTCGATGCCTATCCTGTGGAAAAGGCCCTGGAGGTCCTCAAAGGGGGGGTGGGGCTCGGCGTTTTCTTCGGACGGACGGACTATGGACAGGCATTTCGGGATTTCACGGAAAAGGGGCTGGCGCATTTGACCAAGCGGACGACGGTCCTCATCCTCGGGGATGCGAGGAGCAACTATGGAAATCCTGAGACCGCCATCCTCCGGACGATCAGGGAGAGAAGCAGACGGGTCGTCTGGCTCAACCCCGAGCCACCCACTTTCTATGGCACGGGGGATTCCGAGATGCTTCGCTATCAACCCTATTGTACGCTGGTCAGACAGTGCAGCACCCTCAGCCATCTGGAGGGGGCCATCGATTTTCTTTTGAGCCAACCGGTCTGAGGAGAGAAAAAGTCGGGTTCCCGAGAGTCACTACCCCGGCGTCCTCAGAAAGAAAACGGACGGAGTCTTATATTATTATGGGGAGGCAACATCTTTGCGGACATCCAAAATGGCGAAACCATCCAAAATGAGGACCCTGGTCCTCTCTCTGCTGGCCGGGCTGATTCTGGTTACAGGGTGCGCCAAGACCAGCCACCGCGACACGCCGGTCGTGAGGGTCATCCAGGCCTATGCCCCAAACGTGGTCAACATCAGGACCGAGATGGTCATCAACCTGAAGGAGCTTGCCGGAATGGGGCCTCTACGGCGAGCAGTTGGACAAGCTCTTCAAGCTCTACTACGGTGAGGACTATTCGGAGGGGACGCTTCGGGACAAGAGCCTGGGCTCAGGTGTGATCGTGGATGGGGATGGACTCATCGTCACCAACGCGCACGTGGTCCAGAGGGCGAGCGACATCTCCGTGGTCCTGCTGGATGGGACCGAGCTTGAGGCGTCGGTCTTGAAGGTCAACCAGCAAGATGACCTGGCCGTGATCAAGATCACCCTTCCCGGTTCGATCAAACCGGTGCGTTTTGCGGATACCGGCAATCTCATGATCGGGGAGACGGTCATTGCCGTCGGAAACCCGTTCGGGCTGGAGAACTCCGTCACCGTTGGCGTGCTGAGCGGGATCGACCGGGCCTTTGCGAGCCCGCAGTGCGAGTATGTGTGCAGCGGTTTGTTACAGACGGATGCCTCCATCAACCCAGGCAACAGCGGCGGCGCGCTTCTGAACCTGGACGGGGAGCTGGTCGGGATCAACCTGGCCGTCGTGCAGAATGCCCAGAACATCGGGTTTGCCGTCCCCGCGAACAAGATCATTCTGATGCTAAAGGAATTGAAGCGCTGAGCGTTAGAGCGTTCATCTGCGGACGCCATCTTTCATCCATCGTCATGTCCTGATGGGGCGCTCGCTTTCCGGTGGCTTTTCGTCCATGCGGAAGCGACGGATGCGTTCCCTGATCTTTTCGATCTCCTTTCTCAGGAAAGGGATGATCTCATTCCGGACCTTGTCCTCCATATTCTTTTCCAGACGCTTTAACTCATCGAGGAGTCTCCTGAGCTCGTCCTCCAGCTTCCGATACTCCTCCTTCCATTTTGGATCTTCAGAAGACGGCGGACCACTTTCGGACGCAAGTGAGCCGGCCAGATTGCTGGCTTGATTGGCTCTCAACACATCCCCGGAACCGATACCCTCCAAGAATACAAACACCAAACCCAAAAAAGCCACTAGAAGCGATTTCCTGACCATGCTGCCCTCCTGCTTCGCTGCTTCACACTTTACGATAAAGACCCAATCCCTACAAGAGGGATGAGGCATATCTGTGGGGGGCTTGACTCAATTCCGGTCGGTGACTCGACTCCCTCATGACTCTGCTTGCCCCTGAAAATGAAGACAAAGTTCTCATGGTTGACCTCGACCGTCAAATTTCTGCAGCGAATTTCTCTTTGAACTGGGCCATGCGGTGCATCCAGCTGGAAGCGGAAGCGGAAGCGGGACGCTCTTTAATAATTTAATTGACATGCAAACGGTTGAGATTAAAAGCATGACATGCCAAGAACAGCAAGATTAGATGCTCCTGGCGTTCTGCACCACGTAATGATTCGAGGAATAGAACGCAGGAAAATATTCCGCAGCAATAAAGATCGTGAGGACTTCATTGAAAGACTTGCGATTCTCTGTCCTGAGACACAGACAATCTGTTATGCGTGGGCTTTTATGCCCAATCATGCCCACTTTCTTTTCCGTACGGGAAAGAAGCCACTATCCAGACTCATGAGACGCCTCCTGACGGGTTATGTTATTGGATTTAACCACCGCCATGACCGTAGTGGGCAGTTGTTCCAGAATCGCTACAAATCTATTATCTGTCAGGAAGAGACCTATCTGCGGGAATTGGTCCGGTATATTCACCTAAACCCAATTCGTGCAGGAATGGTCCAAACCCTTGATGAATTGAAAAACTATAAATATTGCGGCCATAGCTCTTTAATGGGAAAAGCGAAGAGGGAATGGCAGGACACCGATTATGTTCTCGGCTTTTTTGGAAAAGGCAAGGCTAAAGCGAGGAAAGAATATGAATCTTTTGTTAAAGAGGGGGTTACACAAGGTCGAAGAGAAGAATTGACCGGCGGAGGATTGATCCGAAGTCTTGGGGGTTGGACCGAAGCCCGAGATGCTCTGAAGGGTGGCGTTCATGTTATGAGCGATGAACGAATCCTGGGTGATTCGGATTTTGTCGATTCAGTTATTTCACAATCCCAGGAACACTATGAGCGAAAGCATAAACTTAGGCGGCAGGGATATGATCTGACTCGTATAGCCGAAAGGGTTTCGGAAGTGTTAGGGATAGAGCCGAATGAGGTATTTTCAAAAGGGCGACAGGACAGAAAAGTGAAGGCAAGAAGTCTCCTTTGTTTTTGGGCTGCAAGAGAATTAGGCATGTCTCATACAGCCCTCGCTAAGGTATTGGAGATGAGTCTAGCCGGCGTCGGATTCTCAGTGGAGAGGGGAGAATCAATCGCAAAGAAAGGCAATTATTCCCTTGAACGGTAATTTTCTAAATTTTAAAAGAGCGTCCCCTCTTCCCGCATGGCGGAGGTTGTTGCCTGGGGGTAGGAATGGAATCCGGGTAAGAAAGGGAGATTGGGCATATGGAACCAAGCGGGAACGAAACGGAAGAGATCGTCCGAACGATCTGCAACAGCCACTGCGGCGGGCTTTGCGAAATGAAAGTGCATGTCAAAGGGGGCCGGATCGTACGAATCGAAAACAATGACGATGATGACGGTGCGCGGCCGCGGGGATGTCCAAGGGGGCGTGCTTACCGCCAGCGGATTTACGCCCCCGATCGCCTCCTTTATCCGCTCAAGCGGATCGGGGAAAGAGGAGCCGGTATTTTTGCCAGGATCTCCTGGGATGAGGCGCTGGAAACCGTGGCAAGCGAAATGAAACGGATCAAGGAAACTTACGGCAATGCCGCTTTTCTTCATTTTTGCTCCATGGCTGATAACCATAACCTTCATCACGTGGGCGCCTTTCATCGGCTTCTATGTCTGTTCGGCGGTTATACCGCCCCCTGGGGGACCATATCGAACGAAGGACTGAATTTTTCTTCCGGCATGACTTACGGCAGCCGGCCCTCCGTGGCGGGGCCCACGGTTGAAGATTACCTGAATGCCAAACTGATCATCCTGTGGAGCTTTAACCCTGTCACCACGAATATGGGTTTCAACCTTTCCTTCGACCTGGCAAGAGCGAGGGAAAAGGGGGCAAGATTTATCTGCGTAGATCCCCGGTACACCGATTCCGCCGCCACCTTCCAGGCCCGGTGGATCCCGATCCGTCCGTGCACCGATGCGGCGGTATTTGCCGCCATGGCCTATGTGATCATCGATGAGGATAGGCACGACAAGCGATTCATCGACACCTACACGGTCGGCTTCGACTTATACAAGGACTATGTGTTCGGCCTTGAAGACGGCGTAAGAAAGACGCCGGGGTGGGCCGAAGCCATTAGCGGGATTCCCGCAAAAACCATCACCGATCTCGCCCGCGAATTCGCCACGGTCAAGCCCGCGATTCTGGCCGTCAACTATGCCGCCGGAAGAACCGCCTTTGGTGAACAGTTTCACAGGGCCGCATCGACCATAGAGGCTATCACCGGCAACTCCATCATTCGAAACGGGCAACCGGTTTCGAAGACGTTGATGCGCATCCCGAATATTCCCAGCCCGCCGAATCCGGTCGAAGCAGGGGTGGCGCCCCGCTGGAACGCTCTCCCCTACCGCGGACCGAGCGTGAACTCAGGTGCCCGCGTGAATGTGAGCCTGTTTGCCGACGCCCTTCTCAAAGGGAGGGATGGCGGTTATCCGGCCGACTATAAATTCCTGTGGTTGTCGAACACCAACTATTTGAATCAACTTGCCGAAGTGAACAAGGCCGCCAGAGCTTTTCAAAAACCTGACTTTGTTCTGGTTACGGAGCAGTTTATGACGGCGACAGCCAGGTTTGCCGATATTGTGTTGCCGGTCTGCACCTTTTTCGAGCGAAACGATATCTATGCACCCAGTGGCGCCGGGGCATACGGCGTCGTCAACAAGGTGATCGAACCGCTAGGAGAATCCAAGTCCCAGTTAGACATATGTGAAGCCCTGGCAAAAAGGCTCGGCATCGATGATTACAATGACAAGACCGATGAACAGTGGATCCGGTCGTTCCTGTCGAAGCTATCCGAGGCAGCAGGAATTCCGGAATATGATGCCTTAAAGAAGCAGGGTATCTACCTGCTCAAAAATCCAAAGACGCCTGTCCCGCTGGGAAAAGAAAAGGATGCATCCGAAAGGATGCCTCTTCCCACACCATCGGGAAAAATAGAGATTTACTCCGAGCTCATCGCCAGAATGAATCACCCGTTGATCCCTCCTATTCCAAAATATATGGAAACCTGGGAAAGCTTAAATGATCCGCTTGCAAGAAAATATCCGCTTCAGCTTACTACGCCGCATTTCAAGAGAAGAGCGCACAGTCAGTTCGACAACCTGCCGTGGCTGCGTGATATGCAAACGCAGACGGTTTCCATCAATACCTTGGACGCCGAACCAAGAGGCATCTCGGATGGTGACATGGTGAGAGTATTTAACGATCGCGGGGAGATGATCATTCCGGCGAGGGTGACGGAGCGGATTATGCCCGGCGTGGTTGCCATTCCCCAAGGGGCCTGGTACACGCCCGATGAGAAGGGTGTCGACCGTGGCGGATGCGCAAACGTACTCACCAGAAACGTAACTTCTCCTGCCGGAGCATTTTCTCCCAACACCGCTCTGGTGCAGGTCGAGAAAAAGGAACGATAGACCATGCAATACGGGATATATTTCGATCAGACGCGCTGTATGGGGTGTTTTACTTGCGTGGTGGCTTGCAGAGACTGGCATGATGTTCCGGCCGGGCCCGCCAGTTATATTCGGTTGACTACCATCGAAAAGGGCCGGTACCCTGAGCTCTTTGTGGCCTTTCTACCGACTTTTTGTTACCACTGCCGGAAACCGGCGTGCGTGGACGCCTGCCCGGCTGAGGCGATTACGAAACGCGAGGTGGATGGAATCGTGACGTTGGATGCCAAAGCCTGCCTTGGGAAGGACAGTTGTGGACGATGTCTTGAGGCATGCCCTTACCGCGCCCCTCAGTTTACGGCGGAAGAAAACGCCAAGATGCAAAAATGCGACATGTGTATCGACAGGCTTGAACTGGGGAAAAAGCCAATTTGTGTAAATGGTTGTCCCATGCGCGCCCTTGATGCCGGGCCCATTGACGAGCTCAGGGCAAAGTATGAGGCCGTGGAAACCGCTGAAAACTTCACCTACATGGAGGCCCTGGGACCGTCCGTTGTCTTCAACCCGAAGCGGGACACCAAAGGCCTTCCTATCCGAAGGATTGAAATCAAACCCGACCCGGTGGACAGCTGAAGGAGTCTTCGGCGGAGATGGGGACATCCTATATGCCCCCTGTATACTCCCAGGGCACGGGCATCCTTCTCAGAAGGCGGTGAATAGGGGCCGTATTCGCCGCAATATGTGCGGCGAATGTTTTTGCTTATGCGCTGAATAATCGGTATAATCTCCGCATGGGGTGCAGAGATTTATCGACTATATCCACAATAGGAAAAGTTGGCCAAACCTGACGTGGAGCCAGGCGAGGGCCGAAGTACGAGTTATACCTCGGCACACCGATGGACAAGGTGAGGCCACTCAAATTTCGCTCGGCCCAGTTGCAAGCGAATCCCAACCATGGTCTTAACCAGGCCGGCGGTCAGGAATGACTTGGAAAACCCCACTCATGCCTGGGTTATCAGATAAACAAATCGAAACATTGTCAAGGTACCCAGACACAACAATTGCTTTTGGATGGTAAAGGAGATGGGAGGCTCTTATGTTCATTTCACTTCTTCGAAAAAGACGCAGCATCAGACGATATTCGCAGGTTGAAATCGAAACGGAAAAGCTCGATACGCTGGTGGAGGCTGCGCTTCGCGCGCTGTCGTCGCGGGGCTCTAATCCGTGGGAGTTTATCGTCGTCAGCGAAAGGACCCTGTTGAAAAAGTTGGCCAAAGCAAAAGAACACGGATCCGCCTTCCTGGAGAATGCCGCCTGCGGAATTGTGGTCTGTGCCGATCCCAAGAAAAGCGATGTGTGGATCGAGGATGCCGCAATCGCGTCCGTATTCGTCCATCTGGCGGCTGCCTCACTGGGGCTGGGAAGCTGCTGGATCCAAATCCGCGAGAGGCGCCATAGCGCGACCAAGTCCGCGGGAGCGTACGTCTCGGAGATCTTGGGGATTCCGGAAACCCTGGCCGTCGAATCCATTGTTGCCGTCGGGTATCCGGATGAGCAAAGCCCCGGACACCTGGAAGAAAGCCTGGAGTTAGGAAAGGTCCATCTGAATGCGTATGGCCGTCCTTATGCGAAGAGATGAAAACTGCGGGATTCCCGGATGGCACCATTATCCAGACTTATCCTGACATTCAGGCCCTGAACCTGGGTTCTATCTCAATGCATGTGGAGGAGGCGTCGTTGAACCGGAAGATCGAGGAGGAGCTCAACCACATTTTCAAGCCACGTTCCATCGCCGTTATCGGGGCGTCGGATACCTTCCGGAAGTGGGGGTACCTGATGGTCGAGCGGCCCCTCAAGACGGGCTACAAAGGGGCCATTTATCCGATCAACCCCAGGAAGGGAGAAATCCTGGGACTTTCCGCCTATCCGAGCGTTTCCGCGGTGGAGGGTGACATTGATCTGGCCGTCATGACGACGCCGGCGCCAACCATTCCGGGCCTCTTGAAGGAGTGCGCGGAGAAGGGCATCAGGGGGGCCGTCGTGATCACGGCGGGATTTTCGGAGATCGGCGAAGCCGGCAAGGGATTTGAAAATGAGATGATGGCGGTGGCACGTTCTGCGGGCATCCGGCTCGTTGGACCCAATTGCATGGGAATATGGAGCGCTGCCGGGCAGCTCAGCCTGTGTTTTCCGCGGGCGCCCAGGGCGGGCGCCATCGCCTTCGTTTCACAAAGCGGTACATTCGGCGTGGCCATGGCCCAGGTGGCCAGCGACAAGGGCTACGGCCTGAGCAAATTCGTAAGCATCGGTAATCAGGCCGATCTTGAGGCCGCTGACTATCTCGAATACCTTGCAAGCGATGACGACACAAGGGTCATTGTGCTCTACCTGGAGGGTCTCAAGGACGCGAGGCGTTTTTTCGACGTGGCCCGGCAGGTGGTGATGAAAAAACCCATCGTCGTTTATAAGGCCGGCCGCTCTGAAGCCGGTGCACGGGCAACCATCTCCCACACGGCATCGATTGCCGGGTCCGAGAAGATCTTTGACAGCATGTGCAGGCAGATCGGACTCTTTCGGGTTCATGAGTCTTTTCACCTCTTTGAAATCGCGGAGGCGCTCTGTGACGCCCCTTTGCCGTCGGGCAACCGGGTTGCAATCCTCGGGAGCGGAGGGCAGGGGGTGGTGGGGACGGATGCCTGCGCAGCCCTTGGGCTCGAGCTACCGGAGCTTGACCCCGATACCACCTCCATGATCGGTGCTTTGCTCCCGCCCCATGCGCCGCCGGCAAAAAATCCAGTCGATTTTGCCGGGAGCAGCCGCACGGCCATGCAAGAGGCGGACATCATAGAGAAATTGCTCAGGCTTGATTACATCGACGGCGTGATCAGCAATGTCCCGGTCAGCCCACAGATCTGGGATCGATCCCTGAAGATAGACCCCCTGTCGGATTCCCTTCCCGAGTCTGTGAAGGTAGCGCTTGAAGGGGCAAAGGTTTACGCGTCACTGCCACAGAAATACGGCAAGCCGGTGATCTGCCTTCGATTCATGCGCATGGAGCATGACGTGATGGAAGCGGTCCTGAGAGAAGGGGGAATCCCGATTTATGACACCCCGGAGCAGTGCGCCCGTGCCATGCATGCCCTGTTTCGATACGGCCAGGCGCGAAGAAGGACACGGGGTTTGAGGGCGCCGTCTTGTCCCGGCTAGGGTCCGATTGATTCATCGACCGCCAGTATGATTTTGCCGATATGCGCACCGCTTTCCATGAATCGGTGGGCGGCGGCCGCCTCTGAAAGCGGAAAAACCTTGGCCACATGGGGCTTCATTTGACCGGCCTCCATCAACGGCCAGACGCGTTCCTGCAAAGAGCGGGCAATGGCGGCCTTCGCCTCTGTTGACTGGGGTCGCAGCGTGGAACCGGTCAGGGTAAGTCGTTTCATCATCACCGGCCTGAAATCGATTTCGACCTTTGAACCTCCCACATAGTTAATGTTGACGATACGCCCTTCCACCGCAGCTACCTTAACATTGCGAGCGATGTATTCTCCACCGACCATATCAAGGATCACATCCACGCCGCTTCCGTTGGTTGCGGCCAGGAGAACCTCCACGAAATCCTGCTGATGGTAGTTGACGGCGACTTCAGCGCCGAGCCGCTCGCATACCTTGCACTTCTCATCACTGCCCGCTGTGGCGAAGACCCTGGCACCGAGGCCCCGGGCCATTTGAATGGCGGTGGTACCGATGCCGCTCGACCCGCCATGCACAAGGAAGGATTCGCCGCGTTTCAGAAGCGCCCGGTCAAAGACATTGCTCCAGACCGTAAAGCAGGTCTCCGGCAGTGCGGCGGCCTCCACCATGCTCAATCCTTTGGGGATGGACAGACATTGGGTCTCGGGGACCGTTACGAGTTCGGCATACCCGCCGCCATTGGTAAGCGCACACACCTTGTCCCCCGTGCGCCAGAGATGGCACCCCACGCCGCAAGCCGCCACTTCACCGGCCACCTCCAGACCTAGAATGGGGGATGCACCAGGAGGCGGCGGGTAGGCCCCCAACCGTTGCAACACGTCAGGACGGTTCACGCCTGCCGCGGCAACCTTGATGAGCACCTCGCCGCCGCGCGGTACGGGTGCGTCACACTCCTTCGACTGAAGCACTTCCGGGCCGCCGGGTGCGACCATGTCCACGTATTTCATCACAAACGCCCTCCGAGATTGACATTTTCGCCTTTTCTGTGTCATGTTACCATCCTTCGTGGATATCTGCCAGACCGAAACACCTCTCAAACAGAGAAGACAGATCGGCCGTTCCACAGAGGGTGATGTGCGGGCCTGTTAGGCTTTGCCTGATGGTCTAGAAAGTGATAGCTTTTATAATGATCTTTGCCTTTGATCTTGAGATAATAGTTTAACATTCTGAGATCTAGTGAGGAGGACACATGGGACTACTGGAGGGAAAGGTTGCCATTGTAACCGGTTCCGGCAGGGGGGTCGGCAAGGCCGAGGCCTTGGCGATCGCCAGGGAAGGGGCCAAGGTGGTGGTGAATGACCTGGGTGGCGGCCTTGACGGGACGGGGAGTCGCGCCATGGTGGCCGACGAGGTGGTGAAGGAGATCAAGGACGCCGGCGGGCAGGCCGCGAGCGACTATTCGGACGTGGGCACGCTTGAAGGGGTTGATGCCATGGTTTGGACCGCGCTCAGCAAGTTCGGTCGACTGGACATCATGGTCCACAACGCCGGCATTCTCCGGGACAAGACCATCCTGAACATGGGTGAAGCGGATTGGGATCTGGTCCAGAAGGTCCACGCAAAGGGGACCTTTCTGTGCACCCGGGCTGCGGGCCGTGTCATGCGGCAACAGGGGCAAGGCGGCGTGATCATGAACACGAGCTCCATGTCCGGGCTTATCGGGAACTTCGGCCAGTCCAATTACGGTTTTGCAAAGGCAGGCATATACGGGTTTACCAAGACCGCGGCCATGGAGCTTGGCCGTTATGGCATACGGGTCCACGCCATTGTCCCCAACGCGTACACCCGCATGACTGCGGATCTCCCGGCCCTCAAAGGCGTTACCGAAGAGATGTTGGATCCTGCAACCATGGCGCCGTTGGTTGTGTTCCTTGCTTCTGACCTGGCCAAGGGACTCAACGGCCGTGTCCTCCTGGCCCACGGCGGCACCATCGGTGTCAAGGTCACGGAGTTCAAGATGAAGATGGCCAAAGGGTTCAACAAGAAGGACGGGATTCCCACGGCGCAGGAGATCGCAGACAATATCGACAAAGTGCTTGTGCCTGATCCTGATCTGGATTTCATGGATGCCATGAAGTTTGAGTAAGAGGAAGGCTGAGCGCTTAACGTTCGGCCTGCCCAACCTGATGACGCGAGGTGCGATTGATGCGAAAGGCGGATCTGAGTGTTATCGGAAAGAAGACAGCCCCTGTGGTCTTCGACTACACGTGGAAGGACGTGGTGCTCTACGCCCTGGGTGTTGGGGCCACAGCCCAAGAGCTTCCGTTTGTCTATGAACGTTTCCCGGGAGGTCTCAAGCCCTTGCCAAGCTTTTGTGTGGTGCCGGCCATGCGGGCCTTCCCTCACGTGGGCGACGATGTGGACTTCTCCAATTTCCTTCACGGCGAGCACGCGATCCATCTCTATCAGCCCATGGCCTCCGAGGGCCGCGTGATCGTGGTGGGAGAAGTCGCTCACATCTATGACAAGGGCAAAGCCGCGGTCTATCATATCCGGGTCTCAGGCCATACAGAGGCGGGGACCCACCTTTTTGACTGCAACTGGGTCAACTTTTATGTGGGTGCGGGCGGATTCGGCGGGGATCCCGGCCCAAAGGCCACGCCGTTGAACCCCCCTGAGGGTGTGAAACCGGACCACGTGGTTTCGCAAAAGGTGGCAGAAAATCAGGCGGCCTTGTATCGCCTTAACGGGGACCACAACCCGCTCCACCTGGACCCGGATTTCGCAAAGGGCGGGGGCTTTGATCGGCCTATCCTGCACGGCCTTTGTACTTACGGGTTTACCGTACGGGCTCTGGTAAACGACGTGCTCGGCGGCGACGTGGCGCGCTTCAGAAGTTTCAAGGCGCGCTTTTCGAGCGTCGTCTATCCCGGGGACATCCTGACGACCAAGGCCTGGAAAACCGACGGCCGTTACCTTGTCCAGGTAGAGACCGAGCGAGGGGTTGTGCTGAGCAATGGTGTCGCAGAAATGGCGTGAGGTTCCGAAACGACGACAGCCAAGGCACAGAAGTGAAGCATATGTCTTTGACCCTGCTCACAGGGTTTCTCGATGAATCAAATCAGGAGGAAGTATTGAATGATCAAGACCAGACTTACTGAATTGCTTGGGATCAAACATCCGATCATCCAGGCCGGCATGGGCCCATTCAGCAACAACAATCTTTGCGTCGCCGCGGCCAATGCCGGCGTGTTGGGGCTCCTCTCGACCAGTGGTCTTTTCAACAAAGAAGAGCGCCCCTACATATACGGGGCCTTTGTTGAGACGGGCGAGGCCTCCATGGATGACGATATGGCCGGCGTGCTCGAATCGGTTTTAAAGCGGACGTATCGTCTGACCAAGGACAAAGGGGGCGTTTTCGGCATCAACGTGATGGTGTCGGCGGAAGTGACGGATAAATCTAAAGTCCTGATCGATACGGCCATCAAGGTTCGAGAGGAAAATCCCGAAATAAGGGATCATTTCAAAGTGATCTTCACGTCGGCGGGAGATCCGGTCCCGTGGCGGGAAAAGATCAAGTCCGCGGGGTTTACCTGGCTCCACGTGGTGCCATCGGTCAAGGGTGCGCTTCGGTGCAAGAAAGCGGGGGTGGACTGCATTGTGGCCTCCGGGCACGAAGGCGGTTTTCACATCTCCTGGGAGCCGATTCATTCCATGGTCTTGCTGCCTGCCGTGGTGGACGCCCTGGCAGGTTCTAACATCCCCGTTGTGGGTGCAGGGGGATTCTGCGACGGCAAGACCCTTGCGGCATCCCTTGCCCTTGGCGCTGCCGGTGCCCAGATGGGAACCCGGTTTCTGGCGACCAAAGAAAGCGATTTCCATCAAATATGGAAAGAACAGGTCGTAAAGACGGAGGACCGAGGGACACTGGTGGCCCGAGGGGTCGTGGGGCCTGCCAGGTGGCTGAAGACCCAGTCGAGTCTGGAGCATCAAAAAAACACCCTGAAGATGTCCCCCGGGGTGTTCCTGGGAACACCCGACGATTTCACGACCGTCCCCCCTGAATTGATCGAAAATGAAGTGGAAGGCATCAAGGCGGTATACGCGGGAGAGCGGGAAAAGGCGCTCATGGCGGCAGGGGAGTGTGCCCAGCGGGTGGAGAGCCTGCTTGCAGTTCAAGAGTTGGTTGATGGCATCATGACAGAGGCCACCGAGATCGTCAGGCGTTTTCCGAAGTTCCTGGCCGATGCTTGATTAGGTTTATCTTATTTTCATGAGGTGAGACGTGCGTGTGCTTCTGGTTGAAGATGACCTGACGATCGCCTTTTTCATATCAAAGGGGCTGAAAGAGGCGGGGTATGCCGTAGATCACGACGGTGGACGGCCAAGAAGGAGTAAATCTCGCGCTGAGTGCGCCATATGATGCGGCCATTGTCGATATCATGCTGCCCAGCCTGGACGGTTTGACGCTCATTGAGACCATACGTCGACGTAAGATCAACACGCCTGTCCTGATACTGAGCGCCAAGCGGTCGGTCGATGACCGAGTCAAGGGGCTCCAGCGAGGCGGGGACGACTATCTGACCAAACCCTTCTCCTTTTCGGAGCTTCTGGCACGCGTCCAGGCCCTGATCCGGAGGGCCAGCAGCACATCCGAACCCACACGCCTTGTCGTGGGCGATTTGACGATGGATTTGCTCACCCGTGAGATCACGAGAGGGGATCAGAGAATCGAGCTTCAGCTTCGTGAGTTCTCATTGCTTGAGTATCTCATGCGAAATTCCGGGCGGGTGGTCTCAAAAACCATGATTCTCGAGCATGTTTGGAGCTACGGCTTCGATCCTCAAACAAACGTTGTCGACGTCCTCGTTTCCCGCCTCCGGAGCAAGGTGGACAAGGGGTTTGAAACGAAGCTGATTCACACCATCCGAGGGGTGGGGTATGTTCTCAAGGCCCCTTAGGGAAATGACAAGGCGGGTCGGGTTCCGGCTCACCCTTTGGTATTCCTCCATTTTTGTCCTCAGCGCCGTCTCTTTGTTTTTCATCACCTATTTTGTCTTTTCCTCTTACCTGAGTCGGCAGGATCAGGAGACCATACGTCTGAAGGTCAAGGCACTTTCAGCCGCCTACAGCAGAGGCGACCTGGGAGGGCTCGAAAGGGAAATCAACGTTGATCAGAAATTTGGCAGGGGCGGTGGGTATCTTATAAGACTGGCTGGACCGGAAGGGGAGACGCTCCTGCTGATCCTCCCCTACCAGTGGCTGGGATTTGAGCTCAAGGCCCTTGAGACGAGGGCATCTCATGAAAAGGCCCAGTGGCTTCGCCTCGACCTCAAAGATGCGTCCAATCAACTGGAAGTCCTCTCGGTCCCTTTAAACGGCGGCCTTCTGCTCCAGGTGGGCAAGAGCAACGAGGAACGAAACCGGATCCTCTCCCGGTTCCGGCTCATCTTTGCGGGGATCATGGTCCCGTTGGTGCTTGTCGGGGCTGCAGGCGGAATCCTTGTGACCTTTCGAACCCTTCGACCCATCCGCCATCTCATTCATACGGTCCGATCGGTCTATTCGGGCCAGTTGGATGCCCGCGTCCCCAGTCTCCGGACCGGGGATGAGCTGGACCAGTTGGTCACCCTCTTCAATCAGATGCTGACGAAGATAGATGCGCTCATAAGGGAAATGAAGGAATCTCTGGACAATGTGGCCCATGATCTTCGAACGCCCGTTTCCAGACTGAGGGCAACGGCGGAAATGGCGCTCCAGTCAAACGGGACGGTCTCGGACCTTCGGGAAGCCCTTTCCGATTGTTTGGAGGAATCAGAGCTCATTTTGAGGATGCTGAACACCTTGATGGACATTTCAGAGGCAGAAACAGGCACCATCAACCTGCACAAAGAGCGCGTCGGATTGTCTTCTATCATTGAACAGGTCGAAGGCCTTTATGCTTACGTTGGTGAGGAAAAAGGGGTCACCGTTCATACCCATTGCCCGGAGGATCTGTTCGTTTTCGTTGACGCGGATCGGATGCGGCAGGCCTTGGCCAACCTGTTAGACAATGCCGTCAAGTACACGCCACAGGGAGGCGACGTGCAGATCAGTGCCGCGCAACAGGGAACCCAGGTCGTCCTGACCGTCAGGGATTCAGGGTGCGGTATTTCCCCTGAAGATCTTCCGAGAATATGGGACCGCTTGTATCGTGGTGACAGAAGCCGCTCCCAAAGGGGGCTCGGGCTTGGCCTCAGCCTGGTCAAGGCCATCATTCATTCCCATGACGGCCGGGTCGAGGTCGAGAGTGAACCAGGCAAGGGGTCCACGTTCAAGATCTATCTTCCTTTGCCTGACGATCACTCCGGCCCGCTTCTGAGCTGAGGAAACATTACAAACTTGTAATGTTCACGAAAGGTCCCCGAAAGGTTTGCATGTTAGGTTGTGGTCAGAGCAAGTTCGGCAGAGGGATCCGAGGTGATGATCATGACTTACGAAAAGAAGAAACTTAACGACGGCGATCAGGAACTGGTGCTGATTGAGTGCACCAGACAGCCTGGTTCTCTTCGTATCACAAAAAGAACCTGTGCACGGCGATATCTATTGTCAAAGGATGGATCCATGAGGGCACCGAGGACCGACTTCTTCATGAGCGTTCAATCGAGTCTTGAAATCTGCGGGAAATGTCCGGTGGGGCGAAGGCAAGCGGAGAAACTGGTACATGCATTGGACGGGAAAAGGCGTGATCAAGACGGTACGGATGAAGCGGATGTGCATCCCTCGGCGCGGGGGCGGTCGCCGCAGAGAAGGTGTACCCTCACAAAGCAAGAATAACGAGGAGGATATTCATGAACAGGCCATTGGTTAGGTATCGTCGTGGGTTACTGGTCGTTGCCCTCCTGGGGATGGTCTTGGCTTTGTCTCTGCCGGCGTTTTCAAAGACCGGAGACGTGCGCGATGTTGCGGTCGATCTGAAGACGGCCATCGCTGACGTCGCGGAGAGAAACATTCCAGCCGTGGTGCACATCGAGGTCACACAGCGACAGGAGGTCACGAGCCCTTTCCTTCCTTTTGAAAATGATCCTTTCTTCCGTTATTTTTTTGAGAGCCCGAAGATGCAAAAAAAGTTCAGACGCGAGCTCAGGGGACTGGGCACGGGCATGATCATGGATCCACAAGGTCACATCCTCACCAACAATCATGTGGTGGGGGGTGCCAGCAAGATCCAGGTCCTGGTCGCCGATGGTGAGGAGTACCCTGCGAAATTGGTGGGAACGGACCCCAAAACAGACCTGGCGGTCATCAAAATCGATGCTAAGAAACCGCTTCCTCACGTGATCTTCGGGGATTCGGACAAGCTGAAGGTGGGGGAGTGGGTGGTGGCCATCGGCCATCCCAGAGGATTGGATCAGACGGTCACCCAGGGCATTATCAGCGCCAAGCACCGTCAAGGGATCACAGACCCCAGCAGTTACCAGGACTTCCTGCAAACGGATGCAGCCATCAATCCGGGGAACAGCGGTGGTCCCCTTCTGAATCTCGAGGGAGAGGTGATCGGCGTGAATGCGGCCATCGCGTCGCAATCCGGCGGCTTTGAAGGAATCGGTTTTGCCATTCCGAGCAACATGGCCCTGCATGTGGCGAAACAGCTCACGGCCAACGGCAAGGTGCAGCGTGGATGGCTCGGAGTGAATATGCAGGAGCTCACGCCGGACCTGGCTAAGTCCTTTGGTCTAGACAGGCCGAGAGGGGCTTTGGTCGCCGATGTGGTTAAGGGCGGACCTGCAGACAAGGCGGGGCTTCAACGAGGTGATATTGTGACGGCCTTTCGGGGAAAGGATGTTCCAAGCGCGAGTGAATTTCGAAACGCGGTGGCGAACACCCTCATTGGGCAAGAGGTCCCGGTGACCGTGCTTCGAAAAGGGCAATCGCAAACCTTTACCATCAAGATCGGGAACATGGAGGGCGCTACCCGACTGCTGGGAACTTCTCTGAAGGATAGACTGGGAGCGGAGTTTCGTGCCCTAACACCAAAAGAGGTAGAGGGCTATGGCGTAAATTCTGACCAAGGCGTTGCGGTCGTCTGGTTGGACCCCAATGGCCCCTTGGCCAAGGTGGGCTTCGAGGTTGGGGATGTGATTCTCGAAGTGAACGGCCAATCCGTTGAGGGGGTGCAGGGTCTCGTGGATGTGGTAGGGCCATTGCGGCCAGGCAAGGTCGTCACGCTCTTGGCCCTGGATCACAAGAGCGGGCAGACGGGCTATGTGCAAATTGTTGTAGGATAACTGCGCAGGGTCTCAATGGGGATCGCCTTTCTGGGGGCGGCCCCATCGAGACCACTCAATCGACGAGAACAAAACCATAACGGTTTTGTATATCTTTTCTGTCTTGAAGGACCTCACACGGCAGGCCTTGATGACTTGCGGTCTTGTAGACATCGATCCCGAAGGCTTGATCGCAGGGCCTTATCTTTTTGGGCGTCGGGCAGGGCTCACCGTGGTCAACCGCACATTCTTTGCATAGCAGGCAGTACCGGATTCCGAAGGCAAAATAGTGACCATCCAGAAAGGCCCTTCGCTCGATGTCAAGAACAGCATGACTCAGGTCCCGCGCATTGTGCGAGTGGAGCAAGAGGATGTGATGGTACCGATTGACCATCTCTACGCGCTCCTGAAATGTGGTCCCCCTGATCTGGCATTTAACGGACTTGCGTGAAAAGTCCTCACAACCCCAGCGGCATTTCAGGACAGACCGGATATCGAAGAAGATATCGGATGGTGGGATGCTCATCGCATCTAACATACCCAATGCCTTTGCCCTCTCGATATAGCCATTCAACATATCTGAAACCTTTTTTTTCGTCATATTTAACCTCAAATTGTCAGATATCCATCGGGGGCCAGGCTTGTTGCGAGCATCACCATGTTGATATCCCGATGGCTCGTCCAGCTCTCCGATTCTCTGTTTTTTGGGTCGAGCCAGAACTTCTCGATGGTCCGGGCCAGAGGCACGTACCTGGCCAGTCCATCCGTCCGCCAGCGGGATGGAATTTTTCTGCTGGAAGGCCCGGTTTGGCTTTCGATCAAGCCCCGGAACCTCTCGATGGCGTGCAATCCGATGGACAACCCCAACTCCCGGAATGCGAGACGGTAATCGGCGCTGAGGGACAAGGAATGGTTCTTGGCGTAGGATTGCAGACCCAGGAGGGAGGCTGCCAATAGCTCGTCAACCAGGTCCGTCCGTTCAAAGGTTCCTTTAACGACCATTTGCGCCACTCTGAAGGCGTCGCACAAGAGCCCCCCAAGACCAAGCGGGTCATCGGTTGCCCAGTTCTCTCCCTTACAGATATCTGCCATTTCCGCAATCTCCGAGCTGAGATCCAGGTCCTTTGAAGGTTTTAGGGCCTTGGCATCCCTTGCTTGCGCTTGGAGCTGGCTATAGGTGATGAGGCCATCGAGGGGATCGTGCTGCCCCATGGCCGGGACGAGGGCGTAAGAGAGGTCGATGCTCATCTTCCAGTACATGCGTTTTGTCCCGCCGCGGGGCGACGCATGGGTAAATCCGGCGTGGGCCCTTTTCGCAAGGGCCATAGCCCATCGGTTGTAGAGCGGGATCACCCGGTGAGTCGGCCCACCTGGTGAAGGGCGTGCATCCACTTGGTCAGGTAGTGGTAGTACTGGCCGTCCCGGTCCCATTCCAGGCGTTCGTCAAAGGGCTCGGAGGGCTTGCGCTCGTTCAGGGGCTTGCCGATCCTCAACCCTCCCGCCGTCGGGTGTCGAGCTCCCTTCGTCTTCCTCGAGCCCACTGATCCACCCTTTCCGAGGGTCGTCCTCACGGTGGCGGCCCGAGGATGGTATGAACCTGGTCCACGAGGCTGAGCGCCAGATCCCTGTAAACGGGTTCTCCTGTTTCACGGTGAAGCGCCAGGAAGTTGCAGACGGCAAAGGCATCCGTCCACAAATATCGGCGCGGAGCCTTATTGACCGGGGAAAGACCTGTCAGCCCGGCAAACTCCCCCATGGTCTCCCGCACCGTGGAAAAGGAAAGGCTTTGTTTCATCTTTTCACCCATTTTTCCGGGAATGCGTTTCGATCCTCAAAGCACCTTGCATCTCCTTGAAGATATTGACAACTTCTGGTATGCTAATCAGCTCCGTTGGCCAAAGTCTCTGCCGCCCAGGTTCTCGAAAACGTTGATGAATGGTCCATCACCGAAAAAGATGAGGGAGCCCAATCGAGTATCCGATATGAAACCTGAGAATATAGATTTCCCAGCGGCCTGATTATCAGACCTTGTCCGAGAAATCAACCGCCGGCCTGTATGTGGTGCAAGGGGGGGCGATTGAGCTACGTCAATGCCTGCTTGTGCGAAATCCTAGGTTATGAAGACTCCGAGGAATTGATCGGGGAATCCTTTGGGGAAATGATTCATCCCGATGATCGAAACATGCTTGAGCCCAGCGCTAGAGGGCAAGAGGAACCAGAGCTTTCTGACTGGCGAGTTGCTCGGGTCTCCAGGAAAAATGGGACCCTCATTTGGGCCCTCACGCAAGAGCGCGCTGCGCTTTACCACGGGAGATCAGCCAGCGTGGGTTCCATCATTGACTTTACCCCCTACAAGGAAGCCGAGGCATCCCTGCGGCAATCCCTGGAAAGATATCAAGTGATGATCAACGAGGTTGAGGATTCCGTGGGAGAGGTGGACCTCAAGGGGAATGTCGAGTTCACCAACAAGGCCGGGTGCAGGATCTGGGGGGCCTCAATGGAGGAATCCATCGGCAGAAACTACCGAAACTATATGGATGAAAATACGGCAAAGTTTGTATTCCAGGCCTACAACCAGGTTTACAGGACCGGCATCCCCGGCAAGAACATTGTTTATGAAATCATAAGAAATGATGGTGAACGAAGAATCATCGAGGACTCTGTTTCTTTGATTCGAGGCGCAGAAGGCGTGATCACCGGGTTTCGAACGGTCAGTCGCGATATTACCAGTCGCAAAGAGGCAGAAAGAGAACTGGCCGAACATCGCTCCCGCCTGGAAGCCATATTCAGAAGTGTCAAGGATGCGATCATCACGGTGGACCCGGATCTGAGGGTAATAGAAGCAAACAACTCGACGGAAGGCATCTGCGGGATCGCCGTAAGAGAGATCGTGGGCGAGGTATTCCCCCAATGCTTGAACCAATGCAATCACGCCTGCTTTGACGTGTTGAGGCAAACGCTTGAAAGGAAAACGACCATCCGGGATTATCGGATCGAATGCGGGGTTCCGGCAACGTCATCAACAGATTGTCAGTGTGAGCAGTTCTCCGCTTCTGGATCCGGAGGGCCGGTTCATGGGCGCAGTGCTTGTCATCAGGGATATGACCCTTCTCAGGGACCTGGAAAGGGAGTTGAGAGAGCGGCATCGGTTTCAGAGTATCATCGGCAAGAGCAAGAAGATGCAGGAGATCTACCAGCTTATGGAGGAACTGGCCAATCTGGAAACCACTGTTCTGGTCACCGGAGAGACCGGCACAGGCAAGGACCTCATCGCCAAGGCACTCCATTACAGCGGACAGAGGGCCTTCAAACCCCTGGTGACGGTCAACTGTTCCGCCCTGGCTGAAAGCCTTCTTGAAAGCGAGCTCTTCGGCCATGTCAAAGGGGCGTTTACCGGGGCCATCCAAGACAGGCAGGGACGTTTCCAGGCGGCCAATGAAGGGACACTCCTGTTGGACGAGATAGGGGACATCTCTCCCCTCATCCAGTTAAAACTCTTAAGGGTCCTGCAGGAAAAGGAATTTGAGCGGGTTGGCGAATCCATCCCGCGGAAAGTGGATGTGCGGGTTATTGCCTCTACGAACAAGGACCTGAAGGAGAAGGTGAGAAAAGGTGAATTCCGGGAAGATCTCTATTACCGCCTCAAGGTGGTAGAAATTACCCTGCCGCCTTTGCGCGAAAGGCTCGAAGATCTGCCGTTGCTTGCGGAACATTTTTGTCACGCCTTCAACGAGAGATTCAAGAAGAATGTTGAAGGCGTGTCCAGTGAGGTGCTCAGCCGTTTCATGGATTATCACTGGCCGGGAAATGTCAGAGAGCTGGAGCATGTGATCGAACGCGCGTTTGTTCTCTGCCGCGGGGGAGCCATCACCCTGGAAGATCTGCCGGCAGAAATCAGGAATTACGAAAGGGCTTGGAAAGCAGCGGCTCCCAAGAGTCGAGTGAAGGAACCAAAGGGCGCACAAGAGATTCTTGACACTTTGAATATGACTCGGTGGAACAAGGTGAGGACCGCGCGTCTTCTGGGCATAAGTCGCCAAACCGTTTACAGGAAAATCCACGAATACGAGTTGAGTGACAAAATGTAACAATACTGTAACATGGCACAATGTGTAATGTTACAGTATGTAATATTTTTTGCCTTCAAGCTTTCTTTTTCCCGTTATCCTGCCATAAGTTTATAATATGACTGTGTTTAATATGGTGACGCCTTCCACATGCCTTCTGGCATGCATCTTGTACGATTCAAGGTGAATCGCTTCCACAGTCCACCAAAGCGTTAGCAGGGTTCAGAGTTTCAACCATGAAGAGCTTCGTGCGTGTGATTCACCCCCGGAATTTCGAGCAAGAAGTGGTGTCAGAGAAAAGGCCTGTTCTGTTGCTCTGTATGCCAAGGGATGAAGAGTTTATCAAACAGATGAAGGTCCTTGAGGCGGTGGCTGAAGCCCATGAAGACTGTTTGAAGGTCGGCCTTCTGGAAGATGATTTTATCGAGAGCTTCAGACAGGATTTGGGGATCAGGGGAACGCCGACCTTTTTGATACTGGTCCAAGGCAAAGAAAAAGCCAGGATGTTGGGGCTTGCTGATCAGGCGAGTCTGACGGATTTCATCAAACCGTTTTCCCAACAACAAATGGTTTTCGAATGAGCATCACTTTGAGAAGGAAGGTCCTGAATGGAACACTATAAACTCTTCGTAGACGGTGAATTTGTTGAAGCCAAGAGCGGTGAGACGTTCGAATCCATCGACCCCGGCACCGAACTCCCCATCGCCACCGTCGCGAAGGCCGGTCCTGCCGACGCCGAGGCGGCCATAGAGGCGGCAAGGCGAGCCTTCGATCGGGGGAGTGGAGCGGACTGACGCCAAGGGCCAGGGCGGGCAAGATCTACGACTTTGCAGACCAGATCACACAGCAAACGTTGCGCATGGCGGTTACCGAAGCCATGGACTCCGGGCAGGTCATCGGGCTCAGCAAGTATTGGGGGATGCTCGGGGCACAAATTCTGCGCAACCTCGCCTACTACGCGGCCACGAAATTCCCGTGGGAAGAGGAGATTCCATACTCCGGGAACGTCTTTGCGGCCGGCCGCGATTTCATCCGGCGAGAACCGGTGGGCGTTTGCGTTGGGATTATCCCGTGGAACTTCCCGTTGAGCATGGCCTTTTGGAAGATCACTCAGGCCATCGTCATGGGGAATACCATCGTCTTGAAGCCCGCTTCCTATACGCCGCTTGGGGCGCTCATTATCGCGGAGGCCGCCAAGGCCGCTGGGATTCCCAAGGGGGTCATCAACGTCGTGGCCGGACCCGGAGGGGAGCTTGGGAAAACCCTCTGCACGCACCCCGACGTTGACAAAATCGCCTTCACGGGCAGCACCGTGGTGGGGCGGGAGATCATGAGGATGGCCTCCGATACGGTCAAGAAGGTGACGCTTGAGTTGGGGGGAAAGTCGGCAAACATTATCCTTGACGACGCGGATATGAATCTGGCGGTGGAAGGCGCCTGCTTCGGCACCTTCTTTCACCAGGGGCAGGTGTGCGAATCAGGTACTCGCGTCCTGGTCTCTTCAAAGGTCTACGATGAGTTCATCGACAAGATGAAGAAACGCGCGGAACGCTTGAGGGTCGGATATCAGCTCGTCCCTACCAGTCATCTGGGGCCGCTTGTGAGCGAGATCCAGCTTGGCACAACGGAAAAGTACGTGAAGCTGGGAAAGGATGAAGGCGCGGAGCTGCTCACCGGGGGCAAGCGCGTGGAGGTCGAAGGGATCAAGGGAGGGTATTACTATGCGCCCACCATTTTCACCAACGTAAAGAACCGGATGCGTATCGCCCAGGAGGAGATCTTCGGCCCTGTGGTGAGCGTGATCAAATTTGACAGCGACGAAGAAGCGGTGGCCATCGCCAACGATTCCATGTACGGTCTGGGAGGCGGGGTCTTCTCCAGCAACACCGCCCGGGCCGAACGCATGGCCCGGCAGATCCGCACCGGGACGATGTGGATCAACAACTACCACGCCTTCGGCGATTTCTGCCCCTTCGGCGGATACAAGCAGTCAGGCGTCGGCCGGGAGCTGGGGCACGCGGGTCTGGCCGAATACACTCAAATCAAGAGACTACATGTGAATTCCTTTGCCGCGGTGGAAAGCAATTTCACCATGGCCATTCTCTCCGACCAAACCAAGGTCGATTTTCTGCAATACAACTGCAACACCAATATCATCTCCGGCCACGGGAGCCTGGCCGCCATTTACAAGGAGATGGTGAACCTGGGGTGCCGGAGGGCGCTCATCATGACCGATGCCGGGGTCAGGAAGGCCGGGCTTGTCCAGCTGGTTCAAGATGCCCTGGTAGATTTCTGCGTGGGGGTCTTCGACGACATCGCCCAGGACACGGACCTCGACACGGTGGATGCAGCCGTGGCCATGGCCCGGGAACTGGGGCCGACTGCATCGTCAGCGTCGGCGGGGGGAGTGTCATCGATACGGCAAAGGCGGTCTGCGTGACCCTGAAAAACGGCGGCAAGGCCAACGATCATATTGCCATATACCGGCTGCAGGAGCCCCAAACGCCCCATATCGTCATTCCCACCACCTCCGGGACCGGCAGTGAAGTGACCAACGTGGCCGTCATCAAGAGCAAGACCGCGGGTCGAAAGGTCTATATCGTCGACAGGTTCATCATGCCCAATACGGCCATTTTGGACCCCCGCTTCACCATGACGCTGCCTCCGGGACTGACCGCCACCACGGCCATGGATGCCATGACCCACGCGGTTGAGGCCCTGACGAGCATCATGTCCCAGCCCATCTGCGACGGGCAGGCGCTGCAGGCCGTTCGCCTGATCAGGGACAACCTGCCCAAGGTCGTTGCGAACGGCAAGGATGAGAAGGCCCGCAACAATCTGCAGATTGCGGCCACCATGGCCGGATGGGCCTTCACCATCGCTCAGGTGGGGCTGGCCCATGCCATGGCCCACACGGTGGGGATTCTTCATAACGTGCCCCACGGGGCCGCTTGCGGCATCGTGCTGCCTGCGGTCATGCGCTTCAACGTCGATTTTGCCGCCGACAAGCTGGCCATGGCCGCACAGGCACTGGGCGTCAATACCCACGGGATGGATGACCGCAGCGCCGCCCTGGCGGCCGCCGATGCCGTGGAGGCCCTGATGAAAAGGGCGGCCACCCCATGAGGTTGCGCGACGTGGGCGTCCCTGAAGGGTATGGCCTTGCCCTGTGCGCCTTTCACGCCATTGCGGATTCGGCGGCCCTGTTCAATGCGCGGCCCGTGAATGATCCTCAGGAGGTTCTTAAGCTTTATCAGCAGGTTTACTAAAGAAAGGAGATGGTCCATCATGCCAAAGTTTGGGACACAGGAATGGTACGACGTCTACAAAGAAGAGATCAACAAGAGCAAGGCATACGAGGAGGCGGCAAAGACCTGGGAAGGGGATTTTTATTTTATTTCCAAGAAGGGCGGCCCGGTCAAAGAGCCCATTGTCGGGTATGTAGATCTTTGGCATGGCAAATGCCGAAAAGCAGAAGTCGTTACCGATATGAAGAAGTACAACCCGGAATTCATTATTGAAGCCCCTTATGCCATCTGGAAGAGGATCTGTCTGAAGCAGCTTGATTCGACGCAGGCATTGATCACCAAGCAGTCAAAGCTCATGACGGGCAGCAAGGGCACCATGGCCAAGATCATGCGCTACACCAAGGCGGCCAATGAGCTGACCAATATTACCGCAAAAATAGACACCGAGTGGTTGGATTAGTGTAAGGGATTCGAGCGTTAAGGGTCCAAGGGTAACCGTTAACTGCATAGATAAAAGAAATACCCGATCCGGGATCCCTTGCCCTTGAACCCTCCAATCCTTTGCCCTTAATTTAGGAGGCCACTATGTGGACGTTTTCGTGCCCCACGATCGCCTATGGTGACTATGCGCTTGAGTATATTGCACAGATTCAGGGGAAAAAGGCCTTTATTGTCACAGATAAGAACATCGTTACTTTAGGTTTGGCAAAGCTGGTGACCGACCAACTGGATGCAGCAAACATCCAATGGGAGATCTTCGATGAGATAGAACCCGAGCCTTCGCTGAATACTATTCGAAAAGGAGGCTTGGCCGTCGGAAAGTATAAGCCCGACTGGGTCATCGGCCTTGGCGGCGGCTCGTGCATGGATGCGGCCAAGGCGATTATTATCCTTCTGGTGCAACCGGATCTCGATCCGGATGCCATTATTGCCTCTGATACCTATCATTTCAGGGAAAAGGCCAAACTCATGGCCATCCCCACCACCAGCGGGACAGGCTCCGAGGCCACATGGGCCATCGTACTCACCGACACGGATCACCAACGCAAGATCGGCTTGGGAACCACCGAATGCACGCCGGATGTGGCCATCTTAGACCCGGTGATGGTGGAAAGCATGCCTCCGCAAATCACCGCTGATAGCGGCATGGATGTTGTCTGCCAGGCCATTGAGGGATATGTGTCCACCTGGGGTACGAGCATCACCGACGGTCCGGGATTGGTTGCCGCCCGCCAGGCCTTCCGATATCTTTCGAAGGCCTATAAGGACGGGAGCGATCTGGATGTGCGCAAGGAAATGCAGAATGCCGCCATCCTTGCCGGTCTGTCCTTTGGCAACTCCATGGCCGGTCTGGGCCACAGCACTGGCCACGCCCTCGGCGCCATGTTCCATATTCCCCATGGCCGTACCGTAGGCCTATTCCTTCCCTATACCATGGAATACCTGATGAACGGCTCCGAGGAAACCACGTCCAAGTATGCGGAGATTTCGCGATTCTGCGGCTTGGCATCCGGTTCTGACGCGGAATGCGCCAAGGCCCTGGTCGCCAAAGTCCGTGCACTGGCAAAGGAAATCGGCCAACCCCTCTCGGTAAAGGATTGCGGCATCGAAAAAGCGATATATGAGGAATCGATTCCCGGACTGGTCGATAGGGCCTTGAATGAGGTCATGACCATGACCGTCAGCCGCGTTCCCGGTGCAGAAGACCTGGGAAAGATCTTCCGCTATGCCTATGAGGGGAAAAGCATCGATTTTTAGCCTGGAAGGGATTCAAGAGGTCGATCGGTTTCGAATGGTTTTGAGGCGCATTCAGGGCCCTTTTGACCCCTGAAACCTTGAAGAGCCTTAAAGGAGAAGACCATGGACGGATATCACGGCAGGCTGTTGGTTGCCGACCTCAGCGCGGGTAGGCTTGCGGATGAGCCATTGAATGAAAAATATGCGCGCGACTTTCTCGGCAGCACCGGCCTCGCGGCCCGCTACCTTTTTGACATGGTGGATAAGAAGACCGATCCCCATGGGCCGGAAAATCCGCTGATCCTCATGCCAGGGCTCCTTAACGGCACGAGCGGGCCGAGTGTCAGCCGCTGGGGTGGGGCCACAAAATCTCCCTTAACCGGCCATTATGGTGACGCAAATGGGGGGGCCTGGTTCGGCGCCGAGCTTAAAAAGGCCGGTTATGACGGCATTATCCTCAAAGGACAATCCGATAAACCCGTTTATCTCCATATCAAGGACGGGGTCGCCGAAATCAGGGACGCGGCTGGCCTGTGGGGGAAGGACACCTACAAGACACAGGAGGAGATCAAGAAGGCATGCAGGGCCAAACGGGTCCAAATCGCCTGTATCGGCCCGGCCTCGGAAAAACTGG
>CAVOVO010000032.1:0-87353 GCA_963699845.1 uncultured delta proteobacterium
TTGTGGTGGCAGGCGGATGGGGCATCGGCAGCAAGGAGACGGTTGATGATCCAGAGGGGGGCTGGCAGTAAGCGTCGGCGGCGGTCGGCGCGACCGTGACCGTGGACGAGGGCTGGCCAGAGAGGGCCAGATGATCGGGCAGAGTGGAAAGACTGTCAGGCCCACACCTGTATATTGGTATTGGCATCTCCGCGTCATGGACCATGTGGTGGGTATGGATCAATCCAAACTTGTCATATATCATCACAAGAACAATTCAAAGGCGCGGAGATCTTCGATGCATCCGACCTGATCGTGGTGGTCGGATTCAAATTATCGTCCCACTGCTCATTAAGGAGATACGATTGCGCCGGGACAGAGGATGAAGCAGGATCGGTGGAGCGGCTCATTTCCGCCCTATCAAGCCTGACTGAAAATGAAAACCGGGCCTTTTGGAAGTTAATGAAAATATACGATGAGGAGGAACGATCATGGCCATTCGGACAAGAGATGATTACCTTTCAAACCTCAAAAAACTGAGGCCAAATGTTTACAAATTCGGAAAAGGTTATTGAGGACGTCACCAGATACCCTGCGACGAGGCGGGTGGTGGAAAGCGATGCGAGAGGGATCGATGCCGCACATGATCCTGAGCTTTCCGATATCTTTGCAACCACTTCCGATCTCACAGGCGAACTGATTGACCGGAACACGTCCCTGATGTGCACTCCGAAGACATGATTTACAACTCCAAATTCAAGAGGGAGATGTATCACCTTACCGGATCCTGCACCGGTGGTCTCTGCGTCGGGTGGAACGGTCTCAACGTCATGTGGTCTGTGACCCATGACATGGATAAGGAACTTGGCACGGATTATCATGCACGCGTAAAGGAATGGGGGCTGCGGATGCAGTCAAAGGGCCTGTTGGTGGTGGGCGCCTTGACGGATGCGAAAGGGAATCGACGGCTGAAACCCAGTGAGCAACAGGATCTGGACAGCAATCTCCACATCGTGGAAAGGAAGAAAGACGGTATCGTGATTCGCGGGGCCAAGGTGATGATTTGTGGGACCGCTGCAGCTGAAGAGATCTTTCTGATGCCGGGGAGCGGCTACAGGGAAACCGACAAGGACTTCGCCCTGGTTTGTGTCGTGCCCAAGGACATTGACGGACTGACCATCGTGGAAGCCAGACACCCGAGCGATGAACGCGAGCTCGAGGCGGGCTTCGACACACCGACCGACACAGGCATCACCCAGGCCTACTTGCTCTTCGAAGACGTGTTCGTCCCGAACGAAAGGGTCTTCCTGGCTGGGGAATTCAAATACACCGGAGAGGTTCTCGCGCGGTTCACCGCCACGTATCGTGCCTGCATTGGCGCCTGCGTCGCCGGGCAGGGTGACGTGATGGTCGGCGCAGCGGCACTCATTGCTCGGGCCAATGGGCTCAGCGCAAAAACCTTCCGGGACAAGCTCATTCAAATGGAAACACTCAACGAGACGACATACACGATGGGTGTCGGGGCCATTGCCCTGGGGAGCAAGCACCCATCCGGGGTCTGGCTCGCTGACTCAAGGACCGCCCATGCCAACAAAATCCACGTGGCGACCCTCCCCTACGAAACGAAAAGGCTTTGCCAGGAAATCGGCGGCGGAATTGTGGAAACCGGGTGTTTTCCCTCTTACCAGGATTTCACCAGCCCGCAATACGGGCACCTCATCCAGAAATACGTCAAGGCAGGCGCGGGATCGGCTGAAACGAGAGCACGGATCGCCAGGCTGATCGAGTGGCTGACGCTGGGCGGTGGTGTGCCGGGGTGCATGCACGGCGGCGGATCCCCTGACGGTGCGCGCATGATTGTGTACGCCACCTCGCCCCTCGAGAAATATGTAAATTTTGCCAGAAAGGTGGGAAACATCCAGGAAGAGCTTCCGGAGCCCTCCAAGTGATAAGGACGAGGAAGCGCTCGATCGGCAGAGCGCTTCCTCGCCTCAAGCATCAGAAAACCCCGAACTCATCCCAAACGGGCTTCCGATTCCCTATCGAGGCACTGAAACTCTGAGTCCCCACGCCTCGGCGTAACGCCAATTGAGACGATCCTCCACCTGTCGGATGAGATTTTCAGGCATCTTGGTGCCTGCTGAAAGGCAGAAGACGACCGATGAAATATCGTGCTGGTCCAGGTCGGGTTGTTTGAGAAGGAGGTTGTACATGGGGGGCACACCCTGGAACACGGTCGGCCTGTGCCGCTCGATGTCAGAAAGGGCCTGCCCAGGAGAAAACCGTTCCACCATGATCACGGTTCCCCCCCTGGAGAGCATGCCGAAGGTCCCATTGATCAGTCCCCAGCAGTGAAAAATCGGGGCTGCCACCATGACCCGGTCTTCCGGTTTGAAGTGGACTTTTCCAAACTCCGTGGCGTTGTGAAAGACGTTGAGATGGGTGGCCATCACCCCTTTCGGCCACCCTGATGTGTCGGAGGTGTACATGAGGTGGCAGAGGTCACTCCCCTTGGTCTCCGGCAGACGGATGTCCCCTTGCCCCATGTCCAGGAGCTTTTCAAAGGAAAGGTATCCGTTTTCCGCGTCTGCGCCCAACACGACGATGTCCTTGATGGCCGTGGCCTCCATCAAAACGTTTTCGATGGTGGCCAACCGTGCGGCATCCACCAGCACGGTCCGGCTGTCGCAATCATTCAGAATATAGGTGACCTCCTGCTCACTAAGCATGGCGTCTACGACGTTGACCGTGATCCCTGCGCGAACCGTACCGAGATACGCGATGATCAGCTCAGGGAGGCTCGGCATGAAAAGGGAAACGACCTCCCCCCTCGTGACCCCCAGGGCGAGCAGACCCCTTGCGGTCCGCGTAACGAGGTCATCCAATTCCCGATAGTTGATCAGTCGATCACCGAAAACGATGGCCGCCTTTTCGGGGGATTGTGCCACATGCTTCTTGATGAGATTGGATACGTTCACAGGCAATTTCCCTCGTGTCAGAGCCATTCCCGATGCACGGACACTAACTTCGCGGGCCATTTCTGTCAACTCCTTCCTGTGGACTAATGAGGTCCCACCCATAATGCGGGGCCAGGAAATCGGGCGTCACCGTCTCGACTGTCAAGAACTGGATCACAAAGACCCAGATCGAGACACATGGGAACTATGCGAGGAGCAACCATCCTGCAAGCGATTTGGTTCGCATTCGCTGCGCTTTGGAGATCAACACGGATTTTCAAGTCCATCTGATCCCGGCAAGAGACCAGCAGGTGACCGCCCCTTTCATTCCAACAGGGCCAATAATCGCCTCCACCATTTTTGGCCAGAGTAATCCTTCTGGGATATCCAAATGATAGACCCGCATGGTAGGCTTGATCCTCTCTGAACCCTTTTCAGAAGGAGGAAGCGCCATGCAAGCCCTTGAAGCCGTCAAGCTCCGGCTGGAGTACCACAAGACCAACTCAAGAGAGAAAACGCTACAGAACGTTCGATGTTTCGCGCCTTGGTGTGATTCACTGCCCGTTTTTCTATTTGATAGAAATGAAAGCTTTAACTGAATAGCATCTGCATGTTCTGTTTTGCAACCGTTTCCATCATTTCTTCTTCTGAAGGACAATTTTTGAAGCGATTTGCAGCCTGTAGCACCTTGGGCAGTTCCCTCAGATCTCCGACCGTGTTCAGGAAGATACGGGGGATGCTCATCACCCAGTGAACATTTCGGGCGATGGCCTGGTCATCTGTCAGCGGTTCGTACCAGGTGTGTCGACTCCAGGCTTTATTGCCCCAATATCCTCGGGCAATGGACTTGATTGTCTGTACCGCGACTTGATGCTTCCGGCAGTAGAGAGCTGTTCTTCAAATTCGGCAGTATAATTCGGATTCTGCATGAGCAGGTAGTTGCAAGGCAACAGCGCGCTGTCAAAAGCAAAACGTTCCAGGGTTTGCCGGTGAAATTTGGGCGCATGCAGGCCATGGCCGGTGATACCTAAATAGCGGGTCAGGCCTTTTTCCCTGGCCTCGATCAGAAACTCCAAGGCACCGCCGGGTCCCATGATGATTTCCCGTTCCACAACATCCGTCAGGTTGTGGAGCTGAAGCAGATCCACGCTGTCCACCTGCAGTCTTTCCAAAGATCGTTGAAATTGATCTTTCGCACCCTGATAAGTTCGCTCATTGGTCTTTGTGGCCAGAAAGAATTGATCCCGATATTTCTTCATCCAATGTCCTACGCGCAATTCGGCATCCCCGTACTTGGGTGCGGTATCGATGTGGTTGACGCCGAATTCCCACAGAAGATCGAGGACCGGATCGGCTTCAGATTGGCTGATCCTGCCTAAACTCACCGACCCGAAGATGGTTCTGGAACTCTGATGACCCGTTTTCCCAAAGGGCATTTTCTCAATCATTGGATTTCCTCCCTATTTCGAGATCCTTTGTGGACAGGCAAGCGTAGCTGACGGGGTCTAATAGAATGGAAATTTTTCCCAGAAATTCTTGTCGCTGGCCTTTCGTACCACCGCACCCAAGGGTTCTTACCTTTGGCAATGGCTTCGAGTACATCGTTCAAAAACGAGGCGATGTTAACCATTTCCTCCTTGGGAAGATACGAGGCCGCCCCTTGCTTGTAAGATTTGATGAGATGTTCGGGACTGAGGGCGTGGGCCGTCAGCATCACGGCGGTTACCCCCCGCTCAGTGCAGATTTCAAGCAAATCGTACCCCGATACCCCCATGATATCCAGTACCGCCAGGTCGAAGTGGCGGCTTACCAGCAAATCTTTGGCGGCCTTGAAATCGGAAGCCCTGGCTGTTTGACACATGGACAGCAAGTCCTCCAAGGTTCGAGCACATCCGGCTCGTCGTTTACCAGCAAAACGCTTTTGCCTTCCAACAGATTTGTCTCGGACATGTCCTGATTTCTCCGGTATTAGTACTACAGCAGAACTCTATCAATAGCAACAGAGTAATCCGAGCTGCGCGTTTGCCCCGTTCAGCCATGGAATACTGGAATCTTGGAATGATGGGTACTTTGAGCCCAAAGTCGATGCCGACCTAGTGAAGATCTTGAAAGAGGCGGATTCGGTCTGCATCGGGAAGACCCAGATCCCAGTGCTCTCTTTGTGGTGGACGACCGAAAATCCCATGACGGGGGACACGGGTAACCCATTCAACAAGGCTTATAAGACCTGTGGAAGTAGTGGTGGAAGTGGTGCGGCTGTGGCGGCGCGCATTGTTCCTTTTGCCGTCGCTGAGGATACGGGAGGTTCGGTACGGGTCCCTGCCGCGATGAACGGGGTTCACGGTTTCAGACCGACGACCGGCCGGTGGCCCCACAACGGGGGCTATGCCCATTGGATTTTCAGATACCCTTGGGCCGATCACCAGATCTATCGCCGACATCAAATTCCTCGATAGCCTGTGCGCGACGGATCATCCGAAGCATGAACCAAGAGAAATTGATCTGAGCCAACTCAGGATCGGTTATCAGAAGTCAGGGTTCCTGGATGGCTAGCGGTGGAACTTCGCAAGGCGTATAAGAAGATCACGACCGAAAATAAGCTCGATGTGTTGATGTATCCTACCAGCAAAGTCCCGAATACACCAAATGACTGTTGTGACATGATCGCCACGAAGGGTCCGTTGGGCAATACGCTTTCTGAATTGGATATCGGGGCGAATATGCTTTTTTCACCTTCGCAAAGGTCACCCTCCCTTGCAATGTTCTCGGGCCTCGCCAAGGCGGGTTTACCTATGTCCATCACTTTCGACGGCTATTCAGGTGAAGACCGAAAAGTGCTTGATATTGCTGAAGCTATCGAAAAGGTTTTACCCCCTTTAGCTGAACCCAAATCGATCTAGACTGTCTTTGCTTAGGGGCAGGGTCAGGAGTGACCCTGCCACGTTCTTCGTTTGTGTTATGCCGAATTGAGCATGGCTATGCGTTTGGTGGAATTTACGATCATCTATCTTCGAAGGTCCATACAAAAGAGAGTCCACGGTAGGTAGAACTGCTTAGACTCATTTCGAGGTTCCCTTAATGCTTTTTTAAAGGATTTTCGGGTCGACCCAAATCTGCTATTACTTGTCAAGGAAACAAGGGGCACGATCCTCTCAGACCCATTTGATTTCCAGTTGATAGACCATCCCTTTTGGGTCAGGGAACCGACCCGGCGCGAAGCATATGCATGCAATCAGGCTTGAATGAATAGATGTTGGAGATATCTGTAACGCAAATAAGGCGCGGGACCAACAACGCTCCCATAATCGAAGAGTTCATTCCTGTCGCCTTAATTTGCTTGTTAGCCGACTTCTCTATACGATATTTGCCAAGTTGCTGAAATCGTTGCTGATGCTCATATTTTCCAGATAAATCGATATCATTCCGCGATGATGAGTTTGATGATTAAAGAAATGCAACACCAAACCACCAAATACTCTTTTGTTTATCCTTCCATGGGAATCCGCATATTCTAGATATCGGTCAAGATCTTGCTGAGTGATCTCAATTACGAATTCAATAATTTGATCATCCAAAATTCTTCTCTTATCTAAATATTCATTCGGAGCTTCAAACACAGTCGACCCGAAACGTAGCTCTTGGTTGAACAGCGGATTTTCGACATAGGAAAACTTCCTTAGTCCTGAAAAACGCTTAAGCCAGTTGAAATCGGAAATATAGATATGGTTGCAGAGGGATTTGATAGAGTTATAATACCCCATGAATTCCTGATTCCATTGAGATGCTTGCAGTTTTTGAATAATCACATTCATATCGGAATTAGTCTTGCGGTTGTATTCAGCGAACAGTTTCAAAGTCCTAATATCCATTCTACCCTCCTCGTTTACCGCACCATTTTTCGTGTTCAGGCTAATCGCGCCGCAAGCCTCCAGCTAATCGCGACGAAGTCAGCGACGTGAACGCCGGGCATGAGCCGCGCCTGGAAGCCGAATTGAGGAACGAGCGTAGGCTGTAAGGCGTCGGCACCATACCTTTGGACGGCCGCTCGGAATGAAGGTGCGTTTTTAGCCCTTGGGCGTAATCTTTCCAGCGAAGGACTGGGCCACGATCTTGCCGTCCCGCACGACAAACGTGTCCGTACCTACCTCGTACACGTTGTCGGCAGTCTCTGCGGTCCACAGAATGTAAGCATAGTCGTCCTCGACGGACTGCTGCTTCATGCTGAACGCTGCGCCAGGTTTTCCAAATTCCTCAAACATCGCCTGGAACATCGGCCTAATCGCGTCGGATCCCCTGAGCGGTCCGTCCGGCGTGAACAGGACGGCACCCGGCGCATAGTCAGAGAGGATGCCCTTGAGGTCGCCCTCACCAAAACACTTTAAGTGGTGGTCTAGAACGTCTTTAGTCGAAGCCATTTCTCAGTCCTCCTTTGTTGGTTCTGGTTGTTCGCTTCAGCAATCGGCGTTCGCTGGGTCATATCCTTCGTGGCCATCGCCGCTGAGCCAAGGAAGGCCGACTGCTACAGTGCGAGTTCCTCTCCAGGTGAGGGTTCAGGATGTCCTTGGTCCGCCCAACGGTGTGTGAATTGATCCGCACAACACACGAAACCGTGCTTTTCTGTCCGTATAAAATCTCTTCGTTTATCAGATGGCTTGAACGACATATCTATTCGATATCAAGGAGTTACGCTACTCTAGATGGCTCATAATGGTGATTTATTCGGATCAGCATAAAAACCTCCTCTGTGACCTCAAAGTCCGTCAATGGGACTGCGAACACCAGCCGGTCCACGATTGAGTAAATGGATATTCGAGTCTTTCCCAGATCCTTGAATCAATCATGAAATATCATCTAAGTTAAGGACCCGGGTGGTATGCTTAACCTCTCATTGAATGCGAATGACCCCCCGGAATGCAAAAACCCCCGAGCGGATAATGGCATCCACCGGAGGCTTTCATGTCACCGTCTTCTGGAAACGCACAACCATGGTTTCCTCCAGGAAGGTTGGGGTTATATCATTGATTTCACTTGATCTACGCGAAACGAAGCCGACTTATGCCGATTAGGACCCAAAAAGCGATTTCTGTCAAGAGGAATCGGCTAGGGTCGAATGCAATCGGAGTGGTTGAACGCGCTTGCTCCCGCTCCCGATACCTGGGTCTTTCTTGCCTTATGTTGCGAGTCCATCTAAACGACTGATTTCAACTACGATTCCAGATCGGGCATGCTACGTGTAACATACTGATATCACGAATGAATAAAGTGAATTAAATAAAATGGTCTATAACCATTTGATATAATTAACGAATAAAACTCGCAACACAACTTGCCACCGGCACCGCAAGTAGGAGGTGCAATCTTTTTCTGCCAAGCCACGGGATCTGTACCTCCAGTTTGTCCAGACCTGAAGCAATGAGTAAGGGGTTATGAGCCCTTTTTTGGAAACTGACAAAGATGTTTTTCTCGTCGATTGTCAGGGTGGCGGTTGCATCGATGAAGTCCCGGAAGATGTGACGGGATTTAGCCTTGCGGTAACCGTTTCCGATTCTGGACCCCAATAGACGGTAAAGGCTGCTTGCCATGAGGGTGAGTTGGAGATCGAGGTTCACTTTCATGGCCACGGCGGAAGACAGGGCATCCATGTGGAAGAAGTCGATGCCATCTGCGATATTGTTCTCGATGATCATCCGCTGAGCGTAGCGTTCAATGAGCTTAGGGGCTGAGCGGGTCAACTGATTGGTCAGCAAAAAGGTGGGCGCTTCGTGGCCAAGATCGGCGATGACCATCTGGCGGATGGGTCCCTTGTAATCTGGAAGCGTGACCTCGCGATCCAGGATCCTGGGGGTCTTATAGATGCGGGAGACCCCTTCGAGCTCGATCCGTCTCCATGCGGAGAGGGGCTCTTTGTGGACTTCCTGGAGCATCTTGCTGGAACGGCGCCTTAGCGTGATAAAGGCAATTCCCAACTGGTTCAATCGATCGAGATTCCCGTAGGTTGTGAGCTTTGAATCAAAGATAAGCTCCTGGGGCAGATGGCCGGTGCGTTGTTTCCAAAAGTCGGCGAAGTTGAGGATCTCGTCATTTTGTTCTTCTTTGCGGACATCGGCGTTACCGTAGCAAAAGACCTGGGCGGATGCATCTTGAGCGACAAAGGCGAGAATTCCCTTTTGGCGCCTGCTTCTCTTTGAGACATAGTGCTTTTCAACGAGTGCGTCTTCCCCGTGGAAGGGGATGGTGTGGAAGTCCAGATCAAAGGACGAGCCCTGTTCAAGGCCCTGGGTTCCCATGGCGTCAAACCAAAGGCGCATAAGGACTGGGTAGGATTGGGGGTCCACCCGGCAGCTGTATTCGGTGAGAAAGGAACGTTTGGGGATCACGTTCAAGCCGGAAAAAAGAGCCAGCCCCTCGTCGAGCACATAGCTCATGACGTGACTGTGACGAGCCGAGCCAAAGAGCTTGAGAGCCAGAAGGGAACGGATGGCGCATCCGGCCGGGATCATTCTGGAGCCGGGGAATCCCGTTTGCGCGAGCATTTGATCAAGAGGGATGGCAGCCAAGAAGGGAGCAAAGAGAAAGAGGCCGCCGAATTTGGTATGCACCGATCTGGGACTGAGGTCGAGTTGTCTTACATCTGCCGGGACCCCGGCGACGGGTTTCACACTGGGAAGCCGTTCTTCATCCCCTCTTCTTGGAAGCCGAGCGAACCCCTCCTCCTTCAAGATGTGGGATATGCTGACAGGGCTCACCTTATGTCCCTTTGTTTCAAGGACCTGAGCAATGTCATAAATGGAGAGGCTTTCTTTTCGCAGTGCGATCACTTGTTCTCGGACCTTGTCCTTTTTTGGGGCCTCTTGGGGCCCTTTCCTTGGCGGAAGGAAGAAAGGGCGATGGGGATTTTGTCTGAAGTCATGGGTCAGAACCCGGAAACTTCCTTCCGTGTATCCGAAGCGCCTGGCAGCCTCCTGGCTGCTTAGGCCCTCGACGAAAAAGGCGCGGAGGGCTTCGTACTGCCGGTGAGTGGCATTTTGAGGCTCGAGGAAGAAGCGAGCCATGTCTGTTAGTTCATTTGATGAACTTATTAACATATATCCACTATGTCATATATTTAACCCCTTGTAAAGAAAAAAGTGAAAATGCCATAATAGTACTGTTTATTGGCATCATTCAACACCAATATGAGGGAGAGGCATTATTATAATTATGTGGACATATGTTTATAAGTTTATTAATTGCATAACAAATGTCGGTTCCCAAGGCGCCCGAGCCATGGGAAAAGCAAGCCTTCTCGTTAGATGACCGAGGCTTCATGGGAATCCAGGCCTAGCTGGTCTTGCGCAGGAGCAGCAGCGTGTTTCCGGTTACGCTCAGACTGCTGAGCAGCATGGCCGAAACCGCCACAATGGGCGTCAATAAACCGCTCATGGCGACAGGGATAGCCACCAGGTTGTAAGCCAATGAGAACAGGAGGTTTTGGAGGACTTTCCGGTTTACGCGCCGTGCGAGACAGAGGAAATCAAAAACCTGTTCCGGTGCGCCCCTCATGAGGGTGATATCCGCGACCTCCCTTCCCAGGTGGCCCCCTGCGTGCACGGCAATGCCCAGGTCCGACTGATTCAAGGCGAGGGCATCGTTGATCCCGTCGCCCGCCATGGCCACCCTGAAGCCACGCGCCTGCAGTCCCTTTCACAAATTGGGCCTTTTGCCACGGGCCCATGTCGCCGTGCGACTCATGAACCCCTGCGCGGTCGCCGATGATCCTGGTCGTCCGGTCCCCGTCTCCTGAGAGAAGGACCGTTAGGAATCCCATCTCCTTCAGCCTGCCCACAGTCTCGGAGGCACGTTCTTTGAGCTCATCACCAAACTCAAAGACGGCAGCCGGTCGTCCCCCGAGGCTCATGTAAACGTGCGAATCATCGCCGTTCTCCGTCGGAAGCGTGGCGAGGGCGGGCAGGAATTCCTCTTTCAAGAAAGACAGCGACCCAAACTTGAGCGCATGTCCGTTGAAGTCGCCTGACAGGCCGTCTTTCGTGGCCTCCACCCCAAGGACCTCGGCCCCTTGCACGCCTCGCCGGCCGGCGCAGTCTCGGATCACCCCTGCGATGGGGTGATCCGAGTGGGCCTCCATCCCCGCCGCCATCGAAAGCGCCTCCGCTTCCCTGAGGGTCCCCATCGTTAAGATCCGTTTCAACACCCAGGAACCCTTGGTGATGGTACCGGTTTTGTCAAAGACGATGGCATTCAATTGCCTTGTCTTCTCGAAGGCGTTGAAATTCCTAAGCAAAATTCCCTGCCTCCCTGCCATGGAAATCCCTGCGACCCGGGCAAGCGGCACGGCAATGCCAACCGCACAGGGGCATGAAATCACGAGAACGGTCAACGCCCGGATAAACGCCCCCTCGAAACTTTGCCCCATCATGAAACAAGCGACGCCCGTACCCAGAGAGAGGACCAGGAACAGGGGCACGAGCCATCGGATGGCCGCCTCCACCTTTCCCTCAACCCGCCCCTTTCCCTTCAGAACCTCTTCCACGGTCTCGATCATTTGACCGAGCGTTGAATCCCGACCGACCGCCTCGGCCTTTACCTTAAACCACCCTTGAACCACCCGGCTGCCGCTCCTCAGTCGCATCCCTTTTTCTTTCCTTACCGGCACGGGTTCGCCCGTAAGAGAAGATTCATCCACACCACCGCCCCCATCAATGATCAAGCCGTCCGCTGCAATCAACTCTCCGGGTTCCACGCGGAACACGTCCCCCTCGCTCCAGGTGTGCAGCACTGACATGGCGGCCCATGGGAAATTTTTCCGTGCAGAGCCTGACTTTGGTCGGCTTGAGAGAAAAGAACCGTCCGAGTTCCCTTGTCACCTCCACCCTTGCCCGCCCCTCCAGCGTCTTTCCGAGCAAGGCAAGTGTGAGGAGCATGGCGGATGTGTCAAAATAGATGTGGAGGCTTCCGAGCAGGAGGTTATGGAGGCTCAAGAGAAATGCGCTGATCGCCCCCACGGAAACCAGCGTTTCCATGCCGAAGACCCCAAAAGGGACCCCACGGAGCGCACGCATGAAAACAGTGCGGCCTCCATAGACGAGCACGATCGCCGCCATGACTGCGATGGGCCAGGACAGGGTTTTTACCCCATTTGCCGCGACTTCGCTCAGAAAGCCGGAATAGACCCCAAAGGACATCATCATGATGTTCATCGTGAGGAAGCCACAAATTGCGAATTCCAGCAGCCCCCGACGAAACTCAGCCCCGACATCCTCCTCCTCTTCCGGATCCGCCGCGCGGTATCCGAGCTTTTCGACTACGGCCTTGATTTCCTGAGGTGAAACACGCACCGGATCGTATTCACATGTCAACCGGTCGGTGGAAAAATGACACTCGGCCCTCGCAACACCGGCAAGCCTTTCGAGGGACGTCACAATGAGCCACGCACAGGCGGGGCACCACATCCCCCCGATCTTCAAGCTCCGACTGAGTGTTTCATTGGTTTCGGGGCGGACGGATATTTCGGGTTGATCAAGCCCTTCCTTATTCCTTGGAATGATCCCCATCTCCTGACAGGTCTTGAAGAGCTTGTTCTCTCTGAGAATGGCGGGATCTGCTGAGCCCGTGGCCTCCGCGAGAATCGAAAACACCTGCTTGCAGCCGAGACAGCAGAATCGATATTCCTTGGTCCCTGGAAGGGGAACGGATGCGCGTTTAAGCGGGAGACCGCAGAGGTCACAGAAACGGTGAGTGGTCATGACGCAGGGGCTTACTTCCGGAGGCCCAGAGATTTGACATAGGCGACGACCCGCCAACGGTCACCCACATCGATCGTGGTCGCCAGAGCGGGCTGTCTGCCGTCTGGAATCCCGTAGCTGATCTCCTTGAACATGACACCGTCGGGGGTTTGCTGAACCTTCTCACTCATCAGGTCCGTGGGAAGCGGATGAAAACTCTGGCCGACCGTGCCGTTGCCGTCGTGTTGTTTTCCGTGGCACTGCCGGCAGTAGAGGGCGTACACTTCTTGGCCTTCCTGGATGACCGCAGGGTCGACCATATCCATGGATGACTTCAAATCCTTCCCAGCGGTGACACGGATAAGTTCCTCGCCACCACCGTAAGGCACGAGCCCTCCCTCCGTCTGGAGAACGGGCTCCTCAAGGGGCTGGATGGCAGGGGTCTCCCGCATGCGCCCATAAGGGAATAGATTGTCATAGAGGATCAGCCCTTCATAGAGTCCAATCACGAGAAGCACCGGAATGAGAACGATCAGAAGCCTTTTCATTCACTCCCCCTCCCGACCGCGCACATGCTGTGGGAAAGGCAGCGGCTTGTAGATGGCATAGGGCGATTGACCCGGAACGTCTCTTACCGGACGATAATCCCACGTGGGCTGTCCCTGATTCCCCACTACCATAAAGGTGAGCGCCCCTTTAAAGAGAATCAACAGGAGCAACAGACAAACGATCCACCAGGTCACCCAAGCTCGCGGTTCTTGCCTGCCGGCAGCCATATTAGATTTTCACCCCCAACACGCCGGACATGATGATGTAACCGAACCCCCAAAGGACGGTCCCCAGGATGAGGAGAAGGAGAATCAGCGGCATGGGCTCATTTCGTTCCTCGATATCTGAGGGGTATCGATGCGTGATACGGCCCAACCGCCGCTCAGAGTCTTTCCGATGAAAACGCAGGAACCCAAACGCCATGGCCATCAGGAGGACTGTGATGAAAGCCGGAAACAAATAGAGAACGAAGTGCTGGATGTTCAGTAGCTCAAAGAGCCGCATATTAATCTCCCAATTCTCTTTCAATCCCTATGATGGGGTACCGTTTTCCCTTTTCAGCCTTTAACGCCCCCTCCATGGAGGAGGACCATTAGGAGAAATGCACCACTTGCCAAAAGCCCCAAACAGACGATGACCAGCATCAGATAAGGTTCAAACCGGTTGAACCGAGACGCGCGGACCACTTCCCTCTGGGGCTCTTGCTCCAGCGGAAGAAAACGGGCGCGATTCTGCTCGTTGAACTGGCCGTTTCTGAGCGCCCACATAAAAACAAGGACGCTCAGCACGAACCCGATCAGAATGTATGCCACGAAGTAAGGATAATACATAGGTTCAAGGTCCAAGGTGCAAGGTTCGGGGCCACAAAACATAGGTCCATGGTGCAAGGTGCAGGGTTGAAGCAAGGGTCATTTCTTATGTCTTCAAACCTGACACCTTGGACCTTGCACCTTGGAGCTTTTATTCACGGTTCCCACGATGCGTCAATCCCCCGGGGTTCCGCATTGGCATCGGTTTGCCCGATAAAGTAGACCGCAACGTAGTTTCCGACGTCCCAGATCTTTTCCGATTCCAAGTCCTTTTTGAAATAGGGCATGGCCGTCCCGGTAATCCCGTTCATGATCTGATAATACAGGATGCCGCCAGATATCTCTCTCCCCTTCAAGATGGTGAAATTAAGCGGCGGCGGGTAGACCCAAGGTTGGGCCGGTCCCATGCCGTCGCCAATGGGGCTGTGACATCCCAGGCAGAAATCCTGGTAGATCTTGTGCCCCCTTGCCAACCCGGCCTCCGAGGTCGGGTAGGGGTTAGGGATATTGCGCCAGCCTTCGGGCACGTGATCCGCCAGCCATTTCACATTGGTCTCCGGGCCGGCCTCGTAGGCCTTAATGGTCTCGTTCTTCCAGTATTGCTGCCGTTCCATACGGCGGTCCGCATTCTTTAGCCCCAGGCTTTGCACATAACGGCTCAATAATTTGATGTTTTCCATCCCGAGCCATCGAAAAGGGGGCATAATGGAGTTCGGCCTGGTATATCTCGGATTGATGAAATGGGCCACATGCCAGTCGTCCGGATGCTCCCCCCCTTCCTGGGAGAGGTCGACACCGGTCCGCGCCGATCCCAGCAGGATGGGCGTATCTGCCACGTAGTCCCCGGCCTGGGCAATGCGTTCGGCCCCATGACCCCAATCGATGCTACGAATGGACTGACTGTGGCAATAGACACACCCGTTTGCCATGTAAATGGCTCGCCCTGCCTGTTCCTGTTCCGACCGGTGCCTGAAGATCTCAGAGGGGGTCATGTCGCGGGTGGCATAGGGCCAGTAGACCACGACAAAGACCACAGCCGCCAGTATCAGGAGAGAGCCAAGCGTAACGGCCGATGGCGTCATCTTCTGGCTCATCGCTTGACCCCTGGGTTAAAGTACAAGGTTCGAATCACGTTATATAGACCGATATAGGCGCCGCTCATGACCAGAAAACCGATGGCCGCTCTCAAGATGTAATAGAGATGAATCTCGGGAAGCACCCGATAAACCGTCTCACCGTTAAGCCAGGCATTCCCCTGGATCAGGCCCACAATGGTCAGTACGATGGTGAACCCCCCTACCCCAACGAGGACCAGCCAGTACTGGAGGTCCGCGAGAAAGCGGCTGTAAAGGGGTTTCGCCGTGATTCTCGGCAGAATGTAGTAAAGCCCGCCAAGGGCCGTCATTCCTGCGAAACCGAGCACCCCCACATGGGCGTGGCCCACGACCCAGTTATTGAAGTGCGTCACACGCTGGACCTGCGGCAGGGCCATCATGGAACCCTGGATACTCACAAAGAAATACATGATGGTCCCCGTGAAAACGAACTTGCCGCCGATGTCCGCGTGGATCTCCCCCAGTTTCCCCTTGGCCGTGTACCAGATATTGATCAGGAAGACCATCACCGGGATGACCATCCCCACGCTGTCCACAATGGCAACGACTTTCAACCATGTTGGAACCGGCACCTGCAAAAGGTGATGGGTCCCGATGTGGGTGTAGACCACGAGGAGCCCCCAGAAACCCAGAAGGGAGAGGGTGTGGCTGTAAAGCGGGTTGCGTGTCACCTTTGGGATCACATAGTAGGCCACGCCGAGCGAGAGCGGCGTGAGCAACAGCCCAAAAATGTTGTGTCCGTAGAACCACAAGATGATGGCATCCGGGATTCCCACCAGGGCCCCGGTGTCCGGCTTCCAAATGATATTTCCAAGGCAGTAGGTGGTCCCGGTGAGCACCACGGCGGCGCAGGCATACCAGACGGAAACGTACAGAATGGGTTCCTTACGGCTTCGGACGGTCATGATCAGGTTGATGAACACGAGCAAGAAGTTGACGGCGATCATGATGTCCACGGGCCAAATGAGCTCCGCATACTCCCTGGCCTGTGTATGCCCGGCTGAGAGCCCGACCACGCCGGCCGCAATCGTCAAGTTCCACAGGACGGCATTTGCGAGTCCCAGCGACTCGCTGAAGAGCCTGGTACGCATCAGCCTGGGGACATAATAGAAGGCCGCTGCGAGGAGCCCCGGGGTTACGAACCCAAAGAGCACCAGGTTAACATGGATCGGGCGGATCCGTCCAAACTGTAGCCACCCGATATTGGCCATGAAATCCGGTGCAATGAGATAGCCCGCCGCCATCATCCCCATGGTCGTCGCAAACGCGAACCAGGAAACGGAGGTGAGCACAAAGGCCTTGGCGGTCCTGTAGGATTCCATGGTTTAGCTGATAGCTGATAGCTGATAGCGCATAGTTAACTAACCGGTCCAAGGTACAAGGTGTCAGGTGCAAGGGTGAGAATCAGGAGACAAGGACCTTGAACTTTAGACCTTTGCTTTATTCCATCTTGTACCTGTCACCTTGCACCTTGGACCTTGGGCCTGTTTTTCAACTGTGACACGCAAGCCAGCAACCGAGGTTCGCCTTTTTTTCACGGTGACAGCTGATGCAAAAGCCCATGTAAAAACGCTTCCCCTTGATCCGGTCCATGGTCTCAACCGCCCCGTGACACTGCTGACATAAAATCTCTTTCCTGATATGCCTCTGGTGATTGAAGAGCACATACTCAGGGATGTAGTTTACCTTTCGCCAGGGTGTTGGCGTGTTGGTGTTGAAGTAATGGTGCTCCTTAAGAATCTGCGGATGCTTCGTAATGATGTACTTGTGACAGTGCAAACACTTCTCGACCGGGGGAATACCGGGGAAGGTGGACCGGGCCACATAGGGATGACAGTATTGGCACTGGATGTTCTTGACTCCCGCATGGACACGATGACTGAAAGGGATCGGCTGTTCAGGTCCGATATTCATGCCGGGTGTCCAATAAAACAGGTAGAGAAAAAGCCCGCCAAGCGCAATCGTCCCGCCGGCAAGGGCCAAAGGCTTCAAGTTCTGTCTCAGGGAATGGGCCGCGTTGGCAAAAAGTATGATTCCAACGATGAGAACACCCACGAGGGCAAGGACGGTGAGCAGGACTTCCATCACTGCGCCCCCCCAGGCTCCATTCGAGCCACCTCGGGGAAAACAGCAAAGTAAAATCGAACAGCCCACGCCAAAATCCCTACGAATCCCAAGCTCACCAGCACGTCGATGGGGCCCAGAGAAAGGGATCCATCCTGGTTCATGGCCGGCCCTAGCAGGAGCAGGTGCTCGAACCACATGCCGGCAATAACGAAAGCGCAGATCATGATCATGGGGACCGGCGAGGTCTTGATCCGTTTGTTGAGAAGGATGAAAAACGGGATCACGAAACAGACAAAGAGCACGCCCCAGCCAAGCACGTTCCAGGGCGCTTGCATGCTCCGTTGGATCACATAGTGTGTCTCCTCCGGGATGTTTCCGTACCAGATGACCAGCAGCTGAACATAGTAAAAATCCCCCCAGAGGAGGCAAAAGGCAAAAAAGAGCTTTCCCAAATCATGGAAGTTCTCGCGGGTCAGACCCGACATGGGCCCGTGTTTCATATGGATGAGGCAAGCCAGGATCACCAGCGCGCCCAGGCCGACATAAAAGGCCTTTACGAAACTGTAAGCGCCAAAAAGCGTTGAGACCCAGTGGGGATCCATGCTCATGACCAGGTCATAGCCCAAAAGCGATCCCACCAAGGTAAAACAGAGGATGTAGAGGATCCCCAAAATGGTTACCCTCTCCCGGACGGCTGCATCTGAGGGCTTACCCAAAACAAGGCGACGCAGCCAACCCCCATGGCGCTGCTCACGATCGGGATCAAGCCTCAGTCGGAGGGTGTAATAGAGGTACGCCATCCCAAGGCCGTAGAGCACCGCCAGGCCGATGAAGTCTCGCGCAAAAAGGAAAGGCAGATTCAGCCAGACCCCCTTTCCCTGCAGATCATGATGAAGCCATGGGAACACGTACGCCTTACCGATGAAGAGGACCACAAAGAGGAGCAAAGAAAAAGGGAAAAAGGCGCTAAAGGACTCTGCCATGCCGGCAAGCCGCCAGCTCCATCTGGCCTTGGTCACCTGGGTGACCGCGGAAAAGACAACCGCACCCTGCGCCACCCCCGTCCATAGAAGAAAATTGATCAGATATGCCTGCCACGCATGCTGTGCATTCCCGGTCAAAAGGCCTGCGAAAAAACCGCCGATTCCCAAAACCACCATGATGACGAACACCCAGCTTAGGGGGACAATGGTATGTCTCGATTGATTTAGGGACGACGGCAAACCCATCTGGTCGTGTGACTCCTTCAGCCCTCGCAAACCCTTGCTTCTGCGCCACGCGTCTCAAACAAATGCTTCAAAGCGTCTTCTTCACCGGAGGCACAAGAGGCCAATACCCCGAAATGGCTTCCTGAACAGCGGGGGTCATACATCGTGATCTTGTTCGACCGTGGCATCTTCGCCATCACGAGGAATCCGACGATATTGCCAATCACCGCAAAAAGAATGGTGAACTCAAACCCCACGATCAAGAAGGGGATGAGCGCCAGAACCGGCTTTCCACCCACGATCAGACTCCATCGTGACGCCGTAAAGGCCGCCAGCAGAAACCCGGAAAAAAACCCGAAAATCCCACCGGCGAGGGTGAAATAGCCCACACGGCTCTTCTTGAGCTGCATGGCCTCCGCTATTTTGTGGCTGGGGATAGGCATATTGACCCGGTGGACCCGGAAAGGTGACCCTTTCACAGCCTCCACCGCCGCGGCCGCCCCATCCTCGCTCTCAAACACGCCGATCACAAAGCGTTCATTATTCATGCGACCCCTTCGCTGCTGCGCTCTCTTTCATCTCCGTCATGGAAACCGATGGGAGGTGCTTGACAAAAAGCACGAACAGGAAAAAAAAGAGGCAGAAGCTCCCAAAAAAGATCCCGTATTCCACCAAGGTCGGGGAGTACAGGCCCCATGCATGGGGGATATAGTCATGGGCCACACTCCCGACAATAATGACAAACCGTTCATACCACATGCCGATGTTGATCAGGATGGCGATCCCGAACAGCCATCCGATGCTGGTCCTCACGCGCTTAAAAAAGAAAAAGAGCGGCGCCACCGTGTTACAGAGGACCATGATCCAGAACTCCACCTCATAGGCCCCAAGCGCCCGCCACCGGAAAGTCTCCAGTTCTACTGCGTTCTCACTGTACCAGGCCATGAAATACTCGGTCAGGTAGGCGTAAGCGACAATCAAACCGGTAAAAATGATGGTTTTGGCGACATTTTCTAGAACCGAAATGGTAATCATGGATTCGTAGCGAAACATCTTGCGTAGCGGAATCATCAACGTCAGGACCATCGCCAGTCCGGAGTGAATGGCCCCTGCCACGAAGTAGGGAGCAAAAATTGTGCTGTGCCACCCGGGGACGATGCCTAATGCAAAGTCCCACGAGACCACGCTGTGGACGGAGATGACAAGCGGTGTGGCCAGGGCCGCGAAAAAGAGATAAATCCGGCCATGGTGTCTCCACTGCTCGTGCTCCCCGGTCCACCCGAGCGAGAGGATGGAAAAGATCTTTTTTCTTACCCCGTCAGTCCGATCCCTGACCGTGGCCAGGTCAGGCAGCATCCCGGTGTACCAGAAAAGCGAGCTCACGATCAGATATGTGCTGATGGCGACGACGTCAAAGACCAACGGAGACTGAAAATTGGGCCAAAGGGTCCGCTGGTTGGGGTAGGGCAAAATATAGTGAACCAACCAGGCCCGGCCAAGATGGATGAAAGGAAAAAGGCCGGCCGTGCAAACGGCGAAAACGGTCATGGTCTCAGCCGCACGCGCGATGGGATTTCGCCATCCGGCCCGGAAAAGGTGTAAAATGGCACTGATCAAAGTCCCGGAATGAGCGATACCGACCCAGAAGACAAAATTGATCAGGTAGGTCCCCCAGTGAACAGGGTTGTTTTGGCCCCCAACGCCAATCCCCACAAAGATCTGATAGACCCAGCAGATCGCACCGAGACCAATGCCAAGACCCAGAAAAGCCACGACCACCCAGTAGATCCGTGGAGGCGGCTTAAGGGTGTCCAGCACAAGATTGTCGATGGCGGCAAACTCTGTTGTGTGCGTCGGGCTCATCAACTCAGGACCATATTTTCTGCTTCCTTTTAACGGATCCGCTGAAAGCTGAACGCTCTATGCTTCCTGGACGACCTTCTTCAGATAGATCACTGCCGGCTTGGTGTTCAGATACCCCATCACCTGGTAACCCCTCGGGTCCTGGGCCATTTGACGGACGCGGCTTTCCAGGTCCATCAGGTTCCCGAAATGGATCGCGCTGGTGGGACAGGTCTGTGCACAGGCCGGCACCACTTCCCCGTCACGAATCATCCGGTTCTGGTTCTTGGCCTGGTCGTGAGCCGCCTTGATCCGCTGCACACAGAAAGAACACTTCTCCATGACACCCTTGCTCCGAACCGTCACGTTGGGGTTCAGCTGGAGATTCAAGGGCTTGGGCCACTGCCAGGTGAACCAGTTAAAGCGCCTGATCTTGTATGGACAGTTCTGGGCACAGAACCGGGTGCCGATGCAGCGGTTGTATATCTGGGTGTTGAGCCCCTCCTTGTTGTGGTGGGGGGCAAAGACCGGGCACACCGACTCGCAAGGGGCGTTGTCACAGTGCTGACACGGAAACGGCAAAAAGATGACCTTTTCAGGACGACTCTCATCGAAATAGCGTTCGATCCTCAGCCATGTCATCTCGCGCCCGTTAACAATCTGTTCCTCCCCGACCACGCCGATGTTGTTTTCCGCGTAACAGGCCACCGTGCATGCGCCGCAACCGATGCACCGGTCAAGATCCACCACCATGGACCACCGGTAATCCTTGTGCTCGTGAGGTGGGTAAAAGTCACGACTTGGGTCGTAGCCCACCGGGAGCGGCAGGGTCAGGGGGAAGTCATACATCGTGAGGCCGGTCTTCATTTCCTTCGCAGGCAGGCCCGAGTCTTTGAGCGACACGGTCATGGCGATCTTTCTGCCGTGCTGATAGCGGCTGCCGTCCGTGTGGGCCAGTCTCACGGTTTGTTGAGAGGAGGCGACCGACACCGGGAATGTTGAGAAAACCGGACCCCCCGAAGCTCGATCCGTTTCAGCGGGCAGGATGCGGACCGGGTTTGCGCCCTTTCCTTTCGCGTACCGGCCGTATGACGTGTGTCCCTGTCCCATGGCCATTACCAGCACGTTTGGCCGAACCCCTTCGATCTCAAATGCAGGGGCCTCTATTACACCCTGCGGGGATTCAATCCGGATCACCTCCGCGTGCTTGAACCCCTTGGCCGCCAAGGTCTCGGGGTGCATCAACACGGGCGTCTGCCACGCCACCTTGGTGATGGTATCCGGGAGCTCAGGCAGCCAGGGTCGGTTGGCCCCTCGTCCGTCAAAAAATCGAATCGATGGAGCGGCGATGAAAACCATCTCGTTCTTGAGCGGGGGGACCAGAGCCTTGAGTCGTCAAGGGATTCGGTGGGTGGGGGTCCTTTTCTCCGTTACGCTCTCCGCATTCACAGCCCCTCCCGATTGGATCGCCAGGACCCAATCCCGTTCATCCGAAATAATATGCTCGGTCTTGAAGCGCTCCAAACAAATAGGACTTGAAATCGCCCCAATCCTCCAGCCCGGATCGAATAAGAACGTCTCCCACATGCGCCGCTTCCGTCAGTCGGCCCATGGCCGGTTGAAGGGTGGAGACGAAACCCTTTTTCCCCTCGTATTCATCCCAGGACTCAAGCGGGAGACGGACCGGGAAAATGAGGTCCGCCAGTTCCGACGTCTCGTCCATGAAATTCGAAAAACTGATTTTGAAAAGGGAGTCCCTTCTGAGGGCCTGGTGCGCACGACTGCCTGGGGGCAGATTGAAGGCAGGGTTGGTGTTGTGGAGAATCAGAAGATCCGCCGGTCCGTCCGCAAGCCGGGCGAAGAAATCCTCTACGTCGGAACGCTTGGCGACAGTCTCCACCCGATGCCTTTTCGCCAGGCTCAATCGCTTGAGCCCGGGATCAAGGACAAGGTTCAGCAGATTCACCGCCATGTTGGCCTGCAGTGGGTTCACCCCGACGCAGCCGCTTCCTGTCCCGAGAACGACGGGGGATGTTCGCCTTGAAAAGCCTTTCACGCAACAAATCAAGGTGCACCGCCGAGACGCCCGAATCACCGATCGCCCGCTCTCCGGAGAAGGGCTCGACCACTTGGGCAAGGCTTGCCTTGAAGTCCGGATCGAGACCTTGCTCCCCGTCCCTGCCGGAGCGCTTCCCGGATCAGCGCCAAGGCGACGGCCGCTTCTCCACCGGGCGCGCAGGATACCCACTGATCCGCGTTGGCGCCAGTCAGGGAAAGATAGGGGCTCACGTGAAAGAAAAATCCCTTCGTGCCTTCCTTCAAGCCATGCATTTGCTTGAATTTCCATGCATATTCGACGGGTGACAGCCACGTCTCCAGGAAGTCCGCGCCGAAGCTCACCAGGACATCGGCCTCCTGAATTTCATAGGAAACCAGGCCATCGACGCCCAGGACCATTCGTTTGCCGCACGAAGCGCTTCGTACCCGAAGGGTTCAAAAAACAGCGGTCCCTCCGATTTCCAGCGCGCGAGCCATTCCGTGAAAAGCGCCGCCAGACCTTCACCCACTACCTCGGACACCACGCGCACCCCGTCCCGGCCCTTGAGGGATGCTGCTTCCGCCTTCCGCTTGAGCAGGGTTTCCGCCTCTGCAAAGGAAGTCGTCTTCCAGCCCTTGTCGGTTTTCAGGAGAGGCAGTCGAACGCGATCGGGGTTGTAAACGGCCTGGAGGGCGGCCTGACCTCTTGAGCAGAGCTTCCCTCGGTTGATGGGGTGGGAAGGGTTTCCCTCCAGTTTGATGACCCTCCCCTCACGGTTGATGGCCAGGACCCCGCAGCCCTGCCGGGCACTCCCTGCAGGTGGATGCGTAAAGACCCGGTTCTCCCGTGACCATGTCTTCCGGGGCGTGCACAAGGGAATAGAGATGCTTATCAGGCTCTGAAGTGCAGCCTGCTGCGAGAGAAGCGCCGCTCATTCCGGCGATCTTGAGGAAGGTTCGCCTGTTCATTGGACCGGTCGGCTCAACAGGAATCCAGGGATAGCGAGACCACGAGCCCCGCCGTGACCACGCGAAATGAGAAACGGCCCTCAGGCATCAAAAGGGCTTCTGCGACTTGGATGTTTGGTCGCAACATGGAGCGGCAAAACGAAATACTGTGGGGTCCTGGGGTTGGATCAGTGCATCGTCAAGCCGCTACAGTCGGGACTGACACTCGGACATACGTTAGCAAAGGAGAAAAATTGGTGTCAACCAGCAAATCTTGAAGCCCGACTTGCCGCCCGTAAGCGGAACGCGCTTGGGCGTCTGCCGTTTGAGGCGCGATTCTTGAATGGATGGGTGATAAACATCCGTAAAGCTGTAACGGCAAGTGGGCATAGGTATGATTCTTTGAATGCAGCGCCCGGACAAACCAGAAGCGAGTTAAGACGGCAACAGAGGATTTTGGCCGTTTACAGCAGGGGATGTGCACTCGGTTGCTTAAACGCGCTCAGGAGTTTCAAGGGCGCAGACCATCAGCTCCAAGGTGCGGTTGTCCAACGCGAGCTCGTCCCACCCCAGTCGCTCCATGCTCGACCTCACTTGCTGTGGGCTCACGGTTGAATCGGCGGAAAGGCTGTTAGAAAAATCCCTCAGAAAGGCTGGGATGAGATCCGAGGCGATTCCTTTTTCGGTCAGACGGTGGTTCAAGACCTCCAAAATAATCTCCATGTTAACCTCCTTTGGCAATGTCCCTCATGCCACCCTCCATGTCGAAAACCTATCACATTCAGCAGTGTTCTATCTGACTGGGCCTTCTTTTTAAAAGGTACTGCAGGGATCGATCCCGTGCAATGGGGGGAATCATGTATTTTAGAGAAGCCTTCTCCCATGGCGATTGGATCAGATATGAAGAGGATCTGACGCGTCACCAGATTGAGGTGTGGGATGGCGATGATGGATGGATCAGGTGGGTTTCAAGCCACCGTGATGACACGAATCTTCTTATCTGCACGCTGGAGACAAGGGCAAGTCCTCTTTGCCCGATCGGCTATCACTAAAAGACCCCTGGGACGGACCATCCGTTCCCGTTAACATATGAGAGCCCCGCATGACGAGGGGTTCTTTTTTTATGGCGTTCAGGGGGCGTCTTGTGGCGGGTTTACACTTGTCCCTCGTGTTCCGGTTGCCCCCTCAAACCCGTCCGGAGATCGCTTCCTCAATGGCCTCTTCCAGCTCGAACCGCGGCGGGATCATATCGAAGCAAAGCTCTCCGTCAATAAAAATCGACGGGACAGGCGCGATTCGGCCGCGCTTGTGCACCCCGTCCCTGCCGAACAAGGAATAGGAAAGATCGAGAAAGCGCTGTTTTCCAGGTTCCTTGAGGAAATCGACGCGACGATACTCCACCTTCTCACCGTATTGGGGGACCACTTCACACACCAACTCGTCCATGTAATAGCAGAGGAGGCAATACTCCGCCTTGTACATGACTTCTATAATGATCTTTCCTGATTCACCTGCCGCCATCGTCGACCGTCTCCGTTGATCAGATTTCCCACCGGGAAGTCTCAAGAGTGCGCTTGAGCACTCGTGATTCTAACACGTCGGGACCATGAATTTCAATGGACGAGGGCCGTGACTCGCGGATCCGTTCCAATCATAAATCGAGGATTAGATCTCAAGCAAGCGTTTCTTGATGTCGATTGTTCCTGCCCAGATAGATGGCCGCCTGAAGCCCACCAGGCCCTGCCCCCACAATGGTGCAGTCGTAGATCATGTCTTCTCTGTCGAGGTGGGTGCCCGTTCATGAACCGCTCAGCTTTTCCTTCCAAAACCGCCCCGCAACACAAAGGTCCACCTTCAAAGCTTCTTTTTAATACCTGGATTGAGCGATCTTTATCCTTTGTGGGCCAGCAGGCGCGCGGCCTCCTGGTCAAGAATCCAGGTGACCGTACCGTTGAGTGGATGAATTTTCTGTGCAGGAAGATGCCCGTTACAATCTTCAAGTATAACTTTAACAATATCTGCTTTTTCACTGCCGCAAACGAGAAAAACAATCGCCTTTGCATGGTTCAGCACGGAAAAGGTCAGCGTGAGCCGATCCACCTGGGGGGCGCCTCCCCTGGTCCCTGTGACCCATCGGTCAGGATCCGCTTTCAAGCCTTCCCCTGCAGAGTCGGGAAAGAGGGAGGCCGTGTGACCATCCTTCCCTATGCCGAGGAAAACCAAATCGAAGACCGGATCATCGTTCCCGAATCGCTGAAACAACCCTTTTAGCTCTGCCTGATAAATGGCAGCGCCTTCCGAAGCAGGGCACCATGTGGGAATCGGGTGAAGCTGCTGGATCGGGAGCGGGACGCGATCCACGAAATCCGCCTTTGCAGCCCCGAAATTGCTTTTCGGATTTTCATAGGGGACCAACCGCTCGTCTCCCCAAAAGAGGTGGGTCCCCTGCCACGGGATCGCCGTAAGGTAAGGCGTTTCCGAGAGGAGACGGTGCATGGGCCTTGGCGTGTTCCCGCCCGAAACGGCAACCACGAATCGGCCCAGTCGGTCCACGCAAGCCCGCGCGGTCTCAAGAAACAGATCCGCGCCGCGTCTGGCAACGGCCTGAGCATCCGGTTCCACGATGATCTGGGGATTAACTGCCGGACTCCGGCGAGTCGAAGGAGATCGTGTCGACATATTTGACCCATCGGTAACCATAATGATCTTCGGCCACCAGTCGAAGAGGAAAACCGTTCCGGACCGGAAGGGTCTCCCCATTGACCGTGTGTGCCAGGAAGACCTTTTCAGTCATCACCTCGTCCAGGGTAAACCTCTCTGTCTTCCGGTATACCCCATCGGGGCCGTAAAACGTGACATGGGTCACGCCCTTCCCCGCATCTGCCCGTTTCATCAATGCCTTCAGGGACAATCCCTTCCAGCGCCCGTAGTGCGCGAAGACCCCGGGGCAGATCAGCAGGACATCCCTTTCGATCTCCGGCATGGCGAGGACCTGTTCGTAGGCGAGCCGCAGCGGAGTGGCCACCAATCCTTCGACCTTCAGGCGCCACTGGGACAGATCCACCTGGTGGTCACTCAGCCCCATGGTCCCGAAGTCTTTGAGCGGGGTCCGGTCCAGGTTCCGCGGATCCAGCGAGGCAGGATCCTGATTGACCAGCGTGCTTGGGTCCGTCCCCTTGGGAAGGAGGCGTTTCCTCGCCTCAGCCGCGGCGAGTCGCAACATCGATCCGACAGGGGTCAGGATCATCGCCCCCAGGCCCGCAAGCCCTCCCAATGCCCGCAAAAACGCCCTTCGGCTTTTCACAACCCCTCTCCCATTGCCACCCGTTCAAAACCCTTTGCGTTTTTCGTGCGTCTTCTGGTTATTTCCGCTCTGGGCCGGACTTGCACGGGTTACCATCAAGAATGCTTAAGGCCTTTTCCACCACGCGATCGGCGGTCAGGCCGAATTCCTGATAGAGCCTCTTGTAGGGCGCTGAGGCCCCAAAACGATCCATCCCCACGAATGCCCCACGGTCTCCCAGGTACCGTTCCCAACCCTGGACCACACCGGCCTCGACGGCGATGCGCACCTTCACCTCCGGCGGAAGGACCGAATCTCTGTACGATTGGGGCTGGGACTCAAAAATCTCCCAGGACGGGAGACTCACCACGCGGACCGCCAGGCCCCTTTTCTCCAGCGCGTGAGCGGCATCCAGGGCCACATGGACTTCCGAGCCGGTGCCAAGCACGATCAGATCCGGCTTTCCCTTGCCCGGATCGAAGAGCGTGTAACCGCCCCGGTGAAGACCCTCGGCCCCTGCCAGCTTCTCCCGGTCGAGTACCGGCAACCCCTGTCGTGTGAGTGCCAGCAGCACGGGCCCGCCATTGTGGCGAAGGGCGAAGCGCCAAGCCTCGGCGGTTTCGTTGGCGTCGCAGGGACGGATCACGGTCAGATTGAAGATGGCCCGAAGGCTCGCCAGGTGTTCGACCGGCTGATGGGTGGGACCATCTTCCCCCAGACCGATGCTGTCATGGGTGAAGACATAGATCACCTTGATCCTCATCAGCGCGGCCAACCGGATGGCAGGCCGCATGTAGTCCGCGAAGACGAGAAACGTCCCCAAATAGGGGATCAACCCGCCGTGGAGGGCCATGCCATTTGAGATGGACCCCATGCCGTGCTCCCGGACCCCGAAACGAAGGTTTCGGCCGCCGTAGGAGTGAGGCTGAAAATCCGCTTTGCCCTTGATCAACGTCTTGTTGGACGGCGCAAGGTCTGCGGAGCCGCCGATCAGATTGGGAAAGGCTCCGGCCAACGCATTGAGCACCGTCCCTGATGCCACCCGTGTGGCGACACCTTTCGGGTCTGCGGGAAAACTGGGCACCGCTTCTTCCCATCCTTCGGGCAGGCCGCCTTCCATCCATTGTTTCCATTGGGCGGCCAGCTCAGGGTAAGCCTTTTCATAGGAATCCATCAACGCCTTCCAGCCAACCTCCGCCCTTCTTCCCTTCTCGATCGCGGTCCTGAAATGGTTGTGGATTTCCTCCGGCACGTAGAAAGGGGGCTGAGGGGGCCAATCCAGCCGCTCCTTTGTCAAGAGCGTTTCCTTCTGACCGAGCGGTTCTCCGTGGGCAGAGGCCGTATCCTCCTTGTTGGGGCTCCCAAAACCGATCCGCGTGCGCACGGCGATTAAAGAGGGCCGATGGGCCTCCGCTCTGGCTTCATCAATGGCCGATGCGATGGCTTCAAGATCGTTTCCGTCTTCCACCCGGGCCACGTGCCATCCATATGCCGCAAATCGGGCTGTTCGGTTCTCGGTGAAGGCCAGGTCCGTGCTGCCCTCGATGGAGATGTGATTGTCGTCGTAAAGAAAGATCAGCTTTCCCAGGCCCAGGTGCCCGGCGAGCGATGCGGCCTCGTGGGAGACGCCTTCCATGAGGTCGCCGTCGCTGCAGAGGCCGTAGGTGTAATGGTCCACGATCTCGTGGCCGGGCCGGTTGAAGGTGGCGGCCAGGTACCGCTCGGCCATGGCCATCCCGACGGCGTTTGCGAAGCCCTGCCCCAGGGGTCCGGTGGTGGTCTCGACGCCGGGGGTGAGGCCGTATTCAGGGTGCCCTGGGGTCCTGCTCTCCCACTGACGAAAATTCATGATCTCCTCCAGCGCAAGACCATAGCCGGTCAGGTGGAGCAGACTGTAGAGCAGCATGGAGCCGTGGCCTGCTGAAAGCACGAAACGGTCCCTGTCCGGCCATCCGGGGTTTTCCGGGTTGTGCCTGAGAAATCGCATCCACAGGACATAAGCCATGGGCGCCGCGCCCATGGGCATCCCCGGGTGGCCCGAATTGGCCCGTTCAACCGCGTCGACAGAGAGCATCCGGATGGTGTTCACAGAGAGCTGATCAAGTTTTGACATCATGGTTGGTCAAATCCCCCCGAATTTTTGATAGTGTCGATCGCGGACAACCGATCGATCACTCGGGCTCATACCATTTTGGAGACGGAAAATCACTCCCATTCTTGGTCGCTCGCCGGGACTTCCAGCGCTTCAGGATCATGGGGATGAAAAGAGAGAGGATGAGGATGGACAGGGCACCAGCCACCTTCAGCGAAAACAGACCATGCCAATCTCTCGACGCCCAAAGCGCCTTCAGGTTCCCGACAAGAAAGGTCACGGCAAACGTGGCGATGACGATCCCCAGGCCCGTTCCGAGCAGATAATCCCGGAACTGAACCTTTGTCACGCCCATTCCAAAGCAAGTGGGCGTGAAAGGAGAACAGAGCAGCCGCAGGTATAGGACGGTAGTGAAACCGTTGCGGCCGATGGCGTCATCGTATTGCCTGAGCCGGCCTCCGATCCTGGAGGATACGAAATCCCTTGCGAGGACCCTCGAGATAAAAAAGGCCCCGCTTGCCCCAAGCATCGCCCCTGCCCACGCGTAAAGAAAGCCCCAGTAAGCACCAAAAATCGCTGCGCCCAGGCTGGTCAGGACGATCCCAGGGATGAAAAGGCAGATCCCGAGGCCGTAAAACAGCACAAACAGGATGGGCCCCCACACCCCTGTCAAAACCAGGAGCTGACCCAATCGTTCGACGCTTACGGATTCTCTCAGGGGGCCGAAGTTTCCCAGGATCACCGCGCCGCAGACAAACACCACAAAGAGGCAGGCCTTTAAAATGGTGCTCCTGGGCTTCCTTCCGGCGGTAAGAAATAGCGGTTCGCTCTCCGATGTCCAACCTGACCTCAGGCCTTCATGGCCTCTCCTTTCAACGCCTGCACCCCCCGGACTGCCGCCCCCCACAGTCCGCTTTCCTCGTTGGAATTGAGAAAAACCGGAATCTTTTCGAGGAGACGACCCATGCTCTCCGAGCGACGGAATTCCTCCAGGAAGGCGACATGGTTTACGATCTTCGGCACTTTTGCCGCCACACCACCCGCGATGTAAAGCCCGCCCGTTGCGACGGTCTGAAGCGCGTAATTCCTGGCCACCCGGGCATAAAAGCGGGAAAACCACAAAAGCGTCTTGGGGGCATTCTCGATGCGTGCAGAGACATCCTCGGGCGAGAGGGCTTCACCGCTTATATATTTGTGGAGGAGGCTCAGTCCCCTGCCTGAAACCACCGTGTTGGGGGTGGCATAGATCTCGCCGGTCTCAGTGGCCAGAAACGCAGCGTAACCCTGCTCCTCGTCCCTCTCGAACGGAAACGTGGCATGGCCCCCCTCGGAGGGCACGGCCACATGGCCCCCGTGCCCGTCCGGCACAAGGGCTGCCAGGCCAAAACCCGTGCCGGCCCCCACCACCGCGACCGGCCCGTCGGGGTCCACTGTCCCCGGAACCACCCGGGTGGCGGCCTCTCCCACGGGGGACCGACAAGCAAAGGCCTGGGCCACAAAGTCATTGATCAACAGGCAATTCCGGAGGCCGAATTCGGCTTCAGCGCGTGAGACATCCACGTCCCAGGAGATCAGAGGCGGGTCTGCATAGGTCCCCCCCTCCACAGGGCCTGCCACGGCAAACACGGCGATCTCCGCCTCTTCAGGCTTGAGCGTGAAATCCCTTGATCTGATATCCTTCATCAATTCCGGGAATGACCCATATGCCTTGGTCTCCAGCCAGATGGATTTGACTTGCCGAAGGCCGCCATCCGGATCCCACTTAAAGTGGGAGAACCTGCTGTTGGTCCCCCCGATGTCCGCAGTTAGGATTTGTCCCATGGATTTGCCCCGCTTCATCTCGCTGCGGTTCACCGCAAAACCCGTGGTTCGCAGTGTGAATAAAGGGTCTTCGGATGCGTCTAAACCTTACAGGTTTTTCTTCAGGTTTTCCATTCGGAAATTCCCAACGGCACAATCCGGTCGGCGACCATTTCGTCCACCCCTTTACCCTCGCACCCAAACTTGATTCCAGTGAGCCCCAGGACATCGCGCAAAACGCATAGAAAAAATGGACACGTCGGTTGGGCAGACCTGCGATGACTGCAATTAGGACCTGCCGAATCCCCAGGAAAAGGGCTGTTTAAACATTTCGTGGCCGCCGAGTCTTACCCCGTAAAACATGGTCTCCGCCAACTTGGTTTCACCAAGGAGCCGGGCAACGTGAATCATGAGCTCCGCGTCCGCAACCAATCTTTCCACGTCTTCACCCGGATACCCGGCCCAGTACTTCAGATCGTGCAGAAAACAGGCGGGGTAAAGGCTTACACCCTTCCATGAGTCAAAGAACATGGAACACCCATCACTCTTGAATGGCTTTGGCGGCGGGTCCCTTTCGATCTTTGCCCACAAATCATTGAGCCCGTAAAATCCGCAGATCTCCTCAATCCTGCTGAGGGGTACATTTTCGCCCTGTGCGGGTAAGTCCATCGGCATCCTCCTGGTCGTTAGAGTCTGATCCGCTGCGTACTTCCGTCAAAATCCGGGGATCCGAATTCCCTGGAGCTCCCGACCCTCGGCCAGGCCACCTGGTCCCTCTTTATGAACCCCTCGGCCGCAAGCGGCGCGCTTTCGCGCCTTGGGTCGGTCGATAATGGGTCACGTAGATCCCAGCGCTTACGAAAAGAAGTCCCAGAACCAGGCCGGTGGTGAGCTGTTCGCCCAGAACAATGGCCCCTGCGGCCACACCGAACACAGGCGAGAGGAAAGTAAAAATCGCCAGCTCTGACACGGGGTATATATGGATCAGCTTGAACCACGTGAGATAGGAAGCGAATGCCACGATGACAGCGGAGTACACGATCGCCGCCGCAACCTCGCCTGTCACGTTCATGACCCATTTCGGTTCAAGGATCAACGCACAGAAAAAGGTCACAGGCACGGAGAAGACAAGCTGATAAAGGAATGTGTGGATGGGATGGACCCTTTCGGCGAGGTATTTTTTGATGTACACGGTCGTTGCACCCCAAAGAAATGCTGCCGCAAGCTCGAGAAGGTCCCCGAAGAGCATCGAAGGGCTCCATGATTTGGGCTTTCCGCGAAAAACGAGATAAAGCCCCAAAAAGGCAAGCAGTGACGCCTGCGATTTTCGTAACAGTCAACTTCTCTTTCAAGAAGAAATAGGCACCCATGACCACTACGAAAGGCGAGCAATTGATGAGTATCGCGGCTCTCGCCGCATCGGTATGACGCATCCCGAGGTAGATGCAGACAAACTCAAGACCGAAGAGAAGGCCCACCATGAACCCGTGGAAGAGACGGATGTCCCGGTGGAAGAGCGGCTGTTTTATGGAAAGACAGTAGGCAATCCCCAAAGCAGACGCTATCAACGAACGGAGGAATGAGTTGAAAATCGGGGAAAACCCCAGGTTGGCAATCTTAATGGCCGGGTAATTAAGGCCCCAGAGCATCGTCAGCACGACGAGCACCAGGAATCCCCTCAGATCCAGATGTTCCTTACCCATCACAAAAGACCCATCTCATCGGATTTGCAAAGATATTGAGTTTGTTCACGTTTACCACCTACACCCTCATTTACCGCGGCAGCTGGGCGGATCAGGGATAAGCTCGGCCGGCTCTTCCGCTCTCTCCGCCTGAATTGGACAACCCCAAGGCGATGTCAGACACGAAGGCACAGGGCTCGCAGAGAAATGCCATGGTTATTTTTTTAACCCTGAGGACGCTGAGGCCCTGCGTGAGATCATCGGCTGTCTTGGTCATGAGGAGGCGAATGGAAGGTGTATGCGGACCGTAAACCCCTCCTCTGAATTGACCGCCTCTATGCGGCCGCCGTGTTTCTCAACGATTCTTTTTGAAATGGCTAGCCCCAGGCCGTAGCCCTCTGTTTTGGGGCCGGTCCTGCGATAGAACGGCTCGAAGATGTTTTTCAAATCTTGCTGGGGGATCGCCGGGAACGTGTTCGAGATGCTCAGCCGGATCGCGTCCCCCTCCGAATGGACTCGTACATCGATCCGGCTCTTTTCGGGTGAGAACTTGATGGCGTTGTCGAACAGATTGGACAGCACGGTACTCATGGCTTCTCTGTCGCCGGGATAAACGGTCCCGGGCGAGAGGGTGCGCTTGAGATGCAAGTCCTTTTGCCCCATGAGGGGTTTCAGGCGGTCAAGGATTGCTTCGATCATTTGGGACAGGTCCAAAGCCTCACGTTTAAGCGGCGTCTCTCGGAGATCCAGCTTGCTGAGCGTCAAGGTGCGGCCGATCAGACGATCCAATTGTTCGATGTCTTCCCGGATGGCGTCCAGGTGCTTTCCGATATTTCCGTATTCTCCCCGCTCGACCCTTTCCCGGATGAGGGATTCGGCAAGCCGCATCCTGGCAAGGGGGGTCCGAAGCTCGTGTGAGACATTTGCCGTGAGCTCACGGCTGCCCCGGATCATCCCCGCAAGCCGGTCCGCCATTTCATTGAACGATCGGCCGAGCTCGCCGATCTCGTCGTTCCCCCTGATGTGGGCCCTGTGAGAGAGATCCCCCTTGGCGACCCGAAGGGCCGAACGGTTGAGGCTCTTGACCGGCCTCGTGATCAGCCTGGATACGGGGATGATGAGTAGTGCAACGACCAACCCGATGACGAGCAACCCGAGCCCGAAGGCGCCCTCCTGGTGATCTGCGCCTATCCCCTCAAAAAGGATGTGGAGAGAGGCCACATCTTTCCCTTCGGCCTTCACAGGCGCAACCGCATAGAAGAAGCCATGTCTTCCGAAGGAGTGGGACAGGCGGAAATCCTCGAACGTTCGGGCGTGGGCGCCAAAACGTTTTTCCACATTGCGGGGGATGTCGCCCTCAAAGGATTTGACAGGCACCTCCCCTTCCCGCCCCTCCAGCCATATCCTGGCACCGTACAGCTCGCCAAGGTGACGGACGAATTCGCTCAGCGCAATGGTTTTCAGCGATTGGCCTTTCCGGCTGAGATCGAATCCGCTCCTCCACGGTCTCTTTGGCCAGGATGATTTTGGCGGCGGTATACTGCTCGAAACGTTCACGAAAGGTCCTTCCGGCAAACAGGACGAAGAAGCCAAAAACGAGGATTTCCGTGACAAGCAGGATGCCGACGAAGGAGAACAAGATCTTGATGTATAATTTCCTGATCTTCACGGTTCATCCACAAACATGTACCCGGCGCCCCAAACCGTCTTTATGCGCCTGGGTGAGCGGGGATCTTGCTCCACCTTGGCCCTCAGCTTGCTGACGTGCACGTCGATGGACCGATCAAAGGCCGCAAAATCCCTCCCGCGGGCGAGCGTCATGAGCTCGTCACGGGTAAACGTTATATTGGGCCGCTCCATGAGGATTCTGAGGAGCTCGTATTCGGTGGCGGAAAGCGCCGCTTCCTGACCATCGATCACAACGACCCGCTTCTGTTTGTTCAGCACAAGACCGCCTGCCTTCACATGGGTTTGGCTCTCGGTCTCACCCCCCCCGTTGTCCGACAGGGATGACCTTCGCAAAACCGCCTTGATCCGGGCCAGAAGCTCCCTGGGATTGAATGGCTTTGAAACGTAGTCGTCCGCACCAAGCTCGAGGCCTACGATGCGGTCCGCATCCTCCCCTTTTGCCGTGAGCATGATGACAGGGATGGAGAACCTCCGGCGGATATCTTTCAGCACTTCGAAGCCGTCCTTGTTGGGCATCATCACATCGAGAATCACGAGGTCCGGCATCTCCGCCTCAACCACCGCTTCCAGGGATAACCCGTCCGCAAGCGTGCACACCCGGCAACCATAGTCTTCCAGGTATTCCTTGAGCAGGTTCCGGAGCTTCTCGTCATCGTCCACCACGAGGAGCTTTTTGTCTGTGAGACCGCCCATAGCGTCCATGGACTCCTAAAGTAGGTGATTTTGATGGCAACAGGAAGAGATTTTACACTTCTTTTACACTTTTTCGTATCCCGGAAAAAGTTCCTTAACACTTGATCCCTATGATGGTCCTCCAGATGAGCGTTGTGGTGTGAGCATGGAAAACCTCAAACAAGAAAGGAGTGTCGAAATGGAACACAGAAGAAAGGCAGTGGTCGTATCAAGTGTTTTGGGATTGATCATGATGGGCGCTGTCGCCCTTTTCGCCGGGAATCTTGCAGGCTGCAAATACAACGGCCTCTGTGATTCCGGGTTTCATCCGCCCTTTGGCCATGGGCGGTTCCACCCGGGCTTCATGAATGATGGGTTCCCGGAGTTTGCGGCCCAAAGGCTCGATGACCACGTGGAGGACCTGAATCTTTCGGATGCCCAAAAACAGCAATACCAAAACATCCGTGAGGAATTCAAGCAAGTGGTGGCCCAACACGTAGAGCGAGCGCAAGGAATTCTTCATTCAACTGAGGGAAGCCATCCAGGCGCCCAATCCTGATGCGGTGTTTATCGGGACCCTTGTCAAGGCCCATGCCCAGCACATTCCCGAGGCCATCGAATCACACGTGGACCTCTTTCTCTCCTTTTATGACATTCTGGATGCGGACCAAAAGGCCTTGGTCATTGAACAGGCACAGAAACGATTCAAACGTCTGGAACGTTTCCTGGCCAGCTCAAAAGGCTCGACAGAAGATACCGATTTGCCCGGGGGAGGCCAAGATCATGAAGACCAGAACTAAAAGGGAGCTCATTCTGACTGTCTCAAGGGCGTCGGCCTGCGCCTTGACGGCCCTGGTCCTGGGGTCGGGCGTGACCCTCCCATGGCCCGCACAGGCCGCAACCATTGATTCCCCGGAGACGACCCGCGAGGAAGGCTCAAGAAATGGCGGCACGGACCGGTGCCTGATCGGCGCCTGGGCCGCAGCGCTTCAGCGAAAGATTCAAATGGCGTGAGCAAGATTACAGGGCTTCGATCATCTTCCAACAATAGAATCCAGGCGTCATGGATAAGTCAGGTGCCCCGCATGCGTTAGGGGCACCTGACCCAATGAAGAGTGAAACCTTGAAACGACGCCCCGTACGACCCGAACGTCACGCTACAACTTTCCAAAGACGTAGCTGGAGATCAGCTCCTCCACATCGATGGCCGGTTGGGTCTCGGTGATTTTTCCGCCCGGCCCGATCATCTCTTCATCGCCGCCAACCATGATCGCGACATACTTTTCACCAATGACCCCCCTGGTCTTAATGGCGGCGATGGTGTCCTTCGGCAATTTGACCTCGTTCGGAAAGGTCATCAGGATCCTCGCCTGATAATCTTCAAGAACCACCTGCTGCACCTTCCCGACCTGAACCCCTGCGATGGCCACTCCGGAGCCGTTTCGTATTCCCCCGCTGTCGGCAAATATGGCGTAAACCTCGTATTCTTTCTGTCCGAACAGCTCAAAGTCCCCGAGCCGGAACGAGAGGTATGCAAGGGACAGGATCCCCGCCAGAACGAACAGGCCGACGCCAAGCTCAAGATCGATTCTCTTCATTTAACCTCCAGAAAAAGGCGCAAATTCAGTCTCGCCGCTCCTCCGGCGCCTTTCGATCCGACGTTTTCGGGTCTCGTTCGGAGCCACTTCTCGGGCTCTGAACCGCAGCCCCTATAAAGGCCTTCACAATGGAATCATCCGAACCGGTCATCTCTCGAGGGGTCCCCTTTGCGTGGATCCTGCCGTCGTGCAACAGGGCAACCCCGTCCACGATGTCAAAGACCCTTCGGGTTTCATGGGTGACAATGATCCCGCTGAACCGCAGTCTCCTGTGGCATGAATCGATCAGCTCTAGAATGGAGAGCCCGCTGAGCGGGTCAAGTCCGCTTGTGGGCTCATCAAAGAGCATGATCTGAGGCTCCGTCACCAACGCCCTGGCAAGGGCGGCCCGCTTGATCATGCCTCCACTCAGCTGGGAAGGGTATTTGGATTCCGCACCCGAGAGCCCCACATTTTCGAGCTCCTCCATGGCAAGATCCCTGATTCGCTTCGGGTCCAGCTTCGTTTTTTCGGTCAAAGGAAACGTGACGTTTTCAAGCAGGGTCATGGAATCAAAAAGCGCCCCCGCCTGGAAGAGGAACCCCAGCTTCTCCCTGAGGTGGGCCATCCCCTTGCCCTTTGACGAATGGACATCTTCCCCATCCAGAACCACCCGGCCGCGGTCCGGGCTGATCAATCCGGCAACGATTTTGATCAGCACGCTCTTTCCGGTGCCGCTTCCGCCGACGAGCGCGATGATCTCGCCTTTTCGTACATCCAGCGATATTCCCTTCAGCACCTCGTTCTTGCCAAAGGACTTGAAGATATCTTTTATCCTGATCATTCGAGAGGTCCAATCAATAGAGGATGGAGGTCATGAAGTAATCCCACGCCAGGATCAGGACCGAGGTCAACACGACGGCCTGGGTGGTGGCCTTGCTCACGCCCTCCGCGCTCATGCCGGTGAATATCGTTGTATAAAACCCCTTGTAGCAGCATACCCAGGCAATCAGGATCCCGAAGGTGAGGGACTTGTAAAATCCCTCCAGGACATCCTTCATGCTCACGTAATTGGCCATCTCGCCGAAGTAGATGCCGGCGCCAAGCCCCAGGAGCTTTCCGCCGATAAGGTAGCCGCCCACGATCCCCACCACGTCGAAAATGGCCGTCAGGAGGGGCATGCAGATTATGGCCGCCAACAGGTTGGGTACGATCAGATAGCGGTAAGGGTTCAGTCCCATCAGCGTGATGGCATCGACCTGCTCGCTGATGCGCATGATCCCGAGGCCGGCGGTAATGGCTGCGCCCGCCCTCCCCGTGACCATCAGGGCGGAGATCACGGGCCCAAGCTCACGGATGAGGGTTAGCCCCACCATGGGACCGAGAAAGGCATTGGAGCCAAAACGGTTGAGCGTGTAGTAACCTTGAAAGCCCAGCACCATTCCCGAAAAGATACCGGTCAGGAGGATCACCACCGTGGACTGAAATCCGATGAAATGCATCTGCTTCAGGACACGACCCAGCTTGATGGGAGGGGTGACCATGTAGAAAAAGGCCCTGAAGAGGAATATCCCCATGAGCCCCATACGCCTCATACGTTTGATGCTCCAATCGCCCAGTGTGCGTATGCTTTCCATGGTCCAGAGTCTTCCAAATCTTTTGGTCCGTGTCAAAGGAATTCAAGTGCCTACCTTCCAACAAGGGTGCCGGGCCGCACGCTCCCTTCCCCGTGTTTGTCCTTGAGACAGTCCAGCGCCTCATTGAGTATCCGACGTTTTTCATCGGCCTTTGGTCCGAAAAGGGAGAGCTGATCCCCTCCACCGGCCTTGAGCTGCGAGAGGGAGACGCCCAAGAGCCTCACGGGCCGCTTCCCCGCTTCGGTCTTTTCGATCAGACCGCGGGCCGCCCCGTATATGGTCATGCCATCGTCTGTGAATTGACTCAGGGTTTCCGACCGCGTGATCTGGGTGAAATCACGGTACTTGACCTTGAGTGTGACGGTCTTGCCTGAGAGCGCCAGCTTGCGGAGCCTGCGGGCCACCTTTTCGGCAAGAGAGAGGACTTCCCGCTGAATGTCCGTCAACGCCTCCAGATCCTCGAGAAAGGTCTCTTCATGTCCGACGGATTTGACTGCATGCTCGGGCACCACTTCCCGGTCGTCGATCCCCATCGACAGGAGGTGCATGTGCCGGCCGTGCGCGCCGAATCTCCTTTCCAGAAGCTCCAGTGGGAAACCGGCTGAGATCCCCGAACGTGTTCACGCCAAGGTCTTTCAGGGCCGCCTGGGTCACCTTTCCAACCCCCCACATTTTGCTGACGGGCAAGGGGGAGAGGAAAGCCCTCACACCATCGGGCTCAACCACCGTGAGGCCGTCGGGTTTCTCCATGTCCGAGGCGATTTTTGCCACAAATTTGGAAGGTGCAACCCCCGCGGAGGCCGTGAGGCCGACTTCCCTTTGGACGGCCTCCTTGATCTTGGCTGCCATCTCCACAGCGCTGCCAAACAGAAGGAGGGAGCCCGTCACGTCCAGGAAGGCCTCATCAATGGAAAGGGGCTCCAGGAGCGGGGTGAAACGCTGATAGATCTCAAAAACCTTCCTTGAGACCTCTTTGTATCTTGACATGCGGACCGGCAGGAAGACGCCGTGAGGGCAAAGACGCATGGCTTCTGCCATGGGTTGGGCCGAGTGGACGCCATACTTGCGGGCCTCATAGGAGGCAGACGAGACGACCCCTCGCTTTCGGCCCCCACCCACAATGACCGCCCTGCCCTTCAGGCCCGGTTGGTCGAGCACTTCAACCGACGGGTAAAAGGCGTCCATGTCCAGGTGGATGATTTGCCTCTGGTGCCCGCTCATCCCGAACCCCCGGGTGACAACGAAGGCGGCAAGAGGCCGCAACCAAATGGCCAATCGAATGATGAATATCGAACAAAGGAGTATCGAATGACGAAGTCGGCTCCTGAACGTCTTCACTTCTAAATTGGACATTCTACTTTCGATATTCTGCAGATCCATTTTAAATCCTTGCGCAAATTGCTTGAATGCGCACTACTTGGCCAGCTGCTGGCCTGCGATGTGGATCAAATCGCTTGCCCCTGAAAATGGAGGGGCGTATGCAAGATCCAGGTCGCAGAGATCGTCCACGGTGAGACCGGTCGTGATGGCGGTTGCCAGGACATTCACCCTCCAGACCACCCCTTCCTCCCCGATCCCCTGCGCGCCGAGAACCCGCCCGGCCGACTTGTCCGCCACAACCTTCAACCACAGCGGCTTTGCCTCAGGGTACACACTGGATCTCGAGTAATCGCGAATCGTGGTGGCGACAGGATCGTACCCGGCCGAGGAAGCCTCGCCTTCGGTAAGCCCTGTGCCTGCAACCTCCAAGTCGAAAACCTTGAAGCAAGATGACCCCACAATCCCATGAAACCTGGCGGCTTTCCCGCCGATGTTCGAACCGACAACCCGCCCCTGTTTCCTTGCCACATCTCCGAAGGGGAAGTGTATGGGCCGCTTGCTTATCAGATGAAAGCTCTCGCAGCAGTCCCCGGCTGAGTAGACATGAGGGAAGTTGGTCTGCATACGCTCGTTGACCTTTACGGCGCCGCTCTCTCCGAGCGTAATGCCCGCTTGAACGGCCAAGGTCGTGTTGGGAACGACCCCGATGCCTACCACGACCATGTCTGCCTGCTCCAGGCCGTTATCGGTGTGAACCACGATGGAACCTGAAATCGTCCTCTCAAACCCCAAGACGTTCGTTTTTTCCTTGAATATCACTTGATTACGTGCCATCTCACCCAGGATCTTCTCCCCGAATTCCTGTCCCATCTGTTTCATGGGAAAGTCGCTTCGATGGATCACCACCGTATCGATGCCGCGCAATCTCAGGTTCTCGCACATCTCGAGGGAAACGAGCCCTGAACCGACGATTACGGCTCTCCTCGCTTTCTTGGCCTCAATAAATCGTTTTATCGAAATCGCATCGCTCAAATTCCGCAGATAGAAAATCCCATCCAGCTTTTCACCCTCTACCCCAATCTGCCGGGCTTCTGCGCCTGTGGCCACCACCAGGTCATCGAATGGATAAACGTCTCCCCTCTCCGTGACGACCTCTTTCTCCCTGGGATGGATGGCGGCAACCGTTGTTCGCAGCTTAACTTCAATGCCGGTCTTGGCAAAGGCCTCCGGCGTGCGGGCGATCATCTTCTCTGATTCCTTGATTACATCCCCGATGTAATAAGGTGTGGGTCAGGACGCATAGGAGACGTAGTCACCCGCCTGCAGGATCGTCACATCGAGCGAAGGGTCTATCCGTTTCGCCCTGGCCGCAGCACTTGGACCGCCCGCCCCGCCGCCCACGACAACAAGCTTCTTGCCCATACGAACTCTCCTTGACCGGCGCTGTCCGCAGCACCTGGTCTGACCGGTTTGGATGTAACCCTGTGTCACGCTTTCAGGTCTTCGTTTCCAGGTCATAGAAAGGGATGGCGTGATTGACATGACAAGCCGTCTCCGGTGCGGCCCCCTCATCGTGCTCTGAATTCACACTTGGAGCAGCTCCAGTTCTCCCAGGCGTTGCGGATAGCACAGTCGAGGCAATCCCCATAGTGGGTGCACAGGATGTTTCTCTCTGCCTTTTTCCCTCTTGGCTTGCACTTCGGATCCATCATCTCTCTTCCAATTCCCCATGAATCGCGGGAAGACACTGGTCGGCAACCAGCCATCACCACCGTTCACAGCCAAGGTTTTCGATCCGGTTCTTTGCCATTTATAGCCTTTGATCCGTGAAAAAGATATGGGGACAATCCTGTATTTCTCTCGACCGACCGCCCGATTTGAACCGGTCAGGAAACCGGATCATCCGGCCTGAGCCCAAAGTACACAGGACCCTACACGCAAAATACAGGATCCACCTTATTTACTTTGCCCTTGAAGAAAGGGGACCCTGTTCCCTGGAGATCGCGATCCGGGCGATCGCCGGTTCGGTGGCCTGTGCCCCGAGCTTCGGTTCGTCCGGGCAAGAGAGGTCGTCCTGGCCATCGAACCGTGAATCGCTTCGTACCGGACTTGAGAGGCACCAACACAAACGATCGAGCGTGTTTCACACCAAGCAGGGGAGGATGCGATGGAAAGATTAGTCACGGTCAGCCTTGATGAAGAGAACGTCCGATTCACATCAGACGGCCGAATGTCCGTCCTCGACGCCATCAGGGCTCTGACCCTTTCAGAAAGCCCGGAACGGATCTGGAAGGACCTGAAAGACAAACACCCCAAGCTTCTCGATCACTGCGAGGATCGCGAGGTCCTCCACGTGGGTCTTCTCACGGTCGTTGACGGCGAGGGGTGGGATAAGATGTGGACCCACCTGATCGCGTACATTGTGGAAGACACATTTCCCCAACAAGCCGGCTGAACGATCGCCCGGTCTTCCTCATCTCCAGGCAATGTATTCTCCACCCGAAGATTGCTTGCTCTTTGTCGGGCTCGATCTGGTGAACGGAAGTACTCGATGCGAAATTTGGGCAATTGCACAGTATGCCCTAACCGGCAAAGCCGGAACCAAACAGGTAACCCAAGGTTTCAGTGTTCAGGGTTCAAGCTAAAACCTGAAACCTGAACACTGAAACCTCAAATCCTGCCCTTTTTGAGCGTGATTTAGCTGGTAAGGCCTAAAGGGCAAGCGACACTAGAGCGCCTTCACTGGATTTTCGACCAGGCCCTTCTCAATGGCGTAGGCGGTCAAACCCGAGGCCGTGTGCACGCCCAGTTTCCGCATCAGATTGCTTCGGTGTTTCTCCACGGTCTTGACGCTGATGTACAAATAGTCGGCGATCTCTTTGTTCCTGTAACCTTCCCCCACCAGCTTCAGGATCTCCTTTTCGCGCGCGGTAATCGCATCCCACGAGGACATCGGCTTTGACCGGGCCATTTTCCCCCAGATATCCGGCAAGCACCTTTTCCGAAACAGCCGGGCTCAGATAAAGGCGCCCGGAGAGAACCGTCCGGATGGCGACCATGAGCTCAGCGTGGCTTGCATCCTTCAGGCAGTATCCATGCGCACCCGATCGAAGGGCTTCCATGAGGTAATCCTCGGAGGCATGAACCGTCAGCACAAGCACCTTTACCTCTGGAAATCTTCTGCTGATTTCCTTAATCACGGAGATCCCGTTCATTTTCGGCATGGAGAGGTCCATCAACACGAGGTCAGGACCGAGCGTTTCGACGCAACGGATGGCATCGATCCCGTCCTCGGCCTCGCCGATGACCTCCAGGCCCTGCTCACCGCTTAGCAGGGCCCTGAGCCCTTCCCTCAAAATCTTGTGGTCCTCTGCAATGACCATCCGCTTTTTCAATTTCATCACGTTCATCACGGACCCCCGGTCTCGCCGCGCACTTTGATCTTGGCCCATCTTATTGAACAGCCTCATCAAAGCCCATCACCCGGCCAAGAATGTCAAAATTTGCTGCGTGCCGACTGCAAACTGCGTCCGGTTTGAAGCCTGCGAAGCGTAAATGTCCGGGGATGTAAATTACCACAATCACAGCGCGCCCTTCAAGGGGTTTGCCACTCCGGGTTTCCTCATCCGGCAGACGCCGGCCAGCGTTAGACAACCGGCGTGGGTGCGCCGGGTCTTTGAAGAAAACGCAATCACTAAACGCAAGAAGGCCCAGCGGTAGACACCTTGCCTCAATGGTGCTCCCGTGGGCCTCTTGTTCTTGCCTCCGGCCTCAGAATCCGATCGCTCAGCTCGGCAGGCCTAAAGAAGAATCCCCGGTCTCATTCCGAGACACAAGCCTTCTCTGAACTTCAACTCTCTATAACGCCGCCTCCGGGATATCGAGTGCCGAGCTATCCTCTTCCTGAACGGCCGTGTATCTGGAAAAAACGTTGGGCAGGATGTTCCTGCAGAAGAACTTGACCGTCTCGATCTTCCCACGATAGAAAATGCCGTCCGTCGATTCCGGATCCACGGTGGCGAGCTTGTCGCGAGCGATGAGACCCTGTTCCAGCATGAGCTGCCCCATGAGGGTCTCTGAAAAGCACTCCAGGAAATTGACGGCATTGAGGGGAATGAGGCCGAACTTCTTGTCCTGGAAAAACTTCATGAAGCGAAGCGTAAAATCACCCGTGATTTGAGCAGCTTTAAATAGTAATTTGAAGTCTCGGCTGAAGTCTGCGTCTTCCTTATGCTGCACTTGTAAAGGTCATGATTCCCTGGATCCAGTCCTGGAAGACCTTGCCGCCTTCGGCGCGGATCTTTCGGCCCACCAGGTCCAGGGCCTGGATGTAGTTGGTTCCTTCCCAGATGGAGACGATCTTTGCGTCCCTGGCGTACTGCTCCACGGGGAACTCACTGCAGAAACCCACCCCGCCCATCACCTGGATGGCGTCCCGGATCAGGTCATATCCAAGGTCGGAGAAATAGGCCTTGACCAGTGGGGTGAGAAGATCCACCTGAAGTCCGGCCGCTTTGCGCTGGGCCTCGTCCGGGTCGTGGTGGTAAACGTCGATCTGGTAGAAGAGTTTCCCGATGACGGCCCGCATGGCCTCGGTGCCCTGCTTTGAGCCGCATCAGCATTCGACGAACGTCCTCATGCTGAATGATCGGCACGCGATCGCCATCGCGATTTGTGAACGGAGGTCCCTGCACCCGTTCCCGGGCATATTTCCGGGCCGCATCGTAGGCACTGGCCGCCAGACCCAGGGCCTGCACCCCGCAGCTGATCCGCGCTTCGTTCATCATCTGGAACATCTTGGCCATGCCGGAGTGGGGTTCGCCAAGCAGGATCCCGCGGCATTTGCCGTTTTCCCCGAAATTGAGCGTACAGGTGGATGAGCCGTGAATGCCCATCTTGTGCTCGATGCCTTCGCAGTAGACGTCGTTGGATTCGCCCATGGACCCATCCGGATTTACCCAGATCTTGGGAACGATGAAAAGGCTGATGCCCTTGGTGCCCTGGGGACCACCCTCGATACGGGCCAGCACAAGGTGAATGATGTTGTCGGTCAGATCATGGTCACCGCAGGTGATGAACCGTTTGGTTCCCTCGATCTTGTAAATGCGAGGGTCGCCCGATGACGGGTCCGGTACGGCCTTTGTCCGCAGCCACCCCACATCCGAGCCCGCATCCGGCTCGGTCAGGCACATGGTCCCGCCCCAGACGCCCGTGTACATCTTCTCCACGAACAGGGCCTTGTCCTCGTCGGTCCCGAAGTTCTCGATCAGACGGCCGTTGCCCACGGCCAGGCCGGGATAGGTCATCATGGACATGTTGGCGCCGGTAAAGAGCTCTCCAAGCAGGCCGCCCATCAATGCGGGGAGGCCCTGCCCGCCAAACTCGGGATTGCTCGATGCGGCAATCCAGCCGTTTTCCGCCATGACCTTCCAGCATTCGTGAAAGGAGGCGGGCACCTCCACGACGCCGTCTTTGTAGTTGCACCCTTCCCTGTCGCCGTCCTGCATGGTCGGCCCAAGGACTTCGCGACACACCTTTCCGGCCTCGTCAAGGATCATGCTGAAGTCATCGGCCGAGAAGTCACGGAATGCCTCGTAGCTGAGCAACTTTTCGACATTCATATGCTCAAAAAGCAGGAACTTGAGGTCTCTGTCATCCCTCTGGAAATAGTTGATTCCCATGGTCTCTGTTTCCTCCTCGAATCAGCCCCCCGCGCGGACTTGCCGGCGGGAGGCGTCTGAAAGGCCTTTCAGGTTATTCGTAGTTTTCTCTCTCGATGATGGTGGCGACACCCTGGCCGCCGCCCACGCACGCGTTGGCACAGCCGTACCGACCGCCCTTTGCCGCGAGGATCCGTGCCAGGGTTCCCACCAGTCGAATCCCTGTCGCGCCGAGGGCGTGGCCGATGGCCACCCCACCGCCCATGACGTTGACCTTTTCCGGGTCCAACCCCAGCTCCTTGATGCAGTTGAGGGCCACGATGGAGAAGGCCTCGTTGATCTCCCAGAAGTCCACGTCCGAGGCCTTTAGCCCAGCCTTCTCCAGCGGCCATCTTGCTTGCCGGGACCGGTCCGGCGCCCATGATGGTGGGATCGACCCCGGCAAAGCCGATGGATCGGATGGTCGCAAGCGGTTTGATCCCTTTCTTCTTCGCCGTCTCTTTGGACATGAGCACCATGGAAGTGGCCGCAGCGTTCAGCGGGGAGGAATTGCCCGCCGTGATCACACCGTCCTTCTTGAAGGCCGGTTTGAGCGAGGCCATTCCCTCCAGGGTGGCGTCATCTCGCACCGCCTGGTCCGTCTTGACCGTGAGAACCTTGCCGTCGTCCTGAACGGCATCAATGGGCAGGATCTCCCCATCGAAGAACCCCTCTTTCTGGGCCTTGGACGCACAGCTGGTGGGACCGCACGCCCCACTTGTCCATGTCCTCTTTGGTGAACCCCGACTTCTTGAACAGCTTTTCGGCCGTAAGCCCCATGTTCATGGTGGTCATCATGTCCCACTTGGAATAGGCGGGGTCTGCGAACAGGCTCATGTTGGGAGCGATGTAGCCCCGGTCGGTCGTGGTTCGGCCCATGGGCACACGGGTCATGTGCTCGTAGCCGCCCACCAGCACGATATCCGCGAAGCCCTGGGCGATCTCCATGAAACCGATGTGAATGGCAGCCATGGAAGACCCGCACTGCTGGTCCACGAATTTGGCGGGGATGGTCTCGGGCAGATTGGCCAGAAAGATGGGGAACCGACCGCCGTATGCCCATTGCTCGCCCACGGCCGTGGCGCATCCCACCAGAAAATCGTTGATCTCCTTCGGGTCGATCCCGGTCCGTTTGATGAGCTCCGGCAGCAATTTGGCCAGGAGCTCATCGCCCCGCAGCTTGGAGAACACAGTCCCTGGCCGGTTCGTTCGGTCTGGATCGGGATTGGGCCGTTCTGAGATACCCTGCAATCACAACTTCTTTCATTTCTTACCTCCTCCGGAATCTTCCCCGGATCGGCTCGAAAAAGTCGCGGCCGGACCGGAGAGTAAATGATTGGTTTCTAAAGATGATCCACGGGTCCCGCAGCCGGCGTTCAGCGACGTGATGGTGTTTCACATCCTGCCGATGGCCGATCGCTGACCCCTGATCGCAGACTAATACTGGTAAAAGGTTTTTCCCGTTTCAGCCATTTCCTTAATGAGTTTGGCAGGCTTGAAGCGCAGCCCATAGCGCTTCTCCAGCTCCTGCAGTTTCTTGTAGACGTTTGCCAGGCCCCACTTGTCCGCATAACGAAGGATGCCGCCCCGGTAAGGTGGAAATCCGGTCCCGTAAATCATGGCCAGGTCCATGTCCTGGGGCCGGTCGCAGATGCCTTCCTCCATCATCAGTGCGGCCTCGTTGATGCCGAGCGCCAGCATGGCGTCGACGATTTCTTCATTTGGACATCTGCTTGGGGGTGACACTGGTTCTCTTCGAGATATTTCCGGACCACCTCGACCACCTTCGGGTTGGGCACCGGCTCCTTGCCGCTGTAGTCAAAGTACCCGGCCCCGGTCTTTCGACCGTAGCACCCGGTCTGGTAGATGCGCTCGGTCAGCGGATGGACCTTGTATCGCTCGCCGAGCCGCTTCTCGAAGGTCTTGTTCACGTGGTAGTTGATGTCGATGCCGGTGAGATCGGCCAGGGTCGCCGGTCCCATGGGCATGCCGAAGTCTATCATGGCCTCCTCGATCGCGGGACCGTCGGCACACCGTCGGCCGACAAGAAGACGGCCCCACCCATGAGACCGCCGAGCTGCCTTGAAACATAGAAGCCGGGGCCGTCGTTGACCACGATGGGGACTTTCTTGATGGCCCGGCCAAAGGCCACGCTGGTGGCCAGGGTCTGGTCGGAGGTCTTTTTGGCGCAGATGATCTCCAGGAGCTGCATCCGGTCGGCCGGGTTGAAAAAGTGAAGCCCGATCATGCGGCCGGGGTCAGCAAGGACCTCGGCCATGACGGTGATGGGCAGCGCCGAGGTGTTGGTCGCGAATATCACATCGGGCCGGCAGACCCCCTCCAGCTTCTTCCAGATGTCCTGCTTGACCTTCATGTCTTCCAGCACGGCCTCGATCACCAGGTCCACATCCTTCAGGTCATCGAGGGACGTGGTGGTGACCAGCCGGCTCTGGATCATGCCGATCCAGGTCCTCTTCGGTCATCTTCTTTTTCTTGATGGGATAGGCAAAGGTCTTGCGGATCCCCTTGACCGCCTTTTCAACGGCCTCGTCATTGATCTCCCAGAGCACCGTCTCGTAGCCGCCGGCGAGCAGCAGGTTGACGATGCCCGACCCCATGACCCCGCCTCCCAACATGGCCACCTTCCGGATCTTCGCAGGCTCAAGGCCCTGGATCCGGGGAAGCCGGCCCGCTGAACGGGTGTTGAGGAAGATGTTGATCAGGTTCTTGGCCACGTCGGAGACGCAGCAGTCGGCAAAAAGCCCCACTTCCCGTTCGATGTCCGCCTCGATGTTGAAGCTCAGACCCTTTCTCAACGGCCTCGATGGCCTTGAACGGGGCGATGTAGCCCTTGGCCTTCTGGGCGGTCATCAACTTGGCCACATTGAGAAATGCCTGCTTTTCCGCGGCGCCGGGAAGACGGTCTATCCTGCCCCGGGTGCGCCGCGTCTCCATGGTCAGTTGCCGGTTGATGAACTTCTGGGCCGCCTTTCGCGCCGCATCGATCAGTGCGCCCGGCTCCACCACTTCGTCCACCAGCCCCCGTTGAAATGCCAGGTCCGCCTTGATGGGCTTGCCGACGGTGATCATTTCCAGGGCATTCATGAGCCCGATGAGGCGGGGGAGACGTTGTGTCCCGCCGGCGCCGGGGATCAACCCGATCTGGACCTCCGGCTGGCCCAGGTTCGCGCCATTGACGGCCACACGATAGTGGCATGCCATGGCCGTCTCAAGCCCGCCGCCCAGGGCGTTTCCGTTTATGGCCGCGATGAACGGCTTGGTCCCCATCTCGATCATGTCCATGAAATTTGGCAGCCGCCATGGCGACCGGGTAGATTTCGTCCCTCGTCTTCACCGTCTGGAGCCTTGTGATATCGGCCCCTGCAATGAAGTTGCCTCCCGTCCCCGTGATGATAATCGCCTTGACCTGATCATCTTCGTAAGCCTCAGAAAAGGCCTCGACCATGTCTTGTACAAAATGGGGCGACATCTGGTTTACCGGTGGATTGTCCAGTGTCAAGAGGGCAATCCCGTCCTTCACGTCCACTTTTATGGTCTTGTAATCCGTCTTCATGTTGTTAAATACACCCCCCTCCAAACGTTTCGGTTGCTCATTGCCCTGACGACCCGAATCGCAACGTCAGGGTGCTTTCAGTGATCGGCCGTTCCAAGGGACAACGATGGTTTGGCACCTCGTCTCTTCAGATGAGGCTCACGGCGATTACCCCTTGCGTTTTTGCTCCTCTTCAGCCCGGAGCGTCTTTCTCAGTATTTTCCCAACGGCGGACTTGGGCAGTGATTCCCTGAACTCCACAATCTTCGGCCGTTTGTAGGCTGCAAGTTTCTGCTTGCAGAAGGATTGAACGTCTTCCTCGGTCAGTGTTTCTCCCTCATTGAGGACGATGAAGGACTTTACCGTTTCACCCCGGTAGGCATCAGGGATTCCGACCGTGCAGGCCTCCTTGATCTTGGGATGTTCGAAGAGCACCTCGTCCACTTCCCTCGGATAGATGTTGTAACCCCCTGCAATGATCATGTCCTTTTTCCGGTCGACGATCTGGAAGTAGTCGTCCTCGTCCATCACGGCAATGTCGCCGGTGTGCAGCCAGCCGTCGGAAAGGTGCTTCGCGGTTTCGTCCGGTTTGTTCCAGTATTCCTTCATGACAAGGGGGCTCTTGATCAGAATCTCACCCGGTTGGCCCCGCGGCACATCCTCCTTGCCCTCATCCAGGTCCACAAGCCTCACGTCCGTATCGGGCCAGGGAATGCCGATGGTCCCTGTCTTTCTAAGGCCCAGGACCGGATTGCTGATCCCCAGAGACGTGGTCTCGCTCATGCCCCACCCCTCGCTGTAGTTGATTCCCAATGGCCTGCACCTGTTCGATGAGCTCAACCGGCATGGGCGCGGCCCCGGAATTGAGAAGCCCGATCCGGCGGGACAGGTCAAGGGATTCGGCCTTTGGATGGTTGATGACGGCATTGATCATGGTGGGCACGGACGGGAAAAAGGAGATCTCCTTGAAATTCGCGATCAGCCCCACGAGCTCGTCCAGGTCGAATCGAGGGACCAGGATCTGGGTCGCCGTGTTGAATATGGCCCACCCCATGGTGACGATGGTGCCGTAGACGTGAAAATAGGGAAGCACCGCCAGGACGCTCCGTCTTTCGGCCGGCGGGATCTTGTTGGGCCCCGCGCCCCAAAGGGACAATTGGACGGTTGCGGCCACCACGTTGCCATGGGTCAGGACCGCCCCTTTGGGAATGCCCGTGGTGCCGCCCGTGAACTGAATGAGGGCCGGGTCATCGGGGGCCACCTGCACCTTGGGGACCTTCGTCTGAGTCGTTCCTTCCAGCAGGGAAGAGAAGTGGAGCCACCCCTCTTCCAGGTCCAGGTCCGAGGCCGTGCTGATGGGAAAGCCCTTGATATAGTCCGTCACCCGGGTGACCACAACCTTGAGGTCCTCTGCCACCTTCGTGAGCGGGCGGACATTGGGCAGGACCATGTCAAACGTGAGAAGGGTCGTGACGCCCGTGTCGGTTACGATGTTTTTCAGCTCGTCGAAGGTGTACATGGGGTTCATGTTGACGACCACGGCCCCAAGAGAGAGTATCGCGTAAAAAGAGATCACGTACTGCGGGCAGGTGGGGAGATGTAGGCCGACCCGGTCACCCTTCCGGACCCCTATGGTGCCCAGCGCGTTGGCCATGCGGAGGATCTGCATCCGAAGCTCCCAAAAGGTCATTTCGGATCCATAGAAATTGAGGGCGGGTTTGTCCGGAAAGAGTCCGGTGGCCATAATCGCAAGCTGGTGGGCGGGGATCCTCGGATAACGAATGGTCGGCGGCACATCAAAGTCGTAATGGCGCTGCCAGGGTCGGCTCTGCATGGAACGTTCCTCCTTTTACACTCAATGCGGGCGGGTGGGACGGCCTCGTCTAATCATGTAGCGTTACTCTACACTTAACGTGAAGCATGGACAAACACTCCGTTCATATCCACTATAATATTAAGGAAAAACAGTCAAGCAAAAATTTCTTGACCTGTCATCAAAATTCAGTATCATTTCATCGAATCTTTTCAGGTAAGTTGATCGGTCCCTTGTTCGAGACCGCCGGCGAATGATCAGGTTGCTCCCGGCTTCTCCGTTGGGACTTGAGCGAGACGTCATGAAAATCAGCGAGCTGTCCGAAAAAACCAAGGTCCCCAAAGAGACGATCCATTACTATATCCGGGAAGGGGTTCTCCCGAAGCCCAGGAAAAGGGCAAGAAACGTTGCCGATTACAGCGAGAGCTATGTGGAGCAGATCCGGATCATCAAAAAGCTCCAGGACAGCTACTACCTGCCCCTTTCCGTCATCAAGCGCATCATCAAGCGACACAATAAACAGCCCCAATCGGAGCAGTCCTCTTTTCAGCTTCTCAGTGAATATTTCGGTCCCATGGAGCGGCTCTTTTATTCGGAAGTCGAAGGAAGGGACGCATTCATGAAGGCCACAGGGATCTCAGCCTACTGGCTCGAACGGATGGAGGAATGGCGGGTGATCAAAGCGGAGTCGCGGGAGGGAGTGCCCCTTTTCTCCCACGACGACGTGATCATCGGAAAGCTTCTCGTGGAAATGGACCGGACCGGCTTCGGCCCAAGAGATGGCTACAACCCCGAAGAGCTCAGACGGATCGTGGATTTTGTCCGTGAATGGGTCAGGGGAACCCACCGGGACTATTACCAGTCCAACCTGGAACGGCTCTCTTCCCAGGAAATGACGGAGAAGGGGAGCAAGTTCACTGAGATCATGAGCTTATTTTTCTACCATCTCTACCGGAAGCTGGTGAGAGATGAATACGGTCACATGCTCAATTCTTCGGACAGGGGCTGAAGAAGTCGCAAAGACAGAATGGGTTTGGGCAACACGGAAGCCGGGGGCCGGGCATGGAAATCGAGGTCAGAGGCTATGCCTCCATGGGGACGTACACGTCCCATTTGAGCCGGGAGAAGAGATTTGATGTGCCTGAAGGCTCAACGATCGGCGACCTCTTCAGGCTGCTGGGCGTCCCCCAAGACCTAAAGAAGGTGGTCATCGTCAACGGCCACCATCAGACAGAGGCATATGTGCTGGCGCCGGACGACGTGGTGGTCTTTTTCCCTCCCCTGGAGGGGGGATGAGAGGGGAAGGGCCTCCTTCAGCGCCGTCACCCCGATCTCTTCAATGCTCTTCATGGCTCCCCTCCCTCTCTGTAGCCATTAAACCTGACAATTTTCTTGTGTTGGACGGCAAGGGCTCTTCACCCTTCACTCCACCCAATTGAATGTCCTTTCCACGGCCTTCTTCCATTCTCGATAGCCCTTTTCCCTGACCTCCTGCGCCATGGCCGGTTGCCAGGTGCGGTCCTCGGCCCAGTTTTGGCGAACCTCGTTCAGGTCAGACCAAAAACCCACGGCCAGCCCTGCGGCATAAGCCGCACCCAGGGCCGTGGTCTCGGTCACCTTTGGTCGGATGACCGGTACGCCGAGCGTATCTGCCTGAAACTGCATGAGGAGGTTGTTGTACACCATGCCGCCGTCTGCTTTGAGCCTGCTGAGCTTGACGCCGGAGTCCTTGTCCATGGCCTCCACGATGTCGCGGGTCTGATAGCCGTTGGCCTCAAGCACGGCTCGCGCCAGGTGGCCCTTGTTCACATAACGGGTCAAGCCGACGATCGCCCCGCGCGCATCTGCCCGCCAGTACGGGGCAAACAGTCCGGAGAAGGCCGGCACGAAATAGACACCCCCGTTATCCGCCACAGTAAGGGCCAAGTCCTCGATCTCCCTTGCCGTCGGATATCAGCCCCAGATTGTCCCGCATCCATTGCACAAGAGCCCCTGCAACGGCAATGGACCCTTCCAGGCAGTACACCGCCGGCTGCCCGCTTAGCTGGTAGGCCAGGGTCGTGATGAGACCATGGCTCGATGCAATGGGATGGTTTCCGGTGTTAAGCAGTAGAAAACACCCAGTGCCGTAAGTATTCTTGGCCTCTCCAACCTCGAAGCAGGCTTGACCCACTAAGGCGGCCTGCTGATCCCCCAGCGCCCCGCAGACAGGAATTCGGGCGCCCAGAGGGCCGTTTTCGGTTGTCAAACCCCAGGGGATTCGATCACTTGAAGGGACAATCCTTGGAAGGGTGCTCGAAGGGATGGCCAACGCCTTGAGGATCTCCTCATCCCATTGAAGGGCCTTCAAATCCATGAGCATGGTACGGCTGGCATTGGTCACATCGGTGACATGCGCCCCACCTTGAGGCCCCCCGGTGAGCCACCAGATCAGCCAAGTGTCCATGGTCCCGAAAAACGCGTCGCCGCTCAAGGCCGCGCGCACGCGCTTCCGGCACATTGTCGAGCATCCATTTGATCTTGGGCCCCGAGAAATAGGTGGCAATCGGCAAACCGGTCTTTTCCCGGAATCGGTCCTGCCCGCCTTCCTTCGAAAGGGCCTTGCAGATCTCGTGGGTCCGGGTGCACTGCCACACAATGGCATTGCTAAAAGGCCGGCCGGTGTTCTTGTCCCACATCACGGTGGTTTCCCGCTGATTGGTAATCCCGATGGCGGCCAGTTGGGATCCCGAAATCCTTTCCCTTGCCAGGGCCCCACGGATCACGTCCTGAGTGTTTTGCCAGATCTCCATGGGATCATGTTCCACCCAACCCGGATGCGGGAATATCTGTTCATGCTCTTTCTGGACCACGCTGATGATCCGGCCGTCATGATCAAAAATGATGAACCGGGTGCTGGTCGTGCCCTGATCCAGGGCGCCCACGTACTTGGTCATGGTTGATACTCCATTCAACAATCACCCTTCATGCACAACTCGTTCATGGCATCAGATAGTCCCGGGCCAGCTGGAAATAGGCCTCGACCTGGGCATCCCGCCATGAATCATCCCGTCCCAGAGCTTCCGCCATGAACGCGGCAACGGCAGGGGCCATCTCCATGCTCTTTCGAGCATCCAGCAGCAGGGCGCGGGTGCGGCGGGACAGGAAATCCTCCACGGTTCGGGCCATCTCGTGGCGCACGGCCCAGATCACCTCGCCTGCAAGGATGGACATTTCCGGGTGGAGTGGTTTGCCGAATCGCGGGTCCTCTTCGAAAACGTTCTTGACCTCGCTGGCGTCCGACCCATAGGCGGCCAGGACCCCGAATATCTCGGGGTTTCGGTGGTACCCATGGATGGGCAGCTCCCGGGAGACCGAGGGCCGCTCTTCAAGTTGGGCCAGGACCAGCGCATGATCGATCGTGTCCTCTGCCATTCTTCGATAGGTGGTCCACTTGCCGCCGGTGATGGTCACGAGTCCCGACCGGGAGATGTTGAGGGTGTGATCTCGCGAGATGGCGGCCGTGTTCTCGCCCTCTCCCATGGCCACAAGGGGTCTGAGCCCCGCAAAGGCGCTCAGGACGTCCTGGGGCCTGGGGTCCTGGGTCAGGTAGCGGGCCGTGTGGGAGAGGAGAAAGTCGAGCTCTTCGGGCAGAGGCTTGGGATCTAGCGGAAGGTCCCGGACAAAGGTATCGGTTGTCCCGACCACCACCCGGTTGTGCCAGGGGATGGCGAAAAGGACCCGGCCGTCGTCCGTGTGGGGAACCATGATGGCGGTCTCCCCGGGAAGGAACCGCTTGTCCAGGACGATGTGCACCCCCTGGCTGGGAGTCACCATAAGTGGCGCGTCAGGTTCGTCCATGCGGCGTACCGCATCGGCATAAACGCCGGTGGCGTTGATGACCACCCGAGCGCGAATTTCATGTGTCTCGCCGGATTCCTTATCGAGGGCAATCACACCCCTTACCATATCGTTTTCTTTGATCAAGCGAAGGGCGCCCATGTAGTTGACCACCACGGCGCCCTGCTCATGGGCGGTTCGGGCCAGATGGATGGCCAGGCGTGCGTCGTCAAACTGACCGTCGTAATAGACAATCCCGCCTCTTAACCCTTTGGGCTCCAGCGTGGGTATGAATTCAAGGGTCTTTTCCCTGGAAAGCCCCTTTGAGTGGCCGAAGCCGTGGCGCCCGGCCAGGGCATCGTAAAGTTTGAGGCCAATCCCGTAAAAAGGCCCCTCCCACCAGTCGTAGTTGGGCACCACAAAGGGCAGGTTGTGGACCAGGTGGGGGGCGTTTCGCCTCATCAAGCCCCGTTCCTTGAGGGCCTCCAGCACGAGGGAGATATTTCCCTGCTGCAGGTATCGGACCCCACCGTGGACGAGTTTGGTGCTTCGGCTCGATGTTCCCTTGGAAAAATCGCTCTGCTCGATCAGGACCGGGAGATACCCCCGCGAAGCGGCCTCGATAGCTACCCCGAGCCCGGTGGCCCCCCCGCCGATGATCGCGAAGTCCCACTCCCCTTCAGTGCGCTTCAACCGCCTGATCATCTCTTTGCGGTTCATGGGTCACTCCTGTCCGCCCTTGGGACCTTTCGTCTATTCGTACACGGCTTCAAGCAACGACAAAATTTTCTTTTCACTCATGACCGTGGGATTGGTGGCCATGTTGACCGCGTCTCGGTGGGCGTAAAAGGCGATCTTTCTCAGGTCTTCCCTCGGAATGCCGTAGTCCTCGAGTCTCGGGCTGATATGGAGCGCCTCGTAGAGACGGAGCAAGGCCGTTTCAAGGTCCTCTGAACGGTTCAACATGAAGGCAAGTTCCGAGAAATTTTCGCGACATTCGACCTTGTTCGCCCTCACAAAACAGAGGAGCGCGATGGTGCAGGCCTTTCCGTGGGCAATGTGATAGTGGCCTCCCAGGACATGGGTGATGGCATGCCCGAGACCTAGGCCCTTGCTGAAGGCGATGCCCCCGTAGGCCGCGGCCATGCACATGTCCGTTCTCGCCAGCAGATCGTCTCCATTGTTGTAGGATTTGACCAGGCTCCGGCCGATCATCTTGGTGCCGTAAAGGGCCATGGATTCGAAATAGGGATGATAAGGGACCGCCAGTGAAACGTATCCTTCGATGCAGTGGGCCAGCGCATCGATCCCCGATTCCCTTGTGAGCGCCTTGGGCATGCTTGTGCAGTAGCCCGGGTCTATGACCGCCAGCTTGGGGATCAGGAAGTTGCTCATGAGCATGAACTTGATGTTTCTCTCCTTGTTGGTGATCACCGCATAGGGGTTGACCTCGCTCCCGGTCCCCGACGTAGTCGGGATACAGACCAACGGCGGAAGGTTTGGTTTGATCTTTGCGGTTCCCCCCACGATGCTTTCGTATTCCACCAGTTCCCCGGGATGGGAGACCCGCAAAGCGATTCCTTTCGCTGCATCCAGAGCGCTCCCGCCGCCAAGGCCGACGATCCCATCGCAGCCCCTGTCCTTGAAGAAACGCCCGCCCTTCTCTATGAGCTCAACGGGCGGGTCGGGCTCTACCTCCAGGAAGGTCTCCGAAAGGATTCCGGCCCTTCCCAGGATGTCCCGGACTTCGTCAACCCGCCCGATCTCATTCATGATCGGATCTGAGACGATCATGGCCCTTTTCATGTTCAGCCGCTTGACCGCTCCGCCCATGTTTTGGATCACCCCGGCGCCGAACAGGAGGTTCGGCATCGGCGGGATCCGGACCTCCCACACCTTCTTTGGTTCCTTGAAGGCGTCCAGTCGATCCCAGATCCTTCCGATGTCGTTCTCTGAAACATCAAAGACCTGCTCGGTCGGACCCAAAGATTCTGAGCGGATGAAGCCCCTTGTTGGCTCGCCCGATCTGCTGAACTCGGCGCCCTCGTTGAACTTGAGCTGATCCCTTATGGTCTGCTTTCCGATTTCTATCACGTCGTCCGCGCTGAGGCAGGTGCCGTAGCGTCCATTCATCAGGTCCGCGAAGAAGCCATAGATCGACGCCTGCCCGCCCGGAACAGCGTTCAAGCAGTATCCGAAGGTGTCGCACACCGCAGCCTGAACCTGGGACCGGAGCGAATTGTCCGCCTGTTTGTCCTTCTCACGCGGCATCCGGTAGGTGAGACCCGCCGTATGGTCCGCCCCCATGGGGCTCGTCACATAAGTCACCCCCGTCCCCTTGACCGCCCGCGGATCGTGCCCGGGGAGGGCCTGCCCCTTATAGGCCGGCACCCGGTCGATCCTTAAGGCCTTTGCGGTGCTTACCACCCCGTTTCCCAAGGCGTTTCCAAGCACGGTCCCTTGCTCGATTTCGCTCAGAAGCCTCTCTGCGGCGGCGGCATCTCCGAGTTCCATCTTTCCTGCTTCCGATGCGACGGCAAGTGCGCTCCCGATCTCGATGGCATCGACCCCCAGATCATCGCACATGAACTTGAGCTTGCCGATCGCATCCAGGTCCATGATGCCCAGATTGGACCCGAGCATGGCGATATTTTCGTATTCGTAGGCAGCGGCAAGTCGATTGCCCTGGGCATCGGGGTAGATGATGGAGCACTTAACGACGCACCCGGGCATGCAACCGTGCATCTTGCCGCCGCGCTCCAAAAGTTTTTCCTGAACCGCCTCGCCGCTGATCCTGTAGAAATCCACGGGCCTGCCTGAACGATAATTGTTGGTCGGCAAGGTCCCCTGGTTCGCAGAATTCGCTACAGCAAAGGGTGTCCCGAATTTTGAATAGAGCCCGCAGCTGATGTCGTGAGAAAGGGTGTGGACCCAGGACCGTACCGTTTTCTTGAAAAGATCAGCATCCGCCAGAGGTATGGGCGGTATGCCTGATGGGTCGAGAATGATGGCCTTGAGCCCCTTTGAGCCCATGACCGCGCCTAACCCGCCTCGCGCCGCATTCCTTGAAGGGTCACCGAATACGTCCGTAAACGAGACGGATGCCCCCCGATACATCCTCTCCCCTGCGATGCCGATGGAGATGATGGCCACCTTGTTACCGTATTTGAAGCGGAGCCTTTTCGCCAGCTCGTAGTTCTTCAACCCCCAGTACTCATCGGCAGGGATGAGTGCGGCTTCGTCCCTGGAGATCTTGAGACAGAAAGTTTTTCCCTTTTCGGGGGTTTTTTCAACTACAATGGCCCTGTACCCCAACTTGTCCAGAAACTGGCCGGCTGGCCCCCCTGAGTTGGCCTCCTTGATTCCCAACGTCAGCGGGCTCTTGGCCCCCACGGAGACACGACCCAACTGCGGCGCCATGGTTCCGGCGAGCGGTCCACATGCAACAATGAGTTTGTTCTGAGCGCCGAGCGGATCCGACAACGGGTCCACCTCCTCGTTCATGATCTTGGCAATCAGGCCGCTGCCCCCAATGTTCTTCCAGGCCTCAAGAAGATCCTCGGCCTTTGTCTTTCCACTTTTCATGTCAACGCGAAGTAGGTTCATCCTCAAACGCTCCTAATCCGGCTTAAAGCGAAGATCGAATAATAAATATCGAACAAAGAATATCGAATGTCGAAGTCAGCTCACGGGATCCTCCACTTCTGCACGGCGTATTCCACATTCGATATTCTGCGGTTCGCTGACATTGGCCGGAGGAATGGCCCGGTCAGTCATTTTCCATTAAAAAGGGCCATTGGTCAATTCTTCCAAGATACCCATCAAGCCAAATCTGATGGCCTTTAGGCCTCTTGGCCGCTTGACAGGAAAAGGGTACTGCTTTAGTATTTGCCATAAAATAGTTATACGGGCATAAGATATTGCGGTGGCGGTGCCACCTGCCCGACACCACCATTCACCCCTGAATGGTGGTTCGTTTTTTGCCCACCCACCTTCCAGTGGACACCCACGATCGAGAGGGGTGTCTTGGGCGGGAATCTGTTCTCATCTGAGGAAGGATTCCAAACACAGGCCAACAGGCCATGAAGGGAGACAACGACCCATGGAGAGCACCCCAAAGATATCGCTCAGGCTTCTTTTCTGTATACTCATCTGGTTCCTGTTGCTCGGGGTGGGCCTGACTCTCTTCGGCCAATGGGAGCTCAGGAGCTTCGAAGCCGCTCTTTCGGCCTATGACGGGCAAGTCTTGACCGCAGGAGACCCTGGAGCGGATCAAGGTCGTCCGGGATAAGTTCACGATGATCTTCGTACAGGTCATGGCCGGAGGGATCGTGCTGGCCGCGCTCCTGGCCTGGCTTCTGCAGCCGTCTCGCCGTCAACCGGGCGATCAAGCGTGCAAAGCCTGCCTCCCGCGGCCTCGAAGGAGCGGACCGCCCCCAAGGCGACGGCTGCCATCGAAACACGGATGGGTGACGAGGCCCGAAGCGGCGCGCTCCACGTGCTCTCTCTCTTTCAGAGAGAAGGGAGGCTCGTGGATTTCCTCAAAGAAGACCTGACCGCCTATGACGACGCGCAGATTGGCGCAGCGGTTCGATCCATCCACGAAGGGTGCCGCAAGGCCCTTGATAAACACTTCGGACCTCAACCGGTGCTCGACCGCGATGAGGGAGAGGATGTTTCGATCCCGCCCGGCTTCGACCCCCATGCCATCAGGTTGACGGGGAACGTGTCCGGAGAGCCCCCGTTCAAGGGTGTTTTGCAGCACAAGGGCTGGCGGGCGGCCCGCGTCGAACTGCCGAGCCTTTCAGGATCCCAGGATCCCAGGATCATCGCACAGGCCGAAGTGGAGATCCCATAGGGAGTGATAGCGTTGTCGTGAACCTGTCTACATTATCGGAATTGACCTCGGGACCACCAACAGTGTGGTGGCCTACACGGAGATCCGGCCCGCCGTGGCGGGCCAACCCGGGATCCATACCTTCAAAATCCCGCAGCTGGTGGGTCCCGGATCTGTGGGGCCATCTGAGGTCTTGCCCTCCTTTGTCCTGCTTCCCGGACCCCACGACGTGCCGCCCGGCGCACTGTCTCTCCCTTGGGATGAAAAGGCCACCAGGGCCGTGGGCCAATTTGCCAGGGATCGGGGGGCTGAGATCCCCCATCGCCTCATCTCGTCGGCCAAATCATGGCTCTGCCACAGCGGGGTCGACCGAAACAAGCCCATCCTCCCCTGGGAGGCGCCCGAGGACCAGGAAAGACTCTCGCCGGTGGAGGCATCGGCAGCCATTTTGCGTCACATCAAGGACGCCTGGGACCATGTCATGGCCGCACAGGACCCGCGTCTCCGCATGGAGGCCCAGGAGGTCTTTCTGACGGTCCCTGCCTCCTTTGACGTGGTCGCCAGGAACTTGACCGTACAGGCCGCGGAGATGGCGGGACTGCCTCGGGTCACCTTGCTGGAAGAGCCCCAGGCAGCATTCTATGCCTGGATCGGCGCATCAGGAGATCGGTGGCGCGACCTCGTGCGCGTGGGAGACCTGATTCTCGTGGTGGATGTGGGGGGTGGAACGACGGATTTCAGCCTCATCCGGGTCTCCGAGTCCCACGGGGACCTGACGCTCGAGCGCGTGGCCGTGGGAGACCATCTGCTCGTGGGCGGGGACAACATGGACCTCACCCTTGCCTATGCCCTGTCTGCCAAGACCGGTTCCAAAGGTGCCAAGCTCACGCGCCTACCAGATGCGGGGCCTCTGCCAGGGTTGCCGCACCGCTAAAGAACTGCTTCTGAAAGAGGCCGGTGACGACGTCTATCCCCTGACGGTCCTCGGCCGCGGAAGCGGTTTGATCGGAGGTGCCATCCGGACCGAGCTGACGCGTCAGGAAGTTCAGGAAATCCTGGTCAACGGCTTTTTCCCGGCCTGTGAAAGAGAGGCACGTCCCCAGGAGCAGCGCAAGACGGGCATGAGGGAGTTGGGACTTGTCTATGCGTCGGATCCGGCCATCACGCGACATCTCGCCCGCTTCCTTCAACAAAGCGCACCACAGACCCCATCGGGTGCCACTCGCGCCTTTCCAACGGCTGTCCTCTTCAATGGCGGGGTCATGAAGGCCGAGCGGTTAAAAAGGCGATTGATGGAGGTGCTCTCCTCTTGGATCCTGGAAGGAGACCCCTCCGTTGTGAGGGAGATCGAAAGTCAGAACCTGGACCTTGCCGTGGCGAGAGGTGCCGCCTACTACGGACTTGTCCGCCACGGAAAAGGGATTCGGATCAAGGGGGGCCTCTCAAGGTCTTACTACATCGCCGTGGAAACGGCCATGCCCGCGGTTCCCGGCATCCCTGCACTGCGAAAGGCCCTGTGCGTCGCCGGGTTCGGTATGGAAGAAGGCACTGAAACCCTGATCGGTGAAAGGGAGTTTGGCGTCGTCGTTGGAGAACCGGTGGTCTTCGATTTCCTGGGGTCAAGATCGCGGCATGACACGGCCGGAGCGGTCATCGAGGACTGGGAAGGCGAAATCGAAGAAATCACTACGGTTGAAACCGTCCTGGAGGGAGAGGCCGGCTCCGTGGTCCCGGTCTCCCTCCAGACGCGCGTGACCGAGGTGGGGACCCTGGAGCTCTGGTGCCTTTCGAGGCAGGACGACCGGCGATTCAAGCTGGAATTCAACGTCCGGGAAAAGAACAGCCATGCAGGCTCATGATAAGCGTTTTGTGATCGGCATCGACCTCGGCACCACGAACTCGGCCGTCTCGTGGGTGGATCTCCAGGGAAACCGGGCCCAGGGACGGGGAATCCAGGTCTATGAAATCCCGCAGCTCACGGCCCCGGGAGAGACATCGCGTCTGAAATTCCTGCCCTCTTTCTTCTATCTCCCGGGCGAGCACGAAATCGTTAAAGAGGCGTTGGCGCTCCCATGGGTTGCCGATCCCAGGGGGATTGCCGGCTTTCTTGCACGGGAGCAGGGGGCCCGCGTGCCCGGGCGACTCGTTTCTTCCGCCAAGAGCTGGCTCTGCCACGCAAAGGTCAACCGCACCTCTCCCATCCTCCCCTGGAACGCGGACGACCAGGTCCCAAAGGTCTCTCCTGTCGAGGCCACGGCTGCCTACCTGAGACACATGCGAGAGGCCTGGAACCACGATCAGTCAGGAGACGAGGACCGTTTTCTCGAAAACCAACTGGTGGTCCTCACGGTCCCTGCATCCTTTGACCAGGTGGCCCGTGATCTCACGGTTGAAGCCGCCTCTCAGGCAGGTATCAAGGAACCGGTGCTGCTGGAAGAGCCCCTTTCGGCCTTTTACGCCTGGCTCATCGAGCACGAAAACGACTGGCGGGAATTCATCCGACCCGGTGAGCTGATCCTCGTCTGCGACGTGGGCGGCGGCACGACGGATCTCACGCTGATTACCCTTGAGGAGAGGGCCGGGACGACCCCTGGGTTCAAACGAATTGCCGTCGGAGATCATCTCATCCTGGGCGGGGACAACATGGACCTGGCCCTGGCGAGATACGTGGAGGGCTCGCTCCGGCGCGGAGAGACACCCGGTCTGAGCGTCCACCGCTGGCAGATCCTTTGCCACCAGTGCAGGCAGGCCAAGGAGACCATCCTGAGCGGAGCGGCCGAGGCCATGCGCATCACCCTGGTGGGGAGCGGAAGAAAGCTGATCGCGGATACGGTCTCGACCAACCTGGAAAGGGCCCAGGTGGAGTCCACCATCCTGGAAGGGTTCTTTCCGATCATCGAGCCCGCCTCCGGCGGACCGGCCGAAAGACCTCGCCAGGGGATCACGGAATTCGGTCTCCCCTATGCCCAGGACCCGGCCATCACCCGCCACGTCATTCAGTTCCTCGAGCGACACAGGGCGGATGTGGCGGCCATGGGAAAAACGAGCGTCGAGCCCGACCTCATCCTTTTCAACGGGGGCGCCCTCAAACCCGCGATCCTCCAGGAGCGGATCCGGGAGGCCATTCGCCACTGGTTCGGGCGTGAAGACCCAAACCTCCCCCGGGTGCTCCAGAGCCCTGAGCTGGACCTGGCCGTGGCCCTCGGGGGTTCCTACTACGGTCTTGTGAAAACGGGGCACGGGGTTCGGGTCGGAAGCGGGAGCGGCCGCGCCTTTTATCTGGGCGTCGGGCAGGCCGGGGCAGGCGATGGTCAAGGGGCCGCAACGCCGCAGGCCATCTGTCTGGTTGAGCGGAACATGGAGGAGGGAACGGACATTCGCCTCCCTGATGACAAATCCTTCCTGGTTGCCACAAACCAGCCCGTGAGTTTTGATCTCTACAGTTCGAGCTATCGCGCAGGCGACCGCATCGGCGACCTGGTTCCCGTGGACGAATCCCTCTCCCCTTTGCCCCCGCTCCAGACGGTGATTCAGTTCGGCAAGAAAGGTACAAGAGCCACCCTGCCGGTTACGGTGGAGGCCCAGTTCACGGAGCTGGGGACCCTGGCGATCTGGTGCCGGTCCCGTCAGACCCCTCACCGCTGGCGGCTTCAGTTCCAGCTGCGGAGCCAGGACCAGCCCTCACCCCTCAAGGAGAGCGAGGTCTTCGAGGAATCGGTCGTGGAGCAGGCCGAACAAGAGATCAGGTCCGTCTTCAAAAAAGGGGGCACACCGCCCGAGCAACTCCTGAAAGCCCTGGCCAAGAGCGTTGAGAGACCGAAAGAGGCCTGGCCCCTCGGCTTTACCCGGCGCCTCTCGGACGTGCTCCTGGACCTTGCGTCCGCACGGGCCATAAGCCCCGAGCACGAGGCGCGGTGGCTCAACCTCACCGGGTTCTGCCTGCGGCCCGGGTTTGGTGATGGGTTGGATGAGCATCGGCTCCGCGACTTGTGGAAGATCTTCCCTGGAGGACCTTTGAACCAGAAAAAGGCCCAGGTCCTCTCCGAGTGGTGGGTCCTCTGGCGGCGGGTTGCAGGTGGTCTCAGCGCACCACAACAGCGCCATCTACTCCAGGAGATCCGGGGCCTCATCATCCCCGGGAAAAAGACGGTCAAGCGAAAGCCAGGCCCGCAGGAGGAGATGGAGATCTGGATGACGCTCGCAAACCTTGAGCGCATCCCTGCGTCCGATAAGGCGCATTTCGGCGCATCGCTCCTCCGTGACCTTTCCCCCAAGAAGAACCCGCCCCAATACTGGTGGGCCATCTCGAGAATCGGCGCCAGGGAGCCTTTCTACGGACCGGTTGACCAGGTCGTCTCCCCGGAGGTGGTCTCAAAGTGGGTTCATCAGATCCTGGCCGTTTCGTGGCCGGACCCAAAGCCCGTGACCTCGGCCCTGGTGCAGATGGCGCGGCTCACCGGCGACCGAAAGCGGGACCTGGACGATAAGGTCCGGCGAACGATCATCGAGCGGCTCTCTTCCATTTCAGCTCCCGAATCCCAGATCAAACCCCTCGAAACGCGTCGTGGTCCTCACCGATCAGGAGGACACCACCATCTTCGGCGAATCCCTGCCCCCTGGATTGATGCTCCACTCGGCGCAGTAGTCCCCCCCGCCATCCTCCGATTGTCTTCATTTTCCATGACCTACAGCCTGAGGCTTTTGGTCATGCGGGACTCAAAATGCCTGCGCTTGACAAGAAACCCCGCGGTTTCATAATGGTTTGGTTTTCAAAACGATTGAGATTTTGAAAAAGGCTGAGGCGATGTTCGAGGAAATGGGGATGGGGCATTGGCTCATGGAAACCCAGGCCCTCTTACAAAAAGTCTCCCAGTCACAGAGGGTTTGAAGAATCCAACATGAGTGATTTGAATAAAACGCCGGCATTCAAGATCCGCAACGTCCGGTATTTCATTGCCTTCCGGGTGTTTTTCAATGCCCGGTTCTACTATCCTGTTTTTACCATTTTGTTTCTGGACTTCGGGCTAACCCTGGAGCAATTTGCCTTGCTGAATGTGGCCTGGGCGGCGACCATAGTCATCTTTGAGGTGCCGTCGGGTGCCCTTGCAGACGCCATCGGCAGGAGAAATCTCCTGGTGAGTGCCGGCGCCCTCATGGTTGCAGAAATTGGGCTCCTCTGTTTCGCCCCCAAAGGGAACCCCAATCTGCTGTTTGCGATATTTCTCGTCAACCGGATCCTGAGCGGAACCGCGGAAGCTGCGGCCAGCGGTGCTGACGAGGCCCTCGCCTATGATTCCCTCAAGAAAGAGGGGGACGTGGGCGATTGGGGTGCCGTCTTAGAAAAACAAATGCGGCTCCAATCGATCGCCTATATCGGGGCCATGACTCTGGGGGCGGCTGTGTACGACCCGGCTCTGATGGGACAACTTGGCCACTGGCTGGGATTGAATATTCGTTTTACACAGGGCCTCACGCTGCGTTTTCCCCTTTTTTTGACCCTGCTCATGGCTGTCATGACGCTGATAACGACGCTTCGGATGCGTGAAGTCGGCAATGAAGAAGGTGGGGAAGGTGCGACGGAAGAAAATCGAGGAAACACCATGACCCAATCTTTCAAAATCACGCTCCAGGCGGGCCGCTGGATTTTGAAAACGCCTTTTGCGCTTGTGATCATCGTTACAACGCTTGTTTTCGATCATTCGATCAGGATGATCATCACGTTGAACAGTCAGTACTACCGTCTTATCGACCTTCCGGAAGCATCCTTCGGGTTGCTCGGATCAGGGATGGCTGTCCTTGGACTGTTCATTCCGCATATTGCCCGGAAGATGGCCGAACGTCATTCTCCAACAGCGAATCTGGTTGTCATGTTTGTCCTGACGTTCTTTGGGTTTTTAGGGATGACTCTATTCTTGCCGATCGTCGGAATTTTTCCGGTATTGCTCATCTTCGGCGTGATCTATTTATTACGTTTTTTCTCAAGCTTCTATTTGAACAGGATTACGAGCTCAAAACAGCGGGCCACGGTGCTGAGTTTCAAGGGACTCTCACTCAACCTGGCTTACGGGCTGATCGGGTTGTTTTATTCATTGCTGCTGGCGGTATTGAGATCCCGGGTCTCGGAGAACCAGCGCAATCTCGATGGACAGGGCGTGGAGAACGTTCTTTTTATGAAATCAATTTCATTCTTCCCCTGGTATTTCCTTGTGACATTCATCGCACTATGCGTGTTCGCACGATGGAAACTAAGGAGTTCTGACGAGCACAAGAAGGCTTAAACATCCATGTATTTGTCCAAACCCATGTGCTCATGGAACGTCAGGAATTTCCTTCTTCCCAATCTGTAAAGGAGCGAAAGGTAGGCCAGCCCCTCGTAGGGAAGACCGTAACGCTCAAGTCCCGGTTCCGTGCATCGTCGGCACGGCGGGTGCTTGCCAATGCGCCGCCTGAACCAGGATGCCTTCGTGGCCTTGAGCATATCCTCAACTGGACTCGAACCGATGTTTCCGAGGCTCAAATTCACCAGAGGGCAAGGGAACATCTCTCCCGTGCTTCGAACGAAGAAATAGTTGAAACCGCAGGAGCAAGGCTTTTTCACCACCTCCCCTGTCAAAGTACTCGACCAGCTTTTCTCCGTGGTAGATCCACCGCGACGTCTGTTTCTCGTAGAATCGCTTCAGTTTCTCGATGGCGGCCGCCTGGAAAACGAGCCCCTCAGCCTTGTCCAGATTGAGATATCGACCCTCGGTAATGATGCAGGGAGAAATGATCGTGAAAAGACCTCGATCGTCGGCATAACGGACGATGCCATCGAGCTCGTCCACGTTCATGGGCAACACGGTTGTCTTGAGACCCAGGATCAGCCCTGGGTAGGTCTCTCTCAGGCGCATTAAACCGTGGATGGTTTCATTGAGCTTCGGCCATGCCCCTTTGAAGTTCCTGATCCTGTCATGGAGGTCTCCCAGCGGCGTCCATCGCGCAGACGATCACCAAATCGATCGAACGATTTCGGAGCGCCCTCAGGATCTGCTCGACCCCTTCCACGACTCTGTTGCCGAGGAGGGCGTTGGTCGTGATGGCGATGGATCGAAGCCGCATCAGGTCCAACTGCAAGAGGCCCTTGATAAGATCTACCAGATCTTCTCTCAGGAAGGGTTCCCCTCCGGTAATATCCAGCTCTCTCAAATCACTAAACAAGGGGGAAGAAAGGAAGCTCAACCAATCCTCAACGGGGAGATCTTCCACGCTTGAAGGGATCTTCCAGATGTTGCACATGAGGCATTTCGCAATGCAGCGGTGGGTGACCTCAAGGCTCAGGGCCTGAGGTATCCCGGGCTTTCCCGTGACCTTCAGCAAGCGGTAGCGGAGCGCGTTTTTCGCCAGCTGAAAAGCAAGCTGTGCACAATTCCCTTTCATTTGTTCGGCAACCTGAAAGCCAGCGAGGGGTTGACGGGAGCGAAAAAGCGTCGCTTCAGGCACCCCCACCAGACACCCGTTTGGTAAGAGATTTGCTCGACAGAGAAAAAAAAGAGAAAAGAAAAAGGATTGAGCCTGGGTCTCTTGACGAAGAGCTCCGTCGTCCCGGCCAGAAGATGGGCGCAGGCGATGGTGCCCGACACCTTGGGTGAAAAAGGCAGGAAGAGGAGTGCCCAGATCGCGTAATATCGAGAGACGAACGCACAGCAGTGGTAAAGAAAGGCCCCGTAACTTCTCAGCACAGAGAACAGCAACGGCATGAACCCAATCGGCAACTCGCGTTTCCGAAGCCTGATGAACTTCACTCCCCCATGCCCGAGCACCCACAGCCAGCTCAGCCCGAAGGGGATGAGGCTGCCAGCAACGAAGGAAAGAAAGATCAGGGCCCAGAACAGGGTAGGCGCTGGAAGAAAAACGAAACGCTTTATTCTCGAATCGTGACGTTGCTGCAGAAGGGGCTCTGATGTCCCATACTCGAACCGGCGAATGCAGAAATCCTTGATTCGATTTCTGTGTCTGTGAAACACCTTCCCAACCGGTTGGTAATCGATCAGCCGCCCTTGATCCTCCGCTCTCCAGCAGAAATCCACGTCTTCGCCGACAAGGAGATCCTCCCGAAATCCCCCCAGTTGGAAAAACAGGTCACGTCTTGCAAGCAGGTTGCAGGAGGGGACATAAAAAAAACGTTCAGTTCCGTCGGAGCGTTTAAACCATGAAGCGATCCTCAGGGAGGATTTGACCTGCTCGTACTTGTCCAAGCCATTACCCCCCGTGGCTGAATCCACCAGCCCACCCACTACGCCGACCTCTGGGTTTTCAAAGGCAGGCAGAAGGTCCTTGAGCCAAAGCGGATCGGCCACACAGTCTGAATCGATAAAGGCGAGAATCTCGCCCTTCGCTGCGGCCGCGCCCGTATTGCGACAGGAAGGCGCCTGGTGGCGATCCTTGAGGGAAATCAATTGGACAGGAAATCGGGCCACTACCTCGGGCGTCTCGTCCGTGGAGGCGTCGTCAACCACGATGACTTCCACTCTTTTCCCGAGGATATATGACCCTGTCAAGAGATTCCAGGCATGCGGCGATGTCCTTTGGTCTGTTTCGCACGGGTATGATGACGGAAACCGAAGGCAAGTCCGCCATCGGGTCAGATCCTTCTTGCGAAAGATACCCTTTGCGCACGAGATCGCCCAGGAAACGCTTCACCTTCGAATAATCAGCGCCAGGGATGGAAGCGGCGAACGCCTCAAGCGTCAGGCCGTCTTCCCTTGAGAGGCGATCAAAGGCCGGTTTCCAGGAGTGATGGAGCGCCACGGTTTTGAGGGGAAACCGTGAAACGAGATAGAGGCTTCCATTCACATCCTTCGCTTCAACCCGTGGCCTCAGTCTAATAAAAAAGGGTTTCGCCTTTCTTGCCCATGCGCTTCACCCCCCGGCCGACCAGCCGGAATCAACGGTCAAAACAGTCCCGGTGACACATCTGCTGTTTTCAGAAGTGAGCCATCCCACGGCGCCTGCAATATCATCCTTCGTGATCCTGCGGTCCTTCAAGAGATGGCGCTCACTGAAATGTTCATAAGTGTCTCCCTGAACCTCCGCTTGGGAGGCCAGCCCTCTGAGGCTTTCCGACTCGACAGTTCCCGGGCATAAAGCATTGACGTTGATGTTGTGATTAGCCATTTCCATGGCCAGGGCTTTCGTGAGCCCCACGACGCCGTGTTTCGCGGCACAGTAATGGGTGGAGAGCCCAAGGCCCCGCAGGCCGGCCACAGAGGCAATGTTGACGATTTTGCCGTAGTGCTGGCGGATCATGAAGGGCAAAACGTGCTTGCAACAGAAGTACGTCCCTTTCAAGCAGACATCCATGACCTCGTCCCACGCTTCTTCAGAAAGATCGACGGCCGGATAAAGGGAAACGACCCCTGCGTTGTTCACAAGGATGTCCACCGTGCCGAAAGCTTCGACAACCTGATTCACCGCGGTCCGAACCTCGTTTTCACTGCGGATGTCACAGCGAAGTCCAATCGCTTTTGCCCCCATCGTCAAGAGCTCATCCACCGCTCTTTCCATGTCCTGGGGTGTTGACAGCCTGTAGGGAATCGTCTTGAGATCCCGGCAGATGTCTGCCACAGCCACCGAGGCGCCTCTTCGAGCCAGCTCCTTTGCAACCGCCAAACCGATATTCCTTGCCCCTCCCGTGACAAGCGCGACTCTGCCGGCAAGCTCTCCCGTTCCTTGCTTACGTCTCATCGTCTTCAGCGTGCTCCCGACCTTCCTCTGTGTTGATCAAGTTGTGCTCCTTCAGGAAGGCGAGGATTCCCTCCACCTGTTCTTCAGGACGGCCGGACAGCATCGTTCCCTTTTTTTGGACCAGGCTTCCCGCCAGGAGCTGCTCTATCCTTTCAAAGGCTTCCGCGTGGCTGTCAGGGGTTGGCACCCGCTTGGGCCGGGGGCTTGGGGGAAAGGTGCGCGTGAGCATGGTCCTGACCGCCTCCCCATGGTCCCCATATTGGAGGGTCTCAATGGCCTTGGATTGTGCATGCCGCCTGTCCTCGAACTTCGGAAGCCGAGGCTCATCTCCCACCAAGTCCACGGTAAAAACCGCCGGGAGACGGCATGTGACGATTTCGCGCATGCCTCGACCTGCCCTCCTCTCAACAAACGCCACTTCCATGTCTCGCTGGACCTTGAGATCGACAATGGAGGATAGAAAGGGCCTGCGAAGGTGGTGAGCGGTGAAGGCCCCGACCTGTCCGTTTTGGGTGTCGAGCGATTCTTTGCCGCAAAGCACGAGATCGATTTCCAATTCCCTGATCGCTCTGGCAATGAGGGAGGATTTTCGCCAGGGATCGAACGGGCCTTGCGCCTCAATCCGGTAAAGACGATCTGCGCCCATGGCCAGGCATCGCCTCAGCTCGGCCTCTGCAATGAGCGCTCCGAGTGTGAGAAGAATCACCTCTCCCTGTCCCAGGGACTCTCTGGCTCTGAGGGCCAGTTCGAGGGCCCATTCGTCATGGGGACTGACCCGCAATACCTTGTCCTCAGGGGCAAGGAACAAGTTTTCAGGCTCCTTTCCCGTCCTTGCGTAGACATGACAGACTTGTTTGACACACACACCGATCTTCATCATTACCCGATCGAAGAGGCTACAATTTCAACGAGATCCATGACCCTCGGCGGCTTTTCCGTCTCCAGGGATTTCATTCCGTCATCGAGCATGGTCAAACAATAGGGACACGCGGTTCCCACCATCTGAACGCCGGCCCGCCATATTTCTTCCGCCCGCATGTTGTTGATATGTTTGCCCTCCATTTCGTGAAGCCACATGTGTCCGCCGCCGCCCCCGCAACAAAAGGCCTTCTCTCCGTTTCTCGGAAGTTCGATAAAATCCGCTTTGGGAACGGATCGCAGCACTTCCCTCAAGGGCCTGTATATTGCGTTTGCCCTTCCCAAGGTAGCAGGGGTCGTGCACGGTGATCCTGGCAGGAAGCGCATACTTGAGGGTAAGCCGCCCTTCCCGAATCATTTCAGCCATAAATTCTGCAGCGTGTACCACATGGAACGTTCCTCCCAAGGGGAGGATACTCGTTCTTCAGAACATTGAAACAGTGGGGGCAAAGCGTCAAGATCTTCTTGAACCGACCCAGCTTGAGGCGGGCGATGTTCTTGTTCGCAAGTTCCACGAACAGAGTTTCCTCACCCAGCCGTCTCGCGGGGTCCCCGCAGCATATCTCTTGTTTTCCGAGCACTTCGAAGCGAATGTCGCTCGCTTTTAAGATCTTGATCATTGCCCTGGCAACTTCCTGGTAGCGGGGATGGAATGCACCCGAACACCCCACCCACAGGAGGACCTCCGGCCCCTCCGGAAGCACGGGCAGATCCTGGGTGAAAGCCCAGTCCATTCTTCGCGCAATGCCTTTCCCGTAAACGTCCCCGTAGATCTGGAGGTTCCTCAAAACGGGCTTCGCCTCCCGGGGAAGGGCACCCTCTCCCATGACACGGGATCTTCTCATGTCCATAATTTTGTCGAGCGGTTCCACAAAGACCGGGCAGTGCTCCACGCAGGCAAGACAGGCCGTGCAAGCCCAGATTTCATCATCCGAAATGCTTTCACGCAGAAGGCAAGCGTTTTTGGTTTTTGCGCATGCTTCCATTTGTCCCAGGATCTTCCGGACCACCTTTTTGGGTGAGAGCATCTTGCCTGAAAGGGTCGCAGGGCAGTTGTCCTGGCACCGACCGCATGAGACGCAGGCATCCACAGCGAGAAGCTGCAACCATGAGAAGTCCTCCCATGCTCTGGCCCCGGGTACACCCCCGTCAAGGGAAATCTCTCTCGCTTGACCCTGGCTGCCCTGTTTTCTGTAGTAGACATTCAAAGCCCCTGTAACGAAGTGGCGCATGAAAGTAAAAGGCAACAAGGCCATGAAAAACAGCACCCCGGCAAAATGGAGCCGAATCATCCCCTGCAGCAAATATGGTGAGGCAGGCAATGAAGGGGAAAGGAGAGAGCCAACGGGCGATGCCCATGAAAAGGCTTCTCCCTGGATGCTCATCCGCGCACCCTCTGCCATAAATCCGGAGACAGAGGATGAGAAAGAGGAGGGTCAAAGGAAGAACCGTCCCCTCGGTCCTTTCGTCTTTCAATTTTCTGAAACGCCGCCAGAAGAAGAAAAGGCACCCCGTCATCATGGCGAGACCCCATGAGATCCAGCAAAAGGGAAACGGCAACGGATAATCCGCTTGGCAGAACGACCCGGAACTGGGCCGCCATGACAACAACCAAAGGTAGAATCAAGCCCCAGAAAACAAGAAGATGGGCGAGTCCACGGCCCCTGTACCGAAGGATTCTTCTGTGGCCCACGAGATAGGCCAGGAGCGCCGAGAGACTTCCCCGGCGATCCTCGGCGCTTCCCCTTCGCAGGAGGGAAAAGCGTCTTGCAAAGCCGATCACCATGACAAGGAATGCCACAACAGCAAAAAATGCGTCAAAAGAGGTGATCACTTGCGGGCTCCCCTGCTTCGCATGGACCTTTGCATATAAAACCTAACGCCTCCCCAGAGGAGAAAAATTGCGAGCACCTGATAGGAAAGCGCAGCGGCAAAAAAGGCCGGTTCCCCTTCAGGGTCCGCTTTGGGATGGATCAATCCCCACATGGATTGGTGACATATGAAACAATCCTGAGCGTCGATAGGGCCCTTTTCTCCGTGAGCGGCACTTCCCTGATGGCACCCAACGCAGTTGTCTCTTCCGTAGCTTCTTGCTCAAATCTGCCTTGCCGTGGGAAACCACCTGGAGGGACAGGAACCAGGAAAGGTAGTCTTGGTGCCCGCATTCATCGGGGTGACAACCTGCGCAGGTTTTCTTGAGCGCCTCCGGGTGAACGGAAGAGGCGGGATCGTCTTTTCCCATGATACGGTGTTTGGTGTGACAGGAATAGCACTTGGGGCGAGTCGCTCTCTCCGAAGACACACCGTGACGGTTTTCTTGCTCGTGACATTCCCGGCAGGAGACGGTGGATGACCCTTTGAGTGCTTTATGGGATGCATCAATGATGTTGGTGTGACAGTCTTCACACTCCAGAACCCTGCCGTGAACGGAGCTCCTAAAGTCCTCTACGGAGATATGGAGCGAGCTTTCCCGTGCGCCCTGACGGTGGCATTGGATGCATTGTTCGGGCGAATAGGCAAGGGCATGCATCCTGAGAAATACGACGAGCAAGAAAATGCTGGTCAGGCAATAGATCTTTCCCCTGGGTCCTGGTCTCATCCGCCCTCCTTCAATCGTTTGACCAGGAGGGGCAAGATCTCGTGGGCGTCTCCCACGACCCCCAGATCGGCGAACCGAAATATCCGGGCGTGGGGATCTTTGTTGACGGCTACCACACGTTGCGATTTCTCCATGCCGGCCGTGTACTCGTTGGCACCGGAAATGCCGCAGGCAAAGAGAAGCCGCGGTGCGACGGACTTTCCGGTCTGGCCGATCTGGCGCTCGAAGGGCAGGGTCTGCCGGTCGATGACAGGGCGAGTGCCCCCCACCGATCCCCCAAGGGCCTTTGCGAGCTCGTGAATGACCTGGAAGGACTCGCCCTTTCCCATTCCTCGGCCCCCGGACACGATGATGTCTGCTTCTTCCAGATCCAGTGTTTCCGGGTCTGCGTCGATCGTGGATTCAAGGTGCGTCTGCGCTTGTTCGGGCATGTCGGCAGGCTCTTCAAAGACCATCTCCGCGTTCTTTTCAGGATTTGGCGGATCAGGGCTGAGAACGGAGGGAAGAAAGGTGACAAGCCACGGTCGCTGGCTCTTGAACCGGACCTCTTCAAAGAGGTAGCCGTTGGCGATGGGCCGTACTGCTGAGGCTTCGCCTTGTTCGTTGATTCCGAAATCCATGACACGGGTTACAAGCCCTGTCCCGAGCATCGCCGCGATCCTGGGGGCCAGATCCGACGTTTCTGAGGAGTGGGCCATGATCAGGCAGTCTGGCTCCCATCTCTTGAGGACACGGGACAAAACAGAGGCAAACCGCTCCCCGTCGTACCGGCCAAACGACGGGTGCGCCACACAGATGATCCTTTCGGCGCCGAAGTGGCCCAATTCCTTTGCCTGATCCTCGAGATGGGGCCAAAGCCCCACCGCCGTCACTTTTCCTGTGTCCCCTGCCAAACGGCGGGCCTCGGCGAGCAACCCGAAGGCGGACTCATCGAGGCTGCCTTGCCTCTGCTGAATGAGGACCCAAACGTCAAGATTCTTGATGATCAAATCTGCCTTCCCACCCGATGACCTTCAAGAATGGCCATGTCGGTTTTCCGGGGCGCCACACAATCCCCGATGCGATAGAGCTCTTTCACCTTCCCCTTGAGGGCAAAATACAACCTGTCGTTGGACACGTTTCCAGCCGCCAGGATCAATGTGTCGTATCCTTCGAAGTCAATCATTTCGTTCGAGTAAACGTTCAAACCCTTTACCAAGGTCCCCTGGATCTCGAGCACGGCGATGTCCGGTGTGAAGGAGACTCCCTTTCTCGCCAACCTCTGCCGTGTAAGGTAAAGGTCCTGAAGCGGCCCGAGTCGGCCTCCCACAAACAGGGCGGAGGTGATCATGTGGACCCTCTTCCCCCGATCGGCCAGGAACTCAGCCGTCCCCGTGGCCTGGTGGTGACCGTCCAGGTCGATGAGCAGGACCTTCTCTTTCGCCTCCACCTCCCCGGTCAAAACCTGCTGTGTCGTCACCACTTCCGGAAAACCGTAGTTTCCCGGGAAAGGTTTTTCTTTCGGAAGGGAACCGGTCGCGATCACCACCGCGTCAGGCCTCTCTCCCAAAATGATCTCTTCGGTCGCCTCCACACCAAGCCGGATCTCGATATCCATCTTGGAGACCTGCCCGCTCAGCCACCGGGTCACGCCCGTGATCTCCTGTCTTCCGGCCGCCTTCCCTGCAATGAGATTCTGCCCCCCCACTTCCTCGCGCTTCTCCATGAGAAGAACCTCATGTCTCCGCAGAGCAGCCGTCCGCGCCGCTTCGAGCCCTGCGGGGCCCGCCCCCACGATCACAACCCGTTTGGGTCTTTCGCAAGGTTCCAGCGTGTCCATGCCGAGATGCTTCTCTTCTCCTACCGCCGGATTCTGGATACAGCCCAGTCTCAGCCCCAGACCCATCCTCCCGATGCAGCCCTGATTGCACGCGATACAGTGACGGATATCATCGGTCCGTCCTTCCCTCGCCTTGTTCGGCAGTTGGGGATCGCAGATCAGGGCGCGCACCATGCCGATCATATCTGCGCGGCCATCCTCAAGGATCTTTTCCGCCAAGTGTGGATCGTTGATACGGTTGGTGCAGAAAACCGGAAGACGGATGACGGATCGAATGCCGGCCGAGAGGGGTACCGTGTAGGCCAGTGGCGTGTGCATGGACCCTTCCACGAGAAAAAGGTTGAAAAAGGTCCCAAGGCTCAGATCCATAAAGTCGATGGTGCCGGTTTCTTCCAGACGGACAGCGATCCTCTTGGCATCTTCGAGCGTCAGGCCGCCCCTTGGGTGCATCTCGTCCGCATTCAGTCGAACCCCCAGGGTGAAATCCGGCCCAACGGTCCTGCGCACAGCCTCTAAGACTTCGAGACAAAAACGGAGTCTGTTTTCGAAGGTCCCCCCGTATTCGTCCTGTCTGAAATTGGTTGCGGGCGACAGGAACTGTCTGATGAGGGAACTGTGCCCCAACTGCAGTTCGATGCCGTCAAATCCCCCTTCGACGGCGTGTCCGGCGCTCTTGGCGAAATTTTGGACACACTCCTCGATCTCTTCGATCTCCATCTCTTTGGCGGTTTCGCGGAAGATCGGATCCCTTCCGGCCGAAGGGCCCCAAACAGGGAGTCGCGATATCTTGCCGTCCCCCTGCATGCCGTTGTGGTTCAGCTGGGCAAATATCTTCGTGTCGTATTCGTGAATGGCGCGGGTGAGTTTCAAGAAGCCGGGAATCACATCGGCTACGAAGGCGTCCACCAGTCTTGCGTAAGCATAATCGGTTGGATGAACGGTCAACTCCTCGGTGGTGATGAGCCCGCACCCTCCTTTGGCCCTCTCCCGATAGTAATAGATGTGGCTTTCACTGATGCGGTTGCGCTCGCCGAAATTGGTCATGTGGGCCGCGAAGTGGATTCGATTCGGGACCAGGACGGCCCCGATTTTTAAGGGAGAGAATAGGAAGTGGAAATCACTCACAGCCGCTCACCCACCCTTCTTCCTTCCAAAATGGCCATGTCGATCCCTCGTGGGGCCACACAATCCCCCACTCGGTACACCTCTTTGATCCGGCCCTTTATTTGCCGGTACAGAGCGTCTTCGGCAACGTTTCCCATGTCCAGGACGACCGTTTCCTGTTCATCGAATTCTATCTTTTCGTTCGTGTAGATATCGCGTGCCTTCACCCGTTTTCCGTCGAGCTCGTCGACCATCACATCGGTCCTGAAAGTAACTCCCTTTTGGAGGAGACGCTGCCGGGTCAGATAGAGATCGCCGAGGGGCGCCAGTTCGATACCGATAAAGAGATCGCTTGTCACCATGTCCACTTTCTTTCCTTGGTCAGCCAGCCATTCCACCGTGGCTGTGGCGTGATGCCCTCCGTTTTCATCCACAAAGAGCACCTTTTCCCCCACGGGATATTGCCCGCTCAAGACTTCCCAGACGTTGAGGACCGCCGGCGGACCATAGGCCCCGGGGACAGGTTTTTCTATGGGTTTTGAGCCTGTGGCGAGGACGACCGCGTCGGGGTTTTGCTGAAAAAGCCATTCCGGGGTGACTTCAAAGGAGGTCGAGACGGAAACGCCCAGTTCTTCCAAAGATTGCCGGAGGTGGCGGATGATTTCAAACATGCCTTGTCGACCCGGACGAATCCTGATCAGATTGATCTGCCCCCCGAGATCCTTTTCCTTTTCATAAACCGCTACGGAATGCCCACGCACCCGGGCCGTGCGGGCTGCCTCCAGCCCTGCAGGACCGCCCCCACCACAATCACCTTCTTTGAAGGACTCGCCCTCACGAGGCCGCGCTCCTGTACCTCCTTCTCATATCCTACTTCGGGGTTTTGAATGCACCCGATGACCTTGTTCTGGTTCACCCGGCCGATACACCCGCGGTTGTCCTTCACGCAATATCGAATGGTCCCCTCTCTGCCGCTTTGCGCCTTTTTGGGAAAATCAGGATCGCATACCAACTGGCGCACATACCCCACGGCGTCGGCCCGGCCTTCGGCTAGAACCTTCCGGGCCATCTGTGAAGGGCCGATCTGATAACTCGCGATCACGGGGATCTGGACCGATCGCTTGATTCGTTCTGCCAAATCCACGGTGAACCCAAGCGGGGTGTGCATGGAGGCGAGGATCAGGTAGAGGTTGTAATAGGTCCCAAGGGAGACATCGACGAAATCGGCGCGGCCGGAGCTTTCGAAAGTTTTTGCAGAAACCTCTGACTCCTCAATGGTGATCGCCCCCCAAAATTTCTCGTCCGCGCACAGTCGAATGCCCACCGTAAAGTCCTGACCCACCGTTTTCCTGATCCGATCCAGAACCTCGAGGGGGAAACGCATCCGGTTTTCCAGACTCCCTCCATATTCATCCGAGCGCTGGTTGCTGAGAGGCGAGAGGTACTGTCTCAGAAGGGATTCCGGACCCATATCGATCTCGATCCCGTCGAAACCTCCCTCCCTGGCAAGTCGATGCCGCCTCTGAGAAGGCTTGGATGACCGCCTCCCGGTCTTCCGGTTCCATGGCCTTGGAGGTCTCTCCGAATGCAATGTCGGACGATGGCCGAGGGGCCCCACACTTCGTGGCGGGTAATGGCGCCGCTGCTCTGAAAACCATGATGGTTCAAATTGGCGAAAACGAGGGCGTGTTCCTGGTGAATCGCTTCGGTAAGTCTTCGATAGCCTTCAAGGACCCTCCGATCATAAGCCATCGATCATGAATTCCCAGGGGCGGTCATGCGGATGGACCCTGAGCTCACCCACGATGATGAGGCCGCACCCTCCCTCAGCCCTCCTTCGGTAATAGGCCAAATGCCTCTCCGTCAAAAGGCCCTGCTCTGCAAGGTTGGTCCGATGGGCTAGAAAACAGATGCGATTCGGTATACTTACCTTACCCAATTGGAGTGGCGAAAAGAGGTGATCAGGCATAGATGCGTTCTGATTCCTTTGGTCCGATTAAGCGAGATAGAACCGATTTCATGGGATCACTAGGCTGAAAGCGCCCGCAAGTTCATCAGGCATTCGGGATCGGGCATGGAGATATCGCTGTATGTGTGGTATGCCATCGCCGGGCACCCGCCGCGGCAATGTTCAAACCGCAAGCATGTTTCGCAGGCCTTTACGTCCAAACGACGGAGCCGATCGAAGACAGGGGCGTGGTCCCAGATCTCTTTGAGGCCCTGTTCGCGGATATTTCCCGCCAGAAAAGAGGGCTCCTGAAGGAAGGCGCACGGGAAGACGTCTCCTGAGGGAGAGATGCAGCAGGTCATCTTGGCCGCACCGCACATATCGAGCCCCTTCCCGCGCCGGGAATCGGAGGTCAGACAGAAGAATGAATCTCCCGTTCGGACGAGATCATGGGCGTTGAGCCAATCTGCGAAGGCCTCCAGCTGGTCTTTATCGGGCCCCAAAAGGGCTTTCGTTTCCTTCCCACGCCCGGATGGCCGAAAGCGGGAGACGCGAAGATCGGCCCCGTATTCCTTTGCGATCCTCCTGAGTGTCTCCAGTTGCGAAAAATTCATACGGGTCAAAACCGTATTGATGCTGAAGGGGGCGCCTTCCCGGGCCAGGTGGTCCATGGCGGTCAACACCCGGGTGTAGGTCCCCCGACCGCGGATGGAGTCGTTGACCTCGGCCGTGGCCCCGTCCAGGCTGACTTGCAGATAGAACCCCTCCATCCCGGCCAGACGCCGGGCGAGCGCCCGGTCGATGAGCAGCCCGTTCGAGCTCACGCAGGTGACCAGACCCCGGTCGTGGGCGTGATCCAGCAGTTCCAGAAAGTCCTCCCGGACAAAGGGCTCTCCGCCGCCGATATTGACCTGAAAGACCTTGACCGCCGCCCATTCATCGATCAACTTCCGGCATTCTCCAGTGGAGAGCTCTCCCGCCGCGGCCGATCCCGCATCCGAGAGGCAGTGGCTGCAACGGAGATTGCACTGCAGGGTCACTTCCCAGGTGACGTTAACCGGGGCCCGCAGCCCCCGTCGGGCCAGATCAGCAGTCAATGATGACTCCTTTCTCGGACAACCGCTCCAGCGCATTGCTCAAACCGGCGAGCCGGTGTTGAGCCATCGGCCCGACACCGGCGGGATCCTCCAGCCAACCTTGGAGCGTTTTTTCTCCACGGAGGTATTTATAACCCAGGAGGTTTCCTGAGTCCAGGAGATAGAGGCGGGGCCGTTCATCGTGTAAGATGAACTACCCCGCCGCAAGCAGCGGGGTATTGAAAAAATATGATACATGTCAATCATGTGCGCCGCAAGGGGCGGGGAACTAACCCAGTCGCGATTAGATTATATTTTTGACGTACAACGTATAATGTGCTAACGATATTAAATGATCATAAGTTTCCGAAATAAGCAAACCAGCGCATTTTTCGAAGGCCAACGGGTTAAGGCGTTTCAGGGATTTGAGCGGCAAGCCATGTTGCGGCTTGAACGGCTCCACGCGGCGGACCGTCTCGTGGCGCTTAACACCCCCGGAAACCGGCTTGAAGGTCTCAAGGGCGATCGCAAAGGCCAGTACAGCATCCGCATCAATGACCAGTGGCGGATTTGTTTTGAATGGCCGGAGGGCTCACTGGGGCCGCTTAATGTGGAAATTGTGGACTATCACTAAAGGAGGTTAACTGTGGCACGGATTATCATTCACCCAGGGGAACACCTGGCCGACGAGTTAAAGGCGCTTGGCATGAGTGCCAACGAGCTGGCGAAAGAACTGGGCGTGCCGACAAATCGGCTTACCCAGATCATACGAGGTAAACGCGGAATTACCGGGGATACAGCCTTGCGTCTCGGGCGCTGGTTCGGCACGGGACCGGATATCTGGATAAATCTGCAAAAAAATTATGAACTGCGGCTGGCAGCGATTGAGATAGGTGACGCGTTGAAGAAAATTCCTCAGCATCACAGCCACGTGAAGACGAACGGCGGTCTACACCCGTAATCTATTGATAAGCCATTCTCGCAGAACAACAAGGCCAGGGCAGCTAAGGTGCTGGGCATCCACTGACGTTACCTACCGGGGCCCGGCAGCCCTCCGATTCGGGCCATCTCAGCACTCAAGGATGACCCCTTTCTCCCGGAGACCGTCGAGGCTTCGAAATAGGCTCATTTGCTTCTTCTCTGAAAACGGTTGCCCTTTAAGCCCATCCGCAAGGCTTGTCAGGCCGGAAAAAAATCCCGTATCGAGCAACCGCCGGCAGCTAAGAAAATAAAGACGGGGGCCGTTCCTGGTGTAGAACAAAAGCCCAAAGTCTTCTTGTCGAACCTGGGTTCCCGGGGCCAGTTTGTATTTCTTCTTTCCGATTTCCATCGCCGCCATCAATCACGCCGAGGCATACGATTCCTCACATTGAAGCCCTCACCACCGTGGACCTTGTCCGCTTAGTACACCCCGCAGATCCCATCTATGGCCATCTCTTCAATCGTGATCTCTTCAGTGAAAAAGATGTTTTCCCTGTCATCGTTTTCCTGGACTTCCGGGCTGAATTCCTTTGCGGTTCTTCTCCTCTTCCTTGGACTATCATTTCTCAAAGACCTCCATCCGAATTCCCAATGCCTGACGAATGCATGGAGCGGAGGGGAGAGTGAACCTCTCCCCTCCTCTCCAGCCTCTTAATAGCTTCTGGACGTTGTCGAACGATTCCCCTGGAATCCCTTTCACATATTCTGCCGGGGACCAGTGAATTGCTCATTTGCTCAAGCCGATCCCACTTGTGGATCAGTCCATCCGGATACAGCCGCAGATATTCTTCCCAGCCAGCATGTCCGAATATGCCTCATTGATCTGGTCCAAGCGATAGTGCTTCGTGATGAGCTGATCGAGCTTGAGATTGCCGGCCTTATACATGTCTAATAACTGAGGTATGGCTTCCTGCGGGCTCATGCCCCCATACAGACACCCCTTGAAGTTTTTCTGCATGAGCACATCTGCGTAAACGTGCAGCGGGTAAGTCATCTGGTTGACCGATGGGATACCGACCCAAACACAGGTCCCGTTTTTGTGTATGGACTGCTCACACCACCCTACGATGTCAGGATGCCCCATGGCATCCACCGCCACATCCACCCCGATGCCGGTGATCTTCATGACCTCCGCGACCACATCTTGGCTGGAGGCATCGATGAAGTGGGTGCAGCCCCATTCCATCGCCCATTTCTTTTTGTTTGGATTGATATCGACGCCAATGATGACCGTGGTGTTCATCGACTTGAATCCCTGGATAGCGTTAAATCCAACTCCGCCGAGCCCAACCACCATGCCGGTTCCTCCATGCCTGGCCTGTCCCGTAATCACCACAGAACCCCAACCTGTCGGGACCCGGCAGCCCACAACCGCTATCTTTGTCAAGTCAAAAGACGGATCCACCGGAATGCATCCGTCTTCCGGAATCGTCACATATTCGCTGAACGCCCCAAGATAAGCAAACTGATCGATTTTTTTCCCTTTTTTGTCATGAATCCGATAGGAGCCGTCATTCCTCATCCCGGACATGATATTGGCACCTGAATCGCAGAGTTGCCCGTGACCCTTGAATACAGGGTTGGCAGTGACCGCAGGAGGGGATGAAGGCCATGACTACTTTATCCCCCTTCTTGACGCGCGTCACATTCTTTCCAACCCTATCCACGACTCCGCCGCCTTCGTGCCCGCACACGATAGGATACTCCACTGCGAAATCGCCCTCCACGCAGTGCCAGTCCGAATGGCACACACCGCATGCCGTGATGCGCACGCCGATCTCATCGTCACGGGGATCATCCCACTCCACTTCATGGATCTCAAACGGCTTGTCCTTGCCTGGTAATACGGCTGCTTTTGCGACGACCATATGTTACCCCCTCTTTGAGAAAAAAGGGTTTAAGCCTAAGGGACATTTATTTATTCCCTCCTACCCAATAGACACGGAGTCCACCCTGATTCCATGGGCCAGTGACCACCCCCTTTCGAGTGCGCCGGGTCGGGTCATTCGAGATCCGGAACAGAAAAGCAGCGTCTGTTGCCTGATCCCGCGTTGAAATGTCGGCTTCTATCCGCCATAAACCGCCTGAAACACGTTCACGACCGCCCCTTCTGAAAGTTCATCCTGGGGGCTCCGAATCAGGCTATTTATGGCCACCACCGGCTTGTTCCTGTCGCTGAGCTCCAGCAGGGCGAGGAGGTCTCCAACCCTCGCCCCTTCCGGAAGGTCCACCTCAAGTCCTCCTCGAAGATCATACCCGGGAAACCCCAGGCTCAAGGTGCCGAACAGCTTGACCCTAATCCTAATCATCAGAAATCAAATGTCCTGTCAATATGTTTGTCGCTATTGAGAAAGACCCTTGGTGTATCCAACTTTCATAGTCCGTTGCGGGCCGACGAATGCCGTTGAGCGCAAATCTTCGGCGCCCTTTTTAACCGTTTACATCAGAGGGCTGCGTTATAGACCGCACCGCCAAGAATCACGAAGGCCCCGTCCAACTCGTAGTCCTGAACCTGAAAAACCGTATTGTTGGGCGGGAGAGGTTCCTCCTTGAAAAACTTCGGAAGACGATCGTCCTTCATGGTCAGACCTGCTTTCCGGTTAAACTCCCTCTCCACGTGGATGGTTTTGATGCCCACCCCAGCCAGTTCATTGGGTCCGAATTGGGTACCCAGCTTGGCATTGACCATGGTCAATACGGCACCCATGGCCTCTGGCTTGGACAAACATGGAGACGCCAGAAGACAAAGACCCAGCGAATCCACGATGGCCGCTGCGATATGATTGTTTCGTGAGTTTGCCATTTGACCCTGCGGTTTCAGGGGATCCAACTTGCCGCCAAAAGCCGCCAAATTCTCCGCCAAGACCGGCCCAGACGTGTGATCGGCCCCCATGGGGCTTATGGCGTAGGTGACGCCATATCCCTGAATGGCCCGAGGGTCGTAGGCGGCGATACTTTGGTTTTTGACCACCGGCACCCTGGGATGATTAAAATGCTTTCCCACCGCCGCCGGACCGTTGCCTATGAGAAAACCCATCTCCGTGCCGCGGACCGTCTCCTCTATCATCTCAATGGCCGCCTGACCATCTCCGAAATTTTTGTAGCCCGCATCCATGGCCACAGCCACGGCCACGCCGGTATTCATGGTGTCCAGACCGATGTCGTCGCAAAGAAAGTCCAGGCGGGCAATGGTATCGAGGTCGTCGATGCCGCACATCCCCCCGGTAGCCCATATGGTCTCGTACTCCAGGGATGAGGTTACGTACTGCCCCCCCTGGTCCACGTACACATTGGAGCAGTTGACAATGCACTGGCTGCATCCTGTGTGGGTGGTTTTGCCGCCTCTCTGCGTAATCGTTTCGGCCATCTTTTCGCCGCTGATCTTTTCCCAGCCCTCAAAAACCCCTTTTCTAGCGTTATTGGTCGGGAAGGCACCCACGGAGTTGATGACCCCCACAAGGGCCGCGGTGCCCAGGGCCGGCATGATCTGGCCGCTGAACACATCCTCCTGAACCGCCTTGGCAAAAACCTTGCTGGCCCCCTTGAAGGCCTCCTCGTCGGCCAGGGGGTCGGGGTTCTTCCCGCTTCGGTCTACGACGAGGGCCTTGAGTCCCTTGGCGCCCATGACGGCACCGAGGCCGCCCCGGCCGGCAGCCCGGCAGGGCCGGTTATCCGTATCCGATGACTGTATGGAGGCCGACAGCATCCGCTGCTCGCCTGCCGGACCGATACACAAGACATTGTTTTTCTCTCCATATTCGCCCAGCAGCTTTTCAACCAGTTCGTATGTCCTGGCCATCTTAAAAGCGCGGGCGTCAACCAGCACTCCCAGTCCCTGACTGTCGATTCTCAGGATACTCAAATCGCCCTCTTGGGCCTGCCCCTCGACGATAACAGCGGTGATTCCCAACCGGGCCAAGGCAACCGCGGCGGTACCGCCCACATTGCTTTCCTTGATCCCACCGGTCAGGGGACTCTTGGCCCCGATGGAGAGCCGGCCGGTGTTGACCATGGGTGTCCCGCTCAAAAGCCCCGGCGCGAAAACCAATATGTTTTCGGGACCAAGCGCATTGCATTTTGCCGGGACCTCGGCATTAACCAAACACGATGTGAGACACCGGCCTCCCAAACCCAGAAAAGGTTTCGGGACATCTTCGGTCCTCACGGTCTTATCACTCATGTTCACTCTCAGGAATTTCATTTCAGGTCCTCCCCATATACCGGAAAACGGCGTGTCGATACGATGGGACTGCGTTCCTCCAAACATTATACTTAGGCGATTTCTTGCCAGCAGCGGCGAACGTCATCAGTCAAGGTCGCACACCCAACGGCCCTGGATCTCTCGCTTACGCATGGCATCGGCCACGTCATTGATCTCTTCAAGTTTGAAATGCTTGGAAGTCAATTTGTCCAACATCATATCGCCCCGGACGGCCAATTCGGAATACCTGGGGATGTCGAGATGGGTGGCGATGCTGCCGTAAAGAGACCCCAGGATGGACTTGTCATGAAACGTCATAAAGGTCATGGGGACGGGAACAATTTGGTCGGCCGGGACGATCCCCACAGCCACCAATTTGCCCGCCATGCCCAAGGACCAAAAGGCCTGGATATAGGCCCCGGGATCGCCGATGGCCTCAATGACCACATCGGCGCCGCCTCCCATAATCTGCCCGTCCTCCATCAGCACGCCGCCGGTGATCATTTTGATCTTGGGGACCGGATCCTCTTCGGAGCTGTTGATGAAGTGAGTGGCCCCGAACGCTCTGGCCATCTTTTCCTTGCTTCCCTTCCAGATCAACGACGATGAGCGGATTGGCCTGGCGACTGGCTGCGGCACGAACGGCATTTAAACCGACACCGCCGGCGCCATATATGACAACCGAATCTCCCGGTTGCACATCGGCCTTATTGGTCACCGCACCCCATCCGGTGGGAACGCAGCATCCCATGAAACAGGCTTGATCCAGTAGGCATTTCGTCGTGGACGTGGACCAAGCCGCCGGCGTCCACAACCATGTGGGTGGCAAATCCGGAAACGAAAGGTCTGGTACCTCACAGGGGTGCCGTGCTTGTCTTTCATCCTTAGCGCGCCATTGAACAGGGTGCCTCCCAGCGCCGGAGGAAAGGCCGTTCTGCAAATATTGCTTTTCCCTCTCAGGCACTCAGGGCACTTCCCACAGGCCACTAGCCAAGGGCACAATGACCCGATCGCCTTTCTGGACATTTTGAACGCCCGGACCCACTTCCTCGACAACGCCGGCCACCTCATGTCCAACAACCAGCGGAAGCGGCACAGGCCCTAGAGCCCCGTCCATCACGTGCAAATCCGAATTGCAGAATCCTGTATTCACGTATTTGACCAGGACTTCATTGGCCTGTGGAGATTCTAACTCCAATGTTTCAATAGAAAGCGGTTTGTTAAACTCACGCAAAACGGCGGCTTTGATCTTCATGATTTCCCTCCTTTGAGCTGGTGAGACGAAAACAGGTCTGATCGATAAGAGTCTAAATCAGAACGCAAAGGTCCTGTCCAGATCCTTATCCTCGATGAGGAATACCTTGTTGTGTGGCGGCAGAGGTTCCTTGTAAAAGAATTCCGGCAATCGGTCATCTTTGCTGGTGAAGCCCGCTTTCCTGTTGAACTCTCTTTCCGCCTGAATGACTTTAATGCCCAAAGCAGGAATCGAATCCGGACCCAGGCTTGTCCCGAATCGGGCGTTCATGGCCTTGAGAAAAGCCTCGCCCCCTTCGGGCGTCGTGAGGGGGAAGCTCGCAAAGAGACAAAGCCCCGTGCAGTCCACAGCGGCAATGGCAATCTGGGCATTCCGGGACGCTTCCACCTGGCCGTCAGCCTTCAAGGGATCCAGCTTGCCACCCAGGTATTCGCCGATCACGTTTCCCGCCGTGTGATCCGCGCCCATGGGGCAGGTGGCATAGGTTACACCGTTTCCCTGCATGGCCCTTGGGTCGTAGGCAGCAATGCTCTGGCCTTTCACCACGGGAACCCGATGATGCTTGAAGTGCTTGCCCACTGCGGCCGGTCCATTGCCCAGGATCTTCCCGAAATCCGTTGCCTTGCCGATCTCCTCCATCATCCGGATCGCCGCCTCGGCATCCCCAAATTTGGCGTGTCCCGCATCCATGGCGACCGCAAGCGCCACGCCTGCGCTCATGGTGTCCACACCGATGTCGTCGCAGAGAAAATCCAGCCGCGCTATGGCATCGAGATCATTGATGCCTGTCATGCCGCCCATGGACCAGATGGTCTCATATTCCAGGGAACCGGTCACGTACTTCCCTTCCTTGTCATGATAGACATTGGAGCAGTGGATGATGCATTGGCTGCATCCCATATGGGTTGGATTTCCCTTCCGTTCCTGGATGACCTTTGCCAGCGCTTCACCACTGATCTTCTCCCACCCTTCAAGGACCCCTTTGGTTGCGTTGTAGCTCGGGAATGCGCCCATGGCGTTGACCGGCGCCACCAGACCGGCCGTGCCCAAAGCCGGCATCATCTGACCGCTGAAAGGATGGGCCTTAACCGCTTTTGCAAAGGCCTGGGCCGCTTCTTTGAAGGCTTCGGGGTTCGCAACGGCCGCAGGACTCTTGCCCCGTTGGTCCACCACCAGCGCCTTGAGCCCCTTGGCGCCCATGACAGCGCCAAGACCCCCCCGCCCTGCCGCCCGGCAGGGTCTTCCATCCACGTCGGAGGACTGGACCGAAGCCATGGCCATTTTGTTCTCGCCCGCGGGACCGATGCAGAGAATGCCGTTCTTCTGTCCGTATTTCTTCAGTAAAGCTTCAGTAAGCGCATAGGTACGCATGCCCTTGTAAGGCTGAGCGCTCTCAAAGGTCGCCTGGCCGGTTTCATCGATTCGCAAAAGGTAACATTCACCCTCCGGCGCCTTTCCCTCCACGATGATGGCCATGATGCCCAGGTGCCCCAGCGCGGCGCCCACAGTGCCCCCGGCATTGCTCTCTTTGATCGTGCCCGTGAGCGGGCTTTTCGCACCCACGGAGACCCGGCTCGTGTTCACCAGGGTCGTGCCCGTGAGAAGACCGATGGCGAAAATAAGTTTGTTTTCCGGGCCCAGAGGATCGCACGTAGGAGGGACCTCTGCGTTGATCATCACAGATGTCAGTCCTCGACCTCCAAGGCCCAGATACTGCTGGGGCATATCCTCGACCTTGACGGTCTTGTTTGCCATGTTGACTCTCAGAAATTTCATTCTACCCTCCTCTTTTTCGCGTCCGGGGGCCGCCCCGTGACTGCCCCCGGACCTATTCTCCGATCATGAGTGGACAAAATCCAGTTCACCCTATTCCCATGCCATGACCCATCTTCCTTGGATTTGCCTCTTGTGCATCTTTTCCGCCACATCGTTGATTTGCTCGAGCTTGAACTTGTTGGTCACGAGCTTGTCAATCTTGAGATCCTCCTTCATGGCCATGTTCACAAGCCTCGGAATATCGATGTGAGTGGAAATGGATCCATAGAGATTCCCCATGATGGCCTTCTGGTGCAGGGGCAGCAGCATGAGCGGAATATTGGTCGTCTGGTCAAAGGGGGTGATTCCCGGCACAATGACCCTTCCTCCAATGCAAGTGGACCACCAGGCCTGGACAATGGCGCCCGGATCACCAATCGCCTCGAAGGCATATTGCACGCCACCGCCCATCCAATTGCCATCCGGAAGTTGCACGCCCCCTGTCTCCGTCAGGATGATGGGAACCGGGTCGTCTTTGGAATTGCAGATGAACCGGGTGGCGCCGAACTCCTCGGCAAGGCCTCTCTTGCTCTCCTCGAGATCGACCGCAAAGATGGGATAGGCATGCTGCATGACACATGCCCGAAGCACATTCAGGCCGACCCCTCCGAGACCCCATATGGCCACCGGATCGCCGGGCTGGACCTTTGCCGTATTGGTCACGGTTCCCCAGCCCGTGGGGACACAGCACCCCATGAGGGCCGCATATTGGAGTGGGAATTCCTTGGGCATGGGAATGACGCCGATCTCAGGGACTATGGAGTAATTGGAGAAGCACGAAACAAAGTTCCCGTGCCTGATCATCTCTCCTTTCCTGTCCTTGATCCTGGATGTTCCGTCGAGCAGCATGCCCTGGAGGAAGTTCCCGAAATTCCCGCTGCACACGTTGCCCATGCCCCTCCGGCACTGGGGGCAAACCCCGCATGGGATCATCCAGGTCACGCCCACGTGATCCCCTTTCTTGACCGATGTGACGCCCGGGCCCACTTCTTCCACAATGCCTGCCCCTTCATGGCCTGCAGCCAGAGGAAGGGCGATGGGGATCTCTCCGAGCTGCAGGTGAAGGTCCGAGTGGCAGTAACCGGCATAGGCGTATCTGACCAGGACCTCCCCCGCCTTCGGGGCGTCCAACTCCATTTCCTCGATGGTGTAGGGTTTGTTGATCTCTCTCAGCACGGCTCCTTTAACTTTCATAGCAAATCTCCTCT
>CAVOVO010000033.1:0-38425 GCA_963699845.1 uncultured delta proteobacterium
ATCATGATGGAGGCCAAAAACGCCCCGAACAGACTGCCGAACCCACCGATCACGATGACCACGAACGTGTCCACCATCATGTCGAGCCCCATTCCGGGATAGGTGCTCAAAACCGGACTCGCAACCACGCCCGCGAGCCCTGCGAGGGCCGAGCCCGCAGCGAACACGCCGAGCATGAGTCTGGGCACGTTGATTCCCAGGGCATTGACCATTTCGGGGTCCGAGACGGCGGCCCGGACGTTGATGCCGATGCGGGTCTTCATGAACACGTATAACATCGCGGCCAGGATCAGGAAGGAAATAAACAGGATAAAGCCGCGATAGGAAGGATAGGTGGCACCGAGGAGGGGAATCGCACCGGATAGGAAGCCTGGCACGTCCACCGGCCTGGGGAAATTTCCCCAGAACCATTTCACCGCCTCCCCGATCACGTAGAAAATGCCGAAGGTAATCAGGAGCTCAAAGGCATGCCCGTGGACGTGCACCTTTCTGAGGAAAAACCGCTCCACCAGCCCGCCTAGGATCGCCATGGCCAGCGGGGCCAAAATGAGCGCCAGTAGGAAGTTCCCCGTGACCGCCGCGATGGTGGAGCCGATGTAGGCGCCCAGCATGTAGAATCCGGCATGGGCGATGTTGAGCACATCCATCATGCCGAAGACCAGGGTCAGGCCGGAGGCCACCAGAAACAAGAGCATCCCGTAAACGAGCCCATGGATGGCCTGAATAAGGATAATGGAGAGACCCGTTTCCATCGGACGATGACACCTCCTCTTTCCCTGTTGGCAATGTATTATACGACCGGGTTTCTGATTATGATTGGCCTCTTTGGTCTTTCTTCACTTCACTAGATGGCTTGGCCATTTTTTTCCAGCACGCCTTGTCACGGTGCCTCAGAGCTCAAACAGGCGTTTAATTTCTTGACCCTTACGAAGACAAGAGCAAGCTCGCCAGTGTCTGGCCCCCACGGGTAACAAATCATGTGCGCCTTGTCAAGACGCTCCAATTGGCTGGGTCCGAGAAAAATGGGCGTGCCTGACAAGGAGGAGATTCCCCATTTCAAGGCCCCCCTTGCTGAGACTCAATTTTGGCTTCGAGGAAAGACCCCACCCCATTAATTTCGTAGCCCTCTTCTGCACCGGATCTTGAAGTGTCCGTTATTCCAAAGGGATCTGCTCTTCCTTGGCCGCCGCCTTCGCCTTGAGCAAATTTACGGCATCGACCAGGGCGGGGAAGACGTTCTCGCGGATGTCGCCTGCCACCAGCACCGCCATGACGTCGTCGCCAACGGCCAGCTCCCCTTCGTTATAGTCGACCACGACCTCTATGATCCCGGGCCGGCCTCGAATCTCGTCGACAATGGCATTTACGATTTTCCGGTCAAAGCGGATGGAAAGACCACGGACGGGGCTGCCCCCGCGGGAAGTGGCGCGCACGAGGCCCCGGTGAGAGGCGATCATGCCCATTTCACTCGAACGGGGATGGCGCTTGAGCTGTTGATGCAGGGCTTCAATGTCGATGGTGCGACACGGCATGGCATCCTCCTTTCACAGACCGATGAGACTATATGCCATTCCCATGAGGATAGCGAGAACAATGACGACGCGGAGGCGGCGGCTCAGCATCATGGCGGACAAAGGAACCACCACCAGGGAGTCAAAGACCAGCAAGGCCCCACCGGCGAACGACCCATCGTAATAATCCGGCGCACGGAAACCGGAAAGAGCGTGTCCATCCCCTTTTGCCGGGGGAAGTAGTCTGCTACCAACCGGCAAAGCCAAGGATACGCTAAAACCTGGCATGGCCTCGAACTTTGCCCGCACGGACGTGATGATGATGTAGTCCAGTGTGTGGCACAGCTCGATGCACGCTTTAAGATCACTTTTGCATTGACTTCTAAAATGGAATATTCCACCATGAAATAAATGGCCAACGTGAGAATGGTCCAGGTAACGGAAATCACGGCCTGGCCGCATTCTTAATTCTTGCTGCTGCCCCGGACATGGGCATTGGCCAAACAGGACACGAACGTCTGATCAGAAGGAACGGAAAAATGAGCAAGATCTATGATGCATTGAAGGTCAAGAGCCTACAACTCTGCCGGAAGAACAATCTTCTTGGTGAAAAGATCATCATCCGCGCCCGGGCCTTGAGCACCGAGGAAGCCATCGGCAACCCGGAAGGTGACGACTTTCCCTTGCAGAAAGGCAGGGAGCGGTTGATGCAGGCTGAATTTCGTGGGGCCTTGGGCCAGGCCTTCACCGATCGTTTTGGCGACTTTGAAGGCTCCCTGGAAGAGATATTCGGCATGCCGCTCGAAAATAACTACCGCCGGGCCGTGTTCGTTGCCGCGCTGAACGCGGTCCTAAAATACCTCGGTCTGATCGAAGGCACCATCCACTGCCGCGACCAGGGTCCGACCGAATGCGCCGCCCACATGGTCTCACACATCAAGGAGCGTTTCGGCAGGGTGAAAGTCACCCAGGTTGGATTCCAACCCCGGATCGCCGAGGCGATGGCCGGGTTCTTCCCCTTCCGCCTGCTGGACCTGGACCCGGAAAACATCGGGCGGAAAAAGTTTGGCGTCATGGTGGAAGGGCCTGACGCGGCCGATGAGGCCGTGGACTGGGCCGACCTGCTGCTGGTCACCGGAACCACTCTTGTCAACGATTCCATCGGCCCGTTTCTCACCGGAAAGCCGGTCATCTTTTACGGCACCACCATCGCCGGCCCGGCCTACTTGATGGGCTGGGACCGCTTCTGCGCGAGGTCCGAATAGTCGGGCCGGGCTCAAGGCCTGTCTGAAGTCCGCGTCGCTTGAACCGGTAACATTCCCGCGTGTGGACCGAGAACGAACCGAAAGGAGATCTCCTGTGAAGGCCATTGTCCTGTTTGCACTATTTTCTTTTGCCCTGTCCTCCACTTCGGTTTCGGCGGCCGAGCTACATTTTTTCGTTGGCGCGGGCCTCAGACAGCCTGTCGACCGGCTGGTCGAAGCGTTTCAGTTAAAGACCGGCCATCGCGTGGTCGTGGACTATGACGGCAGTGGCCGTCTGCTGGCCCGGATCATTGCGTCGGGCCTGGGCGATTTGTTCATGCCCGGGTCTCTTTTCTATATCGAAAAGCTTCAGGCCCACGGCAAGGTCCACAGTTGGCAGCCGGTAGTGGCCCACACCCCTGTCATAGCCGTCAACAAGTCCAAAGCAAAGGAAGTGAGCAAGTTCGAAGACCTGGCCAAGCCCGGTATCCGGTTGGCCCTGGGTGACCCGAAAGCCATGGCCCTGGGCAAGATGGCCATGAGTGATCTTGGAGCGTTCAGGGCGCAAGGACAAGATTCTGGCCAACGTGGTTGTCTACGGGGCCACGGTCAAGCAACTGGCCCTGTACGTTGCCGAAGGAAATGTTGATGCATCCATTGTGGGCCGGGCCGATGCATTTCAGCTCAAGGACCGGATGGACATGATCCCCGTCCCGGAGGCGTATTTCGAGGCCGAAACCGTGGCGGCAGCTGTGCTGACCACTGCCATTGACCTCAAGGCTGCAACCGCCCTTCAGGATTTTGTGGCTTCACCCGAGGCGGTCAAGGTCTTTGAAAGCTTCGGCTTCCTGCCCTTGAAGCAATAGGCGGTCCATGCAGCGTTTGTTCTTTTTGCCTCTGATGCTGATCACCCTGTTTATGGCAGGGGTGCTGGCCTCCCTGCTTTTTCAGGTGTCGCCCTCGGAGATGGCCGGCGCGGTTTTGTCGGCGGAAACCCTTTACGCCCTGCGCTTGAGCCTCACTACGTCCCTCCTGGCGGTGTCAGCCTCCATTTTGCTGGGCGTGCCTGCGGCCTACCTGTTGGCGCGGCGGGATTTTTACGGCAAAGCCGTGGTCGAAGTGCTGATGGACCTCCCCATGGTCATGCCACCGCTGGTGGCCGGGGTGGGGTTGCTTTTTCTTTTCGGAGAGCGGTGGCTGGGGGGTCTCCTGGCCGAACTGGGGCTGCGCCTGGTGTTCACCCCCTGGGGGGCGGTTGCGGCCCAGACCTTCATCGCCGCACCCATCCTGACGCGCTCCTGCAGGGCCGCCTTTGAAGCGGTGGACCCAAGATACGAGCTGGCCGGCCAGACCTTGGGTCTTTCCCCGCACAGGGCCTTTTTCCTGGTCACCCTCCCCCTTGCCCGGCAGGGCATCCTCTCGGCCACCATTCTTGCGTGGGCCCGGGCCCTGGGGGAGTTCGGTGCCACGCTCATGGTGGCGGGGGCCACACGCTTCAAGACGGCAACCCTTCCCATATCCGTCTACCTGAACATCAGCAGTGGAGAGCTTGGCCTGGCCCTGGCCTGTTCCTGGCTGCTGCTTCTGAGCGGTCTCCTTCTGCTCCTCTCCCTCAAGTGGATCGGCCGCGGCCGCAACGTCCCGGTCGGGGGCCCTTGATCGTGACCGCCATCAAGCTCAGTCGAATCAGCAACTTCATTTTGAAGGACGTGGACCTCGACATCGGTGAGGGCGAGCTGCTGGTTATGGTCGGTCCTTCCGGCGCCGGCAAGACCACCTTGCTCAACGTCCTGGCCGGACTGGTCCCCTACCAGGGCAGCGTGATGTTTGGAGACACACCCGCAGACCGGTTGCCCCCGCACCGGCGCCGGGTAGGGTACGTTTTTCAGGACCTGCTCCTGTTCCCGCACCTGAGCGTACGGAGGAACCTGCTTCTGGCCATGACGTGGCTGGGTCTCAGCCGCAGGGGAAAGCAGGCACGGGTCGAAGAGATCCTGACGCTATTCCGGATGGACGGGCTGAGCGAGCGAATGCCGCAAACCCTGAGCGGGGGTGAGAAGCAACGGGCCGCGCTGGCTCGGGCCGTTGCCTGCAGGCCGAAGATCCTCTTGCTGGATGAGCCTTTTGCCAACCTGGATTTCCGCACGGCCAGGTATCTGCGCCAGGAATTCAAACGGTTGCAGAATCGGCTGGGCCTGAGTACCCTGTTTGTGACCCACAATCTTCACGAGGCCCGTGAGCTGGGCGACCGCATCGCGGTCATGCGCGGGGGAAGGCTTGAACAGATCGGCCGACCGGATGAGATCTGGCTGGGCCGCCAGGGGGAGAACGGGTTTCTGGAAAAGCCCAATCTGCTCCCATGCCGGGGCCAGGTCTGCCTGGAAAACGGCCTGGTGCAGGTTGAATGGGCCGGGCTGAAGATCCTGGTGCCGGACGAAGACCGTGAAATTGCGCATCTTTCCATTCTCCCGCCAGGAAGTCTACATCTCGCCCCTGCCGCCGCCCGGGCCCCCGATCAACCGGTTTGCAGGCATTGTCAAGGAAATCGGGGAAAACGACGGGGCGGTGCAGGTGAAAGTCGAAGTGGGCGGGGAAACGTTGTGGGCCGAGATCAGCCACGATCACCTGAATGCCATGGGCCTTGCCCCTGGCGACCGGGTCCACGGCATCCTCAAGCTGCGGGCTTTGCGGGGATGCAGATGACCACAGAAACCAGGAGGTGCGCCATGACGACCAAGCCATGTCACTCACGGAGTACGTTGTTCTGGGAGCCCTCATGTCCGGTGAAAGGCACGGGTACGAAATCATGCAGTTTCTCGGGTCCGCCCTGGGGACCACCTGGCGGCTCAGCACGAGCCAGCTCTATGTGCTGCTGAAAAGGCTGGAGCAGGAGGGACTGCTTGATGCCCGGGCCGAAAGCCAGCCGTCGCGCCCGTCAAAGCGGGTCTTCGACCTCACCGTCAAGGGGAGGAAGACCTTCCTTGAATGGGTGGACGCGCCGTCGAACATGTCAGGGATTTTCGTATGGAATTCCTGTGCAAGATGTTCTTTTTCGAGCAACTTTCGCTCTCTGGGGCCAAGGATCTTGTCGAGAAGCAGATCCGGTCTTTGAAGAGCGGTTGGACAAAATTCGGGGGAAGCCGCACAAAGATCCCAACCGGTTCATGGACCTGGTCTACGGGTTCAAGGCCAACAATGTGGCGTGTCTGGTTGCATGGCTCAAGCAGGAGGCGCTCCCGTTTGCCGAGCGCAGGGCAATCGGCAAAAAGAAGACTTCATCAAAACGCAAAGAGAGCAAAGACTTTAAGTCCGGCCTGAGATAACCAGGAAAAGGACTCCATACCCTCTCAGCCCAGCATCATGTCCGGAAGCCAGGTGGCCAGGACGGGGAAGCAGACGAGCGCCAGGATGACGACCATTTCTACCACCAGGAACCAGAGCACGCCGGCAAAGACCTGGCTGGAAGACAGCCCGGAAATTCGCTGGATGATGATGACATTGGTGCCGACGGGAGGGGTGATAAGGCTCACCTCAATCAGCACGGTTACCAGAATCCCAAACCAGATGGGATCGAAACCGAGCCGCGTGACAACGGGCATGAAAACCGGGACTGGTCAGTACGATCATGCCGACCACATCCATGAGGCAGCCCAGCGCCAGGTAGATCATCACCAGGACAAGCAGGATCACATGGCGGTTCACGGGCAGGGCAGCGGCCCAGTCCGCAAGGAAGGTGGTCAGGCCGGTTATGGCGATGAACTGGGCAAAGACCGAGGCCCCGATCAGGATCGCCACGATCATGGCCGTCAGGCGGATCGACTCCCCGAAAGCTTCGGAGAGCAGAGTCCGTTTCAGATTGCCGGTAATGATAACCACAAAAAGGGCCCCGATCGCCCCGATTCCCGCTCCCTCGGTCGGCGTGAACCAGCCCAGAAAAATCCCTCCCATTACGAGGAGAAAAACCAGGCTGACCCCCCAGACCTTCCAGAGGGATGCGAACCGGACGGCCCATGAAACACGGCTGCCGGGAGGCGCCAGTCTTCGGGTTCAGCTTGACACGGAGGGAAATCATGAGACTGAAGAGCGCGGCGGTGAGCACACCGGGGATGATGCCCGCCACGAAGAGGCGGCCGATGGAAACCTCGGCCAAGAAGGCCGTACAGCACCATGGGGATACTCGGGGGGATCAGGATGCCCAGGGTCCCGGCCGCCGCCACGGTACCGACGGCGAAGCCGGGATCATACCCGTGACGGCGCAGCTCCGGCAGCGCGATGGCGCCCATGGTCGCCACGGCGGCAACGCTCGACCCGGTGACAGCCCCGAGACCGGCCGCAGCAAACACGGTGGCGATGGCCAACCCGCCAGGAACGGCCCCCATCCAGTTCTGGATCACCGTGAAAAGGTCCTCTGCGATCCCTGACCGATAGGCAAATTGGCCCATCAGGATGAAGAGCGGGATGCAGGCCAGCACAAAATGGCTTGTATTCGAATAGACCACGATCGAAAGGGCATTGATGCTCTGGGCCCAGCCCGCCAGGAGCCCAAACCCCACAAGCCCCACGAAGGCCATTCCAAACGCGATGGGCACGCCCATGGCAACCAGCAGAAAAAGCGCCGCAAATCCCGCTAGTCCGGCAAGCGCATCCATAGGCCTAAAGCGAGTCCTCTTGTCCGCGCTCCTTGTCGATGCGCCGTAGTTCGACCGGCAAGGCAGCGATGATCTGAAGACAAAAGACCAGTGCGCCAACGACCATCGCTGATTGCGGCAAGGCGCGCGGCAGGTGCAGGTTCGCGGTAGTGTCACCGCGGGTCAGTGAGAACCATGTCAGCTGGAAGCCCGAGTAAACGAGGCAGCCGAAGACGAAGACGCCTATCGCGGCCGAAAGCATGGCCACGAGTCTTTGCGCGCCGGCCGCGGAGCCCGTTCAACGAAGATTCCAACCCTGATATGGTCCCCTTGGATCCAGGCAAAGGCGAAGCTGAAGAAGCAGAGGATGCAAAAGATCGTCTCCGTGAGCTCCATCGCCCCACTCAGCGGCAGGCGGAACCGTCTGAAAACGACGTCGAGAAAGACGATGACCAGCAGGAAGACGGCCATGCCCTTGCTGATGGGGAACAGAAGCCCCGTGAGCTCTGGACGATCGCATCGGCGGCCCTTTCAAACATGCCGTTCCTCATGATCTCGTCCTCCACCTGCACGATCAATTCCATTGTCACGTCAGCGCGCTTTGAGCCTTTATGGAACGCGGTGGATTCCTCGATTTGGCCGGATAGCCGGGAAGACCTGCGCGGTTCTTACTTGTAGACAGGCTTCAGCACGGTCGGCCTTGTCCAGCGTCGGTATTCCGCCATCAGGCCTTCAATCCGGCCCAGGGTATCGGCGGCAGGCAAACCGTCCTTTTCTAGGCTAAGGATCAGCCTCTCGCGAATGGCGGAGGTGCTTGCCTTGAGCTTCGCCAATACCGCCGGACTTGGTTCGTACACCTCGACTCCCTTGTCGACATAAGCCTGCAGAGCGCCACCGTCCGTGTTCTGATAATGGAATCCGGAAAGGTAGGCCGCTTTGTTGCTCGCCCTCATAACAGCCTCCTGCAGTTCCTTGGGAAGTCCGTTCCAGGTATCGAGGTTCATGCCCATGAAGAGGTGATAAGAAAAGAAATCGGTCTTGAAGACGTATTTGGTGACCTCTTCCAGCTTGAATGACTTGGCGGCGCCCAACGGGAACACGATGCCATCTACCACCCCGCGCTGCATGGCCAGGTACATGTCGCCATGTTTGAGTTGGACCGGGACCGCGCCCCAGGCCTTGAGCGTTTCATCGGCAAATCCGCCGCACTTCAGACGTAAGCCCTTGAAATCATCTATGACGTTTATCTTTTTGGACTTCAGCAGGATCTGGAAATTGGGGTCGCCCACCATGAAAAGTAGCTTGACGTTGTTTGCTTCCAGGCTTTTCTCGAATGCATCGCGCATACGATTCAGTACCCAGGCGGCCTCGGTGCCGTCTGCAAAGAGAAAAGGGAGTGTGGTCAGTTGTGCCAGCGGAAACACGCCCGGGTGGTTGGCAAGGTGGATGTTGGCCACATCGCAGACACCGGTGCGCAGTTTCTGGAACTTCTCCCCCGATGCGGCCAGGGTCCCTGCAGGGTAATAGGTCACCTCGATTCTTCCTGCGGACTCCCGGCCAATGTCCCTTGCGAATTCGATCATGACATTGTTCATGTCATGCAGGACCGGCCAATGGGTTGCGAGCTTGATTTTGTAAGGCTCGGCGGCGACCGGGGACAGCGCTGCAACCATTCCCGCTGCACAGGCAAGACCAAACAAAGATACAATCACCCTCATCCGCTTCATCAGAGGCCTCACAATGCCATTCAGGCTGAAAAGGTTTATAGGCAGATCCCTCCCAAGCATCTCGACGCCGTACATCTCTGCCGGCTAAAGCCCTCTTACTCGGGCGGGACGACCGTGCTCCGCAGCCTTCATTCATAACATCCATATTCACGTGTGGTCTGGATAAGCATCTCGATGTGCTCATGCGGGTCACCCCTGTGTACGGAACAGGAGGGCATCATGACATAGCCCCCGCCCGCGGCGGCCTGCCGCAGGCAGCGGATGGTCTCCGACTTGACCTTTTCCGGCGGTCCGGGCACCAGCACCGTTGGGATGTCAACTCCGCCAAGGATGCAGATTTTCTGCCCCCAAAGCCCCTTGGCAACCGCCAGATCACAATCCTCCGGAAACTGAAACCCGCGTATCCCCTGCAGGATTGCGGCATCTACAAGCGGCCGGAAACGCGGGTCCGTGAAACGCCCGTGGGGGTGGAAGATGACTTTGAGACCCACCCGCCCAGCGGCCTGGACAATCCGCCCCAGGCCTGGAATGACATGCGACAGATAGAGCCCGGGGCTGATTATGACCGGGCCGTCCATGGAGGAGGCCATGAACACGAAGTCGGCGCCGGCTTGGGCTAGATACCCTATGTGACTGATGGCCACCTCCGTTCCGAAATCCACCAGATCGGCCGCGAATGACGGGTCACGGATAAAATCGCGCATCAGGTTCTCCATCCCCCGGTACAGCCCCGCCCGTGTGACGGAGCCGTCCACATTGGCCGCAATGGCCACATCGCTGCCGATCCGAGCTTTGACAAGTTCGAATGACTTGAGCATGCCGGGCAGGCGGCCATCGGTGTCCATGCGCGGGACGCGGGCTTTCAAAAATCGCCGTTTGTCACTGAATGGCGCCTCTTCCACCCGCGGCACACCCTGAGGTGGAAAATAGGTCCTCCCTCCCAGTGCTTCCACGTCGAGGCCCAGATCATGGATGCTGCCTACGACACAGTCATGTCCGAATCTCCGCCAGCAGGCAACCACGGCGTCTGCAGATTTCTCCGCATGGTAACCACCGTTGGGCCCCCCCGCGCAAACCTCTGGGGTCGAAAGCCCCAGGATTTCCATACCCAGGGTGAGGTCGCGCAGGAAGACCGGCACCATGTCGGGTTTGCCACCCGCCAGCGCCCTCAGCATCCGCTCTCTGGAGCTCATCGTCCGACTTCCTTTTGGTCCGGGTCATAAATGGCTGGCGAATGCTCGCCCATCACCACCTTCGGGAGCACTGGTCTCGGGAAATACTCGGTGGGCCTCATCCATGAATTTTCCGATCAGGGCAAGTTGGGTCCCCAGGGTGCCCAACCACCGCCACAGGCATTCTTTGCCGGCGGCGGTGAGGTAATATATTCGTTTGGCCGGTCCCGGCTGTCCGGTTTCCCAAGTGGAAGTGAGCATGCCACGCTTCTCCAGCATATTCAGATGACGATAGAGGCCAGCCATGTTTAGCGCCCAGATCCATTTCCTGCAGTCGATTCAAAATGATTTTCTGGATTTCATAGCCGTGCGTGCCATTGTGGTCATATAGGGTGAGGAGGATCCAGGGCCCCACAAGGGTGCTCATGTTCTTGCCGGAACACGGGCATCCTTCAAAGTCAATGGTTTCCATATTACGCGCTCCACATATATTATGCTATGTAGAATAGATTAGATGATCGTATATTTCAAGACAACCTTTTTTTTGATGGACTGGTGACTCTGATCCGAAAATTGATTGAACGGAATTGGCGTGTGACTAAATATCTTAAGGGTGGTGTTCGGGCGAATGGATGGGCTTCAAGGGCTGGATATCTCAGGAATTCACCCTGCGACGGACGCGTGGAAGAGCTCGTACTTTCTGTAGCGGTAGCGAGCCGCAGAAAAAAGGAAACGTGTAGGCCTTAATCTGTCTTTGCGGCCCTCAGCTTCCTGTCCCAGTACTGCCTGATCCTCGCGCCCATGTCTCCGGCCTTGTAGCCGATCTCCTTCTGGAAGTTCTCCTCCATGTTCAGGAGGGTGTATTTCACGGCACCGGTGGCGGGCGAAGTGGCGGAAAGACCGGTATCCAGGTCAACGGTCTGGATGGAGAAGGTGGCGGATATCAGCTCCTGGGTGTAGCCCTGGTATTTAAGCGGCATGGACCCGGCCCTTTGAACCTGGGCCAGGACCAGGATGTGGGCCTTTCCCTTGGGGACGAGCCGTTCGATTTCATACCGGGACAAGGGCACCCTTCCAAGCTGCATCTTTTCACTGAGCACGGGGATCTCCGAGACCATGGCCACCTGGAGCTCGCTTTCGAGCATGAGGGATTCAAGGTTTGCCCGGACAAAAGGGGTCGTGGCCTCATCGCCTGAGACCGCCAGGAGGACGGTCGGAACTTTGGGCAGCCTGACAGGTTTTGCCGACGCCACGACAGGCGGCCTGGGGGGCTCTCTTTTTTCAGTTTCAACGGGAGGCTTGGCCTGTTCCGTTTCTTTTGCGCTCTCCCCTTCATGTTGTTCAATACCTGCCGGCGCCTCTTTGCCTTCTTTGACCGACGCTACGACGCCTTCGACTGCTTTACGGCCTTCCGCCGCGGCCGCAACCGGTTCGGGGGGCGCGGCATCGGTCTTTTCGGGTGGTGATGTCTCTTGCGTCCCTGTCATCGCTGCTGGAACCGGTTCCTTTTCTTGTAGCCGGAACCTTTTCAGGCGCGGTTGCCGTCGGCAGGGTCGGCAACATGGCGGTTTGTTCTTCCTTGACCAAAGGGAGGCCTTGCTCCTGGCTGGTGGTGGTTGTATCTCTTTTCTTGAGGATGACCGCGTCGACGAGCCATACGGTGAGGAGCACCGCCAGGGCCACACCCGCAACCGCCCCCCAAAGCCTCGCCCGGGTGGGCCGTCTCACCGAAGTGGACGGCGGGGTCTTCAAATCAACGACCCGCGTCCTGGCCAGCGGCGCAACGATTTTCAACTCGTCCAAACAGCGGTTCAATGCTGAGAGAAGCTCACGGGGAGATTGAAACCGTTTGGCCGGGTCCTTTGCCATCATCTTGTCAACGAGCTGGCAGAGAGGCTTTGGCAAGGATGGATTGACCTCCTGGATCGGCTTGGCGGGCTCGGTGAGAATCTTGGCCACCATGGCCAGAGGTGAGTCTCCTGTCACGGCACACTGCCCGGAGACCATCCGGTAGAGGACAGCCCCAAGGGCATAAATGTCGCTCCGCACATCGAGAGCTTGCCCGCTTACCTGCTCAGGGGATGCGTATTCCGGGGTTCCCAGGAAAGTTCCGACCCGAGTCAGCTTGGTCTCTGAATCCTGTTGATAAGCGATGCCAAAATCTGTCACCCGGACCCGCCCCAACTCATCCACCATGATGTTGGGCGGTTTGATATCCCTGTGAACCACTCCGCGCTGAGAGGCCTCCTCCAGCGCGCTTGCCACCTGCGCGGTAATGGAAAGCGCCTCTTCAGTGGAAATGGACCCTTTTTCCTTCAGAATCTGGCCCAGGTCCTTCGCCCTCACATACTCCATGGCGAAGTAGTGGACGCCATCCGCTTCCCCATAGGAGAGGATTTTCACGATGTTGGGATGATCCAGGGCGGCCACGACCATGGCCTCTCGCTTGAAACGCTTGATGAACTCCTCGTCGGAGGAAAGTCGTGGCGCGAGGACCTTGAGCGCCACCTTCCGATTGAGGGACAGCTCATGGGCCTTGTAAACCACGCCCATACCCCCTCGTCCCAGCTCCTTTTCGATTTTGAACCCACCCAGCACACTTCCAACGGAAAGGGTCTCTTCAAGCACCATGGTTCACCTTCGCTATTTATCCGACTGATCAAGTTCGACTTAACCTTACAACAATTCGGAGGAAAACGGTAGCGGATGAGTATCCCGCCGGGTCTGCCAACCATTCAATTCAATCGGTCCGGCGGGATCTTCACTTGAAGCGCGGATCATTATCGCGGGTAAGGCGGCGGAGGAGGTGCGCCGTGAGGCGGAGGCGGAGGAACGAATGGCGCCCGCGTGTACCCAGGGGGGGGTGGCGGCGGCACCCATCGCGCGCGCCTGGACTCCTGCTGAACACCCGGAATCTGGTTTCCCTTTGCGTACATGCATTGCTGATAGGCAATGTCATAGCGCCTCTGGGCCTCTGCGCCGGCCGCAAAGGCCGGTTCGCTGGACACCGCGGTTCCGCCGAGTGCGCCAACCCCGGCCCCTATTGCAGCCCCGGTGCCGGCATTGCCGGAGGCAGCCCCAATCGCCGCGCCAAGCCCAGCACCCATCAGTGTTCCGACTACCGCGCCGCCCGCTATATTCTGATTAACCGTATCGGCCGGCGTGGCTCCGGACTGACGGGCCGCCCAGTCTCTGCAGACCTGGTCCTCAGCCTGGAATGTTTCAAAGGACTTCCCCGGAGTCGGCAACACCATGACGCCCGGGCCTGACGGCATGGTCGCGCACCCACTCAGGGCCGCGCCAACCAGAATCACCAGAAGGTGACGTCCCCATTTCATGTCCGTTTTCCTCCTCTATTGGCCGGGTGGGGTGGTATCCGGCACCACCTTCATCCATCCACCCGGGCAGCTCTTGATATAAGGATAGTAGCCCTGCGGATTCTGGCAGTAGTACCAGTACTGGTTCTCAGGCTCCGGCTGTGGTCGAGGCTGAACGTACACGGGCGGCGGCGCCTCAATCACCACCGGCGGTGCCGCATAATAATACGGGTAAGGATACCACGGCGGCCCAAAAACGAACGAGGTTCCAAAAAAGTACTTGGAGCCCGACGAATGACCGTAATGCCCCCACCCTCCGCGATGGCCGCTCCACCCCGGATGCCCCCCATAGCCCCCGCGGTATCCCCCATAACCCCAATGACCTCCGCCATAGCGTGCTGCCACAAAGACGTTCGTCTGTCCCGCATCGCTTGGAGGCGGAACAACCAAAGCCATCGCAATTGCCGCAAGGGCAACATAAGCAAGCCTTTTCATGTTTTGTCCTCCCGGACCGGCAAAGTGATTCAATTCTGTTTCTGACACGTGAGATGCCCGGATTTGAAAAAGGTTTACAGTGTTGATTCCAATCTCAAGCAAATTTGCTGAGAAAGGGCAGGCGCGCCTGTTACCGTCCGTTGCCTTGACAAGGCTAAATCAGTCCAATATGTAATGACCAGGTTGTACGATCATTGTTCGTCTTTCAAAGAAGGAAAAATATATGGGTGAGGGGAAGAATCGTGTATGTCCGGTTGAAATATCTGCCAGTCTTGATAACAGATTCCGAAGGTGGCTGCAGAACCCCCGAAAAATTTTGAGCCCTTACATTCTAGAGGGAATGACCGTGCTGGATCTCGGTTGCGGTCCAGGCTTTTTCTCTGTTGACATCGCACAAATGGTTGGCAAAACCGGGCGGCTTATTGCTTGTGATTTACAAGAAGGAATGCTTCAGAAACTGAGAAACAAAATTGCGGGAACGGAACTTGAGGAACGTATCACGCTCCATAGATGCCAAAAGAACAGAATCGGCGTGTCAGAGAACGTTGATTTTGTTCTCGCGTTCTACATGGTTCACGAAATTCCAAATCGCGAAGCGCTTTTTGAAGAGATTGCAACCATACTCAAGCCGGATGGCAGGATCCTCATTGTGGAGCCCCCATTCCATGTATCGAAGACCGCGTTTGAAAAGACCATCAAAGCAGCGCAGAGAAATGGCTTAACGCCTACTGACAGCCCGAAAATGCTCTTTAGCAAGACCGTGGTTTTGAGAAAGGGCTGACCGGACAAGATCAGCACGCTCGCTAACTTTCGGCTGATTTGCATACTGATGATCATTATCCTAACACAGGTACTGTCGCGGCAACGTCTTACAGTCTATCAGAAAGATTGTTCCACATGTGTAAAAAGCCTATCGGCCAAATTGGTGACATTGAATTGACCATTGCTTCCACAGCTCGGACTGCGCGGGAGCCTCCAGCCCATTCCGCAAAAAAAAGAGCGGGGCCGTCGCCCCGCTCTTTTATCGTCACACCACGATTGGCGCTAGGCACGCATACGTCTTTTGATGACCGCCAATCCTGCAAGACCGCCGCCCAGCAGTAGGAAGGCCGAGGGGATGGGAACCGGTGTGTTGAGAATATCCGTGGAATTGGCCACATACACCCCATCCTCGTTCTTGGAACTGATGTTAAACCCCAAGAACGTGAAAGGCGTCGCCGAATTTAGCCCCAATGCAGCCAGCAGGTCCTCATCCTTCACATCGCTACCTTTCAACTCACTAATGGCAAGGATGGACCCGCTTTGATAGACTTGGAAGCTGTCTATGGTGCCGCTCAAGAGGACAGTACCATCTGGTATGTTGAATGATTGTACGCCACCCGTGACCGTTATATTTCCTGTAGTGGTGTTGAATTCCAACTCCGCAGCTGAATTAATTGTGCCTGCAAACCCGCCGGAAAGATCATAGACGCCATTATTCTGGGGGGCACCGGTAACGAGGAGGACGTCGAGGGGGATGCCCGTCCCGGTGACGTTGGTGCCGTCATAGGTCAAGCTCCCGCCGGATCCCGCAAAGCCGGTGCCGAAGTCGATCACGGGTGCGGCCAGGGCAGGCGCAGCAAATACATAAAGACAAAATATAATGCCAATGATCATCAAAACCCTTTTCATGTGGTCCCCTCCTTTTTTTGCCGGCCGAATTGCTCCTCTGGATCGTCAAATTTGAAGGCAAGGTTTCTCTACCGACGTATCTCCGTCATACAACCATAAAGTCTGAATTTTTGATTTACCATACATAAAGCAAAACAGATGCCAATACAACTTGGGCGGATCTAAACAGTAAATTCAAGGGTTGTCAACTCTATTCCGAATTAATTTTTTGAAAAAATACATATTTAATTTTAAATACATGGTAAAAAATTCTACACTCTTCACCGGTGGCTGCTTATCGTAGGCTCAGGCAATCAAAACCTATCCAGGGCTTGCTGAGGTGCTTCATTGCTTGATCTCGCCTTCCAAACGCCCATCCATCGCGGGGAGGCCTTCCAAATAGACGCTGGCCGGGCCTCCGACACGTTCCTATACAGTCCTTATGGGTAGCAGGATAAATGTGTTCTAATCGTAACTATTTTAAATAATGCATGTTATGTGTATTTCCGATTGTTCGTGCCCGTGCTCGTAATCGTGAGCGCTTTCTGGTGCAACGTTTCTTTCAATCGTTCGATTACGATTACGAGCACCGTCCGAGGCGGACTGAGCACGAGCACGACTCGGAAGGTGATAAGAGCAAGTCTGATTTGCCAATCAAATACCTCCGATTCATTGCCGATTCGGCGCCAGAACCAATTCATCGTGCTATAGGTGCGCCAATCCTTGACACACGCCAACACCCCTTCTATATTTGGCGCCATGGCGGTGGGTCCGCGTGGGCCTTGGGCGGATGGCCATGTGGCTTCAACTGTTCGGGCTGTTGCTTTGTTATCCGGCCCGAACCTAAGCTGGCATTTCAACGAGGTGGAAACCCATGGTAGAAACAACACAAAACCTCGTGATCCTGTTTGCAGATATCACAGGAAGCGTTCACATTTACGAGACCTTGGGCGATCAGGCCGCCAAAGAAATTGTGAACCGAGTCATTCAGATCCTTCAGGAGGAAGTCATCCGTTCCAAAGGTACCCCTTTGAGAACACTGGGTGATGAAGTGATGGCCTCCTTCCCGGAGATCGGTCCCGCCTTCGAGACATCCAAGGCCATGCATGAACGGGTGGCCCTCATTGGGCCGCCGCAGGCGGGTATGCCGCCTGTCGCCATCCACGTGGGCATCCACTGGGGACAGGTCATCGATGATGGGACCAATTTGTTTGGCGACGCCGTCAACGTGGCCGCACGAATGCGTTCATTGGCAAAGGCTGGTCAAACCTTGACCACCGGTCAGACCATCGAAGCATTGGGCCCCTGGCCCGGCTTAACCACCCGACACATCACCCACACGATGGTAAAGGGGAGATACGAGCAACTGGATGTGCATGAAGTGGTGTGGCAAGTTGAGGATCTCACCCGGGCGATCCAGGTGCCTTCATCTCTGCTCTCTGGAGGGGAAATCGAGTTGATCCTCAAGGCGGGTGATAAGGAAATGAGGGTGGGCGCGACCAAACCCGTAATGTCCATGGGCCGCGGCGAGCAAAACGATCTGGTGGTTCCACTGGACTGCGTCTCCCGGGTCCATGCCCGAATTGAGCTTCGCCGCGGCAAGTTCGTCCTCGTGGATCAAAGCACCAACGGGACCTACTTGTTTTCACCGGTCCATAAGGACGTCTACCTGCACCTGGATGAATTGCCGCTTGAGGGCCACGGGCTCATCGGCTTGGGCAGAAAACCGGACCCTGGAAACAAGGAAAAGATCTACTTTGCCATCCGATCCGGTGGAGATAAGGAGTAGTCCAGGAAATCACGCATCCTGCTTCTCTTGCATCAATCTCAAGAAATCCACATTCATGGTCTGGGAATTTTCCCCGCTCATGCTGACGACGAGCTTCAGCCTGATTTCGCCCACCTGGAATTCATCCCCTGACTCGAGGGTCTTGTTCTTGTTTCTCAAGACAGTCGATGGCGGAATAAACACCCCATTTGCGCTCCCCAGGTCATAAAGCGTGAATTTGTTCTTGTCGTAGCTCACTCGAAGATTGGCGTGTTTGCGCGATACGGTCCCGGAATGAAGCACGACCTCGCACAACAAGTCTCTGCCAATGATATTATCGCCGCTATGGAGGTCGAAGGTCTTCCCCGTCTGATCGTTGGTGGTGCTGTCACCTAGTGTGATGGCCAACTGAATCACCCGGTCTGAGGCCACGCTCTCTTTTCTTCTTCTGAATATGACCATTGAATGAGATTCCCGGGCGGATTGGAGGGATCAGTGCCCTTTCCGCCTCATGATGTCAATGTAGACCGATACAAGCATCGCAAATAACAGTAAAGCAAAACCGATGCCAAAAAGGATCTCCCCCATGACGAAGACCTTTGAGACCAAGGAAGCAGGCGCAACATCGCCGTACCCTACCGTCGAAATGGTCACCACGCTGTAATAGAGGAGATCGAAGTAGGGGACTGAAGAGGGATTCGAAATCACAAAGGCCCTGCCGTCCAGGATGGTTTGAAGTCCATTGTACAATGTCGCAAAGCTGACAATACCGCCCAGGTATTTCACCAAGGCGCTGACCAACTCTTCCCTCATCTCCTGCACACTCGTAATATCGATCATCCCCCGCTTCTGCTCGAGCCGCTCATGGCCGAAGACGGAAAAGTAAATGTCTCCGATCAACATGAATATGTAAAACGTGCAGAAAAGGACGGCAACAAAGGGGAACAAGCTTGCGGGGAGGTAGAGGAGTATGACCGGGATGCCCCAGAAAAAAAAGAAGTGGGCCCCAACGGCAAATGGCTCGCCGAACCGATCGGCAATGGCGTATTCTATGGAGGAGACGAAATTGAGAATGGCGATCCAGAGCCTGAACAAGTGCGCCCCTTCGACCTAACAAATGGTGACCTGTCTGAAAAGGCTAGAAAACCCGGGCGCCATGTGTCAAGAGAAAATCAGTTTTTCCGGATTCGTGACAGGATTCGTGCTGTGAGCCGGATTGCCCGCCGCCTTTCTGCCCGAACATCACCAGACCGGTGAGACAAGGGGGCCGACAGCAGAAAGAAACCCGCGCCGAGTCCTATGGGCGGCAGGCACATTCAACGCTGCGCGCAAGGATTATTTCTTTTGGAGGGGTTTGGGACCGAACAGTTTCGGCTCCTCTTGAGGAGGCTTCTCCTCGGGAGGGGCTGGATGGGCCCTGGCCTGTGGCCTGCGGCACGAAACTGTCGACATAATCCTTCGGCATGGGCTCCTGGGTCTTCATCATACTCCTGGGGATCACGATGCGGTCACCCACACGGATGACGTCAGGCTTGATATGCGGATTGAACGGACCCAGCGCCTTCCAGTTCTGGATATCCCCCGTGTACCATCCGGCGATGATCGAGAGGCTCTCTCCGGTCCACTTCACCTCGTGGACGAAATTCTCTGGTGTGGGCTCCACCTTCGGGGCTGGTTTCATGGGTGGCGGGGGCGAGCGGCGCCTCTTTCACCTGCGGACGCAGGTTGCGATGGAGGGGCGATCTCCGGGCTCGGTTTCTTTTCCGCGCCGATGCAACCAAAGCCCACAATCAGCCAAAGAATGGCCAGGATCCATGCGACGTTCATCTGCCAGTTGCCCCGTTTCATTTCGATCCTCCGGCACGGCCCTTCACCCTGCTCAAGTATTCCTTTGCCAGTTGTTTTCAGGGTTGACGGAAACGGCCTTTTGAAGATTCGCAATACATTGCTCACGCTTCCCTTCCCTATCCTGCACGAGGGCCAGGTTGTACAGGGCCTCATCCAGGTAAGAAGGGGCGAGCTCCACCACCCGCTTATACATCTCTTCTGCCTTCGGGTAATTCTTGGTGACTGCGTGGACGTACCCCAGGTTGAAGAAGGCGTCAGCGGAGTGTGGGGTTGAGCTCAGCAACGATCTGATAGGTCTTTTGAGCACTTGTCAAAATCCTTCAGCTTCACGTAAACCAGGCCTAACTGATAATTGGCCTGAGCGCTCCCGGGATCAAGCTCCACCGACTTGAGCAGCAGCTCTTTCGCCTTATCGGGCTGCGACTCCGTCAGCTCTGAGGCCAGTTCCTGCAAAGCCCTGGCATAGGGTTGCGCCACGCGGTCCAACAGGGATGGCTCCATCACCAGGATCTGATCAAAGAGAAGGGCGGCCTCCGAGTACTGCGTCGGCCTCCATGGCCTTCAGCGGCCTGTGCAAGCTTTTCGTCCACTTCCTTGGAGGCCGCAGGGACCCAGCCGGAGGGGAGGCCTCGTGGCAGCAGGAACGGCGGCCGGGAGGCCCTTACAGAAGCCGGCCCCTTCTCCCCCTTCGATTCTGAGGGTGGCGGGCCCTGCCTCCTTATTTACGGAAGGGTGCAGGGAGGCGGTCTCGGTCGTCGTGCGGACCTTTTGTCTTTTCGAGTATCGCCTTGTCTTTAGCGGATTCAGTCCCTCTTCCCGCAAACAGAGCTATGACAAGGATCACGGCCACAAGGCCTGCGGCAAGCCCCCCATACACGAGGCCCTTTTTTCTCGCTTCACCCGCCGGAGGGGTTTCCTCCTTGGGGATGACCACCGTCGACCTCGCCGGACCTGGAAATGACGCTGGCGGTATCGGCCGCTCGCCCTGTTTCAAGGGAGGCATCTCTTTCCGTCTCCTCCCTGTGCATCACCTGTCTCTTCCTGGTCGATCTCCTCCTTGAAGAGGTCCTTCATGAAAAGAGAGAGGCCTCTGGCGCTGGGCCGCAAGGAGAGATCGTACAGGCATTCCTCAAGATCAGCCAACATATCTGCGCTGGATTGATAACGGCCTTCAAGATCTTTGGCCAGAGCCCGATCAAGGATGGACTTGAGCTTGGGCGGAAGATCCTTGATGGCATCGCCGGGCGGCACGTACTGCCCTTCTCTGAGGCGGGTCAGTATGGTGAGCGTGTCCCCTTCAAGCATTCGGTGACCCGTCAGCATCTCGTAGAGGACGATGCCGGCCGCGAAGATGTCCGATCGGTGGTCAATGGCCTTTCCTTCGGCCTGTTCCGGAGACATGTAGGCCACCTTCCCCTTGATCATCCCAACCTGCGTCATGGTACTCTGGGAGGCGGCCTTGGCAATCCCGAAATCTACGATCTTGACCTGCCCGTCGTAGGTGATGAAGACGTTTTGAGGACTGATGTCGCGATGGACCAGGTGGAGGGGCTTTCCCTGGAAGTCCTTCAAATTGTGGGCATATTCCAGAGCGGAGCAGAGCCTTGACGCGATGAACAGGGTGTGCTCCAGACCGATCGGAAGACCACGCTCGTTGGATCGCTTTGCAATGAATCGAAGGTCCTTACCAATGAGGTACTCCATGGCAAGGAAGTAAGACGATTCCATGTGACCGAAATCATAGATCTGAACAATGTTGGGATGGTTGAGGAGTGCGGCAAGTTTCGCTTCATCGATAAAAGAAGTGATCAGTTCGTCTTCCGTCGTGAGATGCGGGAGGATGCGTTTGACGGCGATGAGCTTTTCAAATCCCTGAACACCGATGATCTTTGCCCTGTAAAGCTCGGCCATGCCGCCCACGGCAATCTTGTCCAAGAGCAGGTACTTTCCGAAACGCACCGGTTGAAATGGCTGCATGGGTCTCAATTCCCCGGCCAAAGGAGGGGCATTCGTAGGATTAAATTAAATTATGCCAAACGGATTTCCGACGCGTCAAGGAGTTTCGCATGAACCATGGCCCGAGTGTAATCTTCATGCCCTGGGTCTCAGACCTTCGGCAATCCTGTTACTGTCCGAAACCCATCATCCCCTCATCCCATCATTCCACCATTCCATCATCCCATCATCCCAATTGGAGCGAAGCCCCTGAGCGTCATCGTGGGCGAGCGATCCGCGGCCGCCCGTCTGCGACCCCAGTCGCTTTTCTTTACATGGCACACCGGTTTGTGATAGCTTCTCGGGCATCCAAACCACAACACCTTAGGTTCCGATAAGATCTGAAATGGCATGCGCCCAAAGCAATGGATTCTCTCTGAAGACGTCGCGCCTCTTCCCCGCGATCGCCCTGGTGGCCACGACCACCGCCTTCTCTGTCGCCTGTTTGGGCTTCTTTCTCTTTCAGCGGCAGGAAGCGACCCTTCGCGGATTCCTTTTCTTGGGTATGGGACTGATCGCCGTCTCCGTGATTTCAGTTATTCTCTTCGCCTTGACCCTCGGCCGTATCATCCGACAGGAAAAGAGATCGGCAAGGCGCAGCCCCTTCCTGAAATGGCCGGCGCCCGGTTCTCTTCCGTTGTCCCGGGTGGTCAACCCGAAAACGACTCCCAAGGCCCGACCAAGGCGCCATCTCATTCATCTCACGCTCTGGGAAAAAAATGGACAGACTTCTGCCTCCCGAAAGGCTCTTCACCCGACAAATTTGTCAGGAATCATGTCACGGTGCTTTCCGCTGGAGTCAGGGGCTTCAGGTCGCTCGCGGACGACAAGAATGCCTCAGAAGCCCTTCGTTCGCTCAACGCCTATTTCGCCATCGCCGATGACATCATTCAGGAGCACGGCGGCGTCATTGACAAGATCATCGGTGATGCGGTGATCGGGGTTTTCGGCGGCTCCCCTCTCAATCCGGACCACTCCGAGAGGGCCGTCCGGTGCGCGTTGGCTTTGCAGAAAGGTCTTGCGCAGGGCCGGTGAAGAGGGCAACCCCATCATGGGCAAGATCGGAATCGGCATCAGCTCGGGCATCGTGATCTCAGCCCACATGGGGGCGCGCTCAAGGGAGGAATGTGCATTTCTGGGTGAGAGCTTCAAGCTGGCCTATTCCCTGAACGTCATGGCTGGTCCCGGCGAGATCCTGATCAGCAAGGATGTCTATCGAAAAATCCAGGGAAAGGTCTCCGTGAGACCGGTGCCTCCCCGTGAGATCATGGAGAGGACCGAGCCGTGGGAGATTTTCCGCTTCCAGTCATTTACAGAGGATGAAGGCCGCAACTAGACCAGTCTTTCAGGATCGTAACACTTGCCGGCGGATGACGGATTTGGATCTGTGGTTTGCCGCCTTGACGCTCGCGGCAGGCTGTGCGTCCGACCCACGTCTCAACCGTCCCATCGATCGTCCAACCGCCTGAGCCGAAGCCCCTCGTTTTTCCCTTTTTTGTCGCGGGAGTGGCCACAGGGGATGAGAGCCCCGCCTCGTCTGGCGGCGCGCTACCTGAATGACCCATCCAAGGCGTGGCTTGTCCAGGAATTCAACGAAACAAAGGCCTTTCATCGTGGGGAGACCTTCGTGGTCCCTTTGGAGGATTATCGGCAGAGGGGGTCTCACCCTCATGGGCTATCAGACGGTACCCGTTCTCACTTACCACAAATTTTCTGAAACCCTGTCGGATCCGATGACCGTCACGGCATCGGCCTTTGAAGCCCAAATGCGCTTCCTGAGGGACAATGGTTTTCATGTCATCCCTCTCGACCACCTGTTCGACTTCATGGCGTTCAAGAGACAAATACCACAAAAGGCCGTCGTCATCACCATTGATGACGGGTGGCGATCATGCTATGACATCGCCTTTCCGATTCTTAGAAAATATGGTTATCCCGCCACGCTTTTCGTCTATACGGACCTGATCACGGGAAACCAAAAGACCTTGGACTGGAAGCATCTCCGGGAAATGGCCAAGGGAGGAATGGACCTGCAATGTCACTCAAAAACCCATCGCAGCTTTGCCGGGATGGGGCCATCGGAATCATTCAGGGATTACTTTGGGGCACTCAAAACGGAGCTCCTGGAATCAACCGCCGTTATCCGGGAAAAGACCGGGGCCGATGTGAAATATGTGGCCTACCCATACGGTGATACCAACCCGCTGGTGGAAAGCCTCTTGATGAAGTTGGGGTTTCGAGGCGGCCTCACGGTCGAGCGAAAGAGCAATCCGTTTTTTGTAAATCCACTTCCGTGTGGGCCGAACCATGATTTACGGGGAATTTGATCTAGCGAGGTTCGCAAGAGAGTTGGGCGTATTTGAAAAGGAGGCCCTGGATTGACGAAATGTCTGAAGGCCGCGCGCGCTTCTCTGTCTTGGTCCTGTTCAGCCAGGGTTGTTCCATCCCCCCGGCCCCGCCGCGCCGGCATACCAGCGCCGCCAAAAATTGAGGAACACTCCGTTTCGGGTTGCCCATGAGTCCTACGCAAAAATGGCTGTTGCGCATGAGAAAAGGGGAGACCTTCAGGCGGCCTTGCTTTGCTGGGAAATCACCCACCGACTCGCACCCTCAGATCCGGAATCCAGTGAGGCGATCAAACGCATTGAAGGCCGCATTGGGGCTGAAGCGTCACGCCATTTCGAAATGGGACTCAGACGCTACGCGCAGGGCGACACCCTGGGGGCACAGAGGGCCTTTCTTTCTTGCCTTGCCTACGACCCCAACCACGAAGCGGCCCTTGCCCGTCTCAAGGCCATTCTTGCGGAATGGGTCAGGGTTCATCGCTTATGAGACGAAAGGGGGCGAAACCCCGAAAATTATTGCCCAACGGGTTTACAATGACCCCAATCTGGGCTATGTGATCGCCTATCTCACAGGCATTGAGGAGGACCGGAAGGCAGACCCCGGACGCACTTTGAGGCTCCCTGCCCTTCAAGGGATCCTCTCCTCAAAGGCCCGTCCCACCTATTCTGAAATGGCCATGAAAGAGGCCAGGAACCACTTCCGGCAAGGCAAATACCCGGAGGCCATTTCCGCAGCGGAAATGGTCTTGGGACAGGACCCCACCAACCGGGAAGCCATCGACCTGCTGCAAAGTGCGAGCTATCATCAGGGGACGCTTCTTTTCCGTGAGCGCCGATACGAGGAAGCCCTCTCGGCACTCCGAAACGTGCCTCTGAGCTACAAGAACACGGGAGAAATCACGTCTCACATTCAGAAGCATCTCGAACACAGGGCTGAGCTTCACTACAAGAAAGGGATGGCATACTATGTTGCAGAAAAATTCGAGGAAGCCCTGAAGGAGTGGCAGGAAACCCTGCGGCTCAATCCCAGCCACCCAAAGGCCGGGCAGGACATTGAAAAGCTGGACCGCATGCTGAAGAAGCTTCACTAGTGCCCGGTCATCGGTGCCCGGGACCTTTACTCATTTCGGAGGCGAGAGATGGAAACAGAGCACCTGGAAAAGCGCTTTGGAATTGTTGCCGTTGAAAAGGGATTCGTCAAGCCCGATGAAATCGTCAATGCATTGAGAACCCAGGTCATGGAGGACATACAAAGCGGCCGACACAGGCTCATCGGACGTATCCTCCTCGAACAGGGAAAGCTCACGCTGGCTCAAATCGATGAAGTTCTTGAAATACTTGGAAAACGTCTGCCTTTGTTGAAGGAGCTCTAGGCACGGGTTGGCGAAGGGCGCAACCGCCTGCCCTTCGATTCCGCTGCTCGCGCTTCAACCCATGCCCTCAGTGTCCGGAGGCATTGAAAGTATGTAATACTTTACCATTATTATGTTTCTCTATTCCCTTTAAATGAATATTCGTTCAATCACAATTTCCTTTTTGCATTTCTTTAATATGCTCGAAATTTAAAATAAAAAATAAGATAATATCATCTGGAAGTGATATTGGCACTCATCTTGTAATATGTCATGTCGACTCCAACATGGAGGAAGAACCCAACGCTTTGGCGAAATGCCCGGAGGAGAAAGACATGAAACGCGTGAAACGAATGATGTTCCTTTTTGCAACGCTGATGATCATCCCTTGCATGGCGAACGGTGCCACACACACTTTCAACCCTAGTCCGGCCGATCTGTGGGATCTCGATCACGGCAGTTATTATACATGGGGCATTCAATGGCAAGTGCCGCAAGGCGAGGTGATTCAAGAGGCCACCTTGAACATCACGAAAATTACAAATTGGGACAACGGGGCCAACGTGCTATACATTCATCTCTTGGACAACCCGACACCGGGGACCAATCACTATTCGGACACTCGACCTGGCGATCAATTTGCGGGGCAAGGCGTCTTGATCGACTCGTTTCAGGACACAAATGGAAGCGGAACAACTCAGAAATTTAAGTTATTCATTCCTAAGCCTGGGTCTTGTTGACGACTTGACTTCGTATGCCGGCAACGGGCGTTTTGGATTTGGCTTCGACCCGGACTGCCATTTCTTTAATGACGGGGTCGAGTTGGTCATCCAAACGACAAACGCGCCTGTTCCTTCGACGCTGCTCCTCCTGGGCTCCGGGCTTTTCGGATTGGTGGGAGTGCGCCGGCGAAAGAAAAAAAGCTAGACAAAAAAACTGCACAAAACGAAAAGCAAGCATGAAATCGTTTCGAACAATAAGAAGGCTGAAACGAGCTGAAGTGAGGTGAGTCCTGCAATGAAAAGAATCGTGATTGGCTGTCTGGCCTTGACGGCGCTTTTCTTGATGACCCGCAATTCAATCGGTGCCCCCGTCGCAGTCACGGATACGACGCTCTTTATGGAGGACAGGACCGTTGAAGAAGCCGAGCTCCTCTCTTTTGGGGGAGATCGGGTCAACGAGCTCCAACACGTGCTGGACCGGGTGGGATGGACGCACCACCTGGAATTCCTGCCCTCAGCTTCTGAGATGCCCTTCGTTCTTCGCTTTGATGGCGCTGAGGCATCGGAAAAGAAAGGTGTTAAATCCCGGACAAGTCCCCTGCCCTTCCCCGCTCCCTGGGGGAGAAGTCAGGGTGAGGGAGTATCGCCTCGCAAGACTGAAAAACCAAGACACCTACCAGCAGATTGCCTTCATGGGCGATCGACGCCTCCACAGGGTGACTGCAAAACCCGCCGGCGCCGTTGACTACAACGCCACGAACTGACTCCCACTTTCCTCTCTAGATCCCAGCTGGACCTGAAGCCGTTGGTTGGCGCGCGTGCATTCCACGTAAAACGACTGTCCCACTGTCGTTAAGCAATCTTCAACAAATACAAGCATAGCGCCAATCCTGCGGCTCAATCCCGAAATGGGATTTCCACAAGTACTTGGCGATTCAAAATTGGTTAGTCTGGAGCTCCCAAGCCTTGCCCCGAGACTTGGGTAAAATACTATCTCAAAGCGGGCAAAATGCTTCCATTTTCTGGTCAAGACTTGCAGCGGGGCCCGCGGGTGACCGGACCTTGGCCGCAAAGATCATTGAGCAGAGATAATAAGGTCTGTCTGCGGTTAAAGTTTCCCGACCCGAATCCGATACATACCAATAGAAAAATAATTCCTGAAAGAGGGTAACATCCATACGGAATTGCACCAGGTGCATTCCTTCACTACAAATTCAACTGCTAAATGCCATGTTGAACAGACACCAAATTTCTACGCAAACAACATTTATATTTCTTCTACTGCTGATGTTTCCCTACTCTGGCCCTGGCCGTCCGTGAAGTCACAGGACCTACGGTGACCCTCTCCTGGGACCCTACATTTGGAGCCGACGGCTACACTATATATTATGCCCCCTACCCCGATGCCGACTACGTAGGCAACGTTGATGTCGGCAACAGAACGACCATCACTTTCGACGTCTGGGAAGGCGCCGCCTTTTATGTAGCGGTGCAGGCCTACAATGAAAACGAAACAAAGCGACCTTTCCAATATCGAGACCTTTGTGGTGATTTCCGATGAACTTGCGGAAACGCCGAATTTAGGCATCCGCGCCAACGGCTCCGATGTCGAAACCTTTCGTGAGCACGAATCACCCTGTCTCCATCTCCGTGGATTTGGATCCGGGTAGTCAGGCCTTTCAGAAGCGCGATTCCTGGATTGTTGCGCGCACCCCGTTCGGTTGGTATTCCTATTTGGATGGCTCGGGTTGGGTTCCCGGAATCCGCCGCTATACAGAATCGGTCATCGAATTTCCCATGTCTATTGAGGTGACGGACAGCCCCCTTCTCCCAGGCGAATATCTCTTTCAGGTGGCATTGGACGACAATGATGACGGTGTGCTGGACGGGACATGGTCGGACTCGGTGACCGTGCAAGTCTGGGAATAGGGGCGAAAGGACAGAAGTCGGAGATCAGAGGTCGGAGATCAGGGCAGGGCGGAGGAGGTCGGAAAGCGGCACGCCGCCTGGCGCTGTGGAGGAAGTCAGAGATCGGAACGGCCTGGGCTTTTGACAGCGGCTACGTCTGATTTTTTTTTGAGGGGAACCCTTACCGGGGCCAGCGCGACTTGGATAGACCTATGAGCGGTTCAAGCCGGTTTCGCAGTTTCATGAACTTCAAGATGATGTTCCGATCGACTCTCCATGCTGCCCTTGAGCATCTTGAAGAGCTCAAGCACGATGACATCGCGCGCTTCCTTCGTGTTGGAAAGCTGGGTCAGTCTCTGATTCAGGCCGCCCACGAGATCTTCGAGAAATGCCATTCGCTGTTCCATGGCCTTCAACTGCTCCCTCACGGATGTATCGCCAGCTCGGGGGTAAACGGGGTTCATCCCAGAGATCGTTCGTGAAGAGCCCTCCTGCCTCGCGGGACTTGACGACCGTTTCGATGACGCTCTTATCAATCACCTTTAGCCCATCGGCATAGCCAAACACCAGGGCCGAGTCGCAGATGATGTTGATCAGACGCGGGATGCCCCGCGACTGCTCGGAGATGAGCTCCATTGCGTCCTCGGTAAAGATCTCCAGATTCGTGGCGCCCCCCACCTTCAGCCGGTAGCGAATGTATTCCCCGACCTCGGCACGGGGAAGCCCATCCAAGTGGCAGTGAACCGTCACGCGCTGGGCAAACTGCTCCATCTCTTTCTGCCGGAGTGTGACCCTGAGCTCGGGCTGCCCGACCATGATGATCTGAATCAGGTGGTGCTTCTCGGATTCCAGGTTCGAGAACATCCTGATCTCCTCGAGGGTCTTTCGCGGACAAATTCTGCGCTTCGTCGATGATCAACACCACGCGGACCTTGGCCGCAAAGTGCTCCAGCAAAAACAGGTTCAAGGCGTCCAGCATTTCAGCCTTGTCGAGCCCCCTGACATCGATCTCATACTCGTGGCAAACCATCTTGATGAACTGCAACGCGGAAGCGTCCGTGCGGTTGATGATGCCGACTTCAACCCCCTGGGGAATTTTTTCCAGAAGAAAGTTGAGGAGCGTTGTCTTGCCGGACCCGATTTCGCCGGTCACCACCACGAAACCCTTGTTCTCGGAAATGGCATACTCCAGGTGGGTGTAAGCGTTTTCGTGCCCCCGGCTCATGTAAAGGTACTCAGGATCCGGGTGCAGATCGAAGGGTTTGTCGCGAAGACCGTAAAAGGATTCGTACATGGGATTCGCTCCTCTCTTACCCCCTGGCCTTGTTGAGAACCGTCCCCACAATGGGTCTGTCCTTGAGGAGCTCCACAACACGGACAAGGTCTTCCTTCGAGGTCTTCTCCGCTTCCACCACGAGCACGACCCCATCCACAAACCGCCCAAGGGCCAGCGCATCGGCGGAGGTGAGCACCGGCGGGGTATCAAAAATAATCATCCGGTCCGGGTAGCGTGCCTTCATCTCTTTCACCGCCTGCTCCATCCTGGGGGCGGCGAGCAACTCCGAAGAATTGGCCAAGGGCTTGCCCGCCGGCAGGACGGTCAGCTTTTTGATGCCGGGATTCACGAGCAGGGTTGATATGTCTGCCTTGTTTCGCAGGTAATCCGAAAGCCCGGAATTCTCCTCAAGACCCAGGTAGCGATGCACGGCCGGCCTCCGGAGGTTTGCGTCCACCAGCAGGACCGTCCGGTCCAGCTCCTGAGCGACGCTGATGGCAAGGTTGATGGCGGTAAGCGTCTTTCCTTCTCCGTCCCGTGCGCTCGTCACGAGGAAACTGTTCCCCTCCAGTTCGCTGATCCCATTGAGGATCTCCGATCGCAGGATCTTGATCTGATCGGACGCCGGATTGTCGGTGCAAACGGAGATCACCCTGTGCCTCACCAGGTGGTCTCGATCGATATTGACCACCCGGGTGCATTCATAGGTCGGGTTGACGTCGCAACGATCCATGTCGGGTTTTGCCTCGAGCTCCTGCCCTCACAGGGATGGAGTCTTCCGGCTGTCCCATGGATTGCCCCTTTTGAAGCCTTTCCTCTCTTGCCTTTTCAAGGGCCTTTTTCAGTTTGCTCATACCCTCTCCTTACGCGTGGGTTCCTCTCACATCAAGAAATCCAGGGACAACCTTCGCTGGACCTTTATCCAGAGGATGTCAAGCGGCATGACGAGAAGGTGAACCAGAACCAGGATGACGGCCGCTGCGGCAACCACGATCGCAACCCATAGCACCCTTTTGAGCCGCCTTGCCCTTCTTTCTTCGGCGGTCTGCAAATAGGGAATCGTCGACAGGACCCGCGCCCCGGTCAAGCGAAGGAGGTCCTCCCTTGTCTTAACGGATTGGTCGAGGTTTTCCTTCACCGCCGCAAGTCCGACCCCTGACCCCATGGCCAGCACCAAGCCGATGAGGAGGATGGCGACGCGGTTGGGCTTGTGCGGCTTTTCCGGCAGCTGGGCAGGGTCCACGATGGTAAACCGCTCTCCTCGCTGGCTTTCCTCCATGCCCTGGGCAACCTTTGCCTCCATGAGCTTGTTCATGATTTCATTGTACTTGAATTTGGCGGTCTCGTAGTCCCGCGTCAATTCGATATATTCTTTCTCCACCAGGGGCGCGTTTGCGATTCGCCGCTCATAGTCGTTGATTTCCCTGGTCAGCTTCTGCTTTTCCTCCAGAAGGCTTTTCATTTCCATCTCGGCGGAGGCGATCTGGGTCCTGAGGCTGATGTAGGCCGGATTGTCCGGCTTCTGCTCTGAAACGGTTAAGACCGCCTTTTCCGTCTTAAAGCTCTCAACCTCCTTTGAAAGGGCGTCGACTTCCTTCTTGAGCTTCACCACGTCCGGGTGCTTCGGGCTCAGCCTGGTCGTCATATCAGCCAGCTGGTTCTTCAGCTCATCGAGCCGTTTCACATTTAAAAGGGAATCGTTTGAATCCGACACCTGAGCTTCCAGCTCTGTGATCTGTCTGTTCAGTTTCATGATGTCGGGGTGTTTTTCCGAAAGGGTCGACTGAAGGCTGATCAACTGAAGACGGAGATACTTCAACCGGTCCGTGGGGTTCATGACCGTTTTTCCCTCGTCCGTTACGAGCGGCAGAAGAGGGTCCACATTGGCGAGCTGCCCCTCAAGGTACACTTTTCGGTCCTGTAGCGAACGAAGCTGCATGTTCACTTGATCCAGGTCCCGATTCAGCTTGGAAATATTCTGCATGTTCACGGCGCCGTATTCGGGGAGCTCGCCCATGTGGGCCTTCTTGAATTCCGTGATCTTGTTTTCAAGCAGGACAACCTGGCCTTTGAGACCATCCAGCTCCTGCTGAAGAAACGCCGTGGTATCGGAGGCCCGCTGCTCCCTGTTCTTGAGATTTTCCTCCAGATAGAGGGACGCCAGCACGTTTGCCACCTTTTGGACGGTGGACGGATCCTTCCCTTCGTACGAAAGCGTGAAGGCGATGGTCGCAGCCGTGGATCGCCCGGTCCGTTTGTCGATCACGTCCGTGCTGATGGTCTCGAGATGAATGGCCTCCCGCATCTCCTCGACGATTTCTTCCGTGGTCTTGCGCCCCTGCATCTCCGGGTAGAGTCCGAACCGATTGATGATCTCGAGCAAGTCTCGTCCGGCTCATGATCTGCTGCGTGATGGTCTGGATTCGTTCTTCAACGAAGCTCGTAATCGTGGTCTTCACAAAATCCGTGGGGATCTGCTGCTCCTCGATGAGAATCGTGGATTCCGACTTGAAAACAGGAGGCAGCACAAAGGCAATCACCGCGCAGAGAATCAAGACCATGAAGGAAACCGTGAAGAATGCCTTTTTGCGTCTCCTGATCACGCCCTTGAGATCTATGGCCACATTGGTCTCATCCATGATCCGCTCCATCAAAAGCTCCTAAACCGGACAAGCCGGAACCAAGAAGGTTCTCGCAATCTCACTACGCCAAGAAATTCTCTATTCGTGGTTCGACAATACCTTTTCGATCTTAGCGGCTTTGCGTGAAAAAATTATGCCAACTTCAACCCTTACCATTTCTTGGGAAAAGTCATTCTCAGGACCGCCCAGACCCTGTTTCGCTCTGCGTCCTTGTCATTGCTGAGCTGGTCGTCGCGATCGTGGGCATACTGATAGGCACACTCCAGCACGGCGCGCTCGGTCAGCTTATAATTCAGCGAAGGCGTCAACTCCACATAGGTGCTGTCCTCATTGTCGAAGGCAGAGTCTGATTTCGTGAAATACAGACTCCCCGTCATGCCACATTCCGAGCCGCTCCGTGATGGAGCGGTTCAAGGTCAGGTAGAGCCGCTGCTTTTCCAGGGGTTCGCCATAGGAGCTGTAGGTGAGGTCTCGGAGATAACCCCCTTGTACGGTCATCGTTTCACCTGCATATCTGCAACTCACATCGGCAACCCACCCCCAGTCCGAATCACTTTGGTCAACCTCCTCATAGGTAACATAGATCAAGCCGGTTGAGGGGTCCACGAAGAACTGGGACTGGGCCAGCTTATAGTCGAACTCCGAATAGCGTCCACCGAGAAACGCGGTAAAGCTAAAAAGCTCTGTGAACAGATGGTTCCAGCCGAACGGACAGACCATAGTTGTCCACGTTGCTGGCATCGGAGGTCGTCCGCCAGTAGTAGGGCTGGACCGTTACGACGTCCCGCTGGCTTTTGAGCCGGCGGTTCAGGGAAAGGGAGACGGAATGCATATCGTAGTCAACATACTCTTTCGAGTGATAGGACGTGTCGGTGTAATCGTACTTGACCCCGAGCTCTGTTGTCTCGCTCAGGTTATAGAGGACCCCCCCGCCCCCGATGAAACGCTCCCGGTCACTTCGGTCTACCACCACACCGGTCTCCTGCAACTCCGAGTCGAGGGTCGTATCCCGAATGTAGGAGAGATTTCCTGTCACCTTGGTCCGCTCCGTGACCTTGTAGCCGCCCTTAACCGCATACCGCTGGTTCACCGTGTCCAGGTCCGATTCCTCCAGATATTTCAGGAAATCCAGTTCCACGCTTGAGCTGAAATCCGTCAACGCCGTATTGTAATCAAGGGTAAAGCCAGGCGTAAAAGTCCCCACAAAATCATTGATCTCTTGGGCCCTGGCGAAGGTCACGTTGTCATTATACTCGGTCATGGCCCGAAAAGAAGGCACCAGGGTCACATCGGCCCCATGGCTTGCGGTCGGCCAGACAGCCAAAGAGAAGGAATACAAGCCATAAGCTGATTGCCACCCCTCGCGCATCGAAATATCTCCTCATCATGGGTCCCCCTGCCTGCATTTAAGCCTTAGAAGCTGCTCTTGCCCTTTCAGCTCCTTGGCGGTTCAAAGACAATCTGAACCACGAAGATTGTCTCGCGCAGAGCACGCAGAGGCCGCAGAGAAGAGATCCACATTTTTTTATTTGCCCCGAACCAAGATCGCTCCTCTGTGCTGTTCTTGCCTCTGTGGTGAATCCAACACGCCCTTTTCTCATGTTTTGCCTCAAGCGAAGCGCTCCTCCAACCTAACGCGTGTTTTCCCCTTTGCTCTTTGCCCTCTGCCCCGCCCTCTTTCAAGGCACCACGACCACGTCGCCCCGCTTCAGGATGATATTTTGTTCAAGGTTTTCGCCCTTTTCCACCTGATTGTAATTGAAGGGAATCTTCCGGAGATTGCCTCCCTCCTGCCGAACGATCAGGATGTTCTTGGGAGATGCATACGGATTGAGCCCCCCGGCCATGGAAAGGATCTGCATCACGTTGGTATCCAGTTCTATCGGAAAGTGGCCCGGGCGGTTGACCTTCCCGATCACGTAGCCTTTGAGGCTGTTGATCTGGATCAACATGGCCGTCACCGTTGCATCAGGGACATATTCGGACAGTCTCTTTCTGACCGTCTCTCTCAGATCGGCCACCGTCTGGTTGGTAACGTTGATATCTCCGATGAGCGGGAAGGAGATGACGCCATCCGGCGGCACGACCACCTGCCTGGAAAGGCTCTCGTCCTTCCAGACCGATATCTCCAGCACATCCCCGGGACCGATATGAAACGGGCGATCTTCCGCAAAAACCTCCCCACAGAGCATCACACTTGCGATAATAAGATAGACGACAAAAAACTTGATTTTCATGAATGAATCCCTCCTATTTCTCTACCAGATGTCCGACCTCGAATCCTGAACCACGAAGACGCCAAGGACGCGAAGATTGTCTCGCGCAGAGCACTTAGTGGCCGCAGAGAAGAGATCCACATTTTTTGCCCCGAACCAAGACGCTTCTCTGTGCTCTCCGCGTCTCTGTGGTGAATTCAACGCGCCCTTTTCTTATGTTTTGCCTCAAGCGAAGCGATCCTCAAGTGAAACGCGCCTCCAACCTAACGCGTGTTTTCCCCTATTCTCTTTGCCCTTTGCCACCCCCCCTACTCCCCCATCTCCTTAAGCGTCTTTTGCGCCTCTTCCTTCCCTGGGAAGCTTTCAGGGCTGGCGACCGCCACCTTAAGTGATTTCATCGCCTCCCCCTTCTCTCCCAGCCCCAGGTAGACCATTCCCAAATGGTAGGCGATGACGGGCAGGTGCCGGTCCTTTTCGGGTATGCCCAGGAGCAGGCCTCTGGCCTTGGATAGATTCCCCTGTCGGTACTCGATCCAGGCCACGGTATCCGAAAGGTTGGGATTTTCTCCGTATTTCTGGATGAGCGGCCCTACGAGTTTTTTGGCTTCCATAAGGTTAGAAGTTGTGGGCGCATGTTCAGCGTAATAAAACGCCAGATTGTTGGCGGCGGCCGGGACATTGGGGTTTCGCTTCAAAATATCTCGGTAGATCTTGCTTGCCTCCTCCGCGTTTCCTTTTTGCTCAAGGAGCGTTGCGGCCAACATGGAGACCGCCAAGTTGTCCGGGTTCTCTTTTCGTATGGCCTGATACTTTTCGAGGGCTGCATCAAGAGACCCCATGGATTGCTCAAGCCTCGCCACGCCGAAAAGGGCGTCCATATTCTGCGGATCCAATTCAAGGGCCTTTTCAAAGCTCTTTCGTGCCTCGTTTTGGTTTCCTTTGTAGCTGGTGATCTTCCCGAGCAGGACATGGTAGCCGGGGTTGCCCGGCCTTTTGGTGATCTGCTTTCTGCACCGCTCGATGGCCTCATCCACCTTCTTCTCCTTGACAAGGCCATTGACCACTTGACTCAACGCCGGCACAAGATCAGGGTCCTTTTGGAGGGCCCGTTCGAACCATTTTCTTGCCTCTTCAGGTTTGTTCTGCGCCAAGCGCACCATGCCCTTCTTGTAAATCACGGCCGCTGATTCCGGATCGATCTTCTCAACGCGGCTGAAATAGTCATCCGCACGGTCGACATTCTTCTTTGCAAGGGCGATATCCCCCAGGGAAATGAGGATGTCTTTATCATCGGGACTTTGCTTTAGAATCTCAAGGAGCTGTGCCTCAACGAGATCGATCTTTCCCTTTCTCCTGTATATCTCGGCCAGCCCCAGTCTCGCCTCCCGAGTGTCGGGGGCAACCTCCAAGGCCTTCTGAAAGGTCTCTTCCGCCAGCCCCGATTCATCATTATGAAAGTGGGCGCGGGCCAGGTTGATCAGTGCCGGGACATTTCGCGGCTCATCCTTCAACACGGTGCGATACTCGGCAATGGCCCCCGTGATGTCCTGCCGGGAGGCCAAGACATCGCCTTTAAGCTCGTGGGCACGCACGTCGCCCGGGATTTTCCTCCAAGACCTCCTGCAAGAGCGCGAGCGCATCATCCAATCGTTTAACGTTAAAAAGGATCCTGGCCTTGAATAGCTTCGCTTTCAGCGTGTCAGGGCCTGTGGGCACGCGCTCCAGGTATTCATCCAGCACATTGACGGCCTTTTCGACGGCCTTTTCCCGGTAGTGGTACTGGGCGAGCACTTCATAGGCTCCATATCCATCGGGCAGATCCTTGATGGCCTGTTGCAGCACACCCACCATGTTCTCGCCCTGGCCTCTTTCACCGTAAAACCTCGCCAGATTCAATCGGTGCATCTCTTTCTTGGGATCGGATGCAACCTGGTCTTTCAGGATCTTTTCAGCCTCTGAAAAACGGCCTGCGCGACTGTAAAAGCCGACGAGGCGCAGCTTGAGCTGATCGTTTTCAGGCGCCTGCTCGATGAGTTTTTTGTACTGGGCCTCGGAAGCTTCAAGATTCCCCTCCTGCTCAAGGATTTCAGCGAGCATAAGACGGGCGGCCGTCTGGTTATCGTCCTGTGCCAACAGGTCATTCAGAATCGATCTTGCCCCTGCCAGATCCTTCCGCTTCAGGGATGCCACCACCAGCGAAAAATAGGGCTCGGGCCTTTTCGGCTCCTTCCGGATCAACCCCTTCAGAATCGTTTCCGCATCCGTCTCCTTCCCATCGGCTATGAGGCAGGCGGCCTTCAACAGGAGCGCATCCGTATGCTCCGGGTCCCTGGACAACACCGTCTCGGCCTTCTCCAGGGCCTTTTCCCTCTCTTTCCCGGCGAGCAGCAACTGGCCCAGAAGCACGTTGGCATCATTCAGCTCCGGCTTGAGCTCCACGGCCTTGGACAACGCCCCGTAGGCATTCTTCCAGTTCTTGTCCCGGAATTCCACCTTACCCAGCATTTCGTAGGCCTCGGCATATTTCGGATCGATCTGGAGTGCGTTCTTGAATTCCAGCCTGGCCTTTACGTAGTCGCCCTGCTCATAAAGGGCCTTTCCCTTGTTGAAGAACTTCATCTTCCGTTCATCAGGCCCGCCGCAGGATGCAACGACTGCGATGGATAGGAGGACCGAAACCACAAAGATCGATTTCCTACAGAAAATCATCATCATTTTTTCCCCTTGCTAGAATATTTTTTCTCGCAAAGAGCGCAAAGATCGCCAAGGGAGAAAAGCGCGTTTGAGGTTGGCAGGACCGCCCCCGTTTCCGGGACATGAGGCTCTAGGCCTGACGCCTCAAGTCGAAGCGCTCCTCGCGTGAAACGGGCCTCCGCCTACCGCAAACGCACTCTTTTTCCTTTGTTCTACGCCAATCCCCTAACGCTGCACACCGCCAAGGCCCCAACCGTGGACCAGGTCAGCTTGCCCCAACTTCCCCTCAGCTCGCCCATCATCACTTCGTAGCCGAAAAACATCACCACAATCTTGGCTGCGAACAGCCCCATTTGGTAGCTTTGGATCTGCTCATCCGGCAGGTTCGGCACCACCAGGGCCACCAAGAGGATCAGGAAATCCATGGGCGTGGTCTTGAACCCCTTTTGGCGCCTGGTCAGCTTGAGGGTGAAGATAACAAAAGCAACCACCGCCCCAAAGCTCAAGTCGTAAAAATGCAGACCTTGGTCATTCATCCATGGCACCGTATTCCGCTCACTCAGGTAGAGTATCACTGGAATGAAGAGATAGAGCGCCACCCTGATACTGCCCCCGATCCATTCCCGCTTGAAAAACCAGGTCAGGAGCAAGAGACCCAGGAGCCCTGAAGCAAAAACCGAGATCGATGCGGGGATGGCCACAGGCACAAAACAGGTGAAGAGGAGCATGAACGGCAGCCCATACTCTATGATCCTGAAGCATATCTTGATAAAGACCTGTTTTTCCTTAAGGACCTTTAGCCTCCTTTTGATAACCCTATCCACGACGGAAGTACGTTTGAGGGTCCAGTGCGCCCGATCCGCGGTCACAAACGCCACCAGGATGAGACTCGAAGACAGCATATAAAAGGCAAGGATGACCCACTCGGAATAAAACCTCAGAACGAATGCCGCCACGACCATGAACGTCTGGATGATGTAGATGACGAGCACCGCCTCCGTGTGAAAGAGCCCCAAACGAATGAGCCGGTGGTGAAAATGCCTCTTGTCCGCCACAAAGGGAGATTTGCCTTCATGGATCCGTTCAAGCATCACGGTCAGCGTATCCAGAATGGGAAATCCAAGCAGGAGCAAAGGCAGGAGCGGGCTCAACGGCGCGCTAACCTGCGTGAGCTTCACGGAGAGCGTCACCGCTAAAAACCCGAGCAACTGGCTTCCGGCGTCGCCCATGAACAAAATGGCCGGGTACGTGTTGAATCGGAGAAATCCGAAAATGGCCCCTGCCACCGCCATGGCCAAGACCCCGATCACGGGGTGCTCCGCCTGGTAGGCAAGGTATGCCACACAGATGAAGCTCAAAAGGGTAATCCCCCCTGCCAGGCCGTCCAGACCGTCGGAAAGGTTGATGGCATTGGTGACCCCCACAATGACAATGAGCGTCAACGGGACAGCGATCCAGCTGGAGAGCATACACTCGTCCGGGAGGAGCGCACCCAGACATTCGATCTTCACATCCCCGTAAAAAATCACAATCAGGGCCGCAATGGCCTGTCCCAGAAACTTGGCCTTGTATCCGAGGTTCCTGAAGTCATCGATGGCCCCGAAAAGGGTCACCGTTACGCCGCCCATCAGCACAGCCTTCACGAACGGATCTCCCGGCGCCCACAGAAAGATCGGGATGAACGCACCGAGGGCCATGGCGATCCCCCCGCTCTTGGGCATGGGATGGTCATGCACTTTTCGTGCGTCCGGGAAATCCATGGCATTCACCCGGATGGCCGCCCGCCGCAGGACCGGAATCAGGGTGATGGTGATGAACATGGAGAGAAGTAGGGTGGAGAGGAAGAGCATGTTATCCGGGAGATAGGAGTAGGAGTCAGGAGTTAGGAGTTAGGAGACCGGAGTAAGAATCGCTG
>CAVOVO010000034.1:0-76695 GCA_963699845.1 uncultured delta proteobacterium
AGGCCTCTGCTAGTCTGGGAGCAACTCCGCGACGCGGCTGGATGCGTTCTGCTTTGCTGGATCGCCTCCCTGGCCCGAAAGAGTTAATCTATCAACCTGAAATCCCCATGAAAATGGTCCGAGGTGGCTAGTTTCTTTATCAAGATACATCAATTGTGGCGTTATTTCTGGCAGTTGCTTTTTTTGGTAAGAAGCATATTTTGCGGGGAAGGGGGTAGCCGAAATCCATCAACCAGTGCCTTGTATCCCTTTCAAACGGATTTTACTTGACATCCGCGGCCTTCAGGAGCTTAATTTTAGTTAATAAGATTTATTTACTTTAAAAAATTTAAAAATCCAATTTAGCCTTCTGAAGGGCATTATGCTGATCCGTTCTCGGAAGGTTCCTCTATTTAGCCTCCCAGGGCATCTATTGGCGTGAGAGGCTTTTTTTGTCTGCCCTGTGAGAGGGAGGCAAGCTCGCCAAAAGCTACGATTTTATAAAGCGAAGACCCTGTAGGTGCAAGCCTGCCGTATACACGTTGGTCAAACAACATTTGGATCGGAGCCCGGGTCCGAACGTGAACCACGGCTTTGCACCGTTTGGTAGTGCTGCGGATATGGTCTCCCGTGTGGGGGAGAAAGGTTCATAATTTAAATTTACTTTGAATGGCAGGAGAAAACCATTGGCAAACCGTATGGAAAAAGATTATTTTTGTACTGTTGTATCTGAGGATGTTGAAATTTCTTTAAAAAATAGACCTTCTCTCAGTCTTAAATCAAAAAGCGAGCTGTTTGTGCAATGCAATCAACTTGAGTGCCAATATGTCGACCTTAATCAATCTCCCTGTCCCCTGCACCTCGATCTCTTTGCCGAAGAGATTAAAAAGCGGGAAAAAAAGCGCAGAGATAGAAGAATGGAATTCTGAAACCAGCGGATCGTTGGTGTTTGAACTTTTCTGGGGACATGAGAAAAACGATGATGTAATGGGGTGGCTGTCGTTTCCCTCGGCATTTCCAAACCTCACAGAATCAGATATGAATTAATTCCGCGGTATTCCGTTAGAATAGTTTCTCGGCCTTTCACCCGCAGCAGTTTCGAACCATCTATCTAGAAAAGGAGAATTGTACCATGAAGTCACGAACTTTATTTGCGATTTTTTCTATAGCAATGTTCGTTTTCATTATCTCACTACCAAATACTTCCCAAGCCGTTACGTTTCCCAAGACTTACTCAGGGTTAATGCGCTACAGAGTTGATTTAACCAGTGGCGGAACCTCCTATCACTGCGAGATGGACCCAAAAATCGAGATTACTCTTTTAGCAGACGGAACACTCATAGCACCATATGACAAAATGAAATTATCCAACACGCCGCCGCTGTGTGAGATAACGCCGACAGGACAGACCGGAACTATGAATGGAACCCACAATCTTCAGGGGTCCTTTACAATTACACTTGGTGGCATATCAGAGTCTATCATCGGCACTTATGACGATGAGTCAATCACCGGCTCCGTGAACGATGGCAAGACTTCTATCTCGTTCACTCTCCAGGCTGACAGTCAGCCTCCCCAGATCACGCTCGAGCCTGCCACCATATCCCGACTTCCAGATTAATGTCCTTACGGGAAATGGTTTCACGGTAAAGATCAGGAAGGAAGACGGCGTGAAGGACAGTCAGGGCAACTGGAAGCTGAACTGGTCCACCCTGGTGTTTGCAACGGATGGTGCGGACAACCCAATGAACTTCATCGATACAGCCATAAACCAGGGTATCATTTCCGCATCTGTCGATGAAAAGGAGGTCCGTTTCAACATCATACCCGATCCGAATGTATTCATGACTAAACAGAATGTGTTTAACATCCTGTCGAATGGCGAGCACAAAATCGCACTCCAGATTTGCGATACCGACGGCCGCTGTGGAAAGTCCGAATACACCTTTATTTTGGCCCCTTCATCTTTTTTAAGTCGGTTACTGACATGCGTTGCACCGATGAAGGAGATTTCCTGAACCTAAAGGCACTTGCAGGGAACATGGGCTACGCCAGCTCGTTGACCGTTTACATCGGGCTCATAAATGTTGATCAACCGGATGAATATTGGTGTTATAACAGTGTCACGTGGTACGAAAAGGAGGTTGTTCCGTTCTTTGCCTTGGACCTTCCTGGTGCCTATTGGGGGATCATAGATAACATGCTGATGAATCTTAGCGAAACCCACCCGCGTATAGCGCCATTCCCTTCCGGTAACTACAGATTCCTTGCTCTTTTCATAGACAAGAATAGTAAAGCGCTGTGGCAAGCTGTCACGGATGTCAAAACCTGCAGTAGATTTCTGAATCAGTGACAAGTAATCTCTTCTTGAGCGTTTTTGGATAGCGCCAGTCCTATATGCTGTCACAGGCCTGACGTGAGCCGATTTCTTGGCTGGGGATGACAAAAAGTAACTGGCCTTGTAGCTGTTGCAACGACTTGGATCTGGACGGAGAACTGCCAAATGAGCGTGTGATACTTTTTTTATGCCCATATGGCACGATAGAAATTAGAAAAGAAGTTTATCGCCTCGGCGCCAGAATGTTCTACTGCCAGGTTAGCGATATGTTTGCAAGAGTGTTATTTGTTCCCCAAAATTTCATCCAGAAACGGTGATCTCTCGGCTGATCTGCCCAGATGGGGTGTCGTAAACGACAGATACAGCAAAACCATCGCTCTGGATATCCTCAGGAAGGCAATCCGTCGTTCTTCCTCAATGTCTCGACACTTATTGGGAAGGACCCCGTCCACAACCCCGATACAGAATACGACCGGGAATTCAAGTCCCTTGGACTTGTGGATGGCGATAAGCGACACGCCTTCTTTTTTCTTTCGGTTTTGCTCGTTGAAAGAATCTGTGTAATTGAGAAAGGGCGGGATTTTCTTGTATTTTGAGGATGCGATCTGAAACTCGCTTAAATTTGATATCAGGTTATCATCTGGACCTGGAATATCATCTTCGGGTATCCAGCAGTCGTAGTCCAGTGCTTGGTGATAAGTAGTCCCTCTTTTTGGGCCGGATTATGGGCGATTTTGGCTTGTGTTTTAAAAAAAATATGGGCGCAAGATGTTGTTTCCGCAACTCGTGGGCGTGAAATGGGGACTCGCGCCTGGTAAGGCTGTGAATGCCGACTCGGACGTCCTATTCTCCTTCACCTTAGCCCTAGGTCTGTCTGCTAGTACCTGGTATCTGGCCACTTCTAGGAATTCCTGTGGTTTGAAATGCCTATCTCAGATGGATCATTGCGGGAAAATCCAAGGCGGAGATGCTTCCTTCATGGGGGGCAAATAGATGCCTGATTCCTTGTCTCCCGGTTTGGACCCTATAGGCCCGTTTCTGTCTAACGCTCCGGCAGCCCCTCGTCATGATGTCTCCCCAAAGATTGCGGCCTCAAGGGTGAGCAGGGCACGTTTCCGTTCAAGTCCGCCCGCGTATCCCGTCAAGGAACCGTCTCGCCCGATCACTCGATGGCATGGGACGATCACGGAAACGGGGTTGCGCCCCACCGCAGCCCCGACGGCACGGGCGGCCCGCGCCTATTCCGACCCGCCGGCCAGCTCCCCGTAACTCATGGTTGCGCCCAAGGGAATCTCCGAGATAGCGTTCCAGACCTTCATCTGAAAAGGGGTCCCCTGAAGACTCAGAGGGACGTGAAAGACCTTGCGGTCGCCGTCGAAGTATTCCAGCAGTTGAAGCCACTCTTCTTGAGTATCTTCAAATTCGGGTCGCGCCGCCAGTCGGGACCGGCGTGGGCTCATACTTCTGACCGGAGAAGTAAACGCCGGTAAGAGAGGTCCCATCTGAAACAAGGAGGATCCGTACCAAGGGGACTTTCGATGTTTGTGTATATTTTCATCCTTTTCTTCCTCCCAAGCTTGCCCAAAGGTGCATCACGGCATAGGCCCGCCAGGGACGCCATTTTTCAGCCGCTGCCAGCACCCTGGTCGGATTCCGTTTCGTTCAGGGCCTTCATGACCCCGTGGTCGGTGTGGGGGAAGGCGTCGGGCCAGGCGAGCGCACGCATGGCGATGTATTGCGCCGTCCAAGTCCCGACGCCCGGCAGCGCCAGCAGTCCCTTCAGCGTCTCCTCAACGTCCGCGCCAGGTTCCAGGCGCAAGGCGCCACTGACGATGGCACGGGCCAGGGATATGATGGATCTTGCCCGCTGGGATACGATCCCCAATTCGGCGATTTCGGAAACATTGCACCCGGCGATTCTCGCGGGCGTCGGGAACAGGTGGTGGATTTCCGCAAAGACCGTTTGAACAGGGTCCCCGAAAGCAAGCGCGAAGCGACCGGCAATGGTCCTTGCCGCTTTGACCGTGATCTGCTGCCCCAGGATCGCGCGGACCGCCGCCTCGAAACCGTCGAAGGCACCAGGCACCCGAAGTCCCGGACGATCCTGCGCGATGGGGCCCAAAACAGTGGCGATCTCCACCGGATGACAGGAGAGGTCAAAGAGCCGCTTGACACCTGCGAGGATCGGAGGGATCACCTTGACCAGGGCACCGTCGACGCGAACCACCAGGGTATGGCGCCGAAGCCCACGCGAAACCTCGATCCAGCCACCGTGCACACGGCCGCCCCGTTCCATCCGTACACTCCGTCGATAGCACCCTTCTGCCACCGACTCCACCCCCTCAATGGCACGGTGCTGAAGGAATGTGATCAGGTTTTCCCAGTCCATGGGCGGCCGATAGCCAAGCTGGAGCGTGAATGTGTCAGCGGTTTCGCCGTCCCCGCCTTTGCCGACGAAGGATTGTGGGACTCATGCGGTAACGTTCCTTCATCAGCCCGTTAAATCGTCTCAGGCTGGCAAAACCGCTCGCCATGGCCACCTCGATGATCGGCAGACTCGTGTCGGTGAGCAACCGCTTGGCAAGAAGCAGCCGGTGGGTCTGTGCGAAACGGACAGGGGAAACCCCGAATTCAGTCTTGAAGACGCGCCGCAGGTGACGATCTGTCACCCCCAGCCGATCGGCCAATCGGGAGACGCTGAATCCATCCAGAAGGCCGTCTTCGACCAGGCTCGCGGCGCTGTGGGCAAGGCGGGCGTTTGCCTCGACGCTCGAATTGCCTGGCGCAAGCTCCGGACGGCACCTGAGGCATGGCCTGAAACCGGCCGATTCGGCCGCCGCAGCGCTCGAGAAAAAGGAGCAACTCTGACGTCATCGGCGTTTTCACGGGGCAGACGGGTCGGCAGTATATGCCGGTCGTGGAAACTCCTGTGAAAAAGCGGCCGTCAAAGCGTGCATCATGGGTCAGGAGGGCCTGGTAGCAGATGTCCGGATCAAGTTTCATGAGCTCGAGTATAACGATTTGCGAAGCCGATTTACTCGCCATTTTCGGACATGAAAGCAAAAAAGATCGGATGGGGCGCTAACTTTCTCGTCTGAAAATGATCCCGAGACTGAAATCGTCGTCCAGGACGTGGGCGATGGCCTTTTTTCGGTCCGAAGGGTCGTAGCCATCCGGAAGAGGGTGCACCCACTCCTTCAGGTGGTCCCATGTCTTGTAGGACTTGTCGAAGGTGACGCAGGAGGTGTAGAGGTGAAAGAAGGAAAAGCCTTTGTGCCGGATGCCCTCCATGAGGGCTGCTGCGATGCCTTCAGGGTCCCCGGCAAAGAGACGTGCCACAAAGCCTGCACCGTAGGAGAGGGCAAGGAGTGTTGCGTTGAGGGGCGGGTCCACGCTCCCCTGGGGGGAGGCCTTTGTCTTGAAGCCGGTCGGTGAGCTCGGGGAGGGCTGCCCCTTGGTGAGCCCGTAAATGGAGTTGTCGAAAAGGAGGTAGTTCACGTCGATGTTGCGCCGGGCCATGTGGGGAAAATGGGCACCGCCGATGGCAAGACCGTCGCCGTCACCCCCGACCGCAAAGACGGTGAGCTCCGGGTTGGCGAGCTTCACACCGGTTGCAACGGGGAGTGTCCGGCCGTGGACCGTGTGGAGGCCGTACGTGTCCGCGAAAAACGGGTAGCGGCCCGCGCAGCCGATGCCCGAAACGGTGACCACCATGTGGTGCGGCAGGCCTAAACGCTCGATGGCGTGATTGAGACCCTGGTGGATCCCGAAATAGCCGCACCCGGGGCACCAGGTGGGCAGGTTGGGGGACCGGATGGAGAATACCTTGGATTCTTGAATCTTCGCGACCTTATCGGCGAGCGCTCTTGCTGATGTCTTCATAGTAGCTCATAGCTAATAAATAATGGGTTCAAGGTACAAGTTGCAAGGAAATAGAACAAAGGTGCAAGGTGTAGGCTCCAGGTTCAGGGTTTTGGATCCTTACACCTTGGACCTTGCACCGTGGACCTTAGACTCTGTCATCCCGCCTTCTCCATGATCGCTTTTGCCGTCAAGGGAATCCCGGTCGCCTTGTTGAGCCGCAGCACATCCTTGTGATGGAGGTGCCCGATCAAGTTGGCCAGCTGACCTTCGTAGTTGAGCTCCGGGATCAGGATTTCCTTGGAACGGTTCATGAAGTCGCGGATGACAGCCGCGTGGTAGGGGAAGAGGGAGGTCACTTTCAAGGCGCCGGCGTTGACCCCTTTGCTGCGCAGCTTCAAGACGGCCTCCAGGGCCGCCCCATACGTGGAGCCCCAGGCAATGATCCCCACATCCATCTCACCGCCGCCGGAGGTCTCGACAGGCTGGGGGAGGTCCCGCAGAGCACTGTAGATTTTTCTGTGGCGCTTCTGACTCATTTTCATGTGGTTGTCAGGGCTGTAATCGGGCGAGCCCTTCTCTGTGTGCTCAAGCCCCGTGGCGGTGAAGAGGTATCCCTCCATGCCGGGGAAAGATCTGGGCGAGATGCCTGAGTCGGTGGCCTCATAGCGGGCATACTTGCCTCTGACCCCGACGTCCGGATAGATGTTTCCGTCAGCCCTTTCTTCCTCCGTCGCCTTGGGAGGCATGACGTTTTCCACACGGTTGTCGAGGAAGAAATCGGTGAGCACGATGACGGGTGTTTGGTATCGTTCCGCAAGCTGAAAGCTCTTCACCGTGTAGCTGTAGCACTCGGAGACGTTGGTGGGTGCGATGACGATGCGGGGACAGTCGCCGGGGCCCCCGTAGACCGCCGCGTGCAGGTCCGACTGCTCCGTTTTCGTGGGGAGTCCCGTGGACGGTCCGGCCCGTTGCGCGTCGATGATCACGGCCGGGATCTCGGCCATGACCCCGTGGGTGATGAGCTCCGTCATGAGCGCGAAACCGGGCCCGGAAGTCGCCGTCATGGCCCGCTTGCCGGCGTAGAAGCTCCCCAGGACGGCACCGATGGAGGAGATCTCGTCCTCCATCTGGAGCAGCTTTCCACCCCGTTTCGGCAGGGCTGCTGCCAGGTACTCCATGATGGGGGTCGCCGGTGTGATGGGGTACCCGAAATAGAGACGGAGCCCGGCGTCGAGCGCCCCTTGCGCGATGGCCACGTTTCCGGAGAGGAGCACCTTGGCGTCCGGGTCCTCCGGCGTTTCCTTTGCGGGGATGTTCAAGAGACGATCCCGGAAGGCCTCTCGCGCGTGGTCGAAACCCACGTCAAAGCTTTTCACGTTCGATTCCTGGACCTTTTGTCCCTTGGAGGCGAACTTGCGGCGGATGGCGTCCCTGAAAGGATCGGGTGGAAGCCCGAACACTGCGGTGAAGCCGCCAAGGGCCGTCAGGTTCCGTCCTCTCGTTGTGCTCGTGGCCGAGGCGGCCAGGTCTGAGAAAGGCATTCCGTAGAGAGCGGCGTCTGGTTCGAGGTGAGCCGGGAGGGAGTGATCCTCCGAAATAAAGGTCGCGGGGTGATTGTCGAAAAAGACGGCACACCCTTTCGCGAGGAAAGGGATCCTGGAAAGAGACTGTTCGTCGTCGAGAGAGATGAGGACGTGGGTCTCGTCGCTGAGGGCCAGGATCTCATCGGTCCCGACCCGGGAACGGGTGACACAACGTCCAAAGCCCCTGATTTCTGCAGGGTAGGAGTCAAAGGCCAGGATGGAGAACCCGATGCGCGAGAGGGCCTCATTGAGAAGGCCGCCCGCAGCGATCGTACCGTCTCCGGACATGCCGCATACTTCAATGGTTATGTCAACGTTGGGCATAGGTGAAAACCAGGTCCAGCAGGTTCAGGAAGGCTGTCAAGGCGCAAGGCAAAATAGATACAAGGCAAAAAGACCAAGGTGAGGCATGTCGGTTTCTTTCTTCTTCACCTTGTACCTTGGACCTTGTAACCCTTTCACATCATGTCCTTCTTCAAAAGGACTTCCACCACGACGTGTTTACCTTCACGCCCTGAACTTCGAAGAGATTTTCCATGGGGGCCTTTGCCTCGACGTTATCTGGCCGATCAAATTCCTTGCCGCGATCCTGCCAAGCGCTGTGGCGTTTTCATGCCCGATGGAGACCCAATAATCCCGAAGCCCCGGGTGGTAGATCTGCGCGCAGTCGCCTGTGGCGTAGATGGGCTCGATGCCCGTGAAGAGATGTTCATCCACGACAATGCCCCGGTCGATCTTGAGGCTGGTTCGTGCAAGAAACCGCACATCGGGCACCAGTCCGAAGAACGCACCCACCAGGCCGACCTTCACCCGATCCTCGTCCATCTTCACCTCGGTTTGACCGTCGGGAAGTGGTGACATGCCCTCCACCCGTCTTCCTCGCAGCACCTCGGCGCCCATCTCCGTCAGCTTGTGAGCGGCCTCATCCGAGAGTGGAACGGCTGAATCTGAGAGGCCAGAAGGCATCCTCGTCCATGGCGAAGTAAACCTTCTTGTGGAGACGAAGCAGGGCCCGAGCCACGGCGAAGGAAGTGAGATCGCCCCCGAGGAGGAGGATGGTCTCGACCGTGGCGAGCTTTTCACGCCAAAGCCGCGCGTCTGTCAGGGTCTTGAGGGTAAGCATCAGGTCCGCGAAAGGGGGCAAGGGGCTCGGGGATCCTGGGGGTGCCTCCCACTGCGATGATGAGGCCGGTAAAGGGTACCACCTCTTTGTGGTCCAAGGTGAGCGTTCGTTGGCCGGGATCGAGGTGAACCACCGTTTGACCGGTTCTCAGTTTGATCCCGGATTCCCCATAGGATTCGGGGCTGCATGCGAACACCGACGACTCAACCATCGTGCCGGCCACGAGCTCCGGGAGGAGATGCGGACGGTAGCAGCTTTCGTGATCCTTTGTGAGGATGGTTATCCTGGCACTCCGGCACCTGTTCCTTGAGGGTCAGGCGGCCTGTTGTCCGGCAGGGCCGTTTCCTATGACGACAAAGTGGTCTTTGGGAAGCTGATAGCTCATAGCTGATAGCTCACATCACAGGTCATAGCTGATAGCTCATAGCTGATAGGTAATAGCTTGGTCATTGTTTATCTGATTATCAGCCTTCTCTGATCACTATCTGTTCGCTCACCGCGTCTCCGCTTCCCGCAGTCACCGCGTCCATCTTTTCCACCAGCTCGACCTTTGACACGGAAATGCAGTTGACCGGACAGACCCGCACACATTCGCCGCAGCGAATGCAGCGCGCGTTGTCGATCACGATGGCATTGACTTCACGCCAGCTCTTGGTTTCCACAAGCCTCGGATACGGCCCCAACCTCGTTGAGCTCGACTCTCTTTCACCAGTTTGATGCAGTCCCTCGGCGCCACATCGATGCAGTAGCGGCAATAGATGCACCGGTCGATGTCGATTTCGTAGTGGAGATAACAGAGGTAGCACCGCTTGGACTCCTCCGCGGCCATATCTCTGGTGTACCCGGTCTCCACTTCGATGGCAGGGTCCTTCATTCGTTGGTCAACGGGCTCGACCGTCGGCATGGGCTGCCGGGGGATGAAGTCCCACGTGCGTTTTCGGTCGGTGATCTGAGACTCCTCGATCCTGACGGCCTTCTCCCTGAACGTTTTTCCTGTCAGGTCCTCGACGATCCGCTCTGCAGCGGCGCGCCCCATGGCGATGGCCTCGATCACCGTGGAAGGGCCGCTCAAATAGTCGCCGGCCGCATAGAGCCCTTTGACGGAGGTCCTGAAGGTGGTCCTATCCGTCCGCAGGATGCCTCGCGGGTCCTTTTCACCGGGGGCGAGAAAGGGTCCCGGCCGCTGTCCGGTTGCAACAATGACGCTGTCGGCAGGCAGAACGAAATTGCTTCCCTCGATGGAAACCATCTCCTGTCTTCCGCTCTCCGCTGACTTCCCGGGACGGGTGCGCACGAACTCAACCGCCTCGACGGTCGATCCGCCCATGATCCGGCGCGACATCATGAGGGTTTCGATTCGGACCCCTTCGTTCTTGGTCTCCAGGATTTCATCCCTGGTTACGCGGAGATCCTGCTCCGTTCGCCTCAGGCAGATCCGCACATCCTCTGCGCCCAGGCGCAGGGCCGAGCGTGCGCAGTCAAAGGCGGTAAAGCCTGCCCCCAGAACCAGGACGGATCTTGCCGACCTGCGGGGGTCGGCCCGAGCAGACGTCCATCATGAAGCGTGAGACCCGGAAAGACATTTTTCAACGCCTCTCCCGGCACATCCATGGCGATGGGGTCGTAGCATCCGGCGGAGATGAGCACCGCGTCAAAATCCGAAAGGAGCTTTTCTATCGGTGATCGTTTCGCCCACGCGGGTGGAGGTCCGGAGGTCAACGCCGAGCGCCAGGATAGACTCTATCTCGTCATCGAGCGTTCCCCTGGGGAGCCTGAATTCAGGGATGCCGTAGCGGAGCATCCCGCCGGGCTCGTCAAGGGCCTCGAAGATCGTGACCTGAACGCCGAGGAGGGCGAGATCATGGGCGGCGGCAAGGCCTGCGGGCCCGGAGCCGATGACGGCGACCTTTCTGCCAAGGGAAGGCATCGTGAGCCGCGAGGCGAGGCCTTCATGATCCTTGAAATCCGAAGCGCCCCGCTTGATGTGACAGATGTTGACCGGCTTTCCCAGCTCGGGCTCCCCGTGGCGGCACTTGTCCTCACAGGGTCTGGAGCAGATGCGGCCGAGCACGCCTGGAAGGATATTGGCCATTCGGTTGATGTCGTAGGATCGACCGTAGCGTTCCTCATGGACACATCGGATGTAGGCGGGGATGTTGGTGGCTGCAGGGCAGGCGGCCTGGCAGGGCACATTGACCCCCATGTAGTGGAAGTCCTCCGGATCCGCAGAGAAACGAATGGGTTCAATGTTGGGTCCTCGACCCTGCACCTTGTGCCGTGCGCCTTGCGCCCCTCTCTTCTTGTACCTTCGTGCCCTTCGTGGTGGAATCCTTCATGTTTTTTCTTTTCCGAGGGCCCTTTTGATCTCGGCCTTGATCGTGTTGATGCCTTTGGTTACGGGGATTTCCTTGGGGCAGACACGGGTGCATTCAAACTTGTTTTCACAGGCCCAGGCCCCGTCGGGGTAGTCAAGTTGTTCGAGCCGCTTGCATCTGTTCCTCGTCGCGACTGTCAAAGATGTAGCGAAAGGCCCACACAAGGGTGGCCGGCCCGAGAAACGCCCCGTTTTTGTGCATCACGGGGCAGGCGCCCGTGCAGCAGGCGCAAAGGATGCACCGTATGACCTTGTCGAGCCGCTTGCTGTCTTCGGGGTCCTGGATTCTTTCCTTGTCGGGCGGGGGCGATGCGACATCAGATAGGGCCGGATAAGCCTTACCCGTTCCAGGAAGAGATCCATGTCCACGATCAAATCCTTCAGGACCCTGAACCCGGGCAGAGGTTCCAGCACGATCTCCTTCCGCTCCTCGTATTCCTTCACCAGCTTCTGGCACGCCAGGGCGCAGTGACCGTTGATTTTCATGGCATCTGAGCCGCAGACACCGTGGGCACATGACATGCGGTAGGCGATGGTCCCGTCCTGTTCCCAGCTGATCCGGTTCAGACAGTCCAGAATTCGGTCCGTGGGCTCTGCCTTTACAAGATAGTCCTGAAACCTCGGCGCCTGGTCCACGGCCGGGTCATACCGAGATATCTTGAATTTCAGTTCCATGGAACCCCCAACTGGGTTGAAGTCGAGGTTGAAAGCTACTGATTTCTTGCCTGCAAACGCTCAAGTCACGCGTCAGCGTGACGCGCCTGCTAACCTCAAACCGCCGAGCTTTCTCCTAATACGTCCTCGGTTTCGGCTCGAATCGGGTCTTGGTGACCGGTTTGTAGGAAATTTTGTACCCCTCGGACGTCATCTGAACCAGCGTGTGCTTGAACCAGCCTGTGTCGTCCCGCTCCGGAAAATCCTTACGAAAGTGGGCACCCCGGCTCTCTCGCCTTGCAAACGCCGAGGCCACGATCACCCGGGCAAGTCCAAGGAGGGAGTCGAGCTCAAGGGCATCGAGCAGGTCACGGTTGAATCGTTCGCCGCGGTCGTGAAGAAACAGACGGCCGGAGCGGTCCATCAGGGAAACCATGACTTCTTGCGCCTCGGATAAGTCCGGCCTTGTCCCTGAAAACAGAGCAATGGTGGGTCATGGCCTCCTGCATCTCAAGCCGAAGGGTCGAGGCCCGCTCACCCTTTTTTCGGGCCTTGAGTGATTTGACCCGTTCGAGGGCCATTTCGGCCGGTCTTTCCGGGAGCGTCCCCCACACAAGGTCTCGCAGGTCCTCCATCATCCGACGGCCGGCCCTTCGCCCGAAGACCACCAGGTCCAGGAGGGAATTGCACCCCAGCCGATTTGCGCCGTGAACGGAGACACAGGCGCACTCCCCTGCCGCGAAAAGCCCTTGAACCGCCTCGTTGCGGTCGTTGAGCACCTGTCCCTCCAGGTTTGTGGGGACCCCGCCCATCATGTAGTGACAGGTGGGCTGGATAGGGATCAGGTCCTTGGCCGGGTCGAGCCCCAGGTAGATGCGCACGAAGGAGGAGATGTCCGAGAGCTTTTCGGAGAGGCGCTCCTCCCCGAGCCGGGTGAGATCCAGGTGGACGAAGTCCCGCCCTCCGATGCCGTTTCCCTTGCGGATCTCTTCCATGATGGCCCGTGAGACCATGTCACGCGGGGCCAGGTCCTTGAGGACCGGGGCGTAATCCTCCATGAACCTTTCGCCCTTGTCGTTTCGGAGGATACCCCCTTCACCCCTTGCCGCTTCGCTGATGAGGACACCGAGTCCATAGATCCCGGTCGGGTGGAACTGCACGAACTCCATGTCCTGGAGGGGAATCCCCGCCCGGTAAGCGGCATACACCCCGTCGCCCGTGTTGGCAAAACAGTTGGAAGTGGTCTTGTACACCTTGCCGAATCCGCCCGTTGCAAGGAGAACGCATCGGGCGTGGAAGACATGGATCTCGCCGGTGGCCAGTTCGTAGGCCGTGAGCCCGACCACCTGGTTTCCCTCGATGAGCAGGTCCAGGAGATGAAACTCCTCGTAGACGGTCACTCCTTTGCGGCGGGCCTCCCAATGGAGCGTGTCCATGATGACGCGGCCTGTCCGGTCCGCGGCGTGGCACGCCCGCTTGATGGCCCCCTCGCCGAAGTTCTTGGTGTGGCCCCCGAAGGCCCTTTGTGCGATTTTGCCGTCGGGCCTGCGGTTGAAGGGGACCCCCATGTGCTCCAGCTCATATATGGCCCGGGTGCCGTCGCGGGCCAGGATATCGGCCGCGTCCTGGTCGGTGAGGAAGTCGCCCCCCTTCACCGTGTCGTACATGTGCCATTCCCAGGAATCGGGCTCTTCGTTTCCCAAAGCCGCGGCAATACCGCCCTGGGCCGCACCGGAGTGCGAACGGGTGGCCATGACCTTGGTGATGACCGCCACGTCTGCTTTGCCGGCCACTTCCACCGCCGCCCTGAGGCCCGCAAGCCCTGCGCCCACGATGACAACGTCGTGTTTGAAAGCCATGTTTCCTCCGGAATCACCTCGCGCTCCGATTGTGTTATGTTAAACCAGCGCCAAGGTCGTGCCAAGGGGAAAACCGACTGAAAATATTTTCTTGCTTCAAGTGGGCTATGAATCAAAGGCCATGGGTATAAATTGAAACACCTCGTTGATTTAGGTATATATGCTTTGAACGTGGGCAAGACATATCGAGCCAACGAGGCGGACGTTCAGTCTTGAAGGAAACGGTGCCGCCTTTCAAGCTGGAAAAGACGAGGGACATGATTAACGCGAACGCGGAAGGGGGGAAACGGTATGAGCCAGAAATCCGTGAAGGCATGCAGGATATGGGAACGGGTCAAGGAAAGGGATAAGGTGGGCGTCTGGGGCTTTGGGAACGTCTCCAGAGACGTGGTCCTTTCGCTGGTTGACGAAGGCCTGGGAAAGGAGATCGTTTTCTACGGCAGGCCCAAGGACAAATACCTCGACAGGGCAGCGGCGTGGATAGAGGATTTGAAGGCCAACGCGGTCAGGAGGCCCCGGATCATGGGGACAAACCGCATCGAAGACATGGCGGATCTGGACGTGATCTTTGTCGGGGTCGGCGTCCCCCGAAAGGAGGGGCAGAGCCGGCGGGATCTCCTGGCCGTGAACACCAAGGTGATTGCCGAGACGTCCCTCGAAATCAAAGACATCTATTCCGGGTGCGGCGTCAAGGACCTGCCCGTCCTGGTCTACATGGGAAACCCGGTGACGGTGATGACCTGGGTGGGCTACAAGGCCACCGGTTTTCCAAAGCAAAACATCATGGGACAGGCCGGGAATCTGGATTCGAGGCGAATTTGCCACGCCGTTTCAAAGGCGCTCGGGCTCTCGGGCAAAGACATGAGCGGAATTGTGTTTGGCGAGCATGGTGACTCCATGGTTGCAAGCCCGCGCCACTTCTCCTGTGGCGGAATCCCGCTCCCTGAGCTCATGAGGGCCGCGGCCGTCGATCCTGCCGAGATCAGGAAGATCATTGAGGACGCGAAAAAGGGCGGGACCCATTTCGTGAATGAAACCGGCCAGAGCGCGTCGGCGGGCCCTGCGAGGGCGGCGGTGGATATGCTGAGGGCCATCATCGACGGGCGAGCCCGAGGTTCAGCCGGTCATCGCCATTCTGGAAAATGAATACGGGCTCCTCAAGCCAGAAGACGGGCTCGACACCATGAGCTTCGGGGTCCCGGCCAAGAATCGGGGCCTATGGGGTGGAGAAGATATACGAGCTGGATGTGGAAGAGATCCGCCCGGAGCTGGATCGGTCCGCGGCCATCATCAAGGGAGACATCCAAACGGCTGCGGAAATGCTGAAGGGGGCCTTCGGGATAGGTTAAGGCAGGGAGAGCGACCGCCGGTCAGATCGTGGGCCGAGCAACAAGGACTTTCACACCGCTGCTGAATATTGCGTTCATCTTTCTTTGTGTTTACAATGGAAAGCGGAGGAAAGACCCATTCATGGCGAGAGCGCATTGGTTGACAGGACGTTTTTCTGGGTTGGTATGCATCGCTGCCATCCTGATCGCTGCATCCCTACCCTTGGGCTGTTCGCGGGATGAGCCCCGCACTCAGAGCAAACCATCCGAAACAGAGGGGTTCACCTTTTTCGACCTGGGCGCCAACTCTCAATATTCCCATTCTATACGCCAGGACTTGGGGAAAAAGCTGGGTTCGGACGCCATTTCTCAGAAAAACACCATGGACCTGTCCATCCACTACAAGGGGTTTCTAGAAGAACATTTTCCAGCCCTTGCAGAGCTGAACCAGCGGCTCAATTGGCCTCCCCATCAGACGGGTCGAGCACGACACCACCAAGTTGGTCTACCGCTACGCCCGGAAGCAGAACACGCCCTTCACCTATGTGGAGCTGTTTTTTTCCGATGATACCCGAAAACCCCTCTTCTTCAAGAATCACCGCAGGCCCTGAAGGGGCTGCCATCGTGGAGGCGATTCTGAAGAAGTATGGCCCGCCCCAAGAGTTCGAGTGGGACCAGAGGGAAGGCCGCACGCTTTTCTGGGAAAGAGGGGAGGGATGTGTTTGCGGTATCTTCGTTCAGGAACCACCTGGATGACCCGGAGTACCTGCTTTGCATTTACTTCGTGGACAATCTGGAGGAAATGCTGAGGGCCGAAGAGGCGCGCAGGCATGCGGAGGAGGAAAGGATCCGCAAGACTGGGAAATCGGCCTTCTAATGCCTCCACCTGTATCGGTCATATCCCATGGAGAATGAACGGCCTGGCTCCTCCATCCTATGGCGTCCCTTCCCTCTCGACATCTCCGAGCTGAGGTCTTTCAGTGGTTTCAGCCGGCGGTCGCCCTCAAGAGCCGAGCCCGAAGTATCTCAGGATTTTCACGCGCAAGCCTGCTTTTGGGACATCATCGGGCGAGACGATGTTCACTCTGCCAATCTCTTCGTTCCCTGACTTGATGACCATCTGTCCGACGGTCTGACCTTTTTTGAGTTCACCTTCGAGCTTTTCCGGCAAATTGAGCTTCCTTTGTGACGGTGCCCCTCTTATCGCGCAGGCAAAGGATAGGAAAAGCCTTCGGCTGAGACGGGCTTGATTCGAGTCGTCATCCCGTCGGGAAGGAGTATCTCCTTGTCAACCACCTCTCCTTTTCGGACGATAGGGACCATCTCGTAAGAAGCGAAGTACTTCTTGAGCTTCTCCATGGCAAGCCGGTCTCTTATCTCATGGGACGGGCTTCCCATCACGACAACGATGAGTCTCAAGTCGTCCTTCTTGGCTGTCGCCACAACATTGTAGCCGGCCTCGGAATAATACCCGGTCTTCAGTCCGTCCACACCGTCCATTTTTGAAAGAAGCTTGTTGTGATTGTTGAGGACGAATGTGCCGTCCCTGAAGTGATCGTTCTGAATGGATGTCCATTCGAGGATTTTCGGGTACTTTGATAATCAACTCCCTGGCCAGCACCGCAAGATCGCTGCATGAGGTCAAATCCTCCTGGTCTCCCTTCGAGGGAGGGAGGCCATGGAGAGAATGGAAGGCCGTATCATCCATCTTAAGCGCCTTTGCCTTTTCGTTCATCAGCGCCACGAATCCTTCTTTGCTCCCGGCGAGATGCTCACCGATGGCATAGGCCGCGTCGTTTGCGGATGCCACCATGGTCGCTTTCATCAACTCCTCAAGGGTAAAGGTCTCTCCGGCCTTGAGAAAAACCTGGCTCCCTCCCATCTTCGACGCGTCTCTCGATACCGTGATCTTATCCGACAGGCGTAAATCTCCCCTTTGCGACCCTTTCCAGGACCACGGCCGAGAGCATGAGCTTCGTGATGCTTGCAGGCGGCCGCCGAAGATGGATCTCTTGCCCTTCGAGGACTTTCCCTGTGCGTGGCCTCTAATACGATATAGGCCTTGCAGGGTTCCTGCTTTTCGACCTCGGTCTGGGCAGGGGAGGGTTTACGAGGGGGTTGGGCCTTCTTGGAGGTCACGCTTTTGCCATAGGCCAGATTCGAGCAGACAAGAATCATCAGTCCGATCAGTATCCATTTTTTCATAAGCTGTGCACCCGAATATCGTTGAAGCGTTTCTGCGGATGGTGGAAGGATAGGGCAAGGGATCTGTCGGTGTCAAGCCAAGCGGTCTTTCCGCTTGATAAGTGAGGGTATTCCTTTTACCTGGTGTCCATCCATATGATCCGATATTCGGCATCCAGAATCGTCTGAAAAAACGGGATTTCAGTCTTTCCGAATGACGGGTACAGGTGACGCGGGCATCGTTTCCTCCCTCGCGAAGCAATAAAGCCGCTTCGACATCTGGGAAGCGCGGAAAGCGCTTGCAAAGGTTACACAATATCAGGTAAAATGAAGCAATTTGGTTCAATGTCCGCTACGGGCGACTGTGGCCCAGCTCCTTCCAGTCGCGTCAGAGTCGTCATCCAGCTTGTTCGCCCTTCCTGGTTTTCGTCTCATGACAAATGGCCCCGGATGGTTGCCTGGTCGTCATTGAACGGGTTAAGCACGATCGCCATCTTGGTGCTTGTCTTTTAACTCCTGTAGGGGGAGAACGGGATGGGGTTAGGTGCTAAGGGCTGCCGCGGCGGTGCTTCGGTTTCGAATAGGCTGCAATGGCCTGTTTTAAGAAAATAGAGAGGAATCATTTTGTTCAAACGTTTGGTTCAGAAATTTCGTAACCGCTTGAAAGAAATGGCAAAAGAAAAGGATGCCCCAAAAGGCTTTCCGAATGCCCCCGTTTCACCCGAATTTGAGGCACCGGCTCTCCCCGTCGAGGCCGCCCACGCGCAAGCGCCCCTTGAAAGGGCCGGAAGGCCAGGCCGCCGGCGCAGGGTCAAGCCGAAGAAAGAAGCACCCGTTTGGGATCTTTCCCAATTCGACGTACCCGAGGAGGAAGGTCGGACCCGTTTCCACGATCTGGACCTCCCGTGGAAGATCATGCACGCCATTGCGGACCTCGGCTTTCAGTACTGCACGCCTGTCCAGGCGGAGGTGCTGCCCAAAGCCCTCAGCGGTTCGGATATCACGGGAAAGGCCCAGACCGGGACCGGCAAGAGCGCGGCCTTTCTGATCAATATCTTTACCCATCTGCTCAGAAAACCGATTCACGGCAAACGGCGCCCCGGTGTGCCGAGGGTTCTGATCCTGGCCCCGACCCGTGAGCTCGCGCTGCAGATTGAAAAAGACGCCCGTGACATCGGGAAGTATACCGACATCCCCGTCCTGTCGGTTTACGGCGGCACGGGCTACGATCAGCAAAGGCGTGCCCTGGCAGAAAGCGTCATCGATATCATCGTCGCAACGCCGGGGCGTTTGCTGGATTTTGAGAGGCAGCAGTTGATCAAGCTCTACAAGCTTGAAATTCTCGTGATCGATGAGGCCGATCGAATGCTCGATATGGGGTTCATTCCCGATGTGAGAAGGATCGTCAGCTTTGCGCCGCCCAAAGAGAACCGGCAGACCATGTTTTTTAGCGCGACCTTGACGCCCGAAGTGGAACGGTTGTCCGAGCAATGGACGAAAGAGCCCGTGCACGTGGAGATCGAACCGGAGCGGGTGGCGGCCGAATCGATCAAGCAGATGGTCTACATCGTCACAGCGGAAGAGAAATTCCCATTGCTGGTGAACCTGATTTTGGGGCAGAACCTGGAGAGGGTCCTGGTCTTCACCAACCGCAGGGATCAGACCACTCGTCTGGCAGACCGCCTGACCCAGTACCGGATCAACTGCGCGGTCCTTTCCGGTGACGTCCCCCAGACCAAGCGGATCAAGACCCTCGAGGCCTTCCGAAACGGAACCATCCGCGTCCTGGTGGCGACCGACGTGGCCGCCCGTGGTCTCCACGTGGAGGGGATCAGCCACGTGGTCAACTTCCATCTGCCGCTGGACCCCGAGGATTACGTGCACAGGATCGGCCGCACCGGCCGCGCCGGTGCAAGCGGCATCTCCGTGAGCTTTGCCTGCGAGGAAGAGTCCTTTCAGCTCCCGGCCATTGAGAAGTACCTGGGCCATTCTCTCCCTTGCCTGCAACCTGAGCAGGAGCTCCTGGAGATCCCACCTCCCCCGCTCAAGTTGCAGTCGACCAAGCGAACGGCAGCGCCACGCCAGGGGGCAAGACGACCTTCCAATGCAAAACCTCCCCGGGGCAGACCCAGAAGATCTCGCCCCCAGCCGGTTGGCGGGGGAAAGACCTCTTCCTGATCAAGCCGGTCGCGTAATTCCTCATCGAGTGCGGACCCATGTCGGTGATCGTGCCCGGTTACACAAAGATTTTTGTGACGGGCTCCTCACTGAACTGCCTCGCCCTTTCGCGAATCCGAGCCACAACGGATGAGAGATCCACTTCGATGGCCGCTTCCGGGCATATCCGCACGCAATGGTAGCAGCAGATGCAGGATTCCCCGAAGTGGGGATCAGGGGAGAGGCTCAGCGCCTGAGCGGGACACTTCTCCACGCAGAGCCCGCAGTGTGTGCAGCGCCCAATGTCCACCACCCTGGCCGGAAAGTGCGATCGAATCGCTTGGATCCCCATCTTTTCCATGGTCGCGTGGACATGCTCCGGTTGGTAAGCCAGGGCCGAGAGTGGGATGGATCCGGGGTTCCCCGCTCTGACCTTGGCGTGGACCCGTTCCACCAGCGCTTCGATTAAAGCATCGCATCCTCCGCGTCCGGATGCCCCTTTCCAAGCGGGTCGTCGGAGCGCCACATCAGGGAGTGGGGTGCCATGACCTTCGCGGCCCCCAGGACGCGGTAGCCTTTTTGTTCAAGCGCCTTTCCCATGTCATAAAGGGCGATACCGCTAGTCACCCCTCCCCAGGTGACAAAAGGCACGGAATAACCGATATGGGCCTGAGGGAGCATGGAGATGAGCGCCATGATCTGAGGCAGTGGCCGGTTGGCGTAAACAGGGGACCCGACGTAAAGAAAGAGGTTGTCTTTGGCGTCCAGGAGCTGCGGGAGAATAAAGGGGAGGTCCGGCTCGCATCCCAGATCGAGCAGGGTAAGGGGGATTTCCAGACTCAGAGATTTTTTTCTTAATGATCAGCGCCACCCGTTCAGTTGAACCCGACGGTGAGCAGTAGACGACCAGTGCTTTGCGAATGTCCAGTTTCATATTTATTTCCTGTTTTGCCCTTGAATTCAGCGAAGTGTTATGCAAGAAAATCACCAGTTCCTCTGAGTGTTTATTTCTGAGACGTTTACCAGCTCCGATGATGGGTTTCACGGATTGCGGACCATGACGAACGAAATGCTCCTTGCGTGCCATGAATGCGACCTCCTTCATCGGATTCCCGAAGTCCCGGAGGGGCGGGTGGTTGCCTGTCGTCGCTGTGGGGCGGTTCTGTTCAGGAGGAAACGAAACAGCATCGAACGAACCCTGGCCCTTTCCATCGCGGGTCTCATTCTGTTTACCGTGGCCAACGGTTTTCCCTTTCTCGCCTTTGAGATTCAGGGCCATGTTCAGCAGACCACACTCTTGACGGGGATCAGAGAGCTTTACACCCAGGGCCTTTCCGGCATCGCGGGCCTGGTGCTTCTGACCACGGTTTTGGCCCCGCTCATCCAGCTCTTGGGGTCTCCTTTACGTTTTTCTGCCTCTGAAGGCCGACCGGCAGTTCCCCGGGATGTTTCGGGTCTTTCGTTTCCTTCACCGCATCGAGCCGTGGAGCATGATGGAGGTGTTCATGCTCGGCATTTTGGTCTCCATTGTCAAGCTTGCCAAGATGGCGGAGATCGTTCCGGGCGTCGCGGTCTATTCCTTCATGGCCCTTATTTTTGTCCTGGCCGCCTGTACGGCTTCCGTGGACCCGCACCTTGTGTGGAAGCGATGGGAGAAGCCCTCATGAACACGGGGGGAACGACCGCAAAGGGGGCGTTTCTGGTCTCCTGTTCGACCTGCCACCTCCTTTGCCGCAGGGTTCAAAGGGCCAATGTTCGAGCCATGAAATGCCCGCGATGCGGCGCCGCCCTCCACTCAAGAAAACCCAACAGCATTTCACGCACCTGGGCACTGATCCTTGCCGCCTCCATCTTCTATATCCCCGCCAATGTCTTTCCGATCACCCAGGTCACCTCGCTGGGGAAGACGCAGTCAGACACGATTTTGAGCGGTGTGATCTATTTCGTCAAGACCGGCATGTGGCCCATCGCCCTCGTCATCTTTGTTGCGAGCATTTTTGTGCCGTTTCTCAAGCTGATCATCCTCACCTGCCTGGCCATTTCCGTTCAAAGGCAGTCGACTTGGCGCCGCAGGGACCGCACCCGGCTCTACCGTGTCACGGAGACGATCGGCCGTTGGTCCATGGTGGACATCTTTGTGGTGACGATCCTGGTGGCCCTGGTACATCTGGGCAGCATTGCGAGCATCAAGGCGGGGCCTGCGGCCATATTTTTTGCAGCCGTGGTGGTCATTACCATGTTTGCCGCCATGAGTTTTGATCCCCGTTTGATCTGGGACGAGAAGGAGTCAAAACCACATGGATGAGACGGTGCCTCAAAAACCGGAAACCGTTGAATTTGCAGACCCTGTGATCGAGACCCGCAAGCGCGGAATTTCCGTCGTTTGGCTGGTCCCCCTTGTAGCCATCCTGATCGGCGGATGGCTGGTTTACAAGGCCCTCACGGAAAAGGGGCCTGTGATCACCATCACTCTTCAAGAGTGCTGAGGGGCTTGAGGCCGGGAAGACCAAGATCAAATTCAAAGACGTGGAGGTTGGTCAGGTCCAGGATATCCGTATCGGTGGCGACCTGTTGCACGTGGTCGTCATCGCTCAGATCGACAAGGATGCTACCCTTTACCTCAGAGAAGACACGAGATTCTGGGTGGTGCGCGCCCGGATTTCCGCCGGGGCGGTATACGGGCTGGGCACGGTTCTTTCGGGGGCCTACATCGACATGGCCCCCGGCATGTCCGGGAAGGGCGCACGCCACTTCAAGGGGCTGGAGGAGCCTCCCATCGTCACGACCGGTTTGCCGGGCAGGCACTTCACCCTTCAATCCGACCGCAAAGGGTCTCTTGAGATCGGGTCCCCGGTCTACTACAAGCAGATCCGAGCCGGCGGGATCGTCGCGTTCAATGTGGCCGAGGACGGGAGCAAGGTCGTGTTCAAGGTTTTCGTCAACGCGCCTTATCACGAATATGTGAGAGAGAAAACGCGCTTCTGGAACGCCAGCGGCCTGGATCTGAGAGTGGATGCCGGCGGTTTTCGACTCGACACGGAGTCATTCGTTTCCATGGTGGTAGGCGGGATTGCTTTCGGGATGACCGACGACATGGAGACGTCCGGGGCGCCTGCCCCAGAGGACGCACGTCTTCACGCTTTTCCCCAACCGGGAGGCCGCCCAGATGAGGTCCTACTTCGTCAAGAACTACTGGATCCTCCGATTCGACGAGTCGGTCAGGGGCCTCTCCGTGGGGGCGCCGGTGGAGTTTCGGGGCATGCAGATCGGGGCGGTTTCCGACATCAGCATTGCTTTTGACGCAGAGAGGCAGACCTTCGACATCCCGATTCTGATCGGTCTTGAACCTGAACGGATTTTTCTCAAGGATGAGGGGCGTGCGGTGTTGGACCGGGAGCGATTCATGGACTACCTGGTCGAGAGGGGGTTGCGGGCCCAACTCCGGATGGGATCCATCCTGACAGGACAGAAATATGTGGCTCTGGATTTTTTCCCCAAGGCCCCCGCTGCCAAAATCGCACGGGAGGGCCGACACCCGGAGATCCCGACCATCCGAGCGCCGCTGGAGGAGATCGGCACCAAGGTGACGGAGCTCTTGGCGAAGCTCGACGGGTTTCCCTTAGAGGAGATGGGGGACAGGGTCATGGCGCTGCTCGAAAAACTCGACAGGTTTCCTGTCGAACAGTTGGGCGACGACCTTCGGGATACGGTTCAGGGCGCCAAGAACGTCACCACTTCCCCGGAGCTGATGGAGACCGTACGCGCGCTCAACGAGGCCGTAGTGGAATTGAAGCGGTTGACCGCCGGCCTGCGCACCACGGTGGCACCTGGGTTGAGCGCCACCCTGGATCGGATCCGCGGGTCACTCGACAATTTGGAGGAGACACTGGGGTCGAATTCCGAGCTGCACGGCAACGTCAGAAAAACGCTCAATGAGCTGGCCGGGGCCGCCCGCTCCCTCCGTTTCTTGGCCGATTACCTGGAGCAGCACCCGGAGGCGCTGATTCGGGGGAAGGGACAATGAAGCGGTAACCGCAACCCATTATTTTCCTGTTGACATGGGATTCCATACTTTTGTAGATTGTCGACAAATAGACAATTGACAATCGATGGAGAGATCCCGATGCGGCTTTTGGAATGTGAAGCCAAGAAGATCCTGAACGATCACGGCGTTCGTACCCCGACCGGCAGTTTGGTCAAGGCGCGCGAGGGGATGGATGGCCTTGATTTTCCTGTGATGCTCAAGGCCCAGATCCCCATCGGGGGGCGCGGAAAAACGGGCGGCGTGATCGAGGCGGCGGGAGCCTGGCCGAAGCCGAAGAAAAAGTTGCCGCCTTGCTCGAAAAGCCCCTCAAGGGGTTTATCGCAAGGTCCGTTCTGATTGAAAAGAAACTGATGTTTTCAAAGGAGTATTTCCTGGCGGTCACCTATGACGCCGTCGCCAAGCTGCCGCTTGCCATTTTTTCAACGGAAGGCGGCGTGGACATCGAGACGCTGGCCGCAAGGCAACCGGAGAATGGTCAAGAGACGACATTTTTCCGCACGCTGGGGTCTGCAACCCCACCAGGCAAGAGAAATGGTCTCCGAGGCGGGGATCACCGGGAGCGATCTGCTCGGCATCAGCGGTGTCCTCCAGACCCTGGCTCGTCTCTTTCTTCACTTTGACTGCACGGTCCTGGAGATCAATCCGTTGGTCAAGAGCCGAGGATGGGAGATTCGTCGCGCTTGACTGCCACGCAGAGATCGAGGATGACGCGCTTTTCCGCCAGAAGGCGTACGGGTCACTGGAGAAACAGCAGGACCGTTACAAAGCCTTGACCGGAAGTACGGAGTTTGAGCGGAGGGCCGCGGAGATCGACAGCCTGGATCATCGAGGGGTCGCCGGCCGGGTCATCGAATTCGACGGGGACCTGGGGCTCATCATCGGTGGTGGCGGGGCGTCGCTTACCGCCTTTGATGCCATTCAGCAGCATGGCGGGCGTCCGGCCAATTATTGCGAGATCGGCGGCAACCCATCGGTCCACAAGGTCAAAGAACTGACCAAGCACATCCTGTCCAAGCCCGGGGTGGAAAAGATATCGGTGATCATGAACGTGGTCAGCAACACCAGGGTGGATCTCATCGCGAGAGGGCTCATCAAAGGCGTGCTGGAGGCAGGGAAGGAACCCTCCAAGACCATCGCGGTCTTCCGGGTCCCCGGTGCCTGGGAACAGGAGGGATTCAAGATTCTGGACAAATACGGGTCCCTTACTGCGATCGAACGGTTTCCATTGACGAGGCGGCCGGTCTGGCGGTGGAAAGGGCTGCGGGATAGGAAATACCATGGCGATACTTGTAGAACGGGAAACGAAGGTCATCATCCAGGGGATCACGGGGCGTGAAGCGGCATCCTTCACCAAGGATATGGTCGACTACGGTACCCGGTCGTCGCAGGGGTAACACCGGGCAAACAGGGGCAAACGGTCCATGGGATTGCGGTCTATGACACGGTGAAACAGGCTGTAAAGGCCCATTCCGCGCAAGGCATCGGTCATCTCGGTGCCACCTGCGCTGGTGAAGGGCGCAGCAATGGAAGCCCTGGATAACGGCATCGGGCTTCTCGTGATCATCACGGAGCGGGTGCCTCGACGCGACGTGGTGGAGCTGTTGGAGGTTGCGCGGGAAAGAGGGGCCAGGGTCATTGGTCCCAATACCCTCGGCATCATTTGTCCCCACTGGATCAAACTTGGCATGGCGGGCGGGCCGGTGGCCGATGTGAAGAAGTCCTACATGCCGGGTCCTGTTGGCATTGCCTCCCGGAGCGGCGGCATGACCACCGAGATCGCCAATCTCTTGACCACCCATGGCATCGGCCAGACCACCTGTGTCAGCGTCGGCGGCGACGCCATCGTTGGATCGAACTTTCTGGAGCTGATCCCCATGTTCGACAAGGACCCTGAGACCAAGGCCGTGGTGCTCTTCTGCGAGCCCGGCGGGGCCATCGAGGAAGGTTTGGCGGCCATGGTGAAGGAGGAGGGGATTCGGACCCCTATCGTGGCCTTTATTGCAGGGCGTTTTGTGGATCAGATGCCAGGGGTTCGTTTCGGGCACGCGGCAACCATTGTGGAAGGGGACAGGGGCAGCACCAGAAGCAAGATAGAGATGTTCAAGGAAGCGGGGATCCATGTGGCCGAGAAGTTTTCAGACATCGTCCCCTTAATCAAAGGGGCGCTCAAGAACCAGGGAGTCGACGCATGAACCGTCTGAGTCTGCTGAGGACCCTTCTGTTTGTCCCGGGGAACCGGCCCGATCGCTTTGACAAGGCGATTGGCTCCAGTGCAGACGCCGTGATCATCGATTTGGAGGATGCCGTTCCGCCCGCCCAAAAAGGGGAAGCTCGTCACCATGTGCACGAAAGGCTCCTGCATCCGAGTTCCCTCCCTGTGATCGTACGGGTAAACGGTCTCGAAACCCCCTATTTTCGCGACGACTTGCGTGCCGTCGTGAGCAAAGGGCTTTCTGGCGTCATGGTCCCCAAGGTGGAAAGCGCGGACCAGATAGGGGAGATCCATGGGGCCATCACAGGAAGAGGAGGGTGCCCGTGGACTTGAAACAGGCGCATTGCCCTTGATTGCGCTGATCGAGACGGCGAAAGGGGTTGAATACATTTCGAGCATCTTAACGGTTCGGACCGACCCTTCGCGTTTGTACACCGTTGCGTTCGGGGCCGCAGACTACACCCTGGACCTTGGGATCGAAATGACGGGGGAGGGGACAGAGCTCCTTTATGCCCGTTCACGCCTGGCTGTGTCATGCAGGGCCGCGGGTCTCGAACCACCGATTGACACGCCCTTTCATGCTTGACCTCAAGGATCAAGAGGCCCTGAGCGGAGGATGCCATGCGAGCGAGGCAGTTGGGTTTCCAGGGCAAACTCTGCATCCATCCCAATCAGATCGAAGTGTGCAACCGGGTCTTTTCTCCAACGGAGGCAGAGATCCAGTATTCCGAGAAAGTGATAGAGGCCTTTGAAACGGCCGAACACAGCGGGCAGGGGGTCATGCAGGTGGACGGAAAGTTCATCGATCCGCCCATCGTCGAGCGAGCCAGAAGGATTGCCAGGATGGCGAGGCTGATCGATGTAAACCGCAGAAGGGATGATTGACGCGACGAAAGCCACGGTCCAATTGATTCCTGTGATGAAAGTAAAGATCCGGGTCCAGAGGGCCCGACTTTGATTATCCCCAGAGGGGATTTTGTTTACCGGCATTTGACGACTTGCGGAGTATGGAATTGGAGTGATGGAGTAATGGTAGAAACCCCTTTTTTCATCGCTCTCAGAGAATAGATCCCTGGGGAAAATCTGAAAGTCAAGAGCTCTTTCTTTAAACCAAGACTCCAATACTCCAGTACTCCAACACTCCGGTTGATTTGTACGGGCAGAGCCATTGATCTCTGACCTGGCCCTGAGGACCAGGTTTTTTAGAACCCAATAAAAGTCGAGGTCTGAAACTATGGGGCTCTTTATCAGTCTGGAAATCGATCAGCAGCGATGCCTGGGCGTGGACAGGTGCGGCAAGTGCATCAAGGCTGCCCCGTTCAGATCTTCGAAAAAGGCGTCGGATGTCCCTCCGCGATCATCGAAAATGAAGATGAATGTACACTCTGCGATCTGTGCCTGGCGGTTTGCGAACCTGGGGCCATAGTGGTCCGAAAGCGGTACGAAGAAGTCTGAATTCGCAAGGGGGCGAGAAGGACATGCCTGGGAAAATCGCCAGAATCACGACAAATGCTTTCAGACCGCCAGTGTTGACAGAACAAATTTCCCAAATACTTATGAAGGCCATTTTGGAGGGTGCGCTGAAGCACGGAGACCAACTCGTGGAAACCGAGCTGCAGCAGCAGTTTGGGATCAGCCGGTCTCCCTTGCGGGAAGCCTTCCGAGATCTGGAGAAGAAGGGGCTTGTGGTCATCGTCCCCCGAAAAGGGACCTTTGTAAAAGAAGTGACCCGGCAGGACGTGGAGGAGAACTTCCCGGTGCGCGCTACCCTCGAAGGTCTTGCGGCAAGGCAGGCCTATGCCAGGATCAGCAAAAAGGAACTTCGGGACATGGAGGCGGCGTTGTCAAAAATGACAAGGGCGGGTGAGACCGGTGATGCCAGCCTTTACAGGGAAAACCACAACCGGTTTCATGACCTGTTTATCAGGGCCTCGGGCAACGAGCTCTTGATCGAGCTTTTGAAAACCCTTCGGGTACACCGGATGTGGTATTTCCTGGCTTACCACTACCACAAGGATAAAATGAAAGAGAGCTTGGCGGAGCACGAAAGGATTCTGAGACTCTTGAAAGACGAGGCCACAAATCCGGAGGAATTGGAATTGCTGGTCCGGCACCATATCGAAGATGCCCTTGAAGGTTTCTTGGAGGCCTTGGAGGAGCAGGGCAATCTGCCGGACAGAGACCAATAGGGAAAGCGAGGTGATGGGTCTTTCGATTTTGAGGCAAGGGGGAAAATCGAGGGAGATGTGCGAAGCAGAACACGACGTTCTTTTCACCCGAACGTTGTGAGACATCTCCGTTTTGATTTCAGAACCAAAGAGCTCAAGACCGGCGATTATCGTTGCCGGAATGGGAGAGGAGGAGGAAGGATGTCAAAAAGAAGATTGTTCATGGGAAAGGCGATGGTTTTAGGGGTCGCCCTGTTCGTGTTGTCCTTATGGGCCTACAGCAGCGCGACGGCCGAAACCATTACTCTGAACCTTGGGCACCCGTTCCCGGAAAAACTGGTCACCCTTACATCCTGGGAAAAGTGGTTTGCGGAACAGATTGAAAAACGGACCAATGGTGAAGTGAAAATAAAGATCTTCTGGGCTGGAAGCCTCGGCAAGACCAGCGACCTGCCGGATCTGGTGAGCTCCGGAGGGGTGGACATGACCATGCTGGTCCCCGGTTACTACCCGGCCCGTTTTCCGCTTGCGATGGCCTCAAATCAGCTGTGGTTCATCAACTGGACCAATGAGGAGGCCTTTGCCGTGGCCAAGGCCCTCTACTGGCAGGGCCCAATCCCCAAGGAACTGGAAAAGCAGAACATGAAGCTGATCTACGTGCAGGTCCTGCCGAAATACCAGCTATGGTCCTGGCGTCCGCTTAAGACACTCGAGGATCTCAAAGGGACCAAGATCCGATCTTGGGGGCCATACATGCCAAGGCTTTACAGTGCCGTCGGCGCCGTGGGGGTGGACCTGGTTCAGGCAGACTGGTTTGAGGCCATGCAGAAGCACATGATTGATGGCGGGTTCTTTTCAGTTTCCATGGGGTTTGCCTCAAAGGTCGATGAAGTTGCCAAATATGTGTCCATGGTGGACCTGGGTGTCAACACAGGACCCATGTGCATCATGAACCTGGACAAATGGAAAAGCCTGCCCGATAAGGTCAAGGCCGTATTTGAACAGGTCATGGCCGAAATGCCCGCGGCAGGAAAACAGTTGACCATCGATGCTGAAAAGGCCGCCATTGACAAGGCCCCTTCACAGGGTGTGACCCTTGTTCCATTTCCTGACCGGCAGAAGTGGATCGATACGAAGCCGGACCTCCGGGCACAGTGGGCAGATGATATGAAAGAGAAAGGCCTCGGCAATGAGGCCCAGGAGATGATCAAGCTCTGGGACCAGGCCATCATGAGTGTCCGCAAGAAGTAAGACCCGTGGGGGAAGGGATCCAGCATCTCTCACCTAGGAAAGCTAATTCGAGCTTTGCTTCTAGCCATAAACAGCGGAGGCAAGGCTCGAATTGCCGGCTCGGGTTCCGGATTGCCGGTGAGCGTTTGGGTTGCTGACTGGTGATCGTTCAATCCCCCCTCGACCCGTGAAGCGCAATACGAATCGAGGCGACGTGACATGAAACTGGATAACGCCATCGACAGGATCGACAAAGGGTTCACGATGGTCGGCGCTGCGGCCATGTTGATCATGCTGGTTGTCACGGTGGCAGATGTGATCATGAGCCGAATCTTCAACCTCCCTTTTCCAGGCGCGACGGAAGTGGTGACCTCGGCCATGCCCATATCGGTTTTTGCCTTCCTGCTGGCGGCTCAGCGGAGGGGCCGGCATATCAGCATCGATATGGTGACAGGCCGGCTACCCAGGGGAGCCGCCAGCGCACTGGGTCTGATGGCGCTGCTCATTGGTGTTTTTCTCTTCGGTCTCCTGACCTGGCTGAATATTCCCCTGGCCGTGCACAGCATCCGCATTGGTGAGCATACCGGGGGCAATGTGGCTGTGCCCATCTATCCGGCAAAGGTGATGATTCCGCTGGCCACCGGGATGATCACGGTACAATTTCTGCTTGAAATCTACAGGAAGATTCGGACATTTCTGGGCCGCTCAACGATTGATGGTCTTTCCGCCGAGACCGAGCAAGATTGAGGCTTGAGGCTTGCCATGTTTTGGTTCCTGCCATTGATGGTGCTGGTCATATTCGGGGTCCCGGTTGCCTTTGCCTTGGGGCTTGTCGGCTTCATCGGCATGATCGACAGCCTCAACTGGGTGGCTGCGTGTTCACAGGTGAAGATCATCCTTTTCGGCGCAACCAACAGCTACGCCCTTTCCTGTGTCCCCATGTTCATCCTGATGGGGGAACTGAGCTTTCAGGCGGGAATTAGTACGGATTTGTTCAAGGCCGCTCAGAAGTGGATGGGCAGGCTGCCCGGGGGGCTCGCCATCGCTACGAACTTCGCCTGTGCTTTTTTCGGCGCCTGCTCCGGCTCCACCATCGCCAGCGCCTCCATTTTTACCAGGATCGCCCTGCCTGAAATGATCGAGAAGGGATATGACAAGCGGCTGGGAACGGGTTGTATCGCCAGTGCTGGGGCCCTGGCCTGCATGATCCCTCCGAGCATCCTCATGGTGATCTATGGGATTATTACCAGTCAGCCCATCAACAAGCTCCTGGTAGCGGGGTTAGTGCCCGGACTTATGACCGCCCTGGCATACGGTTTCGGTATTTACGTGGTGGCGAAAGTCTTTCCGAAGATGGTGCCGCCCGTGGATTCCGAAAAGGTCCCGCTGAGAGAGAAGTTTCGATCCCTGGCAGGCGTCCTTCCGGTGTTGTTTCTCTTCGCTTTGGTCTTGGGGGGCCTTTTTCTCGGTTGGTTCACCTCCACTGCGGCAGGGGCCATCGGTTCTGCCGGCGCGCTGCTGGTTCTGGTGATTAGAAGGCGGTTTTCGTGGCGAGACTTCTACGAGACGATCGTTCAATCGGGGATACTTTCGTGCGTGCTGCTGATCATCATCACCTTTGGAAATCTGTTCTCTTTTGTTCTCAGCTCGTCCGGGGCGATTGATCACTTTGTGGAATTCATCGTCAAACTGCAGATTTCCCCTCTGATGGTTCTCCTGTTGATCATCGGTCTCTATCTGGTGGTTGGTTGCATGATCGACCCGGTTTCCATGCTCATCATTACGCTTCCAGCGGTGATGCCGATTGTGGAGGCACTGGCCTTTGACCCCATCTGGTTCGGGATCATTGTGATCACCATGGTGGAAGTATGCGTGATCACGCCTCCGGTGGGCATGAATGTCTATACGGTCAAGGCCGTGGCCGGTGACACGGTCACCGCAGGAGACGTGTTTTCCGGAACATCCTATTTCTTGTGCTTGCAGGCGATCGTATTGAGCATTATCATCGCGTTTCCTCATATCGTCACGTTTCTGCCTAGTGTCATGGATTGAGCAGAAGGGGGCTGAACCACGAAGCACACGAAGTAAAACTACGCTTTGCAAAAATTATGTGATATCATTTCTGTTTGTTGTCCTCACGAGTGTGGCAATGTGTGGATTGACGTCGGTTGGTGGACACTGGATAAACAAGATGTCACAACATGTGAATTCAAGTAAATCCACTATCTAGAGACCAGAATCCAGTATCTAGTTCCTATTTACAAAAGGGTTCGGGTGACCCTGACATCGCCGGGTGACCATTCTTGTTCAACTATAGAGCAAAGACGATCATTTTCAGTTTTCTGTCAAAAACGTCGTGTTTCTTAATGCGTTTCGTGGTGAAACTTCCTTCCACAACTGCACGAAAATCAGCTTGGAGGTGAATTCATGGATGAACAGGTCAGAAACCTTTTTGAACCCATAAAAATCGGTCGGCTGACAGCCAAGAATCGGATCGTGATGCCGCCCATGAACACCAACATGGCTCACGGCGACGGCTTTGCCAGCGAGAGAAACAGGGACTACTATGGGGAGCGAGCCAGAGGGGGCGCCGGTGTGATCATCCTGGAGGCCCTGTTCATTGAATGGGCCGCCAAGCACAGGGCCTTCGGCATGGGGGTGTCGGAGGACAAGTTCATTCCAGGGCTCAGAATGGTGGCAGAGGCCATTAAGGGACATGGCGCCCTGGCGGTTGCGCAGATCAACCACAACGGAAGGATCCTTTCGGAGGACACCACGGGTCTTCAAACGGTGGCGGTGTCCACCTACTCCAATCCCGCCACAGGGGAGCTGTCCATCGAGCTCAGCGCCGAAGAAATCCAGGAACTGGTGGAGAAGTATGCACAGGCGGCCAGAAGGATCAAGGAGGCCGGCTTCGACGCGGTGGAGGTGCACGGCGCCCATGGCTATCTCCTGGCCCAGTTCATTTCGCCCTTTACGAACAAACGAACCGATCACTATGGGGGATCCCTGGAAAACCGCATGCGTCTCCCTCTTCAGGTGGTGCGGCGGGTCAAACAGCTTTGCGGGGCTGATTACCCCGTTTTTTACCGCATCAGTGGACAAGAGTATTTTCAGGGGGGCCTGGAACTAAACGAGTCGATCGCTTTTCGCTCAGAGGCTGGAGGAGGCCGGGGTGGATTTGCTGGATGTCTCGGGCTCATCTTTGGAGCAGCCCCACAAACTGGCCAAAGTCATTCCGTGCTACTATTATCCCAAGGGCTATCATCTGGCCGCGGCCGAGGCCATGAAGAAGGTAGTGAGCATCCCGATCGTAGGCGTGGGGCGAATCGATTGTCCCAAACAGGCGTCCCAATACATCCGTGAGGGCAGGGTCGATATGGTGGCGGTGGGCCGGCAGCTCATCGCAGATCCCCACTGGCCCAACAAGGCAAGGGAAGGGCGATCCGAGGATATTATCCCATGTATTGCCTGCAATCTTGGATGCCTGGGGATACTGCTTCAGAACAAGCGGCCCATCACCTGTGTGGTCAACCCGGAGGTCGGACGGGAGAAAGCACTCGATATCCGCAAGACCGGTAAAGAGAAAAACGTTGTGGTCGTGGGCGCAGGTCCGGCTGGGCTTGAGACGGCCCGTGTGGCTTCGTTGCGGGGGCATCAGGTGACGGTGTTCGATAAACAAGACCGCATCGGCGGACAGCTGATTCTGGCCTCCAGGGCCCCATTTAAGGGGAACCTTTCAAAGATCGTAGATTACTACGTTTCGCAGTTCGTAAAATCTGAAATTCAGCTGAACTTGGGCAAGGCGATCACGACGGCAGATCTCGATCGGTTGGCGCCGGATGCGGTGGTGCTGGCATGCGGCGGCAAGCCGAAGATGTTGGATGAGCCTTGGACAAAAGAGAGGAACGTTCACACCGCGTGGGACGTCTTGAGCGGGACCACCACGGTGGGAAAAAAGGTTGTGATTGTGGGAGGGGGCCGAACGGGTCTCGAAACGGCGGATTACCTCACACAACGGGGTCATGAAGTGATCGTGGTGGAAATGACCTCCCGGATCGGATCGGACATGGGGCCCAGCGTTCGGCCCGCCTTGATGAACCGCATGATCAGAAGCGCTGTCAATGTGTTCAATCGTGCGAAAGTTGTTAAGGTGGTTGACAAAGATGTCACGATCGAACGAGACGGGGATCGGATCACGCTCAAAGGTGTGGACGACATTGTGGTGTCGGTGGGAACCGATCCGCAGGAAGACCTGAAGGTCCAACTGAAAGGGGCGTCTTACGAGATCCACGCTATTGGCGATTGCTCGGTTCCAGGCGGTATCATGGAGGCCATCGCAGCTGGGGCCGAACTGGGCCGCAGGCTTTAGGCCCTGGTCATGGAAACAATAATCTCGCTTGACAAGCTCGGGAGTGAACAAAAATGAATACGCACGGTTACATGGGACGGTTGCTAAAGGTTGACCTCACAGGACGATCCATTTCCACTGAGGTCATCGAGAAAGAAATACTGAGGGATTTCATCGGCGCACGGGGGCTCGGCATAAGGTTGCTGGAGATGATTGCACCCCCTGGGGTGGACCCGTTTTCCCCGGACAATCCCTTGATCCTGGCGACGGGGCCGTACACCGGGACCGGGGTCTTTTCCGCATTCTTCAACGTGACCACCAAATCCCCCCTGACCGGGATTTCAACGGGGAGCCACTGCGGCGGGTGGTGGGGTCCCCAGCTCAAGCGGGCCGGATTTGATGCCGTCGTCATAACGGGGGCCTCTGAGCGGCCGTGCTATCTGGTGGTGGATGAGGGCAAGGCCAGCCTGGAAGATGCCGGGGACTTGTGGTCCAAGGGCGCCTACGAAACCGAGAGGGTTGTAAAAGAGCGCCATGGTGGTGCGGAGGTGCTTTCCATCGGGCCTGCCGGCGAGAACCTCGTGCGGTTTGCCGCCATGATGAACCGCCACCGGGCCGCCGGGCGAAGCGGTGTGGGGGCCGTCATGGGGTCCAAGAAACTGAAGGCCGTTGCCGTAAAGGGCAGGATCCCCATTGAAACGGCTGACGAGCGAGGCCGTCAAGGCCATCTCCCGGCAAGGCGGCAAGAACGCCCTGGAAGCGGGGAAGGCCTTCGCGAAATATGGGACCTCCATGGTTTTTGGTTTTTTCAACGAAAAGCATACGTTACCGACTCGAAACTTCAGGGAGGGCCATTTCAAGGAGGCCGCCCAGATCGGTGCGGAGACCCTGAAAACAAAGTATTTCGTGAAGGATCAAGGTTGTTTCAATTGCCCTCTGAAGTGCGGCAACATCCACAGGATAACGGAGGGTCCCTACAAGCTGGACGAGTTGGAAGGGCCTGAATACGAAACCCTCATGGCCTTCGGATCCAACTGCGGGAACACCAACGTCGAGTCCATTTTGATGGCCAACCACCTTTGTAACGACCTGGGCATGGACACGATCTCCTGCGGCGATATCTTTGCCCTGCTCATGGACCTTTTCGACCTGGGTATCATTGGGAAGGAACAACTGGACGGCTATTCCATGAAATGGGGCGAGCACGAATCCGTTGTGTCGCTGATCCCCAAAATCGCCAGGCGTGAGGGTGTGGGAGACTTGCTTGCCGAGGGATCCTATGTTGCAGCGTCCAAGTGGGGACCCAAGGCCCTCGGTCGGGCGATCCTCAGCAAGAGGCAGGAATTCCCAGGTTATGAGTTCCGCCGCTCCTTTGGGACCGGGTTTTCCCTTATCACGAGCAACCGTGGGGCGGACCACCTGAGGGCCACCTTTTACGTGAACGAGATCTTTATGGGGCAGTTCGACCAGGACGGTTTTGAAAACCACATGGAGACGCTTCTCGACAAAGAGCACCAGATGATCATGGCCGACTCATTCTGCGTCTGCAAGTTCGGCATGCGAAACGCGCAATACACCTGGCCTGTCCTGACGGAGCTCTACAACGCGCTGACGGGATTCGGTATTTCAGAAGAGGAGTTGAAGCGCGCAGGGGAGCGGATCTGGAATCTGGAACGTCTCTACAATCTGAGGGAAGGATTGGAAGAAGACATGCCCCCCAACCGGTTTTTCGAAGAAGATCTGACCGACGGATTTGAAGGCGGCAAGCGGATCACCAAGGAACGCTTCCTCAAGGCCCGGTCCATGTATTACGCGGCGAGGGGGTGGAACGATAAAGGGGAACCGCTGCCGGAAAAGCTGCGTGAGTTGGGACTCCAGTCGTAACAAGAGAAACGGCCGCGGTGTCGGAACGGAAGGTTCACCGAGCCTTTGCCTGGTTCCATTACTCGAGGCAATAGGTGTCTCTTCCCAGTTCATAGAGGTCGCGGCCATGGATGTCGTTGACCACAATGACCGGGAAGTTTGCCACCTTGAGTCTCCGGATGGCCTCTGGCCCAAGATCCCCGTAGGCAACGATTTCGGAATCATGAATGGCCTTTGAGATGAGCGCCCCGGCGCCGCCTGTAGCGGCGAAATAGATGGCGCTGTGGGTCTGCATGGCCTTTCTCACCTCCGGACTTCGCTGGCCCTTGCCGATCATGCCCTTGAGTCCTTTTTTGAGCAGCGGCAAGACGTAGGGATCCATTCGATAACTGCTGGTCGGTCCGGCCGATCCCACCGCCATGCCTGGTTTTGCCGGCGCAGGCCCAACGTAGTAAATGACCTGGTTGGTGAGATCGATCGGCAGTTCCTTACCCTGCTCGATCAGCTCAACGAGCCGTTTGTGGGCCGCGTCCCGCGCGGTGTAAAGGATGCCGTTGAGGAGCACCCTGTCCCCTGTCTTGAGCGTGTTGACGACTTCAGGCTGAAGCGGCGTGGTGAATGGAAATGGGTTTGTCCATGGTGTGCGTATCCGTGCGAATCAGATGTTCATGGTTTTGTGCCGATGGCTGTGGCACTGAAGATTCACAGCCACGGGCAAACTTCCGATGTGGGTCGGGTAAGTCTCGACATGGACATCCAGGGCGGTGATCCTCCCCCCGAGGCCCTGGGGCCCGATGCCGGTCCGGTTGATGGCCTCCAGGAGCTCTTCCTCAAGTCCGGCGATCATGGGGTCTGCATGCCTGCACCCGATGGGGCGGAGAAGAGATTTCTTGGCGATCAGCGCGCTCATCTCAAGATTGCCGCCAATGCCGACCCCCACAATGACAGGGGGGCAGGCGTTGGCACCCGCTTTCTTGACCGTGTCCAGGACGAATTGCCTGACGCCCTCGATGCCGACTGACGGTGGAAAAAGCTCGACTCGACTCTGGTTTTCTCCGCCAAAACCCTTGGTCAACACGTGCAACGTGACGTTTTCTCCCGGCACGATCGCCAGGTGAATGATGGCCGGCGTGTTGTCCTCAAAGGGCTTGCGCGTCAAGGGATCCAGGGTGGAGGGTCTGAGATACCCATCACGGTACCCTTGCCGCACACCATGGTTGATGGCTTCAGTCAGATCGCCGCCGGTCAGGTGCACCTCCTGGCCCAATTCCACAAAAATGACGGCCATGCCTGCATCCTGGCAGAGCGACAAACATTCATCTCCCGCAATTCTTGCGTTTTCGAGAATTTGAACAAGGATGTCCTTGCCTGAAGGGGATTCCTCCTTGGAATGACTTGATTCCAGGGCCCGAATCATGTCATCGTTCAGGCGTGTTGTGGCTTCGATACATAGCTGCTTCACGGCATCGGTGATCTTGCTCACATGAATGTCTCTGACGGTCATGGGAAAAACGCCCTCCGGACTGGAATCGCCACGCGGCGGCCCATGTGATGCCTCAGGGTTGAAAAGGCCATCGGGTCATGCCGCCTGGGGGAGAAAGTTAACCTCGCTCTATCCTGATGTAAAGACAAAAGAGGGACAGAGACGAAATCGATGTTGGCGGAATCATTTATCGATCGGAGCGCATATGAAGAAACCAAGTGAAACCGAGAGGCAATGACCCATGACTCGACAACCTGCTGTTCAGCTGCCCGGACAAGACCCGCCAATGCGGGGTTATTTGCTGCTTGCGGGGCTGTCCCTTTTCTGGGGGCTTGCATGGCCCGTCATGAAGGTGGCGCTCAACGAAATCCCCCCCTGGACCTTCAGGACCCTTTCTTTGGCCTTGGGCGCCCTTGGAATGATGGCCCTTGCCAGGTCAAGGGGCTTCCGATTCACGGTTCCTAAGTCCGAATGGCTGCCGCTTGTCCTTGTTTCACTATTGAATGTCACGGGCTGGCACCTGTGCTCCGCCCACGGGATTGCCCGCATGCAGGCGGGGAGATCCGTCATCATCGGATACACCATGGCGTTGTGGGCAACACTGCTGGCGAGATTCCTGCTCAAGGAGAAGCTGTCCGGTTTGCGCATCATTGCCCTGGTTGCCGGCTTGGGGGGGCTGGCCATACTCATCCTGCCGGATTTGAAGGCCGTGGGTGCAGCACCACTGGGGGCGTTATTCATGCTTGCTGCGGCCATTTCCTGGGGCGCGGGGACCGCATTTGTGAAATACTTCAGGTGGAACGATGCCGGTGATGATCTTGACCGGATGGCAGCTGACCCTGGGAAGTGTCCCGGTCATCGCAGGGGCGTTCGTGCTGGAAGACGTCTCCATTCTGACTCAGGTTTCTTGGAAAGCCTGGCTCGCCATGGTCTATGTAATCTTGTTCCCTATGATCTTCTGCCACTGGGCGTGGTTTTCCGTGGTCAGCCTCTTCCCGGCCAGCGTGGCGGCCATTGGAACTCTGGCCATCCCCGTCATTGGCGTCCTGAGCAGCACCCTGATGCTCGGCGAAGTGCTGGGCATTCAGGAGATTTCTGCCTTATCCATCGTCGTCGTGTCCGTTGGGATGGTGCTGTTATCAAGACCGGGATCTCCGTCCAAGTCAGGGGGAAAAGGGGGCACCTAGAAGTTTTGGGAACCCCAGGCTTTCAGGCAGGCGAACGTTTTGGACGTCGATGAGGGAAGGAGTTTAAAATGGCGGGACCGTTGACGGGAGTTAAGGTTTTGAGTTTCGGACGGGTTTTAGCGGGGCCCTATGCGGCTATGCTGATGGCGGATATGGGCGCAGAGGTTATCAAGGTCGAAGACCCGCGCAAAGGGGATGTGGCCCGGCGCAACGGACCCTTCGTCGATGACGTGAGCTCGTATTTTCTCAGTGTCAACAGGGGGAAGAAAAGCCTCACTTTGAACATGCGCCATGAAAAGGCCAAAGCGCTGGTCAAGAAATTGATCAAGAAGATTGATATTCTGGTGGAAAACTTCCGGCCGGGGGTTATGAAAGAGATGGGATTGGACTATGATGCAATCAGGGTCCTGAATCCGCGTTTAGTATATGTTTCGATATCGGGCTTCGGTCAGTATGGTCCCAACTCAAAAAGGGCTGCCTTTGATATGATCGCTCAGGGTATGGGGGGCACGGTGAGCATTACGGGCGAGCCGGGCCGACCCCCCGTGCGGGTGGGTTACTCTATCGGGGATCTGGGAGCGGCACTCTATGCCGTATCTGCCAGCATGGCAGCTCTGTACGAAAAGGAAAAAACGGGAGAAGGCCAACATGTCGAAGTGGCCATGCTCGACTGTCAGGTGGCCCTGTGCGAGAACGCCTGTGCCAGGTATTTCGCCACGGGAGTGATCCCCCGGCCCATTGGATCCAGACACCCCATTGTGACACCATTTCAGGTATTCCCGACCAAGACGGACGACATGGTGGTGGTCACTTCCCATGATGAAGGCTGGGGAAAGTTCTGCCGGGCCATTAATCGGGAAGATCTGATCGAAGACCCAAGGTTTAATACCATGGCCAAACGGACGACCCATCATGCTGAACTGGAGCCTTTGCTTATCGAGGTTTTCCGAAAGAAACCCCGGAGTAAATGGCTGTCACTCTTCGAAAAAGAAGGGGTGGTTGCCGGCCCTGTGAATAATATAGAACAGGTGATAACGGATCCACATGTCCTGGCGCGGGAAATGATTATCACGGTTCGCCACAGTCGTTTGGGTGAACTGAAGGTGGTGGGAACGCCGATGAAATTTTCTCGAACAAAATGTCAAATAGAAAAGGCATCGCCAGATCTGGGTGAGCATACGGAAGAGATATTGTCAGGGGTGTTGCATATAGGGATTGAAGAAATCGACCATTTGAGAGAGGAGGGGGTCATCTAGAGGGTTCTAAGATAATCCCGATCCAGATGGCCCTGTCGGAAACCTACTATCAGGCTGAAAAGGACAATGGGAAATCTTTGTTTGCCTTTAATTGTTCAATCCTGAGCCCATATGAAGTCGTTGAAAGCCTGACCTGCTGGTTAGTTTGGAAAACCGGTATGTTCATGACCCACCTGGCGGGAGGTCAAAAGTGAAACGCTCTACCGAAAAGATGGTCGTTAAGCAGGAAGGGGCGGTCGGCTGGATGATATTCAACAATCCAGCCCGCCATAATGCGGTGTCGATGTCAATGTGGCAGGCCATGCCCAATATTCTGGAAGAATTCGCCAGGGACCCCGCAATCCGCGTCGTAATCCTCGCCGGAGCGGGCGAAAAGGCATTTGTCTCTGGCGCAGATATTTCCGAGTTTGAGGAAAAGCGAGGATCCAAGGAAATGGCGGCCGCCTACAACGATTCCGCCGATATGGCAGGCAAGGCACTCAGGGATTTCCCAAAGCCCACAATTGCCATGATACGTGGCTACTGCTTCGGCGGCGGAGTGGCCATTGCAGCCAACTGCGACATGCGGATTGCGTCAGATGACTCCGTCTACTCCATTCCTGCTGCGAAACTGGGTCTCGGCTACCGCTACGAGGGAATTGCCCGTCTCACCGATCTAGTGGGACCGGCCTTCACCTTTGAAATTTTCTACACGGGGCGTCGTTTCTCTGCACAAGAAGCGATCGGGATGGGTCTCATCAACCGAGTCGTCCAAGTCGAGCAATTGGAACGTACGACTATTGAGTACGCAAATACCATAGCAAAGAACGCTCCACTTACTATCGCCGCGGTCAAGCGGTGTGTCGTCGAGTACTTGAAGCCCGAGAAGGAGCGCAATATTGCAGTAGCGAGGAAAATGGTCGACGCATGTTTTGCGAGCGAGGATTACGCAGAGGGGCGAAATGCTTTCCTGGCAAAGCGGGAACCCGTATTCAAAGGGCGGTAAGGTTGAGCCTCCCATTGTTTGCCTCTGACCTCACTAATTGAGGGAGGCCTGCGGAATTTGGTGGTTAAAGGCATGCAACCTGAGTATCTGCTTTCCACGACCGTAAATCGCTCTTTGATCTCGCTAAATCTTCCGACCCTCAGGTGTTAGTGATCGCAGTGGTCACGCCGCCGGCCGGGGTGAATATACGAACGGGTAGCCCAAATGCTGCAAAAGCTGAGAATGCCGCAGACCCGGGACGGCAAGGGTGAAGGTGTGGTCTTATCTGCCGCGAACCCCTGCAACGCACGACATGCGGTTTTATCAGCTTTCCTGTATAGCACATAACACACCGATAATGAAGATTTCAACAACCTCATTTGATCGCTGAAATCTGCTTCAGGATAATTTTTATTGACAAGTCAAATTATCTTGATTATTGTCCCTCACCATGAAGGAAATCACCAAGAGAATATTGGACCTAAATCTACCGTTTAATCGCTCCGCCTTTCTTTGGGGTCCTAGAAAGACCGGCAAGACCTATTGGATAAATGAGCATTATAAAGATTGTATTGTGATCGATTTACTGAAAACGGATGTATTTGCGGATTATGCCTCCCGTCCGTCACTGCTAAGGGAGCGGTATCAAGAGTATCACGGGCTTATTGTTATCGACGAAATTCAGATGGTTCCGGATTTACTAAATGAAATACACTGGTTAATTGAAAACAGCGGTGTTTCTTTCTTAATGACAGGTTCAAGTGCGCGAAAACTGCGGCGCGGTCATGCGAATCTACTTGGGGGGCGGGCCTGGCGTTATACAATGGCACCCCTTACCTATGGAGAAACCAAAGGTTTTGATCTGGAGCAAGTGATCACGTCAGGTCTCTTGCCACCCCATTTTCTTTCACCAGACCCAGTTCAGGATCTCAGGTCCTATGTGGCGGACTACTTAAAAGAGGAAATCGCAGCGGAGGCCGTGGTTCAGAGTATGCCAACTTTTTCCGAATTTCTCAGAGTTGCCTCTCTGACTTCAGGTGAACTGCTTAACTACACCAATGTTGGAAGAGAAACCGGTGTGAGCGCCAAAGTAGTAAGAAACTATTTTCAGATTTTGGAAGATACATTGCTTGGCTTCAGAATCTCACCCTGGCGAAAGGCTAAAAACCGTCGGCTCATTGAAACTGAAAAATTTTATCTTTTTGATGTCGGGGTTACGAATTATTTGTCGCGCAGGGCTCCAAGAATCGGCACGCCAGAATTCGGGAAATCATTTGAACATTATATTCTGATGGAACTCAAGGCTTATCAGGCGTACAAAAACCCTGAACTTGATATTCGGTATTGGCGTACAAGTTCCGGGTATGAGGTAGACTTTATCCTTGGTGATATGAATTTGGTAATTGAAGTCAAGGCTTCCCAAAAGATACACAGCGGGCATACAAGGAGTTTAAAGGCTTTACAAGAAGAGTATTCAATTGGTCGAATCGTTGTTGTATCGTTGGAAAAGCATCCGAGGCGGCTTGATTCCTCCATAGAAGTGTTGCCTTGGCAGACCTTTCTTGAAATATTGTGGTCAGGCGGATTTGGGGTTTAACAAGTTCTGTAACGGAGATCGCCTTGATTTTCGCCATGACCCGCCCTCCAGAGGAGTCGGTACATGAGCTCAGACCTGCCCCGTAGAAGATCCTGCAATTCTCACCTCCCTGCGTGCGCTTCGCTCCGGCGGAAGCGGGGAACACTGGTTCGGTTGGGACCGAAGGCCTGCATTGGGTTGAATGTTTAAAACATGTCCCCCTTGTCCCTCATTATAGTTTGCTTGGGTCCGGCACGAAAATTAAATGGATTTTTAAACTTGAGCTTTAAAATATTTATGATATTTTCGATCTATGTTCGAACGATGACTCGAAATACCCTCCCATCAACTATCCGCCCGAAATCAGATAAACGGCTGGCCTTCAAATCTTGAGTCACAAGCGTTGTTTTTTCCCCTAAACCGGGCGGTTCAAGGTTCAAGGATTCCTTTAACCTCTGATCCCTGAAAGTTGAACCGGGAACCTTTACCTCTGAACCTTTCCCGCTATCTGGAAACATCAAATCGCTTGAGCTTGAAGAGCTTTCGGTCCTGAGTTGCCACGATGTGGTAGAATTTGTCCTGAGGGATGTAGATGAACGGGACATCCTCCGTGCGGCGGTAGAGGAAGTGGGAGAGGATCATTCGGTTTACGGCGCGGTGGCCGATGATCATGATGTTGTTTGAGTTGCTGCTCAGATAGAGGGCCTTCTTGATCCCACGGTCGATCCTTTCTTTCATGGACACGTATCCCTCACCGTTTGGATAGATGTAGTTGTACTTGTCCTCCTTCCTTTTCTGATAGATATCCGGCATCCGCTGACGGATCTCATCATAGCTCATGTCTTCGCAGATGCCTCCGTCGATTTCGTCAAACTCCGCCAGGGGAATGATGGTGCAGTTGCTCTGCCCGGCTCGAATGGGCTCAGCGGTCTCCATGGTCCTTTTTTTGGAGCTTGTAAAGATCACCGGGACGTTTTTCGAGGCGAAATACCTGGCAAGGGCCTGGGCCTGTTGCCTGCCCCTTTCGGTGAGGCTCGAGTCCCCGCCGATCCTGTTTTCAAGGTTGAAGGTGGTTTCGCCGTGTCGGATCAGGTACAGATTCTTGACGGTGTCCGTGACAATGGAGTCCCTGATCCTGTCGTAGTAGGGGATGCTCCCTGAGACGTCCTCGTGGAGGATCTTGTTGTTGAGGGAATCCAGCTTGACAAAGTTGGTTTCATCCAGAAGCGGCGAATAGATCGTGTCGTAATAGTGGATTCTCCGCTTGAAGCTGTCCACTGCCACTGACGTTTCCAGGTGATTGAACTCGGGGAGGGTGATTTTTCTTAGAATGCTCGCCTCGAGGATGTCCCGATCGTTGTTCACGCATTCGACGAAGAGCAGGGGATGATCCTTGAGAAAGTCCTGCACCTTTGCCCGGCGTTTTCTGCTCACGTTGGTGGCATCCAGAATGGCCACTTGCCCGCCACGGGCGAGAAATCTCTTGGCCCGCTGAAGGTTCATCAGCGCGATCTTCTCCCTGAACACGACGCCTTCACGATTGTCCGGGTCATAGAATTCCGGGTAGGAGGTGTCCCCTGGCATGAGCTTTCTCCTCAGCTCGCCATTATTGAAGATCCTGGTCTTGATGCGATCCCTGCTGAGGTTTTCCTGGAGTTTTGCAGCGATGGTGGATTTCCCTCTGGCGGGAAGTCCCACCATGACGATGTAGAGCTTGTTCTTATCCATAAGGTGTCTCTGTAATCCCATTTATCTCTACTTTCGCGGCGCTTGGACGAAATTAGGTCCCATCCAAAATGGCTGTTTTTCGATGGGCGCGATCGGCTATCGGCTGTTAGCCAAAACAAGGGAAAACAATTAGTTGGCTGAATGCTGAACGTCCGTCAGCGATCGGCGGAGTGAAAGCCCTAAGCTCATGACGCCCGGCATCCATTTTCGCATAATTCTTGTATTTTCTGCAAGCCTCCTCCCGGAAACAATGGCCTCTTCGTCCGAGGAAGGAAACCTCAAGAAGGATGCTCCCATAGGTCAAGTAATGGAAATTATAGTGGTTGCTTTTTGGTGTGGGTTGCCTGATTGGTGTCTCCCCCTTGTGCTTCTCACTCTCCCACGAATTCGGGTTTGCGCTTTTCAAAAAAGGCCTTCATTCCCTCTTCCTTGTCTTTGCTCGTAAAGAGAAGTGCCTCGGCAAGGGCTTCATAGGCAAGACCCACGGTGAGGCCGGTTTCCTGGGCCGTATTTATGGATTTCTTTGCCCACTTGAGCGCAAGACCGCTGTTCCTGGAAATGCGATGCGCCAGGTCCATTACCGCAGCCTCCAGCTTTTCGGGGGGATAGACTCGATTCACCAGGCCGATGCGAAGGGCCTCCTCCGCGTCGATCCCATCACCGGTGAAGATGAGCTCTTTGGCCTTTCCATACCCCACCAGCCGCGTGAGCCTCTGCGTGCCCCCGCTTCCAGGCATGACACCTATGAGCATTTCCGGCGCACCGAACTTGGAACGATCCGATGCCATTCGGATGTCACAGGCCAAGGCCAGTTCCAGGCCACCGCCAAGACAGAGTCCGTCGATCATGGCAATCACCGGTTTGGGCAACTCCTCGAAACGGGTATAGAACCGCTGGCCCAATGTGGAGGTGAAAGCCTCCATCTGAATGGCATTGAACTTGGAAAGTTCATTGAGATCCGAACCTGAAACGAAGGCCTTGCCGCCTGCCCCCGCGAGCACCAGGACCTTAACCTCCGGGTCCCGCTCCGTGTCTTCAAGGGCTTGCGCCATATCGATGCGGGTTGCGCGGTTCAGGGCGTTTCTTTTTTCCGGCCGGTTCACGATGATTCGAGAGATGCCGTCTTCCTTGATGTAAAAAATGTTTTCAAATTCCATGATGCCTCCGAATGTGTGGCGAGGATGACAGACGTGAGCGATTCTAGATAATGATTTCCGTGCCTTCGAGAAGGCGGGCCTCAGTCAGGTACATGCCCCGAGGGTCTATCTGTTGCCTCAGGACCGCCAGTTCCTCTCTGGAGGGATGGGGGAGAACAGCGGGCGGCTCTTCGACCTTCAAATCCCATTGGACATTTTCCCTTCACTTCCTCCACCGATGAGGAGGGTTGAGGCGCCTTGAGGACCATCTCCCCCTGTTCATTGAAACCGAAGAGGCCCAGGGTGGTCACCACCGCAAACGGTCCTGTGCCTTCCCTTAAACCGGCTTCCTTTCGATCTCCTCGGCCATTAAGGTAGCCCGGGGTCGTGACGAAATCCACCTTTTCGGGAAACCGTCTCTTATCATGCTCCAGGATGATCACGGTCCTGGGCGCCAGGCTTCCGAAATCACACGCTCCCCCGCTCCCGCCGAATCGGATCTTGGGAGAGGCATAGTCGCCGATGCAGGTGGTGTTGACGTTCCCGAAGCGGTCCACAGAGGCTGCTGAAAGAAGGGCCATGTCAGCCCTCCCGCTGTGGAGAACCATACCCATGGTATCAAAGGAATCTCCGAGAAGCGCGGAACACCCATTTGAAACAGGATCTCCCGTAAAGAGGGGCAGCCTCTCCGGCATCTTGGCGAAGATCACCCCTCCTTCAAAACAGATGGTGATATTGGGGGCGTGGAGCCCTTTGGCCAGCAACGACACCAAGATGGGCCACTGGGTGCCGACCATCAGGACGGTGTCGTCGCGGATCAGCCTGCATGCGGAGACGATCATTTCTTCAACAGGGGTGGCCGGTTTCAATGTTTCACTCATGGGGAGCCTCGAAGTGACGGGTGAGCCTGCCGTAGGAGATCGGGTCTGAGAGAAAGGGGTCGGGACGGAGATTTTTGAGCCTTTCCTCTCCAAGGAGAGCCAGGTACATTTTCCGATCCGTCGTGTCGAAGACCCACTTCTTCATGAATGCCTGGAATTTCTCTTCGCTTCGGGTTTGTTGTTCGTAGTAGGCAAAGTAGAGTCCAGTCCATGTCATAGCAGCCGGCAAGCGGCTGGGGGTGCCCGCCCCACGGTTCTTCCACTACGGCCTGGACCCTGAAGGCGGGGACCAGGGTCCGGTTGGGGTCACGCGTGATGACATCCGTTTCAACGATTTCTTCGGCACAGATGATGATCCTGTCGCAACTCTGAATGCCGTAACGTGTCTCCCCTGTCATGCCCCAGACTTGTGCGTTGCCATAAGGGTCCGACCTTTGCACCTGGATGATCCCTACGTCGTGTTTGATGGGCGGAACCAGGCAGACCCGTTCCCCGGTGAAGGGGGAGTGCTCGAAGCGTAGTCTGTTTCGGACGCCTGAATTGCTTTTCTCCCCATCAAAGCCTGATCCCAGCAACGTCTTGGTGGCCACATAGGGCAGACCCATGGAGCCGGCAAAGAAGGCCAGATTCAGGGCGAAGATGGGGTATTCCTCCAGCTGGATGGGATGAGGGACTCCCCGGGTCACGGCTCGAACGAAACAGTGGGCCGTCCCGGGCAGGGGGTTCCAGGTAAAGGAGGTAATCAGGTGGGTCACCACGCCCGCCCCGATCATCTGATCGGTGACGGTGACGCCCGCGCATTTCGAGACGGTCAGTCCCTTTTTCCCCTGCCTGATGATCTCGTGGGCCGCCGCAAAAGGTTCGTTCTGGATGAAGCCTCCCAGGTAGAGGGTATCCCCATCGATGGACATGCCGATCAATGGCATCGGACATGGACATCAGCTTTTCTTCTGCTTGCCATGGCAACCGTCTTCTACTTAGGTGTTGACAATAGGGGCAGGCTGCGTTACTCGGTTATAGCAAAATATTATCAAGGAAAAATCAAATTTTAGATCATATGTCAATCGGCGTCAAGGAGGAAATTGCGCACATGGGCCGAAAATGGTTTACCGAAGATCACCGCATATTTCAGGAGAGTGTTCGAAGGTTTACGGAAAAGGAAATCGTGCCCCACATTGACGAGTGGGAGGAGGCGCGCCAGATCCCCCGCGCGCTCTGGCGCAAGATGGGCGAACAGGGATTCCTCTGCCCATGTCTGCCTGAGGAGTATGGCGGATCGGGGGTGGACTTCGGCTACTCCGTCATCGTTCAGGAGGAATTGGCCCGGTCCACGTGCTCGGGCATTTCCACGGGCGTCCGGGTCCATGCAGACATCGTGGTGCCCTATGTGCAGGACAGCGGAACCCCTGAGCAGAAGGAGATGATCCTGCCCGGGTGCACCACCGGGGACGTGATCATGGCCGTCGGCATGACCGAGCCCGATTGCGGTTCGGACCTGGCCTCACTCAGGACCACGGCGCTCAAGGCCGGGGGGGACTACGTGATCAACGGCAGCAAGACCTTCATCTCAAACGGGATCAATTGCGACTGGGTCGTGCTGGCCGTCAGGACAGACCCCAAGGCCACTCCCTCGCATAAAGGCGTGAGCCTCGTGCTGGTGCCTGCTGACGCGCCGGGGTTTTCCAAGGGGAGAAAGCTGCGCAAGATGGGCATGCATTCCCAGGACACGGCCGAGCTGATTTTCGAGGACTGCCGCATCCCCCAACGCTACCTCCTGGGAGAGGAAGGGAAGGGCTTTCAGATCCTCATGCGAAACCTCCAGCAGGAGCGGCTGGTGGTATGCATCGGGACCATGGTCATCGCGGAAAAGATGCTCGAAACGACCCTGGAATATACCCGCAGCCGAAAGGCCTTTGGCAAGCCCCTTTCGAGCTTTCAGCACAACACCTTCAAGCTCGTGGAAATGGCCACCGAAATCGAGATCGGGCGGACCTTCTTGGAGTCGTTGATCGAGGACCATCTCGCAGGTGAAGACATCACCCGGAGGGTCTCCATGGCAAAGTGGTGGCTTACGGATTTGGCCAATCGGGTGGCCTATCAGTGCGTTCAGCTGCACGGCGGGTATGGCTACATGGAGGAATATCTTGTCTGCCGGCTCTACCGGGACGTGCGATCTCAGACCATCGTGGCCGGGACCAATGAGATCATGAAACGGATCCTTGGCAAGATGATGAAACTGTGAAGGTATGCCGGACCGGATTCCACTCTGAGGACCCGACTCTTTCTTCGATTTCCTTGCCGTTTGCTGGGTGCGTGATTAATTGTTGACAAGGGTTTGGAAGGTGTTTAAGAATTTATCATAAATTTGATTAAATTATCTCGTAATGTTCGAGGCAAATCGGGGATGCTTGATGAAACAAAGTGTTGCAGCAAGAAAGGGCAGCGTCAAGACGGTACCCATTAAGGGCGGATCCATCGATACCATTTACTCCCAGACTCAAGACCATGATGTATAATCAGGAGCTTGCTCCCGGGCAGAAGCTCATCTATCAGGACTTGGCGCGTAGATTGAACATAAGCACGACCCCCATCTTGCAGGCCCTCCATCGCCTCGAGAATGCAAAGCTGGTCAGATATGAACCCAACAAGGGGTTCTTCGTCGCAGAAATAACCGAAGACCGAGGCCAGAGATCTTTATGAGGCCAGAGAAGCCCTTGAGGTCTACCTCATTCCGATTTTGGTCGAAAAGCTGACCGAAAAAAGCATCAAGAAGATAAGGGAATCTTTTAGAGGCTCAAGAAGACAGGACGGCACCGAATTACCGCCGGTTGCTCATGCTTAGGGATGCCGCTTTTCACCTCACGCTGGCGAAACATGCCGGGAACCAGGTGATGGTTGATTTGCTGGAGAAAGTCGTTGAACGAATCTATGTGAAATACAAACCGGAATATTTGGGAGATGAACGAATTACAGAGGTTTTGACACAACATCGCGAGATCTTGGACGCGCTTCGACGAAAGGATACGGAGCGGGCCGTTCAACTCACCAGGGAGCATATCCGATCCGGCATGGAACATATGGTGAATAGCCTCAAAGGGGGCACTGTTAACTATTTTGTATAGAGATCTTTCAAACTGTATTCGCCCCCGACCTTCCAAGGGGAGGGCGGTGCCCCACAGGTTTCAGGATGAGATTTGTACGTCCAGAGATTCGACGGCGCTATGGCCCCGTGTCGGGGAGTCGGTCTGAAGCGCCAAAGTGTCCGCAGCCCCCATTAGACGCCGCAAAAGAAAACCAAAAGGAAATGAGATATGATATTGAATCCAGCGAGAATATTGAAGCAGACTGCAGTCAGATACGCGAATGAAATTGCGGTGGTTAACTATGAGCGGGATCGCAGGTTTACTTTTAAGGAACTTCACGATCTAACAAATAGGGTTTGCAACATGCTTCATGAAAGATTCAGGCTTGGTGAAGGGGATATCATTGCAACACTTCTTCAAAACGACAATATGAGCCTTCTCTTCACCTTGTCTATGAAGACCGCATGCACGAGTCTGTGGCTTGGAATCATGGAATCCATAAAGGAGAACCTATATCAGATTGATTATGTGAAACCATCGTTGATATTTATCGAGAAATCTCTACTGGAGCAATATTGCGCGCCGTTAGCCGAAAGAAATATCATCATGATTGCTATGGACCCGCCTGATTCACCAATGAAAAATGTCTACAACTTTTGGGATCTTGCGGCCGAAACTTCCCCGACCGACCCTGATGTGCAGTTTGTCGCTGATGATGTGAGTAAACATACTTGGCTTCTGAAGTTCACAGGCGGTACAACCGGCAGAGGGAAGTGCGCCATGTATTCGCTTTCGAATTATATGAGCTCCGGCACAAACCTATCGCACGCTGAAGTGTTTCCCTACGCGAGACCCAAAACACTCCTTTGCACTCCCATAACCCATGCAGCCGGTGCCATGATGATACCGGTTTACTTTTTGGGAGGGGCCATCATTACCCTGAACGGTGCAGGCATCGAGCTGTTTTGCCAGGCCATTGAAAAGGAAAGGGTGGAAGCCATTTATACCGTCCCTACGGTGCTTTACCGTATGATAGACAGGGGACTGACGAAGAGATATGACCTGAGCAGCCTGAGGACGATAAGATATGGGGCTTCGCCGATTTCTCCTGCCAAGCTTGAAGAACTGATTGCGCAATTCGGACGCATTTTCATACAAGGGTATGCTTCCACCGAAGCCTGGGTGCCTGGGACCCTTTTGGCGAGAAATGAACATGACCCCTCGACGGAGGCTGGAAGAAAAAGATTGACCTCCGTTGGGAGGCCCGTGCCTGGGATAGAATTCAAGATAGCGGATGATGCCGGTGGTGAAAAGGCGATCGGAACGGAGGGTGAGATATGGATAAGAGGGCCTAACACCATCACGGGGTATTACAATGACGCGGCGCAGACAAAGGGTGGGTTTTCTGAAGATGGTTTTTGGAAATCAGGCGATATAGGATACATGGATCGGGAGGGTTTCGTCTTTATCATAGACAGAAAAAAGGACATGATCATTAGCGGGGGGTTTAATGTCTATGCCACAGAGGTTGAAAATTGCATCAACGCTCATCCGGCAGTTGACCAATCGGTGGTTGTAGGAATTCCTGATGATGAGTGGGGTGAAATCGTACATGCCGAAGTCATTCTGAAGAGCGGGGCGGTCATATCAAAGGAAAACCTGATAGACCACTGCAAGAAATCCATTTCAAGATATAAAGTCCCCAAGTCAATAGCATTCGTAGAGACGTTGCCGGTGAGCTCGGTCGGCAAGCTATTACGAAGGGAGGTCAGAAAGAAATACTACAAAAAGACTGGGACTCAGTTCGCTTCGCTCACAATTGAAATAATGGAATAGTGGGGCAACCTGGCAATGGTTGGTTCGATTCCCAACTCGTTGAAATCCGATTCAGAAACCGAGGAAGATTGTATTTCATGGTTATCGGTTGTGCCTAGTATTGGAGGATGAAATGGACGAAGTTGTGATGGTCAGTGCAGTTAGAACGCCGATCGGGGCCTATTTGGGGGCCTTGTCTGACGTCCCCGCCTATAAACTGGGTGCTTTGGTCCTGGAAGAAGCGGTGAAAAGGGCCCATGTCGTTCCCGCTTCGGTGGACGAGGTAATCATGGGACAGTCCTATCAAAACGGCGAATCCGTCAATATCGCCCGGATGGCATTGCTTGCAGCCGGGTGGCCGGTGGAGATACCGGGCATTTCGCTTGACCGCAGGTGTTGCTCGGGGCTCGATGCCATTTGTTTCGGCGCCATGAAGATTCTTACCGGCAACGCAGAAATAGTCGTTGCAGGCGGTGTTGAAAGCATGAGTCGGGCGGAGCTCTACATCCCCGGGGAGTATGTCAAGAAGGGAATCGGAGGGAAAACCGACCCCAAGTTCGGCTTCATGCCCAAAGGGCATGGCGCCCTTCCCATGTGGGGGCTGCCTTTTTTCGATCGTATCCAGCGGGCCCGGGTCATGTCCCAACCCATTGAACGGTTCGGAGAGCTCAACTCCATGATGTCTTGGGCCGAAATTGCCGCCAAACAGGAGGGCATCACCCGGGAAGCTGCCGATCAATGGGCCCTTCGGAGCCAGCAGAAGGCTTGGGAGGCCATCGTTTCCGGCAAGTTCAAGGATGAAATCGTACCGGTCAGCATTGCAGTGAAGAAAGGGGAGTCTGCCACCATCGATACGGATGAGCCGCCCCGAAGTGACTCTTCCCTGGAAAAGCTTGCCAAACTGCCCGCCGTCTATCCTGATGGCGTCTGCACGGCCGGGAATTCATCGACTGAAAACGACGGGGCGGCCGCTGTGGTCCTCATGACCATGAGCAAGGCCAAGGAATTGGGAATTCGACCGCTTGCCTGTTTGAAATCCTTTGCGGTGGCAGGCGCCGACCCCACATTGACCTACCCCGCTGTGCCGGTTGCGGTGAACAAAGCGCTGAAAAAGTCAGGTCTTGCGATCGAACAAATGGATCTGGTCGAAATCCAGGAGGCCTTTGCTGTCCAACTTCTGGCCGATGCCAAGCTCATGGGCCTCCGTAAAGAGGACTGTGACAAAAAGCTGAATGTCAATGGGTCGGGGATTTCCCTGGGCCATCCCATCGCGGCTACCGGCACTATGCGCATGGTTACCCTTGTTCATGAAATGAAAAGGCGGGGGGTCAGGTTCGGACTGGAAGCCATCTGCGGCGGCGGCGGTCAAGGTATTGCGGCAGTGGTGGAAAGAAAATGATTGAGCAATCTGAAAGGGGATGGTTATGGATATCAGAGGGAGTGTGGCCATCATAACGGGCGGGGCCTCCGGGCTCGGAGAAGCAACAGCCAGGGCCTTGGTCCAAAGGGGAGGGAAGGTGGCCGTCTTGGATCTGAACCCGGAAGGGGGAGGGCGGCTGAAAGCCGAGTTGGGAGATTCGGCCGAGTTTTTCGCCTTGGATGTGGTCAAGACGAACCATGTGGAGGATGTGGTCAAAGAAGTGCGTGCGAGATTTGGCGCCATTCACGTTGTCGTTAATTGCGCGGGACTCGGCGGCTCGAAGAAGATCGTTGGCAAAGAGGGCATCATGCCTATGGAGTGGTTTACCTCCCGAGTGGATATCAACCTGGTAGGGACCTTCAACGTTATCCGGGCGGCGGTTCCTTTGATGATGGAAAACGAGCCCAACGATGAATTTGAAAAAGGGGTGTTCATTAACACGGCCTCCATTGCCGCCTTTGATGGGCAGGTCGGTCAATCGGCCTACGCCTCATCCAAGGGAGGCATCGTCGCCATGGCTCTTTCCTTGGCCCGGGAATTCGCCAACGACGGGATCCGGGTCATGTCCATCCTGCCCGGGATCATGGACACGCCCCTGTTGGCCAAGAACCCGCCCCATGTTTTGGAACAGTTGGCCAAACAGGTGCCTTTCCCCCCCCGGCTGGGGAAGGCCACGGAGTTCGCGAAGCTTGCCTGCCACATCATTGAGAATCCGTACCTCAACGGTGAGCACATTCGATTGGACGGAGGACTCAGGATGGGATTCAACCGAAAGTAAGAAGGGATCGACGATGAGCGGACCTATCAAAACCATCAAAGAATGGCCCACTTCAAGGTTTGAAAGTGATTGATTTGACGCGCATGCTCCCTGGCCCGTTCGGGACCATGCTGCTCGCGGATTTGGGTGCGGAGGTGATCGTCGTCGAACAGCCATCCGGGCCGGCGCTCGGTCCGAGAAGAACTAATTTCTATATCGACCGCAACAAGAGAAGTATCATCTTGAACCTCAAAGATGAGCGTGCAAGGGAAGTTTTCTATCAGCTGGCAACAGGTGCGGACGTGGTTGTTGAAGGCTTCCGGCCGGGGGTGACAGAACGACTTGGCATCGATTACCCAAAATTGAAGGCGATTGAATGAAGGTTTGATCTACTGCTCCATTTCGGGATACGGTCAGGAGGGACCTTACAAAGAGCGGGTCGGCCATGATATCAACTACGTGGCGACAGCGGGCCTCTTGAATCTAAATGGAAAAAGAGATGACGGCCCGGTCATTCTCGGTACCCAGATCGCTGACGTCGCCGGCGGCGGGTTGTTGGCCGCTTTTTCCATTTTGGCTGCCCTCTACCATCGGGAAAGAACAGGCCAGGGGCAGTACATCGATGTCTCCATGACCGATGGCGCCCTGGCGCTGAATCCCATCGCCTTTACGGAATATTTCAACTCGGGAAAACCGCCTGAAAGACAAGGGTATCGGAATCTGGGTGCGACGCCGTGCTACAACATCTACCGGACCAAGGACAATCAGTATATTTCCATCGGTGCGCTCGAGCCCAAGTTCTGGGCCAACCTGTGCAGGCTGCTCTCCCGCGAGGATCTCATCGCCAAACAAAATGATACGGGTGAAGAGGTGATCGGCGAACTTCGGCGGATTTTTGCTTCGAGGACCAGGGCCCAATGGGATCAACTTCTGGATTCCGAGGAGGTCTGTTACGCACCCGTCCTTGACCTTGAGGAAACCTGCCGGAACCGTCAGGTGGTTCACCGCGAAATGGTACAGGATGTGGCATGGCCCGATGGTGGGAAGTCGAGGCAAGTCGGAATCGTCCCCCGATTCTCCCTGACGCCCGGCACCCTGCGCAGGCCGCCGTCGCGTCCCGGCGAGCATACGCATGAAATCTTGATCGAGTTGGGAATGGACCGAACGAAAATCGCCGAAATGGAAAGAGAGGGGATTGTCAAAGGCGGGATAACGTGATAATCCTTGTAAAATAGGAGGGAGTCAAAGACCATTAGCGTTCGGGGTCTCCGACGGTAGGGGGCCGTGTACGCATAAGAAGGAGAATAGAATGGATCTTGAAAAAGGCAGAGAAGATCATAAAGGGCAGGCGAGTGCTCATCGTGGACGATGAAAAGGACGTCCTGGATACCCTTACGGATCTTTTACAGGTCTGTAAGATTGATCAGGCTTCATCCTTCGAAGAAGCCAAAGCGCTCCTTGAAACGGAGGAGTATGATGTGGCCGTGCTTGATATCATGGGAGTCAACGGGTATAAATTGCTGGAGATCGCCAACAGCAAAAAGGTCGCCGCATTGATGCTTACTGCGCATGCCTTAAGTGAAGCGGATCTCAAGAAGTCTGCAGAGGAAGGCGCGTCCTACTACGCACCGAAGGAAGAAATAGATAACATTGCGATTTTTGTTGCAGACGTCATCGAGTCCGTTGACAAGGGTAAGAGTGCATGGGTCAGGATGTTCGAAAGGCTAGGCGGTTATTACGATAGGAGATTTGGCGGGACGGACTGGCGAGAGAAACAGAGAGAATTTTGGATGAGCAAAGAGCGACCCATGGAGTAAGTCCCACACCAAACCATCCGGAGTAACATGTATGCCTGCACCCACTCTGAGGCGACGGGTCAGGAGGCAAACAGTGCACCAGGAAAGGATGTCCCAGAAAAGGCGGTCGACACAAGCCAGGGCGCCACCACTCCATCATTTCTATCCTGTTTCCACTGCGATGATATCCCTCACCCCTATTTCTGAAGGATTCGTTGGTTCTATGCGGCCGTTGCCCTTGCAGAAGCATACTTGCTCCACCTCAATGCCGAACGTGTCTACGGCGAAAGTCCGACATCCTTCCCGCGCCTTTCCAAGGGGTCATCGACGGGAATCTGCTTCAGCGAATCAATCGTTACCAGCTCGACAACATCCGATTCTCGCTCATTGAGATGGGGGCCGACGAAGGTCGGCTTCCTTCTGGTTCTCCTCTCCGGGCTCCTACCATGGGGGGCGCAGGCCCTTTCCGGATTAAACCCGGTATTGGCAGGGATTCTGTTTTTCGGGGGATTGGGTCTGGCTGTCCGTTTGGCAACGCTTCCTTTCAGTTATTACCACACGTTTGTGATCGAAGAAAGGCACGGCTTTAACACCGCCAGTGGGCGGATCTGGTTTGGCGACCTGCTCAAGGCCATGGCGGTGACCTCCGTCCTGGGCGGCTTGCTCTTGGCGGGAGTCCTTCTTCTCGTGGAAGTCGCGCAAGAGAGTTGGTGGCTCTGGGCTTGGGCCTTTTTCTTTGGGTTTCAGATCGTCATGACAGGCACTCTATCCTGTGCTCATCGCCCCTCTTTTCAATAGGTTCACCCCGATCGATGACCCTGAGCTATCTGGACGGATCGGAGCGCTCATGCAGGCCGCAGGGCTCCAAATGGTGGGGGTCTATCGGATGGATGCCTCCAGGCGAAGCCGCCACACCAATGCCTACATGGCCGGACTGGGCAAGAAAAAGCGGGTCGTCTTGTTCGATTCCCTTCTGGAGTCCCACAAAACAGAGGAAATCGTCGCCATCTTGGCCCATGAGCTGGGTCATGTCAAACTCGGTCACATCCGGAGGCAATTGATTCTGACAGGAATCCTAGGCCTGGGCATCTTTTTTGCCGCATCCGGAATGCTTCGCTGGGATTTATTGTACCACAGCTTCGGGTTTTCGGACATGACGCCATATGTGGGGCTTTTCCTGACAGGGGTGGTGTGGGCACCGATCGGTTTCTTGATCTCTCCGCTAATCCACTGGATTTCAAGGCGCTTTGAGCGGGAGGCGGACGCTTACGGCGTGCGGGCCATGGGGGACAAGGGACCCTTTTCCGATGCGCTACGAAAGCTCGCTGTTGACAACCTTGCAAACCTCAACCCCCATCGCGCCTTTGTCTGGTTTCACCATTCCCATCCGCCCTTGGCCGCGCGAATCAGGTGGGTCGAGCAGGTAAGGCTTGAAGTCGGGCGGCCGTTATCTTTATAATGATATAAGAATGTTTTTGAGTGCAGTCACTGCATTGAGCACGACAAATCAAACCGGAGGTCAAGAATCATGGACAGAGCGACAATTGCAAGGCCCAGGGACGAGGTCCTTGTCAACGAATATGTGAGGAGCGTTTATAACTGGATGGCCATCGGGTTGGGGATCACCGGCATGATCGCCTATTACGTGTCCCAAAGCCCCGGCATGAGGCGGCTGATTTTCGGAAACTCGATCGTTTTCTTTGTACTCATCATCGCCGAGCTGGGGCTGGTTTTCGCCATCAGCGGGATGGTCAATCGGATGAGCGCGGGGATGGCCACCGGCCTCTTTGTGCTCTACGCGGGCCTGAACGGTGTCACGCTCTCCTTCATCTTCCTGGCATACACGGCCACTTCCATCGCAAGCACCTTCTTCATCTGTGCGGGGACCTTCGTCGGGTGCTCCATCTACGGCTGGACCACGAAGAGGGATCTCACCTCGTTGGGCGGCTTTCTCATGATGGGGCTGATCGGCATCATCATCGCGACAGTGGTCAATATGTTTTTGAAAAGCAGCGGGATGGCCATGATCATCAGCTACATCGGGGTCATCGTGTTTGTGGGGCTTACCGCCTATGACACCCAGAAGATCAAGAACATGGCCCTGACGCAACCGGCCGGTCTCGATGGTGCGGTGGTTCGAAAGGGCGCCATTCTGGGGGCGCTCTCCCTTTACCTGGACTTCATCAACCTCTTCCTGATGCTCCTGCGCATTTTCGGCCAAAGCCGGGATTAGGAAAGAAGCACTTTGCCGGAGAGGCTGAGTCTTTAAATCATCCCCTTGCCGGGCTCCGACCGGGCAGGGGGATGTCATTTGATTTGCTCTTACCATGGAACCTTCTTACGTAAAACTCTACCGGGACGGGGAACTCGCCAGGCGGGCCGCAGACCGCCATCTCGCGGATGGCGTCATGCGTTCTCTGCCCGCGCCGATGCGGTGTAAACCGGCTCGAAGGCGAACTGGGCTACTGCAGGACCGGGCGAAGGGCCAAGGTCGCCAGTTACAACGCCCACTTCGGAGAGGAATCTCCTCTGGTGGGGCAGAATGGATCCGGGACCATTTTCGTGAGCTCCTGCAACCTGCTTTGCACCTTTCTGCCAGAACTATGAGATCAGCCACCTGGGCGAGGGGACCGAAGTCCAGCCGGAACAACTGGCCGCCATGATGCTGGCGCTTGCCGAAAACGGCTGCCACAACATCAACTTCGTGACTCCGTCCCATGTGGTCCCTCAGATCCTCGAGGGATTGGTCCTGGCCGCCGAGCATGGCCTGAGCGTCCCGCTGGTCTATAATTCCGGCGGATACGACCTTGCGGACACCCTGAAGCTCCTTGACGGGTATTCGATATCTACATGCCGGATTTCAAATTCTGGGACAATGAGGCCGCGAGCCGGTTCTGTGACGCGCCGGATTACGGGGATGTGGCCAGGGAAGCCTTGCGGGAGATGCACCGGCAGGTGGGCGACCTGGTCGTGGACCATGAAGGGATCGCGGTCAGAGGTCTCTTGGTGCGCCATCTGGTGATGCCAAACGGACTGGCCGGTACGGAGGCGGTGATGGCATTTCTGGCAACGGAGATCTCTGCCGACACCTACGTGAATGTCATGGATCAATACAGGCCCTGCGGATCCGCTCCCAAGGATGAGACGCATCAACCGACGGCTTACCTCCAAGGAGTACCGGGAGGCAGTGGCGTCGGCCAAAAGGGCCGGGCTCAAGCGGCTGGACAAGCGCGAACGCTTTCGGTTGGTTTTCGGGGTCTGAATGCAAAACAGGCGGACACTGATCATCGGTGATGTCCATGGCTGCCTTGACATGCTCAAGCGGCTCGTGGAGCAAATCGACTACCGCCCCGAACGGGATTCGCTCATCTTCCTGGGGGATTACATCGATAGGGGACCGGACGCGATGGGGGTGGTGGAATATGTCCTTTCGCTCTCCAGGGTGTCCAGCAACGTTCAATGCCTCCTCGGGAACCATGAGGCCAGCTTGCTCGATTATCTGGAGGGGAGGGACCGACGCTCTTTCATTCTCAATGGCGGCACGACGACCCTGCAAAGCTACCATGCCGCGAGGGGGTCGGCGGAAGGTCCGCTAATTCCCGAGACCCACATGGAATTCTACAAATCCCTGAAGGTTTGCATCGAGCTTGATGACTATTGGGTGGTCCACGCAGGATTCAGGCCCAACCTGGCCATAGATAAGCAGCCGCTGATGGAGATGATCTGGATCAGAGACCCTTTTATCTTTTCGGATTACGATTTCGGGAAAAGGGTGATTTTCGGTCACACACCTTTTTACGAGCCCTTTGTCATGTCCAACAAGATCGGCCTCGACACCGGTGCGGTCTATGGGAACAAGTTGACTTGCCTCGACCTCCCGGAATTGAGATTTCATTCGGTGGGGCCGTGAGCGAGCCGATTGGAATCACCGCGACCATTCCTGTTGAGGTTCCCCTGGCGGCGGGCCTGAGACCCGTTGACCTCAACAACCTTTTCATCACCTCCCAAAATGCCAAGGTTTTCATCGCAGACGCGGAATCGGCTGGGTTTTCACACAACATCTGCGCGTGGATCAAAGGGATCTATACTGCGGTCCTTGAAAACGGCATCAAACGGGTCATCGCAGTCACGGGCGGGGACTGCAGCAACACCATCGCCCTGGGCGAGGTCCTGGCGAGAAAGGGCGTCCAGGTGATCCATTTCGAGTATCCCTTGGGCCGGGACAGGGCATCCCTGGGGGCTCAGATGGAAAACCTGAGACGCGCCCTTGGCGCTTCCTGGGACGAGGTCAAACAGGTCAAGGAAAGGCTCGAACGGATACGGAGAAAGCTCGTCCGCCTGGATGAAATGACCTATCGCGCACACCAGGTCTCAGGGGTCGAAAACCACGTGTTTCTGGTCAGCAGCTCCGACTTTGGCGGTGACCCGGATCGGTTCGAGCATGACTTGGATCAATTCCTGGCAGAGGCATCCCGCAGGCCGGCCCGGGCCCCTGAGCTCCGGCTGGGTTACGCCGGTGTGCCGCCGATCTTCAGCGGATTTTATGAGTTCATTGAGTCCCTGGGTGCCCAGGTGGTCTTCAATGAGGTCCAGCGGCAGTTCAGCATGCCTTTTGAGGAAGAAGATCTGGTGGAGCAGTACCTTTTGTACACGTATCCTTACAGCATCGAGGGGAGGATCCAGGACATCCGCCGGGCCATCGATGTGCGGGGACTCGACGGACTGATCCATTACACCCAGACCTTCTGCTACCGTCAGATCTATGACATTCTTCTTAGAGAAGCGCTCCCCATTCCTATTCTGACCCTGGAGGGGGACCGGCCCGGGCCCCTGGACGGACGGATCCGCCCTCCGGATCGAGACATTTGTGGAGATGTTAAGGGGAAGAAAAGAGGTCTAGCTCGCCTTTCCCGATATGACGGCCTCTGCGAACGATACCTCCGTCTTGCTCCCGATGTAGAGGGGCGTCCTCTGGTGGAGCTCCTTCGGTTCAATCTCCAGGATGGGGCCGTGCCCGTCGCTGGCGTACCCACCTGCCTCATGCACCACCATGGCCAGAGGATTGGCCTCCACCATCAGTCTCAGTTTGCCCGTGGGCTTTTTGGGGTCCTTGAGGTCGGCCGGATACATGAAAATGCCGCCCTTGAGGAGGTTTCGATGGAAATCGGCCACCAGGCTCCCCACATACCTGGAGGTGTAAGGCCGCCCGGTTTCCTTGTCCTTGGCCTTGAAATAGTCCACAAGGGCGAGTGTCCGCTCGTCCCAGTATCCGTAGTTCCCCTCGTTGACACTGTAGATCTTGCCCTTTTCGGGGATCCGGATGTTTTCATGGGAGAGGAGAAATTCCCCCACGCTTGGAAACAACGTGAATCCATGCACGCCCGTCCCGTTTCCCGTGGTGTACACCATGACGGTGCTGGACCCGTAGATGAAATACCCTGCCGCCACCTGGTCCTTCCCTGGCTGCAACACATCGTCGAGGAGGACGTCGGAAGTATTCTTGTTGGGCTTGAGCCGGTAAATGCCGAAGATCGTGCCGATGCTCACATTGACATCGATGTTGGATGATCCATCCAGCGGGTCAAAAACGAGAATATACTCCCCCTTGGGATACTGGTTGGGGATTTCGATGAGGTCAGCCACCTCCTCCGAGCCCATGCAGCAGAGTTGACCGATGTGCTTCATCCGTTCGATGATCACTTCGTTGGCAAAAACGTCCAGTTTCTGGACGCGCTCCTGCTGAACGTTCACCTTGCCGGTGGGGCCAAGGATGTCCACCAGTCCCGCCTTGTTCACCTCTCTTGAAATGACCTTCGCCGCAACGATCAGCTCGTTAAGGAGGGTGGTGAAGGCCCCGGTGGCTTCAGGATTCTGTCGTTGCTGCCGCAATAGGTGCTCCGTGATCGTAATGCCTACTCCCCTTGTTGCCATGGTCAATCCTCCTTTCTCAATGAATGGAGCTTTCAGCTGTCAGCAGTCAGCTTTCAGCCAAACTCCAAATAAAAGTTGAAAAACGCCATCTTGGTGTAATTCGCGTTGAGCGTTGATACCTAGTGCTCATCCGAAAACGTTGCTTTTGATTCGCGCGATCACCCATGCAAGCTCCGAACCCTTTTATCGTCCACCCTGGGCCCTGCGCCTTGTACCTTGAACCTTTTCTCTATCTGAGCTCTGTTCTTCGCTCTTCGAATCCGTGCACCTGTACCTTGTACCTTGAGCCGCTTCCTTCACTTGTACTCAAGCCTGTAGATTTCTGCAAGGGTCAGAAAAACCGTGATGATCAAAGGACCGTAAACGATCCCCAGGATCCCGAAGAGCTTCATGCCTCCCAGGATCCCGATGAAGACCAGGATGGCGCTCATCTTCATGCCCCGACCGATGAGACGGGGTTTGGCCAGATATTCGATGAGACAGCTGTAAGAGACAGTTGTAGGCCAGATAGCCCATGGCCTTTGCGGTCTCACCGTACAAGAGCAGGATGATGGTGGTGGGGATGAAGACAATGGAGGCCCCGATGATGGGCAAAAAGGCCATAAAGGCAATGACCGTGCCCCACAGGAAGGGGGACTGGATGCCAAACATGAAGAAACCGAAACCTCCGAAAACACCCTGCACCACACCGGAGAGCCCGTTCCCCACCACGATGGCCCTCACCATTTCGTCAAACTTGCCGGCCACCTTTTCGAGTTGTCGCCTTGGGCACCGGGATGAGCTGGATCAGAAACTCCTTGAGCTCTGTCCCATCCCTGAACAGAAAGTAGATGACGACCATCATGAGGAAGAAATGGATCAGGAAGCTCAGGATGTTGGAAGCGACCGTTGTGATCTGTTTGTACAAGAAAAGGCCCACGTTCTTCCCGATGGCGGCGGAGAGCTCCTCGATGCGCTGCGGCGTGAATTCCAGGCCCGTGGCCTTGCCCCAGCCCTTGATTCGCTGGACCCACTCGGAATCGCTTTGGAGAAACGCCTGGGCCTTGTTGATCGAGACGTTGCTGGTTGCGCGGCTGTAGAAGTCGAAGGCCTCCTTCGAGAGGGTCCCCACGAACCAGCTTACAGGCACCGCCAGGACCACCACGATCAGGAAACACGTGATGAAGGAGGCCAGGCTCTCGCGGCCCTTCAGAAGTTTCTTCGTCCTCAAGAAAGATGGGGTAAAAGGCGGAGGCAATCAGCAGGGCCAGCACGATGGCCGACAGATAGGCCCAGAAGAGGCTCAGGAGAAGGACCGCTGACAACAGGAGAGAGACGAGAAAGACGCGCGGGCCGATGTTCGTTTCCATGCGGTGAGCCCTTGATTCAGTCGCTGAATGAAGTCTATTGACAACGGCCCTTTTCGGGGTCCAGGTCAGCGGCGGTGGGTCTTGTTGGCAGGATAATATATCGGTGGGCTGACAAAAGTCAAAGATTCAGGGATGTTCAACCTTCAGATTCTTGGCTCTCCATCACCATTTGAGGACCGATGCGCCCCATGTCAGGCCTGCCCCAAAGCTGATGAGGAGGATGCGGGCGTCTTTTTTCAGCAGCCCAGCGCGGTTTGCTTCGTCCAGGGCGATGGGAATGGAGGCGGAGGATGTGTTTCCGTAACGCTCGACATTGACGAAAACCTTTTCCATGGAAATGCCAAGGCTCTTGGCCGCGGCCTGGATAATGCGGATGTTGGCCTGGTGGGGGATGAGGAGGTCAATGTCCTGATGGGTCAGCCCATTGTGCTTGAGCGCCTCGGTGGCGATGGTGCTCAGACACTCAACGGCCCGCTTGAAGAGCTTGTTGCCATCCATGCACAGGTGAAATGGTCTGGTGGCCACATCCCTCAGCAATTCATGGTCCACGGTGTTTCCGTCTTCGGAATAGAGGAGATCCCCGAAGGCCCCGTTTGACTTGAGGTGCGTGGACAGGATCCCGCGCCCGTTGTTGGATTCCTTAATGACAACGGCGCCTGCGCCATCACCCAGAAGCACGCAGGTGCTTCGATCGGACCAGTTGAGGATGGTCGAGAGACGTTCCACCCCCACCACCAGTGCGGTCTTTGCGGTACCGCATCGAATGGCGTTTTCCACCACGGAAAGGGCATAGAGGAACCCCGTACACCCTGCGGAGATGTCAAAGGCCGCCGCATTTTCCGCACCAAGGGCGTGCTGGAGCATGCAGGCCACGGAGGGAAACTGGCGGTCCGGGGTAACCGTTCCAACGACGATCATATCCAACCGGCTCGGGAGAAACGCCGGCCATCTCCATGGCCTTCAAGGCGGCCTGGTTGGCCAGATCCGTTGTGGTCTCCGGTCTTTCGCTGGAAGCGATGTGCCGCTCTCGGATGCCGGTCCGGCGGATGATCCACTCGTCACTGGTGTCCACAATTTTTGCAAGGTCTTCGTTGGAGAGGATTCTTTCGGGTGCCGCTGAGCCGGTGCCCATGATTTTTGCTTGAGGCATTGTCCCTGCTTTCTCTGCCACCGACACGGCGGAGCAGAAAATTCAAAGAGATAGGCCCCTCTTCAAGAGGGAGGTCTCCTGCTAAAGATTTCTGTTGGCTATGATGGGAACTCCAGGCCGGAAGATATCCGAAACAGTTGCAGTTTTAGTTCGAAGATATGAATGTCAACCCCGTCCGGACGTGGATTATCATTGGGTTTGGCGACCAGGGGCTCAGAAAGACCAATTGACCGGATGGCGCCATTTTGATCACCACTTCATACTGCGGAGAAGTCAGGCTCCTCAGTATTCACATCATTAGCCTTCGTGAGCGCTCCCAACTGACTTTAAACTTTCAAATAGTAAAACTAAATGTAAGCTGAGTCAAGCCAAACCATTCCCTCCCGATCCAACTGGATTCCGTGAATGACGGCACAGGTGATTCGCACCGCAGCAGTGTGAGGAACAAGCGCGAAGTCCGACCAAGGTGGGTCAGTGACCCTTCGAGGGGCTTGAAGTTCCGATGACGATGCTTTAATCTCCAGCAAATTTTACAGAAAAGAGCTTCCGCTTTGCGTGCTGTGTCGACCCTGATTTATTCATTCGCCGATCTCCTATTCGCCGCCCTCCGGCGAGCAGCGCGATCCGTGGTCAAACATGCTTTGACAATGCCTCTCTTGTTTCTCTTGTTGCTCTCGACGCAAGTGTCCGGGGCTCATCACCATTGCCTCCAAGCTTCTGTCCGGATTCGCAATGGTCCGACAGGCCTCCGCGGCGCCATTGCCTCATGCAAATGAGTCGAAAACGGTGATGGTCCAAGGGATCGACCCATCCCACGTGCGGATGCGGGAAATGGTGGCAAGACTTTTCGAGTATTTCACGTTTGAATGGCAGGACCCGTCCGGTTATCCCTACGAGGGGATCCAGTGGAACGAACAAACGCGGACGATCGAGCCCATCCGCCAATACACGCAGATCACCGCCATCGGACAAGCAGGGGAATTCCTTGCCGGCATCGTGAACGGTGAAATTGTATTCCCCCTCATTTCGGTGCGGGAGGCCCTCGATCTCCTGGACCCGCATGATGCGGGCCTTGCAGAGAGATCAGAATGACCCCAGGGTGAGCGAGAACGGCCTGCCCATCGCGTTCATTGAGTTTGACAGGGAAAACAAAAGGATGCGCCCGCCCCTCCGCTATGAAGTCACCCCGGATGTGCTCCCGGAGAAGTGGGGAGAGAAAAGGGCAATCATCTGGGAGCGGTTGCTGGAGAGGAAATGGCTTTTCCGGAAGGATCCTGACGCCGACGCCTTCATCGTCGACCGGTCAGCGTCCGGTTTTGGAGTGGACCTGGGTCAAGACCTGAGTGAGGGATCTGGATCAGGTCAATGAAATCCTTAACAGGCGGATCAAGAAAATCGTGGCGGGTGATACCACCAATCTTTTGGCCTCCCTGGTCTCCACGTGGGGCAGGCTGTTCGTGGCAAGAGAGAGATCTGCTCGATGAGGATGACGTTACCGGTCGGATAACGACCCATCATGGAGGCCATCGATCAATGCATCGTGGCCATGAGACGGGGCTTCAGAGAGGATTTCCTTGATGAGTCGACGGGGATGCTTCGTCGCGGCTTTTCGGTTTACGAGGCGGACGGTCGGAAGCACAAGGCGTTTTTTGGCTCGTATCATAATTTCTCCGATGAGTTCATCTCCGGCATTCTGCTTGCAAAGGTCATCTATGGATTGCCGCTCAGTGTGGTTCGGAACGTATCGATCGCACTCAAGGAATATGTCGACAAAGAGGGTCGCGTCTTTTTTACCAAGGTCCCATTTTTCGGAGGCGCATTTGCCATTCTCTGGCCCACACTCTATGTCCCCCAAGACAAATTCCCCACGGATTGGAGACTTCTTTCGAATTTCGTCCATATCGCGATGGATTACGCTCGGGTCAATGGCCACAACCCGGGTTTCTCTCGGAGTGCTACGGGGCCACGGGATATTTCGGCAAGATGGGTATCCCGTCCATCGCTTATACCGGCGGGGTGAGGGACGATCTGGTCTCCCTCTACCCCCTCGGCGCCGCCTACGCGGTCGAGCCCAATCGCGTCGAGAGGTTTCTTGATGCGAACTGGCCGAAGGTGCGGGAAATCGGCTTCTGGGATTCCTATGATCTCAGGGAGGGGCGAGTGATCAGGGTGGCAACGGCAGCCCACACCCTTTCCAGCATCCTGGGCGCGCTTAGGAGCGGGCCTTCCCATGTGGAAGTGTACCTGAAGGCCCACGGATTGTACGAGGATTTCCTGGGGCTGTTTGAACCCGGAAGGGTCAACGTGGATTTGTCTGCATCCCCGGTGGAGGCAAAGGGCGGGCCCTTCCATGAATCACCCGTACGGTTGTCAAGACCTGCGAAGGGCAAGGCTTCCGTTCCAATGACTCTGTCACGCTGACCATCACCTTCTCTCCCGGGGAGGTATCCCTTTCCGGCACGACCCTGGTGCTGCGCTACAGGGCCGAGACCGAGGCCTTGAAAGGAGCGCGCATCGTGCTTGAACGGCCCGATCAAAGGGCCTTGCCCCCGGGGGTGGGAATGCAGAATGAGGTCTTTTTTTCTTTGAGGAACACCCGCAGTCGGATACATGAGATCCGTATTCCGATGCCTTCAACCTCCGCACTTGCGGGTGTTGACCGCGTGCAATTGTGGCTCTACGGCTTGTCGGACAAGCCGCAATCATTGGGATTGACCATCGTGGGTTTCGATTTTCTTCAAGACTAAACGAAAGATCTTGATTTTTTAAAAAGAGTCGCGTAAAATGCAATTATGATTGGCTCGCATAGGCAGCAAGCGATGTCCGTTCAGAGGGTAAGATCCATTTGTCGAAAGTGGCAACCTGAGGATGGAACCGCAGAAATCTTTGGGAAAGGAGGTTGTCACCATGGCAAATGGAATCGTGAAATGGTTTGATGAGCGCAAGGGTTACGGGTTCATCAAGCGCGATGACGGTGCGGATGTCTTTGTCCATCACTCGGGAATCAATGGGTCCGGCTTCAAGACGCTTAATGAAGGCGACCGGGTTTCCTTTGACGTCGAGCAAGGGAAAAAGGGTCCTGCTGCGGTCAATGTCACCGTGATCTAGCCAACCGGATTTGAAAAAAGGGCATTCCTCTTTAAGATGGGTGCCCTTTTTTTGTGGGTCACTGAGCCCTTCTCGAACGGCAAACTCAACCCATTTCCGTGCTTGGCCGTTTGAGACCGAGTGAGACCCAGCCGCCCAGGAGGGACAGGCCCTCCGGCCACGAGGAAGGGTACGGTGAAAGAACCGCTGGTGTCGGCCAGGTAACCGCCAAGCGCCGGACCGATGGCCTGCCCGATGCCGAAGAAGAGCGTGATGAAACCAAGACCGGCAGGTGCCAGCCGCGGGCCAACGAAGTCGCCCGCCGCCGCGGCCATGATGGTCGGGATGGACCAGGCCGTCAATCCAAAGAGGACCGCCGAGAGATAGAAACCGAATTCCACCTTCACCAATGCGTAGATGAGATAGCTTAATCCCAATACCAGATAGGCCAGCGCCGCGCCGCGGCTGCGCCCCAACCGATCCGAAATCCCGCCCCAGATCACGCCGCAGAAGATGCTAAGTCGCCCCTACCATGGCCCAGAGGCCCCCTGCCCAGGCCTGTGTGTAACCCATTTCTTTGACGAGGTAAGCAGCGAAAAAGATCATGTAGATGATGTAGGAGATACCGTAGAAAAAGTAGCAGAGCCCCAGGTACCAGACGGAACCGATCTTGTAGACCTTTGCCAGGTCAAGGGACGAGACCTTTTTCGGCGAGGGGGGGCTGGGGATTCGAGCTTTCTGAAGACGTCTCTCCCACCTGCAGGAGCCCCTTCTCGTCCGGACGGCTTCGGACGAAGATGAACACGATTCCCGAGATGATCAGGACCGCTCCCCCGAGCACATACCACGAAAAACGCCACCCCTCCGGTCCGAAGGCCTTTAATGATCGGCGGGACGATCAGGCCGGAGATCAGGGTCCCGGCGCCGATCCCGGCGGACACGATGCCGGTGGCAAATCCTCTTCTTTTTACGGCAAACCACGCGGAACCCAGGGCCATGGCCGGGACGTAAGATGCCCCGTTTCCCAGGCCCGTGAGAAGCCGCATGGCAAAGGCAAAGCCGAAGCTGTTGGCCAGACCCGTCAGGATCATGGTGATGCCCATCAGCACGAGGGCCAGGGTGATGACGATCCGGGTCCCGAAACGGGCTGCCAGAAATCCGCCGATGATGGCCATGGTCAAATAGCCGATGAAGTTCCCCGTGCCCAGCAGCCCCAGCTGCGTGTAGTCGAAGCTCAGGCCGTCCTTCATGGCCGGCAGGATGATGGTGTAGGCCATCCGACCAAACCCGTGGGCCGCGATGGCGGTCAGAAGCCCCATGAAGATCACGATCCAGCCATAGTGCATCCTGCCCTTCGCCATCTTCTTGCCTCCTTATCGGTTAAGGGTTTCCTTTTCAAGAGCGGCCAAGAGCGCTCCGGCAACATACAGCAAGACGGAATCCCCAGGTTTAAACACTGACAGGGCGTGGGTTTTCTTAACAGCGCCTTATAGCCTGACAAGGCAGATCGGTCAAGAATCCATATGTGGAATGGAGAAAGGGTTGGCCTCATGACCGGGCGTTGTGCTAAAATATGATAGGACGTGCTGTGCCGGTGGATGGGGTGGGGAGACCGGAAGAGGGAAGGGCGGGCGACACCGCAGAATCTTGATCACGGAGGGATGAACCATGGCTCTGATGACAAAGGACCAATATCTGGCCTCTCTGAGGGACCTGGACCATTGGGTCTACATTCAAGGGGAAAAGGTCCGGAGCGTCCCAGATCATCCCATATCGGCGCCGCCGGCCATGGCCATGGCCGAGACGTATGACCAGGCCGACATGGGGGAGATAAAGCCGCTATTCACGGCCCGGTCCCATCTCACCGGTGAGAGCCATCAATCGGTTCACCCACATCCAGCACAGCGTGGAGGACCTGGTCAACAAGATCCTCATGTTGAGGGAGATGGGGAGAAAGACGGCATGCTGCTTTCAGCGCTGCGCCGGGCTCGATTGCCTCAACACGCTCTACGCCATCACCTTCGACACGGACCGGGCGTTCGGGACCCGTTACCATGATCGTTTCACCGAATTCGTGAGATATCGTCCAGTCCAATGACCTGGTCACCGCCGCCTGCATGACCGACACCAAGGGCGACAGGAGTCTGCCGCCCTCAAAGCAGCTCGACAGGGATCAGTACCTTCACGTGGTGGATGAGAAGAAGGGCGGCATGATCGTGCGGGGCGCCAAGCTCCACATCACCGGCGGCGTCAATTCCCATGAGCTGCTCGTGGTTCCCACGAGGGCCCTCACCGAGGAGGACCGGGACTACGCGGTGGCCTTTGCGGTACCGGCCGACACGAAGGGCGTGAAGTTCATTTACGGACGGCAGCCCTCCGACACAAGACGGCTCGAACCGGGAAAGTCCGATGTGGGCAATCTCTATTACGGCGGCTGCGAGGCCATGGTGGTCTTCGACGACGTGTTCGTGCCCGAGGAGCGCATCTTCATGCAAGGGTGAATACACAATGGCGGGTCGGCTGGTGGAGCTTTTTGCCGCCCATCACCGGGCAAGCTACGGGGGGTGCAAGGTCGGGGTCGGGGACGTCCTCATCGGGGCCACTGCGGCCCTTGCCGAAGTTCAGGGCACCGACCGCGCATCCCACGTGAAGGACAAGCTGGCGGAGATGGTCCACCTCAATGAGACCCTTCATGCGGCAGCCATCGCGAGTGCCTCAAAGGGCTTCAGGACACCCAGCGGCGCCTATGCGGTGGACGCTCTCCTTGCCAATGTGTGCAAACTGAACGTCACCCGGTTTCCCTTTGAGATCACGCGGCTTGCCCAGGACATCGCGGGCGGGATCCTGGTCACCATGCCCTCCCTGGATGACCGGGAAAATCCGGAGATCGGACCCTATGTGAAAAAGTACCTGATGGGCAAGGATGGCGCGGACAGCGAGAAACGCATGCGGCTGCTGCGCCTCATCGAGAACATCACCCTGGGATCAGGGGCCGTCTCCTACCTGACGGAGTCCATTCACGGTGCGGGCTCCCCCCAGGCCCAGAAGATCATGATCACGCGTCTGGCCGACCTCCAATCGGCAAAACAGTGCGCCTTCAGCCTCTGTGGCCTTTGAGCGATTCCATCATTGCACCTGCGGCCGGCCGCGATGCTTCTGCCCTAATCCCTGATAATGGCGCCGAGTATGAGACCGCCGATGGTGGCTTCCAGGACCGATCCCACAAACCAGGTAAATGCCATATGATAGGGTATCGGCATCACTGAATAGCTTCCGTATCCCATCGACACCCCTGTAGCGATCCCGAAAAGAAGCCCGTATTTCAGTCCTGCGGCAATGCCCTTCCTTGAAAAGAGCCGTGAGAATATCAGGACAAACGCAACGGCCGAAATGAAGACGGCAAGGTACATGACACCCATTTTCATCTCACCCATGGGTCGCCAAAGGGAGGCGGTCGCTTCGTAACTGGAGGCGAGAAGCACCCCGTGGATGATGTAATCCGCCACGGACCAGGCAAGGAAGACGGCGATGATCGCCAGAACGAACCTTTTCATAAACATACGACCTCCTTTACTGAAAGATTGAAGAACGTCCCTGGTTCGCACACGGAGCACCGTTGCTTGACGGGTCAAGTGCGGGGGAAATAGAATTCCGTTCCGGGTGGAAACCGAAGGCCGAACTTTTCAACAAGAACGTTCAACAGGGTCTCGTCGTCCGGGATGATTCGAGAGGTAACCGTATCGCCCCTGTCCACGATCAGTTCCCGGTTTATCAAAGTGGTCCGCTCCGTGGCTGTCGAACGCTGGACCGTCAACGTCTGGGCCAACCGTGAATCCGGGTGGGTCGAGGTATAATAGTTGGCCATCTCATAATCCGCCAACACCTGTGGTTCAAGGGTGAACGCGTACAGGTCCACCCACGCCTCGTTCCGCAGCGACTGAAGAACCCTTTGCCCGGCCTCGTCGATGATGCGGTAAGTCCAGACGAATTGACGTGTGGTCTCTTGAGGGCACAAGGGAATGGGTAGGAGCAACCCCTCGCCGCCAAAACCGACATCCGCAATCCACTTCTCCCCTTCAATCTGAACGAGCATCAACATGTGCGTTCTCGGAAGGATGCGGGTTGCCCGATATCGCACCCGGCCAGCCAGCGGGGTCAGGGAAAAACCCAATGCCTGCAGAGCGGCCAAAAACAGGAGGTTCTGCTCAAAGCAGTAGCCGCCTCGCCCTCCGCGCACCAGCTTGGCGCACAGGCTTTCCAGGTCGAGACGGATCGGCCGCTTGAGAAAAATATCAAGGTTTTCAAAGGGTATGTGGGTGGCATGGGCAAGGTGCAGGCCCTGGAGCGTATCATGGGTGGGCTGCAAGCTGCCGGTGTAGCCGATGCGTGCCAGATAGGCCTGCAGATCAAGAATATTTTGCCTGGAGGCCCCGGTCTTTTTAAGCGACTCGTTGAAATCCAAGAACATTTTTAATGAGGCCAAAATGACCTTCAAGCGACTTGCAATACGCGAACGAATCTCAAATTGATCTTGATGCTATTTCAATGCGCCGTATCCGGGGTACGTAGTTTCAAAGCTGTTCTTTCCGCTCCGGAGGAACGCCTCAAAATCCCATTCGGTCGAATCGAGTCGTCCCTCGAATTCGGGTCTAGTAACGTATGTGTAAACCGTTTCGTTCCTGCCATCAGCGAGCACAACATTTACGAGGCAGCGCTCATACATTTCTCCTTCGAAGCGATCGAGACGGCGCCAAGCTGTGTCGGGAATATCGTGATACACGACACCTTGCACCAGGCTGCCCTTGTGTGAAACGAGCGCCGGATAGAGCTCTCCTTTGACCGTGTGCCGCCGGTAGTTCTGCAAGACAGCATGTGTGTGTGAGGGGGAGCAACCCGCCACGGTGCGCATGATGTCATCACACATCAATGTTCCATAGGCAAAAAGGTCTGTCACCTTCCTGAGCCTCCTACCGGGCAATCGACTATATCCTGAGCTCGTATGATATCACAAAGCCCGAGAGGGTTAAACCAAAGAAACGCACAGCTGGAGCGGCAGGTTGAAGCGGGACGTGGAGGGGATTGAAGAGAAAACCAAAGATATGTTCTCTCGCAGAGACGCCAAGAACGCCAAGAAATCAATGAATATGGGAGCGGTAAGGCACAGATTCGGAATCAGTTTGGATCAATTTGTCTTATTCAATCGTCCCAAGACTTTCTTTGCGACCTTTGCACCTTTGCGAGAGCCAATTCCTCAAGGATGCGTCGATAATAACGGTAATGGGCGAAGGGGACATTGCTCCTCGGTCTATCGTCGAGACAGGGAAGGTAATGGCCGCTCTCAAGCAGGGGAGGAACTGTTTCCTCCACGGCGTGCCTTATGGCCGATTCATCTCGGCTCAGCGCGGTTGCGTCGATGCCGCCGATGAGCGCCACACTCTTCCCGAACGTGCGCCGGAGCCTCGCGTATTCCATGCCGGTGTTTTTGATATTGCTGATCCAGAGGCCGTTGATGCCGGCCTCAATCAAGGGAGCCAAAAGCGGCGTCAAATCACCCCCGGTCGTACAGAATATACGCAAGGGGACATTGAACCTCTCCAGTAGATCGAGAACCTTCTTATAGCCAGGCAAGGCAAACCTTTCAAACATCTGGGGAGAAATCACGGGCCCGGTGTTCGAGGCAATGGGTTCATAAAAGGAGGCATAGTCAACTGCGACTTTTGAAAGCACGCGTTCGAGACAGACACAGTAAAAATCGGTTGTCCGATTCAACAGGTCCGCCACAAGGTCGGGCCGGTCCACCAGGGCAATGCATGCAGACACCATCGATTCCCAGTCTCCCACGCCCAACATCTGTAGGAGTCCTCCTCCCGAAGCATCCACATAAAGGACCTGGCCTTGACGTCCCATTCGTTTGCTGCGGCTGACAAATCCCTCTTCGTAACGGGCAGGGTCGTCGGGATCGTAATGGCGATTGAAAGCAGAGGGGTCGTAAAGGAGATCGGGCGCCTTCCGGAAAAAGGGGAAGCTTCGGAGCATGGGGCCCACGGAATGGTGGGTCTCCAGATTGAAATACCTGGAGAATGACGTACGGGAGGGGAATCCCTCCCGACGCCACCGTCTCAGGGTGTCGTCCGCCGGCTCCAGGTCGAAAAAGGGAAACCGGTCCGAGCCATTTCCAAGGAGGGTCCCAAGAAATCGTTGCTTCTGTGATTCCATTTCGGACTTGGCGTTTCGCATAACATTCCTACCACAGGCCTAAAGTCTGTCAAATTTGTAAAGATAAGGTGAGAGGTGCGGCGTCAACTCAAGATAACACATAAGGATAAATCATTCATCGCCATAAAGCGGATACGAACGGGCAGGGAGGCAAAAGGGACGAAGCAACTAAACGAGGGCTGAGTAAGGAACACCTTCAATTGGAGTGGCTGTCATAGAGGGGACGAGAGGTAGACCCCATGGGCGGGACAAGTCTCCGAGGACGGGAACAAAAAAACACTATCACATTCGGTTCAACATGAGTTCTTGCTCCATTTTGAGTTTACATTTCTTCGGTGACAAGGTAAAATTTTTCTATTTCGCCGCCTATCCGGATTTCACCATTGCCGGAGGTACGCGCTAAGAGAATGCCTCCGAGTTTTTCAATAACCCATAAGAGATTCGATTCACCGTCAGATTTGGCGAATGCACCTTATCAGATCGAATTCCTTGACATATAAGGATAATTTTTCCCATACTTCAAGCCGTAAAGAGAGTTACTTCGAAGAGTTAACAATGGATATGGTTCATGAATGATGGGCTCTGGCGGGAGTCGCCAAACGCGTCGAATTCGACGCCGAGGATCAGGCATGGTGAGGCACCGCCTAATATTGACCGCTGGCCTAGCCCTTTTTCTGTGGTCCCCCAATGGGCACGCTTTTCGGGCAGACGTTTCAAAGGATCGAAATTCCGTCGTCTTTTAATCCAGTGGGTTCGGGTGCACGGGCACTGGGGATGGGAGGGGCCTTCATAGCCGTTGCAGACGATGCGACTGCCGCTTCGTGGAACCCGGCTGGGCTCATTCAACTGGAGACCCCCGAGGTCTCCATCGTGGGGGCATATTTTCGAAGAACGGAGGAAAACGATTTCGGAAACAGCCCTGAGGCATCGGGAGAGGAAACGGCATCGGAGACGAGCGTCAACTATCTGAGTGTGAGTTATCCGTTTGCAGTGCTTCACAGGAACATGATTGTTTCCTTAAGCTACCAGAACCTCTTTGATTTCACACGGCAATGGAAATTCCCCCTCACACGATCCGCCTCCGAGCTGGCCGTCCGTCAGGACATTGATTACGAGCAAGAAGGCAGCCTCTCGGCGATCGGTCTTGCATACGGCATCCAAATAACCCCCCGACTGTCCTTTGGTCTCACACTGAATTTCTGGGAAAATGGGATCTATGCTAACAAATGGAGACAAACCATTGTCCAGAAAGGACGCGGAACCCTCAGCGGCAATCCTCTCCTTTTCGAAATAAGGAGCAAGGATACCTTCTCCTTCAGCGGGTTCAACATCAACTTGGGTGTCTTGTGGCAGGTCACTGGAAGGCTCACCTTGGGGGCTGTCATTAAGACCCCATTTGAGGCGGACTTAAGGCACAAATCCAGTTTCACCACTTCCCTGTCATTTCCAGAGTACCCGCCCGCAGATACGTTTAATCGATCTTCCTCCGTTGAGAATAACAACCTGGAGATGCCGACCACTTATGGAATCGGTTTTGCGTACCGGTTTTCAGATTCTTTCACTGCCTCCCTGGACGTGTCCCGAACCGACTGGGACGATTTCGTGCTGGAAGACAACCATGGCAACAGATTGTCACCCATCAGTGGATTGCCAAGAAGAAAGTCCGACGTTGAACCCACTTACCAGGTCCGCCTTGGTGGCGAGTATCTCTTCATAGGATCGGAGTATGTTATCCCCATTCGGGGAGGCCTTTTCTACGACCCTGCGCCTGCGGAGGGGGATCCCGACGATTTTTTCGGATTCAGCCTGGGTTCTGGGATCTCCTTTGGTCGCTTTATAATTGACGTGGCCTACCAGTATCGATATGGGAAGAACGTCAGTGAATATATTTTGAAGAACTTGGATTTCTCTCAAGATGTCATAGAGCATACGGTCTATACGTCCCTCATTGTTCACTTTTGGTGAGCCTGTCCGGCAGGCATGAAGAAGCTGCTTCATCCGGGGTTTCAAAAGTCACTTTGAACAACAGGTAACAAGCACGATGTCTTTCGAGAATATTATGGGCTGACCCGTCAAGGAGGAGACAGCATGTGGAAGCAAGGAGTGTTGCCGTTGGTCATATTCATGGGTTTGTCCATCCCTGGGTCTGCCCACGGCGACGCACAAAAGGTGTTCAATCCGGCTAACGGGCATTTCTATCAGAGGATAGACACGGCGATGGCGTGGGATCAGGCAAGACAACATTGCGAGAGCCAGGGTGGCTATCTGGCGACCATAACGTCGCCTGAAGAGAATGGTTTTTTGCTGGATTTCCTCCTGGGACCTCAAGTCGCCTCCGACTCGGTTTGGCTTGGGGCGACTGATTTGGGTACTGAAGGGGTGTGGGAATGGGTCAACGGTGAATTCTGGGGATATAGCAACTGGAGTGCCGAACAACTGAACGAATATGGCGAAAATTACCTGGCGGTGAGCCATCTGTCTGACACTGCCAATTGGCATGACGCCACAGGCGCCGAATCCTTTCCTTTCGTTTGTGAATGGGGTGAATTGGATTCTGAAGGCGACCCGGAAGCGCCAAATCTTGAAGTCACCTATGACTACGAGTCTGAAGATGATGGGTTTCTTATTAAGATTTCTTGGACGCAAGTGGCAAACGCCCATGGCTACTATCTGTATGCCGACTTTTCAAATGGTCGACCTTTCGATGGGACATTTGAATATATCTGGGATTTCGGAAGCGGATTAGAGATCCAAATCAAATACGATTTCAGCTACGATTTGGATGCATATGTTGCTGTCAGGGCCTATCACCAAACGATCGGCTCTTATTCAAAAGTCATTCGGATCGGGCCATTTTTTCCGATCTTTGCCAGTTTCATCCATGGAAAGATTAGTAATGGTTTGACGGGAGCACCCATTGAGGGAGCGGAAATCAGTGCACCGGAGATCCTCGGTTTCGCGATCTCTCTGCCCGATGGGAGCTACTCCATGATTGTTGATCCGGGAACGGGTACGGTAAGCGTAGAGGCTCCTGGTTACCTGCCTGTTGAAAACCCAGGGGTGCTGGTGGGAGAATTTGATGCCGTAGAGTTGGATTTCGCGTTGCTCCCACTGGAGGCCGTTTCTCCAACTATCTCTGTCGTAGATATCAGGGCAAATGATCAGGATGGTCCTGTCAACGTTTTGTCAGGTGAACCTGTCTCCATAAGCGGAATCGTCAGTCTGGTCGACCAACCCGATGAAATGGCAGACTGGTGGATAGCTGTAAATTCGGGGTTTGGATTCTTTTTCTATTCGGAGCTGTGGGGATGGCAACCGGAGCCTCGACCATACAAGCAAGCCTCTGCTTCGCATGTAGAAGAGACCAATTTCGTGGACTTGTTTCTTCCAACGGGACGCTACACGTTCTATTTTGCTGTTGACGGCAATGCCGATGGTCTCCCCGATGCCACCTGGTGGGACGCCGTGGATGTAGAGGTCGAGTAGTCAAAAGAATGTTTTTCGCTAATCTCTCTTGTTTCGATGCCCCCATTCTCCTTGAAGTCAACGAGTGGCGTGTCTGTAACTGAATAAGACCAGACCCGCTGTTGCTGATCTATTTGAAAAATTTGTCGAAGAAGGCATCAAGGACGGGCCTCATTCAAAAAGGGGAGAGGATCGCCCTAGATGCCGCCGGTTGGGTGGGATGCGCAAGGCGAAGCGCCTCTCCCCATAAGCGAGTTTCGCAGGGATAAAAGGCTTCCATTTGGACCCGGGTTCCCCCATAGGGCATGGTTAGCGATTCATCATGTCCCGCATGGACTGTTTCTGATATCCCGCCGGTATCGAAAAAAGGTCATTCGGCAAACCTTTCTTCTCGATTTTCATGACTTCGTTGTGATTGGTCCCGTATTTGTTTCTTGTGACGGTTAGAATCGGGTAGCCGTCGATTTTCATGAGGGTCTCTTGCCGGGCGCCTTGCAGGTCTGACTTTCCGAAGGAAGCCATGTGATCTGCAAATTCGCCCATGATTTGCTTCATGGTGAGCTCTTTCGTGATCCAGTATTCATTGATTTGATCGCCGACCTGCTGGGTGTAAAGCTCGCACATGTATCCATTTATTTTCTTTTTTTCTCCTGTTTTTTTCAGCTCTCCGATTTTCTCGACCTGCTTTTCCGCTCCCAGTCCCTTCCGCATATCCGAAAGGCCCTTGCCCATTTGTTCAACATCGTCAAATTTCATTTCCAGATATGCCTTTCTGTCCGGAAAGCAATTGCGCACGAGCCTTTCCTTCACGTCCATGATCATGAATGTCTTTTCGCCTTCGGCCTGGTCGAAATCCATTCGCATGTTTGGGCCTTTGATGTAAATGGTCTGAGTGGACACCTTGGGTTCGGTGCTCCTTCCTCCCATGGCCCCTTTCATCTTCTCTTGCATCATTTTTCTTTGATCGGGAGGCATCTGTTGGAACAGCTTTTCCATCGCCTCCATGGCAGGATTTACGCCGCTTGGGACATTGGTGTTCTTTTGGACGATCATTCCCTCAAAAGCCGAGACGAGGGCTGGAAATCCGATCATGCACACGATGA
>CAVOVO010000035.1:0-32747 GCA_963699845.1 uncultured delta proteobacterium
CAGAATGAGACCACGCTGGCCGGGCGTTTTCAGGCTTCTTGCGCTGAAGCGCTTTGATCGAATTGGCGGTGCTCAACTTTGCGTCGGCCAAAAATCCGGGCGGCGGTTTTCTCAACGGCAGCAATGCGCAGGAAGAGAGCCTGGCCCGTAGTTCTGCCTGATATGGCTGCTTGAGAGTGTCCCGGCTATTACCATTACCATCGCCAACATCGCTCGGGCTTCTATTCGGACCAGATGATCTATTCACCCTGCTGCCCTGTTTTGCGCACCGATGCTGGCGACCTGCTACCGCAGCCCGTTCTGGTCGACTTCATTACCAGCGCGGCGCCCAACGCCGGTTCGATCCCGCGGAAGAAGCATGACCAGATAGAGAGCGTTTTTCGCCGGCGCATGGGTAAAATGCTGGGGTTGGCGGCCACCAACGGATGCCATGCGCTGGTGCTGGGCGCCTGGGGTTGCGGCGTCTTCCGCAACGATCCGCACATGGCGGCCCGCCTCTTTGCAGAATATCTGCGGCCTGGTCAGCCCTTTCACGGTCGTTTCATGCACGTTCTCTTTGCGGTGCTCGATACTTCGCCCGATTTGCCCACCTTGACAGCGTTTCAGAGCGCTCTTCGGTAGGAAACTTTGACGCAAGGGGCGCTACAGGCGCAGGCGATGCGCGAGAACGGGCAGATACCTAACATGACCGACAACTCCAAGTTGCCGGTCATCCGTCAGCCTGCCGCCACCAGGTGAGCCAGCATATCTGACCGATCCAGAAGTTAGCGTGGGTGTCCGTCAGTATTCTGGCGCGCGGAAATCAGACCCTGGAGCCGCCACCTGTGCTGGACAGCCAAGACACTACCGGCATGACGGGCAAACAGCTGGCGTCCAGCACAATTCAAGGTCATGATTATGCAAAAAGTGTGATAGACTGGTTTCAAACATGATCCAAATAGACTCTGCTACTGGCTGTTCTACGGTCTAGACAGGAGCAGGCGTGCTGAACGCGACCGTCACCTGAACAACAGGCTAACCCAGCAAACCCGACTTTATCAAGGAGAAAACCATGAACCATCCAGGCCAATCAACCCACGCCGTAGGCCAACTCGTCCCCAATATCACGCTGACGGGTCTGACGGTTCTGCCGTCAACCTGCGCGATCTCCTGGGCAAAAAAACTATCCTCTTTATGTGGGCCTCATGGTGAGCGTGTCGTATGCAACTGCCGGTCTGGCAGGACTTTTACGCGGCGAATCAGCAGAACGGAAGAGGTTCTGGCCGTGGCCATTGACTTTCAGGGCGCGGACAAGCGCGTCCCTTTGTCGAGCAGGCGAAAGCAGCGTATGCCAACGCGGTCGATACGGAGAATCTGTTGGGTTGCACTTTGGCTTTCGGGCCGTGCCCAATCGCCTCTTTGTGGATGAGGCGGGATTATTCGATACGCAAAGTTTGGCGGCTTTGACATCCGCAAGCCGGAGCATCGCCAGCTGGCCGAGCGCTTTGCCGCCAGTGCGGATCTCACCATGCTGGAGCTCAGGCTGAGGACGCCAGCGGCTTTGAAAGCGATCAGGCGCTGGCGCTCTTCCGGCAGGGGCTGGAACGTTATCGGGCCGGTGATGCACAGGCCGCCTTGAGCGCCTGGCATCAGGGCGTTGCTTTGGAGCCGGACAACTCGATCATCCGCAAGCAGGTGTGGGCCATTGAAAACCCGGAGCGCTTCTACGCCGGCGATGTCGACTTTGACTGGCAGCGGGAGCAGATTGCGCAGGCGCGGTGAGAATCATACGCACGTAGGGGCGTCTGCTTGCTGCGCCCGCCCCCGCCTGGTCAAACCCGCAACGCGTGTCCCCGCCAAATGCCGCCGGACACAACGCGTTGGTCCTTGACGGTCGCTGCATCTGGTTGAAGTATCTGGCGTTGGCAATTAAAGTCTCGGCGGCGGCGGCAGATATCATGTCGCCGTATAGCTGGTCAACATGATGGAGCAGCCAGATGATGAGATGCACGTGGTTGGGCATGATGCAATACGCATCGAGGGCAAGCATTGGGTAGCGTTGCGGGAGACTCTGGCAAGTTTCAATGAGGGCCTGTCCAGCCAGGCTGGGGTGCATTTCGTGATCGAACACCTGGCCCAATAGACATTGACCACGATAAACACAGAATGTGACAAAGTGGGCGCCGGCAGACGAATAATCATAAGTTTTTATAGCGATGAGACTGGCGCTTGGGCAGTTTTCCATGTGGTGGCATACTAGATGGCCTCGGTGTTTTGTATCTGTTTTGCGTGAGAATCAAGCGAGCATAAGGCTATTAGAGTATATTATTCAAGATACGTCAGATGCAGGAAATATGTCCCAGAAGACGAATGTGATTGTAGACAGGAGCGGTCCCTGGTCGTGTGTAGGTTCAGGCAAGCGGGGCGGGCGCGGCAAGCAGGCGCCCGTATGCTGAAATAAGGGGAATTTGATCTGTCTTCTGTACGAAGAACTCCCATATTGGCATCGACTTTGGCACTACGCATACCTCTGCCGCCTATTACGACGGCCAAACCATTCACCCCATCCTGCTGGACCCGGCACCAGTGCCAGCCGCTGGCGCTCCATGATCTACGTCAACCGGGCGCAGCAGATCAGCCTGGGCGTGCAGGCGGTTAAGTTGTTTTTGGCGCACGACACGGGCCGCGAGGTGATTTTTGAGGACAAGGTGGTGGGCGTCATCACCAACACAGTGGCCTCGCTGGACGCCAATGAGAATGTGACCATCATTTACGACACTGATATTGAGGATGATGTGGGTATCCGCGGGCGGCTGCTGCAGTCGGTTAAGACGGGCCTGCGCAGCGACTCGTATCCTGGGACCGACATCTTTGGCCGTTTTTATACGCTGCAGGAGCTGATTGCGCTGATCTTACGCCACGTACGCATGCAGGCCAGCAGCCATCTGGGCCAGGAGGTTGTAAGCGCCACCATTGGCCGTACGTTTGGTGCAGTTTTCCGAAGATGCGGAGGCAGATCGGCGGGCGGAGGCGCGTCTTGTAAAAGTGCTCGCCATGCTGGCCGGCTTTAGCGACGTCACCTTTGTGCCTGAACCGGTAGCCGCCGCCTTGTTGTATCTGGAAACGATTACGCAGCCCGAGACCGCGCTCGTCTTCGACTTTGGTGGTGGCACGCTGGATTTCACGATTCTGCGCGCCGACGGGCGCGGAAGCCATGAAATTTTGGCCACGCAGGGTGTGCTAGTCGGTGGGGACGACCTGGATAGCGCCATTATGCGCTATCTGATTGCGCCCCATTTGGGGGTGGAAACGCCAATCGATTTCAACTATGACGGACGCCCCATACCGTTTCCCGTTGATCTGGCCAACCACCTCTATAGGTGGCCGACCATTCCTAATCTGTCGCGGCCCGCCTTGCTCAAGGTGATCCAGCGCGCCATTGACTACAGCCCGGAACCGGAAAAGTTTAGGGCGCTGCAAGCGCTGGCCACGCGTAACGACGGCTTTGCGTCGGCCCCCGATTCTCCTCCCTGTTGGATTTTCGATGATCTCGTTAACCACTTTCCGGGACAGGTAACGGCCGAAGGTATCCCGGATGAAGTCGGCCAGTCGAAGACGTTCTTCCGAGACTTTCAGGATGGTGTCAAGCATCTGCCTGCGGGTTGAGGCTATTCCCCTGATCTCCTTTGGCGTTTCGTCAGGCAAATCCACATCATTGGCCCTGTTTTGATGCTTCTGGAAGCGTTCGTTGGCTGCAGCGATGTTCTCAAGCGGAACGATGATTTTCTTTGTTAGAAAACGCTCGAGGGTGACCATCATGAAAAGGATGATAATGCCCACGAGCCCCAAAATCCGAAGGGCGTACCAGAAAAGATGAGAAGGGTCTGCGTCTTTGAAGCCTGCCTCATATGCAAGCGTCCCAATGAGCAAAATGACTTCGATTGTCAGAATCCTCCAGAAAACGCCTATCAGCAGGGTTTCCCGAACGCTTCTGTCCTTGCTTCTGGAGCGATCGGGCATGTCAGATGTTCCAGGGGAAGTCATTCCAGGCGTCCTCAAATATCAAAGCCGTTCATCGGATCCATCCATCCTAGAAGTTCATGCCTTCATCCCTATTTCTCGTGACATGAGCCGTGGATGTCCTTGCAGGTCGAGCTGAAGAGTTTGCCGATCCAATCCCGGCTTCGATCATCTGTTGCGCCTTTGAGCAGCGCCACACGTTTCATATATTGCTGTGTCACGCTCACAAAGGTCCCGTGGCTCCACGTGAGAGGAGAAACGAAGAGGGGTTCACCCGTGAGGGGATGGATCTGTTCGGCAAGGACTCCGGAAGGCAAGGCGTGCCGCACCACCCACGCCGGCAACGATTCCGCCTCTTTGAGGTCCTCGACGCCAGCGGCCTTTCGAATGAGATAGTCCTTATCAAAACAAAGGAGGAACTTGTTGTTTCCAACCGGAATATCTCTTGGCATGTCCTCTTGCTCCCGGCCCCGTCTCGTCGAGCGTCCGGATTCCCCTGTCATCGTTTACCACAAGAGCTCTCTTCATCGCAACTGTCTGATTCACACACATGGAAACCAGGTGGCCTCCACGATCAGTACTCGACCCTTGCACTCATTTGAGGATCTTTGAGCCGGGATGCTTCGTGAAGGATCGTGGAAATTCTGTTATGTTTAAAGGTACTGCGATTCCAATCCCCATACCATTGACGAAAACCTGAGTCGGAAAGGACGGGTTTGACTTGGACAATCCCCTTTTGGAAATTTTGATCATTCTCTTCTTGTTGCTTGTCAACGGCGTTTTTGCCATGGCCGAGATTGCCATTATCTCCTCAAGAAAGGCGCGCCTTCAACAACTGGCCGACGAAGGAAACCGGCGCGCCCGCACAGCCCTGGAACTGGCCCGCAATCCCAACCGGTTTCTCGCCACGGTCCAGATCGGGATCACCATGGTCGGCATTCTGGCAGGGGCCTTCGGCGGGGCGACCATTGCCGAAAAAATGGGCGTGTATTTGGATACCTTTCCTTCCCTTGCCCCTTACGGGGAAGCCATCGCGGTCGGTGCGGTCGTCCTTGTCCTGACATACCTTTCACTGGTCATTGGCGAGCTCGTTCCCAAGCGTCTCGCGCTCAATAGCCCCGAAGGCATCGCTTCCTCCATGGCCTCCTCCATGCGGGCCCTGTCCAGGATCGCCTCGCCGGTCGTCTGGCTCTTGACTCAATCCACTAATTTAGCCCTTCGACTCATGGGTATCAAGTCCTCCGCCGGATCTCCGGTCACTGAGGAAGAAATCAAGCTCCTCATTAAACAAGGCACACAGACCGGTGTCTTCGAAGAAGCAGAGCAAGACATGATCGACGGTGTGCTCCAAATGGCTGACCGGCGTGTCAGCCTGCTCATGACGCCTCGAAAGCAGATCATATCGTTTGATGTGGACGACTCCCCGGAACGAATCCACAGGAAACTGCTCAATGGCAAACACTCCCGATTTCCGGTCATCAAGGGGAGCTTAGCCCACGTGCTCGGCATCGCCCGGGCCAAGGACCTGCTGGCCCACTCCCTGGGCGGTCAGGCGATGGATCTGAAGGCGGTTTTGCGCCCTGCCTCTGTTCGTTCCCGAAAACATGACCATCCTGAAGCTCCTTGAAATGCTCAAGCAGGAGAAGACACACATCGCCCTGGTGATCGATGAGTATGGGGTTATTCAGGGCCTGGTTACCCACAATGACATCCTCGAGAGCATCGTGGGTACGATCCCATCAGTCGGTGAACCAGGCGAACCCCAGGCCGTCCAACGGGAGGACGGAGCATGGTTGCTGGACGGCATGCTTCATATCGACACGCTGAAGGAGATCTTCGACTTCGGGGAACTGCCTGCCGAGAGGCAGGGGCTTTATCAAACCGTTGGAGGTTTTGTCATCAGCCAGTTGAGAAGCATCCCTCATGCGGGACGCGCTTTCGAATGGGGAAATGTCCGATTTGAAGTTGTGGACATGGACGGCCGCCGCGTGGACAAGGTGCTCGCCGTGCCGATTCAGAAGAACGGTGAATCCTTCTAAGTGTTTCCTTCTCCTATCAACAAGCCCTGCAATCAATAACCGAGAGCTAACCGCGGCGGTAAATTTCCGCCTTTGCTTTCAGCTCAGCGAGTTGCCGGTCAACGGTTTCGCGCTCGGTCGGCTTTAGTTCGCGGATGACCTTGGCCGGTTGTCCCAAAACGAGAACCCCGGAGGGAACCTCCATGCCGGGCGGCACCAATGTGCCCGCCCCGACAATAGTTCTCTCGCCCACAACCGCCCCGTCCAGAACAATGGCGCCGATCCCCACCAGGGCGCCCGTTTTCACGACTGCGCCGTGAAGGCAGACCATGTGGCTGACCAGCGCCCTCGCTTCGACCACGACCGGGCGGCCTGCAGGAGCCTCCAGAAGACACATGTCCAAAATCGCGCTTCCTTCACCTATGCGGATCTCCTCGTCGTCGGCCCGAAGCACCGCTCCAGGCCAGACTGTAACGCCTGATGCCAAGGTCACACGGCCGATAAGGCGGACCGAAATGTCCACAAAGGCCGTGGGGTCTATGCGGGGGGTGTGACCATTGAAGGATGTTATGTAGCCCCGGCCGGAATGCTCAGCTTTCATCATTTGTTCCCTCATTTCAGTTATCCCAACGGCATGACAGGGATGCCAAGGAGTCGCAGTTTTTGGGCGGAAAATAGGCGATTTCGCCTTGTGGGTCAAGCAAAATCCGGTCGCAGGATTGTGTCCACAATCAACACGCGTGAAACATTTGTTTTCCTGAATTCGCAATACCCTTTGACATTTGGGTCAGAATTGTATTCAAGCTGGAAGAATATCCGACAGGGATGTGCAAATGGCAAGATGTCTTTTCGATAAACGTGATTACCAACTTGCTGGAAATCGTCAACGATGTTCTTACACGCGACAAGTCCCGCGAGTACGCCCGTAAGCTGGTGTATCCCTATCTCCATCCGCGCGGCATCAAAGAAATGGCCGAATCAAGGGGTCTCAGGATTGCCTTCGCCGTCATCCACCTGCTCCAATCCCTGGAGGCCGGCAAAGTGGATGATCGCCTCAGCGCTTTGCGCTCCCTCCGGGACGAGGTGCTGAACACCGCCGTCGGGCCCCTCCCAAAGAACACCGCCCGGGTCCTCTTGGCGATCATGAAGGAGCTTGTGCGCGCCCACGGCGATGAGATGCGCCAGCTCAGGCTTGCCCACGACTTCCGAATTGCCGCCATCGGGAATCCGCGCATCATCCGAAGCCAACTCCGCCGTTACCATCTCCTGGAGATGCCCGAGGAGTGGAACCAGCTGACCTTTGATGATCATGTGCATGACGTGAACACCAAAGGCCGCAAGTCCTCCAGCCACCTGATCATGGATGCCTGGATCAAAGGGATCCGGCGCCTGAGAGTGATCTATTACAATTATCTGGAGGCCAAGTTCGCGGTGGAGCTGCTGGAGGCCGCCGAAATCATGGGCATCACGGTGCGGATCGGGATCGAGTTCTGCACCAGGATTCGAGATCGTTATGCCCAGTTGATTTGGGTGCCGCGAGGCTTTCCGGATACGCAATCCTTTCTCTGCTTTCTGGCGGAGGAGCCGGTTGTGCGCTTTATGGAGGAGGGGAAAAAGGTCTCTCAGTACCAGCAGCGCTATGTGGCAGCCGCCCTGAACGAATTCAACGCGCACCACCGGGATACGATCAACAAGACATATGGCTTCGAAATGGGGCCGCTCGATGAGGCAGAGTTCAATGCTTTTGTCGGAACGGGACAGCCTTCCATCGTCCACCTGGCCGAGTTTATCCACAAGAAGATCCTGCCGGTGATGAAGGATCACGTGGCGACCATTGCGTGAACGATACGCCACCGCCAGCCAAGGCGAGCGTCTCGAAATGGAAGGGTTGGTCCAAGAAATGAACCGCCTGGATTCAGAGGCGATCATGGAGAGGTTTCTCCTGCCATCCAGGAATCCGACCATCCCTGACCCCAACGTTCCCGCTGAAGGGCCGGATGTGCCTCCTCTCCTCAAAATTCCCACGTTGGCCCTGGTCGGGCGTCTGAAAGAGCTCCACTCCGTCTACCGAATCACCCTCAACCTTTCTAATCTTAAGGTGGAAGACGTCCTGGAGCTCCTTTACGACTGTGAGGGCGACATTACACGATTGGAGATTTTCAATCTCAAAGATCATGCTGAAGGCAAGACCGCGCACTTACCCAAGATCAACGAGCTGCAGCGGGCCATCAACGATGGCAACGTGGTGCAACTGAAACGAATCATCAAAGGGTTGATCGACGACCTGAAGCTCAACGGGGAGAGAAAAGTCGCATCGACAAGCTTTCCACCATTCTTCACGATATTGCGACGCTCAAGGATTCATACAAAGGGTCTCCAATAAAGGCCCGCATGGGGAGCGATTCCACCGGGCGGGCACCCCGTGTCCACGGGATGGGCTTGGCCGTCAAGGAAACCCTTCCCCGCCGAGCGCGAAGTGAGATTGATCACCCAACGGGCCGTCCCAGGGAAATCATTCCAATAAGAGTCAAGGCCTTTCGCCGCACAACCCACATCCCACGTGGGGAGGGGTCCCCCATCATGCGTTCGCTTTTCAGCCTGGCCCATCACCTGCCCTGCCTGGGGTCGCTGAGCGGAGCAGCGTCGCCAGGACTGGGTGTTGGAGGAACATTCCATACGACTGGAATCGCCCGGAAACATCGTGACCCTCGGCGGTCTTCAAACAGAGGTCAGCAACGGCTTGTCACTCAATCCGCCTGAGCCTTGGTCGGAGTCAAAAGCTGGATACTGGAAATACATGAACACCGGTCTCAAAAACATCTTGAAGGTCCTGATCGGCTTCATCCCGGCCTTCATGACCTTTTTCCTGACAAAGGACTGGTGGTTTCTCGCTTACTTCGGGGCCTTTATCTGGTTCGGCATTACCGGTCTCCGCAATGTGCTCCAGGCGGTCCTTGGCGGCGGAGGTATTCGCCGGTCCCCCCTTCTCAGGTGGAATGACATCGTGAGCTGGGACCGAATCACCGACTCACTCCTCTACACCGGTTTTTCAGTGCCGCTGTTGGATTATGTCGTAAAGACCGTGTTGCTTGACAGGGGCCTGGGGATTACACAGCCACGAACCCATTGGCGCTCTATGCGACGATCGCGCTGGCCAACGGTCTCTATATCTGCAGCCATAATGTCTTCAGGGGTCTGCCGAACGGCGGCTGTCTTCGGAAATTTCTTCCGGACCGTCCTGTCAATCCCCATTGCCTATGCGTTGAACGGACTGGCGGCCGAACTCCTGATTCTGGGAGGTGTGGTGGGCGTCGAGTTGATCCTGCAAAAATGGGCGGCTATTATTTCCAAGCTGGCTTCCGACCTTGTCGCCGGAATCATCGAGGGCACCGTTGACCGATATCAGAACGTCGACATGCGTTGGAGAGATTATGGCATCAAGCTTTCGCAGATCTTTGATGTCTACGCCCAGCTGGAGCTGCGATTCCCGGAGAGCACCGCCCTGGAATTGCTCCGGTCCTCTGAAGCCCCCGAAGGAAGATGGAGTGACGAGATCAGGGAGCTTCGAAGGATCAACATCATCAACGCCCTTGATCTTCTCTATTTCTGGATGTATCAACCCAGGGCCAGAACGGCGTTCAAAGACTCATCCGCACGATGTCTACCGAGGAGCGCCAGATCTTGCTTTCATCCCAGTCGGTCCTGCGGGAAGTGCGGGAAATCAGTCTCATGTTCGTCGATGGCCTTGTCGGTAAGAACTTCTCTCGTGCATTATCCTTTTATCTGGATCGCTCCCAAGAATACTTGGAAGCCCTTGATCGATGGAATGATGACGCACCTGGGCCTCAATTGGCGTAATCAGAACCCGAGGACCGAAAGACCCAATAGGGATAGAGTCAGGCATTATAAGCAGGGTCCTTGAGGAAGGCCTGCTGGAACCCATGAGTCCATTTCAATAAGGCAGAGGGCCGTGGATCTTAAGATACTGAAAAATGTGAATGACTTATGGAGCAAAATCTACCCATACCTTGCCGCCCAGATCATGGAATACTATGGCAAAAGCCATGGGGATGTTTTGGAGCTGGGACCCTTTGCCGGAGGCATATCCGTTGAACTGGCCAGGTTGTATCCCGGGGTGAAGATCACGCTCGCGGCTCAGGAATTCGGCATGGTTGATTTCCTGCGGATGGAGATTGAAGGAGCCAGGCTTGATCGAAAGATTGAGTTGAGGTGCTGTGCGCTTGATAACCTTGCTTTTGAGGGTTCTCTGTTTGACATCGTGATATTCAGGGGAGCCTATTTCTTCCTTGATAAAGAAGGTAAAATTGTCCGGGAGATCTATCGGGTTTTAAACGAAGATGGCATTGCCTTTATCGGTGGCGGTTACGGTAAAAACACACCGCAAGCGTTAATCGATGAGATTGCTCACACATCGCGAGACCTAAATGACAGGTTGGGAAGAAAAAGGGTGACCGTCGGTGAGGTGGAAGACATAGTGAAGAAGGCGGGCTTGTCTGATCATGCCAGAATAGAAAAGGACGGAGGATTGTGGCTGATTATGAACAAGTAAGTGGAGATGAGCGTTGTTTCATTGTTGACAAGTTGCGCCGACTCTGAACAGGCTATGTGGTGAGGCTCAATCCAACCGGGGCGGAACGCTGCGGACATCTTTCTTCAAAACCGGAACAAATCGATCCTATTCCTAGCTTGGATATAGAGGCGCTCGCGGGCCGATTGGGGATGAACACCGCATACGCATCCACTACGTGCGCGGCGACAGCGGGGAACGCTCTGAAAATGAGAAATGGGGAGTGCGGCGTTTCGGGAAAACATACACGATGGGATCCTAAAGTGAAAAAAATGATGTACAATTCATGCTTGGGGCCGTTCGTTTACTTCGCGGTGAAATATTTTCCGTGGATTCCGACTTTCGCCGGAATGACGCGTTAAGGTGACTGCAAGTGCCAGGATGGCTTAAATTAATGACATTGAATGGGAAGTGGGGGTGTAATGGCACAGCTATTTGAAATTGGCGGGAAGTATCGGAATCGGAAGGGAGAGTACGAGGTCATCAGCATGAAAGATCTGGACATGGTGATCCGATACGCGGATGGCACCCTTCTGGATACGCCTATCGTGGACCAGGCGCGCATCTGTCGGAATATGCGGGTGGAGGAAGCGAGGAAGCAGGTCAAGAAGAACCCTGTCACTGCTAAGCCTCGAAAAAAAACGGGTCCCGATTGACAGCATCTCCATAGCTGCAGGACAAGATTGCACAACCCAAAACTGAGATCAGGGCTGAATACCTGGCGGCCGCCTATCCGGGGCGGAAAGGCGCCATCTTCTCAATGGCAAAAAATTTGTGACGAGGGTTTCGCATGGCCAGGATGTACCCCAAGCAGATCGAGGGTTACGAAAAGGCTACGGAGGGCGAGAAAGGGGTCTTCAGGTTTCTCAGGGAGGCGGCAAGGCCTCACAGGGACTACACCTGCTGGTTCGAGCCTTCCGTAGGGGCAAAGCAAAAGGAGCCCGATTTCATTCTTTTCGCGAAGACGCTGGGCCTCCTCGTCATCGAGGTGAAGGATTGGACCTCGCCGCAGATCCTCGCCTACACCCCACACCACTTCACGGTCCGGGTCTCTGGAGAACCCGAAAAGAAGACAAACCCGGGCAGGCAGGCAAAGGGATATGTCCACGCTTTGATGGAAAGGCTCAAGAAGGACCCGGATCTCCTCTCCGACACCCTGCCCCATGAAGGCAACCTGAAAGTTCCCATCGGGAGGATGGTCGCCTTTCCAAACATCGCCCGGGATACGTATATCGACAGAGGGCTTCAGTGGCTCATCCCGCTCGAAACGGTGCTGCTGAAAGATGACCTGGACCCGGCCGGAGAGATCCTTCGCGACACATCAGGCCGCAGGTTCCAAGAACGCGTGTCAAAGGCTTTCCCCTTCCGGTTCAAGGGACTCACGCCGAAGGCGGAGGAAAAGCTCGGCCTCATGATATGGCCCGAGTGCAGGATCGAGCTGCCCCTGCGCGAGGGGTCGGGCAAGGAGCGATTCACGCGGGAGGTCCTGGCCCTTGACAAGGCCCAGGCAAGGATGGCCCTGCGCCTTGGGTCCGGCCATCAGCTCATCAAGGGGCCGCCCGGAAGCGGAAAGACCCTGGTCCTGGTCCATCGCTGCGGCCAGCTCCTGAAGTACCACCCCGGGGTCAAACGCGTCCTTTTGGTCTGCTACAATATCGCACTCGTCAGCTACCTGAAGCGGTTGATCCAGGACAAGGGTTTGGGTCTCGGGAAAGGCGGGGTCACGGTGTTTCATTTCTTCGAGCTCTGTGCCCACGTCCTCGGTGAAGCGGTTCACTACGAAAACGAGGCCTCCGACTACTACGAGCTGGTGACGCAAGAAACACTTGAAAGAATCATACAGGGCAGGTCTTCTGTGGGTCCTTTTGACGCGATCCTGGTGGACGAAGCCCAGGATTTCGGCCGGGAGATGCTGAGAATCCTGGTGAACCTGGTCCGCCCGGGCGGGGACTTCGTTGTGAGTCTCGACGCTTACCAGGATCTCTACAGGCGGAAATTTTCCTGGCGCTCGCTGGGAATCCAGGCAAGGGGCCGGATCCAGCACCTGAAACACGTCTACCGGAACACGGTGGAGATCTACGAATTCACCCAGCGGTTCATCGGCAAAACGGTTGGCGGTGAGACCCAGCCTTTCCTCCTTCCCCCGGATATGTCCTTTCACGGGGAGTTGCCCGAGCTTCGCGGGTTTCCGGGTCTTGACGAGGTCGAAGGCTTTTTGGTCAACGACCTGAGAGAATCGATCGAGCTGAAGGGATACAAACGAGCCGAGGTCGGCGTCCTCTACGATGACAAGGTGTATGGACCGGATGGGTTTGCCTACGACAACCGGGCCCTTCCCATGAGGATCATCAAAAAGATGGAGGATGCGGCCATTCCCGCCACATGGGTCTCCCAGGATGTGAGGTCCAAGGAGCTTTTTGACGTCACGACGGACCGTGTCTCGGTCATCAGCATCCACAGCGCCAAGGGGCTCGACTTCGACCTGGTTTATCTCCTTGGTATGGACCGCGTGAGACCCTCTGAGGCCACAAGGGAATACCTGCTCCCGCTGGTTTATGTCGCCATGACCCGGGCCAAGTACCGGTTGGTCATCCCTTACGTGGAAGAGACGGAGTTGATCCGTCGCATGCAGGGCTGCCTGCCTGTCCACAACAGAAAAAGGGAACAGGATCGCTGACCCTCGAACCAAAGCATCCGGGAGGACTCAACCATTGGTTTCGAGGATGGCCCTTTTCACGAGGGTCTCGGCGATCTTGATTTTGTAACCATTGCCGCTCAGGGGCCGCGCTTTCCTCAGTGCCGCCTCTGCCGCTTCTTCGGCAAGGGACTCATCGATCGTCCTGCCGATCACCAATGCTTCGGCTGCCCTTGCCCTGACAGGCCCACTGGCCACGGCCCCAAGGGCGATACGCGCATCGGCACAGATTCCGTCTCTCACAGCGATCATCGCTGCAACACTGACAATCGCGAAATCGATCGGTTTCCTCAGTGTAAACTTGAGAAACCTTTGATTAGTGCGCGCTTTGACGGCGGGGATCTCCAATTCTCTCACCATTTCATTGCTATTGAGCCCGTTTCCAAGTGGTTTGTAGAAATCCGTCACCGCCATTCGCCGTTCACCCTCAGGCCCCGCAATCACAATCCAGGCATCGAGCGCGGCAAGGGCCACAGCCGTGTCCGAAGGGCAAACGGCAAAACACTTTTTCCCTCCGATGATGGCATGGTAGCGGTTGTCACCACGTATGGCGTGACAGGGCCCCCTTCCCTTTCGGGCACACCATATGGGTCCTCCGATGTGACGGGGATACCGGTAATACCAACACCGGACGTCCTGACAGAGGTTTCCGCCGATGGTGGCCACATTGCGGATCTGGGGGCTTGCAACGGCAAGGGCAGCTTCAGCCAGCACCGGGTAACGATCATTCAGAACGGGAGATCCGGCGATGTCACACAGTTTTGTCAGGCCACCGATCTTTAGAACACCGTCCTCTTCCCTGATGTATTCGAGACCGGCAATGGTCTTGATGTTGATGATCCATTCGGGATAGTCTGAAAGGATCTCGTCCTTCAACAAACCGAGCAAGGTCGGTGCCACCCGCGATGATCCGGGCCTTCTCCTTGTGCGACGACCAGAATGCCCACCGCTTCGTCGACGGTTCGCGCGTTGATGTGGGTAAAGGTCCTCATGGCCCACCTCTTCCGTGGCCCTCGGGCGCTGCCTTGCCCAAGTGCCCGAAGCACCCTTTCGGGCGTTGCCGGATACTCATGCAACCAGATTCCCATGGCGTTGGACACGGCCATGAGCACCGCAGAAGGCCCCGGGGAGGTCGCCACTTCCCCCACCCCGACCGCATGGAAACGATGTGAGGGAAAAGGCGTTTCGAGCACCACGTTGCCAATCGGAGGAAGTTCCTCAAAGGTGCGCCACTTGTAGTCGATTAGATTGGGGTTTAGAATGTGACCTGTCACGTGATCGATGACCGTTTCCTCGAAGACCGCGCTGTCGATCCCCCCTGAGCCGAGACAGCCGTTCAGTTGGCCTTCGAGACCCGGGGGGTCGATGATCTGGCCCACATCCGTCGCGTTGACGACGTTGACCAGGTCCACCTTCCCGGTTTCCGTGTCCACTTCCACCTCCACAAAGGTCATCATGCAATTGCTGAGGGAATAGTCCGGTTCGAAACCGTCCGAAGCCCATGATCGTTCGGTCGACGGACATGGCCTTCCAGGATTTCCTCTTGTCGGGGTTGCCCTTGACAAAAACGACGCCGTCCTCCGTGTCGAGCGCTCCCGGCTCCACATGGAGCATGGGGGCAACGAGCTCGAAAAGCTTTCGTTTGGCGTCCTCCGCCGCCCGAATCACCGCGGACCCGATGGCATAGGTCCCCCTTGATCCGGCAGGCCCGAACTCGTAGGGATTGACGAGGGAGTCCGAAGGCCCCATGGAGACATTTTCAAGCGGCAATTGCAGACACCTCGGCCACCATCTTCGCCAGATTGCTCCGCTGGCCTGTCCCGTGCTCGGTCATACAGGAAAAAACGATCGCCTTTCCGTCCGGGTGCAACCTCACATAGGCTTCTGAGGCATCTTCGCCGATATCGGCATTTCCGTGGACACCCACGCCGACCCCTCTCCGCTTGGCGCCATTTACCGCAGTGGGTTTCAAGCCATCCCTTCCACTTCTCCTTCCAGCCAAACGCTGGGCGCCTTTCTCCATGGCCTGCGAATAGTCCACGCCCCTGTAGGTGTACCAGATGCCGTCCCGCCAGAAGTAGCCGTCGCCGGGCTTGACGTAATGCTTCTTGAGAAATTCGAAGGGATCGATGTCGAGCTTCTCCATGGCGAGGCTCAAAAGGGGGATGAGGATGCACTTGAGCTCCTGGCCGCCAAAGCCCCTCACGATGCCCGACGCATTGCGGTTGGTGCAGACGATCACCGGCTTCAGGTCCCAGTTTGGGCATCGGACCATGATCTGTACCTCGCCGCAGCCGACGGCCACCTGGGCCTGGGTGGTCATGGAATAGTAGCCGGTGTCGATGAGCCACCGGCCCTGGACCGCCGTCACCGTCCCGTCCTTTTTCATGCCCACCTTGGCCCGCATGCGGGAGGCCGGGCGCACGGTGAAGACGGCCAGGTGTTCCTCCTTGGTGAGGACGAGCTTGACGGGCTTCCCGGTGGCACGGCTCAGAAGCGCTGCGTGGCACTGGACCTGCCAGGACATGAACTTCGACCCGAAGCTCCCGCCGCAGGGCCCCCCGATGGTTCTTGACCTCGACCTCCCGGTTGGTCACATGGAAGAGCGTCACCGTGTCCATGTATGAGGCCTGGTTGGACACCCAGAGGGTGACCTTGTTCGGCTCCTCCCACAGGGCGATGGCCCCAGGCGGCTCGGGGGGCAGGGGGTTTGGCAGGTTTTCGTAGGCAAAAGGTCCCTTCCGTCACGACGTCGGCTTCGGCGAGTCCCTTTTCCACATCCCCCATGACCACTTCCTTCAGGCTCTTGGGACCGAAAAAGGGCGTGCCGGGCGTAACGATATTACCCGGGATACGCCTCGTACAGCTGGGGGGCGTCGGCCTTCAGGGCCTCTTCCGGATCGAAGACGGCAGGGAGCACCTCGTAGTCCACCTGGATCAGGCCGAGGGCTTCAGCTGCTATTTCTTCGGTCGTTGCGGCGACGAGCGCCACTGCGTCTCCCACAAACCGGACCTTACGGTCGAGAATGCGCGTGTTTCTGGGTGTGCCGCCCCTCCAGTCGGGGACGTCTTCCCACGTCAAGCACGGCTTTGACCCCGGGCAGTGATTCGGCCTTACGCTTGTCGATCTTCCGGATGATCGCGTGCGGATGGGGACTTCGCAGCACTTTGCCGCGGAGCAGGTCCGCCATGTGGAGGTCATTGAGGTAGCGGGTGCTTCCCGTGACGATCTCCGGACCATCCCGTCTTGGTATGGCCCGGCCAATGTATCGGTACTGGTCGGCCGATGCTGGTCACGTCGCCCTTGGGCGAAGCGGCCGTGACCGCTTTCACTACATGGTAGTGGCTGATACAACGGCAGAAATTGCCCGAAAGGGCCTTTTTCACCTCCTCTTCCGTCGGGGAGGGATTTTCGTTCAGGAGGGCCTTCGCGCTCATGATCATGCCCAGGCGTGCAAAAGCCGCACTGAAAGGCGGTATGCTCGACGAACCGCTGCTGGAGCGGGTCGAGCTCGCCCGTTTTGGGGTCCTTCAATCCCTTCGATGGTCAGGATGGTCTTTCCGTCACATTCAACGGTCAGGGTCATGCACGAGAGGATCGGTTTTCCGTCCATGATGACCGTGCAGGCGCCGCAGGCGCCATGGTCGCAGGAGACCTTCGTCCCCGTGAGGCCGAGGGTCTCCCTGAGCGTGTGGGCAAGGGTGTGTGAAGGGCTGACGCGACCGTGGCCCTCTCCCACTTCCAGTGCGCAGCCCTTCCCATTGACCGTAAGGTGGATGGGGCGGGTCGCTCCGGGACCATTCTCCAGCACAGTCTCTTCAGGTGCCATGGCGATTCCTTCGTATGATGTGCAGATTTCCTTCGCGTTGTCGTTTTCAGCTGACCGGGACGTCAGGGCGTGGATTTCTTCCGGCGAAAGGTTACTTCCCGTTCTTTGAGTATCTTGCCGAACTCGATGGCATGTCTCTTCATGGCCGAAAAGGCCTTTTTCGGGTTTCCCGCCAAGACAGCTTCTACAATGGGCCGGTGCATGCCCGCCGGGTGGATATAGTTGAAATCGGGATCGCCGGCCTCCACCACTCGGCGAGTGAGCTCCATCAAAGACCGAACCAGGGCCTCGAAAAAGCGGTTGCCGCACATCTCGGCCAAAATGAAATGGACGGCCATTTTCCGGTCCAAATCCTCCTTCATGGATTCGCTCGGCCTCCCTTCCGCTTCCAGCGCTTCATTGAGTTTCAAGGTATAAGTCTCGGTAATGCGCTCGGCAGCCATCCGGGCCATTTCCGGCTCGATGAGGAGGCGGACCTGATAAAGCTCCGGGACCGATATCTTCTCAGCCAAAAACAGATCCAGGAAAGCCTTTGCCAAGTGATCGAAGGTCAGCTCCGTGACGTAAGCCCCACCGGTGGCGCCCTGGCGGGTGTTTATGAAACCTGAATTTTCCAGGGCACGAATGGCTTCACGGATGGCGACCCGGCTGACCTGAAAGGTGTCGGCCAGCTCCCGTTCGGAAGGCAGCCGTTGACCGGGCTTGAACTGGCCCAGAAGAATGGACTGCTTGAGCTGTTCAAGGACCTCATCCGAAACCCGGACCGGGCGGATGGGCTTGAATTTGGGCATTGCCTCTCGCGTCTCCATTCGAGTAAACTAAAAAATACGCAAGATTTTTTCAACGTAAATTCCTCATTGACATAATTATTTTCAAATTATAAATGTTAGACCATTGATCCGTTAGCTCATTCTGGGACACGCCCCGTCCCCTCGGTCCGCCGGAAGGTGGCTCGATTCCCCAAGCGGGGGGCTTATTTCGGCCAACGTTTCGGACTGCACGATTTTTCAGCGCCGGCTCGGGCCCTTCCCTTATCCCAAAACGATGAATATTGCCAAACATCTCGAACGTTCCGCCGTCTTTTTCCCCGACCGTCCGGCCGTCTGCGAGGGGGGTCGGGAGACCTCCTATCGGGACCTGAACCGTCAGGCCAACCGCATTGCCGTCGCCCTGACGGCACGGGGCGTCCAACCGGGCGATCTGATCGGCCTGTGCGCGCCCAATTCGACCGAGTGGCTTGCCTTCTATTTCGGTACGCTGAAAACCGGCGCCGTGGCCGCCACCTTTTCCGCTTTGCTGCCCGCTGAGGAAGTGCGCCGCTTGATGCGCCACGCCCGCCCCCGGTTTGTTTATGCCGCCCCGGACATGCTCAACCCGTTGCTGGATCTGAAAGCGGAAGGCACCATCCGGGGTCTTATCGACCCTGCGGATGATTCCTTCGCGGACGCTCTTACGGAGGAAGAGACGGTCTCCTACCGGGCACTGGACCGCAACCCCTCCGACACGGCCGCCGTCCTGTTTACGGGGGGGACGACCGGCATCGCGAAAGGGGTCCTGCTCAGCCACGAAAACGTCACGGTTTCCAGCCACAATGTCTCCTATTCCGAACGTTCCACGGAAAAGGACCGGGCCCTCTGTTTTCTTCCCTTCAACCACGTCTTCGGTCAGATGCACATCATGAACGCGACGATTATGAGCGGCGGCTGCCTGGAACTGCTACCGGCCTTCGACCTGGATCTGGTGCTCGAAACTTTGAGCTCGGGCCGGGTCACCAAATTCTATGGCGTGCCCACCATCTACATTCGCCTGCTCGGCCTCGACCGACTGGCCCAAAGGCTGGGCCATGTCCGCTACTGTTTTTCAGCCGCGGCCTCGCTTGCCGCCGAAATCGTGCGCGAGTGGAAGACCGCTACCGGGCTGAACATCCATGAGGGATATGGATTGACCGAAACGGCCTCAGCCGTAACGTACAACCATTACCTGCGCCACCGGATCGGTTCCATCGGGGAAGCGGTCCCGGGGGTTGAGGTGGAAATCAGGGATTTAGAGGGGCAACCGCTTGGTCTCGGCAGGGAGGGAGAAATCTGCATCCGCGGCCGCAATGTCATGAACGGCTACCTGAACAACCCGGCGGAAACGGCCGCGGCCTTCTGGCCCAAAGGCTGGTTCCGATCGGGGGATATCGGGGTGTTGGACGAAGACGGATACCTCTGTATCGTCGACCGCCTCAAGGACATGATCATCAGCGGCGGGGAGAACGTCTACCCCAGGGAGGTGGAGGAAGTCCTCTACACCCGGCACGAAATCCAGGAATGCGCGGTGATCGGCATGCCAAACCGAGAGTGGGGCGAGCAGGTGACCGCCTTTGTGGTGCCGAAGCCCGGCTTCTCCCTTCGGCCGGATGAGCTGAAATCCTATCTGAAGGGCCGCCTGGCTCCTTTCAAGATCCCTAAGCAATTCATTGTCGTCGAGGCGTTTCCCAAGAGCCCGGCAGGGAAGATTCTGAAAAGGCAGATGAAGGAACAGGTGTTGGCGGAAGGGACTCCGGCCCCCTCCTGTGCCGGGTCCAAACCGGGTAGCCCTTCATCTGAATCAGAGGCAGGGTCCATCTAGGCAACCGCGTTCCGAGGGCCCGGCCCGTCGTCTTCGAGGGAGGTTTTCATGCACTATGACCCAGACCAAAACGATCATGGACTGCCCTTCAACCCTTTCAAGTCCTGCGTGATACCCCGGCCCATCGGCTGGATATCCACCGTCAGCCCGGAGGGGGTCGACAACCTGGCGCCTTACAGCCAGTTTCAAAACCTGAGCTTCGATCCCCCATACGTGATGTTTGCCGCCAACCAGAACACCCTGGGGAAACGCAAGGACACGGTGGTCAACAGCGAACAGACAGGGGAATTCGTTTACAACCTGGCTACCTACGACCTGCGTGAGGCCGTCAACCGCTCCGCCGCCGAGGTGGGGCCGGAGGTGGACGAATTTGAGCTGGCCCGTGTGACCAAGGCCCCCTCCATCCGGGTCAAGCCCTTTCGGGTGGCCGAATCCCCGGTGCAATTTGAGTGTCGCTATCACCAGACCCTGCGGTTGCCGGGAAACGGGCGGATGGGCACGGTAGACGTGGTCATCGGCCGGGTGGTCCTGGTTCACATCAGGGATGACGTCATCGGGGCCGACGGTCGCCTCGACATCCTGAAGATACGCCCCCTGGCACGCCTTGGGTACTACGACTACACGACGGTCGATTCGCGGTTTGAAATGGTCATCCCCGGAGGGAACGAGGATCTGCTCAGCGGACTCGAAGGGGCGGCTGCGAAGCGGAAGTAAGAGAATCACCGGACATTAGAGACTTTACGGGTCAGAAAAGAGTTTTCCATTAGAACCGCACAATCACGGCGGCTTGGGGCCCAAATGTTAGGTGCCAGTCGTCATCGGAAAATGCACCCGTAGACTATGCGGAAAAGATATGAAGGAGATGGATGATGGACAACCAGTTAAGAGATTTAATGGCTGATCTCAAGGAACAGGAAGCCTTGGCTCGGGTTAAGCAACTCATTGATGCAGGCACGGACCCCTTGGCTATACTGACAAGCGCCCGCGCGGCCATGGAAATCGTCGGCAAACGGTTTGAAATCTACGAGTACTTTATTCCCGATCTGGTAATGGCCGGTGAGATCCTGACGGCCATTTCCAATATCATCAAACCCCTTCTCACCACCAGTGAGACCGCTCAGAAGAAAGGGAAAGTCTTGATCGGGACCGTTGAAGGGGACATTCACGACATCGGCAAGGATCTGGTGACCTTTATGCTGGAAGTCAGCGGCTATGAGATACTGGATATTGGGATCGATGTCCCGGTTCAGGTTTTTGTGGATAAGGTTAGAGAATTCCAGCCCCAGGTAGTCGGTTTGAGTGCCTTCCTGACCCTGGCGTATGAGTCCATGAAACAAACGGTGGAGGCCCTGGAAGCCGCAGGCTTACGGAACAACCTGAAGATCATGGTCGGCGGCGGACAGATTGATGAAGAGATCCGGCGTTACGTTAAGGCCGATGCCTACGGCAAAGACGCCATGGCCGCCGTTAACTTCTGCAACCAATGGATCGGAGGATGAGTATGCCTCAAGACACAGCCGAACTCTACCAGCAACGCGAGAAAAGGGTTCAGGATGCCATTGCCCTCCGGGTTCCCGATCGGGTCCCCGTGATGGTCCTGTTCGGGTTTTTCCCGGCCCGCTACGCCGGGTTTACGGCACAGGAAGTGATGTATGACCCGGAGAAAATGATGACCGCCCAGTTGAAAGCGATGGTCGATTTCCAGCCGGACATGGATATGAATCCCTATGGGACTCGGTTTCTCGGCCCACTCCTGGATACCCTGGATTTTAAACAGTTGAAGTGGCCCGGCCGCGGGGTCGCCCCCCACTTGAGCTATCAATATGTCGAAGCCGAGTATATGAAGGCTGAGGAGTATGACCACTTCCTCCTGGACCCCACTGATTTCATGTTCCGCCGATATTGGCCCCGCATCTGCGGCGCACTCAAAGGGGCTGGAGAAACTGCCGCCGCTGCACAACATCATCAGCTACTATATGGGGCTTTCCACAGGCCTGGCCCCCTTCAGTTTTCCCAGAGGTGGGCGAGGCGCTGGATGCCTTGAAAATGGCCGGGGAAAAATCTATGCAGGTCGTCTCTTACGGTCGCCAGTTCAACCAGAAAGCCAAGGACCTGGGGTATCCCCTTCAGTACGGGGCCTTGAGCCAGGCGCCTTACGATACGCTCAGCGACTTTTTCCGGGGCATGAAGGGCGCCATGCTGGATATGTACCGAAGGCCGGAAAAAATCATCGCGGCTTGCGAGAAACTGCTGCCATTCATGCTGGAAATGGCCGTCAATGCGTGCCGCGCTTCGGGGAACCCTCGGGTCTTCATCCCGATCCACTGGGGATTGGACAATTTCATGTCTCCCGACCAGTTCAGGAGGTTTTTCTGGCCGACCCTGCGGGCGTTGATGGTGGCTCTGATCGACGAAGGACTCAATCCCTGTCCCTTGTGGGAGGGGAATTGCACCTCCCGCCTGGAGATCATTAAGGACGTCCCGGCCGGCAAGGCCTGCTATGCCTTTGAAGCCACCGACATGGTCAAGGCCAAGGAGATCTTGGGCGACACGGTCTGTATACGGGGGAATGTCCCCCTGTCGATCCTGGCCACGGGAACCCCGGAGGCCGTAAAGACCTATTGCAGAAAACTGATCGATACCGCGGGCAAAGGCGGCGGATTCATCATGGACGCCTCCACGGGCCTTGACGACGCCAAGCCGGAAAACGTCAAGGCCATGTTCGAATTCACCCGGGAATATGGCGTCTATTAGTGCAGGGATGATGGGCAGAAATGGAAACACGTGTAGCGAGCCCCCACGGCAAGGAAGTTGTGATCGGGGACGGTCGGCCGACCGTTCTGATCGGGGAGCGGATCAACCCGTTCGGCAAAGGCCCCCTGAAGGAGGCCATGAAAACAGGGGATATGGGCCCGATCCGACGGGAGGCGTCAAGCCAGGCGGAGGCGGGCGCCGATATATTGATCGTGAGCGTGGCCACGTTCGGGATCGATGAAACGCTGGTCCTCCCCCAGGTGGCCGGTGCCGTCATGGAGACCGTCGATATTCCGCTGTGCCTCGAAAGTCAGAAATCCGGCGGCCCTGGAAAAGACGCTGCAGCTGGGGTCGGCAAGCCGATCATCAGTTCGGTGACCGGCGAGGAACCCTGGTCTTGGAGAAGATCCTCCCCCTGGTGAAACAATACGGGACCGGGTTGGTGGGCTATGGCCTCCGGCGGGGTCGGCATTCCCAAAGAACCCGGTAAAGAGGCTGGAGATCGCTCGACATATTATCGAAAGAGCCGGGGATACTGGGCATCCCTCGCAACGACCTTCTGCTGGACTGTCTGGCCGAATCGAGTGCCATCAACGAAAAGGCGACCCTGGTCACCCTGGAGACCATGGAACGGGTCAGGCACGAGTTGGGAGTCAATCTGGTCTTGGGGGCCAGCAATGTTTCGTTCGGCCTCCCTTGCAGGAAAGTCATCAATGCCGTTTTCCTTTCTCTGGCCATCCGGGCCGGGCTGAACTGCGCCATCGTAAACGTCGCCTCCATGAAACCCTATATTATGGCGGCGGATCTCCTTTTGGGTAAGGATTTGAAGGCACGGCATTACACCGCCTACGGCCGGAAGCTGATAAGTGCTGCAGCCCGTTGAGAGAGTTATCAAAGCGCTCCGCCGCGAGGCAGTCACCCCTTTGCCGCGGGGGGAGCTTTTTATCAACCGGGATTTCCTGGATCGCTATTTCAACAGAAACCACCTGAGTTACCTCGAGTCAACTGGAGTCAGCGGCGATGATTCCGGGGCTTTCGGCCCTGGGAATCGATCTGAACCGTGACCATCCTCCGTCTTTCTTCCGTGATCTACACCGCGGCCGACTGCAGGAGCTCTTTCTGATCGGGTGGCTGAACGGGCCTGTTTCCAGGTTGATTGAGGAACAGGGTTTCATGGCCGCCATGCTGACCCTTAATGGAAGAGACATCGCGGTTTTCGTCTCTGGCCGAGACACTCCTCAATCAGGCTCGAGGAAAAGGTCAAGCAGGCCAGGGAACACGGATTGAACGCGCTGGCTTTGGCAGACGACATTGCCGGCAACCGCGGTCTTTTCTTTTCCACTGAATTTTTCCTGGAAGTCGTAGCGCCGATCTACAAAAAATCGCGACGATGATCAAGGAAGGTGGCCTTTACGCCTTTTTCCACTCCGACGGGGATGTTCGAAAGATCGTGACTTCACTGATCCAGGCCGGCTATGACTGCCTTCACCCCGTCGACCATCGGGCGGGATTAAGCCTCTATGATTTGAAAGAGTCTTTCGGTGAAAAAATTGCCTTCATGGGACACCTGGACCTGATCGCCTGGGATCCAGATACCATCGGGCAGGAAATCGAAAAGGCCGAAAAGACCTTTACCCGGGGCGGGTTGATACTCGGGTCCGCCGGCGGACTTTCTGTGGAGACGGCGCCCGATAAGCTGAGACCCCTCTACGCGCCCGGCCCCGGTCAGCATTAATCTGCTTTCCTTTTTCGTCTCCCTTTGTGCACTCCATACCGCAATCACCCGTCTGCCGTGCGTCTTGATACACGCCGCGATCACTTACTCCGAGAGACGCTGGCCGAGTTTCTCTCAATATTTGCGAAACGGATTACGCCAATCTTCCCCTCAATGCCTTGTTGAGGCTGGTGGGGACGGAATGATCAGGTTCCTTGAGGCGCTGTGGTAAACCTTTTGAAGATTTTCTCAGAACTGGTATGATGTGGGGGCCTCATCGGGAGTGTCACCTCTCGGGCCAAGCCGGCGATCTGTGGCCGGAAGACAAAACAGGACACCTGCAGAATCCCCGTCGATCAAAACACCAAGATGGGATGTGCAAAGGCAGATGGGTCGGGCGGGCGCGAGGAGAGCGTGTGGCTGGGCGAAAGGGAGGACAGGTGACGAGCAGAGGGAAAGACATTCGCTCGATTTTCAGGCTGATGTTGTGTCTGCTGTCTTTTGCGGCGCTTTCAGGCTGCGAAAAGAGCGCCGACAGCGGGGCCGGGGTGGACAAGAAGCCAGCGACGGAGCAGGTCCGCCAGGTCCGGGTGAGCAGGATCGCACCGTCCCCCGTGGAGGGGCAGGTGTCGTATGTGGGGACCCTCCTTGCCCACAGAAAGACCGATGTCTCGTGCGAGATCGGAGGGACCATAGAAGGCATTCACTTCGAGAGAGGGGATAGGGTCCTGAAAGGGCAACCCCTGGCCGAAGTGAGCACGAGCACCATCCTGCTGGAGGTCCGCCAGGCAGAGGCCGCGCTGGATGTGGGAAAGAGCCAGCTCGAAAAGGCGGAAAGGGGCAGCCGGCCCGAGGAGATCCGCATCGCGGAGGCCGCGCTGGATGAGGCCCGTGCCGGCTTGCTTGAGGCCGGGAACCATTTTCATCGCATCAAGGGCCTCTTCGATTTGAAGGCGACCTCTCAGAGCCAATACGACGCCGCCAAACGGGGCGTGGACATGGCCCGGGCCAGGGTGGAATCGGCCGGAGACCAACTGGCGCTTGTGCGGCAAGGCCCTCGCGCCGAGGACCGAGATGCAGCCCGAGCAGGACTCGAACAGGCCAGAGCAACGCTTGCCCTTGCAAGGGACAGGTTGAGGAAGTCCCGGTTGCTCGCACCCCATGACGGCGTGGCGGCCTTCCGGAAGGTGGAGGAAGGAGAGCTGATCACTCCGGGAACACCCGTGACCCAGGTGGTGGACCTGGACCCCATGCGGGTGAGGATCGCCGTGAGCGAAAACCACATCCGTTACCTGGAAAAGGGCAAGACCCTGGCTGTCAAGCTGGACGCCATTCCCCACGAGACCTTTATGGGGGTCCTTTCTTTTCTCTCCCCTGCAGCGGATCCGCTCACGCATTCCTACGCGATGGAGCTGACCATCCAAAGGCCGGATCCACGCATGGCGGACGGCATGACCGCTCGGGTGGAGATCCCCATCACGGACGGAAAACGGTCCGTCAAGATCCCGTCCGCCTGGCTGGCGGAGGCGGACGGCAACATGGGCATCCTGGTGGCGGAGGAGGGGAAGGCCGTTTTCCGCCAGGTGAAGCTGGGCGCTTACTATGATCAGAGGGTGGAGATTCTCTCCGGACTGAGAGAAGGGGAACTGGTCATCACCACGCCTTCCGGCCTCAAGGACGGAGACCCGATCAGCTACGGTACGCCCTAATGTTCCTCACGCGCCTTTCCATTTCAAGACCGGTCCTGGTGCGGATGGCCCTGCTCCTGATCATCGTCTTCGGGATATACGCCTACCGGGCCATGCCCCGTTATCTGGATCCGGACCTCACCATCGGCGAGGCCCTCATCGTGACGTTCTGCCCGGGCTATTCGCCCGAGGAGATGGAGAAGCTGGTCACGAACAAGATCCAGGACGAGCTGGATGGCATCGCCGAGATCCGCCGCCACGAGTCCTACTCCTACGAAGGCACCTCCAAGATCCACGTCTTTTTCAACACGCGGCTCTCCGAGTACGAGATCGACCAGGCCATGCAGGAGATCCGAAACGCCGTGGACCGGGTGGACGACCTGCCCGAGGAGGCCAAGGTCCCGAGGATCATCGAGCTCGAGATCGCGCTATTCCCGGTCTGCATGGTGGGGCTCGCAGGCGACATCCCCCTCATGCAGCTCCAGGACATCGCCAAGGACATCGCCGATGACATGGAAAACATCGAGGGGGTCTCGGAGGTCGAGATCTCCGGGGAGCGGGAAAACGAGATCTGGGTGGAGCTCGACCCCCGCAAGATGTCCGCCTATTCCCTTTCCATTGCCCAGGTGGCGGAGGCCCTCACCAGGAGGACCAAGAACCTTCCCGGCGGCACCATTGAAATGGGGGATCACGAAGTGGATGTCCGGATGCTGGGAGAGCCCCGTTCGCCGGAGCGCTTGGGCGATATCGCCCTCCGGAGCGGTCCTGCAGGAACGGTCCATCTGCGGGACATCGCGGTCATCACCCCCTCTCTGGAAAAGACCGAGGACCCTGACCTTCATCGACGAGAAGCCGGGCCTCGTCCTTGCGGTCAAGCGGAAGAAGAACACCAACATGGTCCGGATTGTGGACGAGGTGAAGGAAAGACTTAAAGACCTGCCCCGCCAATACCCCGGACTCAAGTCGACCCTCTATTTCGACCAATCGAGGGAGATCAAGAAGCGGATCCGGGAGCTCCAGACCAACGCCATGCTGGGCTTGGTGGCCGTCTTTTTCGCCCTCTGGATCTCCATGGGCCTCAGGAACGCCGCGTTCGCGTCCATCGGCATCCCGGTCTCGTTCCTCCTCACCTTCTGCTTCATGAGGATCTTTAACCTCTCCATCGATGCCGTGACCCTCTTCGGCCTGATCCTGGTGCTCGGGATCATCGTGGACGATGCCATCGTGGTGCTCGACAACATCTTCCGCTACGTGGAAAAGGGCGAGCCTCTCATCAAGGCCACAGTGGAAGGGAGCCGGGAGGTCCTGGCCCCGGTGATCGCGTCGGTCACGACCACCATGGCCGCCTTTTTCCCGCTCCTGTTCGTGGTGGGGGGAGTGATCGGCCGCTACCTGGCCATCCTTCCCAAGGTGGTGATCTTCGCCCTCTCGGCCTCGCTTTTCGAGGTGTTCTGCCTGCTGCCCTCCCACGTGACGGAGCTCGCCCCGAAGGCCAGGGCGGCCGGTCCCCCAAGGAGGCGCCTGGACATCTTCGAACCCGTGAGAAAGATTTACTATCCGATACTTCGGTCCATCCTGCGGCATCGGTATATCTCCGTCCTGGTCATTGTCCTGTCTACGGGCCTTGCCTTCTTTCTCTACTTCCAGGCGGACTTTGTCATGTTCCCCAAGAGTGATGTCTACCCCCGCTTCAACATCTATTTCGATCTTCCCGTGGGATCGACCCTGGAACGTACCCGTGACACGCTCATGGCCCTCAACGACATCGTCAAGGAAAAAGTCGGCCCTGATCTGGATGCGCCCATCGCCATCGCCGGGATGAAAGAGGTGAACTACGAGCCTATCATCGGCAAGCACTTCGGACTCATGATCGTCCTCCTCAAAGGCCCGGAGGATAGGAAACAGAGCGTGGTGGACATCATGGAAGGGCTCCGTGGGGAGGCCACCCGGGTGCTCAAGTCGCACGGGGCAACCGGGATCGTCTTGGAGCGGCTTCTGGAGGGGCCTCCGGTGGGCGCGGACGTGGACCTCAAGATCCAGTCTCCCTCCTGGGAGACCTCGGCCGACCTTTCACGCCGCCTGAGAGTGGAGCTGGGACGCCACCGGGGGATCGTAGACATCCAGGACGACTACTCCAGGGACAAACAGTTTCTGGAGGTCACCGTGGACGAGGCCAAGGCCAAGCAGATGGGCTTGGACCAGGGACTCCTGGTCATGGCCGTCCAGTCCGCCTTCCACGGTCTCCCGGTGGCCATGTACAACCAGGGGGAGGAAGAACAGGAGGTGAAGCTCTTCTATCTCCCGGAGTACCGGCGCGACTTTGACGACCTCGTGGACCTCAAGCTCGCGGTCCCGGGCCACGGAGAGGTCTCGCTCCAGGACGTCGCCCAGATCCGCCTGGTGCCCGGGTTTCACAACATCTATCACTATAACGGCAAACAGACCGTACGCCTCACGGCGGGCATACAGGACACCACCACGGAGGAAAAGGGGCTTTCGCGTTTTCTTTCAAACGTCAGCGGCGACCGCATGACGGCCGTCAGGGCCAACCAGATCGCCCAAGAGGCCTTCGAGAGGATCAGGGCCGAGGTTCCGGGCGCCCGATTGATCGCGGGGGGTCTCCAGGAGGAGACCCATACCTCGCTGGTGGAGCTCGGGTATGCGGCAGCCATGGCCCTGTTCCTCATCTTCTTCATCCTCTCCGTCCAGTTCAATTCCTTTACCCAGCCCTTCATCATCATGATCACGATCCCCTTTGTGAGCCTGGGGGTCCTGGTGGGCCTGCTCGTGAGCAACAACCCGCTCACCTTCATCACCCTGATCGGTCTCCTGACCCTCACCGGGATCGTGGTCAACGATTCACTGGTGCTCATCGATTTCATCAATCGCTACAAGGCGGAAGGCTCCGAGGGGGTATTCGGTGCCGTGGTTCGGGCCTGCCACGTTCGCATGCGGCCCATCATCCTCACCTCCATCACCACCATCGTCGGCCTTGCGCCCATGGCGCTCGGGGTCGGCGGAAAGTCCGTCTTCTGGGCTCCCCTTGCCACAGCCATCATGTGGGGCCTTGCCTTTTCCACGGTGCTGGTGCTGACCATGGTCCCCGCCTATTACCTGATCCTGGAGGACGTCCGGTACCTGGTGCGGCACAGGAGACGCCGAAAGGCCGGGACCCGCTCGCAGATCGATCAGGCGTTCGAACTGGAGGAAGTGAGGCGGTATGTGAAGTAGGCGGAGGCGGGAGGGCTCTATGTTCTTGATATTGAGATGAAACAATGCTTATGATCGTGACCACATCTTTTTTAAAAGAGTTTCAGGCATTGAAAGTGAAACTGAGTAATTGACGTCCACCATCAAGGCTGAGGTAAGAGATGAAGCTGATATTCATTCACGGCTCAGGCGGCTGCAAAGAATCGTGGCAATACCAGACCCAATACTTCAAAGACTCTGAGGCCATTGACTTGCCCGGTCACCCGGCTGGCGAGCCTTGTGTAAGCATTGCTGATTACGTGGAATGGCTGCACGGTTTTCTCAACGAAAAGGGATATGCGGACCTGGTCATCACCGGCCATTCTCTGGGCGGGGGAATCGCACTTCTCTACGGTCTGAAATATCCGGAGAACGTGCGGGGGCTGATCTGCGTTGGGAGTGGTGCGCGGCTTCGGGTCCATCCCATGTACTTGGAAGGTCTTGAAAAGGCCATCGCGACTCGGGACAATAGTCAGTCTCCTCTTGAAGGGACTTCCGCGCTTATTGACCCGAAACTGGCAAAGATTATAAAGCGTCGAACGGAAGAAAACGGTCTTCGCGTCATGTTGAACGATCTTCGGGCTTGCGACAAGTTTGACATCATGGACAAACTGGGCGAAATCAGGATCCCGCTTCTAGCCGTCTGCGGAACCGAGGACGTCATGACCCCTCCCAAGTATTCCCATTATCTGGCCAAGAATATGAAGAACGCGCGGGCAGTGATTATTCAAGGGGGTACCCACTTCGTCTTTGCGGAAAAGCCGGAAGAGGTCAACCGGGCTATTGAGGACTTTCTAAAAGCGCTTTAAACCCGTAATCGGCCGGCGAACTGACTATTTTTCAGCTCGTTGAGAAATGGTCGCGACTATTTTTCAGCAGCACGAATGGTCTTCCCCGACTGCTTCAAAATTCCCTTCATTGAACTCAACCCTTTGCCTCGGTCCGGAGCCGTGTTTAGCGCTTTCCGTGAAAATAAAAACTTGCACTTGCGATTTTCACGAATTTAAGGTTAAAGAAACTGAATTGCTGAATTCGATCGCTCACCGGACCGTTGAAGAATTCTTTAATTGACCCAAAGAAATGAAAGCCGTGTTCGTGGACACGTCGGCCTGGCTGGCATTGAATAAACTACCCCGCCGCAAGCAGCGGGGTATCAAAACCAACATCGAATCGAATTATTTTAACGCAGCAAGCTGCGGGGAATTGGACCCCTTTTGGATTCAAAACCCTCCGGGCAGAAATGAAGAACTGGAAATATGCTTGTGGTATGCTTGTTGACGGTTATAGGTCTGGATTCTTCTGGCAGAAGAAGATGCGCTCTACCAGAAGCTTGGTGCAGTCGGGCCGATTGCATTGGATGGGAACAACATTGCCATGTATTTGGATACATGCTCCTTTGCGGGTCAATGGCAACAATCCGAAGATGCTCACTTTGCGGTTTACTGCCCTCAAGAGGATGTTGCCAATGTTTACTTTTTCACCAAATCAAAGATTGCGGATCAAGCTGCACAAGGGCTTGCGGCCATGACGCAGGATCAACTTGACCAGCTTTTGTGGGAAAAAGTTCCCCTATCCCAGGTGCTCAACACATTTCCTCAGGAATGCCGGGAGAAGAGCTACTCTACCGACAATGTTCAGGAGAGCGAATCTTGGCTCCTGAGGCCTAGCTTCTCCGGTGGATTGCCTGCTTCGGCGACACAGCAACTCACCTACTACATGTTTGCTGTAACCCCCCATGGGGTGCGGGACAAATTTTACGTTTGGGTAACGATACTTCCTGTAAATGTCCGACATGCCATAGCACGGCAGGTTCAATGAGATCTGCTGTCATCAGAAAAATTTGAAATGCCGTCACAACAAATTATCAGGGACCGGGGGGAGAGCGTTTGAATTGGGTAAGCGAAATCCGGCATCAATATATCGATTTCGATAAGGATGTCTTACTCCGAAATGAGGGACTCTCAAGCACTACTTTCGACTGCTTTTCCTCTCACTCTGCAGATCTGCTATTTCTCGCCATGATCCAAACAGACGAAATCAAGTGAGAATTACAGATCGTGACAAGTCATCATCAAAGAGGTTCGGTGCGAAAGGGGAACGACCTAGCCCTCATTTCAGAAGCCAAATTGCCATATGGCGGCCGGTCGGCGCAAATTTGCTTGACACTTTAGGATTTTGCTGACCAAATGGATGTCCCATTTCACCACCGATCCAATAAACCCCACCCAGGAGGTCTTGCTATGGAGAATCCTCTTAAATTGTGCTCGTCATCCTCCTGGTAGGGGTCATTCTTTCCTATTGGGAGCCAAACCGATTTCATAAGTTCGATCCATTTCCCCGCTGACAGATCAACGATCGTTTGAGCATTAGCTCCTATTTCGGCAGGAAGCAGCAATGGAGTCCTTTCGATAAGCACATCAGGTCATTTAGGCCTGGAAGTCTTAGCATACGGAGACAGATCAAACAAAAATGGTCGGGAAGATAGGAGGAGCATTATGAAAATTCAAAAGGGTCTGGGGTTTGTTGGTGTCTTATTCTTGTTTTTCTTTGTGGGCGTGGCAGGTGCCCAGGAAATTGAAATTCCACTCTTTTCAAGTATTGTCTCATCGGATTTTGTTTTTGAAGAAGGCCATGCTGGAGACCAAACCCGAATCGTGGGTTTCAATTATGAACAGGACTATCTCATAGGTGACCAAAAGGTCAAGATCGCCACAGAGTCCGGGGAAGTGCGCCTGCCAGATGGCCAGTATTTCAGTCCGTTCGCACAGGTGCTCGAAGGGCAAGTTACAGGGACCCTTACGGTTCCCGGGATTGGGGCCTTCACCATCAAAGGCACCTTAATAGGTTTGGGAGGGCCGAGCGTAGCGATAACGGGGGACGTGATCGTTTCTTGGGTGCAAAGCTATTTTGACGGCACGGGCCTTCTCGCGGGCTTTTACGGGTTGGGGTCTGGCACCGGAAAGCTCAACCTCTTCACGAACGTGGGGGAGAATCCTTTCAAAATGATTCTCATGCCGCCAATCAGCCAATGAGACGTTTGGGCTCCTTTTAAACGGACAATCTTAGGGACCTGGTCACTGTGATCAGGTCCTTTTTTGGGTGTCAAATATCCCTATTCGTCCAACCATTCCAGATCCGCCACATAAGGAAAGTGGTCGGACGGATAGCGTCCGTCAAAGTGGTCTCTCACGATCCTTGCCTCTCGCACCCGGAAGTGGCGCGACACAAGGATCCAGTCGATCCGCTGATCCTTGGGAACCCCTGTAAACCCGTGGTGGGTGCCGGCTCTCACCACTCTCGCCCCGACCGAGGGACTGCCAGCTGTGCTCCTGAAGCGCACTCTCAGGGCCCGCGAGCAGTTGATGGATCATCGATTGGGGATCATCGTTGAAGTCCCCCATTAGGATCAACGGTCCCTCTCGGCCCCTCACCCACCGAGACAGGATCGACGCCTGCTCAAACCTGGCCTCGCTCCCGATGTGGTCCAGGTGGGTCACGGCCGCCCAAAACGACCTGCCCCCTTCCCTTCCGGCCAGCTTCAGGTAGCTCTCATCCGTGGGAATCCGCTGTCCCAGCTCTTGCTGCGATGGACAAGGGGG
>CAVOVO010000036.1:0-169898 GCA_963699845.1 uncultured delta proteobacterium
AGGTCATTGCGTTTGGTCTTTCGACGGACATTCCGGTGCCGGGAGACTGGAACGGCGACGGGGTGACGGATTTCGGGCTGTTCCGTCCGAGCACGGCCAAGTGGTACCTGGATGCGAACGGAAACGGGATATGGGAAGGCCCGGGGACTGACAAGGTCATTGCCGCGTTCGGGCTTGGGACCGATCGGCCGGTGACAGGCGACTGGAACAATGACGGCGTAACGGAGATCGGCTACTTCCGAAGCGGGAAGTGGTACCTGGATACCAACGGAAACGGGGTGTTCGATGTTGCGACGGACTCCGTGGTCGCTTTCGGCGTTGCAACCGACAAGCCGGTCACCGGTAAATGGTAACCGCGGGGTGGGAAAAACGTCTCCGCTGAGGCCTGGGGCTGCAGCGGAGGCAGGGAGATAACTGGTCAAACCGATGGAGGAATAGACGATGAGAAATGCGAGATACCTTTTCGCGCCGATTCTGATGGTTCTCTGCCTGCTCCTGGCTGCAGGTCCGTCCGGCGCAGCGCTCTCTGTTGCAGTGCCCCGGGGACACTGGACGGTGACCTCATTCCCGACGCAACCGGGATTTATGAACAATGTGGTCTGCATGCATATCACCTGTGGGGACGGTGTCATCAAGTTGGCGGACGGAAAAGATGAGTACATCTTCAGCTTCAGCCGGGTGGACCAGACCGTTCCGGGCTTCAATCTGAACAGCGTTCCCGCCGAACAATCCTTCAAGGTCACGAGCCCGGCCCCCCCCATCGTCCTGCGAACAGGGTCAGGAGCTCTATTTGACTCTGACCAACGCGGGCTTTGCCGTGCGCGTGGACCTCTTCGACACCCACTCGGTCCACTGGCACGGGTTCCCCAACGCGGCCCCCATCTTCGACGGTCTGCCTGAACCCTCGCCCACACCCAACATGGGGTCGAGCTTTACCTACTACTATAAGGCGGCGGTTCCCGGCACCTACTTTTACCACTGCCACGTGGAGGCGGCCGAGCACATGCAGATGGGTATGATCGGGAACCTTTACGTGAGGCCGTTACAGAATGGAGAACAGCATGGGACCGATTCTTTCGGACAACCGTTCACCAAATTTGCCTATAATGACGGGGATGGACGTACCGGGTATCATGTGGAGGTCCCCATCCAGCTGGTCGGCCATGACAGCAACTTTCACGACGCCTCCGAGGCGATTCAGCCACTTCCCTTCGCGAACATGTATGACAATTACCCCATGATCAACGGCCGTGGTTATCCCGACACGGTTAACCCGGGGGACATTCTCAATCGAGAGGGGTTTGCGGCACAGCCGGCCACCAGTACCGACAGCAGCGATAACACGATCCCATACAGCAGCACCGTGATCACGGCGACGTCGGGACAAAGGATCCTCTTCCGCGTCTCCAACGTCTCGACCACCCATATCTATGCGATGGCGACCACACTGGGCGTTCCCATGAAAGTGGTGGGCCGGGGTGCTGCCATATTGGTCGGGCCGACAGGTCAGGACACCTCCTACAATGTGAACGTCCTGAACGTGGGCGGCGGGCAGCATTTCGACGTGATCGTCGACACCACGGGCGTGGCCGCCGGGACCTATTTCCTTTACACCACCAACCTTGAAAATCTGTCCAACGGGAACCAGGAACGTGGCGGGATCATGGCCGAGATCGTAATCAGCAATTAAATCAAGATCCGGATGAAGGAGACGTCAGATGAAGAGAGTCAGTATAAAGCAAAGCGCATGGGCCATGGCCTTGATAGCGGCGCTGGTCTTACTCGGGGGGATGAAGGCCCGGGCAGAGATCCTCGGGGAGACAGTGGTCCCTGGAACGCCCGTCAACCTGGTGGCGCGGCAAGGGTTTATCTCCACCTCCGATGGAGACAGCTTCCTCATGTGGGGATATGGTCTGGCAGCCAACACCATGATGCAGTACCCTGGGCCGACGCTGCTGGTCAATGAAGGCGACACCTTTACGGTTACCTTGAGAAATGACCTGCCTTCAGAGGCAGGCAATGTTTCCATCGTGTTCCCTGGACTTTCGGTCACGGCCATTGGAGGATTGCCGGGCATGTTGGCCCGGGAGGCCCCGCCCGATGCCACAACCATCGTGACCTATACGGTCACGGCGAGCCAGCCCGGCACCTATCTTTATCGGAGCGGGACGAGACCTGACCTCCAGGTGGAAATGGGGCTGGTGGGCGCCATCATCGTCTACCCCGATCCCAATGGGGCTTTTGGTCCCCTCGGTGATGGAACGGGGTTGTACGCCTACAATAATGCCGACAGCTTTTTCAACCACGAGTTCCTCTATCTGATCACCGAGATGGATCCTATGGTCCACCGGCAGGTGGAGTTTGGACAATTCGACAAGACCGACACCACGAGCTCGTTTCGGACCAATTGGTTCATCAACGGACGGAACTGGCCGGACCTCATGGCCGATCCCAATGTGCCATGGCTGCCCACGCAGCCTTACAACTGCCAGCCCATCATGAATGCCGGCGATCTGGTGCTTCTCAGGACCATCGGGGGAGGGCGTGACCTGCACCCCATGCACTATCACGGCAATGACTTCGATGTGATTGCGGTCGACGGGAGGCTCCTCTCAAGCGATGGCGGAGCGGCTGGGGCGGACCTGGCCTGGAAGGACAACACCATCAGGTTTGTCCCAGGACAGACCGCGGACCTGATCTGGACCTGGACTGGGGAAAAACTGGGCTGGGATGCCTACGGGCATGAGGCTGGGGTGGATTATCCCCGCTCGGACTTCAACCCGGCATGGACCGGCAATGTGTGCGAGGAGTATTTGGCCGATCCTGTAAATGCGTCGCCTTTTGACCCATTCACGCATGAGTACTGCCCGGATCACGGTGTACCTTTCCCTGTACTGATTCCGACACGGGATTCCGTGACTTTCGGCGAGTTTTACAGTGGGAGCCCGTTCCTGGGGATCACCGGTGATCTGCCGCCCGGGCACCCGGCCTTGAACGCCATTGGCGGATATTTCTACATGTGGCACTCTCACACGGAAAAGGAAATCACCAGTAACGATATCTTCCCAGGAGGCTTGATCTCTTTCATGATCGTGATTGACCCTGCCTCTGCCCACGGTTTATGAAAGGAGGAATAACATTATGAATACTCAGAGAAAGCTGCGACTCATAGGACCTTTTATGGCCCTGCTCCTCCTGATGATTATGGTGGGTGCGGCGCCGGCTCAGCAGGTTTATGATCTGTGCGTCGGGGAAACGACGATGACCATGCCGGATGGGCGGGTGGTGCCTGTCTGGGGTTTTGGTCTTGATAACGCATCGCTGAATTGCGACACGGCGTCGGTGCCTGGCCCGCTTTTGACCGTGCCCTCAGCCGAATCCACACTCATCATCAACCTGCGCAACACGTTGGCTGAACCGGTTTCGCTGCACATCTTAGGGCAGGCGCTTGTCAATGACGGTCCTGTCTGGACTCAAGGGACAAGCGAAACGATTGCAGGAGCGATTTCAAGGCCGACAGGAAATTATACCGCCCGGGTGCGGTCCTTTTCACACGAAACGGCACCCGGAGCCACGGGCCAATATACATGGAACAATTTCAGGGTGGGGACCTTTATGCTACAGAGCGGGACCAACCCGGCCAAACAGGTGCAGATGGGGCTTTACGCCCCCGTGAAAAAGGATCAAGCGGACGGTACGGCGGCCTACCCCGATGTGACCTATAACAAGGAACTCATCCTGGTTTTTCACGAGATCGATCCGGACATCCATGATGCCATCGCGGGGGGTTACTACGGCGCAAACGCCGGGCCGGCGCCTATCGGCAAACAGGAGATCACGAGCAGCGTTTATCGAGAGCCCCGCTATTTCTTGATCAACGGTGGCGCCTATCCGGATGCACGCCTCGACCCTGTCAACGGGGCGACCCAGATCGATCCCAACGACACGGTGTTGATCCGGTTTCTGAACGCGGGCCTTCAGACCCATGCGCCGCAATTGCCGGAGCGTTACCTGACGGTGGTGGCCGAGGACGGAAACCCCTTCGAGTTCGGGAGACAGCAGTATGGCTTAGAACTTCCCGCCGCCAAGAGCATAGACGCGACCATTGCCATCGGCGGAGCGCCGGCGGCCTATGCGCCGATTCGCCTCTTCGACGCAACGCTCGATCTGAGTAACGGAGGGAAATCAACCCCAGGCGGCATGCTGGCCTACATCAAGGTGACCGACCCCACACAGAGTCTGCTGACGGTAACCCCCTCCCTTTGGGGGAAGGCCATGAGTGCCAGCTTGCCGGGTGGGATCAATTGCGGCAGCGATTGTGATGAATCCTACAACGACGGAACGGAGGCCCGTTTGACGGCGATTGCGTCTTCAAACGGGTTCTTTGCGGGGGCCCAATTCCTGGGTTGGGCAGGGGATGGAACGACCATCGCAGGCGATCGGGTCGTGACAGTCAGCGGAGCCGGAGGCGCAACGGTCACTCCCAATTTTCAGAACCTGCCGGCCGTTGGTGTCTTTCGCAACGGGCACATGGTTGATTGATACCAATGGAAACAGGCTCTGGGACGGCGTGGATATTGACTCGAGACTGTTTTTCGGTGCGAGTGGGGACCGGCCTGTGATCGGCGATTGGAACGGGGATGGGATCACGGATATCGGTGTCTTCAGCAATGCTACTTGGTATCTCGATATGGACGGTGACGGTCAGTTGAGCCTGGTGACGGACAGGGTTTTCGTTTTTGGCCTTGTGACGGATATCCCTGTGCCGGGTGACTGGAACGGAGATGGGATTACCGATTTCGGCCTGTTCCGTCCGAGCACGGCCAGTTGGTACCTGGATGCGAACGGAAACGGTATCTGGGACGGGCCGGCTACGGACAAAATCATCGTTTTTGGTCTGAAAACAGATATCCCTGTCACAGGGGACTGGAACGGTGACGGGATCACGGATATCGGGCTGTTCCGTCCGAGCACGGCCAGTTGGTATCTGGATTCCAACGGTAACATGGCCTGGAATCCGGGTGTGGACGCAAAATTTGCGTTTGGCTTGGCAACGGATATACCGGTCACCGGCAATTGGAACAATGACGTGAACACTGAAGTTGGGGTTTTTCGAAATGGGGTCTGGTATCTGGATGCCGACGGCAATCGCGCGTGGAACCTGCCCAATGACCTCAAGTTCACATTTGGACTGGCCTCAGATATCCCTGTGGGCGCTCAATAGGCAAACTCATCCCGGGCCGGATTTGAAGAATCTGAGTTAACGGGCGAACACAAGAAGGGGTGCGTCATCGCCTGGCGCGCCCCTTCTTCGTTCAAAAGGCTTGGATTGGTCCTTTTTAGATGATAAGATGAAATTTGAGGAATTAGAGGCGTTGGGGGGATCATGTCTTTCTTAAGCGCAAGGAGATCCAAAGGGGTTTTTCGAAAAATGGGGCGGCTCGTGTGGACGCTTGTTGTGCTTGTGTTTTGCATGCCCGCCTCCGGCTATTCGGAAGAAAAGACGGACAAGGGTGGCGGTTCAGCCCCTGTTGTCCAGAGGCCGGTGGGCATTGAGGAACAATGGGGAATCAGACCAAAGGCCATTCGGCTCACTGGAGAGCAGTTCTTCCTGGATTTTCGCTACAAGATCCTGGACCCGGACAAGGCCGCCGCCGTAACGAAACGCGGCGAGAAAGCATTCTTGATTGATCAGGATACGGGCAAGTCCCTGCCCGTCACGGTCAACAAATTGGGGCCCATGCGGTCCACAACCGTAAAGCCGACCGCCGGCAAGGATTACGTGATCCTTTTTACCAATCCTGGGAGGATGGTGAAAAAGGGCGCCAAGGTTACCTTGGTCATTGGTGAGCTAAGAATAGAGAATTTGATCGTCGAGTAAGGAATGTCTGGTAACCAAGTTAAAATCCTTAAAGCCGCTTTTCTGATCCTCGGAGCAATTTTCGTAACGCAGGAGGGCGGGAAATGCGGCTATCTTGTCTCCCGGCCTCGAAAGCGCCGTCAAGAACCTCGGTCCCCAAGAAGAAATCTCCGTCATCATAACCTTTCAGGAAAAGGTCAATCTAAAGGCTTTTCAGGACCCTGATAAGAAACAGAGAAGGCCTCGGATCATCCGGGCGCTTCAAGGCAGGGCTGAGGCATCCCAGGGAGTTGTGAGAACTTTTCTGGAAAGATCGGGAAGGGCCAGCCCTATCAAGCAACTCTGGATCGTCAATGGGCTTGCGGCGACCCTCCCGGCAGATCTCGTCGGTGCGCTGGCACAAATGACGGGGATTGAGACCATCGCTGAGGATACCATCATTCATGTCCCAGACATGGCAACTGCTGCGAGCACGCTATCAGAGTGGAATATCATCGCCATCGGGGCCCCTGAGCTCTGGGCGCTGGGATACACGGGGCAAGGTGTCGTGGTGGCGAGCATGGACACGGGGGTGGATGTCACTCACCCCGATCTCGAAGCCAAATGGCGAGGTGGCACCAACAGTTGGTATGATCCTTACGGGATTTATTTCTCCCCTGTTGATCATGATCATGACGGCCATGGCACGGCGGTGATGGGTGTCATGGTGGGAGGGGATGCCGGGGGGACGAATATCGGGGTTGCCCCGGGCGCCCAGTGGATCGCGGTGAAGATTTTTGACGATGCGGGGATCGCTTACACGAGTAAAATTCTCGACGGGTTCCAGTGGCTTCTTGACCCGGACGATAACCCCGATACCGACGATGCTCCGGATGTGGTAAACAATTCATGGGGGTATGATGGCGCAAGCGGGTTGTGTCTGGAAACCCCGAATCCCAATCTTCCGCCCCTCGGACCGGCCATTGCGGCGCTTAAAGCAGCCGGTATCGCCGTGGTCTTCTCTGGGGGAAACAGTGGGCCGGGCGCCAATTCCAGTGTTAGTCCGGCCAATTATCCTGAGAGCTTCTCTGTCGGAGCCGTGAATGAATTCTTGGATATTGCTGGATTCAGCAGCAGGGGTCCCTCGGCGTGCGATGGCCGAGTGTTTCCCGATGTGGTGGCCCCTGGGGTGAATATTAGGACAGCTGATCCGGCCTTCAACGGATCCTATTCTTATTGGTCCGGGACATCCTTTGCCGCCCCCCATGTGGCAGGCACGATGGCCTTGGTCATGGGGGCCTTTCAGGGTCTGCTGCTGGCGGATCTGGAATTTGCTACGAAATATTACGCGCATGATCTGGGTCTTCCAGGGCCGGATAACGATTACGGGTACGGTCTAATCGATGCCGTTGAGGTGTTCAAGGCTTTCCAGGATCCCATTCCTAGTATCTTCCCATGGCCCCCTTCTCACAACTTCGGCTCGGTTAGAACTGGAGAGTCTTTGTCACAGGCCTTCAGGATCGTTAACCGTGGTTTTGGGATAGAGAATTTGACGATTTTGGACCTTTTCGTCGACGGCTTGCATTCAGCGGATTTCGATATCCAGAACGACAACTGCGCGGGAACCTCCCTTGCTCCAAAAGAAGAATGTGGCTTCGACGTCTTGTTCTCGCCCCGTGCCAAGGGGGCAGAAAATGCAGTCCTCCATATTCCTTCCAATGATCCCCGCAATCCTGTTTTAGACATTGTGCTAATGGGGACTGGATGCCAGGTTTCCATAGGTGTGTTCAGAAATGGAAGATGGTACCTGGATGCTAATGCGAATGGCATATGGGATGGGCCGGACCTGGACAGGCGCTTAGCCTTTGGGCTTTCGACCGATGTCCCGGTGACGGGGGACTGGAACGGGGATGGCGTCACGGACATTGGTGTTTTTGGTGGTGGCAAATGGTACCTGGATGCCAACGGGAATGGGATATTCGATGGGCCGGAGTTGGACAGGCATCTATTTTTTGGGCTTTCGACCGATGTCCCGGTGACGGGGGACTGGAACGGGGATGGCGTCACGAATATCGGGCTATTCAGAGGCGGGAAATGGTACCTGGATGCTAATGGCAACGGTTGGTGGGACGGTACGCTGGGTGACCGGGTCCTTGCATTCGGTCTCGGCAGTGACGTCCCGGTAACAGGGGACTGGAACGGGGATGGCGTCACGGATATCGGGGTATTCAGGGCCGGGAAATGGTACCTGGACGCCAACGGCAACGGCGTGTGGGATGGCCCGCTGGGTGACCGGGTCCTTGCATTCGGTCTTGGCAGTGACGTCCCGGTAACAGGGGACTGGAACGGGGATGGCGTCACGGATATCGGGGTATTCAGGGCCGGGAAATGGTTTCTGGATGCAAACGGGGACCATGTTTGGAGCGTTTCTCAAGATGAAGTGGTGACCTTCGGCGTGAGCACGGATTTGCCACTAGGTGGTAATTGGTAGTCCCGCGGCGTTAGGATTTTGCTTCAACGTATCACAAAGAAAACAAGTGTGCTTTTTTTGAGACAGTTCTCTTGAGCTTATGACGTCAATTCGAGTCTGCATCAACCAACCGGATTATTCTTAAGTATTGGCATAAAAAATGCATAAACCAAGCTATTCTCAGATTATTCTGTTATCATTTTGTCGATAAATGTGGTTGTATGAAGACGGTCCTAACGCTAAAATGACCGAGCTCAGGAGAACATAATGAGAAATGCACTCAAGGCGTCTATTTTAATTTCATTAATTTCAGTTTTGTGTTTTGCATCCCATGCCCTTGCCGGGTCCGCTATCCTGAGCTGGCGCGCAAACACGGAATCGGATCTCCAGGGCTACAAGATATATTACGGAACGAGATCCCGTTCATATGGTGCCCCTATCTCTGTAGGAAGGGTCACTACTTACACTGTAAATGGCCTGCTGGAAGGAAGGACTTACTATTTTGCCCTTGCCGCTCTTGATCAATCTGGGAATGAGAGCGGTTACTCGACGGAGGTCTCAAAACTGATCGTGGCTGTCGTGGCCCCCCCGACAACGCCCCCGACAGACGCCCCCGACGACGCCCCCGACGACGCCCCCGACGACGCCCCCGACGACGCCCCCGACGACGCCCCCGACGGCTACCCCGACGGCTAGCAAGACCTTCAGGTTTTTGCTTGATTATGATGGGGATGGGTTGTGGGATTCGGCGGGTCAAGACAGGATTAATGTTTTCGGCCTTGTGGGAGATGTTCCGGTTGTTGGAGACTGGAACAGGGACGGCAAGGAGGATCTTGGGGTTTTTCGGGCAGGTATCTGGTACCTGGACTCGAATGGTGATGGAAAATGGGAAAGCGGCGTTGACGAGGCGGTAGCCTTTGGGACGCCCGGAGATATCCCTGTTCCGGGAAACTGGAACGGCCGCGGAAGAACAGACCGGGGGATATTTCGGTCCGGCAAATGGTACCTGGATTCCAATGGAAACGGCATTTGGGAGCCGGGTCGCGATCGCGTCGTCGCCTTTGGTGTGGCTTCGGATATACCCGTTTGTGGGGACTGGAACGGGGATGGCAAGACCGATATCGGGGTCTTCAGGGAAGGTGTGTGGTATCTTGATGCCGACGGTGACGGATTATGGGACCCCGCGGTTGATAAGAAAATCCCGTTTGGTGTGGCTTCGGATGTCCCCGTTTGTGGGGACTGGAACGGGGATGGCAAGACCGACATCGGGGTCTTCAGGGATGGTGTGTGGTATCTTGATGCCGACGGTGACGGATTGTGGGATCGAGGCAAAGACAGCGTCATCGTTTTTGGCGTTTCGACGGATATACCCATCACTGGAGACTGGAACGGGAACGGCAGAACTAAGATAGGCCTCTTTGGAGCACGGTAGCCTTGGTCGGGTAATCATTCATCCTTAAGTTCTAATGTTTCTCCTATCCGGGAGGGTGGTTTGAACCACCCTCCCGATTCATTTGTGCCCTCCAACCGTTTATTTCCACCACTAACTATGCTATAAATAAAAAGTAATAGCTGGTCTCAGGCAACTGGGACTATATATTTATGTTCCTGAAAGGAGGCTCAAAGAATGCGCCTTAAGCTTCGTATTTGTCTGATTGCGGCCTGCGCGTTGCTCCTCGCATTTTGGTGGCCCCTGGGGCATGAATTGTTTTCCCATGCTGCGGACAAGGAGGTTCCCATAGAGTTGCGTCAGCGATGGGAACAAATAAAAGGATCGCTTGACAAGGAGTTTCAGGTCTGCACCGAGCACTGTGGAGCAGACAAGGGATGCTTGGAGAAATGCAAGAAAGCTTATGAGAGCAGGCTGGAAAACAAATATCAGGAACTGCTTCTTGAGGGAAAGGGTAAACCAACCCCGAAGGAGGGATGCTGAGGGGTAAGAAAAGGGATTGATCTCGCACAGAGCCCTCAGAGGACGCAGAGAAGGAAAAGGTGAAATGCAGCATTCAGGGCCTGGAACGATGCGATCAGAACGGATACAGAAGCTTCGAGACAAGATGTGGCAGATCATCGCATTCGTGGCGGTTGGCTTCATCCTGTGGCCATGGGCATTGGCCTTCTCGGAAGGTGCAGGGGAGGCCGGAAAGCCCACAAAGCAGGACAAATGCCCGGTCTGCGGGATGTTTGTGTACAAGTACCCCGACTGGCTGGCTCAAATACAGTTCACTGACGGGTCTGTGGTTTTTTTTGATGGGGCGAAGGACCTTTTCAAATACTATTTCGATTTGAAGCAGTACAACCCAGGGAAAAAGACCTCGGACATCGCTTCCATCCATGTGACGGAATACTACGACGTGAAGCCCATTGACGCGAAAATGGCCTGGTTCGTCATCGGGAGCGACGTGTACGGCCCCATGGGCCATGAGCTGGTACCGTTTGCAGCCGAAGAGGACGCCAAGGCCTTCAAGAAAGACCACAAAGGGAAAAGGATCGTCCGATTTGAAGAGGTCACGCCCAAGCTGATCGGCGCGCTCGATTGAGCATTTGAAGCAGAAACCGAAAAAAAGCAAACTTCTTTTTCTCGCACAGAGCCCTCAGAGGACACAGAGAATTGGGATGATGCACTTGCTGATTGATCGTTAACACTCCCGGAATTCTCTGTGAACCCTGCGGGCTCTAGTCCCGCTTTGCGGGACGGGCGCGAGACAGGTTTCATATGGTGTTATGTTGAGAAAATCGATTGTTTATCTTGGGTTCACGATACCGCTTGCGCTGTTCGCGGGTTTGCTTTTGTTGCTTGGTCCGCGCGTTAATCCTGGGCCTAATGCGGGTCGAGTTTTGGCCATGAAGCAGCTTGTACGGGAGCTTCGCCTTACGGATCTTTGCCTTTTTACGGAGGCCCGGTACACGCGAAACCCATCCCAGGCGGATCTGCATTCCGCATTTCAAGATCATCCGCTGGCCTTTGAACATTTTCCTTCGGGATCCATGATCCTCCCGCCGACCTTCCTCTGGGATTTCCATGATAACGTGGATTGAACGCCAACTGCACATGCTTGACTTCACCCTTTCGTCTCTGTGGCGGCGCAAGGGCAAGAACTTTTCCTTGCTCTGTGTTTATGCGGCCATGGTGTTCATGATCGGCTCGGTTATTTTTTTCGGCACGTCGCTGCGCAGAGAGGCAGAAGAGATCTTATCAGACGCCCCCGCCATGGTGGTACAGCGGATCATTGCGGGCAGACACGATCTCATCCCCCTGTCCTATGTCGAAAGGATCGGGCAGATCAGGGGGATCACTTCCGTGAGTCCGCGGCTTTGGGGGTATTACTACCATCAGGCATCAGGGTCCAATTACACGATCATGACCTCCGACCGGCATACCGGCGAGGAGGATACCATCACCGTTGGCAGCGGTGTGATGAGGACATGGGAGGCGGCGCGGGAGCAATCCTTTTACTTCAGGGCCTATGACGGTGAACCGGTCATCTTGAGGGTTGCCGGGACCTTCGACGGAGCGACCGAATTGGTCTCGTCCGATCTGATCCTGATGTCCGAACCGTCATTCAGAAGAATCACGGGTATCCCGGAGGGTTTTGCAACGGATCTGGCCGTCGAGATCCGCAACCCGCTTGAATGTCAGACCATCGCCGAAAAGATCACCATCCTGCTGCCGGATACGCGGCCCATTTTGAAAGAGGAGATTTTACGGACGTATGGCTCAATGCTGGATTGGCGGAGCGGGTATATCATCGTTCTGTTGACCGGCGCTTTGCTGGCCTTCCTCATATTTTCATGGGACAAGGCAACGGGACTCAGCTCCGAAGAGAAGGCGGAGATCGGCATCCTCAAGTCTCTTGGCTGGGAAACCTCGGAAGTGCTCATGATCAAATTCTGGGAGGGTGCTGTGATTTCCTTCAGCGCCTTCCTCCTTGGGGTGATCGGGGCCTATCTCCATGTATTCTGGGCCTCTGCGCCGCTCTTCGAGCACGCGTTAAAGGGGTGGGCGGTATTGTATCCCAAGTTTCGTTTGGGTCCGACCATAAGCGTTTATCAGCTTTCGGTCCTTTTTTTCTTTACGGTGATCCCTTACGCCCTGGTGACGATGATCCCGGCCTGGAAGGCCTCGATCACGGATCCGGACACGATGATGCGACAAGGGTAGGTGAGGGATGATCGAGCTTCTGAACATCACCAAGACCTTCAACGCAGGCAAGTCCAATGCCTTCACGGCCCTGAAAGGGGTTGACCTGAGGATTGACGGCAATGGGGTGACTGTCTTTCGGGGGCCGAGCGGTTCAGGCAAGACGACCCTGCTGAGTGTCATCGGGTGCATGCTCAGGCCAACATCCGGCAGGATGATCCTGGATGGCCGAGAGACCACAAGCCTTCCCGAACGGTTTGCGGCCGAGGTCCGGAGGAAGACTTTTGGTTTCGTGTCCCAGAACTTCAATCTTATCCGGGGCCTCACGACACTCGAAAATACGATGATTCCCGCTTATCCTACCGGCCAGAAGCACAGGGTGATCAAAGGGAAGGCCTTGGGTTTGCTGGAGAGGTTGGGTTTGGGATTCAAAGTGAGCCAAAAGGTCGAGAATCTTTCCGGAGGAGAGCAGCAGCGAACGGTCATTGCCAGGGCGCTTATGAACGACCCTTCGTACATCATTGCCGATGAACCGACCGCCCATCTGGACACGGATTTGGGCGGCGCTTTCATTGAGATCGTTTCAGAGCTGATCGGCGAAGGAAAGACCGTGCTCATTGCGAGCCATGATCCGTTGATCTATAATTCCCCAGTGGTCCAGCCGGGTCATCTCCATGCGGGATGGGGCGGTTGTTCCCGAGTTAGGCACCGAATAAAAAGCGGAAACATGGTCTCGCACAGAGCTCTCGGAGGCCGGTGGTACCGCCAAACGAAGGCAACGAAGTGCGGTGGGAAGGCAGGAGGGAGTCTTAGCACGGCAATAGTACCGGGGAATCCGGCGAATCCGACCCGAGGAGAGCCGGAGGAGGGAAGGGCCGTGTCGGGATATGGGACTGTTGTTGGGTAACACGGGGGATGCATTGGAATCCGGGAACGTGCGAACGAAACAGCAACGGATAGCGGAACTTGCCGAGCAAATGCCGGAGGCAGGCTTCACGTCCCTTGCCTACCACATTGACCTTGAATGGCTGCGAGCGGCATACAAGGGGGTCCGAAAGAAAGGTGCAGCGGGGGTGGACGATGTAACGGCCGAGGAATATGAGAAGGATTTGGAAGAGAACCTTCGGTCGTTGCTGGAGCGTTTCAAATCTGGACGCTATTACGCTCCGCCGGTAAAGCGGGTATACATTCCCAAAGGGGATGGCAAATTGAGGCCGATCGGGATACCCGCCCTGGAAGATAAGATACTGCGGTTCGGCTGCGGCCTCGCCTGCAGGAAGGCCGACTGATCCGTTTTGCGGATGACTTTTCTTTGCTGAGCGGGATGCGGGATCGAGTGCCGCGCTCGGGAAATACGGTCTGTCGATCCATGAGGAAAAGACCCGACTCTTGGACTTCCATCGCCCGACGGGCGGGAGCAAGAAGTCAGAGACGTTCGTATTCCTGGGATTTACCCACTATTGGGGAAAGTCCCGGAAAGGGACCTGGGTGATTAAACGCAAGACCGCGAAGAAGAAGCTGAAGGCGGCGATACGACGGGTGTATGTGTGGTGCAAGGCAAATCGTCATGATTCTGTAGAAGAGCAGTGGAGGAGCCTCAGCAGGAAACTGATGGGGCACTACCAATTCTATGGGATTACGTGTAACTGGCGCAGCCTTAGCTCGTTCCATGAGGCAGTAAAACGGTCCTGGCGTAAGTGGCTCGATCGCCGATCCCGAGACAAAGATATGCCGTGGGAGAGGTTCGAGCGGCTTCTTAAGAGATATCCATTGCCTAGGCCGCGGATCACACACAGCTACGCGCAGTGAATCCATATCCCGAGGAACCGTATGCGTTAATCGCGCTCGTAGAGCACACAGAGACAAGATAGATGCCTCCAACATTGATGTAACGGCGTGGGTCTCTTCAAGCATTATGTGCAAGACAATAAGACCGCGTCATCCCTGCCCACCATATTTGAGTCGGACACAGCAAATACATGATCTTAATCTCTGCGTTCTCTGAGGGCTCTGTGCGAGAAAATTCTTCACGGGACAACTTGTGATACCATGCTCTTGAATCCATCGATCATTGCGCTTATCACGGGGTCTCTCTTGGTCAGCGTTTTCATGGTTTACGGTTCCCTGGTGGGGTTTCAAATTTTGCGGTGGTGGGACATAGAAAGCGGATCGGACCGCCAGTTGGCGCTCGAAAGGAAGACCTACCTGGTGTCCACGATTCTCGCCTACGTGGCCGCGTTCGAGATCTTTTCCCTGATGCTTTTCGTTCACACCGCCGACGACGTCCACACATACCTTGTGGGGGCCATGTGTGCAGCAGGTTCTCTGAACGCGAATCCTTACGGCTACTCGACGTTGCTGTTGAAGCTCTTGAACGTTTTGCTTTGCGGTCTGTGGCTGATCGTCAACTACACCGACAACAAGGGATTTGACTATCCCGTCATCAGACCCAAGTACAAGTTTCTTTTGCCTCTGACTGCTTTGATCGTCCTGGAGACGTTCCTGCAAACCAAGTATTTCATGGGGCTTGAGGCCGACGTGATCACGTCCTGCTGCGGCACCCTTTTCAGTGAGCAGGGGGAAGGCCTGGGACAGGAACTGGCCGGTTTCCCTGCCTACGCCTCCCAAGTCATTTTTTATCTAAGTGTGTTCCTGGCGGTGCGGGCCGGGATCCACTTCATTGTCACGGGGCGGGGGGCAAGGATTTTTTCCTGGTTGGCGACCTGGGTCATGGTTTTTTCCTTCGCGGCAGTCATCTCTTTCATTTCGGTTTATTACTATGAGCTTCCCACACACCACTGCCCTTTCTGTCTGCTTCAGGCCGACTATCACTACATCGGCTACCTGATATATCTGCTTATCCTAGGTCCCGGGATCGCCGGCGCCGGTGTCGGAGTCATTGACGCGTTCAGCGCCAAGCTTTCCCTGGCGCGTGTGGTGCCACGAATGCAAAAAAAGCTTTGTATTCTATCAGTTAGTGGATATATTCTCCTATCGGTTGTGTCCAGCTACCCGCTGGTCTTCTCTGATTTCCGGCTTTAGGGCGTAACGGAGAGTGAAGGTTCTCGCAAAGGCGCCAAGGACGCAAAGTGAAGGAGAGAAGCTTTTGGTTTCTAAGATAATTTAACCCCTTGGCGCTCTTAGCGTCTTGGCGAGAAAAGAAGGATAAGCTCTCGCGGAGATCGCAAAGGACGCAGAGGAAAGACACGCGACTTTTTGGTTTCTAAGATAGGGTCCCAAAGGAGCACTAACATGGAGCTAAATCTAACCATCGAGCTTTGGCGCAAGGGGAAATGGTATTTGGCGAAGTCTCCCGAGCTGGATTTTGTTTCCCAGGGTCGAACACCTGAAGAAGCTAAGAAGAACTTGGAAGAAGTAATAGATATTCAGTTCCAAGAAATGAAGGAAATGGGGACCTTCGAAGAATACCTTGAAGAATGTGGGTTTGTGATTGAGGATGACACTGTGTTGGCAACGAATGAAATAATCGGCTTTGAGAAATCCTCTCTTCGCGTGATGTGATGGAGAGAAAGATGCTGTTCTTGGCGTTCTTAGCGTCTTGGCGAGAGGTAAAAGATGTTTCGATCTAAAAAGCATGTGCTCGTCCTCCTGATCGTGCTCGGTGTGGGCCTTTTCATCGGATATGGCATGAAAGGGAACCGCGTCGATGAATCGCTCCAAGCTGCTGCCGTTTCGACGGGTGAAAAGGGGGTACAGGATGTCCAAAGTTCGTATATCTGCCCCATGATGTGTGTCCCCCCCATGCCGCAACCCGGCAATTGCCCCATCTGCGGAATGGAGCTCGTCCGATTCAGTTCAGAAGGTCGATGCCCCCGTGCAGATGACGTCCAGTCTGAGCCTTGCGCCGGATACGGTTGCTCGGGCTGGCATCAGGCTTGCGCCGGTTGAAAGGAAGTATGTCAGCGCGGAAGTCAGGCTGTTTGGACAGGTGGACTATGATCCCGCCCACACAGCCGTGATTACCGCGTTTACGCCAGGCGTGATCGACCGGGTGTATGTAAAAAGGGCAGGTCAGTTCGTTCGATGGGGTGATCCCCTCTTTGACATTTATTCTTCCGACTTGGTCCAAACCCAAAAGGCGTTGCTTGAGGCGGTCAAATACGTGCCCAGTTTCCTCGCTTTCCAGGAGGGCACCCCTCATATCGCGAGGGATGCCCCAGTTCAGGCACGGGAAAAGTCCAAGGATTCTGAGGAGCGATCGCAAGACGTTAAAAAGGCTTTGGAAACCATCGACGCCCTTCGCCTCAAATTGAGTATTCTCGGGATGCCCAAACGCGACATTGATGCCTTCATGAAAGTGGGAGAAGGTACCGGGATTGCAACCATTTACGCATCCATGTATGGTCAGATCATCGAACAGAACGCCTATGAAGGGACATTCGTTAACACAGGTACCCCCATATTCACGATTGCGGACCCTCAATTTGTCTGGGTCCGACTCGATGCCTACGAAACAGACTACCCCTGGATCCGAAAAGGACAGGAGCTGACCTTTGCGACGGACGCCTATCCAGGCGAGATTTTCAAGGCAAAGATCGTCTATATTGATCCCGTTTTCACCACGAAATCGAGAACTTTCGGGATCGGGGCCATTTGCTCCGAAGATCAGGGCGGACGCCTTAAGGCGGGTATGCTCGTAAGGGCCAGTATCAAGGCTCAGCTCAACGAGGATGGCATGATCATCAACAATAGAGATGCCAATGACCGTGCGCCGCTGGTGATTCCCGCGTCAGCGCCCCTGATTACCGGCAAGCGCGCCGTCGTGTATGTCGCCAAGCCTGGGGATTCCGGTGTTTTTGAGGGGCGGGAAGTGCGCCTCGGGCCCAAAGCGGATGATTTCTATGTGGTCGTAGACGGGTTGCGCGAGGGAGAGCAAGTGGTGGCCAGCGGGAATTTCAAGATTGACAGCGCGCTGCAGATTCTTGGCCAAACCTAGCATGATGGCCATGGCCGGAGGCAGCCCGGTGGATCAATATCAACGACCCGGCGGGTCGAATTTGATGGATCGGGACTACAGTGCTGAGCGCATGCGGAGCAGGGTGGAAAGCGGGGTGGATTCCGGGGAACTGGGCCCCTCCCGGACCACGACTCAAGGAAAGTTAAGCGGTGCATCAAGAGATGAACAGTTGAAGCGCCAGAGAGCCATCCAAAGAAGGAGGCCAGGCGTTTACAGCGATACCTCACGGCCTCACTCGTCTCCCCAGGAATAAGAAATGGAACAACGGGCCACTCGAAGACCGTATCGGACTGCGTTTATTTATCGGCACTTAGCGCACTTTAGGCACTTCCCCCTATGACCGACAACTTGCAACACCCCCCCGAAAACCATTCTCCATTTGAGCGATTCGTCCGGTTTTGCCTGGAAAACCAGCTCGTCGTATCGTTGGTTATGCTGATGGCGCTCGGCGCGGGGATTCTGTTCGCGCCGTTCGACTGGCAGGTCGGCGGCCCCCTCCGAAACCCCATCCCGGTGGACGCGATCCCCGACATCGGGGAAAACCAGCAAATCGTTTTCACCCAGTGGAGTGGTCGGTCCCCCCAGGACGTGGAGAATCAGATCACCTATCCTCTGACCGTTTCCCTGCTAGGTATTCCGGGTGTCAAAACGGTCCGGTCCTTTTCCATGTTCGGGTTTTCTTCGGTTTATGTCATCTTTAAAGACGATGTGGACTTCTACTGGTCCCGTTCCCGGATCCTCGAGAAGTTGAGCAGTCTCCCTGACGGGAGCTTGCCCGACGGCGTCCAGCCGGTGTTGGGACCCGATGCCACCGCCATGGGCCAGGTTTTCTGGTACACCCTGGAGGGGCTGGACAGCGAGGGACGGTTTGCGGGCGGATGGGACCTGAATGAGCTCAGGACGATTCAGGATTGGTACGTGAAGTATGCCCTTCTGTCTGTGGAAGGCGTCAGCGAGGTGGCTTCTGTCGGCGGGTTCGTGCAGGAATACCAGGTGGACCTGGATCCGGACCGCATGCGGATCAACAATGTGACCCTTGAAGAGGTTATTTCTGCCGTCCGCGGCTCAAACCGTGACGTGGGTGCGCAGTCCATCGAGGTCAATCGCGTGGAGTACCTCATCCGGGGGATCGGGTTCATAAAGGGGGTCGAGGACATCCGGCAGGCGGTCATCAAAGTGAAGGACGGTGTGCCGGTGTTCGTCTGGAACGTGGCCAACGTGACGCTGGGACCGGCCCCAAGGCAGGGTGCCCTTGACAAAGGCGGAGCGGAAACGGTGGGGGGTGTGGTGGTGGTCCGATTCGGGGCCAATCCCATGGAGGTGATCAAAAAGGTCAAGGAAAAGATCACGCAGATCGCCCCCAGTCTCCCCAAGCGGACGCTACCGGACGGAAAGACAAGCCAGGTCCGCATCGTGCCCTTCTATGACCGGACACAGCTCATCCAGGAAACGCTGGAGACCCTCCGCATTGCGCTCACCAGCGAGGCCCTGGTGACGGTGATCGTCGTCATGCTGCTCGTGCTGCACGCGGGGACTGCCCTCGTCATCACCAGTCTCTTGCCTGTGGCGGTGCTCCTGTGCTTCATCGTCATGAAGGTTTTCGGGGTTGACGCCAATATCGTTGCCCTTTCAGGGATTGCCATCGCCATCGGCACCATGGTGGACATGTCCATCATCATCTGCGAAAACATCCTGAGGCGGGTCAGGGAGAACAGTGCTTCCAAGGGCGGTGTGCTTGCCACCATTATTCACGCCTACAAAGAGGTGGGCGGCGCTGTCCTCACGGCTGTCTCCACCACCGTCGTGAGCTTTCTGCCTGTCTTTGCTATGGAGGGACCCGAAGGGAAGCTCTTTAGGCCGTTGGCCTTTACAAAGACGTTCGCGCTCATTGCTTCGCTTTTTGTGGCCCTTGCTTTCATCCCGCTCCTGATGCGCTGGGTCCTGGGTTTGAACCTGCGTACAAGAAAGTATGGTTGGGTGTTCTACGAAGGGCTCATTTATGCCGGTGTCTTGCTCGGGATTGTCTGGAAGTGGGAGATTGGGCTGGGCTTGGCGGTGGTGGGTGGGTATCTCTTGGTTCTCCGTTGGTCGAGGGAACGAGTCCGGAGATGGCTGAACCCGATGGCCACCCTCCTGGCGGTGGGCGCCGCTGTCCTTGGGGTTGCGGCCTACTGGCTTCCCATGGGGATTCAGGTCGGCCTTGCGAGGAATTTCGTTTTTGTGGCGCTATTGATCGGGATATTGATGGGAGGGTTCCGGCTCTTTCAGCATTACTATGCAAGGATCTTGGAGTGGTGCCTTGACCACAAGAAGACCTTTCTTTCGTTTCCGCTTTTCTTTCTGTTTTTGGGGATACTGATTTGGCAGGGCTACGCCAGGGTGTTGGGATGGCTCCCGGTCGTCGTCCAGGACACGTCGGCAATGAGAAAGGTGTCAGGCCTGTTTCCCGGCCTGGGCAAGGAGTTTCTGCCCCCGCTTGATGAGGGTTCCTATCTTTTCATGCCCACAACCATGCCGCACGCCTCGATTGGGGAGGTCCTGGACATCCTCCAGAAGCAGGACCTGGCCATCCAGCGGTTGCCGGAAATTGAAGTGGCGGTGGGCAAGCTCGGGCGGGCCCAGAGTCCGCTGGATCCGGCGCCCATTTTCATGATCGAGACACTGATCACCTACAAACCGGAATACCTCGCCGATTCATCGGGCAACCTGGCCCGTTTTCGTTACGACCCGGATGGAATCGATTGGTTCCGGGATGAACGGGGGGCCGTCATTGACGCGCCCGACGGCAAGCCTTACCTGGTCCGGGGCCGGTTTGTGAGAGATGGAGAGAACGTTCTGATCCCGGACTCGGATGGAAAGCCTTTCCGACTCTGGCGCCCGCCGCTGGTTTCCCGGCTCAACCCGGAAAGAAAGGCATGGGCCGGCATCAAAGACCCGGATGACATCTGGGATGAAATCGTGAACGCAGCGAGGATCCCCGGCACCACTTCGGCAGCGAAGCTCCAACCCATCTCCGCGAGGATGGTCATGCTCCAGAGCGGCATTCGGGCGGCCATGGGCGTCGAAGTGAAAGGCCCGGACCTGGAGACGGTCCAAAAGGCGACTTTGCAGATCGAGCAGGTTTTGCGGGATGTGGACGGGATCGTGCCGGAGACGGTCATCGCGGATCGCGTAATCGGGAAGCCCTATCTGGAGATCCGTCCCGACCGGCAGGCCATGGCCCAGTATGGAATTCGGTTGGATGCGGTGCTTGACGCGGTGGAATACACGATCGGGGGGAAGCAAATTACCACGACGGTCGAGGGGCGGGAGCGCTACCCGGTGCGTGTGCGCTATATGCGGGAGCTCCGGGACGAGATCGAGACCCTTGGCGGGGTCCTGGTGCCTGCACCGGATGGGACCCAGATTCCATTGTCCCAACTGGCACAAATCATCTATGTGAAGGGTCCGACCGTGATCAAGGGGGAAGACACCTTCACGGTGGGCTATGTCCTGTTTGACAAACGCAAGGACGTGGCGGAAGTGGAGGCGGTGGAACGGGCCCAGGCGGTCTTGAAGGAAAAGGTGGAGGCCGGGGAACTGGCTCTGCCCGAGGGTGTCAGTTATGGATTCATCGGGAGCTATGAGAACCAGGTGCGATCAGAGAGAAAGCTCATGGCCATCGTGCCGGTGGCGCTTGTGATCATTTTTATCATTCTGTATCTCCAGTTCAAGTCCGCTTCCACGGCTTCGCTCGTCTTCTCGGGAATTGCGGTGGCATGGTCAGGCGGCTTCATCATGATCTGGCTCTACGGGCAACCCTGGTTTTTGGACTTCGCCGTATATGGCATGTCCATGCGAGAGCTCTTTCAGATTCATCCCGTAAATTTGAGTGTGGCCGTCTGGGTAGGCTTCCTGGCCCTCTTCGGCATCGCCTCTGACGACGGGGTGGTCATGTCCACCTATCTGGATGGGGTTTTCAAACAGAGAACCTGCGCGACCCTGGAGGAAGTCAGGAGCGCGACCATCGAAGCAAGCCTCCGGCGAGTTCGGCCATGTCTAATGACAACCGCAACCACGGTCCTGGCGCTCCTGCCCGTATTGACCTCCACCGGGAAAGGGGCCGACATCATGGTCCCCATGGCCATCCCCACCTTCGGAGGAATGACCCTGGAGCTCATCACCATGCTGGTGGTGCCGGTGCTTTACTGCGCTATCAAGGAGATGAATCTGAAAAAATCGCAGTGATGCCTGTTCACCACCGAGACACTGAGTCCACCGAGAAAGACCGGAAGATGTCTCGCACAGAGCCCACAGGGATCGCAGAGAAAAGCATTTATTCAAAAGGCATCATTAAAACCTTTAAGGCAACGGATAGGCCCCTTATAGGCTCCGCTCCAGTTCTTTCATCTGCTCTGCGTTCTCTGGGGGCTCTGTGCGAGACAAAGGTTTCCCTTGCAGGGTCAACAGAGTCTGCGTTTCGTGGAGCGTTCGGCCGGGATTTCACATGCATCCAGCCAATCTTCAAGCTGAACATTGAGGCGCTGGTTTCTTGCTTTCAATTGATTCAAAAACTCCCAAGCATCCCAGTTCAGCTCATGACAAACCTGCATCTGACTTAATTCGCCCCTGGCATATCTCCCTAACAACCGGTCCTGCCTATCAACGAGGAATCCCTTCCTGAGAACCTCCCTGAGGTAGGAAGAACGGTCGAGGTTCAACTCCTGAACAAGCTGATTGATCTCCTGCAACAAGTCATCAGGAATCCTTATTGTCGTTGGTTTCGCCATGCTTTTCCTCCATCAGAGATAACATTGCATCAGAGATGATCTCAGATGAATATCTCCCGATCACGGAGAGTTTTTCAAGTGACTGCCTCGCGCTATCGAGTGATAGCTTATGTAATCGAAACAACTCCACCACGATTCTTGGGGTGATGGTAAACGGCAATTTCAGAAACCTGACTGCCTTGATCGCCTTGCCATCGTCCGTTACAAAAAGAGCTCCCTTCAGCTCAATTGCAAGGATAAGTGCTTCCTCCTCACCTCTATGAAGCGATAGAGGCAATGAAGGCTTGACAGTGTCTGGGTTCTTCACCTTGATCATACCCTTTGCGATGAGCTCGGAAACCAGTGCCGCGTCAGGATAGCTTTTTGTCAACTTCTCCGAAGCCACCTCCAGCATCACACCAGAAGGAATGATCACTTCGAAAAGTTCACAAATGATCTCGAGTAAGCCACACTTGGCCATTAGAATTAGTGAACTGCTGTCTGCGACTAATCGAGCCATCTCGTGGATCCCCAGTGTACGGTTTCATAAAATCGTACACAAGTCCCCTCTAAATTGTCAACCGGGTAAGTCAAGGGACAGGGGCCACAGTTGGATCTAGGATCAGACCTATTGCACAGTCCGGGCCTTGATAAGCGCGTTTTGAGGAATATCATCCTACTTCTGTGAAAACCGAGTGGTCCCTGCGTTCTCTGAGTCCTCTGTGCGAGGTAAAAGATTTGTCTCGCGCCCGTCCCGCAAAGCGGGACTAGAGTCCACAGGGTTCACGGAGAAAACCCTGGAATATTTTATAATCGTCCAAGAATTATTCCATTTCTCTGCGTTCCCTGAGTGCTCTGTGCGAGACAGGGTTGTTCATTCCCAATCGGGTCCATCCCTTGACAGTCTTGGGACGATGTAATACTATTTGTAGTACAGACGGACCTCGGAATTCGGAGGAATTGAGGGATGGCTCTCAGCGTAAGACTCGACGAAGAAACTCAATCGGCCCTGGAACGGACAGCAAAGGTCCTTGGCAAGACCAAGAGTGAAATCGTGAAGAAGTCGGTGAAGGCGTTCTGTGACAAGGTGCTGGCCGAGAAGGCGCTGAGCCCTTATGACCTTATCAGGGATCTTATCCCCGATGAGGGAAGCGGTAGGGGCGATCTCTCCATACGGGCCGAAGAAATACTGCGGGAAAGGCTCAGCCGAAAATGATCCTGCTGGACACAGGACCCATCGTGGCGCTTTTCGACGTCTCGGACACGTTTCACGGGAAGTGTTTGGAGATCCTGAAGGGATCGAGGGGACCCTTTCTCACCACCTGGCCTGTCATCACGGAAGCGCTTTATTTGCTTAACTTCTCCTTGAAGGCTCAGGATAGTCTCTGGGAGTTCTTGATTCGGGGGGCAGTCGAGTTAGAGCACGTTGGGATCGAGGATATGGGACGGTGCCGGGAGTTAATGACAAAATACAACGATCTGCCCATGGATCTTGCCGATGCTACGCTGGTAGCTCTGGGCGAGCGCAGACGCATTGACAGAATATTTACCTTGGATCACAGAGATTTCAAGGTCTACCGGCCCTCCCATGTGAAGTGCTTCAAGCTCATTCCACCCCAACTCTAGGGTATGGGATACGGATAGGACCCGGATGACGTGGATTGGCCGGGGTATATTCGAGATTTTTGCGCGCCCTGCGAGATAAAAGATTCGTCTCACGCCCGTCCCGCAAAGCGGGACTAGAGCCCACAGGGGTCACAGAGAAAACCCGGATTCTTCATATGAGTAATCGGCAATTGAATCATTCCAATTCTCTGTGTTCTCTGAGAGCTCTGTGCGAGATAAAAGATTCGTCTCACGCCCGTCCCGCAAAGCGGGACTAGAGCCCACAGGGGTCACAGAGAAAAGCACTTATTTGGTTAGCCCAAAGACCAACAAGGCAACGGAAAAGACCCGTCTGGATATCTCTCCAGTTCTTTCATTTACTCTGTGTTCCCTGAGGGCTCTGTGCGAGACAAAGGTTTTTTTAGAAGTGTCAACGGTGTTTCCTCTTGGTGGGAGGTGCGACTTGGATTTGAGAGGCATCCAGATTCAGTTTGGGATACTGATCTTCGAAGACATCGTGATCCAGAACGCCACTTGGACTCGCTTGTCGTCGGAATAACCCGCCTTAGCTGAGCCCCCCTCCAATACAACAACCACCTTGCTCATGCGTGTTCTCCTTCTGAGCCTTTTTCCCCGGGGGTAGTCGCTCCCGCCAGGCCGCTTCATTGCGCTCAGACCAGATCTTTGAGGAACAGGTGGGCTGAGCAGATACGCACGCCTTCTTTCGTTATGAGATCCACGTCCTTGTCGAGGCTTACCTGGATTGCCGACACGGACGGAAACCGGGCCTTCAAATAGCGCAGCGAGGGACTGGCAATCTTGCCTGATGATTTACATTCAACGAAGTGGGTTGGCTCTTTGCCCTCCGTGATCACGAAATCTACTTCCCTTTTGTCAACGTCCCGGAAATATCGAAGGTCCACGTTCCGCCCTTCTGAGTCCTGCAAATAGTAGACCCATTTCGCCAGGTGGCAGGCAACCAGGTTTTCAAAACGGAAACCCGGGTCAGAAACCACCGTCCAATCGAGATGATAGTGTTTTGCTTCCTTCTTGACGGCGCGTATCTTGGGAGCACCGAAAGGATAGATCCTGAAAATCATATAAAGGCTTTCAAGCATGCTGATCCAACGGGTAACGGATTGGTGAGAGACCTGTAAATCCTCCCGGAGTCCATTAAGGGAAAGCGGGGATCCAACCAGGTCAGGCAAGCGCAGGGCCATGCTTTCGATGATTCCCACATCTTTCACATTTTCGAGGTCGGTCAAATCGCCCCGTATTACGCGCGAGCGATATTCTCTGCTCCACCGACGGGTCTCCTTTTCGGATTGCAGCATGAAGGGCTCAGGGAAGCCGCCATAAGTGAGTAAGCCCTCTATTGTGGAAATCGTTGGAGCGGCCAGTTCGGCACAAGATAGCGGAAACAAACGATAGAAATGATACCGACCCTGCAGTGAATCCCCGCCACGCCGGTAATGATCCAGACGGGCACTTCCGGTAACGATAATCTGCAATTCATGGCCCCTCTTGTCAAAAAGGCCCTTCACAATCTGACGCCACCGCGAGAACTTGTGGATTTCGTCAAGGATCAGGGGGCCCGGTTCGGCAGGGAATCTCTCCCGGATGATGTCTTCCCTGTCGGCCGCCGCATCCCAGCTGAGATATCGTTTCATTGTGTCGGCGCCCCACTCCTCGCAGAGGTGTTTGGCCATGGTCGTCTTCCCGGACTGGCGGGGACCGCCCACAAAGACCATTTTGCGCGCGATATCAGCACGCACGGTGTTTTCTATATATCGAGTGATATATGCGTCCAAGATTTTTTACCTCCATCGGAAAATAGAAGCGTGTATTTTCCGATATTGGTAAATATACTCGGAATACTCAAAAGTCAACCCTGGAATGAAGCGGAGGCCCCTGGGAACCCCCTGCATCATTCTGACATCCCAGGGACCGATCAAAAGAGGATTTTCAAGGGTGAAGTTAAGAAGTCGGTGAAGGCGTTTCCATACACGACGAAAAAATACTGCGAGAAAGGCTCAGCCGGAAATGATCCTGCTGGGCGCAGCAGGGCTGATCGTGGCACTCCTATATCTGTGCACCCTGTGACCTCTGCGCGACACCGACCTCGTTGTTCAACGCGGCCGCCCACCGCCGCCCCGAAGACATTCCTTGGTTCCCAGTTCCTTGAGCCGCATCACGTTTTCCTTCACCGTCGGAGAAAAACCGCTCTGTAAGACGAATTCGTTTGGACATTCTCGGCTGAATATCGCGAAAAGGCTGAGAAACGCCTCTGCGTTTTCGGCCGTTCTGCATACGTCCCCTTGAACGGAATAATGTTGCGTCTTGCTATACTTGGTTCTAAGATCTTCTCCGTAGCCCTGACAGCGCGTCTTCTGTGTCTCGTCTTTCCATTTTACCGGATCCGGCTTCTTCTCAGAGGTGCTCTTTCCCTGTTGCTCAGTATTTTTCATGAACCATCTGCGATCAAGCGGTCGTTCTTTCGAAGGAGCTTTCTCCTGCCCAGCCTTTTCCTCTTCCTTGGCTTTCTCGCTGCCACTTGCCTGGGCATCCCTTGAAGTCTCGCTTCCAGCCTTTATGCTGATATCTTTTGACTCATCATCGTTGGATGGTGTGGCTAGACGGTCGCCCTTGTTGCCTTCAACCGTTTGTTGCGGCAAGTCTTTCCCTTCAGTGACCGAAGGACCCGATAATTGCTTCTCTCCCGTCGCCGAACTACCTCCAGCGGGTTGTTTGATTATCTCTTTCGGCGATGTCCCCGGTTGGTCTTTCTGCTCGACGTTCTGAGGCGCACCGCCCGTTGGATTTTGCTCGCCTCCGAAAGCTGGTTCTAAAAGAAAAATCCAGAGTATGGCGCACACGATCAACCCTTCGGTCATTTTCATCATAAGCAGTCCTTCCCAATTTAAGCCTTTCGCCGCCCCCGAATCCTGATTCCCGATGTCTTGCCGGTCCCGCGGTTACGTGGGATGTGGGAAAAAGATTTGTCTCACGCCCGTCCGCCACGCTCTCGGCGGACTAGCGCCCTGAGAGATCGCGGAGAAAAGCAATGGTTTGCTGGTTCATTCTGAAATATCTTCTCAGATAGTGAAAAATAGCACAGGAGCGCCCTTCGCTGCAACTCGCATTCTCAAAAGGACGCGTTCCCCCAAAATCTCTTCGCCAGGCCAACCTCGCTGAAGCGGAGGGAAGTTTCGCATCTTAGAGGGTGGGGCTACAAATCCACCATTGGGGCAAATTGAACCGCTGGATTGATTTGAGGCTTGGCAATGGAGAAATTAGGTCCCGTGTGCGTGTTCGGAATGTGGAATCTCTGCGAAGTTTCAAAGTTCTGGTCACTCCTGAGAATGAACCCAAAGAAAAATCGACATTGAGCCGTATATGGACGGCCCCACCTTGGAACCCATCCGTAACAATCCGAGCATATTTCGTGCATTCAGAATCGAAGGTGGTACGATCGCGCGGGGGGAATGGCGTGGACATAGGTCGAGACGTTCTATCCTTCAATCTCAAGCCAGCCTGGATGGAAAATGCTGAAAAGGGTGGCAGATTAACCGTCAACTCTGTTTTACCTCGCTTCCAGCGTCGTGTTCTGCAAGTCCGGAGAGGAAAGGCTTTTTCACGCGTCCTCTCCTTGTCGGTTCCCTCCTTCCCCGCGAGGGTGGGAATTGCCTCTCGGTGCTTGTGGGCTGGACAATAACCATCTTGAATGGCGGCGTCTGTGTTCTTTGAGAACTGCGCACAGACCTATTTCTTACGTTTCTTGATTCTGGATACACCTAACCCTGCTAGCCCGCTGCCCAAAAGGAGCAAGGTGGCTGGTTCTGGGACGGGGGCAGGGACGGGGGCAGAGCCAGGGGCAGGGGCATAGTCTATATTTAATGTAGGTGCAAATAATCCACAATTATCCGACAACCAATAACGGTCACTTCCTGTTCCGGCTCTAAAATTAAAGCTCAAAAAGTTGAACTCGCCTGTTATCGCATTTAAAACATTAGACGTTACGTCAAGTGAAAGAATTAACTGCGGATCATCTATACCTTTAAAAGTATGTATTAGAGTGCCAAATGACCATTCATCCCTACTAACCACACCATCACCATTAAATGAATAAACTTCAAAAGTTCCTGGAGTGCCTCCCGGATCAAGATTAAAAATGGGAATATCTAATGTGGCGCTTAAGAAGGTATCAAGAAGCCCATTCATGTCATAATGACCAATTGTTCTGTCTTCGGTGCCACTCTTCACTGCATCAAATCCCAAGAGAGAAACAGAAGCACCATGATTGAAACTACGCAAACCTGTCATGTCCTCAGGGGTTAATGATAAGATTGTGGCACTGGCATTACAGGCAATACTTATCGCAAAAATTCCAAATGCCAAACTTATTAAAATTTTCGTTTTCATTCGTTATTCCTCCATATGAAATCTTCTTGTCTTGCCTTGTGTGAGATGAGTATATGCGAAAGTTGTGCCAAATAAAATATTGGTAAAAAAGCTATTATTGCCAATATGTTGTGCATTTTATGTTGCTAAGGAGGAATTCGGTAAAGAGCTAAACATAGGCCTACATATTGGCAAGGATTTCTCCATTCTTGTTGATTTAGGGGTCAATGTTAGATGATTTTGCGGATGGCGTCACGGTGCTGGAGGTCGGCACCGTCATCCTGGACGCCCTGCCGGTCCTTGAAACAGCCGATCGCGTTATCATCCTCGATGTGATAAAGGCCGACGGTAAACTCGGATCGATTCACAAATTACCGCTGGACGGGTGTCAGCAGAAGAGCTCCTTTGCCTCCATGCATGGGTTCGACATCTTCAGCGTCATGGCCTTGACAGGGTAAATGCAAAAGTTCGAGGGCTTGATTCTTGGCATGGAGCCTTCGTACATGGGCTGGTCCATGGAGCTTTCACCCCAGGTCAAGGCAGCCCTCCCAGCGCTTCTAGATGCTGTAAGATCCGAAGCAGGCTTTTCAGTTGCCTGCCCTCTTCCTGTTACTCAGGGACCGCGACCTCGACCACTGGTTCCAGACCCCTATACTCCTGAGCCCTTTCCCCGAAACCAGGACGTGAGGAAAAAACGTCCCGCGCGAAGTAATCATTGGGCTCAGGGTGGAGGAAATTCAACGGACTCGTTCAGGGCAGGGGCTAACAATATTTTCCGTCACCTGCCCGGAGTGGTCATTGCTTCCGTCGTCTATGAAGACTACTTCATATCACTCAATTCTCTCTTTTCGCGTGACATCAGAGATCTTCAGAAGTCTGGTACAGTTTCAGGTGGACAAGTCCCCTTGTGTTTGCTATAAAAATGCGAAAAACTGAGCGTAATTACATCAATTCATCAAAAATCATCCACAGAGAGAATTCCGAGAGGGGAATCGGGAATCATTTCAACCAAATCTGCCGAAAGGGCGTTCTCAACACCCATGGCGAACGATACTGACTTTGATGAAAACCTAGCGTCTGCTCCGGGCCATCACAGGATCCATGACCTCATCGACCGCGCCATTCCTGTTCTGGCCATTTTCTGCCTGATCTTTTATGTGAGTCAAACTTGTAGCCTCATTGCACGAGGTCTATTTCTGGTCGGATGAATGCGTCCATGCCTATGTCTCCTCCGTCATCTACAAGACCCATAGCCTTCCCTGGGTATTGCCCGATGAGATCTATGGTTCGTGGGAGTGGTCATATCCGCCGCTTTTCCACGTTCTTTCGGCTTTTGTTCTCGGACTCGCCGGAAAATCCGCATTACCATATGTCAACGTTACGCTTCTGGCTTTCTTCCTGGTTTGTTTTTTAACTCTTCTCTGGAGACATTACGGTAGAAACGAAGCAGTGATCGCCAGCCTCCTGCTCATCCTTTCTCCGGGTGTTGCAATCAATTCGATTCGATTCATTACAGAAATGATGTCCATGGTCTTGGCTTTTTTTCCTTCTATTTTCTACTGCTTTCGTTGAAAAACAGGTCCCGGCTCTTTGCTGTTCTGTCAGGGGTGGCCACGGTCAGCTCTTCTGCTATGCGAAGCAGATCGGTGTTGTTGTTCTTGGCTTCTATATCCTCCTGCTTTTTTGGGCGCTGATTCGAAAGACAATCGATATCAAACCGTTATCAATCGTCATTGTGGTCTCTGGTACAATTTATCTTCCTTATCTAATCCTGGCGCTTATCAACCATATCAATCCATTGGAGTTCTTGGCGTTGTTTTCCAAGAAGTCGGACCTGACCTGGTCAGGCAGAACAATCATTTCGCCACAACCAGTCATCTCTTGAGGAGTTCTGACGCCTCTTTCTCAAAGGTAACGGGGTGAGTTTTAACAGCTGCCTTCTTGTTGCCACTTGGAATTCTTTATCACGCGAATCACCCGCTTTAGGCATGAGCACTATATTTTTTTCTTACTCATTTTCCTCTCATTGGCCATGGTGGCGTGGCATATCACCAATGCTAGACACACGATCACGCTAATTCCGGCCCTCACCCTCCTTGTCGCATATTCAGTTTGTCGAATTGTAAGGAATCCTTTGGTGTTAAAGATCTTTGATAGCCCTCCTCATATTATTCTCCTTCCAAAGCACTCAGAACATGGAGGATTATCGTGAGCTGTCAAACGCACCGGCAGAGATCAGGAAAATGATGGCAACCATCAGCAAGCAATGCTTCGTGGAGTCGACGGGTTTTTGGTATATATCCATTCGGTGTCATTTGGCATACGGGCGGCAGGTAATGTGGGTACATCCTGATTTACGGAGTGTTCCAATTGAACTGGTCGATGAAGAGGATGTCGACAGGTTTTACGGTTTACTTAAACTATATGGGATAGAGCTTATTCTTGTTGACATTTCCAGCATCCTGCCAAAAAATGATTATTTTGAGCGATCATATACAGGAATTTTTATTAGTAACTGCGAAAAACTCAAGGCTGCTGGAAAGATACTTGAAATTGAGGTTTCGGATGATAAACGCTACCTGCTAATGAGGGTCGTTTAATGAAGACTAGGTTGCCCTGCCGCTGTCACTGCTGAGTTTAAAAAGTGATGGGAGAATGTCGGAGACGAACGATTTGACATGTAGAAAAATGCCCATGGATGACGTCATGGATGGGAACTCCTACGAATCTGGAATCAATGGTTTCAAGACTTCAAACGGTATCATTGTGATATCCGTCTATCTATTTATTTCAAGTTTAAGATTTCTTTGCTCTCTTACTATTGAGTGGGAAAAGATAACTGATGCAGCTTGGTACGCGAGTTCAGCGAATAGCTTCCTTGAGTCTTTCAGCCTGCTGTTCGGAGGAAGATTTAATTCGCATTCATTGCCTCTATATTCTGTTCTCATTTCCCCTAGTTACCATTTTCCGGACATGGGGAAGACTTTCGCTTCGATTAAGCTCATCAATGCTTATGTAATGACCTCGGCGATGATACCGGTTTATCTACTGGCGAGGCGGTCTTATCGATTTCCGCAATGCACTGGTTATTGCTTCACTGTCGGCGATTATAGGCCCGATGTTCTATACCTATACCATAATGTCTGAAAACCTCCACTATCCCTTGGCGTTATGGTGCATCTTCTTGATATATATGTCTGTTACAGAATTCAAGGGAAAAGTCTTTTATTTTTTATTAGGAACTATTTTCGGGCTATCTCTATTGAACAAGATGTCTTCAATTTCGCTAATTCTGGCTTACATTCCAATTGCACTTTGGAGCGAGGCGAGGGGGCTTTATAGGGGACAAGCTTTATGGACTAGGTTTCGGCAAGCGTGCGTGAAGTATACACTTCTCATTGCTGGCTTGACTGCAACTTTCGGATCATATGTCGTTTTCAGGATAAGCGAGACGGATTTATCGGCTGCAGTCCCATACCAAAAAGGTTGGCTAAGATACTTGGAAGCTGTTGCAGATTTTGACGCTATCAGATTTCTAAAATGGACTTCCATTTATATCGGACAATTGAATCTATCGACGGGACTGTGCTTGGTTTTGCCTTCTGCGGTTATGATGCTAACGTGTTACAGGAGAGCGAGACTTAGGGAGAAGGCTTTTGGAATAGTAGGATTGGTTACGTGTGCATTCGTCATAGGTTTAGCCACTTTTCAAAGCGGATATAGACTGGATCTCCTAACAGAGCGGCATTTCTTCATTATAACTCCTCTGCTAATTATTTCCTTTTGGCTGTGGATTTTTCAAGATGAAGCAGAGACGCGAGGGCGGTATCCTGTCATATTGAGTCATTTGATAGTTGTTTGCAGCGCGTTTACGATATTTAGTCTTACTAACTGGTATGGGCCTGGAGTTCACTCAGCTTTTAATGATTCTTTTCAATGGATTCTGGGTCTTTTCAAGGAAAGCGGAATAGCTCCTTTTACATTCAAGGTGTTAATCGTCGTTCTGTGCTCGGTTCTTTCCGTCGCTATTCGGTTTTCCAATATAAAGCGTAAGCTTCGTAAGTTTGCACCCGTATTTGTTGCAGTCTTCATGCTTGTTATTTCGACGCCAATGTATTTGTCAAGCATAGGACATCTTTCGGAATTAAAGTTGGACAGGTTTCCGTTGGTTCGATGGTTATCGCAATCTATCGACTATCCTGCCAATCTTGTTTTTTTACTTGTGAGGGGGTATATGCCCCTGGACTACGTTGTTTGGAACAGGGACTATAAGAACAATATCATATGGCAGGGAGGATCTTACCTTGAAGATCTGGAGGCAAAGTGGACAACGCTTGAAGCCGACGACATGGACAATCTTTCAAATTTTGTCGATTCCCGGCACCCGACGTACATAATTTCACCGTTTCTCGGGTTCGCTGACTCGGATTTAGTTTCTGAATATGAAGGTATTAAGATTTACAGAGTTGAAAATGGTGGCGAAGTGCAGTTGACTGATTTCTACATTGATTTCGGAGAACGGCATGCTAGGTTTGTTCTGAAAGGTGGCTGGAGTGATGAGAACAGGCAGGGCCGTGACTTGGGCGCCCCAACCTTCGTGTGGACTAGAAACGGTCGAAGGGCCGAAGCTGAAGTCTTCTTAGAAGATGTGGCCTCCAAGAAAAGTTTCAGCTTCAGAGCTTTAAGCGCTCAGGCAAATCAGGTAGTCAGTATATTCATTAATCATAGTCTCCTCGAAACCATAAAGACTGAGCCCCCTGAAGCAGGGTGGACGGAGTACGAGGTTAGGGTTCCTGGTTCTTGTTTTTTTCCAGGTTCTAACCAAGTGTCATTTGAATTTAGCCGCTCACTGTCCAGCAGTGAGTTAGTAAAAGCAGGGAGAACGACATTGGCAGTGGCGTTTGATTGGTTAAGGATCGAAGACATGCCCGATTTATCGAATTAATATGTTGTCTGGCCTTTACTTCCATCCGAGCGCGAGGAGGTAGTTCATTGGTCAATTTGACCCATGTCAGAAGGATCACATGGCAATACGTGATCCTGTCTGCATCAATTCTGTTCTCAGCGTTCACCATCTGTTTTGGTTTTAAGTATTCAGAAGGATTTCTCTCTAGGACCTATGATGAGTTCAGGAAAGAGGCCGTTCTGGCTTTTGAAGCGGAAGACTATTGGATGGCTTTTCGAAGTCTTCAAAAGGCGTTCATCGTAAAGGCTGAAGGTGACCCTGTGGTAAATAGTCTGCTTGCGCTTCTTGTTACGCATAAGAAATTTCCTTGTTTGTCTCATGAGTCGGAATTTCACGCTTTTATTGAGAATGCTGAAATTGATACGGACCCTTTGGTCCGGAAGACCGCCCCCAAGAAATATTTTCAAAAGCGAGTTCGTTCACAGGGGAATTCTATGATTTCGGTGAGAATTCTGTCCGCCCTTTCCTTAAGGGAGGATGGGCTGGCAACGAAGGTCCTTACCCGGGGTTTCCCACTTTTGTTTGGGCCGTGGGGAGAAGTTCAGAAATGGAGATTCATATTTGTCACAGAGAAATCCAGTATAAATTTGATCTTCAAGGTTTTTCCGTTCCCGCAAGAGCAGAGCATGGATATCAATATCAATGGGACTTTTATTGGCTCATTGAAACTTATAAGAACTTGGAACGAATACATGATCTCGGTTGATGGAAGATTTTTGAATCTTGGGCCAAATAGAGTGACCTTTATTTACAAAGAAACACAGTCTCCATCGAAATTTGGGAGTCGTGACACACGGGAACTCGCAGTTGCTTTTGATTGGATAAAGATCGAAAGCTCACAAAGAGAAGCCTCGAAAATGGGGGTAAGAGAGGCGACTTTTCAACCCGAGAGTTGGGGTTAGTCGGATGGATGATGATAGGATTCTAGTGTGTAATAGGAAATCAAGGAAAGACTTGGAAAAAAACGTTGGGAACTGTCCGATCTGCAGTGGGCCAGGAATAAATTTTTTTGACGCACGCATTGCAGACGAATTGCATGTTCGTTATAGCGTTGAGAAGTGCTCTCACTGTGGCACGAACTATACAGCACCTCAACCGACGCCGGAGGACCTTAAAGTCATATATTCTGATGAATACTGGGATGCGACTGGCGCTGAAAATATCCCTGACGGTAAGCGGGGCCTGGTATCACGTTTCAATTCGTTGAGACAGACTTGGTCGATAAGGCCTTTCCTCTCCATTTTGCCATCGAACGCACGGGTTCTGGATGTGGGCTGCGGAGCGGGGCATCTTGCAGAGATCCTCGTTAAAAACGGCTTTTGCGTGCAGGTAACCGAAGTCTCAGAGCGAATGCTGCGCTCGGTTATGCAGCGGCTTAGAGTAAAAGGGTATAAAGGGAATCTCGATACCCTTCAAATTGATCCGGGTTTCGACGCGGTTGTTTTCAATCACGTGCTTGAGCATGTCCCTGCTCCAATGGAGAACATGCAAGTCGCATTTCGTATCTTGAAACCGGGAGGGTACCTCTACATCGAATTGCCTAATATTGCCAGCCTACAGTTTGCTCTTTTCAGAGAACGTTGGTTTCCGCTCGAAATTCCAAGTCACTTGACCCATTTCTCAGCTAGGACCCTGGATGCCGTGGCTTTTCGCGCCGGTTTTAGCTTATCATGGCGGTCCTTTTTCTCTCCACATGCATCCGCTGCCGGCATCGTGGTCAGCGCATTTCCGACTCTACATCCGAGAGTTCTAAGAAAAGCGCGTGGAATCGCCAAAATCAAGCTTGTTATCTATTTCTCTCTTCAGGTGATTGCCCTCCCCCTTGCGCTTTTTGAAGCGGTCTTGCGCAAGGGTGGCATTATGAGGACAATTTACAAGAAGCCTAGTTGAGTAGGCTACAGACACGATGAAAGCCTCTTTTATTATTGTCTTTCATAATGGTGCACGTTATGCGAGCCCCTGTATTGATTCGATTCTCGGCCAGTCTTCGCCCGAGTTGAAAATCGAAATAATTGCCGTCGACAATGCTTCATCGGACGGTACTGCAGCGTTGATTTCAGAAAAATATCCAAGTGTGGATCTGGTGCCGTTGCGTGAAAATGTTGGGTTTTCCCAAGGAAACGACTTGGCATATGCAAGGAGTCGTGGAGAGTTTATTTGCTGCGTTAATCAGGATGTCATCCTCTCGAGAGGGTGGCTTTGGGCCGGCATTCGAGCCCTCCAAAAGGATGATAATGCCGTGGCCTGTGCAAGCAACATGATAATGCCGTGGATAATGTCCTTGGAGGAGTTCAAGAGGAAGGAAGTTCGGAATTGTCCCGTATTCGCTTATCGTCTTACAAGCTTCGGATTTGCCTCCTATGTAGCATTCCACTCCAAGCAAGCGGTGCCGACGAACTTTGTCAGCGGAGGCGCCTTTCTGATACGAAGGGGCTTCATTGAACAGGAACCATATTTTTTTGACGCGAAAGTATTCATGTATGCCGAGGATATAGATCTGTCGCTGAGGATCCTTGCAAAAGGCAAAAAGATCCTACTGGAACCCTCCTGTGTGGTGTATCACGACCAAGCCCCCATCTCAGGGCCTGTCGCCTTGCAGATGCGGAAGCTCTTTATGGTAACCTGGAATCGATTCGGAGTTCTGTCCAAGCACTTCGCCCCTTTGGAATTCATTATCCGCCTTCCTCTCTTCCTTATGGGGATTCCACTCAAGAACTGGTTCTTAAATGTCCCCATATGGAAGAGAATCATCGCGAGTCGCTGTGGCCGTCTTTCTGATGATCGGAGTGACCCTGACAGTTCCCTATTGGATTCTTCAGACAATGCGTTCGGAAACCTCCAAATCATGAGAATTCTAAAATCTCTTGCTCGCCGCCGGGTTTTTCTTCGTCATGCGCTTTCCTTGGTTGTTCTCGGCGCAGTGATAGCCTTTTACGCAAAGAAGATCGATTATGGTAAGGTACTTGATCTCCTTCCAAACAGTGACTGGATGGTTCTTTTTGCAGGCTATTTCCTGACAGGGATGGTCTTCGCCGTCCGAAGCCTTCGCTGGGCTCGCTTGCTTGCTAGGTTCAGTATTTCACTGAGCTATCTGGACGCATTTTTGATGAATCTTGTTGAAATTTTCTTCAGCAATTTTGTCTCAGCCCTATCGCCGTATGTAAGGGCGCTCTATCTCGGAGATCGGGTTTGCGGTACTTCGGAAAGACTGCGTTTCTTGTTCTTGGACAAGATGTTTGATTGGTTTATACCATTAAGCATTGCTTTGATCGCCCTTCCTTATTTTGTGTTCAACTGGAATCTCAGATTTCGCTGGGCCGTATTAATTGTTGTGCTTTTGATCCTTCCTTTCGTGGTGCAGGTGGGATTGTACGTGCTCAGGAAACTGATGAGCTGCAGCTGGCCAAGTTGGATCGAGCGTGGAAGAATGTGGGTGATATCACGCTTCTCTCTTCGGTTTGCACAGGTTAACTGGCAAGCGTTTATGACCTGGTATGGTCTTTCCGTCCTCGGATTCGCGCTATACTACGCTTCTATCTTTTTGATAGCGCGGAGCTTTCTTTTGCGCATTGATTTCATAGATTTGGTTTTTATCGACGCTGTCGCAACGTTGTCTGTTTTCGTTCCACTGAACTTTGCGGGCATATCTACCCGTGATGTGGCCCTGGCCGGTTTACTCGTTCTGAATGGCAGCCCAGAGGAATCTGTTTCCCTATTTGCCCTTGCTATCATTGTACTAAGATTCTTTTTGTCAGGGTCTGGTTGGATTAGCATGAATATTCTGCGTTTGCGAGGTCATCATTTACTTGTTCTTAAAGGTGACACGGGCGAAGAGAAAAATGCTAATCCGCTTTGAACTTTTCAAGAACGAACGGTTTGAAAAGGGCGCCAACCTCAGGCCCATATGCAAGTACTTAACCGGAAATTGCTGATCATAAATGTATTTTGTGTCAACTAAATTTCCATGTTTCATTCAGGCAAGACAAGGCATCGACGATGCGCTGAAGGAGTTTGCCTTTAGAGAGAATCGTTTTCACATCACGGACGCCAGACCTGATAAGATAAGAACTATAAACTTCGACTCACAAAATGGGAACGATATTATCTATTTTTTTCCTAGATTATCTCCTAGGTGGGAAAGAAAAACGAAATAGGCTCATAAAATACTGATATTTTCTATCCTCTATTTCCGGAGATATTCGGCATGATTTTTGCAGAACTAACCTTCGTATTTTTGCTTTTTGATTATCGAATCATAATCAAAAACATCGATTAGAGGTGACTCGCCCGAATAGGAATTCAAACTGGTTAAGAAGGAGAGCAGTAGCAGAAGAGACATTGAAAAAGGAAATTTCGGAGATGAACCGGATTTCTTTGGGGGCAAGACGAACTTAGCTTGACCACTTTCTTTCACCCCGACATAAACGCTTATTTCGGAAATCGATTATGGATTATCCTCTGAAAACGTGCTCACTCGGCTCCTGACACGAAGATTGTTCTGTTGGGAGCCTAAATCCGAGGCTAGATAAGCTTTTATGTCGATGGTGATGACTTCCGTGTGCTGCATTTTTCATTTCATTAGATGCCGAAATCAGCAAAAGGAGGAAATTATGAAATTGAAGTTGTCATGGATTGGAATTTTTGTCCTAGGCGCAATGCTGATGGGCATGCCCGCTATACATGCTGAAGACCTTTATGAGGATACGGTGCAGACCTATTTTAGTAACATAGAAACCATTGCGTCCAACCGTGAAGCGGTGATTGAGCAGCTGGTCAATACATGGTTTATGGATTTGCCCGGCTGGGAAGAGGATTTCAGGTCGGCACTCAGTATGGCAAACGACGCCAAACTTTTGGGAATTCTCAATGCCGGGACTTACGCGGAGGTACAAGCCATCCTGAGCGGTGGTACACCAGACGATTTTAGTTCTGCCATCATGGTGCAACCGCTTTCCTTGGGCGACATTGACAAGGACTTTGTTTACGCACCAGTTAATCCATGCCGTATCATCGACACCCGGGAAGCAGGCGGGCCGATTTCCGCAAATAATACACGATCATTCTGGGTCCATGGGCCGGGGGCGATATGACGACACAGGGGGGGAATCCTGCTGGCTGCCCAGCACCTCGGGGAGAACCGCGCGCTGCACATGTTAATATCGTTGCAGTCAATTCCGCAGCCGGCGGATATCTGACAGTTTACCCATATAGCACTACGCGCCCGCTTTCATCTGTTATTAACTTTAGGCCAGGTGAAAACGACCCTATCAGTAACGCATTCACCGTAAAGATAGGATATAATCTCGGGATGGACATCACCGTCTTCACGCCTACAACGACACATGTGGTGGCGGATGTATTGGGCTACTATTATGATGTCGCTGAGGACGATTTTAAAGTCAGGTTCGCCGGTGCTCGCAGGGGTGATTATGTAATTTTAGCTTATAATACTTGCTCAAATTATCATAGCGTCTCCATCTACGCGCCGGGGGCAGGCAAGATCAAGGTGGATGCCCAGGTACAGATGTATGAGGCGATCCACGCGTCGGGCCAAAAAGATGACTACATTGTATATCTTGACACTAGTTCAGGATCATGCACGGCTTACAATACCTCAGGTGGGTATCAATGTATGCATTGGTCTGTGTACGACTCGGTAGCTGAGTTTGCCGTCGCTGTTCCCCAAGCCTATTATGTTGGCCAAGTCTCCGTGAGCCGAACGATCACTGTAACATCTCCCGGAACCCAAACGATCTATCTGAACGGATTAAAAAATACAAATAGCGGCGTCAGGAGGTTTCATGAGCGCATCGATGCAGGCGGTCTACTACCCAGACATGTAGGGGAATTGTTTAGAGAATCATTACTTGCCTGAGAAAAAACCACTCCGGGAATCCTCATTAATCAAAAACTTTCCATCGTCATAAAGGCAGGGTCATTCGGCCCTGCCTTTTCTTTTGACGTCACCACTGGCATTATCGTTTTACCGATGCTTTTCAAGTGTCTCGTCAATGCAAATTCGACCGACCTCTAAGGAAATCCAGTTTCAATACTTAGCCAATCAAAAGCAATGGCCAGTTTTCTTTTATCAGGTCTCCCGCTATCCGATGGGGCGATCGCGTTTTTAAAATGAAATTCCAGACGATTGGGGCCAGGGAGCAGTGCTTCCCTTGGGAGAAGGACCTCGTATTCCTGCCACGTGGATGATATGTTCAAGGATTGGATTTGGCTTTCATTGAGAAGAATTGTCATAACTTGGCCCAAAGTATAACTTCTCACCCGGAAAGAAAGCAACTTAGATCTCTTGGTCTCCTCGATGAATGTCTCAAGTTCTGACTTATGCCCAATAGCCCAGACAAATGAAGGGAAGCCTTGTTCAGGATACGGGCCTTCATTTGCACTCCATCCCGTTCTCAAAGCTGAGCGGTCATACAATTCGCCGAAATCGATGTGAAATGAATTGATCCGGACCTTTTCTGGATCCATAACCCTGTACAGGTCAATACCAGCATACGTTCCGGCGATGGCCGCCTCGGCGAATGTAAAGAAGGGGGAAACAATGTACATAGGGAGGGGAGGATCAATGTACCGCCCAATTTTGGTAAAGTCTCCTGGTTTGTAAGGCGATGGATTTGCGAGGCTCGGTCTGGCTTGCCATAGGATTCGGCTTCTGCAGTCCCTGTTCCAGACCACATGGTCGAGAGCAACATCCCGGTTCACGTCCAAAAGGACGAGATTGACAGGTTGGTTAGGGAGGGAACGCTTCAGCCAGGATATGATGGGGAGTCTCATTTTTCGAAGTGTATGGGCATGTTTCGTACCATCCAAATAAGGAGCCACAGAAATGGTGATCATAAAAAGTGCGATGAATGCAGCCCAGAACCTGAATGTTTGGGGCGTAGAAAACGTTACCGTCAAGAATGTCAAAATGCAAATTAGCAGCGATAGATACATTTTCAATGCGTATGGGGCTATGCCGGCGTGACTTGCACGATATAAAAGTGTGTTTAGTGTATCCGCGAGGGCAGAATCGCAGGCCGGGCCAAGCGAAGTTGTGCGTGCGTAAAGCGCAACGACACTGAAAGCGATCATTGAAAGGGTTCCAATGGCAAGAAACGGTTTGTTGATCGCCTGTCTTCCCCTTTCCGCCCAGATTGCGAACAGGATGAAGATGAGTGGGGTAAGAAAAAAGAAATGTCGCTCTGTTAGCCGGCCGTCGCTATATCCGCTTTGCAGCGTAGCCAGGGCCAGTACCACAGTGCCTACTAGACATGAAACCTGGGCCAATGTCCTGTCCTTTCGGCTCGTGCTCTTGAAAAGCGCAAGAATCATGAGCACCGCAGGCGCGGCGGAGCACAAACCGGTTGATAAGTTTAGCTGCCCAATATAAATAATAAACCACTTCAGATATTCCCAGGTATGAAAGTTGGAAATATCTTGGAAGTATTTGGCCCAGGCTCCTGAATAGGGGATGGCTGATGCTCTGTCTGCTTGCGTGACTCTATAAATCAGGTATAGTGAGACGATGACCACAAAGATGATCACCACAGGGCCATATTTCATAACAAGTTGGCGAAGATAAGGGCCTCTCTGGCTCGTACGCCAGCACCGGACAGCTTGGTTGGAAAGCACTAGAAGGGCATAGGAGATCACGAGGGCCAGAGAGGACATCTTGGTTAAGACGGATAGGGCAAACACGATGCCTAACCAAATAGAAGCAGCCAGTGCATTATCTTCGCTAAGTGACCTTACCATCAGATAAACAGCCCATGCAGTTAACGGATAGTGGAGACTCTCGGACATGATAGTGAAGGTGTAAAACATTGGGCCGATTATGACCGACAGGCACGCAACAATCAGTGCGTTTCGGGTGAGGAGGAATTTTTTGGCTAGGAGATAGACAGGGATCAGGGTCGATGTCATGACTAAGGAATTGATAAGCTTTATGGCAGCAAACGTGGTTGCCATGTCCTCAAAGTAGTAAGCCGGAGAGATAATTATGGAGTAAAGGGGGAGAGTATGGGAGTTAAATCTTCCATTCATCATCAGCCGGAAGGATTCATAAAAGCTCTGAGCGGAGCTCGCATACCACGCTTCGTCTGGGATCCATGTCCAGTGAATATAGGACGAAAAATAAAATCTCAACAAAGAGAGGGCGGTGAAGGCCAGAAGCAATAGAGCGGGCGGCAATAACCTGCCATTCATTTTGGGATAGATAGGAGGCTCTTTCGTTTGTAACTGAGGGTTTCGTTTCTTTTTCTTGCGAGCCTTTGCTTTCATGAGAATTACTAATAACGCAGAGAGCCAAATGGTTGCAAGTCGATGGGGGCAGAGGTTTGAGATCGCCTACCCGGCACCCGTCACCTTATCGCCACCAGCTTTTGATGACGGAGCGAGCGAAGTTGAAGCCGTAGGTCAAGTTTTTTCCTTTCTTGCTTGAACCGGAAAGTCTTTTCTTTATCGTAATGGGAACCTCACCGATACGGATGTGATTCCTCGCCGCGTCAATGATCATTTCGGCTGTATGAAATTGATCTTGCAAAAGCAAAACCTTCTTGAGGCAATCAACCCGGAACGCTCTGAATCCGCTCGAACAATCGGTAATGGTCGTTCCTGCCAGCAAATTGATGACAAAATCGAAGACGTGCACCCCGATCCACCGAACTCTACTGTCCTTTTCTCTTTCTCCCAGGACGCGTGAGCCGATGACGAAGTCCAGTTTATCATTCAACAACGGCTCGACCAACCTCGGGATTTCTTCCGGAAGGTGCTGGCCGTCTGCGTCCATGGTGACAACGATGGCTGCGCCGCCTGCCGTGGCGATATCATAGCCCAATCGCAAGCTTGCCCCACCGCCGCGGTTAATGGGGTTTGAAACCACAAGATGGCCCGATTGCCGGACCACCTCTGCCGTATTGTCCGTGCTTCCATCATCCACCACAAGCACGCCGACCTCGTGTCCGACGACCTCTTTCGGCATACGAGGGAGGATCTGCTGGAGATTAGCAGCCTCGTCTAAAGCAGGGATGACCACCATTATCTCGCTGGCGGCCGTCAGGTCCCATTCTGCATCAAATCGGTCATAAGCGAGGCGGCGGACAAGCAGGTCGAATTGAATGGATTTTCTAACATCCTTGCTCCTCAGGCTAAGGATCAGGAGCCACATGACCAGATTGGAAATGATCAGAAGGAGTATGAGGCGTCCGTATTCTTTGCCACTGAGCGATAACATACCGGCCAAGGTATTGAGGCTGTTAGGATAGACAGAAACGATGAGGAAGGCCAGGCCAAGGCAAAAGGAAAGGAAGAACTCATGCCGACGGATCGCATGACCCCTGAAACGCAGGAAGCTCCAGGCGCACAGCCCCGCCCCGAAAAGCGCCCCAATGAACCGCAACAGGATTAAATGACCCCCCAATTGCATCCCCCTTTCCTAGCGCGGACGAAGCCGGAACGATTTAGGCCCATCTGACACCCCTCCTGAATGCATGGGGATCCACATTTGCCTCATGGGAGTCAACAAACTCGAGCATTTGGGCCAGGACTTCGTCAGTCAATAAATTCGGTTTCAGGCCCAATTCAAGCAGTCCACTGTAGGTTGGATTGTAGTAGTGATCTTCTTTTTCGACCCTCGGATTTTTCATATGGTCTATGGAGACGTCGTAGCCCATGGCACGGCCAACTTCACGGACTTTCTCTGCCAGTTGGTTTACTGAGAAGACCTCGGTGATTTGATTGAGAATCCTGAGCTCGCCCTTTGGAGGGGGCTTGGTCACGGCAAGGCTTACGCATGCCAGCGTATCACGAAGGTTGATGTATCCCCTGATCTGGTTGCCTCTCCCGTACACGGTGAGAGGGTGACCGCAGACCGCTTGGACGATAAAGCGGTTCAGAACGGTACCGAACACCTCATCATAATGGAAATGCGGGAGCAGGCGGCTATCCACATCTGACTCATCGGTGAAAACCCCGTAAACGGGCCCCTGCATAAGGTCGGTCACGGTGATTCCCCATGTCCTCACGTAAAACCACAAGAGATCCGTGTCCTGGATTTTTGTGGTGTGATAAAGGGAGCTTGCCTGCCTTGGAAATAGGAAGGTGTCGGAGCGGCCCTTGTGCTTGATCTCCATCCAGCCTTCTTCTATATCAATGTTGGGGGTTCCGTACTCACCCATGGTCCCGAGTTTGACCAAATGACAGGATGGGGCGAATTCCTTGATGGCATATACGATATTGAGGGTGCTCACCAAGTTGTTCTTGACGGTGATTTCGGCCTTCTCGCGGTCGATCATCGAAAACGGCGCCGAAGGTTGTTCCGCGTAATGAACCACCGCATCGGGCCGGTGTAATTGAAAGAGGCTTGAAAGGAATCGGTAATCGGTCACGTCCCCCACAGCCACCTCGATACTTTTCCCCGTTTTCTCAGCCCAGATCCTTGCCCGTTTATGCAGATTCGGGCAGTGATAAACAGGCTCGCAGTCGAGTTTGACGGCAAGATCCCGCTTTAAATAGCTGTCAGCCGCTACCACCTCGTGGCCGCCCATCGAAAAGCGCATGGTTGTGGGCCATCCCAGGTAGCCATCGGCTCCGAGGACAAGGATTCTCATACTGCCTCCTGCCTCACGCTTGTTCCAATAGCTTATGTGACCTAAGAAAGGCTCGAAGTGCGTTTTCCGCCATGGGTTCCTCCTGAGCCGAATTATAGACCTTCGATATGCGGCCGGAAACAAGATTAGGATAGCGCGACAAATCCTCTTGTTTCACATCCCTGAAGGCCGGCATGATCACAAAATAGCGATCCAATTCAACGGCCCGGCGAATTTCTTCTTCGTTCAGGAGCTCTTCGTAAAGCTTTTCGCCCTGCCTTGCGCCCACCGTCTCAATTTCTATCTTTTCCGGAAGAAACCCATACCCAGGGGCCACCTCCTGTATCATGATCTTGGCCAGGTCCTCGATGCGAATCGCGGGCATTTTGGTGACAAAGACCTCCCCGCCTCCGGCAAGCCCGACAGAAAGCAGGACCAGTCTCACGGATTCCTCCAGAGACATGATGAAGCGGGTCATGCGGGTATCGGTGATGGTGACCGGCCCACCTCGCCGGATTTGTTCGTGGAACACGGGGATCACAGAGCCTCGGGACCCCAGCACGTTTCCAAACCGCGTCGAGGCAAATACCGGACCCTTATCTCCGGAAATGGTGCTTGCCGCGGTCATCAACCTTTCTCCCATAAGCTTGCTTGTCCCCATCACATTGGTTGGATTTACGGCCTTATCCGAGCTCGTGAAAATCACGCGATTGATCCCATTTGCGAAAGCCCCATCGATTACGTTTTGAACGCCCAGGATGTTTGTTCGGATCGCGTCCCGCGGAGACTTCTCGCTTACAATCACATGTTTCATGGCCGCGGTATGCAGCACCACGTCAACCCCTTTCATCCGCTGCACGAGGGTGTCCAGGTCCCGCACATCGCCGAAATACATCCGGATATTTCCTTTGGCCCGGTAATATTCCGAAAGAAGAAATAGTTCGGTCTCATTGTTATCCAGGCCGATAATTTCACCTGCCCCCATATCGACCACCTGGCGAAGGAGCTCTCTGCCAATTGTTCCGCACACTCCGGTCAGCAAAACCCGCTGGTTAAAAAAGGCGTTTTCCATCTTTTCCTCTTCTAATCACCTATCTCATAGCCGCAATCGACTTGCCACGCATGCGATCATTCGACGGCGCCCAACTTCAGTCGAATCTGGCTGTCCGGATCTTGTATGGCAATCGCCGGAGACGCTTGGATTGTCCTGTAAATATCAATCGACCCCGTGTCCTGACGTAAAACGAGCGATTTGTTTTGACATACATAACCGACCTCGGGTGAAGCATTGGAAACAAGTGACCAGTCCAAAAACTGGCTGAAGTCGCGTTCGAAAATACTTTGAACCATCCAGTCATCATGCATGGAAGGAAGGCATCTGTCCAGCGCCCTGCAAACAACACCTATTCTTATCAGGTCTTCGCGGTTGGGATTTTCAGAAAACGACTCTCTTGATGGGCCCAGATACAAACAGTCTATGGGTGATAATCTGAGAAATCTAAGGAGATAATCGAGACAACCTGTAGAGATTTGCCAGTAGTTTGTGCCGAAATAGAAGCGGCCTTCCGCGTTGAAAAACATTTCCGAGGAAGGGCCGGGCACGGCAGCAGTTTCTAAGATCAACAGGCCTCCGTTTCTCACCAAGCCTCTAACAGTGGCGAGTCCGGCCAGCGGATCAAACATATGATACAAAACACCCGAAAAAACTATAACATCGCAGCATGGTGCTCCCAATTCCCTTGCCTTAACAGGCAAATCTGACAGACCCACGCTGTGAATATATTCAAAGTCGATACTAAAATGAGACTTCAGAAAATCAGCCCGCGCTTCCTTGGTTAGTCGATCATACGCAATGACCCTTCCGGCTCCTCGGCGGAGCAGCAACAGCGTTATAAGAAAGTCTTGGGCACCTATGTCAAGGCATTTCAGGCCTTCTACTTCACAGCCCCGTAGAAGTGCCCTTGTAACTGCAATATTGTCATGATTCCAGCCCTTGGTAAAGAGACCGGGCAACAACTCGATGCTATGGTACCATTTTTCATCGACGATCCTGTCGGACTTCAGCAATGCGCTCCGGTCTGCACTGTCTCTCCTTCGGCTAGGCATCTTTTACCCAGCGAGGTCTTGTCTGGTTCCGGACCTATCATTTCTTTCACGCCAACGTAGGGTCTTTCAGCAACTTGTTGCCAATCATTCGCTACCGCGAAGAGCCAGTTGCGTGTACGACCACGTGAGGGAGGCTGAGGTCTTTAACCCGCCTGTTCTTAATGACAAATTCGGAAATGATCTTAATATCGTTGAAGTTAGCACATTTCAACATTGCGATCACACATTTCTTGTTTATGATCCACCAACTCTTTGGATTATCTGAAGGTGAGGCCACGAGAGACATCAGGGGGATGTCCTCGACTTGATTCAGTTTCATGATTGCTGCCGCCAGGATGAGTTTCCCACGGGTCACGCTGTAAAGCCTTTCCATGGCCAAAATGGGATCTCTCAAATGGGTCAATAGTGATCCAACAAAGACAAGATCAAATACCCTGCCTCCAAATGCCTCTGGACAGATGTCGTACACGTTGATAAATCTGGCTTTCGACTTTGGAACCTCTTCATTTTTTTTGCTGTTTCAAACGCTCCATAAATTTTTTGCCATGAGAATTTTTTTTCATCCCCAATGCCCTTTTTCCATTCTTCCTTCTTCTTTTCTCCTCCGCAGAAATCCCAGTCAAAATAAGAGCCTATGTCGGTCGCAACAACCTGGGCACCTCTTCTTTCAAACTCGAATGAGAAGAAACCACTGCCGCGTCCCACATCGAGGACACTCATACCGGTCATGTCATCAGGGAAACCATAGTGATCGACCAGTGGTCTCAAATCATAGTCGCCATCGGTAATCACGCCGTCTCCCAGATCAATGCAATGATACCAGTAAAAGTCTTTGACTTCCTGCAAGGTTTTTTGTTTGGAGAGTACCCCGTTCTCAATTGGCTGGATTTGAATCGTATCAGCCTCCTGTGGCAGTTCGGAAGGGGTAACCCTATTTTGTTGAGTTGATTTACCTTTCTGCAGCGGGTATTCGCCGGATGAATTTGACCAACTGGGATCTCGTTCATAGGCGAGAACCCGTAAAAGGTCACCTGCGCAAATCCTGAATATCTTTTTGTGATGGTCCTTGAAGAAATGCATCCAATCGCCTGGCTTGGCACTTCTTACGAAAGTGTTATGTGGGAAGGCCTTGGACAAGGAATTACTCAATCTCTCCCTGGAGTTCGCGTTGATCGCCGAATGTAGCTTGTCAGCAGGCACGTGGAGATGGAGAGCGGAAAGAAGCTTAGTAAGTGTTGGACCCGGAGTTCGACACAAGTCTTCGTAACGGCAGACCACTGCGTTTTTTGCCAGCCAGGCCGAGACGTACTGGGCCCACTCGCTGGCCGTTTTTTCGATGTATTCATCGAAGGAGAAGTTGAATTTCTCGATGAGGCCATTTTGAACACAAAATTCCTTCTCGTAAAAGTACTTGGATACAACCACATCACGACCATCGCGGATGAGGTGAATGATTTTGGCATGAAAATTGTGCAGTGGGGAGCCGGGCAACTCATGGCTCTTGATAACGCATGGGCCGTCCATATCGAGATCCGATGAGTTCTCGTACCATGGGTGGCTTTTGATATTAAACAGGTTGAACCCCTCTCTTACGTAAAGATCCCGTTTTTGGAGTGAGAGAGTATCTCCTAACATGCTGACAAGCCAGGTACCACCAGACTTTGGATATTCGACTACGAGGATTTTATGCATAATTCTCTATCAATTAATGAGTGATGGTTGTGATTACCAGTCTAAACTCTTTTCGTAACCGGTGGCAATTAGAACCCCTCCGTACCGGGCCTTAAAGGCTCTCTTGACGTCTGGCGTGAAATAATTCATCCAGTCTCCGGATATGCCTTTCCTATGATGAGACTTGGGATCTTCGTCTCCCGGTTCGCGACCGCTAGTCAGCTTTTGAAATCTGTTTGCTGTGACTATTTCCTCTAGGCGGTCTTGGCTAATGCGCAGGTCACATCGGCGGATTAGGATTTCGGTCATCGTCTGTACGTCGTTTGATAACAGAGCTTCATACCGGAAGACCTTTTCTCCCCCTTCAAGCCAGGATAACTGAATTTTGGCACAGGCTGGAAGCCACTCATCCATGAGATAGATGAACGCCTCTTCTTGAGAAATGGAGTTGAGAGTGGACCGCACATTGGCCATCTGGTATCTGACTATGGGATGGCTGAATTTTAGGCTGAAGTATGCAGAAACCAGAGTATCCCGAAGGTCACGAATAATGACGAACCGCTTCCACTGTTCAGGCACGCGCACTGTTTCGAATTGGTATTTCGTCAGGTACAGGGTGGGGTAGATTTTTCCCGTCTGAAGTGGCCAGTGAAGGAACTGGACGTCATCGAGCTGAGGCTTAATAATCAAGTCAGGAGCAGCCTCCCTTAGAATCTTATGAATCCACTGGGACCCCGCTTTCCAATGCGTAATGTGGAAAACGTAGGGGAGCTCGAGCTCGGCGGTCGCATTGTGAAGAGACGGGCGACCTCTTCAGACGGACCGTTGAACGACGATGTTTGAATGGTGCCAGGCAAGTTGGCGATCCCGTAATGTGACAATTTGCCGTCTTCTCGCAAGCGCACCACAAAAGAACCGACTTGCGGAACCCGGCAATGCTCAGCACAAAGTCGACTGAATTCAGATGCGTTAATTCTCCCTGCTGGTGACCTTGAAGGGAGGAAGGGTCGGTGGAAGCGCATCCGACCTCAAAACGGTACTCCCCAGGCTCAACTTCAAGTTTGAGGGAATGATGATAGCGTAACAAGTTCACCTGGATTGGATTTGGAGGGAAATGCTTCGTCACATTGAAAACTGTTTTTCCCATGGATGACTTTCCCTTCCGGATTTTCGAATTGGAGCCCTCCGCTCGGTATTCCGATTCCTTCAACGACCAGGAATTCACAAAAAAAGTGGGCGGTCTGGCCCTGATGGAAAATTCTGCATGCCTGTCCTCCATCGTCACAGACTGCGACCGCGGTGCAGCGCACTCTGCCGTCTGAAATCTGGTCGCACCCCGAGATGTCTCAAGAAAGATGAGTCATGAGGCCAAGAACCTTCGGCTTTCATAATTAAGTCCACGAAGTGAGGTTGTATCATTCAAGATTCCAGTACATTTACAGACATGACGCCGGGCAAATTGCAAAGGCCATGGTGGAGCAGCTGCACTGGCTCAAAATCCTTCCGCCAGACGACAGAAAAGAAACCGGCCTCCGCCAAGTGACACAATCTTGAGACACGTCCGTTCAATTCGTGATAATTCAGCAGGGATCGACGCTTGGAAGTCTTCCGCCGGGATGAAGGCGATGCCCACTTCGAAAAGAGTACTCACCCATCGCGATTTCGAGAGAGATGTCATGCCTGAAACCTGACCCTGGAATTCTTTGACACGAAATCAGGGACTGATCGTACCGTACTCCAGCGTGCTCTTTCCGTGTACGATCACGTTCTTCTCATTGAAAATCACCAAACCACCGACAGCCACTTCAATATCATGGTTAGTCTCAAATTCATAGAAAAAGCTCGCGCTTGCTCCCTGTTCAAATGACCGACAGGCCTCTCCTTTGGCATTGCAGAGGGCAACACCAGTGCATGTGGCCCAACCATTTGATACCTGCGGGACATTAGAGATATCAAAAAAGGCCGATTGAGGGGGCCAGAAACCAGGCGGAGTGATATCGCAGTGGTTCAGCATGGATGTTTTCGTCGCGCGGCGGCGGGGGTGGGGCAGAGCTGGATGAACATTTGTCTTGGAAGGGGTGCAGCACCCCTTGCTGGATGAGATAGAAGCGCTTTATGGCTTCTGCCGCCTTCCCATGGAAGATGGCTCACCGCGGTGAAGAAGAAGGACTTGGTCGCAGAATTGCTGGATATCATTCATGACGTGGGAGACAAGAACAACTGTGACGCCCTTTTCTCGAAAGCGTTCCAGTCGCTGATAGCATTTCTGTTTGAAGAATATATCCCCCACAGCAAGGGCTTCGTCGATGATGAGAATGTCCGGATCAACGCTTGTGACGAGGGCGAAAGCAAGCCTTATGAACATCCCGCTGGAGTATGTTTTAACCGGCTGGTAAACAAACTCGCCTATATCGGCAAATGAAAGGATGTCCTCCAGTTTTTCATCTACTTCCTCCTTGGTGTATCCCATAAGAAATCCGTTGAAGTAGACATTCTCTATACCCGTATACTCGGCGTTGAAGCCCGCACCAAGCTCCAGCAGGGCTGATACTTTGCCGTTGACAGAAACATTCACCGGTCGTGGGTTGGAGTGATTCCCGCCGAGTATTTTTAGAATTGTCGATTTCCCGGAACCGTTTTTTCCGATGATGCCAAAGCTTTGTCCCTTTCTGATTTCAAAGGAGACATCTCTTAGTGCCCAGAATTCGCGATGGTATTTCTTTCTGAAAGGGTGAAAAGCCTCTTTCAATCGATGCTTTGGGGTCATCATAGAGCCGGTACTTCTTGCTCAAATTAGCAGCTCGAATCGCAAAGCCATTTTCAACAGGAGATGGATCAACGCGGGTCGGCGAGTCAAGGCCGGTATCTGAAGAAAATTTCAAATTTTTATCAACGCCGTCTTGCATCATGACTTCAACAGTAGAAAAAGGGGGTGCCATCCGGAAGTCAGGAATTTCAGGTTGGACCCATTAAAGCACATCAGCAAAGTGGGGCCGGAGCCTCAGAAATATCAAGCTTCCAAGAATGAAAATGACTCCCGCCACGACCCAGAAGTAAACCGTCATCTGCCAGTGACTCCAAAAGGGTATGAAATATATGAAGGAGTCGCGGTAACCTTGAACAATGTAGAAAACGGGGTTGAGCTTCAGAACGAAACGAGCCTTCTCAGGCATGATGCCGATATCCCAGAATATGGGCGTGGCCCAAAATCCAATTTGAAGCAGAACACTGACCACCTGGCCCGTGTCTCTGGCGAATACGTTAATGGATGAAGAGATCCAGCTTATTCCGACAGCCAGTATACTCATCGCTGCGAAGTAATAGAGAGCCTGGAGCCAAAAAACACTGAACGGCAGGCCGTAAAGAAGAATTAGAACGATCAACAATCCAAGGAATACGCAATGCGTCATAAATGAGCCGACAAGCTTGACCACCGGCAAAACGCTCAACGGAAAAACGACTCTCTTCACCAAGTGGGCGTTGCTTACAATCGAATTGGTTGAAGAATTGACGGTTTCAGCAAACGTGTTCCAGATGGCCATCGCGGATATGAGCCAGACGACAAATGGAACCTCTCCCCTTGGCGCAGTTTTGAATCCCACACTGAAAACAAGCCACAGAATAAACATCAATACTAAAGGATGAATGAATGTCCAAAAAAAACCAAGCACGGAGCCAACGTGTTGATTGGCCATATCCCGCTTGGCCATTGAGAAAATCAGGAACCTGCGATTATGCAGTATTATCAGGAATTCAATGAATCCTTTAAGCAGACTGGCGATTGGACCGGATCTCATTCTCATGTCACGCAAGAAAGCTGTAGTAGGCCATGTTCATTATCCTGTAAATCCGTTCGACTCAAGATGCCCACAAATCCGGTTCTAGGAAAAGGTTCGTATCATCAATAAGAAAAGAAAGCTTCCGCTTGCAAGGATCAGTGACGCATTTCGAAAATTTAAGTTTAATAACCGCTTCCGGCTGGCGAATCAAGCCGATTTCAACACGTGCCGGCCGACCACCATGTAAGGCATGTTTTGAAGAAGAACGATTGTCAATTTCGACCCATAAATTCATGTCCATGGGAGGCGTTCCTGCCAAATAGTAAGCTTGTGTCGATTCAGCCGGCCGAAACCGACATCTCGGCGCAAGCCAATTATCCGGATACACGCCTTTGACCTTCACGCTATTGGATGAACCGGGTTGATAGAACGGCATGAGCGATGCCACAGACTCGGGAAGTCTCCGGTTAACGGCACTATAGAGAGGCTGGAGCAAAATATGCGTGAACCTGTTGAGACTGTAGTATTGCTTATGGCAGAGTTTGTGGTGAACATTGGCCAGGAGCTTATAAGTGCTTGGGAACACTTTGGCAAAAGACGAAAACTTGGAGTGGTCTTCCAACAAACGGTGGTGCCACAAGCCCATGAAATAGTTGAGACTCACGTAATTGCCATTGGTTTTGCACACATCGAATATTTCTCTGTAGAATTCACCTCGGCCGGATAGGGTTTTCGTGGCACCGTAAAGCCTTGATGCAGCCAAAATGGGTTGAATGTGTTTGATTCTTCGCGCCTGCTCTGTCGATGCGCAGCCAGTAGTCATAGTCCAGGGCATAGTTCAAATCTTCTCTAAAATCGCCAACGATATCCGAAGCGCGGGTCCTCCAAAAGCACGCCGGCTGGCAAACGCAGCAATCATTCATGATTCTTTCAAAGGAATACTCGTCGGTGTTGTAAAAGCCGGTGACCCGATCATGTTCGTCGATATAGTGGGCCCGTCCATAGACCATATCGATGTCAGCGTGTTTCTCAAAAAAGTCGACAACTGTACCTACTGCACCGGGATATAATATGTCATCTGAATTGAGGTAGGCGCGGATTTGTCCCCTGGAACGAGCAAACCCTTTGTTAATGGCATGGGCTTGCCCCCTGTCAGACTCGGAGACCCATTCAAGCTTTCCATTATATGACTGGAGGATTTCTCGGGATTGGTCGGTGGAGCCCCCATCCATGACAATATACTCGATGTGAGGATAGTCTTGCTGGAGGACGCTTTCAATGGTGCGTTTTAGAAATCGGCCCTGATTGAATGAAGGCGTGACGATGGATACAAGGGGTTTCTCGTGATCGTTTTGTCCTGGCGAAACCCGCGGTCGGGGTTGGAGGTTTAACCGGTAGACGGCTTCAAATGCCCTGAAAAGGTTGGCGGCGGATTGCTCCCAGGTGAAGTGCGACAGCCGGGCTTTTCCTTTTGCGATCAGATCATCTCGCAAATCATTTTCAGCAATGATTCTATGCATCAAGGAGGCGATCGCTTCTACGTCATTTGGGTCACAGGACAGTATGGCATCTCCACCAACCTCAGGCAAGCTGGCGGCATTACTGCAGATAACGGGCGTTCCAGCCTGAAAGGCTTCCAGCAACGGGATGCCGAAGCCTTCATACAAGGAAAAGAAGGCAAGCGCTTTGGCGCGTTGGAGCAAGATGTTTACGAGCTTGGGGGTCACATATCCAAGGTGTCTGACGGGAAGGTCGTGGAGCTCAGCTGAGAGGTTTCCCCAACCTTCCGGGTGCCCGGTGAGGATAAAAGTGAAAGGCTTCTCAGATTTTTTTAGAAAAAGCCTGAAAGCCTCGATTGCGCGCCGATGGTTCTTGTGGGGCCAGAGGTTGGCGGGAAAGTAAAAGAAGTCCCCTTTGGGAATCAGTCTTGTTTCTTCCTCAGAAAGCTCGTCTGCGGAGAGGTTCTGGTGCCCTGTCTGGAGTGCGGGGCAGACAATGTGAACATTAGGACACAAGGTCCAGGGATGCTCAAGGATGCTTTTTTTGGTGAATTCGCTCAGTGTTACGATCGCTCCAGCGTTGCCCAAGGCTCTATTGAAAGCAAGCCTTCGTCTTCTTAAGTCTTCAGCGGTGAAGAATTCCGGGAAAATATCGTGTTGCAGATCAGGAATCAGGAAGACTTGTTTACCAAGCGGGAATTCCAAATCATCTTCAATGGGGAAGCTTCTAAAGATGACATCAAGTTTTTCATTTTGGGCATACTCATCAACTTTCCGAAAAAAAGAATCAGCGGGAAGAGTGAGGTTTTGAACGTTAGGAAAAGATGCCGGCAGTAGTCTTCGATTGTATATGGTCGAAAAGACCATAAAACTATGGGATGGAAATTGCAGGAAAAGTCTGGAAAGGACGCCCTGGAGGAGTTGAAGGACACCACCTGAGGAACCATAGGAGATCGGGCGAAGGTCAATGCCGATTTTCATGCGATGATCTCTATTCCATCGTCTCAAAAGGCATTCCGTCTGGGCCGACGCCGAAAGGCAGCATGATATTGGCTGCCTTGGCCCAAAATTGTTCAATGTCTTTTCGGAATCCAGGGGGAAAATGCCCCTCGTTACGCCCCGCGAAACGATGGAGTGTGTCAAGAAAGTATAAGAGGACGCCAGGGGTCATGGGCTGTCCACTGTGCTTTTCAGCGATCAGACGAAGTTCTTCAATTCTTCGAAACGAACCCGTGAATGTCTTCGCGACTCCATATTCCCTGGAAGCTGCCAAGAGCCCATTAATCGGCTGTGGATCGGCTACGTTCGCGAGACGTATCCACAGGTCCGTATCTAAACCATAGGAAAGGGTTTCATCAAGATACCCTATTTCCTTGAGAAACCCGGCGTTGATAAAGGCCGCAGGCTGGAGGATATAGTTCAGACAATAGATCAGGGCTTGCCTATTGAAGGAAACGGTCGCTTTTTGATAGAATTCGCCTTTTTTCGAGCCGGCTATATCAACGCGTAATCCGTTTCCATAGTAGAAAGAGGCGTTTGGGTTTGCCAAGTAGGCTTTAGCTGCGCTTTCCAGTGCACCTGGCAGGTAGAAGTCGTCGGAGTTCAACCACGCCAGGATTTCCCCTGTCGCCATCCTGAATCCTTTGTTGATGGCATGCGCCTGTCCTTTGTCGGGTTCGCTGACCCAGAAAGCAATCTCCTTCTCATATCGCCTTATTATATCAACGCTCCCATCGGTTGAACCGCCATCAATGATCATGTACTCCAAGTGCGGATACCCCTGTGAAAGGACAGAGCGAATGCATTGCTCGAGGAATTGGCCCTGGGAGTATGAGGGAGTGACGATCGAAATCTTTGGCAGGCTGACTTTCATTCATCCAAGCCGAATGGCGTCCTTCTGTTTCACTGCGCTTCAGGAATTAATCCCGTTTTCAAAAGCAAACGGATCCACCTGTTTGACATAATCTTCTTAAATTTTTCAATTTCTAGCGAAAGCGCTTTTATGACGTCCAGGCGCGCTTCTCGGTCCCTTTCCACTTCCTGCAACTGGTCTGAGAGGTTTCTGATCAGTTTGAGTCTTTCATCTCGATCCTTTTCGACTTCTTCCAGCTGGTCTGAGAGTTTTTTGATCAGTGTGAGTCTTTCATCTCGATCTCTTTCCACCTCTTGGAGTGTAGCAGAGAGTACATTCACTTGTTCTAGCCTGGCTTGACGATCGGCTTCCACATCTCCCAATTTGCTCTCCAGGCCAGCGTTGGCCGTATAGAGGTCAAGGAGCGCCTGGACAATGCGCCCTGAGCTCTTTGCCGACAGTGCAGCCGAATATTTCCTCAGACGAGTGATGTTTGAGTGGGCTCCGGCTTGCGATGAGGAACATGTCGTATTGGCTGAATATGGCAGGTTCGAATGAGACATAATTCAGGCCAAACGCAGAGAGCAAAGCTTTGACCGATTGCATACTGAAGAGATACAAGTGATCGGCCGGCTTTAAAATGAAGAGAAAGGGGTCCTTTTCAGATTCCATAGCGTGAAATGTCTTCCCTTCTCGATAGCAGGGCGTTTGAATCACGAGGATCCCGTCGTTCTTCAAGAGATCTGCACAGACCGTGATAGTTCCTTTCGGGTTTTGCAAGTGCTCCAGGACATCCATCAAGACGATTCCGTCAAAACTGATGCCGTCGAGGTGCTGGCGCTCAATCGGGCCACTGAGCATTTCGATTCCGAAGGTTTTTTTAGCAAAATCCACAAGCCAAGGGCTCAGCTCGAGTCCAACTGCATCATAACCGGCACACTTCATTAGGGCGACGAATCCCCCATGTGCACTTCCGAGCTCCAGGATTTTGGCAGGAGGGAGCTTAAACTTTAGGAGCGTGCTTAACCAATGTGTGCATCGCTCTGGTAGGTCACTTCTGGCCCTCGTGGAGATATCAGGAAGGCCATAATACTCGGTCAGGTGCGAAAGGTAGTAGTCTTTCCCGTAAAAATCGTCTGAATCGTCCGCGACCTCCGACCTGTCCTTAACCGGCATTTCATTTACAACAAGCGTCTCACAGGAGGGGCATCTCAGATAGTCCGCAGAAAAGGTCTCGAGCGACTTATTCCCACACCAGCACGGCGGCGGGCTTGAATTCATATTTGCCTCTAGCTCCGGGACCATCTCTTAGCTTTTCCTGTCAAAGGCCATGTAATCCGATGACTTCATGAGAACTTGGTTCGGTCGATCCGATTCTGCCTCGACCATCATCTTTGCAACATCGGTCATTTTATATTTCGCAACCCAACCCAACTCTTGCTTCGCCTTCATCGGATCGGCACACGAGATCTGGATGTCCGAAGGCCTGAAAAGGGCACGGCGAGATCTCACATGCTCTTTCCAGTCAAGAGCCAGATGAGAGAAGACCGTTGCTACGAATGCTTCAAGGGTATTGGTCTCGCCGGTTGCGATGACGTAATCGTCAGGTTTTCCCTGTTGAAGCATTCGCCACATGGCATCCACATATTCCGGCGCCCATCCCCAGTCTCGCGCCACCGCAATGTTACCCAATTCCAGCTTTTCATTGCTGCCGCGAGAGATACGGCATGCCGCATTCGTAATTTTTCTTGTAACGAACCTCTCCGGTCTGAGCGGTGACTCATGGTTGAAGAGCAGTCCGGAGCATGCGAAAATCCCGTAAGCCTCTCTATAATTGGCAACTTGCCAAAAAGCGGCCGCCTTGGCCACGGCGTAAGGGCTGCGCGGGTGAAAGGGCGTTTTCTCGTTTGCAGGCGCCCCGTTTGTGTTTCCAAAACACTCGCTGGAGGCGGCATTATAAAACCGGATCGGCAGATCAAGGAAACGGATGGCCTCCAGAAGATTCAAGGTACCGATGCTGTTGCTTTCAAACGTTTCGACGGGTTGATCAAAGGAGAGGCCCACCGACGTCTGACCGCCCAGGTTGTAAATTTCATCTGGTCTAACCCTTTTCAAAGCTGAGAGGACACTTCGGAAATCGATGAGTGATAAGGATTCGACCCTGACCTCATCTCGAATACCGAGCTGGTCAAGATTATGAAAAGGGGAAATCTGGGCATCCCTAGAGCTGCCGGTGACGTCATACCCTTTTTCGAGCAGAAACCTGGCCAGTAGTGCGCCATCCTGGCCCGATACACCGATGATCAATGCCCTTTTTACCATTTCCTCTCATACAACCTGGAATCAACACATCTGCAGGGTGTGACAAAAACCGACAAGCGTTCATGTCTTGAACACTAATTGACTAATTTGTATTAAGGCAAGCTGGATTGTCAAGGCAAAAGTGGACGTCTTGGGAAGTTGGTGCACAAAACCAGTTCCAAGCGGGATCCAGAAGAGAGCGAGACCCGGCAGGGGGTCGGTTGCCGAGAGAAGCTCTATTGACTGTGGGTCGCCTTGGGGTCCGGATCGGGCGGATTGGCATGTAACGTGCAATCTCTCTAGCGTGTCTTTGATGCCCTTTGCGTGAGACGACTTGGAAATCCTTGGGTCTGATCAATTTTAGGCACCCAATGATGAGTGGTGGCAAAATGATGCTTCTCCGGACCCGTATAAGAGCTTGGGAGCTTTTCTCTTCGAGGCGTTGCATGCCTCTAAGGTTGATGATTCCTTGCTTGTTGCTTCTTGTGGTCATCTTTCTCTTCAATGATCCTGGATGCCCTGCTGCATTGTCCCATGGAGCGCTTCCGACAGTCTCCTTCGAAGTGAAGGATACGCCTTTAAGGGCCCTGATTGATGAGCACCTGAATTCAACGGGTTACACGGTCAAGGGTTGTGAGAAGTGGGATGATGTTCGAGTCACCCTAAAGGCCCAGGGAGTTCCTTTGGATGAGGTCTTGAGGTCAATCCTGAAAAGGGTAGGGATCACCAGTTATGTCATGAAGATCAACGAGGGTAAAAAGCAGATCACCCTCCGCAGGCTTGACAAATCCTTAGGCACGGCGACCCTTTCCAGAGATTCAAATGAGGGGGGTCTCTTGCCGCTGGAGGGCAACACGGACTTTGTCCCACCTCCAGAGATCAAGGATATGCCGCCCGCGTTGAGCCGTGATGAGATCCTTGACAGCGAGATAACGCCGCCTTCTGAACCGGGTGGAAAGGGAATGACCCTGCGAGAGCTTCTGGCTAGGTCGCCGGAGCCCCAGGACCCCATGGACAGGGAGATAACGCCCCCAAGTGAGAGCGGCGGAAGGGGACTGACATTGAGAGAGCTAATAGAAACGAGGCAATAATGTTAACTTATCGGGATTGTGAAGGAGCGGGGAGATGAGGAGAAAGAAAACATTCGTGGCTTTGGTTGCTGGGTTACTCTTGCTTGGTTTTGTGAGTATCAGCTTTGGGACCCCAGCATTCTACACCTGCAGAATTGCTTACGTAGGAAGTACGACTACCAGACCGACCATCCAGTTGCTGAGTGTGGATGGTAGGGTGGATTATCGGATGGTATTTGATCTCGGGGGAGAAGGCGAAAGAGATGCTGGCGACTGCTTTGACGGCGTTTAGCATGAACAAGTCCGTCTTGTGCAAGTTTGACATGGGGGTGGGTGGCTCATTGGAGCTCATATATATGAAGGCTGATTAGCTGATCCACTGAAGGACGAGCACGCTGGCGCCTCGCTTCATCAGAGGACGATCCAATTTCACCAGTAGTCTTTTAATCCAACAGAAGCATGAAAGGAATGAAGGGCCGCCTGGCAACGCTTTCTTTCCACGGGCGGCCCTGTCGAAGATAATTTCCTCGGGCAGTGGGCCAAAGAAGCATGTTTTCTGAGGAGCCGGGAACTGTATAGACAAAGCAGCCTCCTCCAAAAGTCTGAACCACAATTTCCAGGGTTCCGTCCCCGTTGAGATCCATGACGGTCGGCGCTGCCGGCGCGCCCTTGCCGTTTCCGTTGGTTCCCTGAACGGGAAAGGGCAGGTCATGAAGGGTTCTTCCTTCACGGTCAAGAATCATCAAGTATCCGTGGGATTGCCCTGGCGCAAGATTATCCGGGTCTCCGAACGTGGTAAACACGATCTCAGGGAGACTGTCCCGGTCAAGATCGGCAACCATGAGCTCTCGATGCATACATCAAAGCCCGCCCATGTGTGATGTTCACTCGCCACAAGAGCCGGGCATCGGGAGAGATGCAGTAGACATATCCGTCATGGGCGCCGTAAAGGATCTCGGGCCTTTGGTCCCCCAGGAGGTTTACCACGGTGGGTGCAGGGGGGTTGGTTGGCGGATACCATGTGTGTCCGGCCCGGCTCAGCGGATAGCCCGAGGAAGGAAGCGCTTCCCATCCCGGAAGGCGGCGTGCGCTTCGCGACCCGTCTCCGTATGAGCCCTCCAGGACCATGACCGAATGGTGCTTGGTGTCGTAAGGCACGTCCTTTTCCACGTTGGTGATGCAAACCACCTCATTCTTGCCGTTTCCATCCACATCTGCGACGCAGGGCGGCGATTCGGTCCATTGGAGCCATTTCTCATTGCTTGGATGCGGCCAGGTGCCTGAATGGAGATGATAGTGGTTTTCTTCTACGACCGGGTCAAACCAGCGTATGAACTGGCCCCAGTTGAGTCTGTTCCCGGAATAGGCAGAAGCACGGTTTGTGAAATAGGGGCCGGCCAACATGCTCACCCCGTCGTGATGGAACACATTGATCTGATGATTGTCGAAGGTGACCACGATCTCCTGAAAGGGGTCATCATCCAGATTGCCGATGCCCACATTCAAGCCATAACACCCATAACCGTGGTTGCCGGCCCCGTTTGCATCTGCATCATTTCCCGGTCCTGATTCCAGGTTGTACCTGGGCCAGGCGCTGTAAGAAAGCCCCGGTGGCTGATACAGGGTCCCATTCGGATTGAACACGAAGACCTGTGCCCCCCCTGCGGTTTGGGTAGTGGTGGCGACGATCTCGATCGTGCCGTTTCCGTCAAGGTCTCCCGCAGCGAGTCCTCGTACCTCCGGACATTGGCCCTGGTCGCAGGCACTGGCCGGCCAGCCGGATTTCACCGCCAGATTGTTGTTTCTCCATTCGTAAGCCGCCACTTTGCCGTTGTTGCTCGCGACCACGATCTCAAAGATGCCGTCACCCTCCAGATCCGTGCACACCGCCGGCGGATAAATCCGTCCTTCGTGGGGATAGGAAGGCCCGGATTTTGCCCGGGCCAGTTGGTTGAAATCTTTATCCCAAACGAAAATATCGTAATAAGTGCCCACCAATTTTCGCTCCCCTGTTCCAAGATCGTGGATAATGGGCGAACCAAACCAAGATGTGCCCGTCCACTGTATGTGAGCAAGGAGTTGGGGCGATTGGACAGCGGCATCCGCCCAGGGAGTGATCCAAAAAAACACCAAAACAATGGAGGCGCGCAACAATAAAGGTTTCATGATCGATCTTGACCCCGTACTCCCTGTGGGGCAGTGGGTAAGCGCCCCGGCCATCATCATTGGGCGGAGGCCCCTGATCAGTCAAGGAGGAGCATCAGGATGGGGCTCATCGCAATGCCGCCTCTGGTTACGACTCTTAAGTGGCCCATATCGTATTCGCTGAGCGCACTGCAACCCCATGCGTTGCATGCGCTGACCCAATAGTAGTAGGATATGCCTGCCTCCGCGGAGGTATCATCATGGGACGTTGCCGCGACCGAGGTGATTTTGCCCTTCGGGCCATTTACGTCTGTGGCTCGGTAGACCTCATAATAGGTCGCGTTAGAAGAAGTGTTCCATGAGACGCTCACCCTGTCTTCGTACAGACCGTCAGTGGCTGAAACGCCCCCTGGAGGACTTGGGGTTGGTGGAGGCAGTGTGCCTTCAAGGAGGATCGTGTCGCCGGCGGTTACCACGGTCCCCGACGCGTTACGGATCTCGACAAAAACTTCCTTGAGGCCATTACCCAGGCTAAGCTCCCAATTTGACACATGCGTCGAAAAGGGCTGCCAACCACCCCAGCTCGCAGTTTCGTTTTTCATCCGCATCTCTGTTGCCCAGCCTGCCCCGTAAATGTAGAGGTCCACCAAAGGGCTTTGGGTCTTGTAGGCCTCTCTGTTAATGACCAAAGGATAGACGTTGTAACGAGCACCGAAATTTTGGGTCCAATAATGATACATGGCAGATATGGTGCTGTCTGCGGCACAATCGCTGTTCGAATCCCGTCTCACCCCTGAACCATCTGTCGGTGCGTAATAATACCCGAGACCTATCTCACGAAAATTTGTGGAAAGGATGTTGGCACGGTGACCTGAGCTGTTCATCCACCCGGTCATAGCCTCTTGCGGCGTGCCATACCCGGCGGCGATATTTTCTCCTGCGTAACTCCACTGATAACCGGCTGCGGTCATGCGGTCCCAGGGCGACGTCCCGGTGTCGAGGTCGCAGTGTGCGAAAAAGTCCCGGTCTGCCATATTATGGCTGTGGGTCCCGCCGAAACGTCAAGAAGTGAGTTGTGTTTCAAAGGTGGAAGCGCCCCATTGATCCACCTCTCTTCGTTGACCAGTTCAACGACCATTTCTTCGAAGCTGGGCCCCGCCGCAAGGATCCGCACGCCATCATACCCAGGAGTTGGGAGAGGGTTGACGAGAGGGACCGGGCAAGGGAGATATAATGCCTGAGCCCTGATCAGTATCGCTCCCAAAGGCTGAGACCGAACCGCATAGAAAGACGCTCAGTATAAGCACACTCACCCCCTGAAACATGCCGGCACCCGTTCTTTTCAAAACACCCCCAAAACCTTCACTTTGATCGCCTCTGAACCCTTTTTCTCTTTTCTGGGAAGCCCATGGCCCCACTGGGGAGTTAGAATGGCATACGTGTTGAAAATGAGACACACAATTAGGCTTGAAATTGTCACTTTAAAACAACCAAAGTTCGAAGCAACCATTCAAGGCTTCCTCTAGTATGATTGGTCACCCGCAAAAGTTGTTCCAGTCTGGATGTTTGCACTTTGCATGCCATTTAATCCCCGAAAGGACATGGGGCCGACAACCAGGAAGGAGACTATCGGAAATTGTCCGCTTCCAAAACGGGATAATCCCAGAATTTTGTACACCAGTTTTGCTTTCGTGGAGGCTGGTGTCCGCATTAACAGGACGTCAGTCCTTTCCAGCGAGACGGAGCTCCTATAAGAATGAGCTCACGCAGAGATCGCAGCCCGCCAAGGCGAAATAAGAGATTTGCTCACACCCGTCCCGCAAAGCGGGAGCAGGCCCACAGGGGTGGCAGATCCTCAGATTCTCTGTGCTTCTCTGAGTGCTCTGTGTGAGATACCCCATTATTCCATCATTCCAATTGGGCGAAGCCCCTGAGTCTCGCATGGTCGATTCGGAGGATCATTAAAAATCCGTCCCTGTGTGGACAGTGAACAAGTCAGGAAAACCATCCGTCTGTACAAGTTGGGCTGAAAGGCAGGTCAGAAGTGTCCGGTCTTTGCCTGACTCCATTACCTGTAAAAATTTGATACGGCGGCAACAGCTGACCCTGTTCCCATTATTCCTTCCTCTCTCAATCAGATTGACGAAGATAACCTGGGGACAGCGGTCATCGCCGTGACCTATACGGTTCCCACACCAGTGGACACGCAGCGGCCGGCGGTTTCGATCAGCTCGCCGACCACGAGCGGGAGCTATACGTCTTCCACATCAAGTATTACGCTTGGGGGGACCGCGACAGACAGCGGGGGGGGTGACGCAGGTGACCTGGACCAAGAGCACTGGCGGCAGCGGCACGGCGACCGGTACGAGCAACTGGTCCATACCAGGGATCAGCCTTGTGTCGGGTTCGAATACGATCACCGTGACCGCGAAAGACGCAGCCGGTAACCTGGGGACAGCAAACATTACAGTGGCCTACAGCCAACCATCCGCCGGAGACACGCAAAGCCCACAAGTGGCAATTACGTCTCCGACGACTGGCGGAAGCTACGAGACGTCGTCATCAAGTGTGGGCCTTGCAGGGAGCGCGTCGGATAACGTGGGCGTCAAGCAGGTCTCCTGGACCAACTCGAGGGGCGGGAGCGGGACAGCCTATGGGACCACCAACTGGTCCGTAAGACGAATAAGGCTTTATTCAGGTGATAACACGATCAGCGTGACGGCGAAGGATGCCGCCGGGAATCAAACCAAGTCTGTCATCTCGGTGAATTACAAGTCTAAATGGTATTCTTGGTTCAAACGGTGATGAATTAGAGGGAAGGCGATCCCCAGAGGACTCAAACGGATCGCAAAGATTTGAGTATTGCAGAACATGCAACCGGGCCTGCCCTTCCTTGGCTGGATGGGCAGGCCCGGTTGCGATTTAGCTCAGCCTTTCTTGAAGATTCATGCACGAGCAATCAGGCTTCTTCCTGGATTTCCGTTCCCTGGGTCCGGATGGGTCAAATCCCTGAAAATCCCCCACTCTTGGTTCAGACACTATTTAGATTTGGCTTTCGTTTTTGGTTCGTCTTTAGGTTCAGTCGGGAACTGGGCCCGGTTCCATTCTTTCCAGCCGCCTTTGAGGGCGTAGACTTTGGTGAAGCCCATGTCAATCATCTTCTCCGCCGTACCGGCAGAGGTGCCTTCGTTGGGTCAGGCGCAATAGAGCACGATCGTCTTGCTCTTGTCGAACTTGGGAGCCCACTCGGCCACATTCTTCGCTTTTTCCCGTGTGGCGCCCTTGATCTTCAAATCGCCGGCCTTCCAGTCGCTTGCGGTACGAACGTCGATGATGACGAGATCGGGATCCCCCAGCCTTCCTTTCAAATCCTCCTTGTTCATTCGCGGCACATCCGCGGCGGACGCTTCGCCAATGAAACCCGCAGTGAACACCAGGGTCACTGCCAACGCCACAAAGCATCTCCATCCTGTTTTCCTCATAATCCCCTCCTGTAGTAATGAATGAAACCTGTTACGGCCTTTTGACTCCTTACGCATGCTTCAGCCAGAGCTCATCCATGAGCTTGCCCAGGGCGGCGAGATGGGCCTTTTCATCGTCGGCCAACCCTTGCAGGATCTCCCTGGATGTGTGGTCGTTCAACTTGCGGGCCTGGCGCATGTAGAGGTCCAGGGCCTGGGCCTCGATGGTCATGGCCATGGCGACCACCTCCTGATGGGTCTGCATGGCCGGTTGGTTGAGCTTCAGGAATTCCTCAGCCGTCAATCCGCCCTCCATGGCATCCGCCATGACCTGCGAATCGATGGATTCCTTGGTCGCATCTGATCCTGCGTGGATTGTGTAAAGCTGCAAGCAGTTTCGACTTGTGTTTGAGCTCGATGGCGGCCAGTCGTTCGAAGAGCTCGGAAACGGCTGGGCTTCCCGCCTTCCTGGCCATGTCATCGTAGAAGGCCCGAAGTCCCTCCTCCAGGCCCAGGGCCATGAAAATGATCTCAACGGGCGTCTCTTTACCCGTGAGAAGGGCCATGCCGACCTCTGCGGGGCCCACGGCCGTGAGACCTTGCCAGGCCTTGATGCCCCCTTTGAGATTGTAGACTTTTTCATACCCCTGGCCTGAAAGGATCTGGGCAGCCACCCGGCTGCGGCCGCCGACCGCTCAGTAGACAATGGTCGCCTTTTCGGGATCCAATTCGTGAATACGATCCGTCAGTTCGGGCAGCGGGATAAGTAGGCTCCCAGGGATGTGGGATTCCTCATATTCACCCGGCTGACGAACGTCGAGCAGGGTGTAGCTCCCCTCGGGCTGTTCCGCAATGAATGCCCTGAGATCAGCGGCGTTCAGACTTTCTGTGGGCGTGAAAAGTTGCTTCCATTTCATGACCGTTCTCCTTGTCCCAAAAGACTCTGCGATCGGCGCGCAATTGGACCGACGGTATAAAAAAAACATCCGACTGCAGGAGGCGTCGAGCCGTCCCGCAGTCGGATGGAAAAATGTCAGACAGAAGAGGTGCCGAGATGGACGCGGGGAACATGGAATCCTCATTTCGGAATTCCGCGTTCCCCATTCCGCATCCCTTAGGCGGCTTCCATCTCCCGGCGGCTTGCCATATCCACGAGGACCCTGTCTCTGGCCTTGTCGATGCCGAGGGCCTTGCGCTTCGAATCGATGTGATCGATCATCAGCTTGGCCATCTCGTAGGGATCCTTCGCAAAGCCCCACTTCCCGAAGCCCTCTTTTTCAAGTCCGTCGAAGAGGAGATTGTGGAACTTGGTCCCCTCCACGATCGGGAAGGTCACCCCAAAGACCGTGAAAACCCCGGAGGCCACAAAATACTGACCGATGGAGATGGCCTTCTCGCTCATCTATTCGGGCGCGGCGCCGGCCACGGGCAGATCCGCGATGGACTCGCCCAGGCCGCCGACCCTGACCATCTCGGCGCAGGCAATGAGGATCCGGCTGTTGTCCACGCAGGACCCAAGACCCAGCACCGGCGGCATCCCGACGGTCTCGCACACTTCCCGCAGGCCAGGGCCTGCCAAGTGTGCGGCTTCAGGGGTGTAGAGGCCGGCCTTGGCAAGCGCGATCTGCGAGCAGCCCGTCTGAACGACCAAAATGTCGTTGCGGATGAGCTCCTTGACCAGCTCCACATGGACCCAGTCCTGCTTCACCCTCGGGTTGGTGCAGCCCACCACGCCTGCCACGCCACGGATGCGGCCGTTGATGATGTTGTCGTTGAGCGGGGTGTAGGAGGACCTGAAGGTGCCGCCCAGCATGTAGTTGATATATTCATGGGAGAACCCGTGGATCCCCATGTTTCGGATATTGGGGATCTCGATGGGGACGTTTCGGTTCTTGAAGCGGACGATGGCGTTTTCGACGATGGCGTCCGTGCACTCCCTGGCGTTGTGCTCGTGAAACTCGATGTGCTCGACCCCTTCGATCTTGCAGCGCGGGTTGGTGGTGAAGAGCTTCGTGCCGTAGCAGTCGGCCACCTTGGCCAGCCCCTGCTTGATGCACTGGACGTCCACGCCCATGGCATCCACGGCGCCGGTGACCAGGATGGCCTCCGTGGACATGAAGTTGCCTGCATGGGGAATGCCGTGTCGGGAGAGCATCTCCGCGCCGGAACAGCACATGCCGAGCAGGTTGATGCCTGTGGCGCCCGCGTCCTTGGCGGCCTGGATCAGGCTGGGGTCATTGACCGACTCGAGCACGGACTCGAAGAGGTTGGGCTCATGGCCGTGAATGATGATGTTGACCTGGTCTTCCTTCAGACAGCCCATGTTGACTTCCGCCCTGACCGGGGTCGGCGTGCCGAAGAGGATGTCGGAGATCTCGGTGGCAACCATGGAGCCGCCCCAACCGTCGGCCAGGGCCGTCCGGCTGCACTGGTGGGTGATGTTTTCGTAGTGCTGGTCCACGCCCATGTGGGAGCGGTGCATCAGTTCCATGATCTCGCGCATGGCGCCTCGCGGGACAACGTTGTACTTTACGCCACACGTCCAGGGTCTTCTGAGGAACCCGTTGGCAAAGGGGATCTCGCCTTCCACCTGGGTGTAGGTGCGCTCGAGCTCCTTGTAGAGGTCCATGGCGATGTCATACACTTCCCTGCCTTCGGTCTCGATGCCGATGGATTTGGCCACGGACTCCAGCTTCATGGGGTCCTTGATGGTGTAGTCCTTGATCTTTCCGTTGACCACGTCACGGAAGAGATCCAGCATGGACATGCCGTGATCCGTGTGGGCAGCCGCCCCGCTCGCAACCATGCGGGCGAAATTTCTGGCCTGGATGGTGTCGATGGTCGCGCCGCAGACGCCCACCTTGCCGTAGGGGTCCTTGGCGTTGAGACGGCAGGGACCCATGGAGCAGTGCTTGCAGCAGGCGGATTCGGCACCGATGGGGCAGGGCTTCATGCCCGCCGCCCGGTGAAAGGCGGTTTCCACGCCGTCCGCTTCCGCCTTCCGGAGCATCTGCGCCGTGGCGTCACAGATCGTGATGTCTTTGATGTTCAGCTTGGCCGGTTCTGCGGCCTTGGTCTTCTCTTTCTCAACTTTTTCCATCCGTTGATCCTCCTTCGTGGATTACGCTTCTCTTTGTTGTCTCTAGAGTTGATTCATAATCACCCAGGCCTTTTCGGCCTCGCGAAGACTATCTCAATCCGTCGTTCACCTTGTCATCGGGGCCCGCTCGTCGTAGCCTGACCTTCAAGGGAACACTTGCTGAAGTCGATCGGCTTGCCGCAACCTGCACAGGTGTGCGAGCGGTTGAACTCGTCCGAAAAGATCTCTTTTTCCTTGCCGCACTCCGGGCACTTGCAGACAAAGGACTTAAGGTTCTTCAGGTCCTGGTACCCTGGGCAGTGCAAGGGTGTGCTCATATATCTTCCTCCTTCTTAAATTAAATGTGGGATCAATACGCTAAGAACCGCTCAATTTCTTGCCGATCTGTCGGCCGTAGTCCTGGGCCATCTGAGTGCCGCCGCCAAGGGATGCGGACTTGAGCCTCAGGGCCTCTTTCACCATGTCCATCTTGAAGACGTTCTTCATGGTGTTGTAAATCCGGTCCGGGGCCTCCCCGCTCCAGCCGAATGCACCGAAGGATGCCCCCACCTTGCCGTCCAAGTCCGGCCTTTTCGGCCAAGAAAAGCATGGTCTTCATGGCCTGCATCATCTCGCCGTGATAGGTGGCAGAGCCGAAGACATAACCGTCGTAGCCGTCCAGGTCCGTTTCCTTCTTGATCTGGGAAACGTTGACCACCGTGGCCTCAGAGCCCGCAAAAGCGGATCCCTTCGGCGATGAGCTCGGCGATCTGCTTGGTTTCGCCGGTCCTCGTGCAAAAGACAACCAGTGCCTTTGCCATAGACTCCCTCCTGATCAAATGTCTTACCTGACCGCCATCCGAGCCGGCATGTTCACTTTTCTTCCACGTGCTCCACCTTTCCCTTGTGCTTTGTGCCGCAGGCGGGGCAGGTGATCTCTATTTCCTCTTCTTTTCCGATGAACTTTTCGCGCAACTTGTCAGGCGCCAAGAAAACGTCACGTCCCCGCAGGCACACGCGGGACACTCCGCTTTGACCTTGTATTTCCGTTTGGACATGTGCTTCCACCTCCGACCCTGTTACCCAAGTCTCTTGTCAGCGCCCGTTTGCCGCAGTCCGGGATGTAGCAGGAGACATCCACAAACTCGCACTTCTCTTTGCAGTCCGGGACAATTTTCGGGCGGTGTATCCGCCTTGATGAGGTAACCGCATTTCTGGCATTTCCATTCTCCCATTTCACATCACTCCTTTCTTTCGTCATTCAAGGTGCTTGGACTTTCTGGCTGATCATGACATTCTCCCTTGGAGGAAGCATGTCTTGTTATTTCAGATCCTTCACTGCGGCAAGCACCGCGTCGTAATCAGGTTCCTGACTCAGCTCCTTCACCAACTGCGAATAGCGAAGGATTCCCTTCAGCATCCACCACAAACACGGCCCTTGCGAGCAGACGAAGCTCTTTGATCAAGCACCCCGTAAGCCACACCGAAGGCCGCGTCCCTGTGGTCCGACAGGGTCATCACTCGCTCGACGCCCGCCGCACCGCACCATCGTTTTTGCGCGAAGGGCAGGTCCATGCTGATGGTCAACACCTGAACCGCAGTCCCCAAGACTGCCGGCTTCCTGGTTGAAACGTCTGGTTTCCATGTCGCAGACCGGCGTGTCAAGAGAAGGGACCGACGAGATGACGCATGTCTTGCCCTTGAACGCGGAGAGCCGAACGGGCGAGAGGTTGTTGTCCAGGGCCTCGAAATCAGGGGCCGTGTCGCCCACCTTCGGTGCTTTTCCGATAAGGGTCAGTGGGTTTCCTTTCATGGTGATTTGGCCGGCGCGCTCTTCCATAACCTGTGTCTCCTTTCGCATGCGGTTCTCAGTGAGACGTTTCACTCACTGATCTGACTCGGGTCCCGGCTCTTCCACAGGGAAGGCCTTACCGGCTTCCCTGCATGCCGCACACACGCCGATGAATTCCAGCTTGTGTCCGAAGATCCCGAACTTGGTGAGATTGCCGAGTGCATTTTCCATGTTGGCGAGCGAGTCGTGAAGCGGCTCGCCCGGGGGCATCATCGATTCGGCCGCAATGAATGCAGGTGATGTGATAGTGCTCCTGGGTCTTCCCTTCGAACCGCATCTGGCTTTGTGCCGGTTCCAGCTTGCGGATGTGCCCCGAGGAGGCCAGAATATCCAGATTTCGATAGACCGTCCCCATGGATATCCTGGCCAGCCGTTTCTTGACCTTCTCGTAAATCTGATCGGCTGTGGGGTGCGAGCCCAATTTCCTCACCTCTTCCAGAATAACCCGTCGCTGGGAGGTCATTCGATGTTTCTTCTCAGGGGTCAAATGCGCTTTTGTTCCAAGTCTATTAGGAATGATTCCTAATACTAGAAAAGATACGGGCGTCTGTCAACATCTTTTCGAGAAATGGAGGGGTAGAATATTGGAGTGATGGAGTACTGGGGTATGGGAGTATTGGAGAATGGAGGCGGGGCGTGTCAACCAAGAGTCTGTTCTAAGGGTTTGAAACCGGTTCTGAAAACTTCTTCTCCCGGAAGTGGACCTTTGCGCGCTGGCACTTCGGACAAGTGCACTGGTCGGGGAGGCGGTCGAAAGGCGTTCCCGGATCCCAGCCGGCCGCGTGGTCGCCCTTTTCCGGTTCGTATTTGTACCCGCACGGACACTGAAACAGGTGGATTTTTTTCCATCCGGTCGCGCTCATCTGAAATTCCTCCTGGATCTCAGCGATAACTTTACCGTTATGCCCTATCGAGCCATCAGCTATGAGCTTCTCCCCCGCCTCCGAGGCAACGGAACATCCTCTTTCCAGCACCGCAAACCGGGCATTTCCAGTCGTCCGGGAGGTCCTCAAACTTGACGCCTTTCGGGATCTTTCCTTTTCGATCGCCCCTGTCGGGGTCGTAGATATATCCGCAATTACCTGTCTGGCATTGCCACATCTCTTCGGGCTTCGCCATGGGTGGTCCTCCTGGAGGTAATTGGAGCACTGGAGCTTTGGAGTGTTGGAGTCCCGAGCGGGGTCTACTTCATGGCCTTTTTCTGACCCATCACTCCATCACTCCACCACTCCATCACCCCGGCTCTTTTCTAATCCACGTGACAGAATACCTTTTTGGCCGCACCGCAAACGGGACACTTTTCAGGCGGCTCGTTTTCACAGGTGTAGCCGCAAACATAACACACCCAGTAGGTGACGTCTTCTTCTTTTCCAAGACTGTCCAAGGCCTTCTGGTAGAGATCGGCATGGACTTTCTCGACGGCATTGGCATAGCTGAAGGAGCGCTCGGCGTTTTTGTTCCCTTCCGCTTTGGCAGCCCCAATCATTTCCGGGTACATCGTCTTGAACTCGTGGGTTTCCCCTGCAATGGCCTCTTTCAGATTTTCGGCTGTGCTCTTGACCCCGCCCAAAACACCCAGATGCGCGTGGGCGTGGACCGTCTCGGCCTCGGCGGCCGCCCTGAAACAGCTTCGCTACCTGCTTGTGCCCCTCTTTTTCCGCCTGCTTGGCAAAGGCGAGGTATTTCCGGTTGGCCTGCGATTCCCCTGCAAAAGCCGCCCAAAGATTCTGTTCCGTCTTACTCATTTTTTCCTCCTCAATGTTATGTTGGGTTATGTCATCAAGGCCAAAAGCACCCGCATTGTTGTTCATGAGAGCTGGTTCACCACCAGCCCTTTCGAATGTGAGCCTCCTTTTCGGCCTCTGCCAGCTTCCTTATCTTGAACGCATAGTCTCGAAGCAAACCATAAAGGACCCCGCAACCCGTGTCCTCCCTTGCCTCATCACCCTGATCGGCCACCTCGATCATCCGGTCTGCAAGTTTCAGGGTGTTCTCAATGCCTTTGTTGCAGGACCTCATGTTTTGCCACCGACCTCATTCTAATATTTTCACATCTAGAATACAAGACCCGTGCCGAAGGGAGGTTAGCAAATTAAATTGTGTAAAATAAATTACTTATTTGAATAATAGAGGTCGGGTCGCTCAAGGCGAAACGGTAAACCTGAGACAGTCTTGAGAACCAGGGGAAGAGTGATGAGTACTGGAGTTGGAGAACTGGAGTGATGGAGGGATGGCGTGGACTGGAGACCTAACTCGGCAGAGCCGGAACCAAACACGTAACCCAAGGTTTCAGTGTTCCAGCCTGAAACCTGAACAATGAAACCTTGAATCCTGCCCTTCTTGAGCGCAATTTCACTTGTAAGGCCTAATCTATCGTGCACGGCTTTGCCGGATTGGTCAAGCCATGCATCAATCCGTCTTTCCCTCCCCCCCCAATACTCCAACACTCCATCTCTCCATTACTCCATTGCTCCATCCCTTGTCTTCCGTCTCAAAAGGCTCATGATACAAAAGTGTATCACGAGACATTTTCCGCATCTTTCAGAAAGCGGTAAAGCGTGGCCCTCCCGACGTTCAGGAGTCGGGCCGCCTTGGCCTTGTTCCCACCGGTCTTGGCCAGGGCCGACCGTACGGTTTCATCGTCCAGTTTCCTGGAGGGACCCCGGGACGTTCTCATTTCCTGCCGCTCTCTGAGCTCGAGGGGAAGGTCGGCGACCCTGATGATCGACCCCTTGGCGTGAACCAGCGAAAACCGAATCGCGCTTTGAAGCTCACGGATGTTTCCCGGCCACAGGTAGTCAAGCATGGCACGGAGGGCCTCCGGGGATATGTCCCTGTATTTCTGACCTTCGTCCACGGCCTGTGTCAGAAAATGCCGGACAAGGAGCGGGATGTCGCTCTTTCTTTCCCGAAGGGGGGGCAATCGAAGTGGGACCACATTGATCCGGTAATAAAGGTCTTCCCTGAAAAGCTTCTGCTCCACCGCCTGTTTGAGATCCCTGTTTGCGGCGCTGATGACTGCGGACGTTCACCGAGACGGTCTCTTCGCCACCGAGACGCTCGAACGTGCCCTCCTGGAGGACCCGCAGGAGCTTGACCTGTACCGGTTTCGGAAGGTCTGTCACTTCATCCAGAAAGATGGTTCCACCGTCGGCCAATTCGAACCTCCCCTTTTTGTCGCGAATGGCACCGGTGAAAGCGCCGCGTACGTGGCCGAAAAGCTCGCTTTCCAGCACACCTTCCGGGAGCGCGCCGCAGTTGATGGGCACAAAAGGCTTGCCCCGTCTCCGTCCTTCATTGTGGATGGCCGCCGCAACGAGCTCTTTTCCTGTCCCGGTCTCTCCCATGATGTGGATCGGATAATCAGTGGCCGCAAGGTCCCGGATCTGTTTGAAGATCCGCAGCATTTTGTGATCCTGTCCGACAATGCCGGCGAAACCCGTAAGGCGCCCGAGCTCGATCTGCAACTCCAACAGGTCCGTCACATCGCGGATGGCGGCTATGATGCCGGCGAACGTCCCGGATTTGTCCCGCATGCCGGTTACCCGCATCTCGATGCGCCGCGTCTCGCCGTTTTTCGCCGTGATGTTCAGGGGGTAGTCCAGGTCCTGCCACGCATCCGGCGGACCGTCGCAAAAGGAGCAGCGGTTCCCGCAAAAAGGGGCCCCGAAAACGCTATGGCAGTCCCGGCCCAGGACTTCTTCCCGAGGGTAGCCCGTGATCCGCTCGGCTTCGCGATTAAAATACTGGATGCGACGCTTCGTATCATGGGCTATGATACCCTCCATGAGGTTGTCGAGAATCCGTTCCAGGTTCTCTTTGTCTGCCAGGATTTTTTCGAGGGTCAGGTCCTTCATGGATGTCCAGCGGCTGGTGCTCCAGCGGGATGATCAACGGCGTGATTGACTTGCTGTATTTTCATGAAATGTCCGATCTCGAAATATAGGGTAACGAAGAACATCCATCAAGGCGAAAATCCGGGAGGGGAATGTGCGACGTGGGATGCGAGGCTGACAAGGCGTTCCCGACACGGCCCATTGGGGTCAATTTGGAAGATCCCCATGTGCGGCAAGCACATTTGATATCACGGACGCGATGGGCCGTCATTTGGTTTCAAGCGCCGCCGAATGAGGAGGTAGGCCACCACAACGAGTATCAGACCGACGGTGAAGATCGGGTGGTTTTCCTTCAGCATTCCATAGACAACGGACGGGATGCCCAGGATACAAAAGGCGACGGGGATTCGATAGCTCATCGCTGATGGCTCATAGGTTCCGGCTGGAGTTGGATCGTTGTGGGTGGGTTGTTTGAGGTCATCACGTTAGTCCAGGTTTTTGCATGGAAGCTATTGTAGGCTCCGTCTGCTCGAACTTTCAACAGGGATTTGCTCATGGGTCTGAAGGGAAAACGAATCGGGCTGGCGCTCGGTGGGGGTGGGGCGAGAGGGCTGTCTCACATCGGGGTCCTCAGGGTGTTCGAGACAGAGTCCATCCCGATCCATGTCCTGGTGGGCTCCAGCATCGGGGCCCTGATCGGCGCAGCCTATGCGGTCGGATACGGGGCGCTGGAGATCGAGAGACAGTTCGCAGCGTTTCTTCAGAGCGAGCTCTTCCTGGAGTCGGCGTTGAGGTCCATTAAAGAGGTGCAGGCGAGCAGAAAGATGAGTCTCAGTCACAGGTTCCAGGCCTTTTTCAAGAACCGCTATTTGCTCGCGCAGGCCATTTTCAGGCCGGGACTCCTTCAATCCGATGACTTCCAGGCCATGATCGATTACTTCCTGCCTGATGTGGACATCCAGGATACGCGGATCCCTTACAGGGCGGTGGCAACCGATCTGGTGAGCGGCGAATCGGTGGTCATCTCACGGGGGCCGATCCGCCAGGCAGTCATGGCCAGTTGCGCGGTCCCGGGGGCGGTCCCACCCCTGGCGCACGAAGGCATGCTGCTCTCTGATGGCGGGATCATCCACATGGTTCCTACGGACATCGCACGGCAGGAGGGGGCCCAGTTCGTGGTGGGAGTGGGTGTCACCCACGACCTTTTATCAACGTATGAAATGAATTCGGCCGTGGACATCTACGTCCGCTCCGCCAACATCATGAGCTATCACATGGAGCAGAAAATGCTGAAGGCGGCGGACGTGGTCATCAGACCGCGCTCCGGATCGCTCCACTGGACTGATTTCGACTTGGCCGGAGAGCTCATCAGGGAAGGGGAAAGGGCTGCCCGCGAAAAACTGCCGGAGATCCGGGGCGCCTCTCGATCACACGAAGAATCGGGATGTGGGCCTCCCGTGCGCGTCAGACAAATACCTTTTCGCGATAGTAGCGGAGCTCCGCGATGGACTCCCTGATGTCGCTGAGGGCGGTGTGGGTCTTCTGTTTCTCGAATTGGGGGAGAGCCGGGTACCATCGATGCACCAGCTCTTTTACGGAGCTCACGTCGATGTTGCGGTAATGGAAAAAGGCCTCAAGCCCGGGCATGTGCTTGATGAGGAAGCGCCGGTCCTGCCAGATGGAGTTGCCGCAAAGCGGAGAGAGGCCTCTGCCGGCATGCAGCGACAAAAAGTCCAGCGTGAGCCGCTCGGCCGCCTGTTGATCGTGTGGCGACGCATCAGCGCGGCCTAAAAGCCCCGAGTGTTGATGCTGCTCCCGGCTCCACTCATCCATGGCCTCGATCGCATCGACCGCGGGATGAATGGCAAAGCAGGGGCCCTCTGCAATGATGTTGAGCGATTCGTCGGTCAAAACTGAAGCGATTTCCAGGATCACGTGCCTTTCGGGGTCGAGGCCGGTCATCTCGAGGTCGATCCATATCAACGGTTCTTTCATGAAGCCATCTCTTCAGATCATGTTCCAAATCCCCAGGTGAACGCCCGGGTTCATCCCCCAAGTGTCAACGTGAAAGGAATGACGTGAAGGTCTTTTGAAACCGTCTGCGTGCCATGCAACGTCCAGCTCTACGCATTTCGCGCTGCCATTGAGGAGGGTCTCGATCTCGCGGACAACGCCTTTCAGGTCGATGACGGGGTGCCGCGTAAAGACCTGGGGCAGACCATAGGTGACATTGCAGGCCAGGCACTTTCCCGGCCTCTCCTTGAGCTGCAGATCAAAGTGGAGTCTTCCGCTTTCCGGGGTCGTGTCTCCTGAAGGCCAGACGGATGTCATAGGCCCCTTCTGAAGCATCCCCCAGGAGCGCCTCAAAGAACCGATCCGCTCGATCGCCGGGGAAGAGACGCGATAAGACCTCCGCACTGAAGATCCGACTGTAGGTTCCGTCTGTCACGCCTTTTGGTCCCTTTTAAGGAATGGAGTAATGGAATACTGGAGTGATGGAGTATTGGACTCTGTTTTGAACCATCACTCCAACTCTCCACTACTCCAATACTCCATTCTCAATACTCCAATACTCCAATACTCCATTTCCGATCGAGGATAATGAAGGATTCGTTGAAAATCAACTGAAATCGCTCATATTTTTGGTGCGCCAAGGGCCTCGTCCAGGATCCGGTGCACCTCGTCCTCCGGCAGGATCTTTTCCCTTATGGCCGTTTCCCTGATCGTCCCTCCCGTTTCGGAGGCGATTTTCGCCACCAGGGCCGCCCGGTCATAGCCGATGACCGGGACCAGCGCGGTGGCCAAGGCCAGGCTCTGCTCCAGGTAGGACCGGCACCTGTCCTCGTTCGCTTCGATCCCGCGAACGCACTTGTCACAGAAAAGGGCCGCACTTCCGGACAGCAGGGAGATGGACTGGAGCAGGTTGTGGGCAATGACGGGAAGCATCACGTTCAGCTCGAAATTCCCGGCCTGCCCGGCCACGGTGATGGCCGTGTCGTTGCCGATGACCTGGGCGGCCACCTGCACGACCACCTCGGGTATCACCGGATTGACCTTGCCCGGCATGATGGAGGAGCCTGGCTGGAGAGACGGAATGCGGATTTCGCCAATCCCGCACCGGGGACCGGACGCGAGCCAGCGGATGTCGTTCGCGATTTTGGTCAGGCTCACGGCGATGGTCTTGAGCGCGCCGCTTGTCTCGACGGCCGCATCCCGGGCGGCCTGGGCCTCGAAGTGGTTTGCGGCCTCCACGAAATGGGATCCGCGTTTCACTGGAGAGGGCCGAAATCACCATGGACGCGAACCCTGGATGGGTGTTCATGCCGGTCCCCACGGCCGTGCCGCCGAGGGCAAGCTCCGCGAGACGGGGTTTCACCGATTGAACGCGTGCGATGGCAAGGGTCAACTGCCTGGCATAGCCACTGAATTCCTGACCCAGGGCCATTGGCACCGCGTCCTGGAGGTGGGTTCTGGCTATTTTCCAGATCTCCATGAACAATGTGGCCTTGTCCTCCAGCGCTTGACAAAGCGCTTCCAGAGAAGGGGTCAAATGGTTGTGGATTTCTGTAAGGGAGGCGATGTGGATGGTCGAGGGAATCACGTCGTTGCTGGATTGACCGAGATTGACGTGGTCGTTGGGGTGAACGGGCGACCGGCCGCCACGCTTGCCGTTCAACAGCTCGTTTGCGCGGCCCGCGATCACCTCGTTGGCGTTCATGTTGGTCGAAGTGCCTGATCCCGTTTGAAACACATCCACCACAAATTGATCGTCCCACCGGCCATCGACGACCTCTGTCGCGGCCGTGAAGATGGCCTCGGCCAGTTTAGGGTCGAGAAGACCGAGCGCCATATTGACCCGGGCCGCATGCTTCTTGATCAGTCCGAGCGCGCGGATGAATGGCCGGGGAAAGCGCAGACCGCTTACGGTGAAGTTCTCCACGGCCCTCTGCGTCTGGGCGCCGTAGCAGGCCTCCTCCGGGACCCGCACCACCCCCATGCTGTCCTTTTCCTCACGGTAGGTCATTTGCAGCCCTTAGCTCTCAGCGGAATTAGGTTTCCCCTTGCGCCTTGCGCCCTGCGCCTTACACCGTTCTTTTATCTATCCCCTCGTAGGTGCAGCCCATCAGGCCGCAGTACTGGCCCACATACTCGGCCTGTGGCCTGTAGAGGGCGGGCTTGCCCTGGGCCTCGCCGAACTTCTCTTCAATGATGTGGGCGCACCACCCCGAGACCCTCGAGATGGCGAAGATGGGCGTCATGATGTCTCCCGGGATCCCCATCATGTGGTAGACCGGGGCGCTGTAGAAGTCCACGTTGGGCTGAATCTCCTTTTTGCCCCGCTTGCCGAACTCCTCGAGTCCCGCCTTCTCGATCAGCATCGAGAGCTCGTGAAGCCTTTCGTGGCCTGTCTTTTTCCCAAGCCTTTCCCCCATCTCTTTCAGGAATTTCGCTCGCGGGTCCATGGTCTTGTAAACGGCATGTCCCATGCCCATGATGCGATCGCCGCTTCTCGATGGTGCTTTCGCACCCATCCCGGGATGTCCTTCTCCGATTCCAGGTCGAGGAGCATCCGCATGACCTGTGCATTGGCCCCGCCGTGCAGGCTGCCCGAGAGGGCACCGATGCCGGCCGTAACCCCCGCGTACATGTGGGCGCGGGTGGAGACCACCTCCCGACACGCGAAGGTGGAGGCGTTGAAGGTGTGGTCGGCATGAAGGGTCAGGCAGGTGTCCAGGTCCTTGGCCATTTCCGGATCCGGTTTGCTGCCGTTCAGGAGCCAGAGGAAATTGGCGGCGTGGGGTAGGGACTCGTCCGAATCCAAAGGCTCCCGACCCTGCCGGATCCGGTGCCATGCCGCCACAACCAGAGGCAGCCCTCGCGATCAAGCGTATGGCCTTCTTCACGTTCGCCTCCCTGGATTCGTCCTCCAGGTCGGGATCGGCCATGGCAAGGATGGGCACGGCCGCCTGCAGCACGTCCATGGGCTTGGCCTCTTTAGGCCAGCACTTCAGGCTGTCGTAGACGAATCCCGGCAATTCCCTTGCGCCCTTCACCGTGTGATCGAAGGATTCCAGCTGTTTCTTGTCGGGCAGGGCCCCCTCGAGGAGCAGATAGGCCACTTCCATGAAGGACGAGCGCTCTGCCAGTTCCTCGATGCGGTAGCCCCGGTAAATGAGGACGCCCTTTTCGCCGTCAATGAAGCTCACTTTCGTGTCGGCGACGGTCACCCCCTGAGCCCGATGTTTTTCACCTTAACGACTTCTGCCATGGTGACCTCCTTGTGCAGGGGAAATTGGAGTGATGGAGTAATGGAGTACTGGAGTAATGGGGAAAACGCCAATACTTATTCAGCTCGTTCCTCGCTTTGCTCTGATATTCCAACACTCCAGCACTCCATTACTCCGTTTCTCTCTTCATCGATTTTCTTCTGCTCGGCTCAGCTCCTCTTTCACCAGATTCAGTGCGCCACCTGCCACGAGGTACTGACGCTGTCTCTGGGACACATCGAGGATGGTCATGACGTCGTGTCCGTCCACCTTCACGGGGATTTCCACGTCTCCCTTCTCGATTCGCTTCCTCACGTCGGGGAAGGTCACGCGAGCCCCTTCTCGAAAAAGATCATAGTCATCGAGGGTTTTTGAGCGTCAGAGGGCAGAATCCCGAAGTTGCACAGGTTGGCCTTGTGGATGCGGGCGAATCCCTTTACGATCTTGGCCCGGACGCCCAGGTATCTGGGGGCCAGGGCCGCGTGCTCGCGGCTGGACCCCTGACCGTAGTTCTCACCGCCGACGACCACCACCGCCTCCTTGCTTTTTGCCTTTTTGTGGAAGTCGGGATCGATCTGATAATAGACGAATTCGCTGATGGCCTCGATGTTGGATCGGAGCGGCAGGACCTTGCTTGCCCGCAGGCATGATGGTGTCCGTGGAGATGTTGTCACCCACCTTGAGGATGACCTCGGCCTCGAGCGTGTCGGGTAAGGGCTCCATCTTGGGCAACGGGTTGATGTTCGGCCCTCGAATAATCTCCGTCTTTCGCATCGCTGCGGTTGGCGCAACGATCGCGGCAACATCCACCAGGTACTTCTCAGGGTCTTGGACCCTGGGGTAATCCATCTCCTTGCCGAGTTCCCTCGGGTCGGTGATGACCCCTTTCAAGGCGGCGGCCGCCGCCGTCTCCGGCGAGCAGAGATAGACCTTGTCGTCCTTGGTCCCGGATCGGCCCGGGAAATTCCGGGGGAAGGTGCGAAGGCTCACCTGGCCCGTGCCCGGCGCCTGGCCCATGCCGATGCACCCGAGGCACCCGGATTGGTGGATGCGGGCCCCCGCCCTGAGGAGGGAGAGAACCCCTCCTTGGGCAGTCACGTTTTCAATGACCTGTCGGCTCCCGGGGTTGATGTGAAAGGAGGTATCCGGATTTGCGTGGCGGCCCTCCATGATCCTGGCCACGATCATGAGGTCCCGGAAGGAGGAGTTCACGCTGCTCCCCGTGATGGACTGGTGGACCGGCGTCCCGGCCACCTCCCTCACGGGCACCACGTTGCCCGGCGAGGAAGGACAGGCGATGAGGGGTTCGAGGGTGGAGAGATCGATCTCGTCGTGCTCGTCGTAGTCGGCGCCGTCATCGGCCGTGAGCGCTACCCACTGTTCGCCCCGCCCCTGGGCCTCCAGGTAGCGCGGGTCCTTTCGTCCGAGGGGAAGATGGTGGAGGTTGCACCCAGCTCGGTCCCCATGTTTCCGATGGTCTCCCGGTCCGTCGCCGAAAGGGATTTCACGCCCGGGCCATAGTACTCCACGATTTTGCCCACGCATCCCTTGACGCCGTATCGCCTCAACATCTCAAGGATCACGTCCTTGGCGCTCACCCAGTCGGGAAGCTCGCCGGTGAGCCTGACGCCCAGGACCCTGGGGCAGGGAAAGTAGTAGGGCCTGCCTGCCATGGCCATGGCCACGTCGAGCCCGCCCGCCCCGATCCCCAGCATGGAGACGCCGGCCGCCCCGGGCGTGTGGCTGTCGGCGCCCAGCAATGGTCTTTCCCGGCACGCCGAAACGTTCCATGTGCACCTGGTGAGAGACGCCGTTTCCCGGCGGGCTGAAGTGGATGCCGAACCTGGCGCAGGCGGTCTGGAGGAAGCGGTGGTCGTCGGCGTTCTTGTTGTCGGTCTGAAGGATGTTGTGGTCCACATACTGGGCGGCAAGCTCGGCCCTCACCGCGTCGATGCCCAGGGCCTCGAACTCGAGCATGGCCAGGGTGCCGGTGGCGTCCTGAAGCAGGGTGTGATCGATCCTGATGCCGATCTCCTCACCGGGGACCAGCTTTCCTTCCATCAGATGGGACGTCAAGAATCTTGTGGGTCAGGTTTTTGGGCATGGCATGGGCTCCTTGCGCGGAATGGGTCAGATTGAGGATTTTATACCATTTTAAGACAAAATGACCCCGTGTCCACCCGGAAATCAAAGATCACCCGAACGGAGCGATTCTTTGGCGTCGACGGTCCGATTTCCCGAAACTGCTTCGGTTCATAGTGCGAAAAATCGAATGAAATGCCATCGGGCGAAATTCGTCGTATATAATCATTCCGGGCTTGACCCGGAATCGGGCAAAGCAGGTATACTCATAGACGGGTCGGGTCAATCCCGGAATGGGTGACGGGGAATCGCCAGTTGAGGGCAAAGCGTGGTCTGCGGGGTAACGCCAGGGGAATCGGACCTTGGCAAAATTCACGATGAACAATGAGGCTGTGAATGAAAGTCAATCGCGAACTGGAGGTTTTTCTCAATCCGAAGTCGGTAGCGGTCATTGGTGCCACGGAGCGGCCGGGCTCATGGGGTTCGTTTATTATGCAGAGGTCTGCTGTCCAAGGCGTATGGCGGGAAGATTTATCCGATCAACCAGCATGCGAAGCAGGATTTATGGCATCCCTGCTTTCAAGGACGTGAAAGAGATCACTGAACCGATCGACCTGGCTGTCCTTGCCATTCCGGAGGACTCGATTGAAAAGACGATTGAGGCCTGCGGTGAAAAACGGATAAAGGGGGTCACCATCATCACGGCAGGCTTTGGAGAGGCCTCCGGGAGTGGGAAAAGTCAGGGAGAAGGCCCTTGCAGACGCTTGCCAGGGGTTATGGCATGCGGGTCCTTGGTCCGAATGTGAGCGGGACGTTTAACCTGCACGCCGGGATTCAACGCCTCGGCATCGCCGTCCGAGCACCTGCTGTGCAATTCCCTTGCCGCGGTTTGCCAGGGCGGATATGCCTTCTATGACCTTCTCGCATCCGGGTTTTCAAGGGGCATGGGCGTTGGGAAATTCATCCACACCGGGAACGAGTCCGACCTCACGGGCACGGATTTCCTGGAGTATTTCGGGGATGACCCTGAAGTTCAGGCCATTCTCATGTACATTGAAGCGATCCGCGACGGCAAACGCTTTCTTCGAGGTTGCCCGAGCGGTATTCGGAGAAAAAGCCCATCGTGGTGTACAAGGCCGGCAGGACATCGGGCGCCGCGCGGGCAGCCCGGAGTCACACGGGGGCGCTTGCAGGCGAAAGAGGGATCTATCAGGGCCTTTTCAAACAGGCCGGGGTCATCTCTGGCACCGACCATGGAGATGCTCCTTCCCCTCGGTCATGCGCTTATTGAGCGGCCGCCCATGAGGGGAAGAAGGATTGGGGTGGTGACCATGGGCGGGTCATGGGGCGTGGCCCTTTGCGATGCCCTGGAGGAAGAAGGTCTGGTCGTCCCTGAGCTGAGCGAGCGCTTGCAGAAGTCGCTAAGATCTCTTGGTATGCCGGACAGGGCGTCAACCAGGAATCCTGTGGATATCGGTGCCTCGGGCCTGTTTTTTGAGGCTGACATCCTCCTGGGTCTTGGTCGGGAGATCCTGCGATCCGGGGAAGTGGACGCACTGATACTGCACGGCATGGCCCGGCCGGGCATGCTGGGCGGGAACGCGCCTGAAAGACTCAAGGTGTTCCTCGAGATCAATAAAGGGGTGATGAAAGGGTACAATGATCTGGAAAGGGAGACCGGTTTGCCTGTCCTGATCGGCAGCGATTTTCACCCCGTGGGAAAGTCAGGTCGCCTATGACTTGAACCAGGGTGGAATACGTATTTACAACAGGATCGACGAAACGGCGCAATTGCTCTCTCTGATGTACGAATACTGGAATGTCAAACAGAGAGAACGGAAACGGTGAAAAAGGACCCGACTTTCGCCTTGCAGGATGAAAATTCACCAGAAGGCTTAATAAGCAAAAAAAGCGCTTATCATTACACGAAAGGGGCGCTATGGAATGGCTGGTGTTATCCTGTCCAGAGGCGAGGGATGTCGAAATGAATGAAAGATCGGAGAATTGCTGGGAGTTTATGAGATGCGGAAGAGAGCCGGGGGGAGAGAAATGCGCGGAACTGGGCGTTTGTCCGGCTTCTGATGATCGATCGTTTGATGGAATCAATTTCGGGAAAAACGCGGGCAGAATTTGTTGGGCCGTTGCAGGGACATTTTGCGGGGGGAAGAGCCAGGGGACATTTGCCGAAAAGCGGGAATCATGCGTTCAATGTGATTTCTTTCAACGGGTCCAAAGAGAGCAAGGGACCGATCATGCCCCCGAGAAATTTTTGAGCTATCTTTCGGATCCTGCAAAGAGATCCATCTTGGGTGAGTTGAAATTCAAGTTTGTCAAAGCGGGTGAGAGATTCATCACACAGGGGGAGGTTCGGGATTGCGCCTACATCATCAACAAAGGTTCGGGGCTGGTTGTGGTGGAGAAAAACGGTGAACTGCACCCAGTCGGTCACAGGGGCAGGGGGGATATTGTGGGTGTGGTGCAGATCCTCACCGGGGAGCCACAGCATGCCCACGTTGAAGCCGAGACCGACATGGAGCTTTGGGTCCTGAAAAGGGAGCAATTTGAAGATATTTCCAGGAGAGACCCTGAATTCCTGGACTTTGTGACCGAGATCATCGCTGACCGGTTTGATTCCAAGAGGCCCATGGCCGACAGGGTCATCGGCAAGTACGTGGCCACGGACATTATCGGGAGAGGTGGGTACAGCATTGTGTACAAAGGGATCCATAAGGGCCTGAACTTGCCGGTTGCGATCAAAATGATGAGGCATAACTTGGTCATGAAAGAGGATTTTCTCACGAGCTTCCACAACGAAGCCAGATTCATTGCGAGCCTGAATCACAAGAACATCGTCAGGGTCTATGACATCGAGGAGCGTTACCGAACGGTTTTCATCATTATGGAGCTCCTGGAAGGGGAGTCGTTGAAAGAGATGATTCATCGGCTCGGAAAGATACCTCCCTTGCTGGCTGCCAACTTCTTGGCTCAGATCTGCTCGGGGCTCCATTACGCACATGAACATGGCATTCTTCATCTGGATATCAATCCGACCAACGTGCTGGTGCAGCGCGATGACCAGTTGAAGATCCTTGATTTCGGCGTGGCTTGCCATCAAGGTGCTGATGATCGAAGCCTCTTTGACGGCACCATCTTTTACATGGCCCCGGAGCAGATGGAATGCCAACCGGTTGATCAGCGCGCTGACATTTATTCTCTGGCCATCACCGCATATGAGCTCGTGACGGGACAAAGACCCTTTGCTGAGGATAACGTAAGAAGCATCATCAATGAGCACCTGACGAAGGATGTACCGGATCCCAAGGATTTGGTTCCCAGCCTGCCGGAAGCGCTCAGACGGTTTATCCTGAAAGCAGGGCGTCGGGATTCGAATCAGAGATACCAGAGTGCAGAAGAAGCCTCGGAGGAGCTGAGACCGTTAGTAAAACCCCCCGTCGGCGCTCAAGGAGAGATGGAATATCAAGACCAGAAGATGACCACGCTGTTTCTGGTGTATAAGGACGAGCATCAGATCGCTCTAAAGGACTGGTGGAACAATTCAGCGCAAAGGCGAAGGAACTGGGTATCGATCTTAAGGTTGGCGATCTGAAGGAGGCTTAGCTCTGAACAGGAATCCGCCATGTCAACGCTCAGGCCGGGTTGGCCGGCAAAGCACGTGAAGAGGCTCTTTTTCGATCACTAAAAGGTCTCGCGGACGGTTTGAAAATGGGTTGAAATGATGAAGACTTTTGCACTTACACACATTGGGCGGGTGAGGAAAAGGAACGAGGACCGCTACGTCATCCGGAAGATGGCGGATGGTTCCTTCCTGTTGGCCGTGGCAGACGGGATGGGCGGCGAGGCGGCCGGAGACTATGCGGCCGAGATGATGAGAGAGAGACTGACAAACCTTGACTTAGAAACCGGGGACAGGGAACATGTGCTTTCTCAAGCAGTGAAGGATCTTTCGGTTGTCATCCAAAATCAAGGCAAGAAGGATCCTCAATTGGAAGGGATGGGGACAACTGTGACGGGCGCGCTGGTGCGCGATGGCATGGCTCACTACGTTCACGTGGGAGACACCAGGATATACCTGTTGCGAGATAAGGAACTCATTCAGGTGACGAGAGATCAGAATTGGGCGCAGTTCCTGGTTGATGAAGGGGAGATCACCCTGGAGGAAGCCAAAACCCACGCGTTGAGGAATGTCCTGGATCAATGTGTCGGTTGTAGAGATTGCGAGCCGGAGATGGGCCGCTTCCCGGTTGAATGTGGCGACATGCTCATGCTGTCCACGGATGGACTTCATGGGGAGGTCCCTTACGGGACAATCGTCCAGGTTCTGATTTCAGACCGAAACATTGAGGATAAGGCTCAAGCCCTGATCACAGCCGCACTCAACACGGGAGGGAAAGACAACATAACCGTGGTGCTGGCGGAAATCGAAGGATGAGGCTCCCTGATGCAGGCCCGCCTCTGGGAATGGGCCTGGAGTGATCCGGCTTCGGAATTGGATCGGGGGTCAAAAATTTTGTGAATGCATGAGAGGTTTCGCGTCTGAAGGAGACATGGCATGCTCGATTTTGCCCAGGAAAAAAAGCGTTTCGGGGAAAAATGCACGGACTGCGGTTTGTGTGTCACCGTCTGTCCGATCGTTCCCCTGACGGATATTAAAGACAACGACCCGACAGAGGTCATGGCGTCCATCACGAATCTTTTTCGTGGGGGAAGGCCAAATATGATAGCCAGGACGCGGATCTACTCCTGCATGGGGTGTTTGAACTGCAGGACCCATTGCCCGGAGGACCTCAACCCCGCCCTGGGCTTGGCCCTGGCGGCGAGCATCCTGGTGGAAAAAGGGGAACCCGTTCCCAGAGCCCTCTCATTTCTGCTGCCTGAGACGAAATTCAATCTCATGAAGGTGGTGGAGGCCTTTCAGATAAGGCCGGATCAAAGACCGTGGGTGACAAGTGTGGAACGCCAAAAGCCTTCAGCCTGCAAAACAGTTTTGTTTACCGGCTGCACCGGTATCATGCAGCCCGATGTGGTCTTGACTGCGCTCGACATCATCCGCCGGTTTGACCCAACCGTGAGCGCCCTTGGCGGCGTCGACTATTGCTGCGGCGACACCGCACTTCGGGCAGGAAAGCCTCAAGCGGCCAAGGACCTCTTTTCTAAACTCGTGGAGGCGTTGAATGATTTCTCCCCTGAAGACGTGGTCTTCTTGTGCCCCACCTGCAAGGCCTATTTTGATCAGTATGGACCAAGGACCACCTGGTCCGCGCATTTCGTCACGCGTTTTCTGACAGATCACTTGAGCGAACTCGGACCCTTTGAGGGGATGGATACGACGGTGACGATCCACGACGCATGCCACCTGGTCCGGGGCGAGCATCCCGATCTCGAATCTCCCCGAGATCTCCTCAAGGCCATCCCGGGTATCAGGATTGTAGAGATGACGGATAGCCGGGAAAACAGCTTGTGCTGTGGCGCCACGGCCATGGCGGCCATTGGCGCCCCAGGGGTAAGGTTCAGGGCGCGACGGCTGAAACAGGGCGAGGAATCCGGTGCGGATGTCATGGCGCTTTATTGTCCCGCTTGCTTATCCATCTTTGCTACCGAAAGGGCCAAACTCTCCTTCAGGATCGAATCCATCATTACCTTGTTGGGAAAGGCCATGGGAATCGTGCACGAAGATCGGCTGTTACACTACATGGCCCATGGCGACCCCGAGAGGGTTCTGTCAGAGGCCAGAGCGTGTCTCCAGGCCTCCGAGCTTCCGCAAGAGATGCTCGTGGATTTCTGTTCGAAATACTTCAAGCGGCGATGAAAGGGGCCGGGATGGCCGTAAAGAAACAGAGCAAATCCAAGAAAAAGGTGCGAAGAGACTCAAACTCAAAGAACAGGCAGCGCGGGCGGAGTTCCTGGAGAGGGTCAAAAGGCATGAAATGGCCGCAGGAAAGGAGATCGTTGAGAATCCTCCTGATCAGGTCAAGATGTCCGAGGTGCTCCTGGATTTTGCCGCACCCTTGTTGGAGCGTTTTGAACCTGAAATTCCCGTGAAAAACATTATCACCATAGCAATTTTCGGATGGAATTTGTCTCTGCTGCCTGATGACAAGCACAGCGAGTTCCTGGATCAAATGGCCGTGAGCTGTCGCTCGACAAGAAAGGTGTCGAGGAGATGAATAATATCATGAGATGGCTTGTTGACAGGAGAAGGAAACACTTCGCCGAACACAGAAGACATGTTCTGGACTATCGGCTATCCGATCTTGGCGATCGGCGCAACCTTCAGATCGTTTCGGTTTCTGTTCCCGCGGATCGGCCTTCGGACCCGGGCTGAAGAAGGTAAAGTTCCGGGCCTGTCTCGACGTCACTCGTTTGGATGAGGAATGAATGGGTTCCCGGCGATAGAAGCAATGGTTAGCGAGCGGATTTCCAACCAGGAGTTGGCAGCGGCCAGAGAGTGCGGCAAAGCGGGTGGCCGAGATGGAAAAGGCAGCTGGAAAAGCAGCGAAAAAAGATGAGAAGATGCAAGTCGAATTGCTCCCGCCCGAGCTGTCCCGCGGCTTTACACCGCCCTCCTGAAGAAATTGGTCGAAGCACATCCGGTCGCAGATGCCCGGTTGAACGAATTGGCCCATGAACGGGCGGAGGCGATCAAGCAGGAACTCATGGCGACAGGGTCGATCGATCAGGGAAGGTTGACGGTCCTTGATCCTCGCCGTTGAAAAAAAGAAGGGGGAAACCGTATCCTCCGTGCTCACCCTGGATGTTCGGCGGTGAGCGCGTTAAGCAGAGGCCCCCAGGCCCAGGTTTCGCAGGGCGGTTCGGAAGGCGTTGAACGGACCGAGGACGGCATCCCCAAGGATGACCGAGCACCCGAACCAGTGAAAAAACGTGGGCGTCCGGCCCAGCTTAAAGATCAGGTAGCTCATCAGAACGGTGGCCAAAACCAAAGCAACTACAGCGCCTAAGACATCTACGAGGAATGTGAAGGCACCGATGTCGCCGAGAACTCAAGGAACAACACGAGCACACACAGACCAAGAAAGACGTAGCCTGCCGTGCCTCGCATATCCAGGGCAGTGAAGTGGACCACGACCATGTATGCAATGATGGCCAGGGTCCAGGGGATCTTCTGGAAGAATGACATGCGGCGATTGCCGCTGCGGACGTTGATCTGCTCTGTCATAAGAGCCTCCCTATAGGTAGATTGTCTGCAACAACGAGTAATAGGAATTTCATCCTGAAGCAGTTTAGCCTTTAAATGGTCATCTGTCAAAACCGGAGGGCTGCTGCTGGATACCATTCAGTAAATGGGTTTCAGGGGAAATTCACCTCTAATCCATGCACTTCAAGGAGGGCTTTTTCAGGGGCTTGACATCGTAAGGCCGAACATGAAGCGGAGGCCCGAGCGTGGATGCGGTCAATATGGCTGAAGCCGTAGATAGACCAGATGATCATCCCATCAATGGATGACGAAGTAGGTCGTCCAGAGATAGAAGCTATCCAGCTTGCCTGAAGGGGTTACCCCGAGATAGAGGTCGTAAATACCCTTTGGCAGTGCTTCAATCGGGATGTTGCCGAAGAGCCCCTCCTCGATAAACCCAAGTTGGCTGCGCTTCCAAGGCTCAAGCCCGTTTGAAAGGGGTTGGAGGGAATGGTCTTCGTGGAACACGTACATGTCATGCTCGTTGAGGGCGGGCGCAAATACGAGGAAGTACACGTCAACGGGCACGGAGAACGGGGACAACCCAACCTGCAGGCGCAGCGTATTTCCTCCGGGGGCGGCAACCGGGCCGACACCGACGGGCCTTGCCGCCCATGGCTCCGTGCCCATATCGGCATCCACGGTGGGCGGGTATGAAAAGGTCTCCTGCGAAACAGGGGAAGGCGGATATTCCTGGCCCGAGAGTCGCAGGAGCAGCACGTCGGTATCCGCGGTCATGTTGTTTTCCCTGGTTCCGGCAATGACGATTCTTCCATCGGGTTGTAACACCATTGAGGCCGCACCATCGCTGTAGTAGAGCTCACTGTCGAAAATCACGACCCCTCCGTTCCCGAAGTTTGTATCGAGCGTCCCATTGTTCTCGTATCTCAAGACGAGCAGATCTGGGGCTGCGACCGTGGCACTCCCCGCGACCAGGATCTTCCCGTCGGGCTGAATGGCTACAGCGTTTGCGGAACTTTGGCTCTGGTTGGTGTATGTGACGATTCCCATTTCGCCGAAAGCGTTATCGGGCAATCCATTGGCCTCATATTTAAGCACCAGAACATACTTTTCAGCCATGGAACCGACCACTACGATTTTTCCAAGCGCTGGATCAATCGCCACGGCATTGCCTGAGGCGGCACTGCCTGCGCTAGCGAAGGTCACGGCGCCCTGTCCCCCGCCAAAGCTTGTATCCAAAAACCCGTTCCCGTTGAATCTGACCATGAGCAACTGGTCCGTTCCGGAATTGATATTGGTGCTGCCAACGGCAATCATCTTACCATCCGGCTGCAAGGCGACCGCTCGGCCAAAATCGTTGCTTTGCGCCTGAGTGTTGGCCTGGTAGTTATAGGTGACCACGCCGTTGATGCCAAAGGTGTTATCCGGCGTCCCGTCGCTGTTGTACCTCAAGACCAGAAGGTCTGCCTGCATGTTGTCGTCTGTGCTGCCGACGACCACGATTTTTCCGTCGGGTTGGATCGCCAGTGCGTTGCCAAAATCATTGGCGCCCTGGGTGGGTCCCATGTACGTCGCGATGCCGTTGTTTCCGAATGTCACATCGAGGGATCCTCCCGGCTCGTATCTGAGCAAAAGCACGTTGAAGGAGTCCGGCCCGTTATGGCTGTTTGCGAGGATCAGAATCTTTCCATCGGGTTGGACGGCCACGGCACTGCCCCGATCGATGTAGCCGGCATCCCCATCAAAGGTGATCACGCCGCTTGCACCAAACGATGTATCCAAGTTGCCCTCGGTGCCATACCTTAACACCAGGACATCATCGTTCATCGGGTTCTCGGTTGTGCCGACCAAAACGATTTTTCCGTCGGGCTGAATGGCCACTCCATTTCCCGATATGGCATTGTCATAGGACACCCACCCGAGAGGCGGATTGAAAGTCTGGTCAAGGTCCCCAGGTGCGGCAAAAACTGTGGATGAAAAGGTCAAGAATATGAGAAGAGGCACGGTCTTCGTCCACATGGTGGTTCCTCCTGTCCAGTGTCCATGGGCCCCCCGGAGCCTGGGTGGTCTTTTTCAAGATGGGTTGGAGTGTTTCGACCCGGGTAATGCAGACTCGGGTCTCCTGAGGGTGCAAACTGCACTCGGTCGGGGTTTGCTATGGTGATTTTGAGGCGCGTCTCCATCTGCGATCTCCGACCTGGAGTTGAACGGCAGACGATTTTCAGCCGGAGCCCATTGAATGACAACAACAGAAAAATGTCAACCAGATTGGTCCCCTGACCAAGGAAAGGTTCCGCCAGGCTTTAAGGAGGGTATCGGGGACAGAAAGATGAGGCTGTCGATACGAGAACGACCGCCGGAACAGAGGATCAAAAAGGGTGGCTGTCGCTTTGGGAAATCGGCCCGGAAACGACGATGGTTTCAATGTGTAGACCGGCGGCTGCGGCCAATTGCGACGGTCTCTCATCAAAAGTGAGAAACCGCCGGGTTCCGATAGAAAGGGCCAACGCCACGTGAAAGATGTCAAGTGACCGGGATCCTTTGCATTCCGTGTGCGTTCTCGATAGGTCCAAGGAACGGGCAAACGCATCAGGCCAGTCGATGCCTTTTTTGGGCCGATCGCTGTGATCCTGGCCACCGGTTCACCTCTGTTTGTTACGATGATCTCTTCTCCGGCCTTTATCTCTCTAAGGACCCGAGCGAAGTTCTTTTGGATCTCTCCAACGGTGGCGGTTTTCATTTCGAGACCTCTTGACAGGCTTTTACGCACATTATATGCGTAAAGGGGAGAATGTCAATGAGGGGAAGCGGCGGTTCATTCTTGAGGGGCTTGCCCTTGCTTCCGAAATGCAAGGTCGAGATAGAAGACGCCGGCGTCGAGTTTCCCTCTTGATATCGAATGTCATGTTTTCAAAAGAGCGGAACAGGTGGAGCATGGCGTGGTTGTCCGCAAGCACCCTGGCCGTGAAGCCACTGAGTCCTTGCTCCTTGGCGAGCAGGGTCAAGCAGGAAATCAGCTCCCGACCGATGCCCCGGTTGTGGTAGTCATCCCGCACCGTCAGCACGATCTCGGCGGTGTGCTTGTCGTCGTTGACGTAGTACCGACCGACTCCGACGATCTCCTCGTCTCCTTCATTCCCTATGAGAGCGACCACCGCGGCCTGTTTCGTCGGATCAATGGTTGCCAGCCTGTGGAGGAATTCCTCGTCAAGACGGGCGTGTCTGAAGAGCTTGAAATAGAGGCTCTCCTGGGACAGGGAGGCCATGAAGGTCGTCACCAGGGGCTCATCTGAGACCGCCATGGGCCTCAAATCGATTTCGAGCCCTGATTTGGTGACCTTGTGCATCACGGAACTGGTCGGACAAATGCTTTCTTATATGAATGATGGCGGCGGCCGATGACCTTCAGCTAGCTTCGGCCATTCAGGTCTCAATTCAGAGACTGCAAGTTTCAAGATCTCTCTGGCATTCCTTTTCCTTCGTCTTCTCCGCAAGGCGTGACGCTCTCCTGGCACGCGCTTCCCGGTTGCGTCGTATTTCCTCCTGGCTTTCAAGGATAAGCCCCGGGACCTTCTTGGGCCGGCCGTTCTCATCAAGGGCTACAAAGGTCAAATAGGCTGAAGCCGTGTGACGGACCTTTCCGGACATCACGTCTTCGGCTTCCACCCGGACACCGATCTCCATGGATGTGTTTCCGACCATGTTCAGACTCGCCTTTATGGTGAGGAGATTACCCACGTAGATCGGGCTGTGGAAATCGAGTCGGTCGATGGAAACGGTCACCGTGTTGGCGCTTGCATGCCGAACCGCAACCACGCCCCCGGCTGAGTCGATGTGCTTCATGATGACACCGCCATGAACATTTCCGGCGGGATTTGCGTCCTCTGGCAGCATGACTATGGCCATGGTGATGTCGCTGTCTCTTGGTCTTTTGCTCTTCATGGTTTTCCTCAATCGATAGCGGAGATGCGACACCGTTTACCTGCGCTTCGCTTTCGTGGTCCTGGACGCCTCAGGGGATACCGCCATCAGAACAGGATCCGTCACCAGGACAGGTCGAATGCTTCGCGGGTCACGCCCGGCTTTGTGTAATGATGAATCATCACCAATTTATAACCTTGATCAGCCATCCGCAAGTGAATATGCGAAGGCCTGCTGCTCTGAGCCGCTGGGCGGTTGGGTAAAACCGATTCGCTGAATGGTGCGTTTCTTGTCGCGGAGCAGGATTTTGGTTATTCTATAGTCAAACCGAAGAACGATCGGAGCTAGAGCCATGACGGGCAAATCCGAAAAAGAGGTTTGGATGGAGAAAGACTATCTGGTGGCTGACGGTTGCCGGCAGGGTGACGGATTCCGCTCAGGAAGTGTTGAGGCCTGATGGTTTGAAAGAGCGAGAGGAGGGCCGGCGGATTGGAATCACCCCTTGATGGTGTGCAGCGAGAAAAACGGAGGGTAGGGGGAAACGTCGCGTGGGACTCAAGTACTGTGGCGGGTGCAATCCCCATTATGACCGGGTTTCCTTGGTGGAAGATCTTAAAACGCGCTTGGGCCGGGAGATTGAGTGGGTCTCTCCCGAAGCCGGTGACCTGGACCTTGTCCTGGCCATTGAAGGATGTGAAACGGCCTGCGCGGATTTGAGATTTTTTGAGGGGATTGAGATTCGTATCATGACATGCCCGGAAGATGCGCGAGGGTTTCATTCTCGATATGCAAAGGCCGTGACAAACGCCTGGCTGGGCCGAACAGGAGGGAGTCATTTCCCTGTGTTTTCGATCGCGATGTGGTAGGTTAGACACTCGGAGGGGGTCAACTATGTATTGTGGAGATAGGGATCACGGTATTTCTGGCCCTGTCCATTTGTGAAGGAGGGCTCACGCTCGCGTCTGTCTCAAGTCCTTTACAGCTCGCCTTCATCCTGGTATCTTATTGACTCTATACCGGCCATACGGTTCGGTTTCGGATTGCTTGTCCGTTGGTTGTCGGTGGTTCTCTATCGACGGCCATAACGGTTCAAAATTCGGCACGGTATCGACAGGAGGCGGGTGAACATGAAGACCGCGGCCCAATATGAGGAAAGCTTGCGAAAACTCAACCTGGATGTTTACATGTTCGGGAAGAAGATCACCAACGTGGTGGATGACCCGGTCATCCGTCCATCCATGAATGCCGTGGCCAAGACCTATGAGATGGCCCATCGGCCCGAGTACGAAGATCTCATGACCGTCAAATCCCACCTCACCGGAAAGAAGATCAACCGGTTCACCCACATTCATCAGAGTGCGGCCGATCTCGTGAAAAAGACCAAAGATGGGACGTCTCCTCGGGGCCCACACCGGCTGCTGCTTTCAGCGGTGTGTGGGGTTTGACGCCATGAACGCCCTGTCCATCGTCACCTTCGACATGGATCAGAAGCTTGGCACCCCCTACTATCAGCGGTTTCTCAAGTACCTGGCCTATGTCCAGGAAAACGACCTCATCTGCGACGGGGCCATGACCGATCCCAAAGGGGACCGGTCGCTGCCCCCCCACAAACAGCCGGACCCGGACATGTACCTGCATGTGGTGGAGGAAAGAAAGGACGGCATCGTGGTTCGAGGCGCCAAGGCCCACCAGACCGGCGCGGTGAATTCTCACGAGATCATCGTCATGCCGACCCTTGCCATGCGGGAAGAGGACAAGGACTACGCCATCTCATTCGCCGTGCCGAGCGACACCTCCGGGATCACCTACATCATGGGGCGGCAATCGTGCGACACCAGGAAACTCGAAGATCAAAGCCTCGACCAGGGCAACATTCTTTTTGGGGGCCATGAGGCCCTCTGCGTGTTTGACAATGTCTTTGTGCCGTGGGACCGGGTGTTCATGTACAAGGAATACGAATTCGCCGGCTCACTGGTTGAGAAGTTCGCCTCCTATCACCGCCAGAGCTATGCCTGCAAGGTCGGCGTGGGAGACGTGCTCATCGGTGCGGCTCAAACCGCTGCGGAATACAATGGCATCCACAAGGCCTCCCACATCAAGGACAAGATCATCGAGATGAATCACCTGAACGAGACGCTTTTCTGCGGGTCGCTTTCGTGCGCGTCGGAAGGCCACCGGGAGCCGAGCGGGACCTACTGCGTGAACACATTGCTGGCCAATGTCACCAAACAGAACGTCACCCGGTTCCCCTATGAGATCGCCCGGCTGGCCCAGGATATCGCCGGCGGCCTGGTCGTGACCCTGCCCTCGGCCTCGGATCTCAAATCCAGTGAAACCGGCAAGTGGGTCGAGAAGTTCTGCAAAGGGCAGGGCGATACCCCTGCGGAGCATCGCTTCCGGATCCTTCGCCTGATCGAGAACCTTACCCTGGGGACGGCCGCCGTCGGCTATCTGACCGAATCCATGCACGGGGCGGGGTCTCCCCAGGCTCAGAGGATCATGATCTCGCGTCAGGTGAACATGAAACAAAAGCAACAACTTGCCAAGACGCTCTGCGGCATCACATCTTAATTCAGAAGTCGTTCAAGGCATCGATCAGTGACTTGAGTCTGCCGAAATCTCTCCGGTTGAAATCAACGAGCAGCCTGGGCAGGTGTGCGATCTCAGGCTCGTTGGCCTCTTGAGCCAGCGGGCCGGACTGGGTGATTCCGCCGTCCCGCAACAGGATATCCGAAAATCCGCGCCTCAGTTGCTCCACCTCTTGGGGGCCCAGAGGTGACACCAGGCGGATAACCAGTTTACCGTTCACATACCGGAGACTGTGATAACGTTTGTAGAAACGGTCGATGATGGCCAGGGCCGCATCCTCGGAACTCACCTGCTCGAAGAGACTGAAATCCGATGAGGCTCACATAACCCCGGGCCATCAGCTCCTTTCGGATGAAAGACAAGCCACTCGGACCAGTACTCCCCCCCAGGCTCGTCAAAGAGGATAAGGGGAAGGGGGGCCCGTTTTCCGGTCTGAACCAGCGTGAGGGTCTCCATGGCCTCGTCCAGGGTGCCGAATCCTCCAGGGAATAGCGCCACCGCATCGGCTTCCTTGAGAAAGGCCACCTTCCGGGTAAAGAAATACTTGTACATGATATGCCGTGGGCTTCCCTCAAGCGTGGGATTGGCTTGCTGCTCGAAGGGCAGACGGATATTGACGCCGAAGGAGTGGTCCGAACCGGCCCCTTCGTTCACGGCCTGCATGATGCCAGGACCGGCGCCGGTGATGACCATGTAGTCCGCTTCGCGCAGCCTCTGGCCGAAACGTCTGGCCATGGCATAAAGAGGCTTGTGGGTCTCTGTCCTTGCGGAGCCGAAGACGGTGACCTTCTTTTTGGCCCGGTACGGACCGAAGACCTTCGCCGTAAAGCGCATCTCCTTCAAGGTGGAATTCATGAGCTTGAGGTCGGCCCTCTCCGCACCCTCTTGTCCCGCCTTGAGCGCGGCAAGGATCATCTCTCGGACGATTTCTGGATGATGGATGCCACCCACAAGGTCCATCAATCGGTCAATGGCCTCGTCGGTGGGGCCGTTGGTTCTTGAAAAATGAAGGTCCATGTCTCTGTCCGTTTCGCTGCTTCAGTTCCGGAGACGATATACCTCTCACCTGACTCCTTTTCAAGTCAGAGCCAGCCACCGGCCAATTCATTAATAGACTTGCGGTTTCCCGTTGTGTCCCTTCATCATGCCTGATACAATGTTGGAAAGATGCAAACGGAGGCGGCGTCATGAGAGTTCAACTAAAGAAGATCGTTTGCTGCGTGGATTTCTCAGATTACTCCGAACAGGTGCTCTCTTACGGTGTGGCGCTGGCAAAGGAGTTTGATTCGGCGCTCACGGTCTGCCACGTGGTGGACCTGCCCGCTGCGGGGATGCACGGAGAGGCGATCCTCTATACCCAGGATCAGCAAACGCAGTTCGTCGAATATGCCAAGACGGAAGTGAAGCGGCTGGTCGGCGAGCGGTTTGATCGGTGGCAGGTCCATGTGACCCCGGGTCACACCGCAGATGAAATCGTTCGACTGGCCAGGGAACAAAACAGTGACCTGGTCATCAGCGCCACCCACGGCCGGGCCGGCCTGCGGAGGCTGATCCTCGGTTCCGTCACGGAACGTCTGATGAAATCCCTGCCGTGTCCCCTCCTGGTGGTGCGCAAGCCCGAAAAGGATTTCGTGGCCTCTGCAGACCATGGGATCCGCCTCAAACGGATCCTGGTGGGATGCGATTTCTCCCCTTACTCGAACCTGGCCTTGCGATACGGCCTGGGCCTGGCCCAGGAGTTCGAGGCGGAGCTCCACCTGGTCCACGTCATCGAACCGCCCGTTTACAAGGGGCTGATGAAACAAGCTGCGGAGCGATCTGCGGATTTTGAGGAAAGCCTTCGAGTACCGGCTGGATCGGGAGCTCCTGGATATGGTGCCGGAGGAGGCAAAGGTCTGGTGTGCCCCCAAACCAGTGCTCCTTGCCGGTCAACCCCACGAGGAGCTGACTAAGTACGCCGTGGTCCAGGACATGGACATGATCGTCCTCGGCGTGCACGGCCGCGGACTGGTGGAAGACCTGCTTCTGGGGTCCACGACAGATCGGGTGGTCCGAGAGGCCCCCTGTCCGGTCCTCTCGGTGCGGCCGGTCGACAAGGATTGATCCTGACATCGCCCGGAAACAAAACGGCCAGCCGGAAACCATGACCGGCTGGCCGTTTTGTTGTTGTCGTTTAAACAATCAAGGGAGCTCCGTGTGTCGGATCTAGGATTTGCTGAAAACTGAAACCCTTTCAGACTCACATCCCATATCCCCGCCGGGTTACATCTTCAAGGCGAACTTGGGCTGGATCACGTCGTAGTAGGCCATCTCAGATACGGTGCCCCAGGTCCCCACGATCTTCTGGAATTTTCTGAAGTCCTCGTTCACCTTGGTTGCAATGGGGGTCTTGGCGGCCTCTTCCGCAACGACCTCGGCAGACATTTTCTGCAGCGCGTTCAAGACCTCTTCCGGGAAGCGAATCAGCTCCACCTTGTGCTTGGTGATCAACTCCTGGAGGGCCGCGCCGTTCTGGGCGTCAAACTGGGTGAGCATCCAGTGCTCGTTTTCGCCGCAGGCAACATCCACAATGACCTGGAGGTCCTTTGGGAGCGATTCATAGGCCTTCTTGTTGAAGAAGTACTCCAGATAGGTGCCCGGCTCGTGCCATCCCGGATAGTAATAGTACTTGGCCGCCTGGTAAAAGCCCATCCGCAGGTCATGGAGGGGACCGACCCACTCGGTGGCATCGATGACGCCGCGCTCCAGGTTGGTGAAGATCTCGCCGCCCGGGGTCAGCACCACGGTCCCGCCGGCCTTGGCCACGACCTTTCCGCCCAGGCCGGGGATCCGCATCTTCAAGCCTTTAAAATCGTCCACCGTGTTGATCTTCCTGTTGAACCAGCCGCCCATCTGGACGCCCGTGGATCCACCCGGCCGAGGGATGAGGTTGAAGGGCGCGTAGGTCTCTTCCCAAAGCTTGAGGCCGTCGCCACCATGAAACCACGCGGCCATGCCCTGGGCGTTCATACCAAAGGGGACGGCGGAAAACCATTGGGTCGCAGGTTCCTTGCCGGCCCAGTAATAGGCCGCGCCGCTCCCGCACTCCACGGTCCCATCCGAGACGGCCTGAAAACTTTCAAAGGCGGGAATCAATTCGCCAGCGGCAAAGACCTGGATCTCCAGCCGGCCGTCGGATAGCGCCTTGATGCGCTCTGCCAAGCCGTTCACACCCTGTCTGGAGCACCGGCAACTTGGGTGGCCAGGTGGTCACCATTTTCCATTTGAATTTCTTCTGGGCGATCACCGCCGGTGCACTGACGCCCGCAGCAGCCACGGCCGCCGCCCCAATCCCCGCCTTCTTGATGAAATCACGTCTCTTCATAAGAACCTCCTCTCTTAGCGTTGATGGAATCCAAAGGTTATGAAAAAGACCAGACAGCCAAAGAACAGTGCATTTCCCATCAGGGACCAAAGACCACCTTTGGCAGCCAGGTCGCCAGCTGGGGGAAAAAGACGACGATCGCCAGACCGACCAGCTGAAAAAGCACAAACGGGATGATGCCGCGATAGATATTCCCTGTCGTGATCTCCGGGGGCGTCACCGCCTTCAGGTAGAAGAGGGAAAACCCGAAGGGCGGAGTGAGAAACGAGGTCTGGAGGTTGACCGCCAGGAGAATGCAGAACCAGACCGGGTCGTAGCCGAAGTCGATCATGATGGGGGCGAGGACCGGCACGTGGATGAAGGTGATCTCGATGAAGTCCAGGAAGAACCCGATCAAGAAAATAAGGCCCATGACGATGGCCAGGACCATGCCATGGCTGTACTGATGCGCAAGGGAGCCCAGAAATCCCCTGACCAGGCTATCCCCGCCCAGGCCCCGGAAGACAAGACCAAAGGCGGCCGCGCCGCACAGGATGATGAACACCATGCAGGTCAGGCGGACAGTGCTCTGCATGACGTCGCGGAGGATGAGCCATGTTGAATTTCTTGTTGACGACCGTCAGGAAGGTGGCGCCCACCGCCCCCACGGCGGCCGCTTCGGTCGGAGAGGCAATCCCGGCGAAGATGGAGCCGAGCACCGAAACCATGAGAAAAAGCGGGGGAACAAGCGCCCTTCCCACGCGAACCAAGAGCTCACGGGGTGAGATGGCGGCGAGCTCTTCCTTGGAAATAGCCGGCGCGATGTGTGGCCTGAAAAAGGCCACGATGAGGATGTAAAGGATGAAGAGGCCCACCAGGAGGAAGCCCGGCAGGATCGCGCCAATGAAAAGGTCCCCCACCGAGACGCCAACGATGTCGCCGATGAGGACCAACACGATGCTCGGGGGGATGATTTGACCCAGCGTCCCGGAGGCGCAGACCGTGCCCGTGGCCAGTTCCTTCTGGTAGTTCCGCCGCAGCATCGTGGGGACGGCCAGAAGCCCCATGGTCACCACCGTGGCCCCCACGATCCCGGTGGAGGCCCCGAGAAGCGCGCCCACGACGACCACCGAAATGGCAAGCCCCCCGCGAAGACGGCCAAACAGGATCCCCATGGTATCCAGGAGATCCTCGGCCAGACCTGACCGCTCCAGCATCACCCCCATGAAGACGAACAGGGGCACGGCGATCAGGGTCACGTTGGTCATCACCCCCCAAATGCGGAGGGGCAGGAGATTGAAAAAGGACCACCCGAAACCGATGAGCCCGAAGCAGAGCGCGGTCCCCAGCAAGGTGAAAGTGACAGGGAAGCCAACCAGCAGGAGGATCGTAAGGGCAAGGAACATCCATGCGGGCAGGTATTCCATCAGTGCTTGTCGCTCCTCCTCGGGTTCGATCCCCAGGATCTGCAGCAGGCTGTGCATGCCAAGGGAAAGACCCTGCATCAGAAGCAACGAGAACCCCACGGGGATGCACCCCTTGACCAGGAAACGGTACGGGATCCCGCCTGGGTCAGGAGAACCCTCGCCGATCACCCAGGCGTTGTGGACGAACTTCCAGGAAGTGATGATCACCAGGATGCACCCTGGGATCAGGAACGTGAGGACGCCAATGAGATTGACCCAGGCCCGTCCCTTGAATCCCGAGGCGCTGATATATGATGTCCACGCGGACATGGCCGTCGCGCAAAAGCGTGTAGCCGGCCCCCATGAGAAAGATGAAGGCGAAAAGGTGCCACTCGAACTCCTGGGTGAAAACAAAGCTGGTCTTGAACAAGTAACGCATGACCACGTCCACAAACACGATCACCACCAGTCCGAGGGTCACCCAGGCCACGCCCCGACCGATATGGTCATTAAAATTGTCAATAATTTTAGATAATTTAATAAAAATATTCATCTTAGATCTTAGATTCAAGCCCGAACGGGTGGTTGATCAGAGATTCGGTGGCGGTCGGAGTATAGAGAAAAGGGGTGACGCAGGTCAAGGCGAAATGCAGGAATTCACTCAAAGTCTGCTTCATCATTCCATGTTTCTGTGCTATATGGAAGGACATTTCGTGCGGGCCCGGGGACCGACTTGGATGCGCCGATTCACCGAGTCCATGGGACTCGTGGTTCCGGACGGCGAATCAAGAAAACAAATGGAGGGAATGAGTATGAGGGTTCTTTCACCGGCCAAAAACGGTCACAACATTCGTCCTGTGCCTCTTGCTGCTGGCGGCATGCGTCACCATCAATATCTATTTTCCTGCAGAAAAAGTGGAATCGGTTGCAGGAGAGATCGTGAATGACATCCGGGGTCTGAAACCTGGGGAAGAGGGTCAGCCGACTCCCCAGAAAAAGGATCAGAGCTTCCTGACATCGGACCACGCGTTTGGCGCAGCTGGCCCTCGCGCCGTCCGTTGTCATGGCCGAGGAGGCCACCACGGTTTCAAACCCAGCCATTCGCGCCCTCAAAGAGAGCATGAAGGCGAGGTTCCAAGACGCTCAAAACCTTTCTACGCAAAAAAGATGATTTCTGAAGGGAAGGACGGTTATCTGGCGGTGGGCAATACGGCAGGGTCTGGATTTCAAAGGGTTGAGGGACCTCAAAGGGCTCGTCGCCGCCGAAAACAGGGACCGGGAGGCCCTTGTATCAGGAGGTGGCACGCGCCTTGAAGATCGACCCAAGCCAGGTGGGAAAGGTGGCGGAGATCTTTGCCATAGAATGGCAGAAATCCGTACCGTGAACCGGCACGATGAATAGCAATCGTGCACACGGGGGCATCGGCTCACTTTGTGGAATGCCGAAAGGAAATCGCCTCAGGTGCTAGGTCCAGGGCGGAGGTCAGATACTCTCATTGCGCGCATGCACCGAGAAGATGATCGCGGAAACCAATCCGCCGATGGTGTCGGCTGCAAGGTCGGCGAGGCTTGCATCCCTGGCCGGCACAAAGGATTGGTGGAGTTCGTCAAAGGCGCCGTAGGCCGCAACCATGGCCGTGATCACCAGGACCCGCTGTGAGAAGGGGCGGGGACCAATGGGGTTTAAACGATCTGTAAAGAAAAACCCCAAAATCCCGAAGGCGACCCCGTGCTCGATCTTGTCCTGAAGGGGAAAAAGCGGCGGAACCGGCAGATCGGATTGTGAGGAGAGAAAAAAGATCAGGGCCATCCAGCCAAGCGCAAGCACCCGCCAGACCCTATAGTCCATCCAGAGGCCCAGTGCCCGTGTCCAGAGGTTTCTCATCATCGCCCAACCCACTCGCCTGCGTCGGATTTTCCCGCTCGCTGATTGCCGCCGGACGGATTGCGGGCCTTATATGTAGCCCTTCTGGCCCAGATAGAGCAGGATCTCCTGGGCGGCTTCGTCGGGCGTGAGATCGCGTCGTGTCGATCGCGACTTCTGCGGTCGCAGGCACCTCGTAGGGGTCATCCACCCCTGTGAACCCCTTGATCAATCCGGCCCTGGCCTTTGCATACATGCCTTTTCTGTCCCGCTTCTCGCATTCTTCGATGGGTGTTGAGACATACACCTCAATGAAGCCGCCGTACTGCTCGATGTTGGCCCGGATCTCGGCCCTCGTGTGCTCATAGGGGGCGATGGGTGCACAGATGGCGATGCCCCGGTTCTTGGTGATCTCGCTTGCCACGAAACCGATTCGCCTCACGTTGACGTCGCGGTGTTCCTTTGAGAATCCCAGCTCGCTGGAGAGGTGCCGTCGAACGATGTCGCCGTCAAGGAGGGTCACCGGCCGATCGCCCATTTCCAGGAACCTGGAATAAAGCACCTTGGCGATGGTGGACTTGCCTGCGCCCGAGAGGCCGGTCAGGAACACCGTGAAGCCCTGCCGTCTTGGAGGCGGGTGTGCCTGGAGCAAGCTCTGCACCACTTCCGGAAAGGTGGCCCAGTCCGGGATGCGCCGGCCCGTTCGGATCCGCTGGCGAATGTCCGATCCCGAAAGCGATATGGACTGCTTCCCTTCCTGGATCTCGCTCTTCAGGCGGTACTCGTCTTCAAAGGGCAGATAGACCATTTCATCGAATGGGATGATGCCCACGCCGATCTCTTGCCCATAGGTGAGGACAAGCTCACGGGCGTCGTCTTTTCCATAATAGGGCCGGCCTGAGCCGTCAGGGCCCGGGCTTGCATGATCCCGGCCCACGATGAAGTGCGTGCAGCCGAAGTTTCGGGCAACGATCACGTGAAGCAGGGCCTCCCGGGGGCCGGCCAAGCGCATGGCCAGCGGAAGGAGGTTCAGGATGAAATGAATCGGGGGGATAGTGGTGGGTCACGGCGCGGTAGCATCGGACGCGTGTGAAGTGGTCGAAATCGCCGGGCCTGGTCATCCCGGCAATGGGGAGGAGCAAAAGATTGGCCTTGGCCTCGCGCATGGCACGGACCGTCATCTCGTACTGGGGCCGGTGGATCGGGTTTCGGGTCTGAAAGCCCACCACCCGCTGCCATCCGAGCTTGCGGTAAGTGGCGCGGATTTCCGCCGGTGTGAGGCGAAGCTGTTTGAAGTCCGAATGAATGGGCGGGCTCAACACCTCAAGCTTTCCCCCACGTAGTAATCACCACCTTTTCGAAACAGGTAGTGAACCCCCGGGTGGGACCGTTCCCGGGTCCCGTAGATTTTGGAGGCCTCCTTTTCGCGTTCCACTGGCCACATGTCCTCGACGTGCATCACCGCCAGCAGGAATCCTTCCTGATCCCGGAGACACACGGACTGACCCGCCTCCAGTCTTCTTGCCAGCACCTCGGAGACGTCAAGGCAGACGGGGATGGGCCAAAGGAGGCCGTTCTGAAGCCGCATGCGGTCAAGCACGGACTCATAGTCGGCGCGGGTCATGAAACCCTCGAGCGGGGAAAACACACCGGTCGCCAGGAGCTCGAGATCGCAGATCTGCCGATCGTTCAGCAGGATATCCGTCAGGTTTATGGCGAGCGTCTTCAGGATTGCAGCCCGCTCCGCATCCGCAAGGAGGTTCACCAGTGTGCCGCCATAGGGCTCCACTGTTTGTGTCGTGTTCATCGCATTCCTTTCAGATCTATCGACGTTCGCCCGGTCGCGCCGCCAATTCAAAACGGCAGGGATTGAAGAGGGCTTCCGGTCGCGTTAGAATGGCATTCCCAACGGGCCATGCACCGCGCGGCCTGGTAGTCAAGCGTCACCGCCATGCGAGGAAGTGGTCCGAAGCGGCCCTCTGACTTGGGTCCGATGGGCCGGCCCGATTCATTTAGGCCAACCGCTTCCAGGTTGTCAATGGATATCGGCACCATGTTGATCCATGAACGTTTGATGTGGCGGCACCCCCCTCCGGCCGGCTCTGACCTTGGAAACGTCATTTGGGGGAAACGACCTTTCTGCGAGGAAGGAGGTCACTTTGTTCAGGTTCGGCATTTATGTGGTGGGGAGGACCCGGGCCCCATTCTTGCTGGAAGGGGAGGCGTTCTACCTGAATCGGTTGGGACAGTACGCCCGTGTCCAGTGGGTGGAAGTGAAGCCCGCCCCCGCGACCAAAGGGCTGACAGATGCCCAGATCATGGCCGGAGAGGGGCTCTCGCTTCTGGCTCGTCTGCCTGACAAAGACTGTGTTCTGGCCCTCGATCGCCGCGGAAAGACGTATGATTCGGAGGGGTTGGCCAACCGCATCCAAACCCTTGCCAGCCACCATGGCCGAATCGACGTTCGTCATCGGCGGTCATGCAGGACTCTCGGACGATGTGCTTTCACGGGCCAATGAAAGGATTTCACTCTCACGGCTCACGTTCACCCACGAGATGAGTCGCCTCGTTCTCCTTGAGCAGCTCTATCGGGCCATGACGATTCTCAGAGGCGAAAAGTACCACAAATAGCCGATTAAACATGCCTGCCGGCGGCAGGTCGGTAACGGCCTCAATTTCGGACTGTTCGAAATTGGGTCCACCGTACGAGAAAAAATCAGAGGAAGTGCGGGGGCGGCTCATTACCCAAGGCGGAGGAAATGCGGGTCTGACTAAGGCTTGTAATCCGAACTGGCCTCCAGGGCCATGGCGATCTTGTTCTTGAGCTCCGTCAGATCGAAGGACTTGATCACATAGAAATCGGCCGCGATGGATTTCATGTCTTCCTTGAAGGTGTCGTAGGCCGTGCACAGCACCACCGGCATGTTGTAAAACCGGTTCCGGATATCCTGCAAGAGGTCCAGGCCGTTATAGTCCACCATCTTGATATCCAGAGACCACCAGATCGGGTTTTTCCTCTTCAATCCTTTCGAGAAGCCGATAGCCACTTTCAGCGGTGATCACCTCATAGCCCGCGTCGGTCAACTCCTCCGAGTAAAGATACCGGATGTGCTCCTCGTCGTCCACGATCAGAATCTTGGCCATCTTCTTCTTCCCCTGGTTCATCCACTTAATAAATGCTTTCATCCCATGAAGTGCAGCGAACTTAATCGTTAAAACGGCCTATCTTTTTTTTATAGCATCCCCACGCAAGGAGTGTAAAGTCTAAACCACGAAGGTCTACTCAAATCGTCGAAATGCTACCTCCCAGCGTCCGCAGGACGTCTTTCCTTAACCCTTTGAGGCCTGGGAGGCGGATTCGCCCCGACTTCTCGGCCCCTCACGATCATGACGCTGCAAGATGCGTGGTGCGAAAGCCGGTTGGCCACACTGCCGAAAAGGACCAGCCCCATCCCGGAAAGACCATACGACCCCACCACGAGCAGATCAACGCCGTTTTCGTCCACGAACTTGAGGATCTCGGTCGACACATGGCCATCCAAGACCACCAGTTCGAACGGGAGCGTTTCCCCAACCCGCACCCCATAGGTCTGCTGCATCTTGTCCTCGATCTTCAGGATCAAGGCCTTTCGAGGCTCATCGGAAAGGGTCTGCTCCGCATCGGCCATCAGGGGGTTGATCATCGGCGGTAACACATGGATCACGTAGAGCATGGCACCGTATTTGTTCGCGAGGTCCAATGCCCGGATGAAGGCCAAGTCCGCGTTTTCGGAAAAGTCGGTACAACAGGCGATCTTTTTAAAACCCATTGATAGCTCCCGCTTGAGGTTTATGCCACCGTAACTGGGCCATTCACTTTCCCACTTCAGTATGGCTGAAACAATCAATGACTTCAAGACGATCTATTTACACGGAAAGGAGCCTGACCACAACCGGAAAATGCGGCGTTCCACAGTCATTATCGAATCAATTCCATGATGGAGCGGGCGGCCGCGGCGGATCCTGCGGGACCTTCACGCACCAAACGGGGGAGGGCGAGCAAATCCGGAATGCGGGAAGCCCAGCGCCCGTCCTGAAATGAGTGATCCCGGATTTCAACGCCTTGCATCTCTTTCCTGACATAGACGGCCAGCACTTCCGATTCCCTGAAAGCGGCCCGGGCCGCATGCCCGAACCCATGGGGGAGATGAAGTAGGCCAGATGGACTTTGCTATCAGGTCGGGGAATGCGCGACGATTGGGGAATGCTAGCCGTATCCCGGGGAAAATCGTCCGGCTAGTCAACCTTTAGAAGAAAACCCTTCAGATAAATCCCTTCGGGGTGAAACAGGCTCACTGCGTGACATGGCGCCTGATGGAGCTCGCGAATCACGCTGACCCGACGGCCGGTTTGCGTGGCTTCGCTCCGGATCAGCTCAAGAAATTTTTCCCGACTTACCAACTGTGAACAGGAAAACGTGAATATCAGTCCGCCTGGCAGGATCTTTTCAAGCGCCAGCCGGTTCAAACGGCGGTATTGCCTCAAGGCCCCGGACACCGCAGAGGCATGCTTTGCGAATCCGGGAGGATCCAGGATCATCAGGTCATACTTACGACTGCATTCGCTTAAATAGGCCGTGCAATCGCTTCGGATAGGGGTGTAAGAACCGTTCTCAACGTTGAGATCCACATTTTCCTTCAAGAGATCGAGCGCCTTCGCGGAGGCATCTACGGCGTCCACGTGCGCCGCTCCTCCTGCCAGGGCATAGACCGTGAATCCGCCGCTGTAACAGAAACCATCAAGGACGCTTCGTCCCGCGGCACATTCCCCAGACCAAGCGCCGGTTTTCCCTTTGATCCAGGTAAAACCCGGTCTTCTGCCCACCGGCCCAGTCCACCTTGAAAGCGTGGCCGTTCTCTTTGATGAGGCCGCCGGTTGCCTGACCCCACAACGGCCCCTCCATCACCTGATCCATTTCCCTGGCCAGTCGGCCCCAGTGTGGCGGGATCGTTTCACGATTCCTGGAATAGACCGAATCCAATGTCTGGCCGAAGAGTTGCTGGAGGGTGTGGTTGATGAGGGGCTGGCTTCGGACCATGCCGGCAGAGTGACACTGAATGATGGCAGCCGACCCATACATATCGACGATCAACCCCGGCAGACCGTCCCCCTCGCCGTTCACGAGGCGATAGGCGTTGGTGGCGGGAGAAGCGGTCAGGCCCAGGGCGGCCCGCAGTGCGTGGGCCCTGTAAAAGGCATCCATCCAGAATGACTCATCCACGGGCCGTCGCGAAAATGAGAGGACCTTGATCGCGATGGATCCCGATGAATAGTGTCCCGTGGCGAGAAATGCGCCTTCACTGGAGATAACGTCAACCATGTCGCCTTCTTCAGGGGCGCCCCGGGTCTCGTGGACGGCACCCGAAAAGACCCAGGGATGAAAGGAGCGCAATGAGCGCTCCCGTCCCGGTTTCAAGACAATGCATCGGTTTTTCCAGCTGTTTCATATGAGAAAGTCTCCTTCTGCGGGCTCCGTTTCAAACCGTTCCACGCTAACAGAGGCGGTCAGGCGGCGTCAATGAATCTGCGTCTCAGAAATCCGGGGAGGGAGGCAGGGGGGATCAGCGCCACAAGTAGCTTGCAAGCCGGGTCTTAGCAAGAACGACCGGATCGTCGGCATCCTGCGGCTGGCGGACATATTCGACGTGGTCCATGAAGCCGCCCAGGCGTGCGATATGAAAGCGGCCAGGTGATGCAGTCGGACCAAGGGGCGGCCTGTCGGCCCGCCTGCTTCGTCCTGCGCCTATTTGATGTCCGCATGGTAGTCCTGGAGGGACTTGACCGCAGTGGGGCTTTTGCGAATCGCCGCGATGCCCCGGGCGGCGGCAAGGCCGCGGCGAGCGTCGTGATGTAAGGGATCTTGTACTTGATGGCCGCCTTTCGGATGTAGGAGTCGTCGTGCTTGCTCAGCTTGCCGCTGGGGGTGTTGATGACCAGCTGGATCTCGTTGTTCTTGATGGCATCCACGATGTTGGGACGTCCTTCGTGCATCTTCAGAATCGGCTCGGACTCGATTCCGTTCTCGGTCAGGAATGCGTGCGTGCCGTTCGGTGGCCCTGATCTTGAACCCCAGTCTGTCGAACTGCCGGGCCACCTCCAGGACGGCCGGCCTGTCCGTTCTCCGATACGGTGATCAGCACGGTGCCTTCCGAGGGCAGTGTCTGCTGGGCCGCCTCCTGGGCCTTGTAAAAGGCCAGCCCGAAGGAGTCGGCCATTCCCAGGACTTCGCCGGTGGAGCGCATCTCCGGGCCCAGGAGCGGGTCCACCTCCGGGAACATGTTGAAGGGGAAAACCGCCTCTTTGACGCCGAAGTGGGGGATGGTTCTTGGGCTTGAGGTCCAGGTCCGCCAGCTTCTTGCCCAGCATGAGCTGGGTGGCGATGCGGGCCATGGGGATGTTGCAGACCTTGGAGACCAGCGGCACGGTGCGCGACGCCCGCGGGTTGGCCTCCAGGACGTAGACCGTGTCGTTGGCGATGGCGTACTGGATGTTCATCGAGGCCGACCACGTTGAGTTCGATGGCGATCTTCTGGGTGTATTCGTAGATGGTATCCAGGTGTTTGGCGGGGAATGCTGATCGGCGGGATCACGCAGGCCGAATCACCGGAATGAATGCCGGCCAGCTCGATGTGCTCCATGACGGCCGGGACAAAGGCGTCGGTGCCGTCGGCAATGGCATCGGCCTCGGCTTCGATGGCGTTTTCCAGGAACTTGTCGATCAGGATGGGCCGCTCCGGGTGACACATCCACGGCGGCGGCCACGATAGTGCCTCGAGCATCTCTTCGTCGTGGACGACCTCCATGGCCCGGCCCCCCAGCACGTAGGAGGGCCTCACCATCAGCGGATAGCCGATCGTCTGCGGCGACCTGGAGCGCCTCTTCAAGGGTGCTGGCCATGCCGGATTCCGGCTGCGGGATACCGAGGGTCTGCGCATCATCTTGCGAAACCGGTCCCGGTCCTCGGCCAGATCGATGGTGTCTGGCGAGGTGCCGATGATTTTGACGCCGGCCGCGGCCAGTTCATTGGCGATGTTCAGCGGGGTCTGCCCTCCGAACTGGACGATGACCCCTTCCGGCTTTTCCTTTTCGTAGATGCTCAGAACATCTTCGACCGTGAGCGGCTCGAAGTAGAGCTTGTCGGAGGTGTCGTAGTCGGTGGAGACGGTCTCCGGATTGCAGTTGACCATGATGGACTCATATCCCTCGTCGCGAAGGGCGAAGGCGGCATGCACGCAGCAGTAGTCGAACTCGATCCCCTGGCCGATCCGGTTGGGGCCGCCGCCAAGCACCATGATCTTCCGGTTGTCGCTCACGACGACCTTGTCGGGGGCATTGTAGGTGGAATAGTAGTAGGCCGCATCTTCCACACCGCTCACCGGCACCGGCTCCCATGCCTCGACAACGCCCATGACGATGCGCCTGCGTCCGGATTTCTCCTTCCGGGATTCCGAGGAGCTTGGACAGATACCGGTCCGCAAACCCATCTTTTTTGGCCTGTTCGAGAAGCTCGTCGGGAAGGCTCCCGCCCCGGTATTTGAGGATTTCTTCCTCCAGTTCCACCAGCTCTTTCATCTGCTCGATGAACCAGGGTTTGATGTGGGTCTTTCGTAAAGGGCCTCAACCGACGCGCCTTTCCGGAGGGCCTCATACATGATGAACTGCCGTTCGCTGGTGGGCTCGGCAAGGAGATCCATCAGGTCTTCCAAGGGGCTTCTTGTTGAAATCCTTCGCAAAACCCAGCCCGTACCGGCCGATCTCCAGGGATCGGATGGACTTCTGAAAGGCCTCCTTGTAGGTCTTGCCGATGCTCATGACCTCGCCCACGGCCCGCATCTGGGTGCCCAGCTTGTCCTCTGCCCCTTCAAATTTCTCAAAGGCCCAGCGGGCGAATTTGACCACCACGTAATCGCCCCAGGGCGTGTATTTGTCCAGGGTGCCCTCGCGCCAGTAGGGGATTTCGTCCAGGGTGAGGCCCCCGGCCAGCATGGCGGAGATAAGGGCAATGGGAAAGCCCGTGGCCTTGGAGGCCAGGGCCGAGGAGCGGGATGTCCTCGGGTTGATTTCGATGACGACCACTCTGCCGGTCTCAGGGTCGTGGGCGAACTGGATGTTGGTCCCGCCGATCACCTGGATGGCCTCGACAATGTCATAGGAGTATTTCTGAAGGCGTTTTTGAAGCTCCGGGTCGATGGTCAGCATGGGGGCCGTGCAGTAGGAATCGCCCGTGTGGACGCCCATGGCGTCCACGTTTTCGATGAAACAGACGGTGATCATCTGGTTCTTGGCATCCCGAACGACCTCGAGTTCCAGTTCCTCCCAGCCGAGGACGGATTCCTCCACCAGGATCTGGTCGACCAGGCTCGCAGAAAGGCCGCGGCTGGCCACCATCCGCAGCTCCTCCACGTTGTAGACATGGCCGCCGCCGGTGCCGCCCATGGTGTAGGCCGGGCGGATGACCACGGGGTAGCCGAGCTCTTCGGCGATCTTTTCGGCCTCCTCCACGCTGAAGGCCGGTTCGCTCTCGGGCATTTCGATGCCCAGCTGCTCCATGGTCTCCTTGAAGGCGATCCGGTCTTCGCCCCGCTCGATGGCATCCACCTCGACACCGATGACCTTGACGCCGTATTTTTCGAGGACCCCGGCAGCGGCAAGCTCGCACGACAGGTTCAGCCCGGATTGGCCCCCGAGGTTGGGGAGGAGCGCGTCCGGGCGTTCCTTCTCGATGATTTCGGTCATGTAGGCCGAGGTTCAGGGGTTCAATATAGGTGACATCCGCCATGCCCGGGTCGGTCATGATGGTGGCCGGGTTGGAGTTGACCAGGACGATCTCATAACCGAGCTTTCGGAGGGCCTTGCAGGCCTGGGTCCCGGAATAGTCGAACTCACAGGCCTGACCGATGACGATGGGCCCGGAACCGATGATCATGACCTTGTGGATATCTGTACGTCGCGGCATTTGTTTCTCCTTCTGGTTCTGCTGGGGCCGAAAGGGCCGATCGGGCAGGGCGCGTCCCGGCGACAGCACGGAAAGCCGTCAGGCAAGGGCGTTTCCCGACCTCATTACTTCAAGAGAGGATTCAAAGACGAAATATCGGTATATTAGGTGCGCTAAAAATTATCTGCATTGAGAAAGCGAGACTGAAACAAAACGGTGGGATATTAGGGGAGGGGCCTACTTCCTGTCAAGGCGAAAAAAGTTGTGGACAGGATCTTGAATGGTCTGAAATGGCGGGTTGTTGTTGAATCCTGATGGGTTCGTCCTAAGGTGACAAATTGTCGGAAATTTAGACACAAATGCGCTACCCCATCAAGTAAAAGCCCAGGTCCCTGTTTCCCCTTAATTCGGCTTTGATCTCGGTCCCCACGGACTGGCCCTGAACCCGTTTCACCTCCACTTCCAGAATGATTTTGGAGCGCTTCCTGTCGTCCAGATTGAAGGTGATTTCCAGGGGGTCACCCGTCTGAAGGTGAAGGAGACCCGAGGCCCTGAAGCCGATTCCACCAATAGAAAGGTCTTCAATCATCATCTGTCCTAAACGTCCGGTTCGAAGGTTCCGGTAGACCCCGCTCAGGTTGACCGCTTTGCGGTAATGTTTCCTGAGTTCTACACGGGCCCTGAATATGTCCCCGCACCTGCACCGGATACTGAAGCCTTTGGTTGCCCCCTTGATGGACTTGGCCTCCAACCTCCGCGAAAAGTTGCATTTGGGGCAACTGATCGTGACGACGCCTTGTGGGTCAGGGTACAAGGTAAAGACTTTTTCGGTCTGGGGTTCCATTCGGACCAGCCGGAATAAAGTTTTGAAAATAAGTAAATGAGGGCAGCAAGTAAAGCCCTTTTTAACAGAAGGACAGATTAAATTTGTTCTAATCGTAAGAACAAATTACCGTTCCGGAGCTCATATTTGGACTCAACCAACAGCCTTCGTTATGATAAGATGGTATCCAGATGGAATGAAATCAATGAGGAGGTTCGTGCCATGGAATGTCCGTTCTGCGGGTGCCAGAGTTTTTACGTAAAGGACCCTGATGACGAATATGAGACCCATGCGTTTGATGTGAACGGCGGTGAAATCATCTTTTCGCAAGAGGGCTCGGATGTGGAAGTTCCCCCTGCTGTCGGTGATGAGACGGAGAGCTACTGCAGTCGGTGCGCGTGGCACGGGAAAATCAAGGACCTTAAAAAACCGTAGGATCCCGGCATGGAGGCGCTGAATCCGCGCCCTGCGCCTCCTGTGCCCAATGAATCGGAGGTCAAGTGGAGATGGAGGAAACGAAACGGGTCTCATTCGTCAAGACCATGGACCGAACGGAAGGCGTGAAGAAGTCCCTTCTGACCCTGGGGGTGAATCCGGCCAAGGGAAAACATGTCCTGGTCAAGCCCAATTTCAACACCGCGGACCCCGTGCCCGGTTCAACCGACAACGAGACCCTGCTGGCTCTCGTGGACGAGCTTTGGGCCATGGGCGCGAAATCGATTGCCGTGGGGGACAGAAGTTATCCTGTCACGAAAGAGGTGATGGCCAAGAAAGGGATCGTTCCCATGCTCGAAAAAAGGGGGGTCAAGGTCCTGGACTTTGACGCCTTGCCGGAGAGGGACTGGGTCCCGGTCAAGCCGCGCCAAAGCCATTGGCCCGACGGGTTCAGGGTGGCACGGCCGGTCTTGGAGGCGGAATGCCTCGTTTCCACCTGCTGCCTCAAGACCCACCAATACGGCGGTGTTTTCACGCTCTCACTCAAGCTCCACGTGGGGGTCGTGCCCACGTCCCGAAATGGGTTCCCCTACATGTCGCAGCTCCACCAATCGCCGGCCCAGCAGGAAATGATCGCGGAAATCAATGCGCCCTTTTCGCCGGACCTGGTGGTCCTGGACGGGATCGAGGCCTTTGTGGACGGTGGCCCCATGACCGGAAAACGGGCAAAGGGAGAGCTCTTTCTGGCCTCCACAGACCGAGTGGCGGTGGACGCCGTTGGGGTGGCGGCCCTCAAGGCGCTCGGGAGCAACAGCGCCGTCATGGATCGAAAGATCTTTGAGCAGCGGCAGATCGCGAGGGCGGTCGAACTGGGGCTCGGGGCGTCATCACCGGATGAAATTGACCTGGTTCCTTCCGGCCCTGAAAGCGAGCCTTACCGCGCCATTGTATTCAAGGTCCTGAAAGCCGGTTGAAAAAATCGAAAGGGAGATTTTCGCAGAGACGCAAGGACGCAGAGAAAAGCCGGAAAGGGTGTGTTTGCTGAGGCGGGATGAGCGCGTTCAAACACCGGGATTTGAGCCGATCAAAAATAATTGCCGGGATTCAGGAAAATAACTTGATTTTACTAAAAAATACTCTAAAATAATTAAAGGCAAGCCACTTCATGAGATGTGACAGAGGTGAGCTTCCGCGTAGAACCAGGCGACACTGAGACCTGCGGCTAAGAACGTTACTAGAATGTAATCCTCTCGAATTCGATTATAGAGGGCGTCTTGTCGCGTTGAGGCAAGATGCCTTTTTGTTTGCTCGGGGCCACATTAGCGTTTGAAAGAACTAAATTTGGGGGGTGTTCAGATTAATGGGAAAAGCAAGAGATGCAATGGCACAAAACGGAATTCTCGAAAACCGAAAACGTTGATTCCACCTTTCTGGATGACCAGGAAGCGCTTGCGTGAATACCGTGGCGGATCGTTCACGGAAGACGAGGGAAACCCCCAGGACAGCAATGAGTTTATGGAATTGTTCGAAGAGAGCCTCAAGGGCATGCGGGAGGGTGAGCTTGTCAAGGGAGAAGTGGTTCAAATTGACGGGGAGTTTCGTGCTGGTCGATATCGGCTACAAGTCGGAAGGGCGGATTCACATCAGCGAGTTTCAAAACCCGCAGGGCCGGCTGACGGTCAAAGTGGGTGACAAGGTAGATGTGGTCCTTGTCCGCAAAGAGAATAAAGAGGGCGGGGTCATCCTTTCCAGGGAAAAGGCCCATCGAGTCAAGATATGGGATGATATTGAGGAGGCCTTCAAACAGCAGAATACCATCAGAGGCAAAATCATTTCCCTGGTGAAAGGGGGACTTTCCGTAGATATCGGCGTGGAGGCCTTCTTGCCCGGGTCCCAGGCCGATCTCAGACCGGTCAGGGATTTGCGCACCCTTCTGGGAACAGAGCATGATTTCATGGTCGTGAAGTATGAAAAACGGCAGGGCAATATCGTTTTGTCTCGCCGGGCGGTCCTGGAGACTGAGCGAAAGGCCCTCCGGGAAAAGACACTCGAACTCCTGGAAAAAGACGCGGTTCTTGACGGTGTTGTCACGAATATCAAGGATTACGGCCTCTTTGTGGACCTGGGTGGAATCGACGGCCTCCTTCACATCACCGATATGTCCTGGGGCAGGATCGGACACCCCTCCGAGCTGTATCAGGTCGGTGATGAGATCAAGGTCAAGGTCCTGAAATTCGACAGAGAGAAAGAGAGGGTATCCCTCGGCCTCAAGCAGTTGAAACCCGATCCATGGCTGGACGCCGGAGAGAAGTATCCTGTCAATAGCAGGGTCAAGGGCAAGGTCGTGAGACTGGTCGATTATGGTGCCTTTGTGGAGTTGGAAGAGGGCATCGATGGCCTGATCCATATGTCAGAGATGTCGTGGACTGAAAAGGTCAAGAATCCTTCTCAGTTGCTGAGCGTCGGGGATAGGTGGAAACCGTCGTCTTGAGCGTGGATGTTGCCAAGAGGCGAATTTCCTTGAGCATAAAGCAGCTCGAGCCAAATCCTTGGGAGATCATCGCTGATCGTTATCCCGGTAGGGGCCGTTATAGAAGGAAGGGTAAAGAGTATCACCGACTTCGGTATTTTTATTGGCATTGATGAAGGTATCGATGGTCTTGTCCATATATCCGACATCTCTTGGAGCAAAATCAACCACCCCTCGGAGCTTTACAAGAAAGGCGACGAGGTGCAGGCAGTCATCCTGAACATCGACAAGGAGAATGAGCGTTTTTCATTGGGAATCAAACAGCTGACACCGGATCCCTGGGATAGTGATCTCCGAAAAATACAGGACCGGCAGCCCAGGTTAGCGGTACCGTGACGAATGTCACTGATTTCGGCGTCTTCGTAAGACTGGAAGAAGGCGTGGAAGGTCTCATTCACGTCTCCCAATTGCCCAAAGGCAATACGCTTGAAAGAATTGTCGGTCAATGACGAGATCCAGGCCGAGATCGTCAATGTGTCTCAAGAGGAGAAGCGGATCGGGCTCTCCATCAAGAAAACTGACGGAAAGCCAGGAAAGAGATACTCACAAGGGCTATCTGAAAAACCAGAAACAGGCCACCTCCAACCTGGGTGATCTGCTAAAAGAGAAGATGATGGGTCATGGAGGACGATGAATCCGCTTAGCGACCTCATGGCGCTTCATGGGTAGGATGGCCCTTTGCCGGGACGGTTTACAGGGAAAGGGCCTGGCTGACCCCAAGGGGGGACAAAAAACCGAATTCTTTGGTGGAAAAATGAGATGATGAAAGACAAAGATAGGACACCTGTAGCCCAGAACGTGATCACCGTGTGCACGAAATGCGCCATGGAGCTCAACCACGTGGTTATAGCGCACAAGTATGAGTGGCATTGTGGAGAGGGTGAAGTGCCACACATGTGGAAGCGAGCACAAGTACCGTCCTGAAAAGAAACAGGTGGTCAAGAAGGAGGCGAAGAAGAGCACGGTCACCAGGAAAGTGGATTCCAAGAAGGCCTATGAGATCCTCGCTGAAAGGTTCAAGGAAAAGGATCCGCTGTCCTATAGCATGTCCGGATCATTCAAGACCGACGACGTGATTGACCACAAGACCTTTGGAAAGGGGATCGTGATCAATGCTTCACACTACAAAATGGAGGTGGCCTTTTCAGACGGGACCCGTCTTCTTGTCTGTAACAGGTAGGGCAGGGCGGCTGTCGGGATGCAGCTTTCAGCGGTCGAGCGTTCAGCCAATCCCGCTCCCAGCGGGACTGACCGCTGAGGGCGGATAGCTGACTATAGCGAACCTTCTCCCTTCTTGCCGATGCAGCTTCTGACCTCGGATTTGTCCCGACAGCTGTAAACGACATACTCCCCTCGGCCTCGGTCCTGCAGGTAGACATGATCGAAGGGACCGTTCGGCCCTTTTCGAACCACTGAAGGCCTGTCTTTCGGCAGTCATCGCAAGCATTTCGCGGGATGGCGACGGCCAGGATGTGCTTTCCCAGGCTGGAAGAGGAGTCTATGGCCAGTGCCCCTGCACATGCTTTGCAGGTTCGGATCCTTTCGTTCTGTTTCTCTCGTATCCCATCCGTGTCGTAAAAGATCCCCCGCTCCCGTTCGACGATCTTCCCTTCCGCGTGTGGAGACCTCTGGAGCCGATCTCCCAGGTGCAGCCCTTTTAGCTGATCCACGAGCCGCTCTATGTAGCCTGTCACATCCGCCGGCTGCGGCTTATAGTCTCGGTCGTAGTTTGGCTCCTTGACAAAGGACGTGTCCATGCCGGCCATGGCCATGATGATTCCCACGTTGACGTAGGGCAGGGCGCTTTCAACCGCATAGCCGCCCTCCAGGACCGCGATGTGTGGCTTGAGACGCGCGTTCAGGAGGGCGTACCCCTGGGCCGAGAAGTTCATGTGGGTGATGGGGTCGTTGAAGTGGTTGTCCTGTCCGGCCGAATTGATGACGAGCTCGGGCTCATAACGTCTGGAGGATCGGGAGGACCAGCTCGTTCAAGGCGTACAGAAAACCCTTTTCCCCGGTGTTGGGCGGAAGGGGGATGTTCACGGTGGTGCCGAGCGCATTGGGGCCGCCCAGCTCATTGGCAAAACCGGTCCCCGGGTAAAGGGTGCGGCCGTCCTGGTGGATGGAGATGAAGAGGGTTTCGGGGTCGTGCCAGTAAATGTCCTGGGTCCCGTCCCCGTGGTGGCAATCGGTGTCGACCACGGCGACTCTCCGGATACCGTATTTCTCCCGGATATACTCGATCATCACCGCTTCGATGTTGATGTTGCAGAACCCTCGGTTGCCGTGGACCACGCGCATGGCATGGTGACCCGGCGGCCGCACCAGGGCAAAGGCCGAGTCAACCTCCCTCCGCATGACCGCATCGGCCGCCACCAGACACCCGCCGGCCGAGATCATGTGGCTCGTGGTCGTGACGGCGGCCTCGTCCGGCACGCAGAAGTGAATGCGCTGCACGTCCTCGAAACGAGCAGGCCGTACCCGGTACTCGATGATCCCCTCCACATCCAGGAGACCTTCCTCCTGGACCTGATCCTGCGTGTAGAGGAGACGCTCCTCGCGCTCCGGGTGCGTGGGGCTGATGGCCCAGTCAAAGGCTGGGAAAAAGACCAGCCCCGTCTTACGGGGTGCATGAAGGGCTTTCATGTTGTCGCCTCCACGGGCTGATGAGGCCAGGGGTGATGGACATGCTGATGCGGATGTTCTGACCCGTCTTGTAGTATCCACGGATCATGTTGAAGACCTGTCTCTCGGATACCGTGACATCCGGAGGGCCTGGATCCGCTCCCGTCTGAAGGGCTTGCGCCTCGATGACCTTTCGCGCCAGGTTGAACGCGTCGTCCACGGTGAAATGGTTGCCGATTTCCAGGAAGAGGTCTGCCTCCGGGATGGCAGAGGGTCCCTCTTTCCGTGTCCGCCTGCAGCGTCACTTCGGTGGTGACCCTGGCCACGGCCGCACCCAGGGCATTGGCCACCCCGTAGTGGGGCGGCACCCTGCAGGGAAGTCCCAGCGCCCTTTCCAGGTAGGGCGCCATCTGCGGGGCGGGCCCCCCAATGAGCACGATGGCCTCGGGCTCGACACGCGGACGTTCCAGGACTTCACGAATGGTGTAAAGGGGTCTCGCATTGATGGCGTGGACAAAGGCCATGGCCGAATCCGAAATGGTTTCAGCCATTCGCTGAAGGATGCGCTCAGCGGTCCCGGCGGCATCCTCGCCCGTGGCGGCCCCCAGGCCTTCCATGCCCTTCCTGGCCCTTTCCCTGTCACCACAGTCCAGAAGACCCAGTGTGATCATGGCATCGGTGGGGGTTGGGGTTTGGCCGCCGAAACCCATGGGTCTTCCCAACCGCATGGGGCCGATCCGCAGCCGACCCGCTGGGTCACAGCCGCACCTGGCTGTCCCCGCCCACGGCCGCCGAGTGGGTGAGAAGCGATCGGATCAGCGTTCGGTAAGGGCCGAGCCTCACTCCCAGGGGGTCCAGGAGCGGCTCGCCGTTTATGATCACGGCCATGTCGGTGGTGGTCCCGCCCACATCCAGAACCAGGGTCGTGCCCATGCAATCGTCGAGGGCGAGCGCGCCCATGACGCTCGCAGCAGGACCGGACTGGGCGATTTTCGCGGGGGAATCCAGGCTCTTTTGGAATTCAACGGTTCCGCCGTCCGGTTTGAGGAGGATAGCAAGGCGCACTGAGCCCCATTTCCGTGAGGATCGCGTTCAGGGCATTGAGGAATCCACTGGTGGAGATCGTGGAGGGCCGCATTCAGATAGGTTGTGGCAACGCGTCGTGGGAAATTGAGGGTCCCCGAGACCCGGTGGCCGAAGGCCACATGGGCGATAACCGTCCCCGGCCCACTCCGCGATCCGGAGCTCATGGGCCGGATTTCGGACGGAAAATTTGGTTACGATCCCGAGGTGACCGATCCCGAGGGCCTTGATCCGCCGCGGAGGCCTCGATAACCGCATCCCGGTCGAGGGGGAGGGCCTCGGCGCCCTGATGGTCCAGACACCCTTGAACCACGTGGTAAGCCGGGCCCATTTCAAAGGCACGCGGGTCCACGCCGGGACCCGCGGAGACGATCATCCCCACATCCACCAGCTGATCCTGCACAATCGCATTGGTTGCCAGGGTGGTGGAAAAGACCATGCGTTCCACCTGTTCAGGGCGGATACCGTAAAGGGTCTTTTTGAGGAATTCCCGGAGCGTTTCCAGGAGGTCGTCCCCCGTGGGGGTCTTGGTTTCGGAAACGACTTCGTGCTGGTTCAGCAGCACCGCGTCGGTCTGTGTTCCGCCCACATCCAGTCCGAGGATCATGGCATCAACCGATCTCCTTCCAGATCAGAGGGTACCGCGGGAACCCGGGTTGACAAGGATTCGCCCGAACGCCTACAGTTTGGGAGCAGTCTACACGCAATGAGAGGAGGAGTCAAAGCACATGACCGAAAAGGAAAGACGTTTCAAGGTGGCGGCCGTCCAGCTTGCTCCCGTGCTCTTTGACCGGGACGCCACCACGGAGAAGGTCCTCAAGGCGGTCGAAGGCTGCGGGCGGGAGGGGGTGCGACTTGCGGTCTTCCCTGAGACCATCATCCCCAATTATCCGTATTTTGCCTGGCTCAACCCTCCGGCGGTCATCGCAGATCTTCATCAGAGGCTTTACGAAGAGGCGGTGGACGTGCCGGGTCCGGTGACGGAGGCCCTTTCCGAAGGCGGCCGGGGCCTTCGGCATGGTCCTGGTGGTGGGAGTGAACGAGCGGGACGGGGGCAGCCTTTACAACACGCAACTTATCTTTGACGCGGACGGCTCCTTGAAGGGAAGGCGGAGAAAGATCATGCCCACCTTTCACGAACGTTTGATCTGGGGCTGGGGGGATGGGAGCGGGCTGACGGTCTATGAGACTGCCGTGGGCCGACTCGGCGCCCTGATCTGCTGGGAGCACTTCATGCCGCTTGCCCGATACGCCCTCATCGCCCAGAGGGAGGAAATTCACTGTGGCCATTTCCCGGGTGCCATGGCGGGGGAGTCCATGTCAAAACAGATGGACGCGGCGATCCGAAACCACGCCGTGGAGTCGGGGGCCTTTGTGGTCAATGCCACCGGCTGGCTCACGGAGCGGCAAAGGGCGGAATTGGCGGGCAGTGAATCCATGCTCAAGTACCTGAAAGGGGGGCTCTGCACGGCAATCGTCGCCCCTTACGGCCTCTATCTTGCCGGGCCCCTTCCGGAAGGCGAAGGAACGGCCATCGCTGAAATCGATCTCAAGGCCACGGTCAGGCAGAGGAACGTCCTTGACACGGCCGGCCACTACGCGAGGCCCGATCTTTTCAGGTTCTGGGTCGACCGATCCGCACGAAAGGTCATGGAGAATGGACCGGGTTTGGAGAGAGGCACCGTTGACCTTTCAAGACCATTCCATGGGTCCGTTTCCTCGGCCCGGACGGCGGAGGAGGGCGATTGAGTGATCATGGGCGGCTTGCGCTTGGAAAAACTGAATTCCTTGGCTTGGCCGTCCGGGCATGTTAATTTGGTAACGACCCCTGGGACCCACCAAAGCAAGGAGGGATTGCCATGACTGATTTTCATCAAGAGGGGCTGATCACCACCCTTCATGCCCTGTACGAAGCCTTTGACCGGGATACCTATCTGCGCAACCTCGAAAACAAGCTGGAGGAGTATTCGAGACACCTCAAGATCTGTCTGCTCCTTCCATCTTTGTACTCTGAGATGAAAAGCCCGGAGGTGCTGGGGCGAATGATCGATGAAATCCAGCAGGTCCGTTATCTCAACAATGTGGTGGTGGCCCTGGGCGGGGCGCCCAAGGAGGCGCAGTTCAAAGAGGCGAAGGAATACTTCGGTCGGATTGAAACGCCGGGAACGTAAGGTGAGGGTGGTCTGGGTGGATGGGCCGCGGATTCAGGAGATTTTCAGGGAGATCCAGAATCGGGATATCTCCGTCGGCGTTCACGGGAAAGGACAGTCTGTCTGGATCACGCTGGGCTATATCCTGGGGCAGGAGCAGAGCGGATGTGGTGGCGCTCCACGACTGCGACATTGTCACCTATGACCGCATCCTGCTCGGTCGTTTGATCGAGCCCGTGGCCAACCCCAACAACGATTTTGAGTTCTGCAAGGGCTACTACGCCAGGATCTCCCCGACGGAACGAGCCATGAAGGGGCGGGTGACCCGGCTCTTCGTGGTGCCCTTGGTGGATGCCCTGATGAAGATCATGCGCGAGCGGGGGTTTTTCGAGCTTGCGCGGTTCTTCACCTATCATCGGACCTTCAACTACCCCTTGGCCGGGGAGTTCGCTTTCAGCACCCATCTGGCACGCGGAATCAACATCGCATACGATTGGGGTCTGGAGGTGAGCACGCTGTCCGAAGTCTACGATCGGGTCATCCCCCGGAAGATCGCCCAGATCGATCTTGCCAGAAACTACGAGCACAAACACCAGGCCCTTTCCCATGAAGACGCCAAGGGCGGCCTTCATCGGATGGTGGTGGACATCGCCAAGTTCTACTTCAACTACATGCGCTCCCATGGCTTTCACCTGGACGACGCGATCGTGGACATGATCCTTCACACCTATTATCAGGACGCCCTCCATTTCATCAAGAGCTACAGCGACGATGCCGAGGTCAACGACCTCATCTACGACCGCTATCAGGAAGAGATGCAGGTCCGGTATTTCAGAGGGTTTCTGTGGACCGCGTGGGAGCAGATCAAGGGGCCACACGAAGGGACATCGATCCCATCCTGGAATCGGGTCGTTTACAGCGTCCCGGACATCTACCGCAAGCTCTCGGACGCGGTCGAGGCGGACAATGGGTGAAGAAATGAACATTCTGTTTCTTTCACCGGAGGCGGCCCCTTTTTCGAAGACGGGCGGGCTTGCCGACGTGGCGGGCTCCCTTCCGGGAGCCCTTGCGCGGCAGGGGGCCGAGGTCCTGGTTGTGGTCCCGCTCTATCGGGTCACCCGTGAAAAGGACCTGGATCTTCGGCCGGCAGGGCTCTCGCTCCGTGTCGAGCTCGGCCTTCAGACCCTGGCGGTGAACGTTTATGAGACAGAGGTGGAAGATCGTTTGAAGGTCTGTTTCATTGAACGGGAAGACATGTTTGACCGGCCGAATCTTTACGGTAACGCGTGGGGGGATTACTACGACAACCTGGAGCGTTTCAGCCTCTATGGCCACGCGGCCTTGAAACTGGCGGAGGCGTTGTCCTTTCGGCCCCACGTGATCCACTGCCACGACTGGCAGACAGGACTGGTGCCGCCCCTTGTGAAGGGGCCTTATGGGTCCTCTGTGGCGGTCGGGCGCGTGCCCACCGTCTTCACCATCCACAACATCGGCTATCAAGGTCTTTTTCCGACCGAAAAGCTGGGCGTGACGGCCCTCTCAGGTGCGGACGTCTACCATCCCGAGGGGTTGGAGTACTGGGGCAACATCAGCCTGCTCAAGGCAGGCATCGTGTATGCCACGGCCGTGACCACGGTGAGCCCCAGATACAGCCGCGAGATCCAGACACATGAATACGGCAGGGGGATGGAAGGCGTCCTCCAGCCACAGGGAAAAGGACCTCCATGGGATCCTCAACGGCGTGGACTATGGGGTGTGGGACCCTGCCATGGACCGGCTCATCCCCTGCAACTACAGCCCTCGCCACATGAGCGGCAAGGGCCGCTGCAAGGCCTCGCTCATGGCGGAGATGGGCATCGCCCCTGCATTTCAGGAGAAGCCGCTTCTTGCCATGATCTCACGCCTCGACACGCAGAAAGGGCTCGATCTCCTGCTTGAGATCCTCGATGAGCTTCTCGGCAGGGAGGTCTCCGTCGTGATCCTCGGGACCGGGGAAGAGCAGATCCAGCAGGGATTGAGACAGGCGGCCAAACGGCACCCAGGAAAGGTTGGACTGGAGATCGGATTCAACGAGGGACTGGCCCACCGGATCATGGCGGGTGCAGACCTCTTTCTGATTCCATCGCGCTACGAGCCCTGCGGCCTCACGCAGATGTACGCACTTAAATACGGAACGGTGCCCATTGTTCGTGCCACGGGAGGACTGGACGACACGATCGTGAGCTTTGACCCTCGATCCGGGGAAGGCAATGGGTTCAAATTCTCCGATCACGCCGCCGGACCGTTTCTGCGTGAGATCGAGGGTGCGCTTGCGCTTTATGAAGACAAAGGGATTTGGGGCCGGATCAGAGAAAACGGGATGCGCGCCGACTTTTCCTGGGACCGCTCCGCCCGTTTGTATCTCGATCTTTTCGAATCATTGGCCGAACCAAAACACAAAGGAGGAATGATATGAAAGGCGCCATCTGTAAACTCATAGGGGTTGGTCTCATGGTCGTTTTTTGGGGGTCGTCTGTCGGTTCGGCTGTGGCCCAGGAAATCACCATCGCGCTGGGCTCGGAGCCCACTACGCTTGATCCTCAGCTTCGCGAGGACGGCGGGGAGCGTGCCGTGAACGACAATATTTATGAAACCCTATTGGCCCGCACGCCTGACGGCGAACTGGTGGCGCACCTGGCCGCCGAGCCGCCCAGACTGCTTGATCCCGGCACGTGGGAGATCAAGCTCCGGCCCGGCGTCAAGTTCCACAACGGCGAACCTTTCAATGCAGACGCGGTGGTCTTCAGCGTAAACCGGATCATCGACCCCAATTTCAACTCCGAGCAGATCTCTTTTTTCAACACCATCAAGGATGCCGAAAAGGTGGATGACCTGACTGTGAAGATTCGCACCAAGGGGCCTGACCCCATTCTCCTTTCGAGACTCTACTGGTTGAAAATCGTTCCTCCGGTCCACGCCAAGGATCCCAAATTCTCCGAGACCCCCGTGGGGACCGGGCCTTACAAGTTCCTGCAGTGGAAGCGGGGGCAGAACGTGGTCCTGAGCAGCAACGAGGGCTATTGGGGCGCGAAGCCGCAGGTTCAAAAGGTGACCTACCGGTTCGTGGAGGAGCCGGGCACCCGCCTTGCCGGATTGATGGCAGGGGAGTTCGACGTCATCACCAACCTCCTTCCGGAGTTCACCAAGAAGGTGCCCAAGGCCATCCACATTTTGGGCCTCGAACATCCCATTATCATTTTGAATGCCAACGCCGGGGTCACCAAGGATGTCCGGGTGCGCCAGGCCCTCAACTACGCCGTGGACAAGCAGGCGCTCTCAGAGGGGCTCTTTGAAGGCTATGCCAAGGTGGCCCAGGGCCAACTCCTGAGCCCGTCCTTCTTCGGGTTCAACCCCAAAGTGGGCGCCTTTCCCTATGATCCCGACAAGGCCAAGTCGCTCTTGAAGGAATCAGGGGCGGTGGGTGCTACGGTTGAGCTAATCGGTACAGCCGGACGGTGGCTCAAGGACCGCGAAATGGTGGAGGCCGTGGCTGCTTACTGGGATGCGGTGGGGATCAAGACCAAGGTCCGGATTTTTGAATTCAACGAATATCTGAATCGGCTCTTTGACCGAAAGACGCGCTCGGATGCCATCTTCGTGGTGAGCTCAAACGAGATGCTGGATGCCGACAAAAGCTTCTCGGCCTACTACCACAAGGGCGGCGTCGGCAGCTCGAACTCCGACGAGGAACTGGCCGGACTGATCGATGCGGCACGTGTGGAAACCCATGTGGAAAAGCGGGCCGGACTCTATCATCAGGCTGTAAAGCGGGCCCATGACCAGGCCTTTTTCGTGTGGCTTCTCAACATTGAAGATATATACGGGGTGAGCGCTCGCGTCGACTGGCCGGCCCGCGTGGATGCAAAGATCCTCGTGAGCGAGATGAAGATCAAAAAGTAGGAGATGGGCCGCTACATCCTAAGACGTTTTTTCCATGGCGCGATGGTGGTTTTCGGGGTGACCATCATCGTGTTCGTGGTCACCCGCATGGTGGGGGATCCTGTGAAGGTGATGCTCCCCCTCGAGGCCACCATGGAACAGCGCGCCGCCTTCGAGCGGCAACTGGGGCTTGACCGGCCCATTGCCGTGCAGTTCGTCGAGTTCCTTGGGAACGTGGCCCGCCTTGATTTCGGTGATTCCCTCTGGCAGCACCGACCGGCCATGCAGATCGTCTTCGAGAAGTTTCCGCTCACCATCGGCCTGGCGTTTGTCGGCATCGGCCTGGCCTTTGTCCTCGCCATTCCCCTTGGGATTTACGCAGCGCTGAAGCCGGGAGGCCTTTCCGATCGCAGCACGATTTTCGTGAGTCTGATCGGACTCTCGGTGCCCCAATTCTGGCTTGGTCTGCTTTTGATCGTGATCTTCGCAGTCAACCTCCGGTGGCTTCCCACCTCGGGCGTGGGAACCATCGGACACCTGATCATGCCCGCCATCACCCTCGCGCTGCCGGCCCTGGCCCGGATGGTCATGATTGTGCGCTCCTCCATGATCGATGAGCTCAACCAGCAGTATGTCAAGACCGGTCTGGCCAAAGGGATTCCTTTTTATCGGGTGGTTGGGATGCATGCCCTCAGAAACGCGGCCCTGCCCGTTGTGACCCTCTGCGGGTGGGAGCTCATCCGGGCGGTTGCCGGATACTCCGTTGTGGTGGAAACGGTCTTCGCGTGGCCGGGCCTTGGGCTCACGGCCATCCAGGCTATCGAACGGGAAGATCTGGTCCTTCTGCAGGCCATCGTGTTTTCCGTGGCCATCTCGGTGGTTCTGATCAACATCCTGATGGATGTGGCCTACAAGCTCATCGATCCAAGGTTGAAGTTGTCTTAAGGTGGAAACAACAAACGACATCACAGCGTGCCGCATAGATAGACCCGCGATTCGTTCTGGAAAGCTGCGTGGGATCGCCCTTGAGCTTTACCGTGATCGGGCCGGCTTTATCGGCGTGGTTATGATTGTTGCGCTCCTCTTCATGGCCGCATTTGCCCCCTGGATCTCACCCCGGGACCCCGCGGCCCAGGACCTCCGCGCGCGGCTCAAACCCCCCGTCTGGCAGGAAGAGGGTCGATGGGCTCATGTCCTCGGAACGGACCATCTGGGTCGGGACGTGCTCTCCCGTGTCATATACGGATCCAGGGTCTCCCTCCTGGTGGGTGCGGCCGTGGTCCTGCTGGCCGGCACCTTCGGGGTGGTGCTGGGACTCCTTGCCGGCTATCACGGCGGGACCACCGACAGTTTCATCATGCGTTGGATCGACACGCAGGTGGCCTTCCCCGGGCTCTTGCTGGCCCTGATCATTCTCGCCGTCATCGGCCCCAGCATGCTGACGGTGATTCTCGTGCTCGCGCTGAACGGGTGGATGGTTTACGGCCGCATGACGCGGAGCGCTGTCCTGGCTGTGAAGCAGACCCCCTATGTGGAGGCCGCGGAGATCGTGGGCTGTCCGCCCCGGCGGATCATATTCCGCCACATCCTCCCAAACCTCACGTCCCCACTTCTCACTTTGGCGATCTTGGAGTTCGCAAGGATCGTGCTGGCCGAGGCCGCGCTTTCATTTTTGGGGCTCGGGATCCAGCCCCCCGCCACCTCCTGGGGACTGGATGTGGCCACGGGCAAGGATTACATGTTTCGAGCCTGGTGGCTTGTCACGTTTCCCGGCCTCGGCATATCGGTGACCGTGCTGGCCATCAACCTCCTGGCAAGTTGGATGAGGCTCATTTCGGACCCGCACGAACGCGAGAAGCAGTTTGCCCGTCAGGCGGCCGCCATGGCAGGGCGGCGCGGCGGCAAACGGAGGGAGCGGCCTTGAGCGCTGCGAGAGAGAGCGGATTACCGCTTCTGGAAATCAGAAATCTGGTGGTTCACTTCACCACGCGTGCGGGTGTGGTCCAGGGCGTGCGCGGCGTGGATCTCCACGTGGGTCACGGGGAAACCCTGGGACTGGTGGGCGAGTCGGGCTCAGGAAAGAGCGTCACGGTCCAGGCTGTCATGGGGCTCGTCAGCTCTCCCGGCAAGATCGTCTCCGGCGACATCCGCTGGAAGGGCCGTTCGTTGCTGAGTCCGGGCGGACGGGAATACCTGCAAGCGCATCAGGGGCAAAGAGATCGCCATGATCTTCCAGGACCCCATGACTTCTCTCAACCCGGTGTTCACCGTGGGGACGCAAATCTGCGAGGTGCTGCGTCATCACCTTCGAATGAACAAGCGCCAGGCCCGGCAACGGGCGGTCGAGCTATTGCAGATGGTGGAGATCCCGGTGCCCGAACAGCGGGTCAAGCAGTTTCCCCATGAGCTTTCAGGCGGCATGCGCCAGCGGGTGATGATCGCCATGGCCCTCGCATGTGAGCCGGAGCTCCTGATCGCAGATGAACCGACGACGGCGCTCGACGTCACGATTCAGGCCCAGATTCTCGAGCTGCTGTCGGAATTGCAGATCGCGGTTGAACGTCTCAGTCATCATGATTACCCACGACCTGGGGGTGATCGCGCAACTCTGCCACAGCGTGGCTGTGATGTACGCGGGCAAGATCGTGGAAGTCGGGCTTGCGGATCAAATGTTTCGAACACTCCCGTCCATCCTTACACACAAGGACTCCTGAGGGCGACTCCCCGGGCGGACGAAGTCACCGAAGCGGATGACAGCGATCGACGGCACCCCGCCCGATCTCATATCGCCGCCTGAAGGATGCGCCGTTGCGGCCCCGCTGCCTGAGAAGCAAGGGATGAATGCGTTGAAGCCACCCGTCGGAGACGTAATACGCCGAGCGGCTGGCGGGTGTCGTGCTGGCGTGTTGAAGGATAGGAAAGCGCGGTGAATATCAGGACACAGGCTGACCCGCCATGAGCGTCTGGTTCAGGCACGACGGAAAAGCGCTCGCCATCCGCTCCGCTTGCTCAGTGTGCAACGGTTGACGGTCCGTTTCGAAGGAGGGCGGAGCGGTTTCTGGGGGCAGAAACGGGTGTTCGTGCATGCCGTGGAGGACGTCTCCTTCGAGATCCGGAAAGGAGAGACGCTCGGGTTGGTGGGCGAGTCCGGATCCGGCAAGAGCACGACTGGGAGGGCCATGCTGGGTCGGGTCCCAGGTGGCATCGGGTTGCGTGCGCTTCAGAGGCCAGGATATCACCGGTCTGAAACCCGGCCAGTTGCGCGCGCTGCGCCGGCACATGCAACTAGTGTTTCAGGACCCTTACGCAAGCCTCAACCCGCGCATGCGGGTCATCGACATCGTCGCGGAGCCCCTCTTGGTTCACGGAATCGTCAAGAGCACCAGGGAGGCGGCGGAACGGGTGGTCGATCTCCTGGCGCGGGTGGGGCTCCCGGCTGATGCCGGGGTCTCGCTACCCCCATGCCTTCAGCGGCGGGCAGCGCCAGCGGGTGGGGATTGCGAGAGCCCTGGCGCTCAACCCGGAGCTCATCGTGGCCGACGAGCCGGTTTCGGCCTTGGACGTCTCGATTCGCGCCCAGATCGTGAATTTGATGCAGGACCTCCAGCACGCCCTGGGCCTCACCTATCTCTTCATCGCTCACGACCTGGCCGTGGTTCGACACATCTCGCAGCGCGTCGCCATCATGTACGCGGGGAAGATTATGGAGCTGGCCGGGCGGGATGACATCTATGGGAACCCGATCCACCCCTACACCGAGGCGCTTCTCTCGGCGGTGCCCATCCCCAACCCCAAAATCCAGCAGGCCCGCAAACGCATTGTCCACGTCGGAGACCCACCTAACCCGATTGATCCACCGACGGGCTGCCGTTTCCAGACACGCTGCCCCATCGTTTCCGATCAGTGCAGGACCCATCCGCCGCCTCTAGTGGAGCGCGAATCGGCTCACTTTGCCGCCTGCTGGAACCGTTGAGCCTATCCGGCACCGAAGACACCGACCATACCGGCTTTGTCCACTCGTTTGCGGATCTCCTCCACATCGGTCGAGTAGAGCCCTCGCGCATTCATGCGATCAAAGAAGACCGATCCGGAAAAGGTGTACTTGCGACTCAGAATGCCTTCGTCCCTCATCTGGGAACGGACGTATCGGATCGCGTCGCCTACCGCAAGAGCATCCGGCAGAACAAGCGGCTTCTCGCGGCCAATCTGGCCGGACGGCGTTGAAGCCGGCAAGCGTCCCGGTGCAGACGGCTTCGGTGTGGCCCACCAGAAGCCCGGCCTTTTCACCGGCGCAGAAGAGGTTTTCAACCCCTTCCACCTTGAGCGCGTTGTCCCGGGGCGCCATGCCGATGTAGCGGATGGAATTTCCGATGCCGCCGGCATAAGGATCCTCGTAGCGCGCGTTCTCGAAGCCGGGGATTTCGCGCAGGGCCTCAAGGGGGAAAAAGGGCGTCATGAGCTTCGCGTGCCCAGTGTCGAGCAGGACCAGGTTCTCTTCGAAGTCGGCGAGCGCGTACTGCTGGCAGCACTTGAGGTCGAGCTTTCCCTTGAGAATCATGGATTTCAGGGATTGGCACGACCACAACGCCGTGCTTATCGAGCTCACTGGCGAGGTCGGCGGAAAGCGACTCCTTGAGAAGCTTGCACGAACCGCTCATGGCGCCGATCTGTTCTCCCCGGGTTCCTGACATCTCCTTTACGCCGGCCCTGGCAGCGAGGCTCACGCGGCCGCCGAAGGTATGGCACCGGAGCACGCACATGACGCAACCGTTTCCATGCTTGTTGCAGTGGGCGGGCGGACCCGCGGTTCCGGTGGCGTCCACGAAAACGTCCGCTTCCAAACGGAGTGGCTCGTCGTCTTGTTTGGCGATCACCGCGTTGATGCGGTCCCCATTCATTTCCACGTCGGTGACGCGCGTCCGGCACCGGATCGAAACGGAATTCCGGTCAAGGAACCGACGGACAACGGGTTCCATGCGCGCCACGTTATAAAGGGACGCGTGGCGGTGTCCAGGAAATGTCACGTCTCGGTGAAGCGCGCTCTGGTCCGCGAGCTCGAAAAGGGCGCCTGCGCCCATGGCGATCATCTCTTCTGCCGCGGTGAAGCGCCCGTTGTTTCGCATGATACCGCCGACGAGACCAGTCCCGAGCAGCATGTCCGTCCGTTCGAGCAGGGTGACCTCTGCCCCCTGATTTCTAGCGGCGAGCGATGCACCGCAGCCTGCCCATCCACCGCCAACGACAATCATTTTCATATCAAGGGCTCCTTAATCTCCACTGGCAAAGGACGGCGTCGAAGCCGTCCCTCCAGGGGGATCACTATCCATATGGAATACGCCTCATTTCCCATTATTCTGTTCACGCCTGTTGCACCGCATCACTGCCGCGGGGAACGAAAACATAGAGGAGCGCTGCCGCGCCCGCAAGCGCGGAGAGGAGCAGGAATGCCAACCGGAAAGGTTCAAAGTCCACCGCGCGCCCGGAAGGTGTGGCAACCACCAGGACGCCTACGATGGTGGCACCCAGCGTCGCGCTTACAAACCGAAGCATGTTGAAGATACCGAGTGCGACCCCCAGCTCGTCTTTCCGAACGAAAAGGGTGACGGCCGCGGCGGCCGGCGACTGTGTGAAGCCCATCCCCACCCCGATGGCGGCGAGTGTGGCCACCATCAGCCCGACCGACAAGTCAGGGGGCCAAAGGGCGGCGGCCGCCGTGGCAACGCAGACCAGCAGCATCCCGTTTCGGATGGCGAGGGCGTGGCTTCGCCGGTCTGCGATTCCCCCGGCAAAAGGCGAAAAGAGGGCCAGGGATGCAGGCAGCGCCGCAATGATGAGACCTGCCGCAGGCGCGGAGAACCCCCGAAGTTGAATCAGATAGAGGGGCATGATGACCTGAAAGCCCATCAGGCAGAAAAATTGTGCCCCGGACATGGCCACAAGCGCCGAATAGGCCTTGTTCCCAAAAAGACTCAAGCGGACAAAAGGATGCCGCACCCGGCATTCGGCCGCAAAGAACACCCCCATCAAGGCGGCAACGAGGACCCAAAGGGACAGGGTCGTCGCTGAAGTCCATCCGCCCCTCGCTGCCTGTGAGAGATTGAGCATGAGGCCCAGCACGGCCACCGTGAATGCGATGGCCCCCACCCAGTCGAAGACACGCCGGTCGTTCCGCTGATCCCTGGGGACCAGGACCCAGACCATGACCAGGCCTAAAACCGTCATGGTCCCATTGAGCCAGAAAATGGCCCGCCAGTTGAGCGAGTGAACCAGAAACCCGCTGATGACGGGGCCAAGCCCGTGGGCTGCCCCGTTCACCGTGGCCCAGAGGCCCATGGCCCTTCCCCGCTCCTGGCCGGGGACGTTCTGGCTGATGATTCCCATGACCGAGGGAAGGGTGGTGGCGTTGCAGATCCCCTGGATCATCCGCAGACTCACAAGCATCCAGAAGGTTGGGGCAAACCCCGCCAGGAACGAAGAGGTCCCGAAGCCCACAAGGCCGCCAAGATAAATGCGGCGGTAACCGAATCGGTCGCCGAGCCAGCCGAAAAGGGGCATCAGCACGGCCACCATGAGCACGTAGACGGAGATCAGCCAGATCCCTTTTTGCACGCCGACGCCGAACTGCTCGACCATCGACGGGAGGGCGACAGGCACCATGCTGTTGCCCAGCGTGCCGACCCATGTGCCCATCAAAATGGCGCCCACCACCCACCAGCGGCGATCTTGTGCCGGCGCGGGTTGTCGGATCACGGAATCCTACCTGACCTGGAGCGCCTTCCCGATGGCCATGATCTCGGCTTCTTTCGTACCCTCGTAGATCTCCAAGATCTTGGCGTCACGGTAGTATCGCTGGACGTCGTATTCCTCTATGTAACCATATCCGCCATGGATCTCCAACGCAACGTTCGCGGAAAAGACAGCGGTCTGTCCCCCGAAATACTTGGCCATGGCCGACAGGGTGTTGTCGGGGCGGCCCTGGTCGATCAACCACGCGGCCCGGTAGACCAAGCCCCTCAGGGCCTCGATCCGGATAGCCATCTCCGCCAGCTTGGCCTGGGTGAGCTGGAAGCTGCCGAGCGGCGCCCCGAAGGCGGTTCGTTCCTTCGCATATCGGACGGAGGCGTCGAGGCAGGCCTGGGAAAGCCCGAGGGCCTGCGCCGCAACCATGGGCCGGGTTGTGTCGAAGAAGGTCATGAGCTGGTAAAAACCCTTCCCTTCCTGCCCGACCAGGTTCTCTTGGGGGACCCTCACGTCCTCGAAGCTGATCTCCGCCGTGTCGCTTGCCCGAATGCCAAGCTTGCCCTTGATCTTGGTGCACGTGACCCCCTTTGCATCGGCAGGGATGATGATCATGCTGAACCGGTTGTGGCGTTTGTCTTGGGGGTGGGTAATGCACTGGGCCACCATGAAGTCGCAAACGCTGCCGTTGGTGATGAATATCTTGCTCCCGTTGATGACATAGTCCCCACCGTCCTTTACCGCCCTTGTCTTGTAGCCTGCCACGTCGGTTCCTGCATCCGGCTCCGTGTAAGCGCCCGCACTGACCATCTCGCCCCTGCACACAGGCGGGATGTAGGTCTTTTTCTGTTCCTCGGTCCCGCTGGCGTAAATGGCCTCGGTCCCGAAAGAGGCCACCACGATGTTCAGACCCGTTCCCATGTCCACCCTTGAAAGCTGCTCCGTGATGATGGAAACCCCCAGACTCCCGACACCGGCCCCGCCGTATTCCTCGGGGGCCCACGCCGCCACAAGACCGATTTCGGCCGCCTTCCTGACCGAATCCCGGTCGTACTTTTCCTCGCTGTCGCATTGACGGGCAAGGGGTGTGAGCTCATTTACCGCGAACTTGTAGGACATGTCCTTGAGCATTTTCATTTCTTCGGTGAGATCAAAATCCATGGTGTTTCCTCCTTATTGTAATGGTGCCCCGACGCAATGGGGCATCGGCCAGTCCAAGCGACAATCACGGACCGGCCGCTGATGGCCTTTTAGACGATTGGGCGGCGGGCGCCCCGGATCTGTCTTTGGCGCAATAAGGGGCCTACTTTAATACGCAGATTGTGAGATGCGCAAGGTTTTTAGAAGTGTGAAAGGGGCGAGGCCGAGCGAACCGCCGGAAGCGCGCCTTTTCATTCAACAGGGACCCATTGAGATATGTATCATGAGACATTAATGTCTCGATGTATACTGAGAAAATACCCCTAGAAGGCCGGCCGTTAAGGATCACCTATCCTGTGCTTTGTTCCGCCGGGTGCCCATTGAGTACCGATCCGACAGGTCAGAGGAAGAACAGCATTGAGGGGTCGTCCCTTTCTGAAAGTAGGATGGCGCATTGAGACGCATATGTCTCATAATTAGGCGGCCAAAAGAATGCGCTGCTTCATGCTTTTTGTTTAAAAATTTGATTTTATGTAACAAAATGAAATAAATTCTCCTTGGTTGAATTTTGGCGCATATCTTGTTATTGATGTGCCCCCGGTCTGAATAGAGGGGGTCTAATCAGGCCTTTATCAGCTTCAAAATAATGGAGGGATTTTATGAAACAGGTTTTGGTCGCCTATGCAAGCAGGACCGGCAAGACTGAAAAAATGGCGGAATCCATCGCTGAAGGGATTCGTTTCTCCGGAAACGAGGTCGAGGTCAAGAAAATTGCCGATATCAAAGATGCAGAAGCTCTCAAGGGCTACGATGGTTACGTTTTTGGGTGTCCGACGTATCACCGGGATATGACCGCAGGGATGAAGACGTTTCTTTTTCTTGCGGAAGACGCCAACATGGTCGGAAAAATAGGAGGGGCGTTCGGGGCATTCACGCATAGCGGCGAATCGGCACCGATGATTTTCGACACGATGCTCTATGTGTTCAAGATGGACATGGTGGACCTTGGCGCATTGAGTCTCAAAGAGGCAACCATTGGTTCGAGAGAGGGAATCAAGGCTTGCCAGGATTACGGGAAAGCGATTGGTCAGAAATTCGTCTGAACGGCCTTTTGGCTTGAATAAGAGACGCCTTTAGGGGCTTTCGAAACGCCTCGGTGCCTTCCGGGCCTCAGCAGCGATCGGAGGGCATCGCGCTCGACATGTCTAGTCGACGGGGCAGACGGTGTCCCAGGAAGGCGTCAAGGACCCAGAATTGAGCTTCGCCATGAACTGCAGGAGCTCGCTGACCCTGGCGATCTCACGGAGGGGCACTGCATCGTAAGTGCCGGCAAGCAGCCTGTGGCCCGACAGCCTCCTAAAGACAAACACTGTTTAGCGGAGCGATGGCCGCTGCATTGTCACCCGTAAAGAAGAGTTGGAGGGAACGGCGGTTCATTTCGAAAAGGTTCTGCTGAAAGACACTTATCCCAAATGGATTGATATACGCCAGGCGATTGGTATGAATGACGACCCGGTGGGCGCCCAAGGCATTTCTTTTGAGGACTGTCCAGCACCTGAAAAGCCGATGTTCCGTCAAAGTCGCCCATGAGCTCGAGATGGACCGTGTCGCAATTACGAATGGTGAAGACCCTGAATTCGGAAGCCATTTCGCATCCCTCCTTTGCTTGTTGGGGGTCTGACGAAATCCTTTCCTCCTACGCTGGGCGTACTCGTGCAAGGAGACAGGCTGTGCAATTCTAAGAGATCTCCCTTCTTCTGAAACAGGGCCGCGTGGTTCCTGTGTCCGTCAAAGACCTTTCGGACCTTGGATTTCAACTCCCGCATGTCAAAGCTCTTCACCACGTATTCGTCTGCGGCGATGGACCTCACGTCATGCTTAAAGGTCTCGTAAGCGGTGCAGAGAATCACCGGGAGGTCATAGAAGGCGTTGCGTATGTCTTGAAGGAGGTCAAGGCCGTTCTCATCGCCCAGCCGGATGTCGAGCAGGACAAGATCGGGCCTTTCCCGCAAAACGAGATCCATCAGACCTCTGCTGCCCCCGTGGGTTATGACCTGGTATCCTTCTTCCGTCAGCTCGTCCGCATAGAGGAGCTGCATGGATTTTTCGTCATCCACAACGAGGATTTTGTTCATGACGGCTCCTTTCCACTTATTTCATGTGCGGAGATGGGCCCGGCGTTGAGAACCCTTCGTCAAAGAGGCAATGGTTTCTCCAGAGGCAATCCAAACGCTTGCACCCCCCGACTTCACGTCGGTAACAATCCGGGTTTCCCTCGGCTCGCTGGATGCTTCGGATCAGGGTCACCATGTCCAGAAAATCCTTTTGAATCTCGGTGTGATGTCGGTTTCTTGGTTTCGTCTCCGTATTGGTTCCCATGGCATTCTCGACACCGGAGCACAAGGGTTCAGCCCGTTTCCTGAAACGAACAAAACACAAGAGTGATTCGTGAGGAAGCATAATTCTTTTTGGTGGGGAGTTGTCTATAGGGGGAGGACATATTTTGCTGGGATAATCTCACAGGATACCGGGAAAAGCTCCTAGCCCTTCCACTGGTCGATGTCGATGAGGCCCAGTCGTGCGGCATAGCGGATGAGTTCGATGTTACTGTGGAGACCGAGTTTTCCCTTAATGTTGGTGCGGTGGTTTTCCACGGTCTTGGGGCTGATGAAGAGCCTCTCGGCCGCTTCTCTTGTCGAGAGGCCTTGGGCCAGGAGCCGCATCACCTCTTGCTCACGGGGTGTCAGGGTCCCGTAGGCGCCATCCGAAAACTTTGCATTCTCCTTTGGGAAGGCGAGGATACGTTCCACCACTTGGTGGGAAACCGCACTGTCAAGGTAGTAGTCGCCCGCCAGGACCGTATCCAGCCCTTGAAGGAGCCGCTCCGCAGCGGACTCCTTGATGATGTAACCTGTTGCGCCGGCCTGAAAGGCTTCAGCAATGTAACTGATCTTGGAATGCATGCTGATGATCAGGACCCGGGTTTCGGAGAGCGTGCCGCGGATTCTCTTGGTCAGATCGATGCCGCTCTGGTCAGGAAGCGAGATGTCCACCAAAACCAGGTGGGGATTGAGGGCTTTGGCCATCCGAAACCCCTCGTTGGCGGTTCCGGCTTCTCCGGCGATTTCAAAGCGGGGCGCCCGTCCGATGATGGCCTTCAATCCTTCCCTGAAAAGCGGGTGGTCATCAACGATCAACACGGTTTTTTTCTGAACCATCCGGTGCTTCCTTTATGGGGAGCTCCACCATGACTCGGGTGCCCCTTCCAGGGGTAGAACGGAGCGTCATTTTGCCTTTGAGGTGCTTGACCCGCTCCTCGATGGACCGAAGACCCATCCGTTTTTCGGTCGTTAGCAAAGCCATTCGCTTCTTCACGTCAAACCCCTTGCCGTCGTCCTCGATTCGGAGAATCACATGGGGGAAGAGGCGACCAGTCTCACCACCGCGTTTCCAGCCTCTGCGTGCTTCCTTATGTTGTTGAGACCCTCCTGAACCATCCGGTAGAGATTGATCTGAGTGGCAGGGTTCACCGCGTTTGTCGTCAATGCCAGCAGAGAAAAATTCCACCTGAATGCCCGGTTTTTTCCTGAAACTCCTCGCAATACTGAAAGACGGCCTGGACCAGACCCAAATCGTTCAAGGCGGGCGGGCGCAGCTCGTAGGAGAGGTCCCGCACGGCGGAGATAGCGTGCTGAAGACTCTGCGAGAGCGCCGTCACCCGGCGTCGCCACTCCGGGGCGGGATCTGCGTCGACCGCAAAAAGGGTGTCAAGGTCGATCTTGAGCGAGGATAAGGTCCTGTGCCACTCGGTCGTGAAGCTCCCGTGAGATCATGCGACGTTCTTCTTCCTGAGCATTCAGAAGTTGATGGGCCAGTGTCTCAAGTTTCGCTTCGGCCGCTTTCTCTCGGTCAGGTCCATGGCGGCGATGATGATCCCTTTGGACAAATCAAAGACATCCAGTGCCCTGGCGCGGAGATCGCACCGGATCGGGCGACCGTCCTTTGCGGCGAACCGGGTCTCCATCTGGGCAAAGCCGGTTTCCTGGATCATGGGATAGAGCGCCGCCCCCACACGGTCGTATTCATGGCGGTCCGGGTACAATCCCATCGTATTCTTTTCAACCAGCGCGCCTTCATCATACCTCAGAATCGAATGCAGAGATTTGTTCGCCCAATTGATGGTCCGGTCCTTAACCAGGGCGATCCCCACCGGCGATGCATCCAGGATCGCCCTCAGCATTCTCTCTCGATCCCTTAGCGTCTCTTCCGTCTTTCTTTTTCCAGAGATTTCAGCAAGAAGGAGCAGATCGGCTTCGACCACTTCCTTGAATTGGAACACCAGGTCCTGGTTGGCGATCGCGGTGACATTTTCTTTGTCATCCATCACGCAAATTGTCCCGAAAACCTCGCCGCCGGGCCAAAGGAGCGGATAGCCGACGTAGAAGGTCATGCCGAGTGCCAGTTGCGGGCTCCCGTGCCACTGTGGCGCTGCCGACGCGTTCTTAACCAGAAGAGGTCGGCGAAGACTCATGACCTTTTCGCAATAGAGCCCCGTATTGAGCCCGGTTTTCAATCCCGTTCGGAAGGGGTTCCCCCCGGTGGTGCTGGCGGCAACGATTTCGGTCTGCGGAGAATCCAGCTTTACGATGAGCGCGGCGCGCGCTTTCAGGATCTTGGACATCAGGTTCACGACACGCTGCCATTTCGCAAGCATCGTATCGGGAAGCGCTGGTTTTTTGAAGCAGCTTGTCGTTTCAGGCCGGGACGTTTCGGCCGCCGGGTTCTCCGGGGACCGCGTATCGAGGGGAGGGGTGTGGGTCATGGTGTGTTCACCCTATTCACTTTTTCCCGCCAAGGAAAGCGAGGGGATATTACCCGATTCTTCAGGACATGACAACCCGCGGTCGGTCTTATTCTGTCCCGGGCGGGGGCCGGGTTCCTGTCTCGGCCCGGAAATCTGCCCCTCAAGCGAGAAAATAACCGCGCGATTCGGGCGAGAGGTTCCGGCTCGTGCGCTCATTCGTTCGACACGTCGAGCGCGATGCGAACCGTGACCGTGCCCTGTCCTGATTCCGGCCCTGGTCCGGAAGGCTCGATGTCACCCAGGCGCTTCAGTCCCTCATAGAACCTGTCATATTCGGAGGAAGGGATTTCGATCTCGATGGCATCCGGTCTTCCGCCCCCTTCGTTATCGGTGGAGGAAAGAACGCGTCCCCTGTGACGGGCGGCAAGGGCTTTCAGTGCGTGGACCAGTGGATCAAAAGCCGCCTCTTTGGAAGATTTTAAGCGCATTTTGTCTGAGTCGGTACCATTTTGGTAAGCATGGCCTCGGGCCTCGGGCAACCGGATTGCAGGCGCTCGCAGGACCAGGGCCACGGCCCTTGTTCGATCCGCGGTAGCGCCGGCGCCGACTGCTTCGTCTGATGGGCGCCTTTCACGGGTTGCTGTCATCGGCGCCTCACGGATCTTTTCCGCCTGCGGTTTGGAAGCAGCTGGGGCAGGTGGTGAAGGGGCCTGGGCGGGTTCGGAGCGCTTGGCAAGGGTCCTGCTCTCCGGTGCCGACATGCCCGGAGAAGGGAGAGGGGCGTTCGAACGCTCCCGGAGGTGGGCGCTTTCATTTTCCCGAAGGGTGAGGATGGAAAAGATCAGCAGCGCGACCGTGAGCGCGCCGGCAACCTGCATGGGGATCTTGAACCGCAAGGGAAGAAACAGGAAACGGAGAACCCGTTGATGCCAGGGAGGTGCGCTCATGCGGTCACGGATTTGGTCGAGAAAGTCGTCGGGCGGATCGCAACTTGCTGCAAGGTGTTGAGCGCCTTCACAATGCCCTTGAGTGATTCGATCTCCTGCCGGCATCCGGCGCACGCGGAGAGGTGGTCATCCACCCGGGTCTTTGTCTCCATCGGGAGGACCCCATCCAAGTACTCAGAGAGACGTTCTCGGACCTCGTTACAGACCATGGCTGATCACGCTCCTTAATTTTTCCTTGAGCGCCTGCCGCGCCCTTGAAAGCCTTGACTTCACGGTCCCAAGCTGGGCCCCCGTGACCTCTGCGACTTCCTCGTACGACAACCCCTGGATGTCTCGTAGGGTTACGACCTCTCTGTGCTCAAGTGGCAGTGAATGGATGGCTTCGTGGATGAGCCTCCGACGTTCCAATTCCTCCAGCCGGGTGAGCGGAGAAGGCGCGTCGTCTTCAAGATCCAGGGAACGAGCCTCTTCACCGTCTTGTCCGTGGTTGTCGAGCGGCACGGTCCTGCGTTTTCTGTCTGTAGGCGGTGGACTTGATCCGGTTCTTGCAGGTGTTGACAGCAATCCGGTACAGCCACGTGGACAGGGCGGATTCGAACCTGAAGTGGTTCAAAGACCGAAAGGCCTTGATGAAGGTGAGCTGCGCCGAATCATTTGCCTCCTGGTAATCCCCAAGAAACCAGTGGCATAGGTTGAAGACCCTGTTCTGGTGCCCGAGGACAATCTGGTCAAAAGCGGAGCGCTCCCCCCTTTGGAACGCACGCACAAGCTCAGAATCCCTTTCCGGAATTTGCCGAGTCCGTCTCTCGTCACCCATCTGTGTTTGACCATCCGCGAGAGGAAAGGTTCCAGCCCGACCGCTTCCATATTTCTCCATGGCCTGATATCTTGCCACAGGTTGCAGCGCGCCACAATACCGCTATTTACAGCACCATGGTTTGCCGTTGACACCCAATGCCAGGTTGCCTACAGTGCCACCTGGAGTCGGGCGGCCCGAACTGTAATAGACCCCGTGGTATCCTTAGCCGTCAAATTACGCGCGAAATGGTCACGATTTCAGGTTTCAGTGTTCAGGGGTCAGGCCTGAAACCTGTTTGGTTCCGGTTTGGCCGGGGTGAGGTGAAGGAAATTTCATCATGATTAGAACCGTATCGCAATATCTTGACAGCATGAATGACGGCCGTGAGATCTGGTGTTTGGGAGAAAAGGTCTCTGACGTACGCACCCATCCTACGCTCAGCAATATCATCAGGACGGCGGCCATGGATTATGTCCTGCCGAATCATCCCGACTACCGTCATCTGTTCGTCACCCGCAACGAAGACGGAGAAGACGTCAACTTCCTGTTGACGGCCCCCAAGACATCGGAAGATCTCTTGAGGAGAAGGGAATGCTTTATTGTCGGCGTACGAGGGGGTGGCGGTGTTCTCCTTCACTGCATGGGGGCGGATGCCCTTGCGGCCTTTACGGTCACGGCCAATGTGATGGACAGGGAAATCGGCACGAACTACAGGGAACGTGTCGAAAACTACAGGCATCTGCTTCAACGGGGTGATCTCGGCATTACCGGTGGCATCACGGACGTAAAGGGCGACCGGAGCCTCCATCCTTCAGCACAGAGACAACACAAGGACTATTATTTGAGGATTGTTGACCGACAGGAGAATGGCATCGTCGTGAGAGGGGCGAAGGTGCACATCAGTGCGACCCCCTGTGCCAATGAAGTGCTCTGCCTGCCCTGTCGAACCCATGGCGAGGAAGACAAGGACTATGCCCTGGCATTTGCGGTCCCCCTCAACACGGCCGGGATCAAGCTTCTTGCCGTTGAGCCGGTGTCACGGACCTACGGCGAGGAAGGGCGATTCGACTACCCGAAAACCAGCTCACTGCCGCCCACGGAGTGTCTCATTGTCTTTGATGACGTGTTTGTGCCCTGGGAGAGGGTTTTCATGTGTGGGGAGTGGAAATTTTCGCGCATCCTGACCTACGCCTTTGCAAGTTATCACCGTCTCTTCGGCACTTGCAAGATGATTGCGAAGCTTGAAGCCTTAACGGGCGCCGCCGCCTTGGTGGCAGAATATAACGGCGTTGAACATGTCAGTCACGTGCGCAAGAAACTCGCCTGGATGGCCATGATTACCGAGATTGTGACACAGATGGGGAAGTCGGCCTGCCTTGACCCTGTTACCGAGTTCGGCGACGACACCGTGATGCCCAACCGCATGGCCATCAATTCGGCAAAATACACCTTTGCCAGCAATTTTCATCAAATGTGCCAGCAACTTCAGGATATTGCCGGTGGACTCTGCACGACCGTTCCCACTTACAGGGACTGGAAAAATTCCGAGATACGGCCCTATATCGAAAAATATCTTGGGGCGAAAGACGGGATCCCGACGGAGCATCGGATCCAGCTCATGCGACTCATCAAGGATATGACAGGCAATTTTTGGCAGATCGACACCATACACGGGGAAGGGTCCATGGCGGCCCAGGAGATGTTCCTCTATGGAAGCGCAGATTGGAGACGGCTGAAATCAGCCGCCAAACGGGCCGCCCACATCAACGGCTGGCAGGAGGACCCCGTGTACGGCCCCCTCTTGTCACTGGAAGCGGTCCAAATGCCGGAGGTTGATGAAGCCTACGAGAGCATACCCGCCACGGCGGATAAGAGATAGGCGAACGGCTCAACGCGCACGGCGCAAGGGAAAGCCGGATCCGACCTTCAGGTTTCCGTCCGCTTCACAGGTCACCCGCCTTAGGTTCGAGACGAATTCATCTCTTGCCTCAAGTCACGCCACGGCGTGACGCTCCTCAAGTGAAACGCTCCTCCAACCTATCGCCAGGCGCCATGCCCTATGCGCTTTGCGTTCAGCTTCTGATCTGGCAAAGGCCGAATCCGCCCCACTCGCCGACGGGTTTGCGCGAGGTGACTCACTTCATGGCATTTGGCAGGAACATGGCAATTTCCGGGAAGATAAAAAGAAGTGCGGCGCAGGCAAAAAGACTGAGGAGAAAGGGAAGGACGCCCGATAGATCACACTGAACGGCTCGCCCGTGATGTTCTTGACAACAAATACGGAGATGGCGATAGGTGGGATGATCACGCCGATCATAAGCGTGATGGCGATCATGATGCCGAACCAGATGGGATCGAACCCCAGTTTGAGGACGGCGGGGTAGAAAATGGGGGTCGCGAGGATCATGAAGGCCAGGTCATCGATGAAGGAGCCTCCGATCAGGTAGACAAGAATGATGAGCATCATGATGATGTTTCTGTGAAAGGGTAAACCGGTGATCCAGTCGGCAGCGATAAAAGGGATCCCGGTCACGGCCAGGAAATGACCGAATACGTAGAACCGGCGATCAGGACGAGCACCATGCAGGCGGTTCGAAGGGATTCCTCGAAAGGACTTGGTTACGAGCTTTACCGAAAGGAAAGGTTCGCTTGGCGTATGCCAGTACCAGGACCGCCACAGTGCCAATACTTCCGGCCTCGGTGGGTGAGAACCACCCCTTCATGAGCCCTCCGATGACCACGAAGAAAATGATCCCGACCCACAGGAACTCGGGAGTCGATCTTATCCTGTCGGCCCACGCGGACCTGGGCGCCCGCTGGGCGATGGATGGGTTGATCTTGACCCAGCCGAAGATGACGAATATGAAGAAGAGCGAGATGAGCAATCCGGGATAATGCCCGCGAGAAAAAGATCGCCGATCGATTGCTCCGTGATGAGGCCGAAGATCATGAGGGGGACGCTCGGAGGAATGAGCATGCCGAGCGTGCCGACGGAGGCCACGACACCTGTGGAAAGCTTCTTGTCGTAACCGAGGCGGGACATCTCGGGGATGGCGATGCTGGCAAAGGTCGCACAGGTGGCAAGGGTGGAGCCGCACATGGCCTTGAAAAGCGTTGCGCCCGCAACGGTAGTCATGGCCAAGCCCCCCCGGAATGTGTCCTACGAATTTCTCAGCCGAGTTATAGAGCTTCTTGGCAATATCGGAGTTCGATGCCACTTGACCCATGAGGACAAAAAGAGGGATGACGGTGAACCCGTACGAGGTGAACGTCTCGAAGAAAGTCCATGACCACCAGTTGGAGGCGGCCATGAACGAAACAAGATAACTGAGCCCCACAAGACCCGATTATCGTCATGGCGTAGGCCAGTTCGATGCCCGTCAGGAACATGATCAGTAGGATGCATATGCCGACGATCCCCGTCGTGTCTCACCCATTTCGGCCCCCTAGAATCCTCATGATCTGTGAGAAGATAGCGAGAAGGACTGGACCAGACAGCAGAACGACACACCAAAGGAGATGGGGTAGTAGGGCATTCTGAAAACGGGCGTGACCGTGTGGGTCTCTTTCAGGTCGAAGCTCATGAGGACGAAGTTCCAGCTCATCCACAGAAAGAGCGCCATTCCGAGGATCCGTGTGGCGACTTCCACCCCGTCACGCGCGCGTTTCGGCAGCAATTCGATGAAGAAATCGACGATCACGTGCCCCCTGTAAAGGGATGTGTAGGGAAGGGCGAAACCGATGACCACCGCGCCCAAGAAACGAGATGATTTCGAAGTCACCGACGATGGGTTTGCCGAAGGCCCGCATCACCACGTTCGTGATCGTGAAAAGAAGCATGAAGGCCAGCGTCAATCCTGAAATGAGCAGAAGTATCCTGTAAAAGGCATGTTCGGAAGCATACCAGACCCTCATTCGTTTCCTCCCTCTGTAGACGAACAGGCGGATCGGGAGGACCGCTCCCAGACCTCTGCGCAATATGATCTCGCCTTCCGGACAGGCCGAAATCAAATCAGGTTTCGGGCAGGCCTGACCCCTGATCCCGCCATGGCGAAACCCAAATCGCGACCGTTTACGATGACCGTTTAGACTAATTGGCAGGCGCCGCCTTGAGGTAATCCTGGCACCACTTCAGGGCTTCGGCACCTGAGAGCCCCTTCTCTTTCATGCTCGCCACATAGGCAGCCAGCACGGGCGTTCATCCTCGCCCTCATCTCAGTCTCTTCCTCCGGTCCTGCCTTGACAATCTTTTGGCCGTTCTTTATGGCCCACTCACGTCCCTCGTCGTCTATGGTGCTCCACAACTTCGCCTGTTTCTCAAACCACTCCTCGTTGAGCTTCTCTATGATCTGCTGGATGTCCTTGGGAAGCGATGCCCATTTCTCCTTGTTCATGGCCACGAAAAAGCCGTTCGCATAGGAGTTGCCCCAGTTTTCATAGGTGAACTTGCAGACTTCTCCAAACTTCCAACCCTTCAGGGTCTCGATGGGAAGGAGGACGCCGTCGGCGAGTCCCCGTTTGAGCGCATCGTAGGTCTCAAGCATGGGCATGGTGGTGGGTGTGCCCCCGGCTGCCGCGACCACCTTGGAGGTGTTTGCATCGCTCTTGATCCGGAGGCCCTTGAGTTCATCGATCTTGTTGACCGGTGTTTTCGTATGGAAAAAACCGGGACCATGGGCGTGCAGGTAGAAAGAGCTGCACATCATCATATTCCTTGGGTTTGAATTGCTGGTAGAAGGCATTGGCCATTCGTGAGGCCTGGGCACCGCTCTTGTACCCGAGGGGGAGAACGATCACCTCTGAAAGCGGCATCCGGCCAGGGCGTGTAGGACATGATGCTCAGACCGATATCGACGATCCCTTTGACGACACCGTCGTAGGTCTGGTTGGCTGACACGAGGGTACCGGCCGGGAAGAAGGCCACCGTGACGCGGCCATCCGTTCTCTTCTCCACTTCCTTGCACCATTCGACGTACAAAAGGGAGTGCGGGATGGGTTGGCGGGAAAAAGGTGCCAAACTTCAGCTTGAAGACCGGATCCGCAGCCGCGCTCGGTGTTGTCAAGGAGAAAAGCGCGGCCATTACTGACCAAAAACGACACAACAAAAACCTTGAAATGCAATTTTTCATAACACCATACCTCCTCATTGGGTTAAGTGTTGTTCCTCTGCCAAAAAGAACTTCATACCTCCTTTCTGTTTTTAGTTGATTATTATCATCGTTAATCCCAATATGTTCATCCAAAAACGGCTATTTTTCATTCGCGTACCAATTAATGATGGTCGCGCCGCAACTCCGGTTTGCTTACCTTCCCGGCAGGATTCCTTGGAAGGGAATCCATGAATTCCACAAACTTCGGAACCTTGTAGTCTGCGAGGCGCTCCGCACAAAAATCCTTGATTTCCTTTTCCGTGGCATTCACGCCGGGTTTCAACCCGATGCAGGCCTTGACGACCTCGCCCATCACGGGGTCCGGCACGCCCACCACTGCCACCTCCATCACCTTCGGGTTGTCGCATATCACGTTTTCCACTTCGAGGGAGTATATCTTTTCTCCTCCCCGGTTGATCATGTCCTTTTTGCGATCCAGTATGTAGATAAAACCCTCTTCATCGACTTTCCCCATGTCCCCCGTGTGGACCCAGCCGTTGACGATCGTGGAGGCCGTGGCTTCCGGGTTGTTCCAATATCCCCTGAAGACCTTTGACCCTCTGAACACGATCTCGCCTGTGGCGCCCGTCGGGACCTCGTTTCCTTGATCATCCACGATTCTTGCCTCCACCGTCGGAAGGCATTTTCCCACAGCCTTTATCTTGCGCAACGCATCCTCATAGGGCGTTGACGTTGCAATGGCAAAGGATTCCGTCAATCCGTACCCTACACTGATTTGAATGTGCGGCAGTTTGTTGAAAATGGTCCTGACCATCTCCTCCGTGGCTGGGGAGCCGCCGAACAAAGCGGTCCTGAAGGATGAGAAATCATACTTATCGAAATCAGGGTGATTGACCATGAGCCAGATGATGTTGATGACCCCCATGTATTGCGTCACCTTTTCCCTGGCCATGGTCTCCAGAAAGTCCTTGGTCTTGAAAGTCCTCATGTACACGCACGCGACACCGCTGAAAATCGGGGAAAGCATCAAGCACGAAAGGCCCGTGATATGGAACAGGGGAATGCAGCATATCATCCGGTCTTCCGGTTCATACTGGATGAAGTCGCTCACGAGCATGGCCGTCATGACCAGGCCCCGTTGATGCAAGACGGCACCCTTGGGTCTGCCTGTGGTCCCCGAGGTGTACATGATCGCAGCTTCATCCGATTCCGTTACGGGTGCCATGACCGATCACACCCGCTTCGTGCGCTTTGAGCGATGCAAAGGCCAGCGTTCCCTCGGGCGGACGCGGGCCATTGAAAAAGATCTTTCTCAATCGTTTCGAGCTTGTCTCTCACGGGGTCGATAAAGGGCCAGTACTCCTCATCCACGATCAAGAGCTTGCTCTTGGAATCGTTTATTTCATAGGCGAGCTCCTCTCCCTTGAATCTCGTGTTGAGCGGCACCACAACGCCCCCAGTTTCATCAGGGCAAAAAAACTGAGCGGGAATTCCATTTGTATGCCCAGGAGCAGGGCCACGTGGTCTCCCCGTCCGATGCCATGGCTGGCCAGGCCGGCCGCGATCCTGTCGACGATCCCGTCAAATTCCTTGAAGGTCAAACGGCAGTCTTCCGCGATGAAGCCGATCTTATCCGGATGTCTTTTGACGGTATCCGCCAGAAGCGCCACGACGCTTGCCGCTCTGTTCTTGAAGACTTCGCCTTTGAAGTCCGTCCTGTGCTTCTTCGACGATTTCCCAGCCGGATTTGCAGCTAACCGATCCATTGAATCCTCATGTGTCGTCTTGTTCAGGTGTCAGCAAAGGCCGATAGTGCGGCGCACGGCGCATAGCGCAAAGCGTCTGAAACCTTAAACCACCTCAGTCCGCTCCAGAACGAGCGCGAAGCCCATCCCCCCGCCGGCACACAGAGAGGCCACACCGAGACCCAGGTTGTCGGCCATCATCCCGTAGAGAAGCGTGACAACCAGGCGGCAGCCCGTGGCGCCGACAGGGTGGCCCAGGGCGATTCCGTTACCATGAACGTTGACCTTTTCGCGGTCAAGGTTCAATTCCCGTTCACAGGCGAGGTACTGGGCGGCAAAGGCCTCGTTGATCTCGAAGCGCTCGATGTCACCGAGGGTCAGCGTTTGCTTTCTTGAGGGCGCTGTTGATGGCCGGAACCGGGCCGATGCCCATGAAATTCGGATCAACCCCGGCCACATGGTAGGCCTTTATGGTCGCGAGGGGTTTGAGGCCAAGCTCATCGGCCCTTTCGCGGTGGGTGAGAATGACTGCCGCGGCCCCATCATTCATGCTGCAGGCATTTCCCGCCGTGACGGTTCCACCCTTTTTGAAGATGGGGGGAAGCTTGGCCAGGCTCTCGATGGTGGTATCGGGCCTGACGTGCTCATCTGTCTCGAAGACAACGATCTCGCCCTTTCGGCCGGGAATGGCGACCGGGGTGATCTCCTCGTTGAATTTCCCTTCACGAATCGCCTTGGCCGCCCGTTGATGGCTCAACAGGGCGAAGGCATCCTGCTCCTGTCTGGAGATCTGGTGTTTTTCCGCCAGGTTTTCAGCGGTCAGGCCCATGCCGACGCCGATATTGGGCTCCTGCATGCCTTTCCACAGAAGATCGGACACCTCTGCATGCCTCAGCCGCTGACCCCAGCGGGCAGACGCCATGATGTAGGGCGCATTGCTCATGCTTTCCACACCACCTGCCAGGATGAGATCGCGTCTCTCCGCACCAAATGGATTGGAATGCCGAGATGATGGCCTGAAGCGACGCGCCGCAGGTGCTGTTGATGGTGAAGGCGGGCGTTTCCTGGGGAATCCCTGCCTTATAGGCGGCATCCCGGGTGATGTTCTGGTCCAAAGGGCGAGAAATCGCACCCGAATATCACCTTGTCGATCCACTCGAACCGGACATTTGAACGCCCGATGACGTCACCAATGACATGCTGGGCCAGATTCAGCGGAAAAACCGATCTCAAGCCTCCCCCGAAATCTCCAATAGCCGTTCTGGTGGCGCCGGCAATCACAATTTCTTTCATCTCTCTCACCCTCCAAAATTGCTTTTCGAAATGCTTCAACTCGTTTTGGCCCAGATCTCATGGCCGAAGGATCATGCTGAGCCGGACAAGGCGGGGCAAAAGAGGAATAAACCAGGAAGCGCACGAAGGGTCGCGAGGCCCTTAGAAAATGAAACCTGTCATGGCGTCCTTGGTCTTTACATGCCCGCCGGTTCCGGCATGGCTGGCTTATAGGGGATTCAGGATGGAATGTCAATGCGGAATATGATTTATATATAATGTTATCGATTGGTTATGCCCAAGCTCTCTGCTCCCCGCTCTATGCTTGGCGTTCAGCTATGCTCACGGGTCTTTTCGAACGAGATGTCGGGCCAGTCCTCCATCACGGCGTTGAGCCGCCATGCGTCAGGGGCAAGATAGGCCAGGTGCCCCTCCGAATCGTGGGCCATGTTGGTCCGGTGCTTCCTTTCGAACTCCTCGAGTCTTTTCTTGTCGTCACAGTCGATCCAGCGTGCCGCGGAATAGCCCATGGGCTCATAGACCGCATCCACGCCGTATTCGGCCTTCAGTCGCGCCACGGTCACGTCGAACTGCAGGACCCCAACCGCCCCGAGGATGTAGTCCGAGCGCGTCAGGGGACGAAAGGACTGCACGGCGCCTTCCTCGGCCAGCTGGGTCAAACCCTTTTGGAGTTGCTTCGCTTTCAAGGGGTTTCTGAGGACCACCCGGCGGAAATGCTCGGGGGCGAAGTTGGGAATGCCGGTGAACTGGAGCGGTTCCTTCTCCGTGAAGGTGTCGCCGATCTTGATGGTCCCGTGATTGTGTATCCCGATGATATCGCCTGGATAGGCCTCGTCGACGTTGCTCCGGTCCTGGGCCAAAAAGATCGTGGCATTGGCCAGGGTCATTTCCTTTCCGAGACGATGGTGAATGACCTTCATGCCCCGGGTGAACTTACCGGAGCAGATCCTCAGGAAGGCGATCCGGTCCCGATGGGCCGGGTCCATGTTCGCCTGGATTTTGAACACAAATCCGGAAAAGGACGCCTCACCGGGAGAGACCTCTCTGGTTGCGGCGGGTCTGGGTCTCGGCGCAGGGGCCATTTCAATGAAGGCATCGAGCAGCTCCCTCACACCAAAATTATTGAGGGCGCTGCCGAAGAAGACAGGCGTCTGGTTTCCTCTCAGATAGTGGTCGATCTCAAACGGATTGGCTGCCCCTTCGATCAATGCCACATCCTCGCGCAGATCATCTGCCTGATTGCCCAGCAGTCTTTCAAGTCTGGCGTCGGAGAGGTCTTTGATCAGGACCCCGTCCTGCTTTCGGGTTTCCTGCCCGGGCGTGAAGAGATGGAGCGTCCTTGCGGTAGAGATTGTAAACGCCTTTGAAGCTCTTTCCCATGCCGATCGGCCAGGAGAGCGGGGCGCACTCGACCTGGAGCTTGTCTTCTATTTCGCTCAGAATATCCAGCGGCTTCATTCCTTCCCGGTCGAGCTTGTTGATAAAAGTGATGATGGGGGTGTTGCGCATCCGGCACACCTCCATCAGCTTCTCCGTCTGGGATTCCACGCCCTTCATGCTGTCAATGACCATGAGCGCGCTGTCGACGGCGGTGAGGACCCGGTAGGTGTCTTCAGAGAAATCCTGGTGGCCCGGGGTGTCAAGGAGATTCATCTCGAAATCCCTGTAATTGAACTTCATCACCGACGTGGTGACAGAGATGCCTCGCTCCCTCTCGATGGCCATCCAGTCACTGGTGGCATGGCGCGCGGCCTTGCGCGCCTTGACCGCCCCGGCTATTTGAATGGCGCCGCCAAAGAGGAGCAGCTTTTCCGTCAAAGTCGTCTTGCCGGCATCCGGATGGCTGATGATTCCGAAGGTCCTGCGCCGTTTGATTTCTTTCTGATATATTTGATTCATTTGAGCCCTTTTCGTCTTCCAGAAGGACAGCGCTGGAAGCGTTCCGCCCTTCTATAATCAATTCCGGGAGCTTTCCTCATTCGCCTTGGGATATCGCAAGAAACATATCTGAACAACGCCAGATACGGTGAGTGTGATCGAGCAATCAGTGCCGGCCAGGGGAAGGCGTCACCCCTTTAATCAGGGCGGATTCCCATGCAAGGGATGGGTCGTGGGAAGGGAATACGGGCGTCGAAGGTCATTTGCTGGAAAGGGTTAAGATCACGTTGGGTCATCCTTAAGAAGTAAAAAGTCTCCATCCTCGATTTCCGAGGGTTTTTGGGTGAAAGGTCAAACGCTTGTATTATAAGCAATCTTTGTGACAGGGTCAATGTCGGAACGCGCCTTATTCGCCCGGTGCCATGAGACCCGGATGGCATTTGCCCTGAGGGACCCGGATGGGTTAAAAGGATGGCGCTGCACGTAAAATAGAATGCTGGGGGATGCCATGAAATGGGACTGGTTGACTGCTTGATAAGCTTTGGGATCCGAACAACATCCTCGGTGCGCTCGTCCTGGCGCTTTTCTTTGCCCTTGTGGCCTGGGTGGCAATCGTCATTTCAAACCGCATGATTCAGCGGCCCCGCTGGGTCATCGGAAAACTCGAACAAAAGGTGGATCAGACGGTCATCCGCTATATCCTCAGGTTCAAGAACCTGGTCATCGTTGTCCTTGCAGCGATGTTTTACGCGAGCCTCGTGCCCGGCTTGAAAGCCCTGGTGGGGACAGCCATGGCCGGTGCCGGCATCACCGCCCTGATCATCGGCTTTGCGGCCAAGTCCACACTGGCCAACCTGATCTCCGGGCTGTCCCTGGCCGTGTACCGTCCTTTTCGAATCGGAGACATGGTGAGCCTCGAAAACGAATACGGGGCCATAGAAGACATCACCCTCCGGCACACCGTGGTCAGGACCTGGGAGAATAAGCGGCTCATCATCCCCAACGAAAAGCTCGACAGCATATCCCTCATCAATTACAGCATCATCGATCCACGGATTCTCTGCAGGATCGAATTCGGCGTGAGCTACGACACGGATATCGATCTGGCCCGGCGCCTCATCCTGGAGGAGGCCCACAGATGCCCCCACCGCGACAAGGAGGGGGAGGAGCCCTAGGTCAGAGTCATTTCCCACGGAGACTTCTCCATCGGCCTGCGGCTCTGTATGTGGGCTTCGAATGTCAATGATTCCTGGTCGGCCAAGTGGTGGATGCTCGAACACGTCAAGAAGCGCTTTGACCGGGAAGGCGTGGAGATTCCCTTTCCCTACCGGACCCTCGTCTACAAAAAGGACCTGCCCGCGGCCCCAAGGGAAGGGGAGCAAGGAGCATAGAGCAAGGAGAGAAGGTAAGGCTGAAACCTAAACACTGAAACCTCTCTTCACGCTATGCGCTTTTCGTCTTTCGCTCTGCGCTCAGAGCAGGATCGAAGTGCGGCGCACCTACCGCCTAAGGCCTCTCCATCTTCGTGACCTTCGTGGTTCAAACGGTTTAATCGAGGCAACCGGCATAACCGACCAAATCCGGAAAGTATTTCCTGTAAATTCCCCGATCCCTTGTCAGGATGGCATCACACCTCGCACTGGCATAGCCGCCGATGAGGAAATCGACTGTCAGTGGGCCCGGCTCAAGGACCAAAGCGATGACAGTCGAATTCAGGTTCCGCAGAAAGTTCTATAATTTGCATCCCCGTCACGCGGCGGGTCTTGATAGTCAGAGGTTTGTGCCAGTTCTTCATAAGGAGCGCGAAGGACTTGAAGAAATTTCTCGGCCAATGTAACCCTACCGGTCTCCTCACACTCTTTAATCACTTCTTCAACATGATGGTTCCTTGGGATAACTACAGGATTGTGTTGCCGCATCAGCTCCTGCACTTTGTGAGGAACGACATGTTGCTTGCTTAGACGTTTTTGCCAGAGGTCAAAATACTCCCCAAGTTCACTATTCATCTGAGAAGCCGCAGCTTCAGACATCAATGATTTGGTCAGGAGATCAAAAGTGACTGTGTAGTCCAGCCGCCTATCCTTGAGCCGCTTCAAAACAGAAACGATTAGATTCCGATCCTCTTGCTCAAGAGATGTCAGGCCAAGCTTCTTTCCCATCATTTTCATATATTCTTGCTCAAATCGATCTGGAAACTCTGCGATAACAGGTCCGAGCTGATCTATTGCTTTATTCGTGTCAACATCGATGAGCGGCAACAGACAATCAGCGAATCGTGCCATGTTCCAGTGCAAAATTCCGGGCTGATTGCCAAAGGCATATCGACCCATTGTATCAATCGAGCTGTAAACGGTCTGCGGATCATAGATCCCCATCATGGCACACGGGCCATAGTCGATGGTTTCACCAGAAAGGGCTGTGTTATCCGTATTCATCACGCCGTGAATGAAGCCGACCCTCATCCATTCAACGACTAGTCGAATCTGTCTTTCGATAACCTTGTTAAGGAACGGGATATATTGGTCCTGTCCTTCTTCCTGCAACTCTGGATAGTGACGCCTTATCGTATAGTTGAAGAGAGTCTTGAGCGCTTGATGATTACCTCGAGCCGCGAAAAACTCAAATGTCCCAATACGTAGGTGACTTGAAGCAACCCGCGTCACGACAGCTCCCGGCAATGGCGTCTCACGAAAAACAGTCTCTCCAGTCGCGACAACTGCCAGACACCGTGTCGTTGGAACACCCAAAGCGTTCATGGCCTCACTCATGATGAACTCTCGAACCGCTGGACCTATGGGGCAACGACCATCCCCGTCTCTGGAAAATGAGGTGCGGCCGGAACCTTTGAGCTGAATGTCCCACCTTTGCCCGAATTGGTCTGACACCTCTCCGAGAAGATGTGCTCTTCCGTCCCCGAGCCGGGGAACGAAACTGCCGAACTGGTGTCCTGCGTACACCGTCGCAATGGGTTCTGATCCGGATATAATGTGATTTCCAGAAAAGGCTTGTGCCAGGGCAGCCGGATCCTGTTTCAATTCATTTGGAATCATTAGCTGTTCAGCCAGGCTGGAATTCCACAAAAAGAGCCGGGGGTTCTGAACGGGTATAGGCAGCGTTCTTTCGTAAAAAATTTCGTCTAAGCCAACATAGGAATTTGAAAATTTCATTTTCTCAGTCCTTTTAAGGGTTCTCATTTCAATATAAACATACATGAACGCAATACATTGAACCAAGAACACAAAAAGGTAGGTCCATAAAGCAGACGTGAAACCTCCAATGAGCTCATCAGCGAAGATGCGAAGAGGTGCAGAGCTTAACGGCAATTGGCTCTGGAGGTGATAGGTGATTTGTTTGATAAGAACAGGGACCTAAAATTGGCGGAAGTGCATGGGAATCGAACCCACCTGGGACAGCCTTCACTGCCCCACACCGGATTTGAAGTCCGGGAGCCCCACCAGTGAGCTTTCCACTTCCAAGCAAGTCGGAAAATCGAGGCCTATTCTAAGGCCCGGCATCAGGGTTGTCAATGGTACGCATGGCGTGGATGGGGTACTGGAGTGTTAGAGTAATGGAGTAATGGAAAAAGCAAATGATAAGACCCGCGGGTTGGCACCAGAACAAATTAGCCTAGGGGTCATGGAGTTCCCATTGTTCGGCACCTTGGCCGAGTGCCGAACAATGGGAAATGGATCACGTCAGATGGTCCACGAGGATCCGTATGACGCGGCGGATGGGCTCCGCGGCGCCCCAGAGCAGTTGATCGCCCACTGTAAATGCCGCCACATATTCAGGCCCTATGATCATTTTTCGCAGTCTTCCGATGGGGACGGTCAAGGTCCCGCTTACGGCCGCGGGGGTCAGCTGGGCGAGGGTGGAGTCCCGGTCGTTAGGCACGATCCTGACCCAGTCGTTGCTCCCACGGATCATATCCGTGACCTCATCCAGGGGAAGGTCCCTGGTGAGCTTGATGGTGAGCCCCTGGCTGTGGCAGCGCATGGCACCGACCCGCACGCAGATGCCGTCAACGGGGATCGGGTTCTTGGTCCCGAGGATTTTGTTGGCCTCGACGCACCCCTTCCATTCCTCCCTGGTTTGGCCCGATTCCATGAGCGAATCGATCCAAGGGATCACGCTGGCTGCAAGCGGTGCCAAGAAGTTGTCCGTCGGAAAAGAATGGTCCCTCACTGTCCGGGTGACCATACGGTCGAGCTCAATGGCGGTCGATGCCGGGTCATCCAGCAGGGGGCGCGATGCGTCACCGATTTCCTTCATCTGGGCGATGAGCTCCTTCATATGCTTAGCGCCCGCCCCGGAGGCGGACTGGTAGGTCATGGTGGAAATCCACTCCACATAGCCGGATGCAAGGAGCCCCGAGATGGCCATGAGCATCAGGCTCACTGTGCAGTTGCCGCCCACGTAGTTCTTGACCCCGGATAAAAGGGCCTGGTCGATCACGCTTCGGTTCACGGGGTCGAGCACGATGACGGCATCTTCCTGCATTCGAAGGGCAGAGGCCGCATCCACCCAGTAACCGTTCCAGCGCTGCTTTCGAATCGAGGGATACACGGACTTGGTGTAGTCTCCGCCTTGGCAGGTGACGACCACGTCCATCTCAGCCAGCAGCTCCAGGTTAAAGGCATCCTTCAAAGGGGATGTCCCCTTGCCCACATCCGGTCCTTTGCCGCCCGCATCAGAGGTGGAAAAGAAGATCGGCTCAAACCCTTTGAAGTCCTTCTCCTCCATCATGCGGCCCATGAGAACCGAGCCTACCATCCCTCTCCAACCCACGAAACCGATCCGAAGCATATCTAAATCCTCCACAAAAAAGAGCGCGTTAGGCCTGAGGCGCGTTTCACTTGAGGCGCGCTTCGCCCTAGGCAAAACACTCTTGCCTATCGCCTCAAGTCACGCTTTGGCGTGACGATCCTCTAGCGCAGCGAGCCTCAAACCTCCAGCATTCAGGCGTCCAAACACCCCAATTTGACCATGGGCGGCAGCACCTGGGAAAGGCTGTCGTTGATCACCAGTGTGGCCATAGTGTCCATGGGGGTGGGCTCGCGATTCACGATGACGAGGCGTGAGCCGCTTTCTGCTGCAACCGCGGGGATCGAGGCGGCCGGGTAGACCACCAGGGAAGACCCAAGGGCGAGACAGAGATCGCACGAGCGCGCGTGTTGATAGGCCAAGGCCATCTTTTCCTGGGGCATGGCCTGACCAAAGGAGATGGTGTCCGTTTTCAAGATGCCGGAGCAGGCATCGCACTGGGGGGCCTTCTCTCCGGTTGAGACCCGTTGCTGGATCTCGTCCCTGCCGTAGCGTTTCCCGCAGCTGAGGCATGAGACCGTGAAGACGGTCCCGTGGATCTCGATGATTTTGTCGGGCGCGTTCCCTGCTTTGTGGTGAAGGCCGTCGATGTTTTGGGTGACCACCGCAAGGAGCTTTCCGGCCTCTTCCAGGGTCTTGATGGCAAGGTGGGCCTCGTTGGGCCTGGCATCCCTGATCACGTCATAATACTCGGTGCTCATGGTCCAGTACTTCTCCCTCGCCTTCCTGTCTGAGACAAACCGATCGAAGTAAAACTCCGACGGGTCGTATTTGCTCCAGATCCCGCCCGGGCTTCGGAAGTCCGCGATGCCTGATTCGGTACTCAAACCCGCCCCGCTGAAGACCAGAACACGGGACGATGTCCTGACCATTTCGGCCCCGGTGCGGATAAGCTGATCAAGATCCATAGGTCGCTTTCCTTTCTCGGCTCGAGGAAGTTAGGAGCTCGGAATGCTAAAGGTTTGAGGCTCGCTGCGCTTAAGGAGCGCTTCGCTTGAGACCAGAAACTGAGGGAATGGCCCAGAGAGGACCAAAATACCGGCCCCATTCAAAAAAAACCGGGATTTGACATCTTCTTTTTTTCTCCCTCTTTTGCCTCAAACCTTCAGTTCTCGGAGCGAACGATCCTAATACCTAACGCGATTTTTTCGCGATGTTTAGCCTCAAGCGCAGCGATCCTCAAGTGAAACGCTCCTCCAACCTAACGCGTTTCCCTCGTGCGCTTATCTTTTATCTGCATCCATGGGTGGAGTCAACCGGGGAATGGGGAGGGAAAGACTGGAGTGATGGAGTACTGGAGTGATGGAAGAATGTGCGAGGAAAAAGACCTGGGCAATGGAGTATTGGGTTTTTGGCCCCATCACTCCAGTACTCCAATCCCTTACTCCATCACTCCAATTCCTCTCACATACAGGCGGCTTTGGCGTAGACCCGCTCCGGCGTCAACCGCCCGTCCGAGACCTCCAGGAGCCTTCTGGCGTAGCCGGCGCAATCCGGGCTGTGGGTCACCATGACGATCGTCATGCCTTCCCGATTGAGACGCTCAAGAAGTGCCATGATCTCCCGGCTCGTTTTGCTGTCCAGGTTGCCTGTCGGCTCATCGGCCATCAAAATGAGGGGACGATTCACGATGGCCCGGGCGAGGGCCACCCGCTCCTGTTCTCCACCAGAGATCTCAGCGGGCAGACGGTGGCCCTTGCCGGTGAGCCCCACCCGCGAGAGGGCCTCTTCCGCCATGGAACGCTTCTTCTTCCCGTTCATTTTCTTGGTGGCAAGCGGGAGCATGACGTTCTCCAAGACGGTGAGATAAGGAATCAGGTGGAAGCTCTGGAAGACGAACCCCAGATAGTCTTGCCGAAACTGGGCCCTTTTGTCCTGACCCATGCTGTAGACGTCGATATCGTTCACGACGTATCGCCCGCTCGATGGGGAATTTAATCCCCCCATCATGGACAGGAGGGTGGATTTTCCGGAGCCGGACTCCCCCATGATGGCGACGAATTCCGCCTTATCGATGTGGAAGCTCATGCCCTTGACGGCCGAAACGGCCGTCTCGCCCTCACCATACTTTTTCACCAATTGGTGTGCTTCGATAAAAGTCATGTGTTTTCTCCTATAGGGTCCGCAGGGCGTCATTCGGGTCAAGGCGAGCCGCCATGAGCGCAGGATAAGCACTCGATGCCAGGCCGAGGATGAGGGCGAGAATCAAAACCGACCCCGCCCAGTACCGGATCGAAGGGCAGCATAATATCATGGCTTTCCGCAAAGAAGGGCAGGGCAAGCTTGGTTGCGCCAAGACCCATCAGGTATCCCAGCACCCCTGCAACGAGGGAGATGACCCCTGCCTCGAAAAGCACGATCCAGATCACGTGGCGCCTCTGAAAGCCGATGGCCCGGAAGATCCCGAACTCGGAGGTCCGCTCCCGCACGCTCCCCATCATGGTGACGAGCACCACGAGGCCGCCCACGAGCATCACCAGCGCGGACAGGACGTAGGCCACCTTCTGGAAATGGGCCAGGGCCTCCATGCGGCTTTTGACTACCTGCTTGATGGCCATGACCTTGGCTTCCGGAAGGACCTCGGAGATCTGCTTGACCATATCGTCTATAGGGCATCCCGAGCAGAGGGCTGCCACTTCGGCCATGGAAATGCGACCCTCTTTACCCAAAACGGTCTGGGCCGTGCGAAGCGGCGCGAACACGATCTGATCATCCTGGGAGCCCGTCGTTTCGAGGACCCCTGCGACGGGAAGCGCGCGTCCGTTGACCACCACCTCCGCCCCCACGTCGAGCCCCAGGACCCGCGCGGCCTCGGCGCCAAGGAGAAGCGCCCCCTCGCCGGGTTCATTCCCGCGGATCCGCCACCAGGGCCGCAAAAGCGAGACGACTCTGAGCTCCATGCCCGCCAGAAGCACGTCCCGGTCCTGTATTTTGACAGGACCGAGGACCATGGGCCCAACCGCCGCAACGTTTGCGGCATTCTTGATGGAGGTGAGACGCTCCAACTCCTCCTGTTGGATTTCGCGCATCTCAAAGGAGACGCCGCCAACCGAAAGGCCGCCATAGTTGAGCGAGAGGCTCTCGGTTTTTGGCACGATCAGGATATTGGCGCCGTATTTTTCGAGCTTGTGATTGATATCGCGCGTCAGGGCCTCGACCAGGCTGATGAAGGCGACGACGGCCGTGACGCCGATCACCAGCCCAAGCATGACGAAAGTGGCTTTGGCCTTTCGCCGCTTCAGATTGCACAGGGCAATATCTCTAAGCTTCATGGTCATCTCCTTTTCGAGAAGTCGAAGTACTGGTTACCCTCCACAAGGTCACTGACCTGGATCACCAGCTGGTCGCCCACCACCTCTCGCTTCAGGGGGGCAGGGTTGCATCCGCCTTTGACCTCATTGACCTTGACGGACGCAAACCGCCTTCCGCAGTTGCGGCAGACCATGACGTCACCATCCTGGTAGTAGCCTTTTCCTGAAGGCCAGCAGACGTCACATGCGTCAAAGGCAGCCCGAACCACTCCGTCCGAGCTCTTCAGTATGAAATACTTGACGGTGATGCCCTCGGGTGTTTTGTACTGGAAGTGTTTCGCTTTGCCGTCATCGAATGTCTTGACGGAGTAAGTCACTTGGTTCTCTGGGGCCGAACGGGTCTCGCCGGTCCTGGTGAAGGAAAAGAGCACGGAAACGGCAGCAATGATTCCGATAGCCATAGCCAAGACAAACGTTGCCTTTGATTTCATTTTCATTTGAATGTCTCCTCAGATGTTTTTTTCTATATTGGTGATAGCAAAACGCATGGCACGAAACGCTTTGGAGCAAAGGGCTGAGGAGCATGGAGCAGGGAGCTAGGGGTTGCGTCCCAACCCTGCTGAGCGTCTTCTCATTGCCTTGTGAATCATGCCCTTGATGCTTTGCTATGTGTCTTATGCTGAAAATCGATCGCTGAAAGCGACCAAAGATGAGGACCTAACACAGAAGGGAGACAGTAAGGAGATAAATGGGCCGTATGGGGTATAAGAGGTGGGGACCGCTACCCGGCGCGCTTGCCTCCGGGCTCCAGGTGGACGGATGAAGCGCCACGGGTAAGAATGCCCATTGCGCGTCCAGAAGGCGGTTGCCCCTCAGCTCGGAGGTGGATCCGCCGATTGCCACGTCGCTGTTGTGGTGCCCCTCTAGCAGGCACGGGGGGGTGTTTTCAGGCGACTTGTGGGTTCGATCTTCGTGACAGGGAGCATTTGCCACAGGCTCAGGGGCCACCGGAACCGTTTTGCAGCACGGCGCATCGCAAAGCGCCTGAACAGGTGCAACGCTGAAGCCCACAATGAAGAGGACCATGATCAGCGCCAGGCATTTGGAAGGTTTTGCAAGCATCGTCGCCTTTAATCAACTTTTTTGTACAGATGATGAGGTATTTTAAGCTTTGCGCTTCAAGTGTCAAGTGGAAATCAGCTGACGGATCATAGGTGATAGGTCACAGGCAGAAGGTCATGGAACGTAGGGCGAGAGGACAGGCTTCAGTGTTGAGGTTTGAGAATTTTTTTTTTGGCTGATGACATCCGTCTCTTTTGTGTATAAGTTGTATTGAAATTCCGCCAAATGAAGTTAAAGAGAGGGTGGGGAACGGTTCGACCACCGTGCGGGCGAGATTGAAGGAAAAATGGCACAGCGGTTCGCGAATCGGTCCTTGAAAGGGAGGTGTGATATGACACTGCCGAAAGATGCATTTCAAAATGATGTCCAGGCAAATCTCGTCTCCACGTGGAAAGGGTTTGTCTCCAACATGGAGCAGTCTTTGGATATGCTTGAAAAGGGCATCGACGAAGCGGCCGAGATGAGCAATATCTGCACAGACGAGTGGTGCGAGGCAACGGAGCATGTCGTCGATGAACTGGCCAACAGCCTTTTCTCCATCAGTGAGCCGAAGTGGTCTACCCCAGAGGAGAGTAAGAAGATCAGGGCCCTCAAGAGACGAGTGCACGATCTTTACGCCAAGTACAAGTCCGCCGCGAGGAAGTAGGGACCGGAATGCTGAAGGTCTGAGGTTGGCTGCGCTGAAGGAGCGCTTCGCTTGAGGCTGGAAAGTGAAAATAATGAACAACCTAAACCACTTATCTTCTGTTTTGCCTCAAGTCACGGTCCGACGTGACGAGCCTCAAGCGCAGCGCCCCTCAACCCTAACGCGCCTTTTTCCGAGCTACTCCAACCTAACGCGTTTTTTCTGCTGGAGTCGACATGCTTAAGGACGCCATGCTCTATGAGACCATCGATGGAAAGATGGTCCACTGCATGTTGTGCAATCACGACTGCCGAATCACCAACTCCAAGTACGGCGTCTGCGGTGTCCGCCAGAACATCAAAGGCAAACTTTACACATATGCCTATGGAGAGGTTGTTGCCGCCCATATCGATCCCATAGAAAAAAAACCCCTTTACCATTTCCTGCCAGGGACACAGTCGTTCTCCATCGCTGCGGCCGGCTGCAACTTCAAGTGCGGTTTCTGCCAGAACTGGCAGATCTCACAAATCTCCAAACGGACCAATCCGGAACTGACCGGATACATGCTTCCTCCGGACGAGATTGTCCGAAAGGCGGTGGACGCGGGGTGCCGGAGCATCTCCTACACGTACACGGAGCCAACGATATTTTTTGAATACGCCTACGACACGGCGAGGCTGGCCCGGGAAAAGGGGCTGTTAAACGTGTTCGTGACCAACGGCTTCATGACCACGAAGGCCATCGAAACGATCCAGCCATACCTGGATGCCTGCAACGTGGACCTCAAGTCATTCAGTGAGACGTTTTACAAGTCGGTCTGCCACGGCGAGCTGGCACCTGTCCTGGAATCGATCCGGACCATGAGACAACTCGGGATCTGGGTGGAGGTGACCACCCTCGTCATTCCCAAATCAAACGACACGCGGGAGGAGCTCACAGAGATCGCCCGGTTCCTTGCGGGCGTCGACCCCGAGATCCCCTGGCACATCAGCCGCTTTCATCCCGACTACCAGTTCAACGACCAGCGCTCGACACCCATCGAGACGATCCGGATGGCCTACCAGATAGGAAAACAGGAGGGGCTCCGATATATCTACATGGGCAATGTGCCCAGAGAGGCGTCGGATACAGCCTGTCCCGGCTGCGGGGAGGTCCTGATTCGGAGATCGGGTTTGTCGGTTGACGAAAACCTGGTCAAGAAAGGGAAATGCCCCGTCTGCAGGCAAGCGATTGCGGGAAGGTTTTAAGGGAAAGGCGTAGGTTATAGGAGCCTCAAACCTTAAACGCGGGAAGCACATTTCCTATCACCTATTCGCTATCAGCTATCCGCTATGACCCCTCGGTAGTACCCGAGTTGCCGCGCGTGGGGACGAAAGGCATCCAACAGGGCCTGCTGTTCTTCCTGGGTGAGGGGGTCGGGCGACCGGCCGATACCCGCCAGGGTGGCCACGTGGGCAGGCGTGGAACAGCCCACAATGGCGACGGTGATGGGCTGTGAGAGCGCAAAGCGGATCAGACGCTCGGGTGTGACGCCCGATTCTGGAAAGCAGGTAGTGGGAGGCGCCGAGGACCTTCATGCCGATGACGGCGATCCCTTTTTCGCGGGCCGCGGGCAGGGTCTGGTCAAGGAATCCGCCCAGAACCCCCTCGACGGGATTGACCGGCATCATGACCGAGTCAATCGGCCAGCTCTCGCACCGCCATCGTCAAGACCGCTGGGTCATGGTGCCCCGTCACGCCGATGAAACGGACCTTCCCCTCTTCCCTGGCCTGGACAAAGCCCTCCAAGGCACCCCCCGGGCCCTCGATGGCCCGAATGTCCTCCATGGTCCTCACGTCGTGGATCTGCCAGAGGTCCAGGGCTTCAATTCCCATGTTTGAAAGGGTCTGGTCCAGCTCCGCGAGGGCTTCTCGCCTGTCTTCTCATGGCCGACTTGCTTGCCTGGAAAACCCGCTGCCGATCGCCGGGCCTGGCGCGCCAAACCTGCCCGTAGTATTTTTCACTTCCGGCGTAAGCTTTGGCCGAATCAAAGTACGTGATCCCTTCTTTAATCGCAGACCCGATCACCTCCGTGGCAGCCCTGTCCTGCCCATGGGTCCTCAGGACCCCTTCACCCCCGAGACCGACCACGCTCACCTCGATGTGTCCGTTTCCAAAACGTTTCGTGCGCATGAAATCGTCGTTCATGGTTTACGCCTCGAAAGGGCCCATTCGGAAGTCATCTCAGCCGCCGGGCGATTGATCGGCCAATTTGATCGAACCGTAAAATTTGTCCTCGAGCTGCGGGATGAAGTTTCATACAAGCAGTCAGTCAACTTTTTCCTTTGGTCTTGGTTCTTTATAATGGGAACTTGATCGTCAGTTTTTCGCCCTTTTCATCCTTTTTGACTTTGACGTTGATGTCGATGCTGCTGTCTCGAATGCCCAGTGCCAGGGGCGATTTAGCCTTGTCGCCTTCAAGGTGGGTAATCTCCCTTGCGGCCGCTATGACCTTTTCCCCGATCTCCCGGCCGGGGGAGGGGAGTTCGGTGACGCGATATTCGGCTTTTACCGTCACGTCACCGGAATCGGCCCTGGTGATGGAAATCTTTTCCGCGTTGGCATTCACCCCGTGGAGGGCCGCAAGCGCCAGCCATTTGATCGCCGCCTCCTCCTTGTCCGCATCGCTCTTGAGGGCGGCCATCTCTTTTAAGGGGTCCGTGGTGGCGTAACAATCACACATTTCCTGAACTTTTAGATGCAAGCTTCTTTTATTCTTCATCTTTTAGTTCTCCTTTGACTGAGATGGGTGATCCGGGCGCTCGGCGCATGCCACACATTGGATGAAACGTCTCCCCAAGACATGAGGCACCCCAATTCCACGGATCGCCGGTGGTTTGATCTCTCCTGCGTCCATGATTAATATTGTTGACGTAAAATAAGGCGCACGGCGCACGGCGCAAGGCGCACGGGGGGGGGAAACGCGTTAGGTTTGAGGAGCGCTGCGCTTGAGGAGCGTAACGCCTGGGCGTGACTTGAGGCAAGGCGTGGGGAGAAAGAACGTGGCAGGTTAAGCCTCAGAACCGCGAATCGGGTCGATCCTGACTTCCTCGAGCGATTCCTTGATTAACCGACCAATTTCTGCAATACAAACGGAGAGGCCCATGACCAACTTCGATCGAGATGATTCGCCCATGAACGAACTTCAGCCCGGGAGCTTTGAGCAGGGACCCATCCGGCCGCCGAGCGAGGCGCAGAGCCTGCTCCTGCGGGTGACCAGGAATTGCCCGTGGAATCAGTGCCAGTTTTGCCCCGTCTACAAAAAGCAGAAATTCTCTCTCCGGACGGTCGAGGAGGTCAAAAGGGACATCCAAACGGCCAGGGACATCGCCGATGACATCAAGGCCCTGTCCTGGTCCATTGGAGAAGAGGGGGCAGCCACGGAGCGGGTCGTCAACCACATCTTCACCAGCCCCGGTTACAGCGAACAATATCGCTCCGTTGCCGCGTGGCTGTATTACGGCACAGGGGCCTGCTTCCTTCAGGATGCCGACAACATGGTCGTCCCGACCAATGATTTTGTGGAGATCCTGACCTTCTTAAGGGAGAAGTTCCCCGGAATCACCCGGGTCACGACCTACGCCCGATCGCGATCCATCGTCAACAAATCGGTTGAAGCCCTCAAGCGGATTCACCTGGCAGGGCTCGACAGGGTGCACATCGGTCTGGAGACCGGCTTCGATCCCCTGCTCAAGCTGATGAAGAAGGGCGTGAGCGGCGCCCAACAGGTCGAAGCCGGAAAAAAGATCATTGAGGGGGGCATGGAGCTTTCCGAGTATGTGATGCCGGGCCTTGGCGGTCAGGAAATGTGGCGGGAGCACGCCGTGGAAACCGCGCGGGTGCTGAATCAGATCAACCCGCATTTCATCCGCCTCCGGAGCCTCCGGGTGCCCGAACGGATTCCGCTCCACGAGAAGCTCAAGGCAGGGACCTTCACCATGCAGACCGACGACATGGTGGCCCGGGAGATCAGGCTTTTTATAGAGACCCTTAACGGTATCGACAGCGTGGTCACGAGCGACCACATCATGAACCTCCTCGAGGAGGTCTCGGGCAAGCTCCCCGGTGACAAGGAGAAAATGCTCGCGGTTATCCAAAAGTACGAGGCGCTCCCCGAAGAAGAACGGTTGATCTTTCGTGTGGGACGGCGCGGCGGGGCATTCCGTTCGACCGATGACCTGAAAAGTGATCCGGACACCTTTAGAAAGATCAAGCGGTTGATCCGGGAGATCGAGGCAAGCGAGGGGATTTCCGGGGTCGAGCGGTTTATCACGGAAATGGTGGACAGGTATATATGATGAAAGATGGGTGTCAGGTACAAGGTGCAAGGTACAAGGAGAGAAGCAAAAACCTTGAACCTTATACCTGAAACCTTGAACCTGAAACCAGGGGTTAGATTCATGTCCTTTTATCCCGTGCTTTTGGATCTCACAGGCAAGAAGGTGGTGGTGGTGGGCGGCGGCCAGGTGGCCCAGCGCAAGGTTGAGACTCTCCTTGAGTATGAAGCTGAAATATTGATTGTAGCCAGGGAATTAACTTATAAACTTAATAATATGGTTGAAATAAAGAAGGTGCAGTTCCTTGGAAAGGAGTTTCTGCCTCGTCACCTGGATGGGGCCTTCTTGGTGATCGCTGCGACCGACGACAAGGCCTTGAACCATAGCGTGAGCCAGGAGGCGACCCGAAGGGGCATGCTCGTCAACGCCGTCGACCAACCCGCTGACTGTAACTTCATCGTGCCCGCCATCATTCGCCGCGGCGACCTGCTGGTGGCCGTCTCCACATCGGGGAAGAGCCCGGCCATGGCAAAGCGCCTTCGAGAGGCGCTCGAGGAACAATTCGGGCCGGAATATGATACCACCTTGAAGCTCATGGGAAGGGTGCGGGAGGCTGTCCTGGCAAGCGGCCTGCCGCAGTCCGAAAACAGTCGGATCTTCCATGCCATCGCCGGGTCAGGCATCGTAACGGCCGTCAAGCACGGGGACTGGTCGAGGGTCCGGGCAGTGCTCGACGGGCTGCTCCCAGCCGGCGTCGCGCGCGATGAAATCATGGGGGATCTGGCGGCCGAGAGAGGGCATTGATGGGTTTTTTCTGGTTCCATGCGGCGCTCGTCTTCGTTTTGCTTGCCTCGGGCGGTTTCATCGTTTACCTGATCAAGCAGGCGAAATGGGTCTACCGGCTTTCAAACTGGATACTGTTCACCGGGTTCGTCCTGCACACGGTGTTTCTTGCCTACCGCTATTACATGTTGGGTACGGCGCCGGTCCTGAACCTCAAGTCCGCCCTTGGCTTTTTCTCGTGGACCATCGTCCTGGCCTACCTCATTTTGCAGATCCGGTTTCGATTGATGGTCCTCGGTTCCTTTGTGGCCCCCTTCGCAGCGGTGCTCATGATCGTTTCGTCGACCCTTCCCCTGGTCGAAGGGCCCGTCAGCCCCGTTTTCAAAAGCCTGTGGCTCACCGTGCACGTGGGCACGATCTTTTTCGGAGACGGTCTTTTCGTGATTACTTTTCTATCCGCCGTCATGTACCTGATTCAGGAACGGGAGATCAAGCGTAAGCGGCTCGGCTCCTTTTACCAGCGGCTGCCTTCACTCGCGACGCTGGATGCGATCAACTACCATTCGCTCATCTACGGTTTTCTGTTCCTGACGATCGGGATGGTTACGGGAACGGTCTATGCACAGACCGCCCTCGGGAGCTACTGGCAATGGGACCCGAAGGAAGTCTGGTCACTCATCACGTGGCTTTTCTATGCCGCGCTGCTCCATGAGCGGCTGGTGGTGGGCTGGCGCGGCCGAAAGGCGGCCATTATGTCCATCCTCTGCTTCTGTGTCCTGGTCTTCACCTTTATCGGCGGCGGGCTGTGGCTCGGGGGATACCACAGCTTCCAAAACCTTGGGGTCCCTAGCGCGTCATGACCAGGATCATCAACATGGGGATGAACCATGAGACCGCCGCACTGGAGGTGAGGGAGTGCCTTGCCCCGGATGCGGAAGGCGTCGGAAAGGCCCTGAGCTGTCTGAGGGACACGCCGTGCATCCGGGAGGCTTTGTTTATCTCCACCTGCAACCGTGTGGAGGCGATCTTCACGACTGAGGATGTGGCAGCGGCCGTTGCGTCCGTCATGGGTATGTTGTCGACCCTAGGAAATCTGCCCCAGGAACGGTTTGTGGGGAGTCTTTACACGCACGAGGATTCCGATGCCGTGAGGCATGTCTTTCGGGTGGCATCGAGCCTGGATTCCATGGTCCTCGGGGAACCACAGATCCTGGGGCAGATCAAGGAGGCCTACACCCGGGCCACCATGGAAAAGACGGCGGGCGTGATCGTAAACCGGTTGATGCACCGCGCCTTCCACGTGGCCAAGCGGGTGAGGACCGAAACAGGGGTCTGTGAGGCGGCCGTTTCCATCAGTTATGCGGCAGTGGAGCTGGCCAAAAAGATCTTCCATTTGCTTGAAGGGAAAAAGGTGCTTCTAATCGGCGCGGGCGAGATGGCCGAGCTTGCCGCCAAACACCTGATGGGGCAGGGTGTCAGTGCCATGGCCGTTGCAAACCGGACCTTTCATCGCGCCGTGCAGATCGCCGAGCCCTTCCAGGCACAGGCCGTCGCCTTCGAAGAGATCGAGGACCAGCTCGGAACGGCGGACATCGTGATCTCCTCGACCGCGTCGTCTGAATATGTCATCGGTTATGACGTGGTGAAGCGATCTATGAAACGGAGGCGAAACCGGCCGCTTTTCTGTATAGACATTGCCGTTCCGAGGGACATAGAGCCTCGCGTCAACAAGATCGAAAACGTCTATCTTTACGATATCGATGATCTGAAGGGGGTGGTTCAGCTCAACCTCGCCCAGCGCCGTCAGGAGGCAGTGCGGGCGGAAAGGATCGTCGAGGAGGAAGTTGTCAAGTTTGGGGAGTGGATGAAAACACTCGAAGTCGTCCCGACGATCGTGTCGCTGCAGGAGAAGGCGGAAGCGATCGTCCAAGCTGAGCTCAAGAAGAGCAGTTGGGTTCTTTCGAGGCTTGATCCGGAGGAGAGTGAGGCGGTCCGGATCCTGGTCCAGTCCATTGCCGATAAAGTCATCAATGACCCGATCGTTTTCCTGAAGCACAAAGCGGGTTCACCGCTCATGCGCGAATACCTGGATGCGGCCAGAAGGCTCTTCAAGCTGGACCGGGAAGGGGAAGAGTGACGGGTTTAGAAGGAGGGTACGCATGGGAATGGTGGATGTGTCGGAGAAAGCAGTGATTTCGAGAGAGGCGGAGGCCTCGGGGGTCATCGTGTTGTCGCCTGAGACCCTGGCGTGCATCCGCCGCGGGGAGATCAAGAAGGGGGACCCCCTGCTGGTGGCGGAAGTGGCAGGCATGAACGGTGCCAAGCAGACCCATTTGCTGATTCCCCACTGTCACCAGATTCCCCTCGATACGGTCCGGGTCTCGTTCGAGCTTTTCGACCGTCATATCGAAGCCCGGGGCTACGTGAGGGCCCATGCCAGGACCGGGGTCGAGATGGAGGCGCTGGTTGCAGTCTCCCTTGCCCTCTGCACGATCTGGGACATGGTGAAATACCTTGAAAAGGACACGGCCGGACAGTATCCCGACACGCGAATACAGGATGTGAGGGTGATGCGGAAGGTGAAAGGGCGTGCTTGACAAGCGCTGCCCGTAAAGATAAGTTACCCAAAACCTGTTAGAATGCGTCTTTCCATGAACACTGAAGCGTGATTTTTGTCTCTTTCGGATTCGGGAGCCATGTTTCGTTCATTACTCAACAGGACCCGACGGCGTTTAACGGTTATGCTTTGCCTGGCTGTCGCCGGCTCTCTATCTCAGGCGAAAGGAGGTCAGGAAATGGGCATCACATTAGAAAGCTCGGTCTTTAAAGAGGGTGAGATGATACCCGTAAGATACACCTGTGACGGAGAAGATGTGTCTCCGCCCCTCAAGTGGGGGGACCTCCCGGCCGGGACCAGGAGCCTCGCACTGATCTCCGACGACCCGGATGCACCCGTGGGGACTTGGGTCCACTGGGTCCTTTACAATCTTCCTCCCGATGTCAGGGCGCTGCCTGAAAACATCCCGCCCGACAAAACGCTCCAAGACGGCGCCGCCCACGGCACCAATGATTTCAAGAGACCCGGATACGGGGGCCCATGCCCGCCGGGAGGCACCCACCGCTATTTCTTCAAGCTCTATGCCTTGGACAAGAAGATCGACCTGGCTCCCGGGGCCACCAAGGCGCAACTTGCCAAGGCGATGGAAGGCCACATCCTCGACTCCGGGCAGTTGATGGGCAAATACAAACGGTAATCCGATTACCGAGGAAGGCCTGAACGATCATGATAAAGACCACAGTCCTCGTTGCCATGCTTTTTTGTCTGCTGGGGGTCGCGGCGGAGGGCCACGGAGCCAATATCGCCTATGTGACCGATTCATTTGAGATCACGCTGCGAACCGGGCCCAGTACCGACAACAAGATCATGTCCACCCCCCAATCCGCGCAACCGCTGGAGGTTTTGGAGGTGCAGGGGGATTGGAGCCGGGTGAGGACCGTGAAAAAGGGGGGCGAGCCCACTGAAGGGTGGGTGCTGAGCCGCTACCTGATTCACCGTCTCCCGTGGGAGCTAAGGTCCAGGTCCCTCTCGGAGGAAAACAGCAGTCTGAAAGATCGGTTGGCGGCCCTCCAAAAGGCCTGCGACGAGGTGTCCCAAAGCGAAAAGGGGCTGGCGGCGAACCTTGAGGAAAACAAGCGTGCTTTCCAGTCGCTGCAAACGGAGCACGAGTCACTGAAAAGCGGTGCGACGGAATATTTGAAGCTCAAGGCTGAACACAAAGTCGCCAGCTCCAAGCTTGAAAGCCAGGAAAAGACGATCGAAGAGCTCACCGCTCAGAACCGGCAGCTCGAATCCTCCCAGAGAAACCGGTCGGTTTGCTACGGGCGCCCTGGTCCTCCTTTGCGGTCTGTTGATCGGGGTCGCAGTAGGGAGACAGTACAGGAAGAAGCGATCGTCCTACTACCAAAACTATGTGGCCTTCGACTGGATAAGCTTCCCGTCACGGCAGGGTCGTTTCCTGGGTTCAGGTACAAAGCAAAACAAGTGTTTTTTCGTCGCAGTACACAAAGAAAGGCCGTACCCTTGAGCCTTACGACCACCTTTCGTCTCGTCCCAGAACCCCTTGCGCCACGCCTTGTGCCATTTGCGCCACGCGCCGTGCGCCTAATATTTTGAGCCATGCGCTTTGAGCCGACCATGAAACAGGCGGTGGTCCGCCGAACGGTCCGGAAGTTTGCGGAGGAGAAACTGACCGCCGCTGCGGTTGAGATGGACCGGACCGGGGCCTTCCCACTGGACCTTGCAGCCCAGATGGGGGGACTCCACTATTTCGGTCTCGAAATCCCCCACGAATACGGCGGCGCGGGGTTGGATGGGGTGAGCAGCGCCATGGTGATCGAGGAGGTGTCGAGGGCCAACGCCGCGATGGGCCTTTGCGTCTCGGTCCACAACAGCGTGTCGGCCTGGCCGCTTCATCGATTCGGTACCGAGGACCAGAGACGGCGGTTTCTCGGCCCCATGGCCGCGGGGAAAGCGATCGGGACCTTCTGCTTGACCGAACCAAATGCCGGTTCAGACGTTTCGGCCCTGGAGACCACGGCGGTCCTCGAAGGGGACACGTACGTGATCAACGGCGACAAGGTCTTTGTGACGAACGGGGGGGCTTCGGGGGTCAATCTGGTGTTCGGCGCCACCCGATCCGGCGATGGCAGGAAGGCCTACACGGTTTTCATCGTGGAATCGGGCGGGAGGGGGTCTTGAAGGGTGAGCCTGAGGACCTCATGGGAATGAGGGGAAATCCCGTGTGTTCCATCTCATTTCACGATTGCAGGGTGCCTTCGAAAATCGGCTGGGGAAGAGGGCCATGGGCTCAAGATCGCGCTTTCCACCTCGGAGGCGGCCGGATCGGCATCGCGGCCCAGGCCTTGGGCATTGCCCAGGGTGGACTGGATCTTTCCCTCCGCTACGTCAAGGAGCGGCGCCAGTTCGGAAAACCGCTGGCCGATCTCGGTGCAATCCAGGGGGCCATCGCGGACATGGCCGCCCGGGGTCGAGGCCTCCAGAATGATGGTTTACCGGGCATCGCATCTGAGGGACCTGGGTCATGATCACACGGCCGAGTCGGCCATGGCCAAGCTCTACGCCAGTGATGTGGCGGTGTACACCACGAGAATGGGTGTTCAGATCCATGGCGGGTATGGCTACACCAAGGCTTACCCCATCGAACGGCTCTACCGGGACGCCAAGGTGTGTGAGATCTACGAAGGAACGTCGGAAGTCCAACGGATCGTGATCGCAAGGAGCCTGCTCAGCACATGAACATCGTGGTTTGCATCGGCGGTCCCTGACGTCCCCAACATCCGCATGGACCGCGACCGGATGACGGTCATTCGGGAGGGGGTCGACAGCATCATCAACCCCCTGGACCAACTGGCTTTGGAGGCGGCGCTCGCGCTCAGGGGGCGGGAAGGCGGCGAGGTCACTGTGCTCACCATGGGCTCCCCCCAGAGCGAAGCGGCCCTCGGGAGGCCCTTGCAGCAGGGGCGGCCATCACGCCGTTCTGCTTACGGATCCTGCCTTTGCCGGTGGAGACACCTTGGCCACATCTCGTGTCATCGGGGCGGCCATTGCCAGGATGATTCCGTTTCCAGACGTGGTGATGTGCGGCCTCCAGACCATGGACAGCGACACCGGTCATGTGGGTCCTCAGATCGCCGAGGAGCTCGACCTGCCGCAGGTTTGGGGGGTGAACGAAATCCTCTTTGACGGCGGCTGGCTCACGTTGAAGCGGGAAGACGACGGTTTCCTCGAAACGGTCCGCGCTCAGCCACCCGTCCTGATTTGCGTGGCCCGGGGGATCGCCTCAACGGCCCATTTGCCGCTCGGCGCCCTCGAGGCGGCCTTTTCCCGCGGGGATGTTCAAAGGTGGGGCCTGAAAGATCTCGGGCTCAAGGAGGCGGAGGTGGGGCTGGCAGGGTCCGCCACCCAGGTGTGGCGCCTCCGACCGGTGCCGCCGCGCCGAAAGGGCGACGTGGTGAAGGGCACGGCGGAGGAACTGGTGGCGCGGTTGATCCATAAACTGGAATCGATGAGCCTGTTAAACGAGGAAGATGGAAGCAGCTGACGCACGGGGCGGGGTCTGGGTCTTCGGGGACTACCGCAACTATTTCCGGAACCGGGTCACCCTCCAATTGATCGCCAAAGGCAGGGAGCTTGCCGGCAGTCTGGGGAGCCGGGTGGCTGTTCTCGTGCTGGGCGAGAAGGTGCACCAGTATGCCATGGAGTACGTGGCCCATGGCGCCAACCTCATCCTTGCGGCCGATCACCCCGAGCTGAGAGAATACCAGGTTGAAACGTACGCCCCTGTGATCGCGCGTTGGGTTGAGGCCTTCAAGCCAGAGATCTTCATCGCGGGGGACCTCCTTTGGGCGGGAGTTCTTCCCAGGCTGGCCAAGCGGCTCAAGACCGGGCTGAGCGCCAACTGCATGGCCCTTGATCTGGATTCGGAAAGCGGCCTGCTGCTGCAGCGACCCCTGCCTTCGGCGGGGAGCTGCTCGCCGAAGTGGTAACCCCGAGCCACCGGCCCCAGATGGCAACGGTCCACCCGGGGGCCTTTCAGGAGCTCCCGCACCATCCCGAGTCCATGGGCCGGATCATCTATCCCGAAACCGGACCGATCCCTTCGTCGAGGACGCGTGTGACGCGAAGCCGCCCCATCACCGCAAGAAAAGCGGGGCTCGAGGACGCCGGCGCCGTGGTGGTGGGCGGACGGGGGCTTCAGAACAAGGCACAGTTCGATCTCCTCTTCGAAATCGCGGCGCTGCTCGAAGGGGAGGTGGGTGCGACCCGACCCGTGGTGCGGTTGGGGTGGGTGGAGGAAGAACGGCTCATCGGCCAGACGGGGAAGAGCGTCAAGCCAAGGCTTCTCATATCCGTCGGCACGTCCGGGGCCCTTCAGTACACCGCGGGCATTCAGGGTGCCGAAGTGATCGTGGCTATCAATCGGGACCCGGATGCGCCCATTTTCAAGATGGCCAACCTGGGTCTCGTGGGGGACGCCAAAACGCTGCTCCCGCTGATCATCGAGGAAATGCGGAAACGGCTTTAGGCCCTTACCAGCTAAATCACGCTCAAAAAGGGCAGGATTTGAGGTTTCAGTGTTCAGGTTTCAGGTTTTTAGGCTTGGATCACTGAACGCTGAAAACCTTGGGTGACCTGTTTGGTTCCGGCTTTGCCGGGTTAGGACGCGGCGGGAAACCTCGCCACGAACAACACGAAAAAAACGAAGCAAGAAAAAGGATATTCCTATTTTTTAAGTTTAGACCCTTCGTGTTTTTTCGTGTACGTGTGGTGAATCTCTTGTCGGCTCCGGTTGACCGGCCGTATTTTCGGCGGGCCAGCCCCTGTTAAGGGAAGCAGGGAAGGACCATGATTGCCTTTCGTGAAAGCAGGATCAGCGCGCACCACAACTACCTGGTGAACGAGATGTTGACGCCCGGCTTCCTCGTCGGGGATGCCCCGGGCAGCGTTCCTCTCTCTCGGGCGACCTGTGCTCCCAGCAACAGACGCCGCGTTTCCTCCCAAACTCTTGAATGGGGAAGGGCGACCCATGGTGACGCTCTACTGGAACCGCATCGTGGAAAACCCAGGCAGGTGTGTGCACCAACCCGGCCAGAACGGGTTCCGCATCCTGGACTCTGACGGGAAACCGATCGTCGATGTGCGCACTGAAACCTTTGCGAATGGTTTTCTCACAAAGATTCTCTCGAGACTGTCGGATGAAAACGGCACACTCCGCATGGAACCGATGGGGGAGAGCATCAAGGTTCATGGGTCTGCACGGCTCGTGCTGGAGGAGCCTTTTTCGTGAGCATTTCTGGGAATATGGGCGGGGGCGCCTTTCGCTCCGGGAAAGGAGGCATTCATTTGTCGCGACAGCCTTCGTCCAGCGCTC
>CAVOVO010000037.1:0-43796 GCA_963699845.1 uncultured delta proteobacterium
GGTAGGCGGCGTGTCGCACGCCATCGTCAATATGCAGTTTCATTTCTTCCGTCACAGCCACACCCATCTGCCTTGCATAATCCTGAATGGACACACCGCCCACTTTCGCACTGGACCAGACCAGAACCTCAGAGTCTCCATGCTCTCCAAGGACGTAACCGTGAACCGAGACAGGCGCCACCCCCAGGTGCTCTCCCAAGAGGGCCCGAAACGGGCCGTATCCAGAATGGTTCCGCTTCCAATCACCTTGGCCGGCTTGATCCCCGAAAGCTTGGTCACCACCTGGGTGATCACATCGACCGGGTTGGAGACGGCCAGGAGCAAAGCCTCCGGCGCGAACTGAAGGACCTTTGGAATGACTTTCTTGAAGACCTCCACATTCCTTTCGAGAAGTTGGAGTCGAGTTTCCCCCGGGCGCTGGCCCACCCCACAGGCGAGGATGACCACACCGGCGCCATCGAGTTGCGGATAATCCCCTGCCACGACGCGCATCGGATGGGAAAAGGGGGTAGCATGTAGGATATCCTCGGCCTGACCCTGAGCCAACTTCTTGTTGAGATCAACAAGGACCATCTCGCTCGGCGTGCCTTTTAGCGCCATCGCATAGGCCGCCGAGCTGCCAACGAATCCACAACCAACAATCCCGACTTTCATTTCATAACCTCCGGATTCATCGATTTTTTCCAAAATCCATCCTATCCGATCGTGTACTTTCCGAGTTCGACAGGCAGAGGAACAGCTTTCCAAATTTTGTCGCAATACTCTTTAATGGAGCGATCCGAAGAAAACTTCCCCATTCTTGCCACGTTCAGGATCGACATCCGCGTCCACTTGTCTTGATTTTCATAGGCAAGGCTCACCTGCGCCTGGCTTTCCACATAGGAGCGATAATCGGCAAACAGGAGATAGGGATCCCCATACAACAAAGCATCCACCAAGGGCTTGAAGAGATTCGTGTCTCCTCGGGAGAAGGCTCCCGAAGCAATCCGGTCGACGGCCTCCCGGAGCTCAGGATCCGAGTCGTAAATATTTTTTGGGTTGTAGCCCTTGGCCTTCAGCTCGTAGACCTGCTCCGTGGTCAAGCCGAAGAGGAAGAAGTTGTCGGCCCCAACCTCCTCCCGGATCTCGACGTTGGCCCCATCGAGCGTCCCGATGGTCAGGGCCCCGTTGAGGGAGAATTTCATGTTGCCCGTTCCGGATGCCTCTTTGCCCGCTGTTGAAATCTGCTCGGATAGGTCGGCCGCCGGGTAGATGTATTTGGCATTCTTCACGTTGAAGTCCGGGAAGAAAACCACCTTCAGCCGGCCGGCCACATCGGGGTCATGGTTGACGACCTCTCCCACCCCGTTGATCAGCTTGATGATCAGCTTGGCCATAAAGTAGCCCGGCGCGGCTTTCCCTCCGAAGACAAAGGTTCGGGGGACCACTTTAAGTCTTCGGGTCATGTTTGATCCGGTTGTAAAGGGTGATGATGTGAAGGACGTTCAGATGTTGACGCTTGTATTCATGGAGCCGTTTCACCTGGATGTCGAAAAGGGACTCCGCATCGATGCTGATCCCCGTGCGCGCCTGAACCAAGACGGCGAGGGCTTGTTTGTTCTCCTTTTTGATCCTTCGCCACTCTTTTTGGAAATCCGCATCGCCCAAAGAGGATTCGAGACCTCTCAGTTCCTGTAGATTCTTGACCCAGCCCTCGCCGATCCGGCTGCTGATGAGCCGGGCAAGCTTCGGGTTGCTTACCACCACAAAACGCCGCGGCGTCACGCCGTTCGTCACGTTGGCGAACTTCTCAGGCCACAGCTCGTAGAAATCTCGAAGGATCGTCTGCTTGACCAGATCGGAGTGCAGTGCCGCAACCCCGTTGATCGCATGGCTGCCCACGCTGGCCAGGTGGGCCATCCGGACATATCGCTCCCCTTTCTCATCGATCAGGGACATGCGGCTCAACCGCTCCTCGTCTCCCGGGAATCTCAGACGAACCTGGTCCAGGAAGTGTCGATTGATCTCGTAGATGATCTCAAGGTGCCTTGGCAGAAGGCTTCCGAACATGGGAAGGGGCCACTTCTCGAGGGCCTCAGGAAGCAGCGTGTGGTTCGTGTAGCCGAAGGTGTGCTGGGTCACGTGCCATGCCTTCTCCCATTCCAATTGGTGTTCGTCCACCAGAAGTCTCATCAGTTCCGCCACGGCGATCGAGGGATGCGTGTCGTTGAGCTGTATGGCGATTTTCTCATGAAACGTCTCCGGCTTCCCTCCCATCAAGAGATGGATCCGCATCATGTCCTGCAGGGAGCAGGAGACAAAGAAGTATTGCTGCGCGAGCCTGAGCCTTTTGCCGGCCTCCGGCTCATCATTGGGATAGAGCACTTTGGTCACCGTCTCAGAGATGATCTTCTCACTCACGGCACCGTAGTAGTCCCCCACATTGAACTCTTCAAAGTCGAACGACTCCACGGCCTCCGCCTTCCACAACCGCAGGGTATTGCAGGTGTTGACCCTGTACCCGGCAATGGGCGTATCATAGGCCGTTCCTTTTGCTTCGCGGCCGGGAATCCAGCGCACGCGATAACATCCCTGCTCATCATAATAGGATTCGGTCCGTCCGCCCCATTTCACGTGGTAAGCGATCTCCGGCCGGTGTATCTCCCAGGGGTTGCCCAGGCGGAGCCATTGATCGGTCACTTCCGTTTGCCAGCCATCCCGGATGACCTGGTCGAAGATCCCGAATTCATAACGGATCCCGTATCCCACTGCGGGGATTTCGAGTGTCGCAAGGCTATCCATATAACAGGCTGCAAGCCTGCCGAGCCCTCCGTTTCCCAGCCCCGGTTCTTCTTCCTGTTCAATGATTTTCCCAAGATCCAGGCCAAGCGCTTCCAGGGCCTCGCGCGCCTCATCGGAGATTCCCAGGTTGACCAGATTATTCTCGAGGTGGGGTCCGAGGAGAAATTCCGCCGAAAGGTAGCTCACAATCCGAACCCCCGGCTTGGGGTAGTTTTCCACCGTGTGCAACCAGCGTTCAAGGAGCTGGTTGCGAACGGTGTAGGCAAGGGCCATATAGAGATCGTTCGGCGTTGCCTCCTCAAGAACGCTTCCCTGCGTGTAGAAAAGATGCCTGAGAAAATCCCGGGTGAATTCCCGATTCTCCTTGCCGGGACCCATAACCTTCGACAACCCTTTTTTGTCTGCCTTTTCTTCCACGACGTTGCTCTCTGTCTTTTTTGTCATCGTACGCTCCTCCAAAATGTCATTACTCAAACGCTCCATGGGGTAAGGGAGTACTGGAGTAACGCAATAATTTAAAAAGCAAATGCTAAAACACAAGGAATTTCATGATCAATTAAACGCACGCCCCATGGCCTTCAGGGATCTCAAGACGGGGCTCCCGCAGAGAAGCTCGATCTCTTCATCATAGTGACGCACCATCAACTTGTCCCCTTTTCGAAGGGAATAGGTCACCGATTCTTGAGTGATCTCGATTTCCATCGTCTGGCCGCGAACCGTCAATGGAAATCGAACCTTCAGAGGGCGAGCCGGGGGGATCGGACGAAAGGTTAGCTGACCATCGTAATCACGCATCCCGGCGAACCCATAGACGACTGCTATCCAGGTTCCTCCCATCGAAGCGATGTGACACCCGTCAGCCGCATTACCGGCAACGTCGGTCAGATCCATGAGCGCCGCATAACGCATATAATTGTTCGCTCTTTCTAGATAACCCATCTCAAAAGCCATGATTGCCTGGATGGAGACCGACAGAGAAGAGTCTCCGGTCGTGAGAGGATCGTAGAAATCGAAATTCCGTTTCTTTTGCTCCGGTGTGAATTCGTCCCCGAGCAGAAACATGGCCAATATGACATCGGCCTGTTTGATCACTTGATGTCGATAGATCACAAGCGGGTGGTAGTGGAGAAGGAGCGGGTAATTCTCCACCGGCGTGTTTTCGAAATCCCAGGGCTTCTTTTCGAGAAACTCATCATCCTGGAGGTGAATCCCCAGCTTCTCGTCAAATGGGAGGTACATCCGGTCGGCTGCATTCTTCCATTCTTCCACCTCGGACATCTCGACGCCTGTTTTGTGGGCTAACTCCACAAAGAGGTCCGGCCGCTGCTCGTGGAGATTCTTAACCGTTGAAGCCGCAAACCAGAGGTTTTCTCGGGCCATCAGGTTGGTGAAGGTATTGTTATTTACCACGGTATTGTATTCATCCGGCCCTGTTACTCCCGCAATGCAGAATCGCCCCTCCTTCTTCTCCGAAAAAAACCCGAGGTCCCTCCACAGCCTTGCCGTCTCCACCAGCATCTCCGCCCCTTCTTGTTCGAGAAAGAACTCGTCTCCTGTCACCTCCACATACTTTTTCAGGGCATACATGATGTCGGCATTAATGTGATATTGCGCTGTCCCTGCCGCGTAATAGGCCGAGGCCTCCTCGCCGTTGATGGTCCTCCAGGGGAAGAGGGCGCCTTCTTGGTTCACCTCCTGTGCACGTTTTCTTGCCTTGTCAAGCATACTATGTCTAAATTTTAAAAGGTTCTTCGCGATGCGAGGAGCTGTGTACAACAGGAAAGGAAGTACGTAGATTTCCGTGTCCCAAAAATAGTGTCCCTCATAGCCATGGCCGGTAAGCCCTTTCGCCGGTACACCAGCCCCCTCTGCCCTGGCGGTGGCTTGGAGAATGTGAAAAATATTGAAGCGAATGACCTGTTGGATCTCCGGGTCTCCGGTCACCTCGATATCGCTTCTCTGCCAGAAGTCGGCCATGTACTGCTGCTGACTCTTGATTACCGCTCCGAATCCATGCCCCATCGCCCGATCGAGAGTCCGTTCCGCCCTCTCACAGAGTTCTTCCGGGGGAACTCTCCTGGAGGTGTGATAGGTCATATATTTTGTGAGTCGAATGGGGACGCTGCGCTTGGCATCGATGGAGAAGACGACTTTGCCTGAATTCTCGGAATGTTTCGTCTCGTGAGAGAAGGGACAGTCTGTTTCTAAGACATGATCGATTCCACAGGCCACCCTCATTTGACTCCGGCGAGTCATATGGCTGAGGATGATGCGATGGCGATTCGCATAGCTCGCCTTGGGGATGAAGATGCTTTCCTGGAATGCCCGTGTCTTGCGAGGGTCGTCACTGCGTTCGAGAAGGTTCTGCTCATTGTTCATCTCAGAAGAGATGACGACGGGAGCCTCTCCATTCAGGAGCGTTATTTCGTAGGAGAGGGCGGCGAGATGTCGGTGCTCAAAGGAAACGAGTCTGTGGGATTTGATGGAAACGTGTTTACCCGAGGGTGTCTCCCAGAGGATTTCGCGGACAAGGGTTCCATCCTTCATGTTCAGGGCTCGCTCAAAGAGAAGAATCATCGCGGTCGGCAGGTAAAACGGCTCATCGTCCACGTAAAGCTTGATGATCTTGCTGTCCGTCACACTCACCATGGTCTGGCCGGTCTTGGCCAATCCGAAAGCTTCCTCTGGATAGACGATGGGCCATGATTCGTAGAAGCCGTTTACAAAAGTCCCATCTTGGTGGGCTGGAGAACCCTCTTCAAAGCTCCCTCTCATTCCGAGGTAGCCGTTGGCAAGGGCAAAAAATGTCTCTGTCTGTCCCAGATATCCAGGATTGAATCGTTTCTCTACAAGCCTCCACTCGTCGGCTGGATAAATGTGTTCGGGCCATTTCAATCGCTCATGGTGAATCATCTCTGAAGGTCCTCCCCCCTGATCAGTTCGCGTAAATCGCTCACCACAATATCCGCTCCCTGCGCCTCGAGGGATTGCCGATTCCCATGGTGTTCGATGCCCACCACAAGCCCAAAACCCCCGTCACGACCTGCCTGGATGCCCGAGAGGGCATCCTCAATCACAACCGCACGTTCGGGTCTGATTTCAAGTTCTTTGGCAGCCTCGAGAAACGTATCGGGAGCAGGCTTCCCCGGAAGGTTGAGTCGAGCCGCTACCTCCCCATCGACACGGACATCGAAGAGATCCTCAATGCCGGTCGCCTGTAGGACTGCTCTACAATTCTCGCTCGCCGAGACGACGGCAGTCTTAAATCCCTTCCGCCGCATGTGGCGCAAGAAAGAGACGCTTCCCTCGTACACCTCAATTCCCACCGAACCGACGGCTTCCTTCACCATCCGATCTTTCAGATTGCCAAGACCGGTGATCGATTCGTGACCGGCCGGGTCGTCCGGATCTCCAAACGGAAGGCGGATCCTGCGGGATTCGAGAAAGCTGCGGACCCCTTCGTAGCGCAGTTTACCATCCACGTATTGTCTATAGTCCTTTTCGATATCGAACGGTTGGAGAGGAATATTCTTCTCCTTTGCGTGTGCTTCCAAGAAGGCGTCGAACATCTTCTTCCAGGAAGCGGCATGGACCTTTGCCGTATCGGTCAGGACACCATCCAGATCGAAGAGTAGGGCGTCGTATTTTTCCCGTGTGATGGCCTGGCCTGATTCTTCTTGCCTCATTTTGTGGTCCTCTCCTTCAGATAAAACCATATCTCCCATCACAATTTCCGATATCCGCTGTTTATGTTCTTCTTCATTTGTCAACACTCCATCACTCCATCACCCCAATACTCCAGTACTCAACGCCTCAGATCAATCATCTCCATCCGGTGGTTTGCCTCGGGGTGCTTCGATGACGGGCCTTCCGTCAAAATCACGAGGTCTCCCTCCATCTCGTGTGCTTTGAGCCAGGCCTTGATATATACGTTCCAATCGTCGGGGTGCGCCTCTTCATGCACCGGATGAACGCCGCAGGAGAATTGAAGTGCCCGGCAGGTGGATTGCTGAGAGCTTACCCCGACGATCCATACCGGGACGCGGAAGCGGCCGATGCTTCTGGCGGTCGCACCGCTCTTGGTGGGGACAAAGACGGCAGCGGGAGACGCATGCTCAAGACTTGCCTCCACGCCCACGGCAATGAGATGGGCCGGACGAAGCTTACCCCGCAAATCCAGCCCCTTAAACATTTCTTTCACTGAAATCTGATGCCGATGAGGTTCGATGGCCGCACAGATCTTGGCGAGCATGGCCACGGCATCCACCGGATACTTCCCCATGGCGGACTCCCCCGAGAGCATGACACAATCCGTGCCATCCAGTACGGCATTGGCCACGTCCGTTGCCTCAGCCCGTGTGGGACGGCGGTTATCCGTCATGGATTCGAGCATCTGCGTTGCGGTGATGACCGGTTTTGCGCGCATGTTGGCTCGCCGCATGAGATCCTTTTGAACAACGGCGATCTGTTCGATGGGGACCTCCACGCCCAGATCCCCACGGGCGATCATAATGCCGTCTGCCGATTCCATGATCTCGTCGATATTGCTTAATGCCCTCGATCGCTCGATCTTGGCGATGATGAAGGGATTGTGGCCGAGATCGCGGGCAGCCTTCCGAACAGCGTCAATATCCTTCCCCGACTCCACAAAGGACTGGCTGACGGCATCCACCCCCTGCTCCAGGGCAAACTTGAGGCACTCGCGGTCCCTGTCCGTGAATGCCGTAATTCCAAGGTCGATTCCGGGGAGATTGAGCCCTTTGCGGGAACGCAATTCTCCTCCGACCACCACTTTGCAGCGGACCTCGGATCCTTCTACCCCGGTGACCTCCAATTGAATGAACCCGTCATTCAGATAAAGCGGGTCCCCCGGTTTCACCGCCTTAGGAAGACCCGAGAAGGTCATTGAGACTTTGCTCGCATCGCCCAGGACTTCCTTCGTGGTGAAGGTGAAAGGGTCGCCCACCTTCAGCTCCACGGGTTCTTCTTTGAGCTTCCCGATCCGCATCTTCGGCCCACTCAGGTCAGCCATGATCGCCACTTGTCGGCCCGTGGACCTTGAAGCGGCCCGAAGCGTTTCAATGACCTTTCCGTGCGCCTCAAAATCGCCATGGGAAAAATTGAGGCGGGCCACATTCATCCCCGCCAGGAGCATCCGCTCTATGACGTCTTGGGACTCCGAGGCCGGCCCGATGGTGCAGACGATCTTCGTTTTGTGTGCAGGCAGCTTCATGGTTTTCCTCCTGGTTCATTCGGACGTTCCGGCCTCCCGGCCGGTCGTCCCTGGGCGTCTTTCGCAGTCAATTCGATCGTCACATTGATGGAGTCCCTCGTCAAGGTCTTGGCAACCGGGAACCCGCTGCGTTCAAAAACCCTCAACATCTTGTCGTTCGAAGGGAGCACCTCCGCCTCGAACGCTGTGATCCCCGAGGCAAGGGCAATCGCCGTCAGGTGCTTCAATATGCGCGAGCCGATCCCGAGACCCTGGTGCCCGTCGTCGATAAGGAACGCCAGCTCGACCCTTTGCATGGTCTCGCGTGTCCCAAACCGAACATATCGTCCGCCGCCCACAATCTTGTTGCCTTCGTGCTCTTCCATCACGGCGACGAGTGCAACGACATCCACCGAGTCGACCTCCGTGGTCTTTTTCAGATCGTCGTCGGTAAGCGCTTTCTTTGGCGAGAAAAACCGAGAGTAGAGGGACTCCGCGCTTACCCCACGGATGGCCTCGATCACGAGCCCTTTGTCATCAGGGCGAATGGCGCGGATCTTCACCGTCCGCTGATCCCGGAGACCCTCCGTAACAGCGTAATTCACGATCTCATCCCTTTGCATCATCAGCATCTCCTTCCCGCCGATCACCCCAGCAGCAAGGGCAAGGGCGTTTTTTTCGACCTTATCTGGACCGCCCCTGCCACCTTCAAAGGTCCCTCCCGGTCATGAGAAGGACCCGTCTCGGTGAGCGACGTCCGCACTGAGCACCATCCGCGCGCTCGCCGAGAGAGTCTAAAGCCCGCCTACCGGACGAGCGGCAATGCTTTCATTTACAGGCTACCCCTCTCTTACATCCCGTGCTCAGGACCCTTGCGACAGGCGAGCTGAATCGCATCAAGCAGCAACTGTTCATCAAAAGGCTTCCTCAGGTAGGCAATTGCACCTGCCTTTTTCGCCCTTTGCTGCCACTGCGGGTTGTCATGGGCGGTCATGAAAATCACCGCATACTTAGCCCCCGATGCAGAAAGCTTCTCATGTAGATCAAGGCCCGTCATTCCAGGGAGTCGAATGTCCAGGACGAGACAGCCTTCCCCCCCTTCGGGCGCGAACTCCATGAAATCTTCAGCAGACTCGAAGGCGACGGCGTGATGGCCGGTTGATCTGAGGAGCCGCTTTAAAGCCCTTCTTATGGACGCGTCATCATCGACAACATAAATTGTCAAGGATTCTTGGTGCATGCCACCTCCGCTGGGCCTGATGTGACTCCCTGCTGAGACAGATTCAATTGGTTTCCCCGGGTAAAGGAAAAGGGAAGAAAATATTATGTGGAGTCTATGGGAATTAAAACGGAAAAGATATTGGACTTTGGTCCAATGCGGAGGGTCAGGCGAAGGAGGGACGGGTCCCGAGCTTTTCGGCCAAGCGAACCAAGTCTGCAATGGATTGGGCACCTATCTTTATCTGTGCACGAAATAGAGAACTGCTTGAACACAGAACCCTGCACAACCACTTCTCCTGATCCGATAACCAGAGCATCTCACCCAGATGGCGGGGCAGCTGACCTATTGACGGGGGGACTCTCTACACGTATAGTACACGTACAAGGAGATGCGCAATGCAGAAGAAACTGACCATAACCGTCGATGAAGAAGTCTACGAAGGGCTCCACAAGACAATCGGCCCTCGCAAGATAAGCAAGTTTGTTCAGGAGTTGGTCCGGCCTCATGTGATACCTCCAAACCTGGAATCGGCTTACGCCGAAATGGCAAAGGACAAGAAAAGAGAGAAAGAGGCCATGGAGTGGGCCGAGGTTACTTTCAAGGACGTCGCCCATGAAACGGCGTGAGGTCTGGTGGGTCAACTTCGACCCTTCTATTGGAGGCAAGATCAAAAAGAAGCGACCTGCCGTAATCGTAAGCAATGACGCCTCAAATAAGTTCCTCAACCGGGTTCAGGTCGTCCCCCTCACGAGCAACGTAGACCGCCTCTACCCGAGCGAGGCACCTGTCGTCTTTGAGGGTAAAGAAAGCAAAGCGATGGCAGATCAGTTGACGACTGTCAGCAAGGAACGTCTCTTTCGGCGTGCGGGTATTCTTTCAAAAGACGATATGTGCAAAGTTGAGGGGGCCATCAAGATCCAATTGGACATTCATTAGAAACCGGACTTCATCAAGGATCCTTGGCTGTTGGCCGGTCTCCATATTGTCAGCAGTCTGGGATGTGGCATTCTCCGAATTCTGGCCGGCGAGCGCGGAGTAGGCCGGAACATCGGCTACTGTGGCGGCGCTGAATCCCGAGGTGCTTAGGGTTGTCCGGCATTCACCTCTGTGGGCGCAGTTGGGCCGGGAGCGGATGTTTTTTAACCTGGAACAGGCGGTGGAGAGATATCAGAGACAAGGCCGAGGAACCATATCTGAAACGGAGAAAGGAGCTGCATCATGAGCGCTGCAAAGAAAGAGAAGAAAAAGAAAAAAAGGAAACCCACTGAAGCAGCCCGGCAAGGCGCTCGACAGCAAGAAAGCCGAAGAGCCCTCTGCTGACGAACCGGGGAAAAAGCTCAAGAACAAGGCCTACGAGAAGGAACTGGCCAAGCTTCACGTGGAGGTGGTCAAGCTCCAGGAGTGGGTCAAGCTCAAAGGGCTCAAGGTCTGCATCGTCTTCGAGGGGCGCGACGGTGCCGGCAAGGGCGGGGTGATCAAGGCGATCACAGAGCGGGTGAGCCCGCGGGTGTTTCGCGTGGTGGCGCTCCCCTCTCCGACAGAGCGCGAGAAATCCCAGATGTATGCGCAGCGCTACATGGGACACTTTCCGGCAGCGGGCGAGGTGGTCATCTTCGACCGGAGCTGGTACAACCGGGCGGGTGTCGAGCGGGTGATGGGTTTCTGCACCGAGCAGGAGTCAAAGCGCTTTCTGGAAGTCGTGCCGCTCTACGAGAAGATGATGGCTGAATCCGGGATCATCCTGCTCAAGTACTGGCTCGAGGTCAGCGAGGAGGAACAGACCCGCCGGCTGGAGGGTCGCATCGATGACGGGCGCAAGATATGGAAGCTCTCCCCCATGGACCTGAAATCCTACGACCGCTGGGACGATTACACCCGGGCTCGTGATGAAATGTTTGCGGCGACCGACACGCCGTGGGCGCCGTGGTACGTGGCCAAATCGGACGACAAGCGGCGCGCGCGTCTCAATATCATCACACACCTCCTCAGCAAGGTTCCGTACAAGAAAGTACCTCGTGACAAGGTGAAGTTGCCGAAGCGCCGGACGGGCAAAAAATACAAGTCTCCCGACTACCCGTTCAAGTTCGTCCCCGAAGTAAACATAAAAGGGTAAAGGGAGGAATGTGGGGCGTCGTCCTTTTTCATCAATGTCGGTCGTTAACCGAGACGAGCGGAGGGTGTCATGGCAAAACTGGTGAAGCGGGCCAGGGAGCTCGCCAGGAACTACCGGGTTGACGACGGGAAGAAGTTCAGACTGAAGGAGTTCGACCCCCAACGAGACCATCGGCCTCAAACACCGGGAGGGGATCAAGGATCTGGCTGCCGAGACCCTACAGGAGGGAATCGAGCTACTTTCGGAGATGCAGGACAAGCTCTATGCGCAGGACCGTTGGGGGCTCCTCATCATCTTCCAGGCCATGGACGCAGCCGGCAAGGACAGCACCATCAAGCACGTCATGTCCGGCATCAACCCCCAGGGGTGCCAGGTATACTCGTTCAAGTCACCATCCCCGGAGGAACTTGACCACGACTTCCTCTGGCGCACCTCCCGGTGCCTACCCGAGCGGGGGCGGATCGGCATCTTCAATCGCTCCTACTACGAGGAGGTGCTTGCTGTCCGGGTTCACCCGGAATTTCTAGAGAATCAGAGACTCCCTCCCCGCCTCTTGACGAATCAGATCTGGAAGGAGCGGTTCGAGGACATCTCCGCCTTCGAGCGGTACGCAACGAGAAACGGCATCGCCATCCGCAAGTTCTTCCTCAATGTCTCCCGGGAAGAACAGAAAAAGCGTTTCCTGGAGCGTCTCGACAATCCTGACAAGAACTGGAAGTTCTCCATGGCCGATGCCCGGGAGCGGGTACGCTGGGACGATTACATGGCCGCCTACGAAGAAATGATCCGTCATACGGCATCGAAGCACGCACCATGGTACGTGGTGCCGGCCGACAACAAGTGGTTCACCCGTCTGGTCGTGGCCGCAGCCATCATTGAGGCCCTGGACGACATGAACCTTTCGTATCCGAAGGTGGACGACGAAAAGCGAAAGGAACTGGAGGCGGCCCGATCCATGCTGGAAGGAAAGATGCCGGCCGGTGCCTGACGGATCATCCCAACGCCTTCAATCTCCCGGAATCCTTTCCGGTTCCTCCGGATGATTTCCGGAGATTTTGGCCAAAAATGGATTTTCAAGTCGATGCAAAATTTTTCGTCGTTAAATTACTTTAATAACAGTCAGTTAAGCCTTATGGATTGAATTTTCCCCGAACAGCAGTGAAACCAACACTCCATTACTCCAATACTCTATTACTCCGATTGATTTATACCGGCAGAGCCATTGATCTCTGACCTGGCCCTTGAGGACCAGGCTTTTTAGAAACCAGTAAGAAAATGCCCAAGTAGGGATGTCAGCATGAAGCATGCTTCTTGGGAAATTCAAAAAACCGCAACTGACCGCCGTGTTCACGAATCTTCTTCCATGAGGTAATCTTTAGATCCATGCAACATATGCCGGCGGTCGGGATGTTGTTGATCCGTTGGTCGCAGATATGGTTGGCTAATCCGGTCAACCCTGGATTATGGCCGACTAACATCGCCTGATTGACCGAATCAGGTATATCTTTGATAACCTGGATCAATACATTTTCATCAGACGAGTAAATGGCTTCACTGTATTGAATTCTATCCAGAGGGTAATGGATCGCATCGGCAAGCATTCTCGCGGTCATGGCCGCCCTGTTGGCCGGACTGGACATCACGAGATTCGGCGCCGTTTCCAATTTGTTAAGAAAGGCTCCCATAAGCTGGGCGCTCTTGCGGCCGCGCCGGTTAAGGGGCCTTTCAAAATCCTCTAAATCAGTATAGTTCCAACTTGATTTGGCATGTCTGATCAGATAAACGGTTTTCATGACGTCTCGTCGCTACTTAATTGATATTGGTTTGTGTAGCAGCTTCTTATCATCCGCCACTCGCCCGCATTTCTTGCAGAGGAATTTTGGCTGTCTGACAATATCCATGAATTCATCGAGCTTTTCAGCCAGATCATCTTCCTTCCACTTGCAGACTTTTTTTTCCTTCTTTGCCATCTCTCATCTCCTCCTCGTTAAATTTCCGCCTTGTTGAATTTTGTGGTCCACACCAGTTCCTGGAATGGTCACAAATCCAACCGGTCCTGCCGGACTTGAAAGGCCCAAGAAAGTAACCGCTACCACTTGGTATAAGGCTTCTTAATCAGGTTGGAATTGAAATAGCGTGGATCCCCGGTGACCTCCTCCCCCACCCAGTCCGGCTTGGTGAATATTTGATCTTCGCTCTCCAATTCCAATTCAGCAATGATTAATCCCCGGTTTTCCCCGAAGAATTCATCAATTTCCCAAACAAGTCCCCCCGTCCTCCACCCGATAACGGTCTTTTTCAATCAGGGGCATCTCGCAGAGTTTCAGCAATTCCTTTGCGTCCGCCCACGGAATCTCGTATTCGAATTCCAGGCGGGTTGCCCCAACCGATATTCCCTTGACAGTCAAGTAGGCATGATCACCCACGGTGCGCACACGGACGGTTCTCTCTTGAACGCTGCTCAAATACCCCTGGCGCAGCCTCATGGCCTGTCCACGGCGCCAGGCAGATCCCTTTACCAGAAACTTTCTTTCGATTTCCCTGGCCATACATTCCTGATTTTCACAATTCATTTCCAAGCGGCACGGTTGAGCCCGAACCGTCACCGGAAAGTATGATTTTTTGCACCTTTTCCCAAAGGTCTCGATACGATTTTGAAGCCGTTGATCCGGGGGAGAACCGCAAAACCGGCTCGCGATGAACGCCCATATTTTCGACTTGAGCCAGATAAGGAATGTGGTTTTCTAATACCCCATTGAGCATCTTTGGCGCTGCAGCGATCACGTCCCGGTGCATCTTTTTATGACGATCGACCATGGAAAAAAAAACGTAAATCCTACCGACATCAAAATTCTTCTTTTTGCAGAAAGACAGCAATTGTCGATGCGTTCGCAAAGAAAGAGTCGTCGGTATCAACGGGACAAGAATAAAGTCGGCCGCGTTGAATATATTTTCGGCTAGAATACTGATGGTGACCGGGCAGTCCAACACGATGAGATCGTACTCATCCCTAAAATAAGTCAATATTTTACTCAGCCTTTTTTCGGGACGCTTGAGCTTATTCAAGGTTATATCCAAGTTTCGCAGAGAGAAATCAGCCGGCAGCAAATCCAGATTTTCATAATCCGTGCCTTTAACACTCTTGAAAACCTGTTTGCCCCCTTTTATCAACCCTTTTGCCCCGGATCGCAGCTTGGGTTTAACCCTAAAATAGTAAGTCGCAGAACCTTGCGGATCAAGATCAAGGAGAAGGGTCTTCATGCCGGTTCCTGACGCCATGTACGATAAATTGACTGCCGTAGCGGTCTTTCCTACCCCCCCTTTGTTACTATAGATGGCCAGTGTTGTCACGGGTCGCTCCCAGATGTTTGCGCCGCGAAAAGATTTTCAAACAATTCCCTATTTGCAGGCGCTGAAAAATCGGCAAAAGTTTCGGCAAAAGCATCTTTAACGATTTTCCGGTCTCTACCCAACGTCCCAACCAGGCTGCCGATTGCCAAAAATATTTTTTCCGACTGCCCACGGTTTACGGGCAACTCCTTGGCGACGGTCAGGAGATATTCTTCCTGTACCCGAAGGTCATTGAAGTCCCCCAAGTTGTCTTGCAGCAGCTTCAATTGTTCAATCGAGCCGTTGATTGTTTCCGGGGGAAACAGGCCGGCAAAAAACTCCATCAGATATCGCAATTTTTTGCAATGAATTCTCAGGGCATGCAGCATCTGATCATCGGCGCTTTCCAGGGCCCGAATGCCCGCTTCTACAACGCTCCGGTAATTCTTACGAATTCTTCTTCGTGCCAAAGTGATTATAGAAACTTCGGAATTCGCTGCCGCAGGGGAATCCTGCGACGATGTCGTTTAAGAATGCTTCCCAATCCTTAACAATCGTTTCATACCGTTTAGATTTCAATCCACGAACGACTTTCTGAAACGCCTCAGATCGCTTCTTCCGCAAATAGTCAAACAAGGGCTCAATGTCATCGCGCAAGACCGGGGCAATCTTTGCTTTATAAGCGTCTTCCTTGAGAAGGTAAACATCCAAATCCCGCAACTTATTGGTGAGCTTACCCAAAAACGCAAAATCTTTTTTAAAACGTTCAGTGGTCTTCGCGGGGAAGACGGATCGAATCTGGCCCAAAGCGGCGCGGCTTCTGCGGACCGCCACACGGAAATCATGGACAAATTCCGTATCGATATCCTTTTCAATGTTGGCTGCGTTGACCCTTATGACGCGCAATAAGAATCGCAGAATGACTTTGGTCGCCTCATCTGCACGCATATGCGGGTCGATTTGATGGGTTACTTTGGTAGAATAGCCGCCCGGTTCTTTATCAGCGGCCTTCAGTCCTTCAAAATAGATATCATCTTCCGTATTAACGGTAAGCCCCGCCTGTTCCAATCTTCGGGCTATCTTTTGAGAGTGTTTGGAATAGCCCCTAACCGGCTGCAGCCACAAATGAGCCGCCAGCACGGGTGCATTCTTTTTGCGGGAGGACCGAATCTCTTCATAGACCAAGCGTACGACTGTTTTTCCTTCCCGGTCCAAGAGACCATGAGGCATGGATCGGGATTGGATTTCAACAAGCTTTAAAAGTGCCCGCACGCCGATGACCGCTGCTAACTGTTCCTTCAATTTGCCGGAGGGAAACGCCCATATGAAAACGGGGAAAGAGGTGATGTTAACGCTATGCATTATTTCACGTTTGGACAGTTTGCGTAAGCATAACTTGTCGGCGCAGCTATATAAAACGAGTGACTTATTAAACAAGCGCCAGTCGAAGGTATCATAAATCCGAATGGTTTCAGTCTTCACAGGCTCTTTTTTGATCGTATATTGATCGGACCACTTATCAATGAATGGTCCGATATCATATTCACCAGGAAGATTGAATTTAGTGGGATCATACATGGTTTGCCGGTTTGCTAGTGAGTGAATCTTCATTTAGACATCCGGTTGCCGACCAGAAGGCCGGCGGCGACCGTATTTTGGATCGGAACCGTGTTTTTCATCAGAAGCGCTGGAAAGATCGATAAACACTTTTTGAGCGGCCCGACATTCATCGCCTTTCCCGGGATGACGAAGGACGTAGCTGCTATCGGGCTGCATATCCCATGCTGAGCAGTTGTCGTTTTCAAATACGCTCAGGATCTGCTCCAACTCCTGCTTGATATGGGGATCCTTCACAGGGATGATGCACTCCATGCGGCTGAAAAGGTTACGCCGCATCCAGTCGGCCGAGCCGATGAAGAATTCGGGATCCCCCCCATTCTCAAAACGATAGATGCGTCCGTGTTCCAGGAAGCGGCCGATCGTACTATAGACGCGGATGTTCTCAGACAGGCCGGGAACCCCCGCACGCAGGCAGCATAAACCGCGAACATTGAGACTGATCGGCACGCCCGCCTGGCCGGCGCGATAGAGCTCGGCGATGATGCGCGGATCCTGCAACTGATTCATCTTGGCGCGAATGCCGCAAGGGCGACCTTCCTGCCCGTGCCGGATCTCGCGTCGAATCAACTTGGTGAAGCGCTTAAACATATTGTGGGGAGCAATAAGCAGCCTTTTGTACCCTGGAGACTTTATGGCGCCTGTCAGCTCGTTGAACAGGGTCGCGATTTCGGTCCCCAGCTCCGGATCGCAGCTGAGAATACCAAGGTCTTCGTAAATCCGGGCAGTGCCTGGGTGGTAGTTGCCCGTTCCCACATGGAAATAGTGACGAATGCCGTCATCCTCCGCGCGTACGACCAGGGCCGATTTGACATGGGTCTTTAATCGCTCCATTCCATAAACGACATGCACACCCTTTCGCTCCAGCCGCTTGCCCCATGATATATTGGGCCCCTCATCGAAGCGCGCGGTGATCTCCACCAGCGCCGACACCTGCTTTCCCCGCTGCGCTGCTTCCATCAGTGTCTGGAGGGCAGGCGAATCGCTGTTGGTACGATAGACCGTCAGCTTGATGGCCAACACCTGCGGGTCGATGGCCGCACACCTCAGGAAGTGAAGCGTAGAGCCGTCAAAGCTCTGGTAGGGATGGTGCAGCAGAATATCGCCTCGACGGATTTCATTAAATATCTCCGCCGGATTGTCGGGATCCACTCGGCGCAATCTAGGGTGGCTTACGGGCTCATGGGGCGGATCGCGCAGCTCGGGGTAACCGTTCACTTGGAATTTCATTAAATCAGCCAGGCCCAGCAGACCCTCTGTCGATTCAAGATCCTTTATGTCCGCCTTAAGCTGCTTGGCAATCCAGTGCTGAAGCCTTTTCGGCATCTCTTTGCTGACCTGGAGCCTTACGACGCCTGAAAACTTTCGGGCCGTCAGCTCGTTTGTCACCATACCGATGATGGAGCCGGGTATGAGGTCGGCTTCCAATCCGTCCAGGACGTCTCGCTCCCATGGGTCATCCTTGGCAATGCGGGTGACTCGGAAAAAATAACACTTAATGAGGGAGGCCTTGTGAAATAAGAGATTGAGGTTGGATGCGATCACCTGCTCTAAAGGAACAAAACCGGAATCCTTCGGCAGCGGTATCCAGCGCGGAAGGTTCGTCGGCACTTTGACCCGAACAAAGCGGTTCTGTTTCTTCTTGGCATCTTTGACGATCACCGCAATGTTCAGTCCGAGATTGCTGATGAAAGGAAAGGGGTGGGAAACATCTACGGCAAGCGGTGTCAGGACAGGATTCACGGATTTGCGGAAATACCGCTTCATTTGAGAAGACTGCTTTTTGTTGAGATCCTTGTAATCCAGGACCGATATCCCGACCTTGGCCAGAGCCGGCAGCAGTTCCTCATGCACCAGCCGCGAAACAAGGCGGCTCTGGCGATGCAGCTCAATTTGGCACGACCGCAGTTCCTCTTCCACGCTAAGCCCGTCGCGGGAGGGCTTCTTTCTTTTCATCCTTCGCTTGAGCCCACCCATGCGTTTCATCGCAAATTCATCATGCAGCATTCCCATGATGCCTGCGAATTTGATGCGTTCAAGCAGGGGCAAGTCACGATCCTCAACCAGCGCAAGAACGCGCCGTGCAAAGCTGAGCCAGCTTAACTCTCGATTGATCAGGGCATCCGTGAAATCAAGCTTGATTTTTTTGGTTTTCAATGCGGCTTTCGTCACCCTTTTCATATACACATCCCTGGCGGCACAAATGAAAATGAAAAAGGTCTTGACCCGGGTTCGATCCTCTGCGTCGTGCTTCCCGTGCCCTAATAATTGCCTTTTGTCCTCTGCCCAACGCAAACAGTCCTGATATTGCGTCACGCCTAATAATAACTTTATAGGGCACTTCAGTAATGGATGTCAACTCCCGTTTCTTCCTGGAAATTGTGATAATACTATACAATTCAATAAGTTCCGGCTATAAGGATGCTTTCCGTCCTGGAAGAAGTCGAGGACCTCAGAGAAACCAAGATTCTCCCGCACTCGGCGGAATTCAAGAAATTGGTCAAGAGGGGACTGGAGGATATCAATGCAGGGAGAGTCAAATCCTGGAAGGAACCCTGGGATGATCTATGATGTTCATCTAACAGAGACCTTCCAGAAATCGATAACTGATCGCCGGTTGCGTCAGGCCCATTTGTCTGGCCAGTTTGGTGGCCGTTACACCCAGTTCCCTGAAGGCCTTATAACACAGAATACTCCGAGCCTGCAACACGGCAGGATAGCGGCCGGGGGCATACAGCTGTTCCGAAGACACATCAAAATAGTCAGCCGTGGAATGCGACAAGGCATCAAGATCTACCCCTTGGGTTAAAAATCGGTGTCGGCGGGTATAGTTTTCACTGCAATGCGCAAGCACGTTGTCAACAAGGTCGGGTTTTCCGTGCCGGGCGCTCGGTGTCCCAAGAGCGCTGTCTCTATTTCAGGCAGAGCGCTAGGCCACGACCTCTGGTAGAATCGTCATTTTTTTGCCTTGACACATGAAATACACCAGGTGTATTTTTATGTCACATGAGAACGAATATTGAATTGAGCGACGATTTGCTTGCGGAAGCGCAAAAACACTCAAAAGCCAGGAGCAAGCGTGCTCTGGTCGAGGAAGCGCTGGCCGCCTTTGTGGCCATGAAAGCCGAGGAGCGACGGCGCTCGACGTACAAGGAACGTCTTGATAGCCTTCGCCAGAGAACCAAAGCGGTCAGACTGCGAAGTGACACGCGCGATATTCTCCGAAAGGACCGTGCCTCCCGGTGAATACCTATGTCTTGGATACCAGCGTTGCGGTCGCGTGGTACCTGGAAGAGGTCTTCTCGGAATCTGCAAGAGTGTGGCAGGAGAGACTGTTAAGCGGGAAAGTCGTTCTCCTCGTCCCATCCCTGCATTACTGGGAGTTTGCGAATGTCCTGCGAACACTGGTTCACCGTCGTGAATTGCCGGAAACTCTCGCACGGGAGATCTACGAACTTCACATGGACGCGCCTTTGGAAAGAATGGAACCGAAAGAGAAGGATGTTCTGGATATTGCTCTCCAGTATGGTGCAACCGCCTACGATGCCGTTTATATAAGCTTGTGTCTCTCGAAAGACATCCCGCTCATTACCGCTGAAAAGACCACCACGACATGGGTGACGAAGCTGCGGGATCGTATTGAATCAGTAAGGTGATGTCTGTTGGCGAGCCTTCTCTTGCGTTGATCCATGATTAGAGTACTGGCCTGCCCTTTGTACTTTTGGGCTGGGTGTTATCCATGCAAGTTTTCCTTAAGTGATCCCTCCGTTACGGTTTTTAGTTTATCCTGTTTGTGAATGCGAACCAATTCGGCGAGAGCTAGGGCCTGATCGGCATGCTCCTGATGAATCTGATCGAACAGGTGGAGAAGTCATTTCCTCGATTGTGCACAGCCGCGAAGAATGGCACAGCGATCGCTATCAGTCGATACCATTTCACCGCCGAGTGGAGCAGGAAGGAATCAGGTTGTGATGGAATGGAGCAAAGATCCGGTGCGTTGCCGGTTGGGACGAGCGCAGGAGACGCTGGAGGATGCTCGGATACTTGCTAGGGCTGGACGGTGGAATGCCTCCGTGAACCGTCTTTACTATGCGTATTTTTAAGGCAGAAGAGCTCCATGGTTATATTACCAAGTTGGTTCAGGCAGAGATAAGTTTATGAATCAGGCGGTTTTCGCCTGCCGTTCAGTTTTGGCCGCGCCGTCCCCCATAGGGCCACTGCCCCCACTACGAGCACCCAGAAGGGGAAGACGCAGAGGCCGGGGATCGCCTCCATGATCAGGCCGGGCAGCAGGATCCATTGCCGGCCCAGCACCATGAAAAGCAAGATTGCTGTCGCCAAATCGACCGACCACTGCACCGGCGGCGTGAGCGTCAAAAAAACCGAGAGCCCATCGGCCAGTGCGGCCATAGTAAAGGCCAAGGCCAGCCTTCTCCCGGAGAAGCGCGGGCGGGGCAGAGACTTGGGTGCCTCGCCATGGGGGGTTGGCGCTTGCGTTTGCAGAACCTCACTGCCGGCACCCTGCTCTCCGCGCACCACCGAACCGAAGATGCCGATCCCAATAACGCCAAATTCGGAACGTAATTGCTCTCTGCTCTCAGCGATGATCCGGATTATGTGGTCAACGGAATTCATAGGGCACATTCCAAAATCCAACGCGTAGGACGCCTTGGATGAATGACGAGGAGATAACAGAGACCTGTGTCACCAGGTTGGGAGTATAGGGCATTGGTCGGAGCGTGTCAAATGAACACCACCAGTTCACTTTTGGTGTTCATCCTCTGGCTTATTCCGGGCCGCAGATGACCGTTTGCCGGCTTTAAGATCGGATGGATCGGAGACCACCCGGACTTCCAGCGGGCCGGCCACATCCATATGCACATCGCGCTGCGGGAAAGCAATGCTGATGCCGGCTTGCGCGAACTTGCGGTTGATGGCCTTGTGCAGCTCGGTAATGGTTGAGAGGCGGTAATCGATGGAGCCTAGGAAGACGCGCAGAATCAGTGTGAGGGAATTGTCGCCGAAGCCCTCGAAGCTCAGAATCGGCTTGGGGTCGTCGAGCACCCGCTCATGCTCTTCTGCCGCTTCTTTCATAAGATCGAGGGCCTTGTCGACGTCGGTCCCGTAGGCCACTCCCACCGTAATCGCGACACGGATCATCTGGTCTGACAGCGACCAGTTGAGCAGCCGGCCGGTGATGAACTCCTTGTTGGGTACCAGCAGCTCCTTGCGGTCCCAGTTGCGGATGGTGGTGGCACGGATGCGGATTTTTGTCACGACCCCATCGGTATCGCCGACGGTGACGATATCTCCGACCCGTATCGGGCGCTCGAACAGGATGATCAGTCCGCTGATGAAGTTGGCCACGATCTCCTGCAAGCCAAACCCGATTCCCACGCCCAGCGCCGCCACCAGCCACTGTAACTGTGACCACTGGAGACCGATGGTATTGAGCACAAGCAATATGCCGACGGCGACGATGACATAGTTGGTGAGCGTCTTGACCGTGTAGCGGCTCCCCGCTGACATATCGAAACGCTGCAACAAAATCATCTCCAGCACGGCGGGCAGACGCTTGGCAAGCACACCCATGCCCAAGAGGATGATCAGCGCGACCCCGAGGTCCGCCAGGGTGATCGGAAGAGACCTTTCTACCCCGTCCACTGTCACCGTGTGGTGCCAGAGGCTGATGTCGTCGAAGATGCGCATTGCCGGCAACAATGGCGACCAGATCATGTACAAGCCGACCAGGGCGGCAAAGATCATGGCCTCTCTGATCAGTTGGTGGGTGTCGTCGCTCAGTGCCTGCAAGTCCACCTCAGGCTCCTCAACCTGCAAGACGCCGCCTTCTTCATCCTTGGCTTCCGACTCTCCGGCCTGCTTCCTCGCCGCGATCACCGCCTGCTGACGTTCCAAGGCCGCCTGGTAGGCCAGGCGCCGACGGACGACCAGCAGCCAGCGCAATACGAGGGCGCGAATGACGACCAGACCGACGATCATCCACAGGCTGAACAGGAACATGTCTGTGAGGGTCTTCGCAGAGTAAATGTATCCGATCGGGGCAAGCGCAGCCGGGAGCAGGGGAAAGGCACACAGCAGTGGGAACCAGAGCTTGTTGGCGCGGACAAGCACCCCTGCCTCGTAGCGCATCTTCTGGTGCGCCAGCACGCCCCTTTTGGGGTGGAACACACGGTAAAAGAACAGCGCAACCGAGACGCTGATGACCATAAGACCGAGCCTGGCGATCAGTCCGCCCGTCTCGACGGGGTTCACGTCGATGGCGAGCCGGTCCACAAGTAAGGTTGGCGCGAGGATCCAGGTCAGACGATCAAGCTTGACTCGCAGCAGGGTCACCGTCGATGCCGGCCAGCTGAAGTGTGCGGCGGCCAGCCCCTGAGGGATGAACATCATTCGTAACGCCCTCAAGAAGTAAAGGATCACTGCGACGCGGATGAGAGAGATCCCCACCGCATGGGACAGGTCGGTGCCCTGTTCGGAAACTTGGAGCTGCCAGCCCGGCAAGGCCAAGAGGAGAGGCCACGGCGCCGCGGCCACCAACGTCAGGGCCAGGGCGCGCAAGGTGTAGGCGAATCGGTCGGAGGTCGGCCTTCCCACCCGTCCCGAGATTTCCTTGATGGCCGCGATCAGTGCGCGACGCTTCCACACCAGGGCAGCGACCAAAAGGAGCGCAAGCCAGGCGGAGGGTGAGTGCGCGACCTGGTCCATAAACACACGGGCCAGGCCCGACCAGCGCACCGGCGAGATCAGCCGCCTGACTTCGTCCGGCAGGTTTCTCAGGTCTCCCAGGCCAGTGGGGTCCGCGGTGCGGAGCCACAACAGGTGCTCGCTCAGGAAATCCTTGTATGCGCGCAACACGTCAAGCAGCCCGCGCTCGGCGGTGTCGAGCTCACGCAACCGGTTCAGATAGAGCTCGTCGCCTTCCAGTGCCTTCTTCAGCAGTGTCTGGCGCTGTTCCACCAGATAGCGAAGCCTGTCGCGCAGCTCTGACCTCTTGTCGACGGGGATCTGTGTTTCGAGCGCCGCAACGGTTTGGTCGACATTGGTGATGCGCCTCGCCTCTTCCCTGTGCTGCAGCTGCCGGACAACGGTATCGACGATCTCTTTCTCACGGACGCGGGCCTTACGGGTATAGGCCCGGACGTCAGGCAGCGTCTCGCGGTTTTCAATCAGCAGATGACCCAGTCCCATGGTCCACCCGGTGGTTTCAAGAGTCGCCTCGGCATCGGTGTAATCCGCCTCAATTCGTTCGGCAAGGTTCTTGGCCTCTGCTTGCCCCTTCTCCAGTTGGTCGAATCGGGCGACCATTTCGTTCAGCTCTCCGGTGAGCTCGGCATTCCGATCGGCAAAGCGGACCAACATCGGGTCTAGGCCGGTGGTCTCGTCTCTGGTTTCCTCTGCTTCGATCTTCGCCTGTTCGGCCTCGATCTGCCGCTTGCGGTTGACGAGCTCGCTCAACGCCTTGACTCGCATGTCGATCCCGGAAACCTGGAGGGCTGCCTGATCTCGCTTGGTCTTAAGGAGCTCCACGCGCATGGGTTGGCTAAGAAGCTCCTGATTGAGCATGTTGATCTCGGCGCTCAGTGCAGCGATCTTGGTCTGTAGGACCCAGCCCCTGGCCTCGTTCATCGACGGTATCTCGTCGGTGGCCGACGGGGCTCGGAGCGCTCCCGCGATCGCTTCTTTCTTTTCGGCTCTCTCAACGAGACCCTGACGGATGACCGCGGTCCGGTTCCTTTCATCCGCCAGGCGACGCTCGAAGTCCGCAAACCGGGCGTCCACTGCGGCCAGATCGGCCTGCTCTTTCTGAAGATGCTGCTCGATTTGCTCAAGTGGCATCTCCGGGGTCACGTCCAATGTGTCGAGCGGGTCGGTGATCTTGGCTGCTTCGATCTGTTCACGGATCAGCTGGGTCTGTACCGGCGCCGTCTGTGTCTCATTCTGAAAAGCGGCGGCCCGTTCGGCGCTCGTCTTCGCCTCCTCCAGGTTGCCCAAAGCCTTTCGGTAAAGCTCGACGAGCTTGGTTTTGACCTCCTCTCGCTGATCGGAGGCTGCCTCGACCTTCTTGATTTTGGCGGCGAGGATTTCACGGGTGACCAAGTTAAGAGAGGTGCTTTTCACTGAGCCTTTCTCGGCTGCCGCATGCGGCAGCATCATCAAAAAGAAAAGGCCGATTGCAAAGAGCACGAAAGGTTTGGGCTGTTTCATGACTGAGTACACCCGATTATAAATACAGTGAGGGTTTAATGCGTGATGTCAGTGTTTCGCTTCCGGCAGCAAGTGGAACAGGATGCCGATCATGGCATACACCCAGTTGCCGTAACCGAGCGTCGTGTAAATAACGCCGGCGAAAGTGAACGGCAACCCGACATCCGGCCTCCGGGAAAAGGGACAGGGCTGGATACATGATGCGGATTCTATGACGATTGAAAGAGAAAAGATATTGGACTTTGGTCCAATGGGGAATGTACGGGTTTTCTTTCTTTCATGTGGGTCCCCCCTGGTTTGCCGGCAGTGTAAAGGCAAAAGTCGCGCCGCCTTCCCTGTTGTTCCAAGCCTCCATGTTCCCGCCATGGGCCTTGATGATCGTCTGACTGATGGAAAGCCCCATGCCCAAACCCTCGGGCTTGGTTGTGTAAAAGGGCTCGAAAAGGCGCTCAATCTGGTGTTCGTCGATGCCGGTCCCAAAGTCCCTCACGAAGGCCTTCACGGTCCGGCTATCCGGCATGGCGGTTCCCACGATGATGTTCCGCTGACCGGATGGAGTGTTTCTCATGGCAGCGGCCCCGTTCAGAATCAAGTTCAGGATCACCTGCTGCAGCTGGATACCGTCCCCATGGATCATCGCCAAATCCGGGCTGAATTCCTTCCATATGGACAAGCCCTTGAGAAGGGAGTCGCCCCGAATGAGATCGACGACCTGTTGAATGATCGTGTTCAGGTCCAAGGGTTCCTGACGGAGCTTTTCCTTCTTCACAAGGGACCTGACCTTGCGAACCACCTCGCTTGCCCGCCTGTCGTCCCGGATGATGTCATCCAGGATCTGCCGGACTTCACCAATGTCCGGCGTGGCCTGGGAGAGGAAACGCTGGGCCGCTCCCGCATTGCTTAATATGGCCGTGAGCGGCTGGTTGATCTCGTGGGCCAACGACGTGGTCAATTCCCCCATCATGGCGACCCGGGCTACGTGGGCAAGCTCTTCCCTGCGCTGCCGGCCTTCGGCCTCTAACTTCAACCGTTCGGTAAGATCGCGGGCAGCCGCATAAATCAGGTTTCCGGCCGGGGCTGAAGTCCACTCCAGCCATCGGTACGTTCCGTCTTTGCAGCGGTAGCGGTTTTCAAAATGGATCAATGTCTGCTCGGAAACCAGAGCGGAAACAGCCTTCCGAGTGCGCTCCAGATCGTCGGGGTGCACCAAATCAAAGAACTGCTTCGACATAAGCTCTTCATGGCTGTAACCAAGGACCACTTTCCCAGGCCGGGTTCAAACGCAAGAAGTACCCTTGGGTGTTCGCAATGCCCAGCAAGTCCAGGGAGACATTGAAGAACCGATCCAATTCCTCCGTCCTCTGCCGCAGCGACTCCTCGGTGCGCCTGCGCAAAAGTGCGTTCGCAAATACCTGGCCAACAAGCCTCACCCTCTTGACGAAATCAGGCGGCCAGACTTTCTCATCCCGAATGAAATTGAAGTTTAGAGCCCCGAATACTGCGCTGCCCCCCGCTGACAGTGGAAATGTCAGAAACGATTTGATGCCGTAGTGCCGCCAAACCTCCAAGTCGCGCGCGGCTTCGACAGGAGCATCCGTTATGCGGGAGAAAATAATGTCCTCGCCTTTAAACAATTTCTCCAGGACCCACGGTAGGTTCTCTCTTGCGTCCATCATCTCCGGCAGCGGCGGAACATCCAGTGGTGCGTAGTAATGGGTCAGGAACAGCGTACCGGGTTGGTCCTCGGAAATCTGCCAGAGTGTACAGAAATCTATGCCCAGGTGTTCACACACTCGTCGCTGGGCATCCTCGATCACGGCATCCAACTGGTCGGTTGGCACATTGATGAACCGCCCTGAAAGATCGGCCAACATCATCTCGAACTTCAACCGCTCTTCCAGGGCCTGCTCTGCCACCTTGCGCCCGGTGATATCCTCTAAAAAGCCTGAATAAAGGACTGTCTGTCCATCAGGCCCAGTCACTCGCCGGGTGTTGAGCGATACCCAGAATTTCGACCCATCCTTATGCAAGAACTGACACTCAAATCCACGGACAACATTCTGCTTATCGAGAAGCCGGAAATAATGCGCACGGCCGTTGGGGTCTGCCCATACCTGATCTGCAATATCTCTGATGGATGATATAAGTTCCTCTGGTGAATCATAGCCCAACATCCCCGCCAGGGAGCGGTTTGCAGTGAGGATTTGCCCCTGCGGGGATGTTTCATAAATACCTTCCAGGGCGCTCTCGAAGATATTTCGATACTTTTCTTCGGCTCTTGCCAGCGACGCCTCGGCCGATCTCCTCCGACGCTTGTGGATCAACAGCCCGACGATCAGCGATGATTGCAGCAGGAAAAAGGCCAAGCCACCGATAACGTAATACTTGAAGTCCCAAAACGTGAGCTCCCTGTTCATGACCATGCTTCCATCGGGGAGAGCGCTCACGCTCAAGCCCCAGCGCCTGAGCTGCCGCCAGTCGAACATCGGCACGGGGGGCACGTCCAGAACCCCCGGGATATTGTCCGTAGGCTTGGTGCCCTTGAGAATGTCCAGGACCAGCTCACCCGCCTTGGCGCCGATACGTTCGAAGTTGATGAGACTGCCTCCCACAATCTCGTATCCCAGAGTGTAGTCGAGGACCCCGAAGACTGGGGCCGTGGAGACCTGGCTCAGCCGTTGGTCCACTATCGGGGTTGTGTAGTTTTTCCCGGTAACATCATGACTAAAGGCCAAGCCAAGGATAATGGAGCCGGGGGGCGCGTTGGATAGAGTAGCCAGCATATCCTCGAAGGGCATGTGGCTCAGGTAGATAAACTCAAGCCGCGTCTCCCATTTCTTCAAATCGCGTCGAGCTTGAGCTTGCACGATTCTGTCGACTTCGTGCGCCCCGCTCACGACATAGACCCGTTTTGCCCTAGGAACCAGCTTCAGCGCAATCTCAAGAGTGCCAAGGATATCTAATCGGACGAATTGTCCGATGATGCGACGGTCCGTTTTTGGCGTCTCGAAGCCGACCGGCAGGATCGTGGCCAGGATGGGAACATCGGGAAGGATATCCCGGCAATCCTTCAGCACAAATTCCAAGGCTTCCGGATACATGGTGATGATCATGTCGAGCCTGCGATGGCTGTACCGCACGCGCATTCCCTCGACAAGAAGTTTTCTCTGCTCGGGGCCAGGGTTTCGCCTCAGGTCCAGGAACTCGAAAAAATGGTTTAGCCTTGGTATCCCGCCGGACTGCAGCGTCGCTGAGAGCCCCGCGTCGGTTTCTACGTAAACAGGCGTGTTGGCTTCGTAGGAATGCAGAATCAGGATGTTCTTTGCTTCAAGTGCGGCTTGAGGTCGCGTCTGGGCTGTTGAACTGCCAGGAATGCAGGCGAGCAAAATGAATGCGAGCATGTAAAAACAGAATACTTTCATCGCAGTTTTGCTGACATGGAACATCGTTCGCCTGGATCAAATCAGGTGACGGTAACAAATTCCCATTTCTCGAACCATAGGCAATTTGGCCTTCAAACGGTCGGAGGGGACTTCATTCTGGTGTTGCGTTGAGTCTGATCAATGCTTCGAATAAGGGCAGTATTTGTCCGGTAAAGCTGCCAATCCACTTATCATAGATTTCGATTATCTTTCTTGACCGGTAAAGGGTTGAGATCTCACGATCTGCGACAAGACGGAAGTCTGCATCATTTCGCCTCACAGCGAGTGCGAAAGGCTCAAAGGAGTACACGTTTGAATCAATCACAAAGGCTTTTGGATCGGGTTCTTTCAAGGCCATACCAATAAGGACGACCTGGTCAGCGGAAAAGGCATCGATTTTCCCCTTTCTCAGGGCATCAGTACCTTCCTTGGCTGAATCGAACAAAACAACTTCTGCGTTCGTCGATGTTTCCCGAATCAATTCTTTCAGTGCTGCGGCGGTCGTCGTACCCTTCACAACGCCTATTTTCTTTCCGGCGAAACCGGAATTACGCGCGCTATTCTCCTTTAGTGTCATGAGTGAAGCGCCGGTAACGAATGTCAACTGCGTGAAGTCAACGAATTCACTACGAGAAAGCGTTTTGGTCGTTGAGCCACACAATATGTCAATCTTGTTATCGGCCAAGGCCTTAAATCGCCCTTCAGCGGTTACGGGGACATATTCAACCTTTATGTCAGCACCGATTTTCTTTTCAACTGCGTCTACGATACCATTACAGATATCAATAGAATAACCTTTGGGGATGCCGTCTTTATCCAAAAACGACATGGGCGCTTCAGACTCACGATAGCCCATTCTTATTTTTCCGCTCTTTTTGATCTGTGCAAGGGTTCCTGTGAGCTCTTGGGCGGCCAGCGGGCTTGAGAAGAAAAGGATTGATAGAAAAATGACCAGCTTATCTCTCATAATGGGTTTCTCCTTAGTAATAGTGCATATTGTCAGCAATAAGCCTTTTCTTTAAGAAAATATATGGAAATTCGACCTAAAAGTCAATACAAATGAGCTAATGCCCCCAGGAACGACTGTTTTTGACGGCCGCGATCAGCCGTCAGCGCGCAATTAGCAAACGTGCTGAATGCTGAGAGCCCGCGGAAGCCCACAGAAATCCCCTTATGGATGGGTTAACATCCACCTCTATTTTTCATCGTGTTTAACGGCGTCTTGCCTTTTATGATATAGCGGATGGATTCAACTGCAATGGCTACGAGTATTCCCGTGAACAGGAATCCAACCAGTCCTAAAACCACAGCGAGGAATTTCGTCAGGGGATATGTCGGCGCAAGATCGCCATAGCCGATCGTAAAAGCGGTGATGAACCCGTAATAAAAGGAATTCCCGACGGTCCAGCCTTCTCTCATACCCGTTACCAGCCCTAACGACATAATGAGAATGAGCAGCATTGAAAAGACAGGCCAGATAAGCTTTATCAAACTCAAGACATGACTGAAAAAAAGGATACTTGAACGGATCCCTGAAAGCGGGCTGTGGCTATTGGTTTTCGGCTCTTCATTCATAACGCTCAGACCTCGCCTTCGCTGTCTCCCCAGGTCAATTGGCTGGGATGGTGATGATGGGTGCGCCCTTTCCGGGATCCACTCATTAAGGGACAGGAGAATCAGCAGAAACGAGAACATCCCCTTTTATGGATTGTCCCGGTTTTCCTGTAAAAAGGGAGAGGGCATCGCACTTGATATACAAATCTACGGAAATTAAAAAAAGATATTGGACCTTGGTCCGATGTGGACGGTCAGGCAATGGAGGAACGGAGCCCGAGCTTTTCAGCCATTCGGACCAGGTCCGCGAGGGATCGGGCACCCATCTTTTCCATCACACGGGCCCGGTGCACCTTGATGGTCTTTTCGGTAATCCCGAGATCGAAAGCCACCTGCTTGTTCAGCATGCCGGTTGCCACGAGCCGGAACACATCCTGTTCCCGTGGGGTGAGGGTATCCCACCTGGCACGGAGCTTCTTCATTTCCTTGTGTTCAGCTCGCAGCTGTCGGTCCTTTTCAATTCCACGGGAAACCGCTTCCAGCAGCTCCCTGTCCTCAAAGGGTTTCTGGAGGAAATCCAAAGCGCCGGACTTAAAGGCCTTGACGCTCCTGGGGACCGTCCCGTGGCCCGTGATGAAAATGATGGGAAACGAAATACCCTTCTCGGCGAGCCGGTCCTGGAGCTCGAGACCACCCAGCCCTGGCATCTTGATGTCAAGAACGAGGCACCCCGGCGCCTCGGGATGGCTGAAATCCAGGAATTCAAGGGCCGATGCAAAGGTCACTGCCTCATGACCTGCCGATCGCAGCAAACGCTCTAGGGCCTTTCGCACGGCTGGGTCGTCATCAACCACGTACACAACGGGCCTTTCCTCTTTCATGTCGGATCTCCCTGGTTTGCCGGCGGCGTGAAAGCAAAGGTGGCGCCCCCTTCCCGGTTGTTCGAAGCCTCCATGGTCCCGCCATGGGCTTGATCATCGTCCGTCAGTTTGTCTAAAATTTTTTCCCATGCGCTCCAGGGCCTCTTCCGGCTGCTTACGTTTTGTAATGCCCTTTCGTTCATCCCAAAACCTCATTTGGTCAATTTTATCTCAGAGATCTAAAGCAAATCAACTTCTTGTCATGCAGCTCGCTAAAGGGAAAGCAAACCCTTAGGCCTTGTCGCAAAGAAATAATGGTCAACCACTCTGTTGACCAGAGATTTGAAAGGGATTACGGCGTTTCTGACGGCCGGAGACTTCCAGCGGTTGCACCCATTAAGAGGCTCAGATTTTGGGAACAGGAGCAGCCGAGCTCAACCACTCCGAGTATATCCGATCCGAGCCTATTCCTCTTGACAGAAGTCTCTTTCTGGGTCTTAATCAGGAGGAGTCGGCTTCATTTCGTTCAATCCAAGTCACATCAACAGCATAACGCCAGCCTTCTGGGAGGAAACCATGGTCTCATGTATCCAGAAGGTGGCAAGCGTTGAGCCTACAAAGGACCATTGTGTTTCCACGAAAGCTCTTTGCTTCTGGAGGACTTTGATCGACAAGTAGATTTCTTCTCGGTCGGGAGTAGAGCCGAACGGAATGCCCGAAATGTCGTTTTAAGAGCTCCGAACGAGCCAATTTTTCTGTTGAATGTGGGAGCAAGTTCGATGTGCCGTGCCGGTCCGGAAACCCTATATGGTTATCTGAGTGCGAAAAGGAGAGATTATGGGAAAGATCGAAGAGCGCCTCAAGGAATTGAATATCGTCCTGCCGCGTCCGCCGAAGCCTGTGGCCAATTATATCCCCGCGGTCAAGGTGGGGGAAATCCTCTATGTCTCGGGTACCATCGGAACGGTACCGGGACCCGACGACGAGGACGTGCTTCCTCATAAGGGCAAGCTTGGGAAGGAAATATCCATTGAGGAAGGCTATCAGTCTGCACGCCTGGTGGCCATCAACCACCTTGCCATGATCAAGGCGGTGATTGGTGACCTGGACAACGTGGTGCGTATCGTCAAGATGGTGGGGTACATCAATGCCGCGCCGGGGTTCAAGGATGCACCAAAGGTCCTGAATGGCGCTTCAGACCTGTTTGTACAGGTCTTTGGCGAGGATCGCGGCCGCCATGCCCGCGCCGCGCTGTATCAAAACGAGCTCACGTTTGATGCACCGGTGGAAAACGAGATTACGGTGCAGGTAAAACCATAAACCTGGAAGAGATTGAAGAAAAGGCGGCAGGGAGAAAAATCCAAGAAGCAAGATGCCCTGAGAAATGCCATCGAGAGTTTACGGCACTGCGGCACCGATGGGTGGGTGGCAAATACGAGCAGGCGTACCAACGAAAGCAGGACCGGGTTTCAATCAAGAAAATGGCGGAGGACCTGGAGCGGTCCTTTGAATCCATCCCCAAGGATACACGATACCATATTGAGCTGAGGACCTGGGCATACCTGAGTGCACCCGTCTTCAAGGCCATGGAATTCAAGCTGAAGACGACAATTGACGATAGTCACTGTGGAACTCTATTGAGATCAATTGCCATCAAAGCCCCGAAGGAGGCCATGGGTTCCGGTTCCCAATAAAGGCCCCGGCTTTCCCAAACTTCCCGTCTTCCCCTTGGCCTCCTTCCGTGACGCTGGAGTACAAAATGCTTCAAGAAACCACAGGCACCCTGGTCCTGGAGATGGTCCCAAGTCCGGACGCAGAACAGAAAGTCCTGCAGTTCCTCGCCCAATACGCCAAGAAGGTTCCGGCATCCAAAATGAAGGACCTGATCAGGAAGACCCCGCTCATCCTGGGGAGGAACATCCCCATGGAGAGGGCGCAATCCATCGTCTCCGGACTACAGGAAATCGGTGCTACCGCCAGTTACCTTCCTGCCGCCCTTGGTGTTGAAGAGAATGGTTGACGAGAAAAGAGTTTGTGACGGAAACGCTCCAGGAAAGCACTCATGAGAGGACCATCACTGAGATCGCTCCCGATGCACCGAACCCCACTGCCCGTCGGGGAGATGACCTCGCACACAGATTGGCGGCGACCATCTCGGAAGTGAACAAGGAGGTATGGCTGATTCTGTCCATGTTCGCCATCATCGCGGCCATGAATTACCTGGTTGTCTCACACCGGGTGCTCCTTGGCCTCTACACGCTTCCAACGATTTTTTCCGCCTATTTCTATGGTCGCCGGCACGCAACCCTTACAGCGTTTTTCAGCGTTCTGCTCGTGGGCATGCTGATGCACTTCAACCCTGCGCTGCTTCAGAAAACTCAGGGATCCACCCTGGTGGACAGCCGGTGGTATGAAATCCTTGCCTGGGGAAGCATCCTGATTGTAACGGCCTATGCCATGGGGACCCTCTATGAGAAGAGCTCGGCCCAGCTCAGCGAGCTTCGACAGACCTATCGAGGTCTGCTGGTAATCCTGCGCCACTTTATCGCCAACGACAAGTACACTGAGAATCACAGCTACCGCGTCTCCATCTATGCGGCGAAGATCGCATCCTACATGGGCTTTAACCCGGATCGCATTGAAGATGTCCGTTCGGCCGCACTCCTTCATGACATCGGCAAAATGGAGATCAGCCGGCAGCTCCTTTACAAGGCCGCGAGCCTGACGAAGGAGGAATTCGAAGGCATGAAACGCCATGTGGAAGACGGCGCAGAGATACTTACCCTGGTGGATGGCCCTTTGGGGAGGATCATCCCCATCATCCTGGCCCATCACGACAGGTATGACGGCTCCGGTTACCACCCCACCGTCGCCGAAGAGATCCCCCTGGAGGCCAGGATCCTGGCTGTCGCAGATGTATACGACAGCCTGGTCAGCGACCGGCCATACCGCAAAGCGGTCTCGCCTTTTGAAGCCAAGGAGATCATTGAGAAGGGCTCCGGGACCGATTTCGATCCCAAAGTCGTGCAGGCCTTTCTAAAGGCCTTTCGAAGGAGGGAGATGGAGGTCCCGGAACTAGTGGTTTGATGAGGGTCGCCAGAGAACCCTTAAACCCAGAAGGTCCTGCAGCGTCCTTCGATCCGGGGGGAAGCGAAAGGAAAAGCCCATCGTCAACAAGCGCTTCGGCATCACTTTCTGCGCTTCCGGCAGCACCGCCCCGAATTCACCCACCATAATTGTGACCATACATCCACGGCGGCCCAGCCGATTCCTCTTGACAAAACCCCCGTTTTGGTCCCTAATCCGGATGAGTCGGCTTCATTTTATATAGATCTTTTGATATCAACAGCATAACCCCATCCTTCTGAGAGGAAGTCATGAAAGATTCCCGGAAGGTGGTGAAAGAAAGGCCTCCGTTGGATATGCGTAGTCGCTCGGGGGCTTTTGCATTCTGGGGGCGGTGGACCCATGGCCGCCAAGGGAGAGACAAGTGAAAAAAACGCTGTTGGGAATGATCGGTTCCTATCGTAAACTTGGCAACTCGGAAATCGTTACCAAGGCCATTGCCCAACAGATGGGGGATAGGTGGCGACTGTCACTGATCCGGCTGCCCAACCTGAAAATCGCCCCTTGCCGGGGATGCTACGCATGCCTGATACCGGGCAAAAAATGCCTGATCGATGACGACGTGGTCTGGCTGCTGGAGCAAATTAAGCAAGCCGACGCGGTAATCATGGCGGCGCCCAATTACGTCCTGGGACCGGTGGGTATTGTGAAAATGATTTCCGACCGGGTGCTGCAGGCGGCCCATTATTTCAACGTGTTTCAAGACATTCCAGCCGCCGTCGTCCTGACCCTGGGACTTAAAAAATACAGCGGTCTGGCCCAGACATCCCTGTGCGTTCAAACCGCCTCTCTGGGACTGAATGTCGTCAGCGTCGAACGCTTTCTGGGCACCCACCCCGGTGAAGCGGCCCTGGCCGATTCTTTTGATGATAAAGTCAGCGCCATCGCGAAAACCCTGACCAACCCTCCGGCGGACGAAAAACATACCCGTCCCGGTCAATGTCCCCGCTGCTTCTCAGACCTGTTCCGCCCCCATGCAGATGGCGGCCTGGAATGCGCGGTCTGTAAATCGCTGGCCAGACAGAATGGCCGGGAACTGGACTTTTACTATTTTGACCCGGAATTCACAAGAGAGGGGAAGATGAAACACATGGCGTGGCTGCTGGGCAAAAAAGAGGAGTATGAAACCATCAAAGAGCGGCTCAAAACAGTGAGAGACACTTACCGGGACAGGGGGGAGTGGGAGAAACCGGGCCAAACGCCATAGAGTGGATATTTCACGAGTTGATTTGGTCGCAGCGCCGAGGCGCCCGGTGAATATGTAGGGGCAGACCGGTATGTCTCCCCATCAACCGGCGAACCCTTGAAGTTCACAACCCGCCTCTCGGCCGGCATCAGGTCTTCGCCTGTCTCAGGGTTTCTCCCCCCGCGCTTCCCTTTGTCCTTCACGCAGAGGTTTCCAAAAGCGGTGATCAGGACATCCTTGCCGCCCTAAAAGGCTCCTGATTCATTTGAGAAAAGTCCATTCAGAAAAATCGATGAACAGAGTGAGGAAAAGGAAATGATTAAAGCATCAGAGATTAAAGGGATTATCGCTGCCATCGCCACGCCCTTCGATGACAAGGAAGAGGTAAATTACTCAGGGCTGAAGGAGATCACGGCGTATCTTCTGGACGGCGGTGTAGACGGAATCATGACGACAGGGGGAACCGGTGAATTTCCGCACCTCACCCGGGAAGAGAAGAGGAAAGTGACCAAAGCAATTGTAGAAGTCTGCAAGGGAAGGGTGCCCGTGCTTGCCGGAACCGCAGCGTGCAGCACCCGCGAGTGTCTGCAATTGATGCAAGATGCCAAGGATTGCGATGCGGATGCAGTCATTATGGTTCCTCCGTACTATTTCATCCTGAATGAAGAAGCCATCTTCCTGCATTTTAAGGCCCTTGCTGAAGCAAGAATTCTGCCGGTTGTGATATACAACAACCCCTTATACACCGGAAACCCGATGAGCCCCCGGCTTATATGCGACCTTCTCGCCCTGGACAACATCATCGGTTTGAAGCAGAGCGCCTCGGATCTTGGTCAACTGGTTGAAGTGATCCGGATGGCAAAAAAGGGGCTATCGATCTGCACAGGGATTGACAGCCAGTTCCATGCGGCCATGGCGGTTGGAGCGGTCGGCGTTTATTCCACGGCAGGAGGTATTTTACCTCGGCAGATGAAGGACGTCTACGAGCTGTTTCTAAAAGGGCGACTAGAAGAGTCTAGGGACCTCCACATGAAACTTCAGGTCGTCAATCGTTTTTTGGAGTATGATCCTGGATATGTCTCCCCTGCCAAGGAAGCCCTGAACATGTTAGGCCTGCCGGGCGGCATTCCAAGAAGACCTACCCCTGATCTTACAGCCAAGCAGAAGGAAGAACTTCGAGAAGCATTGAAGCAGATTGGGGCGCTTAAGTAACCGATTCCCTCTCGTTTCCCCCCACGTCCTTACAGTCGTTCAGGTGGGGGGATATAATCGGGGATGGGTAGGAAGTGAATTGATAAAGAACCTTTGATTCCTCAGGGGTATAATGAGAGAATCAAATAACTTTTCCATGCGAGGACGTGATGAGCCCACAAACCACGATGAATGACAAGACTGGGACGATCTTCAAGCGATTTAAAGATTATGTTTTCCCTGCCGTTGTGCCCTTTTATGGCGAACATCCCCTGATCGTCGATCGCGCCATGGGTCAATATCTTTGGGATATAGAGGGCAAGCAGTATCTGGATTTTTACGGAGGGGTGCTGACGGTCTCGGTGGGCCACTGCAACCCTGAGATCACCGAGCGCATGGTCGAGCAGCTCGGGAAGGTCCAGCACACCTCAACGCTTTATATCAATGAGCTCATGGTTCAGGTGGCCGAAAAGGTGGCTGAGGTAACGCCGGGTCGGCTCAAGAGGTGTTTTTTCACGAACAGCGGTACCGAGGCCAATGAGACGGCCATCATGGCCGCGAGAATGTATACGGGTAATACGGATATCATCACCCTGCGACACGCCTATGCGGGAAGAACCATGGTGGGAATGAGTCTCTCCGGACATGGTGCTTGGCGCCTGGGGAACACCTTCGATGGGCATATCAAACATGTGCGTAATCCTTACACCTATCGTGCGCCTTCCGGATTGGACGAACACCAACTCGTGGATCTGTGTGTACAAGACCTGGAAGAGACACTGGCCACTACCACCAACGGGAGAATAGCCGCCTTTATGGCCGAGCCCATACAAGGGGTGGGTGGATTTATCGTGATGCCCAAGGACTATTTCAGGCGCGTCCTACCCATTGTTCGGGAAGCCGGAGGCATTTTCATCTGCGATGAGGTCCAGACCGCATGGGGCCGAACCGGAACCCATATGTGCGGGATCGAACACTGGGGGGTCCAGCCGGACATTATGACCTTTGCCAAAGGCATGGCCAACGGCTCGCCCATTGGCTGCACCATCGCCACGCCAGAGGTGGCCGAGGCGGTCAAGGGGCATACCTTTGCCACATTTGGCGGGAATCCCGTGACAATGGCTGCTGCGCTTGCCACAATCGCTATACGTCCAAACCCATCATTTGGCCGGAAATGCAGAGATTCAGGGGAATGAGCTTCAAAAACATCTCAAAGGCTTTCAAAAGCAATACGGGTTCATCGGAGAGGTGCGAGGAATGGGGCTCATGCAGGCCCTTGAAATCGTTAAACCAGGCTCGGATAGGATGCCAGACCCTGCCCGGACCACGGCATTGATCGATGAGGCCCGAAAGAACGGCCTGCTCATCGGCAAAGGCGGGCTTTACGGGAACGTTATCCGAATCGCCCCACACCTGAACGCGACCCAAGAAGATATCCACGAGGGGTGTGCCGGCCTTGCCAAATCACTGGCCGGCGTCGCGTAGGGCCTTCAACAGGAGGAACCGGATATGGAAAGCGTATTCAAGAACGGGAACATTTTGACTATGGCGGAAAGAGCCCCCAGGGCTGAGGCCCTGGCGGTGCAATTCGGCAGGATTTACCGGTTGGGCGCATCAGCGGAGATTGAGAAATTGGCAGGGCCGGAAACCCATGTGGTAGACCTCGAAGGGGGGACCCTCCTGCCGGGTCTCATCGATACCCATAACCATTTCTGCCTTTATGCCCTGCTGAGGGATCAAGCCGACTGCCGCCCCGCAGCCGGGTGTCACCGGGGAGAGGACGTGGTCGAGGCCTTGCGTTTAAAGGCTAAGAGCACCCCGAAAGGCCACTGGATCATGGGTTGGGGGTATGCCCCTTATTTGCTGGACGACAAGAAAGACCTGACCAAAGATGACCTGGACATGGCCACCAGCGATCATCCCATTTTTCTGGTTCATGTGTCTGTTCACGGGGCCGTGGCCAACAGCCTTGCCCTAAAGGAGCTAGGCTACACACGAGAGACGCCCGACCCCCCCGGTGGAATAATTGTGAGGGGTGCAGATGGCGGGACCGAACGGGATCCTGCTTGAATCGGCATTCATGGGACCGTTATTCTTCGCCATGCCTTCCATCTATATGAAAATGATGGCCGATTACGATCAAGAGGCCAGAAACGGAATGATGATACGTTGTGCGCAGCATTTCCACCGTTTGGGCCTTGTGGGCGCCCATGATCCATTCGTGGATGCCATGACCCTTCGAACTTACCAAGGCGTTGCGGATTCAGGCAGATTTCCCTTCCGGCTCTCGGCTTACATATTGAACCGATGGGCCGATTCCCTCATGTCCGCGGGGATCAGCCGGGGCTTTGGCTCGGAATGGGTCAAGATCGGAGCGATTAAAATATTCCTGGACGGCGGGATGAGCAGCAGGACCGCGGCTGTATTTGAGCCCTACTTGGGAGGGGGGGGTGGAACAGGTATCTTGAATTACGATCAGGATGGGATCAACGCGGAAATCGAAAAATTTGAACGATCCGGCTACCAGATTTCGGTCCACGCCCAAGGAGATCGCGCATTGGATATGCTGATCAAGGCCTTCAAGAGGGTTATGACACAGGGGAATCCCCTGCGCCATCATATCGTCCATGCAGGGAATCTCACCCCCGACCAGATCGACCAGGTGGCAGAGCTGGGTCTATACATCACGAGTCAGGCGAATTTTTTTTCGCTTCTCGGAGACGGCTTTATGGAGGCATATGGACCGGATCGGTCGCAGGGCCTCTACCCTTTCAGAACGCTCCTGGAACGAAAGATCAAGTTCGCCCTGTCATCCGACTGTCCGGTTGCAGAGCCGAATCCCCTTATTGGGGTTCGGGACGCTGTCTGTCGAAAGACAGGACAGGGTAAGGCATTCGGACCTTCGGAGTGCATTACCGCAAAACAGGCCTTCGCGCTTTACACCCGCGAGGCAGCCTATTTTTCCTTTGAGGAAAAGGAACGGGGGACATTAGAGGAAGGGAAAGTGGCCGACTTTATTGTCCTTGACCGGGATCCCCTGGGCTTACCAGCCCAAGAAATCAGCGACTGTCAGGTGAAAATGACCGTAGTAGGGGGTAAAATAGTCTACAAGAAAGGTGAGTAAGTTTTCCTGGCACCGTTTGGATCTGGTTTATTAGGGAACTATCATCGGCAGAAATGTCTTTAATTTCTCTTCAAGAAGGCTAAATAAAGCTCTGCGGCCTCTTGCGGCCTCTCAATCATAGGTAGATGCCCGCAGTCTTTCATGATCACGGCAGCGCAATTGGGCAGCCCATTTTTCAGGACTTGCACACACGATACGTCAAGTACCCGGTCCTGGTCACCCCACAGCACAAGTGTGCGAACATTGATCTTTGGCAGGTCAGGCCGCAGCGCTTCGTGTTCACTTGAGATTTGTTTGAAGATCCTTTCGTTGCTGGGCTTGTGCCTCTGAGCCTCCTCTACCAGAAGTTTCTTCACGAATCTCGGGATGTCCGGCGGCGTTGAAAACACGAATTGGAGCAATCGGTCAAACTCCTCCACGGAGCCGGCGACGAGCGGATTGGGTTCGCCTTTTGATAGTCTTTGGGCCATTTCACTCGGCACAGGCGACTGCACACCCGCTGTATTGAAAAGTCCCAGGGTGAGGACCCTGTCGGGAAACATAACCACGTATCGAGCGGCAATGTAACCCCCCATTGAATTACCGACAAGGTGAAACTTCTGAAGACCAACAGCGTCGACAAACTGGTTCAGCCTCTTTGCCTGCTCTGCTATGTTGTAAGATGCGCTTTCCAGGCAAGTGCTTTCCCCAAAACCGGGCAGATCCAACGCAACTACATGGTAGGCCGGAGAGATAAATTTGGCGAAACGCGTCCAATTGTCCTTGTTGGCAGCAAAGCCATGGACCATGAGGATAGTCTCACCTTGTCCGCCCTCGAGATATACAATCTCATGGTCGCCGACGCGTACTGTATTTTGATGGAGCCCGGCAGCTTTCCTTTCCGATTCCGTGGCCCACTTCACGAGCAGACCCGGAAGAGCGAAGTATGCAACCAACGCAAGAGCCACCACTGTGGCAATGAGCACCATAACTTTTTTCTTCATGCTGCGCCCTCCACTTTAAAGACGATACAAGAAGTTCCGGGAATATTAAAGTGATATAGCCATTTGAAGCCGCTCTTGCCCGCACTTAAAGCGCACCTTTTATACTCTTGATTCGGGCCGGCTGTTCGATCTCAACTGGCCCAGTGGTTTACTCCTGACCGCCATTAAAATCTCTTTTCGGCACTGACGAACACTTGAAGGCCACAACCTGCCTCTCATCAAGCATCAGACGCTCGCCAGTCCCAGGGTTTCTCCCTCTGCGCTTGCCCTTGTCCTTCACGCAGAACTTCCCGCTGATCAGGACATCCTCGCCATCGGGTCTTTTTGATGATCTCAAAGGCGGCCTCGACCGCTTTGGCAGATGGGGCTTTGGAGAGGTCCAGGCGGTCGAAGGCGCAACGGGTGATGGCTTCTTTGGTTAGGGTCATAAAGCGGGCGTCCTTTAATGGTTCGGATAGGACCCCGTTGATACCGGAATCTGGAGGAATATGCCTGAGATCCTTGGTCTGAGTCAACCGGCTGGTCTATGGTGTGGAAACCCAATAGGTGAATCGTGCACAAGTACCTGGATCTTTAGGTCTATCGGCAAGAAAGTGCAATCACAGGGAGGTGGGAGCGGCCGAGTTCAATTTCCTCGGATTACAAAGGTCAGCCGATTCTTCTGAGAGAATCTTCTTGACAGCAATGGAGTTCAGATTCAGTATGTTTTTTGACTTTTCTTATCCATCTAGGTTCACTCACACCTTTTTCCGAGGAAGTTATGAAGTGGGCCTGCATCGAGTATCTTGACCAAGCCTCCCTAAGGCGACGGCCTGAGGGGGGCGCACAAAATCATTTGCAGCCAGTGATAAAACCAAACCCATTGTAAAAATGGGGGACGGAAAACGCGGGTCTTGTTGGTATATAGGACTCCAGCTGCAATGTCCTATCATTCAGAATCCGAGTCCGAAAAGGCGGGTCTTTCATTTATGCTGTCGCAGGGCGTGTGAATGAGCGTTCAATTCCATGAAATGGCTAAAGAAAAGGAGGGATCTATGAGAACGACCAGATGTACAAGGTTTTTGGGAATATGGCTTGCTGCCTTATGCTAACTTTTGCGTTAGGAGTTTTCCCGGCGCCGGCAGCGGATGATGGGACCAAACTCGCGGAACAATTCCTCAAGAAGATCCCATTGACCTCTTATGATCAGGCCATGACGATGGAGCAGGCCATGAAGATTCAGGCTCAGTTTGTTGAAGCCCTGAAGCCTACCTTCGGAGAAGTAGTGGGATACAAGGCAGGCCTTACTAATGTGAAAGTTCAACAAGCCTTAGGTGTCACGCATCCCTTGCGAGGGACGCTGCTTAAAAAGATGCTTCTCAAGAGCGGTGCCGTGGTAGAGGCCAATTATGGAAGTCGCCCTTTCTCTGAGGGGGACTTGATCGTTCGCGTGGGTAGCGCTGAAATCAACAAGTCAAAAACCCCACAGGAATGTCTGAAATTCCTTGATGCCGTCATCCCCTTTATCGAAATGCCCGACATGCCCTATGCCAAGGAAGTTAAACTGAATGGCCCAGCTATCGCGGCTGTAAACGTTGCCGCCCGCCTTGGGGTCTTGGGGGCTCCTATCCCATTGAAGGCGTCCGAGGAATGGATGAACCGCCTCAAGAACTTCAAGCTCCAGGTACTCGATGACAAGGGGACCGTGGTTGGTGAAGGGCAGGGGAACAGTCTCCTGGGTGATCCGCTGAGCGTGGTCCTTTGGATCAGGGATTCGCTGAAGGCAGAAGGGAAAAAACTGAAAAAGGGTGATCTCCTGTCCCTTGGAAGCATTACGAAAGGTATACCAACGGCACCAAACACGACCTTACGGGCACACTACACAGATCTAGACCCGAAGGGGCCCGTTGATGTCACTGTAAAATTCAAATAAGGGGAGGAATCAGAAAGGGGGCGTTTAGGGGGGGGGCAGCTGTCATTTGTCTCCGATCAAGTGTCGTGCTGATGGAAATCCGGTTGGAAGGGCCAGTGGGCGACATCGAAACGGCAGAGGCGATTCCATAAGCGGTACGAAATGGCGGAGATCTGCCTGACGCCCCATGACGACCCCTAGAATCTGGCTCGGGCTTGGCTCATGGGGTCGTTTGGCGGATTTTATACTCGAACCGGTTGAGTAAGGGGGCTTGGCGACGCAGTTCGAGCTGCTCATTTGCGCGGTCCCTCCCCTGACCTAGATGGGATGGTCTTTCAACTTGATATCCCCATGGAAATAGGCCCCAGTGGCTAGTTTCTTTGGCAAGCTTATCTGTAATTCTGGGGGGTGGGAAGGATGACCTTTAATCGGCTCGGTTTACCCTGGCCTCCCGATTCCTCTTGACAGAAATCCCGTTTTGGCTCCTAATCGGTATGAATCGGCTTCATGCCGATTAATCCAAGTCAAACCAATAGTATAACCTCAACCTTCTGCGAGGAAGTCATGGAAAGATTTCCAGAAGGTCGTGAAAAGAAAGCCTCCAGTGGAAGTCTCTATCCGCTTGGAGGCTTTTGCATTTAAGAGGTGATCCCATGTCAGCAGAGTCCTTCAAGCGCAAGCTCACGGCTATTCTGAGTGCGGATGTGAAAGGATACAGTCGCCTGATGGGCGAGGATGAGGCCGAGACGGTCAACACCCTCACCGCTTATCGGAAGATCATGGGTGAACTGATCCAGCAGCACCGTGGACGAGTCATAGACTCGCCTGGAGACAACATCCTGGCCGAGTTCGGCAGCGTGGTGGATGCGGTGCAATGCGCGGTGGCGGCCCAGAACGAGTTCAAGGCACCGGAATGCCGAGCTTCCTGAGAACCGCCGTATGGAGTTTCGCATTGGAGTCAACCTGGGGGACGTGATTGAGGAGGAAAGCCGGATTTACGGGGATGGAGTGAACATCGCGGCCCGGTTGGAGGCATTGGCTGACCCTGGTGGGATCTGCATCTCCAAGACCGCTTTTGACCACATCGAGACCAAGCTGCCCTTGGGATATGAGTATCCTGGGCGAGCAGGAGGTGAAGAACATCGCCAAGCCGGTTGGGGCCTATCGGGTCCTGATGGAGCCGAGGGTGACGGTCGCGGGGGCAAAGGAAGAGAAGCCTACATAACCATCTGGCGGAGAAAATGGGTGCTTGTCGGTGCAGCGGCGGTTCTTATCCTGATCGTAGGTGTGGGGGTTTGGAACTTCTACTGGCGTGCGCCGAAAATCGAGCCCGCCTCCAAGGAAAAGATGGCCTTCCCTTTACCCGACAAGCCTTCCATCGCTGTGCTGCCATTTGTCAACTTAAGTGGCGACAAGGGTCAGGATTATATCGCCGATGGTTTGACAGAGAACATCATCGACGCGCTTTCCAACCTTCCTGAAATGTTTATTGTGGCTCGACACGCCACGCTTACTTACAAAGGAAAGCAGGTGGAAATTCGCCAGATTTCAGAGAACTTGGGCGTCCAATACGTACTGGAAGGCAGCATACAGAAATCCGGGAAACGATTACGAGTAACCGCACAGTTGATTGATGCGCTTAAAGGCGGTCATGTCTGGTCGGAGAAATATGACCGGGAATTGGAAGAACTATTTGCTGTCCAGGATGACATCACCTTGAATATTGCTAAGGCCATGGAACTGAAGCTAACAGAGGGCGAACAAGCACGGATTCGCCATTCAACTAAGAATCTAGAAGCTTGGGGTCTGGCTTCCAAAGCCAAAGGTTTATTTGAAAATATGAGCCCGGATGATAACCTCAAGGCACGTGAACTGTTCAAAAAGGCTGTAGAACTGGACCCGAATTATGCATATGCGTGGGTTTATCTTGCCTGGACCCATTTTATTGACGGATATGT
>CAVOVO010000038.1:0-139602 GCA_963699845.1 uncultured delta proteobacterium
GGGATCGGCTCGAACGCGAATCCTCCATCTTTCCCGAAAAGCAGGCTCCGTTTCCCCGACGAATCTGGCACGCATCGGCAAAAGAGCAGATGGCAGAGCCAGAGACGGAGGAAATCTCGCCCCCTGACATTTGTGAATCGGTATTGAACCAACCCGTTGGGAAAGCGGTTCGTGATCCGGCCGATCACTCGAACCCCTGCCACCTCGGTCTCCAGCTGAAGCGGCTCAAGGGGCTCTCTGACCCATGGGGCGAGCAGCCGGGCAAACCCTTCTGTCTCCGTCCGGAGCTCGTCCCGGATGCAAAGGCCGACCGTGCCGTGGGGGAGCACCCCCGAAGCGCTCGCCGCCTCCAGGATTGCTCCCTGGTCAACGCCTGCTAAATGACCGTTCACGAGACTTTCTCCCAGCAGGTATCGGCCCAGCCCATCGAGGAAGAAGGGCTCCGTGTCTTCAAGTTTCAAGGTGTCTGTGGCCAGCTCGATTTTGAGGCGGTTTCTCAGGAGGAACCGGGCCGGGTTGGCGTAGAACCGGATGAGGTCTGCCAACTGGATGGTCTCGTGAGAAAAGGCGGAAGGGTCCAGTCCATGGGTGATGAATCCGGGGTGGGACTCACGCGGCGAAAGGAAGGCGCGTGCCGCCTCGCAGCTCTCCTCCGAATAGCTGAAAAACCCGGGTGTGCCCGCAAAGTAGGTCGGGCTGAAGGGTTGGAGACGGTGGCGGATCAGGACGTGGTCAAGGATTTCCTTGCCGGGAAGCGCAAACCCTCTTTGGATATAGTCCATGAGCTCGCTTACCAGCACCGAAGGAACCATTTTGGAGTTGTCCTGGGGGTCCTGACCCACATAGGAGATGTGGAGTTTTTTCCGGGCGGAAAGGATCGCCTCCAGAAAGAGATACCGGTCGTCGTTTCGCTGAGAGCGGTCCCCAGGCCTTGGGTCCGTGGCCATGAGATCGAATCCCGGGCGCGTGGCGCGTCGCGGGTAAGCGTCGCTGTTCATGCCCAGGAGGCAAATGATTTTGAAGGGGATAGACCGCATGGGCAGCATGGCACAAAAGGTGACTCCGCCCGTGATAAAACCAAGCCCGCGTGGGTCCACGGAAAGCGCGCGAAGGAGCCAGGCTCGAATGACCTGGACATCCACCTCTCCCTGGAAGTCAGACTCACGCTCCAGGGTTTCGAGCCTGTCGAGGAGCCTTCTGAGGACGAGATGCTGGTTCCGGTCCTGGCCGTCTGTCGAAAAAAAGCGCTCAAGCATTTGTTTCAAAAAGGCCGACCATTCGGTGAGGCTTCGGTCCCCTTCCAGGGAGGCAGCGTGCTCGAAAAGGGCGTCAAGAAACCCAGCAAGACGTCCCAGGACCAGGGCGTCCCTGCCTTCGATCCGATCATAGGGGCTTATGCCATGAAAGAGGCTTTCAGCGCCTCCCGACATGGCATAACCGAGGATCAACCGGCCGAGGCCGGCCGTCCAGGTGTTCTGAGGCAAGGGAGGAAGACCCAGCCCGCCTCTGTGCTCACCGCTGATCCCCCAGCGGATCCCCGCGTCGGCCACCCACTGCTGGATCACCGGAAGATCCGATTCTAAAAGCCCGAAGCGCTCCATGACCGCCGGGCACTCAAGCAGGTCCATGACTTCAGGGGCGGTGAAGCGGCTCTCCTTCAGGTCGAGCATCCACATGAAGCTGTCCATGACCCGGCTTTCACCCCTTGGGGAGCGGTCGGCGATGCTGAAGGGGATCCGGGTTCGGGGATGGACCACGTCACCGAATACAGCCTCGACAAAGGGGGCGTAGGTTTCGATATCCGGCGTCATCACCAAAATATCGCCGGGTGAGAGACCGGAATCCTCTTCAAAGGATGCGAGGAGCTGATCCTTCAGGACCTCCAGCTCACGCAACGGGCTGTGGCAGGAGTGGATTCGGATGGAGGTGTCCCCACCCGAAATCACGCCCTTGGCGTGATGCTCACAGGAATCCCGGCCCCTTTCACAAAGGGTGAGGATGTCGTGCTGCACCCACGACAGGAGGTCCCCCGTTTCCGGGCTGCGGAAACACTCGTGTTCCAGGGGATCCAGCCGACTCACGAGAGAAAGGAATTCCTTCCCGAGTGTTCCCAGGGAAGAGAGGAGGCTGTTTCCCGTTTCAAAGTGAAGGGATACCCTTTCCGGTCCCTTTTCGTGCACATCCTCTCCCAGGCGCGCCAGGGTCCGTGGGGAGACGATATCAAGCCAATACTCCCTGGAGGGGCTCATGAGAAACAAGTGGACATCGGTGATGAGGGCGGCGGCCCCAAAGGCCTCGATGTGAAAGGGGGGAAGGGTCGATATCCCGAAGAGGGAGATCCTCTTGGGGAAGCGCGCCTCTGCCGGTGTTCCCCTTCGGGCCCGATCGAGGAAGGCCTCCCTGAGCCCCGCGCGATGGGGCGGGGTATGATGGCTTCGGAGACCACGCCAAAGCGCAGCCTGCCAGTGACGGCCCTTCCCTTTCTCCCAATCGAGCAGCATGTCCGGGCGGAAGGTCAGGTATTGGTCAAAGGTGCTGGCAATGCGCTGGCAAAGCTGGTAAAGCTTGAGGGGGTGGGGCGAGTCCCCCACGTAAGTCCGCACCTCTTCAAAACCCGGTTTTCCCAGCCAGGCAGGGACCATGCCCACGAGGGTCCAGGCCATCACATCGGTGTTCCAGGGGTTTTCATCGGGTAGCTCAGGGAACACCGTCTGGAACAGCCGTTCGACCATGGCGTTGGGAAAGGGGAACCGGATGTTGGCACAGACACCGAGATGTCTTGCAAGCTCGAGGGAGAGCCAACGCTGCATGCCTCGGCTCTGGACCACGATCACCTCCTTTTCGAGGGGAGGCAGGGGATCCCTTTTCAGGAGGTCGGAGAGCTTTTCGGCCAGAATTTCCAGCCGGTTGCTGCTGTAAAGATTGAATCCCGGCAACGCGACGACTCCCAGGCAATGATTTCTGTATAAACGGTCACGCGGCACCAGACATGCCGGCTGTTCGATCGCTTATACCATATGGAAGAGCGGATTTGGAGAAATGGAGTGATGGCGTATTCGTCTCTTAGCCTTTCCATTATCATCCCCGTGCTGAATGAAGAGAGTGTGTTGGAGGGAACATTCCATCCTCTCGCGGAGGGGTCCCATGAGATGATCGTTGTGGACGGCGGGAGCCGTGATGGGAGCGTTGAGATCGCGAGACGCTTCACCCCCCATGTCCTTTCCGCAGAAAGGAATCGAGGCCTTCAACAGCATGTCGGGGCATTGAGGGCGCAAGGAGAGATACTCCTTTTCCTGCACGCCGACACGCTGCTCCCCTCGAATTACTATGGAGAGATTTTGAGGACCCTGGCCCTGCCAGGCGTGGTCTTCGGAGCTTTTCGCCTTCGGATTTCGGGAAGCCATCCCTGGCTCCGGCTCGTATCGCACATGGCCAACCTCCGATCCCGTCTCCTGCGTCTGCCCTACGGGGACCAGGCCCTCTTCATGAGGCGAAAGGCGTACTTCAGGGTCGGCGGGTTCAGAGGTCTGCCGCTCATGGAAGATGTGGATCTGGTGAGACGTCTGAACCGCATGGGCGGATTCGGGCTGGCTGGGGGACAGGTCCTGAGCTCCGGCCGGCGCTGGGAAAGGGAAGGGCTCTTCTATGGTACCCTCAGAAACTGGGTCATCTTGCTTCGATTTCTGGCAGGGGCGCCACCGCAGGCGCTTGTCGGGAGATATCCGGAGGTGAGGTGAAAGATGGGTGCAAGGTCCAGGGTGCAAGGTTTCAGGGACTATTCGATGAGAAAGAAATGGGAGACAGGGATGGGTGCAAGGGGGAGGAGGCGACAGGTGTTAGGAGCGCTGCGCTTGAGGAGCGGCATGCCGGGGCGTGCCTTGAGGCTGGTAAGACCAGGTGTCGAGATAAAGAATCGGCGCACGGCGTGAGAGGGAAGAAAGGAAACACGTTTTGGTTTCTTGAAAGGGGTCCCGGCCGGTGTTAAGTTTTTCAAAATGGTTCGGGATTACGTCTCCACATTGTGAAGACGGACGTTAACTGTAGGGACATTTTTGGTTTTTTTGCTGAAAGCTGACCGCTGTCAGCTGCCTTTGAAAGGAGGGTATTCACATGGCGCGATATGTGATCGTGGGAAACGGGGTGGCCGGGACAACGGCCGCGGAAGAAATTCGCAAACTGGACAAAGAGGGATCCATTGTCCTCCTCACGGAGGAGGATTTGCCGTTTTACTGGCGAATCAGGCTGATTGAATTCATTGCCGGAGAAGCCGACGAGAAGGCGCTCGTGGCAAAAAAGGAGAGCTGGTATCGGGATCAGAAGATTGAGCTCAAGCTTGGCACAAAGGTGGTCGATGGGGACCCCTCGAAAAAGGCCGTCGTCACGACCGAAGGGGAGAAAATCCCTTTTGACAAACTTCTGGTCGCAACAGGGAGCCGCTCGTTTATTCCCCCCATAAAGGGTTCGGACAAAGAAGGGGTTTTCGCGCTCCGGTCGATCCAGGACGGGCGGGCGATCCTCGCCCGTGCAAGAAAGGCCAAGGAGATCGTCTTGATCGGGGGCGGTCTCCTGGGGCTTGAGGCCGGGAATTCCGTTCGAAAGCTCGGGGCGAAGGTGAAAGTGGTGGAATTCTTTCCGAGGCTCATTCCCAGACAGTTGGATTCGGAGGGCGCCAAGCGGCTTCAGGCCAAAATGGAAGACATGGGGTTCTCCTTTTGGCTGGGGGCCAAGACCCAGGAGATCACGGGGAAAAACGGGGTCGAATCCGTGCTGCTCGAGGGGGGAGAGCGTCTTTCGGCGGACATGGTGATCATCTCGGCCGGGGTCCGCCCCGCCATGGACCTGGCGAAACCCCTGGGGCTGGAAACTGACAAAGGCATCAAGGTGGACGGGCGGCTCCGGACCAGTCAGTCGGAGGTCTATGCAGCGGGCGACGTGGCGGAATTCAAGGGGATCCCTTACGGAATCTGGCCGGCCGCCGCGGAGCAGGGGAAAATCGCGGGCATAAATATGGCAGGGGGGGATGCCACCTACGATGGCACCACCATGTCCAATGTCCTGAAGGTGGTGGGCATCGATCTGGCCGCTGCGGGCGAGATCGATGTGGACCACAAGCACGAGTCCAAGGTGGTCGTGGGGGAGGGGCTTTACAGAAAGATTGTTCTCAAAGACGACCGGGTCATCGGTTGCATCATGCTGGGCGACAAGACGGGCTTCAATCAGGTCACACGGTGGATGTCTGAAGGGCGGGATGTTTCCGCCGTAAAGGATCAAATCCTTTCGGAGGGATTTGACTTCAAGGGCGCATGAGGAAAGCTCACAGCGATCAGTGGTCGGCCGTCGGCGAGCTCACCAGCGGCTAGGCGCTCCATTCGGGATCCCTTTCATCTCCGAGTGGAGCGTGGATTGAAAGGTGCACCTTGGAGATCTGGATCCTATCGCTCATCATCCTTGCAACCCTCTATCTCCTGATCTCTGACGGCACCCAGGAGGTGGCTGAATTTCAGGGCGTTTCTCTCCATTAGGGCCATGATGGAAGGGGCATTCCGTCCTTGGATTAGGACGAGGATCAGGTCGGATTGTATGAAGGGCGGATCGTCCTCTCTTGCTTCGGCATAGAAAAGGGTCTGACCCGTTGCGGCCTCAATGACCTTTATCTCTTGATCGACCCTGGACGGCAGTTGGCTGGTTCCCTCGAAGAGATAAAGGACACGCCCCGTGACAAGCAGATCGAATCCCTTCTCCCTGGCTGCCCTGAGCCGGCTTTCCCCGTCAGGCCTTCCGGCACCGGGCTCCAGTCTGATCTCTCGAAAAATACCTTCCCTGAGCAGCGTCTGGTAGAGCGCCGCCGAGGCCCCGTATCCGGGGTCCGGGGCCTTAATGTACAAAGCATCCTTCTGGATAGGGGGCGACTCAAAAGGAAAGATTACCACCCTTGCCCCACCAAAGTCCTTTTCCGGTGAGGTGATGTAGATGTTTTCTGGCAGACCGGCGGCCGGCCGCTCTTTCGTCAAGTTCACGGTGCAGCCGGAGAACATGGCAAACAAAGAAATACAGACCAGCGTCAGAACGGAATCTTTCGGCCCCCAGGCTCTCGATCGCCCTTGCCCCCGCAGGAGGAAAGGGCTGAGTGCGAATTCCGTTCGGGGTGAAATTGGATGTTTCTGCAAAAACTTTTCCTCCATGGAGAGAGTGGTCCCTCAGAGTCGAGGTCACAAGAGTGGCCTTTCATCTTTCCATATCGGCTAAATCGGAGGATCATTAAAGGATTGGCAAAGCCTCTACTTCTTCTGGACGGTTGATTTGAGCAAAATCCAGTCGACCATCTCCTGGATGTTCTTGGACATGTAATAGCGTCCGTTTGCAAAGACGCCGTAGTCCCCTCCGGCCATGGCCGATGCAAGACGGGTGGAATTGGCGTAAAAGAGCCACTGCTCCATCCACTTTCTTTCGATTGCCTCGTTGAAAAGGTTGTCCTTCTGCGCGAGCCCCGCGGCCAAATCGCTGTCCCACGCCTTGAGCATGAGCTGGGTCGCCGTGAGCGTCATCCGGTTTGTGGTCATGATGGTGTTTTCAAACCGGTCGAAGTGGCCCTCCGTCCATCCTCTGCTGTGGCAGGCCAGGCAAGATTTTTTCATCCGCTCCATCCTCAGCTCCTGCTCCGCGTTGTCGATCAGGTACTCGGATGCCGGTTCACCCGTGAGCTCGGTTGCCAGTGGAAGCCCGGACTTGTTCTTGATGATTGATGTGTTTGGGGACTTGGGGTGGGCGTGGGCATAAATCACGCCGAACAGCCGCCAGGGCATCCTGTCTGCCATCTGGTGGGTTCTCTCGGAAACGATCTCACCATCGTTGTTGACCATGAGGCTCACGTGGCATGCGGCGCAGGTGGGGCTCGTAAAGTCTTTTCCGACCTTCCAGGGGACCGCCCTGAAGTCCCAGTCCTTGTTCATTGCGTAGAAGGCGTTTCCGTGTTTGCTCACCTGATAGACGGGGTAGGCCGGGACATCAGGTCCTTTGTGGCACTGCGCGCACGTGTAAGGCTTGCGGGCCATCTCAATGGAGAACTCGTGCCGGGTGTGGCATGCCGAGCAGGCCCCCATGCTTTCGGTCGGGGTTGACCCTTCCCACGCCCTGATTGGGCCAGCCCTTGAGAACCGGGAGCTTCATCTCGCCGTAATCGGATTCCACCGTTCTTTGCCCTTTGACCTGGACCACCGTGCCGTGACAGAAGAGGCAGGAGTCGGCGTTGGTTTCTTCATCGGGGGGTTGGAGCACGATTTTCATGTTCTCGATGGTCTGTATCCCGTTGATGGCATCTACCGCGCTCACATAGAGGGGGTTGTTCATCAAGTTGACGTGGGCCTTGTACATGAGGTTCTTTTCAAATTGGGCTTCCTCGACAGGATGACAGGTGGCGCAGTCTCTAGGCGTCACCACCACATGGACGGAATAGTCATTGTGGTCAAAGGTGTCGGCGTGTTTAGCCGGGTTCAAAGTGTGGCACTCCGCGCACCCCACCACGTGGGCCGATAGCCCTTCATCGAGCTTTTCGACCGAGATCCTCCGTTCGATTTTTGGCTGCTGCAAGGCGGCGCCGGGTGTGGTTCTGGCGTGCCTGCTCTTTTTCCAGCCCGCCACGATGCCCGGGTTCAAAGAGGTGTGACATTCAAGACAGCCCTTTGTCGCCTCACTGACAGGCGCCTCCGAGGCCCAGACACCGGCCGTCGTAGTGAACAAGGCAAGCCAAAATGCGATAACCCTTTTCATAATTCCCCCCAATACGGCTCTGAGGCAGCGGAAAAAGCATGTCTCACGCGCGTCCCGCCAAACGCGGGACCGGAGATCACAGAGTGGGCAGTGATTTGTTTTGAAAGATAGGTTAACCAGATTTTATTCTGTTGTCCATCTCGATTTGCGATCGCCGGCGTATGTGAGGCCGTTTCAGACCGCAGGCGGAAGGAATGAGGATCTGCGGCTTGGACGAGAACTGAGGAACGTGGGATATCTGCCCCATCAGAGACCGTCCCAAAGGCCCCAGAATTCGGGAAACGATTTGGCCACACATCCTTCGTTTTGGACGGTGACGCCCTCGATCTTCAATCCGATCACGGCCATGGACATGGCGAGCCGGTGGTCATCATGGGGGTCCAGCAGGCAACCCTTGAGAGGGGTATCCCCGTGAATGACCAACCCGTCCTCGATCTCCTCGACCTTTGCCCCCAGTCGCTCCCACTCCATCCGGACGGCGTGGATTCGGTCGCTTTCTTTGTGGCGGAGGTGGGCGATGTTTCGGATCACCGTTTTCCCTTTCGCAAACAACCCGAGCGCGGCCAGGGTCGGGACCATGTCGGGCATGGCCCCCATGTCCACTTCAAGCCCTGCCAAATCCCCGCCGCTCACCATCACATTGTCCCCTCTCCTCTCAACCGAACACCCCATCCCCTCCAGGACGTTGAGGAACCGGAGATCTCCCTGTGTCCCGGTAACCGGGTTGATGTTCTCTGTGGCGACATCGCCGCCGGTGACGGCGGCGGCGGCCCAGAAATAGGAGGCGTTTGAGGCATCCCCGGCCACCAGGTAATCCCTGGCGCGGTAAGCCTGACCGGCCTCCACATGAAAAAGACGGTCACCATCCCGCCTGACCCTGACCCCGAAGGCCTCCATCACCTCAACCGTGAGGTCCACGTAAGGTCTTGAAACCAAAGGACCGCTCACTTCCACTTCCAGGCCCCTTTGGGCGAAGGGGGCTGCCAGGAGAAGGGAGGACAGATACTGGCTGCTCTCACCGCCCGAAAGCGTGGCCCTCCCGCCGACCAACCCTCTGGCATGAATCACAACGGGAGGGCAACCGCGCTTTGCGCGGTATGACGCACGGGCCCCCACCTGACCAAGGGCCGTGACCAGCTCACCGATCGGTCTATCCAGCATCCGTGCGCTGCCCGTGAGGATCACATCGGTGCTGCAAAGTGCTGCCACCGACATCATGAGTCTCATTGACGTCCCTGAATTACCTAAAAATATTTCCTGGTCAGCCTTTTTCATGGTCGGTTGGCCCGACACCCCGTCAATGGCCAGCTCATCCCGGCCGTGTTCGATGCCAACACCCATGGCGCCGAGCGCCTGTTCCGTGTAAACCGTGTCCTCGCAAACCAGTGCCCCGCTCAGCCGGCTTCTTCCCCGGGCAAGACCTGCAGCGATGAGCGCCCTGTGGGTAAGGCTCTTTGATCCGGGCATGCGGACCGTTGAGTGGAGGGATTGTCTTGTCCGAATGGATTTCATGAGAACTAACCTCTGCTTTCCCTGCGGGCGCTGTGCGAGAAAAAAGGTTTTTCTTTGCTGCTTCACGCATGATTTCGAGGGGGGGCTCAAGATCTGTCCAGAGCCTGAACTGCTCCGCCCCCTGATAAATGAACATCGCAAGGCCGCTGACGGTCACGCAACCCCTTTCTTCCGCCAGCTGGAGCAGCTTGGTCTTCAGGGGGTTATAAACCACGTCCATGACCACCATCCCCCCCCTCAGCGCCTCACGGGAAACAGGGACCTGGTCCGTGACGGGAAACATCCCCACCGAAGTGGTCTGGACCAGGAGGTTTGTCTCAACACGGTCCGCCTCGGCCAGAGGGATGAAGCGGCCTTCCAGAAATTCCGCAAGGGACTTTCCTCTCTCAGCCGAACGGTTGGCCACAACGATCTCAAGCCCTCGCCTGCGGAGCGCATATCCGATGGCCCGCGCAGCCCCTCCGGCACCCACAAGCAGACATCGTTTCCCCGAGAGATCCGTTACCGCCTCAAGGGCACGCAGTGCCCCCAAGCCGTCCGTATTGTAGCCGACGAGCTTTCCCCCCTCATTTCTGATGGTGTTGACCGCCCCGATCCTTTCTGCAAGGGGGTCTAGCCGGTCCAGCAAAGGGATCACGGCGGACTTGAAGGGCAGGGTGACGCTCAATCCACCGAAGGACAGGGCCCTCGCCCCTGCCAGGGACCCGGGAAGATCTGTTGTCTCAAAGGCCAGGTAGACCCCGTTCCACCCCGTGGCGTCGAAGGCCGCGTTGTGGATGGCCGGGCTGAGGCTGTGCCGCACCGGGGAACCAAGGACCCCGTAGAGCACCGTGTGGGCATCCAACCTCATGGGCGGAGGAGCTCCAGAACGGTCTTGGTCTGCACGCACGTCATCTGACCCGGGGCGGAGGCGTCACTTTCTTCCAGAGAAGCAAAGGTCAGGAATCCGCCAAGGAGCGGACACGCGATCCGGCTCAGCTTCCCGAGCGGTCCCATGCAAAAGGCGATGATTTTCTGACCCATGGCTCGGGCAACGGGAATCAAGCGAAGCACCTCCAGGTTGTCCTCCATGTGTCTGGCCATGGTCACGATTTTCACCACGTCCGCGCCTGTTGCGGCCGCCTTTCTCAGCAGTGATTCCAGCTCGGGAAAGGGTGGCGTCCCGTTTCGGATATGGGAAGAAACGATGACTTCGGTCTTGCTCCGATTCCGGAGGATCTGTTGCCTGTGATCCAGGGGCATGCTGAGCTCCACGTCGACGAAACGGGCGCCGGCCTCCATGGCCTTAAGCAGGTGACGGGCCCTGATCTCGTGCGTGGCGGTCCCTTTTCCGCCCTCCCGTTTGGATCGATGCGTGATGATGAGAGGTCGGGTGGCGCCTGAAATGAGTGCGTTCAGATCAAAGGACGCCATGACATCGAGGCGGATCTCCATGGCATCGGCCAGCGTCTCGGCCTTTGCCATCTTTTCGAGTGCCTCGGCATTGTCCCGTGCCATGATGGGTACACAAATCACTTTTCGATAATAGTCTCCTGGATTTTGTGTCCGAAGTGCCGTCCGGGGGCTTCAGTATGGCCGAGCACCTCGTCTCCGGGCTCTAACGCTGCAACGGACACGGCCTCCCCCCCCGGTCGCACCAGTCGAATGGTCTCGGCATTTTGAAGGATGGTGGCGGCGTCTCCAGATGCCCCCTTGGCCGTGACGAGCACGAGTGGCCTCCTTTCAATCTTTGCGCGCCCAACCACCAGGGGGCGGCTCTCCCCTCTCCAACTTACCCCGAGAACCGGATCGCCTGCGCGGATCTCCGACAGGTACCGCGTTTTGCCTTCCGGGAGCAGGACATAGGCATGAACCGGTCCCGCGTTCACCCGGAAAGGGCGAATCGCCGCATAGGGGTTTTCGATGTTTTCGGCCTGGATCAGGAAGAGGGCCTGGGTGCTGTTCCCGACAAGGATTCCCTCTCCCCGCTCATGATGGTGCAGGTGTCTACGCAGACCCTGTCGCCCATGCCGACGGGCCGCACCGCCACGATGGAAAGGGTGCAAAGGTCCAGGAGGCCGGAGCCGCCTTTCATTTTGCCGACGATTTCCCGCACGACCGCCGGGTCCCGGTTGACGACCACCAGACCGTCCACCCCCTTTTCAAGAACCCCGGTCGCCACCTGGGCTTCATCCAGGTTCTCGACTTCCACAAAGAGGTTCCCGGTCCTGGCCGCCAGGTTTTCAAGCGGGATGACGCGCCAATCGGAGGTCCTGACCAAAACGGTTTTCTCCCGGCTCAACCGGACGATGGCCTCCTCGTCTCCGGCGCCGCTGAGCTCGCAACAGACCACGTCCCTGCCCCACTTCAGGTCGCCGGCTGCCGAGACGGTTTTGATGACGCCGAGCGCCCTGGCATCGTCTACGCGGTCTTCCGGAACAATGACCGCGTCGGCCCCGGATTCAAGGGCAGCGGTTACGAGCTCCTTTTCCCATGGGTCAGCCTTTACCCACACCTGTTTCATGATGTTATTCGTCATCGGCGCGTTTCTCTTTGTAGCAACCCAGGAGCTTGAAGCGGGTCGTGGTTGATTCCACCTCCTTCAGCGCGAGGGCGACCCGCTCGTCGCGGTCCGTACCCATGAAGTCCAGGAAGAAGACATACACTTCCCGCTCATCCGGCATGGATTCGATCCGGGTCAGGTTCAACCCCTCTCTGGCAAAGATCTCCAGAACTTCATAGAGGGTCCCTGCCTTGTGCTCCGTGGAGAAGACCACGGAGCATTTGTGTCCGTCCTCTTCTTGTGCATGCTTTGAGAGGACCAGATAACGAGTCGTGTTTTTGTTCGAGGCCCCCGATGTCCTCCTTCACGATGTCGAGATTGTAGAGCTCTGCGGACAGCCTGCTTCCTATGGCCCCGGCGCTCTTGAGCTTTTTTTCCGCCAGCATTCTGGCCGCGCCCGCCGTATCGGGATAGGGGACCGGTTCAAGTTTGTGTCGAAGGAGAAATTGCCGGCATTGGGCAAGGACCTGAGGGTGCGAATAGACATCGCGGATCTCGCGGTGTTCGGTGCCCGGCAGGACCATCAGGTTGAAACGGATGGGCAGCTCAACCGCGCCGATCACTCGGAGCGTCCGTGTCGATCATGAGCCGGTTCACCTCGGCAATGACGCCTCCAAGGGTGTTCTCAACGGGCACGATGCCGCAGTCATAGGCCCCGGACATGACGCCGTCGAAGACGCCCGTGGAGCTCCGGACACGGGATGGCGATGGCAGCCGGGTCCCACCGCCCTTGCACGGCCAATTCGTCGTAGGCCCCGTGTTCCCCTCTGAACGCGATCAGCTTGAAATCCTTGTGTTGCAAGTTCTTGCTTTCGTTTATGATCTCAAGATAGATCCTTTCCACGAACCCGGCGTTGATCAGACCGGTCACGTTCTCCCTGATCCTGGCAAGGACCTCCGCCTCCCGTTCCCGGTCCTCCACCTGTGCCTTGAACTTCTTGGCCATGAGGGCAAGTTCCATCCTGTCGTTCAAGAGCTTCAGGATCCTGGAATCCACCATGTCGATCTGCCTTCTGATTTCGACGAAGACTCATGAGTCGCAACGCTCCTCTTTCTTTTTCAGTGCCAATCAACGTTCACTGATCGGATTCTCTGACATCGTCTCAATTCAGTTCCTGATTTCTTCTCCAAGTGGAATGTCCTCGATCAGGGCCTCTCCGATTCTTCTGAGCAGCACAAATCGAACCATTTCACCGTGCCGTTTTTTGTCCCGCTTTACGGCGTCCAGGACAGGATCCATGTCAAAGGCGACCCTGGTCGGCAGCCCTGCGCGATCGAGGAGACCAAGGAGCCGAGGGCCTCGCCCGTCGGCGAGTGACCCCTCGCTTGACCGAAAGCGAGGAGGCAATGGACATCCCGAGGCTCACGGCCTCCCCGTGGGTCAGCCCAGAGGTCTTTTCGATGGCATGTCCCAGGGTGTGGCCGAAATTGAGCTTGCGCCGCTCCCCCTGCTCTTCGGCATCCCGGTTGACAATATCCGTTTTCACCCTGACGGCGTCGTAAACCACCCTTTCCATCGCTTCATGTTTGAGATCAAGCACTTCTCCGTAATGTCCCTCCAAAAAGGAAAAAAGCCGTTCATCGCCTATGGCCGCGGTCTTGATCACCTCGGCCAGGCCCGAGCGCAACTCGGCCTTTGGCAAGGTCTTCAAGAAGTCTGTGTCACACATGACCCACTCGGGCTGCCGGATGGTCCCCACCATGTTCTTGAAGGCATGGAAGTTGACCCCGTTTTTCCCGCCAACACTTGCGTCCACCTGGGAAAGGAGCGTGGTTGCGACAAATCCGAAGGGCACGCCCCGCATATAGGTGGATGCGACAAACCCGGCCACGTCGCAAACGATCCCGCCCCCGATCCCCACCACGAACCACGACCGGTCCGCCTCCAGATCCATCAACCGCTCGTAGATCTCCCGGACCGTGTCCAGGGTCTTGGCGCCTTCGCCCGTCCCCATTTCAATGACAGGGCAGGGCGGAAATCGGTGGCCGTAAATTGCCCTGACGTTGGGGTCTGTGATGATCACGGCCTTTCCGGAGGGCAGATAGCGCGTCAAGCTCCGGAGACGCTCGCCTACAAAGATGGCTGACTTCTTATCATACCAGCTAATTTCAATGGTCTTCAAATGAATTGCCCCGATGCCATGTGGTCGATCTGGTTGATGCAGTGGTGGAGCACGGACAGCTTCTTCATGAGCGCCGAAAATATGGCCGGAGACATGGCCTGGTCCTTGTCGCACAGGGCCTCGGCAGGATTGCAGTGCACCTCCACCATGATGCCGTCTGCGCCCGCGGCCATGGCCGCCATGCACATGGGTTCGATCAGGCTCAGACGGCCCGCCCCATGGGATGGGTCAACCATAATGGGCAGGTGGGAGACTTCCTTCACGGAAGGGACGATGCCCAAATCCAGGGTGTTTCGGGTGTAAGTCTCAAAGGTCCTGATGCCCCGCTCGCAAAGGATGACGTTCGGATTCCCCTCCGACAGGATGTACTCCGCGCAGCTGAGCCATTCCTGGAGGGTCGAGTACATTCCCCGTTTGAGGAGCACGGGCTTGTCGATCTTTCCCACCTCCTTGAGCAATGAGTAGTTCTGCATGTTCCGGGTGCCGATCTGGAGGACATCGGCGAACTCACACACCCAGGACACATCGCGGGGGTCCACCACCTCCGTCACCACGGGGAGGCCCGTCTCGTTTCTGGCCCTTTCAAGGATCTGGAGCGCCTTGAGCCCCAGCCCCTGGAAGGCGTATGGGGACGACCTGGGTTTGAAGGCGCCGCCCCGGAGCAGGTTTGCCCCCGCCTCCTTGACGAGCCTTGCGGTCATCAGGGTCTGCTCCTCGCTTTCGACCGCGCAGGGGCCGGCGATCACCACGAAGTCCTCGCCGATCCGGAGGTCCCCTACCTGGATGACGGTTCGCTTGTTCTTGTCTCCATTCAACCCTGAAAGCTTTAGGTCTTTCATGGCGACGTCTTCTCCTTCCGCATTTGCGCTATCGCTTCGATTTAATCCGGTTCTCCCGGTTGAAATTTTCCCTTGAGGTCGTGAAACAGCATTTCAAAGGTCTCACGGTCCTTTTCCTTGACGATCCGATACAACTCTTCCGTGTCTTTCAGGTACGTCTCCATGAAGGGTGCGGCATAACCGTTGTCCATGAGAAGGGACTCAAAGAGAAGAGGGGACTGGCCGCTCAAGGCCGATATCCGGTCAAGGACCGGCCGGAAGGTGGTGGTGGCGCATTGTCTGAGGGTCTCCAGATCAAGGCCGGATCGAGAAAGGGTCTGGGCCAGGGAGAGGGTCACGAAGTGGTGCACCCCCTGGATCATCCCCATGAACCGGTCGTGCGTGTCCGCATCCATGAGAAGGACTCCAATTCCGGCCCGCTCCAGGAAGGCCTTGACCCAAGCCATGCCTTCATCCCCCCGCCCCGGGCAGAGGACCACACGGCCACGGTCTTCGCCCGGGCCCTCCGGGCCGAAGAGCGGGTGGGCCCCCACCACCTGGGCCCGACTCCATCTCATCATTTCCGCCAGAGGGGCCTGTTTCACGGAGGTGAGGTCCATGAGGAGGCCTTCTTCTGCCACGTGAGGACCGATTTGGCGGATTACCTCCAAGGTGTCTGAGATGGGCACCGATACGACGATCACCTGACAGGTTGGGACCAGCGCCGTAAGGTCCGTGGCTCGATCCCGGCCCATGTTCACAACGCGAACGGACTGGGCCTCGAGCACGGCGCCGAGCCAGCGTCCCATTCTTCCTGTGCCGCCGATGATGCCGACGGTGGGATCGTTCAATCTCATGGTTCGTCTCCCATGGGGTAGGACCCAAGCCTCTTGAGCCGGAGGGATCGATCGGTCATCTCCTTGAGGGTTTCAGCTACGTCCGGTTCGGTTTCGTGTCCTTCCATGTCCAGGTAAAACAGATACTCCCAGTGTCGGGCCCTGAGGGGGAGCGATTCGATCCGGGTCATGTTGATGGACCTTTTCGCGATGGGTTCGAGCATCCGGAAAAGGGAGCCGGGCTCATGTCTCAGAAGAAAGAGGATGGAGGTCTTGTTCCGCGGGCCAGGGGGCGCTTTGGTTTTGCCCAGGCCCAGGAAGCGCGTGACGTTGTCGGGATGATCGCCGATGTCTGAGGCGAGCGGTTCCAGGCCGTACAGTCGGCCGCATGGCTCGCCGCCGATGGCGCCCGATGTCAAATCCGAAGAGGCGGCCTTTGCGGCCAGGGCCGTGCTGCCGGTTTCAGAGAGGCTGACGCCCGGAAGGTTCTCTTTGATCCAGGACCTGCACTGGGCCAGGGCCATGGGGTGGGAGTAGAGGCGTCGGATCTCCCCGAGCCTCGGCGTTTTGCTCAACAGCTGATGCCTGATTCGGAGGAAGACCTCCGCCTGGATGACCAGATGGGACCGGTGGAGGAGGTCGAGGGTCTGGCGCACGGACCCCTCGATGGAGTTCTCGACAGGGACGACCCCCCTCACGCAGCGGCCGGATTCAACCAGATCAAAGACCTCTTCAAGGCCTTCACCCGGCACGAGCCCGCCTGCGGCGGGGCCGTGGAGCCGGAAGGCCGCCTGGTGTGTGTAGGTTCCCTCGGGCCCAAGGTAGGCGATGGCCTGCGACTCACTGCCGCTTCGCAAAGCGATTGAGTCACTCTCCACGTTTTGCCTGTCACGCTCCATTCATGGACTCCAGGGCCTGTTTGACGGTCGCCTTTTCGTGAACGATCATGGAAAGCGCCCTCACGATGGCTGTGGGGTTTTGATGCTGAAAGACATTTCGTCCGATGGAGGTGCCTGCGGCGCCTGCCTCCATGGCGCCCTTGACCATTTCCAGGATGTCGCGATCCGAGTCCATTCTTGGACCCCCTGCAATAATGACCGGGACATGACACCCCTCGACCACCTGTCTGAAGGTATCCGGAGAGCCCGTGTAAGAGACCTTCACCACATCCGCGCCGAGCTCCGCCCCCAGACGCGCCGCGTGTTTGACGGCCTCGGGGTTGTATTCGTCCCCGATCTTCTCCCCTCGAGGGTAAATCATGGCCAGGAGCGGGATGCCCCATTCAAACGTCTTTTCGGCCACGTGCCCCAAGTCCGAAAGCATCTGGCGTTCCCTTCCGTTTCCGATGTTCACGTGCACGCTCACGGCGTCCGCCCCCAGTTTGATGGCCTGCTCCACCGTGCACACGAGCGTCTTGGCATTGGGTTCCGGCGACAGGATGGTGCTACCCGAAAGGTGGACGATCAGCCCCATGTCCGGGCCGCTCTTTCGGTGGCCCTGGGCCACCACGCCCTTGTGAACCACAACGGCGTCGGCCCCCCCCTCCGCCACCTGGCTCATGGCCTCTTTCATGTTGGTGATGCCCAGTATGGGGCCTGCGCTCACCCCGTGGTCCATGGGCACGATCACGGTCGTGCCCGTGTCCCGTCGTATGATCCTTTCAAGCCTGATTTCCTTGCCGATCATCGATGTATCCCCCTTTGAATGAAAAAGGCCGTAGACGGGGTTGATCCGCCCACGGCCTTGCGATGGAGATCGCCTTCAAACCGCGGGCGGACCGGGTCCCCAAAAATAAAAATAATAGCCCCAACCCCACATATCGCTCCCTGACGCACCAACCATCCTCAACACCTCTCTCTACCAGATGACGGTGCCGCCGAAAATGCTGCTTTCGATGGGGTCTTCCTTGAGGGCCTCGGCGGCCGTGGCCACTGAAAACCCCTTGTGAACGAGCTGGCTGATGGCCTTGATCATGTTGCCGGGCTTCTTGTACTGGAAGATGTTGCGTCCCACCGACACCCCATAACCCCCCGCCTCCATTGCGCCCTGGACCATTTCAAGCACCTCCCGCTCCTTCATCTTTTTCTCGCCACCGATGGCCACCAAGGGCACGGGGCATGCGGCGACCACCTCTTTGAAAGAATCCACGGACCCGCTGTAGGCGACCCGGACCACATCCGCCCCCATTTCCGCACCGATGCGCGCCGCCCGCATGAGAAGCTTCAGCTTTTTGTCGGGATCCTTTTCAGGCGGGGTGTGAAGGAGCGCAAAGAGGGGCATGCCCCACATGGATGCGTCTCTGGCCACTTCTCCGAGGAGCGTCAGCATATCGCCCTCATCGGCCCCCCCGACCTCGATGCGAACCGACACCGCATCCGCACCGATCACAACGGCCTCCTCCACCTCCGTCACCATGACCTGTCTTCCATCCGTTGTGGTGGCGGTCAAATGGATGATCAGCCCGATATCCACTCCGCTCCGCCTGTGGGCCGCCGAGACGATGCCTTTGTGCAGGACGACCGCGTTTGCTCCGCCGAGCGCCACCATGTCCACACTGTTCTTGATGTCCTTGATGCCTTCGATGGGCCCCATACCTACTCCGTGAATGAGGGGGACCATGACGATCTTTTTGGTGTTGCGGTCCATGACCCTTTCAATGCGGATCTTCTTGCCAAGCATTGTCAACCTCCTCTATGTGTGCTCTTGTTTCCCCTGATCAGTCCCGGCAATCGTCTTATGCTGACCGTCCCGTCATCTCATGGCCTTGAAGCGCAGCGTGTGGTCGGCCAGCACCATCTTCACCATGGCCTCCAAGACCGGAATAACCCTGGGGATCGCGGAGACGTCAAACCGCCCTTTCATTTCGAGACGCCTGTCTTTCCCCTCCCGGTCCGTCGTCTGCTGCGCTTTCCCGATGGACGGGATAGGTTTCATGGCCGCGCGTAAAACGATTTCGTCTCCGTTCGAGATGCCGCCGAGGATGCCGCCCGCGCGGTTGGTCCCGAACCCGGCCGGGGTGATGGGGTCATTGTTCTGAGAGCCCGTGAGCCTTGCCGCCTCGAAGCCGGCTCCCACTTCAAAGCCTTTGACCGTGGCGACAGACATGACCGCCTTGGCGAGGTCAGCGTCCAGCTTGTCAAAGACCGGCTCCCCCAAGCCGGCGGGGCAGCCCGAAATGAGGATCTCCGCGATCCCGCCCAGGGAGTCCCCTCGGGCCATGACCTCGGAGGCCCGCTTCTCCATTTTCAGCGAGGCCGCCAGGTCGGGGCAGAAGAAAGGGCTATCCTCCAAGCGGTCAAGGTCCATGTCCTGTGCCCGGATGCCGCCGAGCTCAAGGGTATAGGCCACGACCCTGATCCCTAAGGGTGCGAGCACCTTTTCCGCCACCACGCCTGCGGCCACTCGAGCCGCCGTCTCCCGTGCCGAATACCTGCCGCCGCCCCTGAAATCAAAATGGCCATACTTCTTGAAATAGGTGAAATCGGCGTGGCCCGGCCTGAAGACCTGCCTCAGAATCTCATAGGGTCGGCTGTCGGCATCGCGGTTCCTGACAAGGAGCGTGATGGGCGCGCCGGTGGTCTTTCCCTCGAAGACCCCTGAAAGGATCTCCACCTGGTCCTCTTCACACCTCGGTGTATCATGGGGTCGCCTGCCGGGTCGCCTGCGCAGCATGTCCCTGATGAAATCGTTGGGCGTCAGCGCCAGGCGAGGGGGGCAGCCGTCAATGACCGCGCCGACCCCTTCTCCATGGGACTCCCCAAACGTCGTGACCCTGAAGACCTCGCCGAATGTGTTTCCTGCCATTCTCTATCCTTCTCTGCGGTCTCCGCGGACTCTGTGCGAGACAATTTTTTCCTTGCCGCTCACTTTCTGGTACGCATCGAGTATCAACGATGTGACTTCAGCGACGGTGAGCCCGGCTGTGTCGACGGCCCAGTCGCCGGCTTCCTCGTAGTGGGGCTCCCTTTGTCTTAGCACCGTTTCGATTTCGTCGAGCGGGTTTGCGTCGGTAAGCGACGGGCGGCCTTTACCTTCAAGACGGTCTCTTGACATTCGGTCTTTCAGGACCTTGGCCGGGGCCCTGAGCCACACGAGCCAGCCCTTTTTCTTGAGATTTCTGACGTTGTCTTCATCGAGCACGACCCCGCCGCCCGTAGCAATCACCAGGGGTGATTTCGCAGATACCTCGGCCACCGCCAACCGTTCGCAGTCTCTGAAATGGTCCCATCCCCGGGTGGCCACCACGGCCTCGATGGTCGCGCCGCTCCTTTGCTCGATCAAACCATCCGTGTCCACAAGGGGTCTATTCATTATTTTGGCGAGGGATTTCCCCACTTCCGTCTTCCCGCTGCAGCGATAACCGATCAGTACGACATTCATCGCTTCATTCCAAAAAAAAAGCCGTGAGCGGTTCCCCTGCCCACGGCTTGATCAATTCGAAAACGTCAATCAATCCATGGGCAGACCTCGCCACCAAAAATAGTAGCCAAAATAAAAGTTCCGCCCGGATTGATTTGCGTAAAGCATCTTTATCGACCATTCCTAAAATGATTATCCAGCTTCTAGATGAACCCCTAACCGTTGTCAAGAACTTTTTTTCTTGACACTGCTCCCTACCCCCTGTTAAACGTGTCACCATGCTTCAGATAAAGACCCATATTTCATCTTTGAGAAACTGGTGGTGGCTCAGCTCCAACCGGAGGTGAGTCTGCCACGATAAGTTAGACTGACGATATAAACCGTGGGGCCGCCTCCAGAGGCCCCACGGTTTTTTTATTCTGTTTCCATTAGGCCGTGGGACCGAGAGGTTCACGGCCTTTTTCATTTGGTGCGAGCATGTGTGACATACAAATACCCCCCTTCAATGAATTCGATCGCTGCTGCCGTTTGGGGAATCTGATTCCTGTGTCGTCCCCGTTTCCCTACGATATGGAGACCCCCGTATCGGCCTACCTCAAGACCCGGAACGGACCCTATTCCTTTCTCCTTGAGAGTGGAGACGTGGAAGAGGTGGGCCGGAGCTGGGGTCGATACAGCTTCATCGGCGGGTGTCCCCGGCTGATGGTGGTTGTCCGAGGTCGAAGGCTTGAAATGCGATCCGGAGATGAAACAACCGTCATCGAAACCGATCAGCCGCTTGTGGAAATCCGCCGGCTCGTGAGGTCATTCCGACCCGTTCCCATGGACGACATTTCGCTTTCTCACGGAGCGCTCGTCGGCTATGCGGGCTACGACCTTTTCCGGACCTGGGAGCCTGTGGGAGCGGCCATGGCCCGGGACGACGCGGGCTTTCCTGACGCGGTTTTCATCCTCCCGGAGCGCTTGGTCATCTTTGATCACCTGGCTCGACGGGCAAAAGTTGTGGTCTTTGCCCATGTGAACGACCCACAGGATGCAAAGCGGTCCTATGTGAAGGCCTGTGAAAGCCTGGAGAGGACCATGGAAGCGCTTAAAGAGCCTCTTTCATCGAGCAATGTGGGACAAGTAAAGGTCTCGGATCTCGAAGCGGAAATGAAAAAGGCTGACTTCGAATCCGCTGTCACGCGGGCAAAGGAATACATCGCCGCCGGAGACGCGATCCAGGTGGTCCTTTCGCAGACGTTTTCAGGAAAGGTGACAGGGGAGACCTTTTCGCTCTTCATACACCTTCGTCGGATCAACCCCTCGCCCTACATGTTCCACCTTGACCTTGGTGACATTCAACTGATCGGTGCATCTCCTGAGATCCTGGTCCGCTTGAGAGAGAGGACAATCGAGCTTCGCCCCATCGCGGGCACACGCCCCAGGGGCGCAGACCCCCAGGCGGATGAAGGGATGGTGCGTGAGCTTCTCCAGGACCCCAAAGAGCGTGCCGAGCATCTCATGCTGGTCGACCTTGGCCGGAACGACGCGGCCAGGGTCGCGTCCCCCGGCTCCGTCCACGTGGCCCAGTTCATGGACGTGGAGCGGTATTCCCACGTGATGCACATTGTCTCAAAGGTGGAGGCCAAGCTGGCAGATGATCAAGACGCCTTCGATTGCTTCATGTCGGCGTTCCCGGCGGGCACGGTCAGTGGGGCACCGAAGATCCGCGCCATGGAGATCATCGACGAGTTGGAGCCCTCGCGGCGTGGTCCGTACGCCGGAGGCGTCGGATATTTCGCACTGAATGGCGACATGGATTTCTGTATCACCATCCGGACCATGTGTGTGCACAACGGCAAACTCTCCGTTCGGGTCGGGGCAGGCATTGTGGCCGATTCATCCCCGCAAGGCGAATACGTTGAGACTTTGAGAAAGGGTGATGCATTGTTCAAAACCATCGAGGAGGCAAATGGGTCATGCTCGTGATGATCGACAACTACGACTCCTTTACGTTCAATCTGGTCGAGATGTTTCAAACACTGGGCCATCTCGTTCACGTCGTTCGAAATGATCATCTGTCGGTCGAGGACTTGGCGCACCTGAAGCCCACGGCACTGGTGATCTCCCCTGGGCCCGGTGGACCCAGCCAAGCAGGGATATCGGTTGCGGCCATCCGTCGATTCGGCGGAACGATTCCCGTCTTGGGTGTCTGTCTCGGCCACCAGTCCATCGCGGCCGCCTACGGCGCGGACGTCGTCAGGGCCGGTCGAATCATGCACGGAAAGACATCCATGATCTTTCACAACAATACGCATCTTTTCCGGGATTTGCCCCGCCCCTTCGAGGGGGTTCGCTACCACTCGCTGCTGGTCGCCCCTACGTCGCTCCCGTCCTGTCTGGAGGTCACCGCCTGGACCGACGAAGGGGAAATCATGGGGATCCGTCATCGCACCTACAACGTCGAAGGAGTCCAGTTTCATCCTGAGTCCGTTCTGGCCATAAGGGAAGGCTATCACATCATTAGAAATTTCATGAAAAACGGGAGGGAATCAAAATGATCAGGGACATGATTACGAAGGTCGTGAAGGGCATCGATCTGACCGACTTGGAGACGGAACAGGTCATGGAGGAGATCATGACGGGCGGGGCGACCCCCGCCCAAATCGGGGCCTTTGTCACGGCGCTCAGGATCAAGGGGGAGACCATCGAGGAGATCACGGGGGCCGCAAGGGCCATGAGGGCCAAGGCCACCAGGATCCAGCTCAACAACCACCTGGTCAACATCGACCGGGACGAGATCAACATCGAGACCGAGACCATCCTGGATACCTGCGGCACGGGCGGAGACGGGACCAGGACCTTCAACGTCTCGACGACCACCGCCTTTGTCGCCGCAGGGGCCGGGGTGAGGGTCGCCAAACACGGAAACCGTGCGGTTTCAAGCCAGTGCGGAAGCGCCGACGTGCTCCAGAGCCTGGGCGTGAACCTGGACCTCAACGCGTCCGACGTGGAACGGTGCATCCGGGAGGTGGGGATCGGGTTTCTTTACGCGCCGCTTTTTCACGGGGCCATGAAGCACGCGGCAGGCCCCAGGCGGGAGATCGGCATCCGGACCCTCTTCAACCTCCTCGGCCCCCTGACCAATCCGGCCGGCGCCACGGCGCAGGTGCTGGGTGTTTACGACCCCGCTCTGACGGAAAAAATGGCCCACGTCCTGAATCGGCTGGGCACGAAGGAGGCCTTCGTGGTCTGCGGCGAAGGGACCTTTGACGAGCTCAGCATCTGCGGTCCCACGCGGATTTCCCACTTGAAGGATGGCCGCGTGAAGACATTCGATGTGACCCCTGAGGACTACGGGCTCAGGCGTGCGACCGCTCAGGAGATCGAAGGGGGCAATGCGCGGCGGAATGCACAGATCGTGCGGCAGGTCCTGGAGGGGGAAAAGGGGCCCAAGCGGGACATGGTCCTGTTGAACGCGGCGGCAGCCTTCGTAGTGACAGGTCTCGACCAGGACATGACTTCTGGAATGGCGCGGGCCGCCCATGTCATCGATGCCGGCCTGGCCCTCGACAAGCTCGACCGGTTGGTCGCGTTCACCCAGGCATGTGCGCCCCTTCAGCTTCGGGCCATGTGAGAGGGCGCAACATGGGACCGATTTTATCAAGGATCCTCGATGAAAAACGGCGTGAAGTCGCCGCGCTGAAGACCAGACGCGCAGCGGCACCGCTCCGGGGAGAAGACCCCGTCCTCGACTTCAGGGCCGCCTTGAACCATGAGGGAGCGATCCGTCTCATCGCGGAGATCAAGTTCGCCTCCCCTTCGGCGGGGACCATACGAAGGCCGTCTGACCCCGTTGACATTGGCCGAACTTACGGGACGGCGGGCGCTGCTGCCATTTCTCTCCTTACTGACCGGGCTTTTTTGGAGGCGGCATCGCCCCACTGCCTCGACTGAAGGCTGAAACAGGCTTGCCGGTGTTGAGGAAGGATTTCTTGATCGATCCGCTCCAGTTGGAGGAGTCCTTCGCCTACGGGGCAGACGCGGTCTTGCTCATATGCCGGATTCTGTCGAAGTCGCAGCTGGGTGAAATGATGGATGCCTGCAACAGCCATCGGTCTTTCCGCCCTGGTTGAGATCCACGACGAGGCGGACCTCCAAAAGGCCCTTGACGGCGGCGCAAGGATCATCGGCATCAACAACCGAAACCTCACCACCCTGGAGGTGGATCTGCGGACGACACAGTCCCTGGCCCCCCTGATCCCCCACGACGTGACCGTTGTCAGTGAAAGCGGCATCGAGGATCCGGCGGACATTGTGTTCGTTGGGCAATTCGGCGTCCGGGCGGTCCTGGTGGGTTCGTCGCTGATGAGAAGCCGGGATATTCTCATGAAGACAAGGGCGTTGGTGGAGGCGGGGCGCGGTTTTGGAAGGACGGGGGACGCGAAGACGGAAGTTGAAAAGCGAACGGCAGAATATCGAAGATAGAACGTCCAATGCAGAAGTGAAGGCTTTCAGGAACCCACTTCGTGATTCGATATTCCTTGTTCCATATTCATCATTCGTATGGCAGATCGGCCGAGGCCTCTTGCCGCCTTAGGAATTCACAAGGGACAAATGACAACCATCATCAAAGTCAAAATCTGTGGGATTACCAACATCGAGGATGCACTCTCAGCGGTTGAGCTTGGGGCCGACGCCTTGGGGTTTGTGTTTGCCGGGAGCCCAAGGCAGGTTGATCCGGAGACAGCAAAGGCGATCATCGGAGCGCTTCCCGCTTCTGTCGCAAAAGTCGGGGTGTTTGTGGACCATGACCCCGATCAAATTCGGAGGGTGGTCCGCTATTGTGCCATTGATACGGTTCAGCTTCATGGTGATGAAGCACCGGCCGTGTGCGAAATCTTCATGCCCCGCGTGATCAAGGCCATACGGGTGAGGGACGAGCGGACGCCTTGAGGGTCTTGGGGCCTATGTGGGAAAGTCGGCCGGATTCGTCCTGGACACCTTTCTCGCAGGAAAGGGAGGGCGGGACCGGGGTGACCTTTGACTGGTCCCTGGCCCTGAAGGCCAAGCGCGTGGGTGTGCCTATCATCCTGGCAGGCGGGCTCAATCCTCAAAATGTCCGCACGGCATTGGAGAACGGTCCGCCCCTATGGCGTCGACGTGAGCAGCGGGGTGGAGGACCGGCCCGGCAGGAAGAGCCGCGCCCTCTTGAAGGCATTCATCGAACAGGTCAGACGCTACGAGCTGGAAGAGACTGGTTATGAATCATAGAGGTACATACGGTCTCTTTGGGGGATGCCACATCCCGGGAATTCTTTACGCGGTTATGGAACGGATCGCCGAGGCCTTTGCCGACCCGGACTGGCAGACCTTCATCAAATGCAAGGCGGAGAAATACGGTGCTTGACTCGTCATTCGAGATCGGATGGAGGAAAAGCCCATCCTGATCATGGCGCACATTGTCCTGGGGTATCCCACCATGGAGACCTCGCTTCGGACCGTGGAGGCCATGGTGGATGCGGGCGTGGACCTCATGGAGCTCCAGATCCCGTTTTCCGAGCCCATTGCAGACGGCCCCGTGATTCTCAGGGCCAACCACGTGGCGCTCGAAAACGGGGCGACCGTTTCGGCCTGTCTGGATGCGGCGGCGGAAGCCGCCTCGTCATTCCCGATCCCCTTTCTCATCATGTCTTACTGCAATGTCCTTTTCAGGTACGGGGTGGAAGGCTTTGTCTGCAGCCTGGCAGAGAGGGGGCTTCGGGGCGCCATTGTCCCGGACCTACCGCCGGAAGAGGGTGGCGCGTATTTCGAGGCCATGCATCGGAGCGGGCTTGCCCCCATCGTCATCTTTGCCCCCACCACGTCTCTTGAGCGAATGGCGCACCTTACACGATTTGGAAAGGGATTTGTCTATTGTGTGGCCAGAAAGGGGGTCACCGGCTCGCACACGGATTTCTCGGCGGACCTGGGGGCCTATCTCGACAGAGTGCCGCAAGGCGACCACGCTCCCACTGGCCGTCGGCTTTGGTGTGGCGGAAAAAGAGCACGTGGACTTTCTGAAGGGAAGGGCGGAGATCGCCGTGGTCGGCACCCAATCCATCCGGGTCATGGAGGCCGAAGGAATCACGGGGGTCAAGCACTTCCTGCAAGGGCTCCGCTGAGGGTAGCCAGTCCGCCCGCACCACTCCCTGCCGGCAGAACTTCTTGAAAAAATCAATTGAATCTTTTATCTTGCCTGGGACTTCCAAATTGGTGGGGGAATGGACCTAGGACTTTCTCCGGGTCACCCCCCCTATCTCATTTGATAAAGGTTTTTCCGTCATGCCTGACACCGCAGTGCGACTGAAGCACTTTACCGAATCCGTCATCCGGGAGATGACCCGGATCGCCCTTTCCTTCGGGGCCATCAACCTGTCCCAGGGGTTTCCGGATTTTGATCCGCCCGCTGAGCTGATCGAAGCGGTCAAACGGGCCGTGGATGGGCCGCATCACCAGTACGCCATCACCTGGGGTTCCCCCGGCCTGCGCCGGGCCCTCGTGGAAAAGCAGCGCCGTTTCATGGGGCTGGATCTGGACCCGGATGCGCACATCGTCGTCACCTGCGGCGGCACCGAGGCCATGATGGTGGCCATGATGACGGCCTGCAACCCCGGAGAACGGGTCATCATCTTTTCGCCTTTTTACGAAAATTACGGTGCCGACACGATCCTATCCGGAGCGGAGCCTGTCTACGTGCCGCTTCACCCGCCGGATTTCCGGTTCGACCCCGACGAGCTGCGCCGGGCGTTTTTGAAGGGCGTCAAGGCCCTGGTCCTCTGCAACCCGTCCAATCCCACCGGGAGGGTCTTCTCCCTGGAAGAGCTTCAGATCATCGCGGAAATGGCCAGGGAATTCGACGCCTTCGTCATTACCGACGAGGTTTACGAGCACATCGTGTATGCGCCGCACACCCATCGATACATGGCTGCTCTGCCGGAGATGTTCGATCGGACCATCACCTGCAGCTCTCTTTCCAAAACCTATTCCATCACCGGATGGCGGCTGGGATACGTCATTGCCGCGGCGCCCGTGGTGGCCCAGGCGAGAAAAGTCCATGACTTTCTCACCGTGGGCGCGGCCGCCCCGCTCCAGGAAGCGGCCATCACGGGCCTCGGATTTCCCATGAGCTATTATGCCCGACTCCAGGCGGACTATACCCTCAGGCGGGACACCTTTCTGGCCTACCTCGATCAAACGGGACTCACCTATACTCGGCCCGAAGGGGCCTACTACGTGCTCGTGGACATCTCGGATTTCAACTTCCCGGACGACACCGCCTTCTGCCGTTGGCTGGCCAAGGAAATCGGGGTTGCGGCTGTGCCGGGTTCGAGCTTCTTCCACGAGCCGGTTCACCACCTGATCCGGTTTCATTTCGCCAAGCGACTGGAAAGCCTGAGGGAGGCCGGTGAGAGACTTCTTCGGTTAAAAGAGCGCGTGTGACCGGATTTGGCGGGCCGATTCCCTCTTACGACTTGGTCCCGTACTCCAGAAAGAACCGGTAAAAGGCCACCACGACCAGCGCGTGGGAGATTTCTCCCCCACCAATCAGGCGCTGGATGTCGGAGAGGGGGTGGGTCACCACCTGGATGTCTTCCTTGTCGTCCTGCTCCTGCGCACCGGCCGGGAAGACGTCGTGGGCGAGAAAGGTGTAGCAGCGGTTGTTTTGAATGGCAGGGTTTGGGTGGACGTACCCGAGGGGCGTCATGGACGCGGCGCGATACCCGGTCTCTTCGTAAAGCTCTCGCTTGGCTGCTTCTTCGGGCGTGTCGTGGTCCTCGACCAGACCGCCCGGGATTTCGAGTGTCACCTCCCGGGTGCCGTGACGGTACTGCCTGACCATCACGACCTCTCCGGTCGACGTGATGGGGATCACGTTCACCCAGGAGGAGGACTCAAGGACAAAGAAATCGTGAGCCTCCCCGGTCCTTGGTGACCGGGCCCGGTCGGTGCGAAGGCTGAACACCCGGTAAGACCGGTCCCTCTGACTCGATAGAATCTCCCACTTCTCAAGACTCATGCAGCACCTCTCCGTCTTCCGACTCCATGCGGTTTCAATCGATTCTCATACCACAGTCGGACAGGTGCTGCAAAGGCGGTCAAGTTCCGCGATCATCCGTCTCCCGTTGGCCCGGATCCTCTTCTCCTGTTCCTCGATCCAGGCCAACGCTTCCTGGTCAATCACCCCTCTTGAGACACACGCCTCCAACTCGTCTCGGTCCAGGACAGAGACGTGCCCGTCCCTGTCAACCCAGACATCCAGGAGCAGGTCCAGATAGTCCACATGGTCCTGGTGCACCTGCAGGTCCCGGCAGATGTGAAAGAGGTGCCCTCTCAGGTTGCCTTGGGGACCCACCATTTTCCAGAGGACATATCCTTCGCCGGCCTTGTAACCGGCGTATGTGGTCGTCCCGGCCTCGAAGAGGATGTCGCCCACGCGGCCGGGGCGATCGCTTACGTACTTGAGGACCACATGATCGTTGCCTCGGTAAAGCAAGTCGCAGAGGTACGACTGATCGGGCTTGTCGAGATGGCGTTTGACTTCCAAAATTTTCATGTAGACGTATGCCCGCATGCCTTCCCTGACCATGCCAACGCACCCGGGCAGTGGTCAATGCCCAACATCTTCTCGTCAGGATTTGTCTAGCCCCCGTATAGCTTTTTGAGTCCTTCGAAGCCTGCGTTATACACCCCTTCGACGACTTTCTTGGCCGCCTCTTCGGTCGCCCCTTTGGGTTCAAAGGTGCTGGACCAGCTCAGCTGACACTGGCCCTGGCCCAGCGCCTTGAGCGCCATGGTCGCGAAGTATTTCTCAATGGGCAGGGGCGATTCAACAATTGAATAACTGAGGGTCTGGGTCTTCTCATCCAGCCTTTCGAGCCGCTCCACAATGGGAGGGCCGCCGGTTGCCAATGTCAGGGTTCGCACCGCGCCTACACCGTCCCCTTTTATTTCGCTTTTCACGATGGCGGAGATGAACTTGGGAAGGCCGTTGAAGTCCTTGACAGTCTTCCACAACTCATCCGCAGAAGCATTGACGGTTGCCTTCATTGAAACGCTTGCCATGGCTGACTCCTTTCTTATGGTCTCGTGGCTATTAATGCCGATCGGCCTGCAAAACAGGGATCGACTCCCGCTTCGTGGCAAAGGGTCTCCACTCGGTCGTTGGTGCCAAGGTCGGCCTTGGGCGATTCACGGACGGAAAAGTACGGCAAGAAAGCTAACTTAGATGATGCACTTCACCATCCCCCCGTCCACATTGATGGACTGGCCCGTGATGTTTTTTGCCTTGTCTGATGCCAGGAACGCGACCATGTTAGCGATGTCTTCGGGGTCCCCGTGGTGCCCCAGGGGGATGTTCTGCTCTGCAAACCATTTGACCGCCTCCGGACCTGGCATGCCCAACACCTTTCCCAACTGGTCGCCCATGGCACCCGGCCCTTCCCACAGAGGCCCTCGGATAGGACCCGGGCAGACGACGTTCACCAGGATGTTTTCTTTGGCCAGGTGATTGGCCAAGTCTTTGGTGACCATGTTCAAGGCCGCCTTGATGGCGTCGTAGTCGATCAATCCCCCCGGTTGTTTTCCGAAGACGGAAGAGATGTTGATAATCCTCCCCCCGCCCTGCTTCCGCATATGGGGGACCGCTTCCCTGACACATTGAATGGATCCGAAAAGCATAAGATCCATGTTATGTCGAAATTCTTCGTCCGGTAGTCCCAAGGGATCACTCAACCGACCGGTGCCTGCGTTATTAACGAGGATGTCGATCCGGCCGAACTTTGCTGCGGCTTCTGAAACGAACCGCTTGTTGTCCTCCGCCTTGCTGACATCGGCCTGGACCGCCAGGACCGCTATGCCCTTGGCCCTGATCTCTTCGGCCGACTTCTCAAGGCGATCCTTGCCCCTGGCGCATATGGCCAGGTTGCATCCCTCCTCGGCCAAGACCATCGCAATAGCCTTCCCAATGCCTTGGCTGGCCCCAGTGACCAGCGCTACCTTTCCTTTCAATCCTAGATCCATTTGATCCTCCTTTTGCCCTTAAGATGGCTGGGTTTTTAGATAATCCAGTGCCTTTTCCCTTCGCCATCCCGGCCAAGCCGGAACCAAACAGGTTTTAGGTGTCAGGTTTCGGGTTTCAGGCCTGACCACTGAACACTGAAACCTGAAATTGTGACCGTTTTGCGCAATTGCACCGCTAAGGGACTAAGAGGTCAAGGCACCCTTCTTCACCGCGGCAGTCATGGTGCGTTTTACATCCACGACCATCGGGCCGTTCCTGCTCAGCCGAACTGAAACGTGTTGTCCCTGTCGCACTTCCACTTCCCGCTCCCCATCCAACGCCAGGACAGAAGGGACGAAGCGGACTTGAACCTCTTCATCGACGTTCATGATTTCCTTCTTGCTCACGAAGACGCGTTTTACCATGCCTGGGGCAACCGGCGCGGTGACGGGCTGTCCATGGTCCCCCAACTCCAGGTGCAGGCATCTGGGTTCCCAGGCCGCGATGGGTAAAATCAGCCCCCCAATGGAAGAGAGCCCGATGCTGTCCGGCTCAGCCCGATTCAGAAAGACCTGTCGGACCTTGTCCATGTCCCACACGGCCCTTGAGCCCACAAAGACATCATCATAAACGAGGGCGTCAACCAAGGCGAGATCCACGGCCCTTCCGTCAATGACCACTTCCAGGAGGGTCGATGAGAAACAACCTTCCTCCAGCGTCACCTTTCCGGTGGCCACGAGGCCCGCTGCAAGCCCCGCGATGGTCCCTTCCACCATGAAGGGAAATACGTTGTTTGTCCCTGTGGAGATGGGCAGGATAGGTGTAGCCACGCTGCCTTTGACCACGGCCCGGTTGGTGCCATCTCCGCCGAGGGTCACGATGCAGGACACCCCGTGCGTTTCCATGACACGCGCTGCCCTTACGGAGTCTTCCTGGTTTCCCTGCACCGGAAAGTCCACGGGGAACACCTCCGCAGGGATCTTAATGGGATCCAGGGCACGCCGCACGATCCCAAAGTAGTCGGGCATGTAACAGATGCGCTTTACCCCGGCGGCCGCAAGCCCCAGCAACACGCGGCGTACGATGCGGACCTTTTCCTGGTTGTCGAATACGCTCCCATAGGCCACCAATCTTCGGATGTCCTTCCCGGAGGCGGGGTTTGCGATGATCCCGACCAACGACAAATGACGCCCCTTTCCTTACACTGCGCGTCTGCAGCCGCATCCAAATTGTTTTTTGAAAGCTGAATATCGAACAAGAAATGTCGAATGGCGAAGTCGGTTCCTTTAAGTTTTCACTTCGACATTGGACATTCTAAACTCGATATTCTGCGGTTCGCTTTTAATGAAATTTTAGAAAACTTATGAGGATAAAATACAAATTGTATAAATATGGCCTACTTTCCCACTACAGTTCTGACCGCCTGGATGACCTTCTCTTCGCTGGGGATGAATTCCTTCTCGAGTGCAGGGGAGAAGGGGACAGGTGTAAAGGGGGCCGCCACACGGATGATTGGTGCATCCAGGTAGTCGAAGGCCTTTTCGGCCGCCAAGGCCGCGATCTCGGCCCCGGAACCGGCGAACTTCACCTCTTCGTGCACAACGACCAGACGGTGCGTCTTGCGGACGGACTGAAGGATCGCCTCCTCATCCAGGGGAGAGAGGGTTCTTGGGTCCAACACTTCCACGCTGATTCCCTCGGAGGCGAGTTTTTCGGCCGCGGCCAGGGACACGTGCACCATCTGGGCCGTGGCCACGATGGTCACGTCGGTGCCCTCCCGCTTGATCTGTGCCTCCCCCAGGGGGATGGTATAGTCTCCATCCGGCACCTCCCCTTCCACCCCGTAGAGCATCTTGTGCTCAAGGAAGACCACCGGGTTGTTGTCCCGGATAGAGGAGATCAGGAGTCCCTTGGCGTCGTATGGGGTGCTGGGCATCACCACCTTGAGCCCCGGCACGTGCATGAACCAGGCCTCCAAACATTGCGAGTGCTGGGCTGCCGCACTGATTCCCGCCCCGCACGCGGCCCTCATGACCAGAGGCAACTGCGCCTTTCCCCCGAACATGTATTTCATCTTGGCGGCCTGATTGTAGAGCTGATCCATGGCCACCCCGATGAAGTCCACGAACATGAGCTCGACAACGGGTCGAAGGCCGCAGGCTGCGGCGCCTACCGCCGTCCCGACAATGGCGCTTTCCGTAATGGGCGTGTCGCGCACTCGCTTTGCGGTGAACCGATCCAGCAGTCCCGGCGGTCACGCCAAAGATTCCACCATAGACGCCCACGTCTTCTCCTGCCACGTAGACGTTGGGGTCTCGTTCCATCTCCAACCTGAGGGCATCGTTCAGTGCCTGTCCGAATGTCATTTTTGGCATGGGATCAACCTCCCTTCTCTAGAAACGCATCATGTCGAATCCGGTACAAGGTTCCTTTTCCCTTTGGGTTACTGGGTGTAAACATCGTCAGCCAGCTCAGAGGGATCCGGGTAGGGACTCTCTTCCGCAAACCGTATGGCCTCTTCAATCGTCTTCAGGATCGTCCCCTTGATTTCCGAGGCCTTTCCCGAGGTCAAGACCTTCATGTCAAGAAGTTTTTTCTCGAATCTCGGCAGGGGATCCTTTGCGACCCATTCCCCGAGCTCGTCCTCGCGACGGTAATTGCATGGGTCCCCTTCGAAGTGGCCCCTGTGACGATAGGTTTTGCACTCGATCAGGCTCGGGCCTTCTCCTGCCCGCGCTCGTTTCACCGCCTCGGAAGCCGCCTCGTAGACGGCCATCACATCGTTTCCGTCCACCACCACCCCCGGGATGTCATAGGCGGCTGCCCTGTCGGCAATGTCGGCCACACACATGGAGTTGATGGTGCAGGAAGAGATCCCGTACATGTTGTTTTCGTTGACAAAGACCACCGGCAGTTTCCAGCAGGAGGCCAGGTTCATGGCCTCGTGCGTTGTCCCCTGGTTGGAGGCCCCGTCGCCGAAGAAGCAGACTGCAACCGCATCTTTGCCCTGGTACTGGACTGCGAGCGCGGCGCCGGCCGCCAGGGGGGGACCGCCCCCCACGATGCCGTTGGCCCCAAGGATGCCCAGGCCAACATCGGCGATGTGCATGGAGCCGCCTTTGCCTTTGCAGTAACCGGTCTTTTTGCCGAAGAGCTCTGCCATCATCAATTTGACATCCCCGCCCTTGGAGATGAGATGGCCGTGTCCCCGGTGGGTGCTGGTGATGTAGTCGGTGTCGCGGAGCGTGGCACAGACCCCGGTCGCCACGGCCTCCTCCCCCACATAGAGATGGACAAAGCCCGGAATCTTCGTGGCGGCAAAGAGCTCCGCCACCTTCTCTTCAAACATCCGGATCTTGTTCATATTGGTGTACATCCGGATCATCTGTTCGTTGGTGAGACTCATTTTTCCGAACCTCCTTTCTTGAAGAGACTAAAGCGTGTGCGAGTTGTGGATTTTAGGTTGTGGTGTGAGTTGCAGATTGTGATCTGTGGGTGACGAGTGACCAGTGGCGATCGTCTGTTAGCTTTCAGCCAAACATTGACTTTCGAAATCTTTAAAGAAGAATAAGCCAACATTTTTTCCGACCGCTTATCTCTTTACCGAAACGGTGATGGCAGCATTAGCCACCACGATCTGGTCGCATTCCGGCGCAAACCGCGCCACGCAAAGCCCCTGGGCCGTCATGCCCCCTTCCACGGCCCGGGCGGTCTTTTGCCCGATGGGCACGGCGGCCTTTACCTGCTCCAGATCCACCTCTTGGGGACGCGGGGATGCGATGAGGATGTCCACCGACACATCTCCCAGGTCCTTGAGGTCCAGGATCTCCACAAGGCCACAGAGACAACTCCTGGAAACGGCATCGTTCACTGCTCGGCAGGCGGCCTTGGTCACATTCTCCCCATGCAGATCAACCCCTGTTCCGATCTCCACGATAAAGCGTTTGTTTGCCATTTGCTCAACCCCTCCTTCGATGAATCTCGCCTGTCCTGTCGATTTTCGAGCGCGCCTCAAGGCCACAATCCTCCACCATCTCTTCCGCTCGGTAGGAGCTCCGGATCAGGGGCCCTGAGGCCACACCCCTGAATCCCATGGAGCGGGCAACCGTGGCCCATTTCTCGAATTCCTGCGGCGTCACATACCGTGCCACGGGAAGGTGATCCCCGGAGGGCGCCAGGTACTGGCCAAGTGTCAAATAGAGGCAGCCTGCCCGTTTAAGGTCTCCGAGGGTTTCCTTGACTTGGCCCTCATTCTCCCCAAGCCCGAGCATGAGGCCTGACTTCGTCGGGACCCCCGATCTTGCCGCGACCTCCAAGAGGCTCAGGGAGCGGCGGTAATCGCCCTGGGGTCGGACTCGGGGATAAAGGGCCGCCACGGTCTCCACGTTGTGATTGAGCACGTGGGGGCGGGCCTCGCAGACTTTGTTCAAGGCGGCCAAAGACCCTTGGAAATCAGGCACGAGCACTTCAACCGTCACCCCCGGGCAGTGGGCTCGAATCCGATGAATGGTCTCGCTGAAATGAACGGCTCCCCCGTCCGGCAGGTCATCTCGGGTGACAGAAGTCACCACCACGTGTTTCAAGCCTAAGGACGCCGCCGCACGGGCCACGCGGACCGGCTCATCCGGGTCAACGGCTTGGGGGGAGCCCTTTTGAACGGCGCAAAAACGGCAGCCACGCGTGCAATGCGTCCCCAGGATCATGAAGGTGGCCGTCCCCCGGCCAAAGCACTCCCCCAGGTTCGGGCAGTGGGCAGACTCGCAAACGGTCGCAAGCCGCCACTGGCGGAGACGCGCTTCCATGCCGGCGACGGCAGGGGCCGATGGGGCCTTCCTGGTCAGCCATGCGGGATGTCCCTCGTATCCGAACCGATGTTTGAAGGCGGCGACGAAACGGACTTTGACCTGACCCATGTCCACAGATCGGGCCAGAGCACGTTCCATGGAGGTGATCCTTTCGTCGACCTGGCCGCAGGGGACGATCCAGTCGAACCATTGAGGGTCCGTGGTCACATTCAAGGCCACGCCGTGGTAGGTGACCCACTTCCGAACGGCCACCCCGATGCTTGCCACCTTGGCGGACCCCACCCAGACCCCGACCTTCCCATTCTTGGGATCCCGGTGCAGTCCAAAAGTGCGAAGGACATCCGAAACAGTATCCTGGAGCCTTCGGACGTGGCTCAGAAGATCATGGTCTTCCAGCTTTAAAATGGGATAGGCGACCAGTTGCCCGGGACCATGGAAGGTGGCCCTGCCCCCCCGATCCACCTGGAAGAGATCCATCCCTTTCTGCTGGAGGGCCTCTCTGGAAGCGCGCAGGTCCTCCCATCCCCCGCTCCGGCCGAGGGTGACCACCGGGGGGTGTTCCACCAGCACCAAACGGTCCGGGGCAAGATCCGCGATCCGTTCATCAACGAGTCGTTCCTGCCGCGAGAGGGCCTCTGCATAGGGCAGGCAGCCCCAATCAAGGATCTCAAGCGATCTCGAAGTAGCGTTTTGCATTCAGCGGTATCCTCGACGCTTGACCACGAATCAGTCGCGTCTTGGGAGGTAGAGGGCCCAATTTCCAACGTCCCGGGCCGCATCCACCACGCTCTCCGAGAAGGTGGGATGAACCCGGATGGAGTAAGCCAGTTCCTGGACCCGGGCCTCAAGCTGCATGGCCATGACGGCCTCACCCACCAGCTCCGTGGCATGTCCGCCCACGATGTGGACACCCAGAATCTCCCCGTAACGACCATCCGAGATGACCTTCACGGCCCCGGTCATCTCGCCTCTGGCCATGGCCAACCCATTGATGGCGTAAGGGAAATCTCCCACCTCCACCGCCAACCCTTTGGCCTCCGCCGCCTCCTCCGAAAGGCCAACAGCACCCACTTCGGGAATGGTCCAAAGGCCCCTCGGGACCAGGTGAGGCGGAAAGGCGCGGTCCTTTCCCATGGCGTTTTCAGCAGCCACCACCGCCATGGACGAGGAGGCGTGGCTGAGCATCCACCCCCCCGTCACGTCGCCGACCGCGTAAACACCCGCAGCCGTTGTCTCCAGCCGATCGTTTATCTTAATGAACCCCTCCTCATCCAGCCGAATGCCCGCCTCCTCAAGCCCCAAGCCTGCGGTGTTGGGTTTCCTTGCGGAGACCAGGACCCGCTCAACCTCCACCCTCCGCTCCTCCGCACCCGAGAGGACGGCCACAAACCCTGTTCCCTGTTTTTGAACGCGCTGGAGCGTCAGTCGGGGAAGCAGCTCAACCCCCTGCTCCCTCAGGGCCTGTCCGAGGCGCTGGCCCGTGTCTCCGTCTTCCATGGGAAGGATCCTTCGCCCTTCAAAAGCGAGGATGACTTTACAGCCAAGCGTGTTGAGGAGAGAGGCCATCTCCACTTCGATGGGGCCGGCGCTTCCCCAGATGAGCAATGAACCGGGCAAAGCAGTCATGTCGAGCGCCTGATCCGTGGTCATGGCCGCTTCCTCGATGCCCGGCACATCGGGGATGCGGAGCACACTGCCGGTTGCGACAATGGTCTTTCTTGCCTGAAGCGTCCGTCCGTCCACCCGGACCTCCCGGGGACCATTCAGGGCAGCCCGTCCCCTTACCACTTCCACCCGGTTGTTGGTCAGGAGTCCCTCCATGCCCATTCGGATGTCGTTGGCTACCCCGTTTTTTCTCGCCACGACGGCCTGAAAGTCCACGGTCGGGCCTTGGGTCTTGATGCCCAGCTCATGGCCGTTTCGAATCCAATGAAGCAAATGCGCGGCACGGAGCCAGACCTTGGAGGGAATACAGCCCCGATTCACACAGGTACCGCCCATTTCTTTAGCCTCTACCAGGGCGACTTTCCCCCCGAGCTGGGAGGCCCGGATGGCCGCCGCATAGCCACCCGGCCCACCGCCAATCACCACCACATCGTACATGGACTTACCTCGTCGTGATATCCTGGCCTCGATTTCCGAGTTGTCATGTGTAGCCTAAAACAACGGATGTCCCTTGACCGCTACGTCATGGCCAGCATGGGGTTTTGAAGGTAGCGGGCCACCGTCTGCAGGAAGTCGTTTGCAGGGGCGCCGTCCACGACCCGGTGGTCAAAGGTCAGGCTCAAAAACATCATGGACCGGATGCAGATCTCGCCGTTAAGCACAGCCGGTTTCTGCTTGACCCTGCCGACCCCAAGGATCCCTGTCTCCGGCGGCTTCAAGATGGGGGTAAACCCATCCACCTCGAACATGCTCACGTTGGTGATGGTGAACGTCCCACCCGTCACCTCGTCCACGGTGAGGGTCCCCTCCCGGGCCTTCCGCGCCAGTTCCCTGGCCTCCCTGGCGATCTGAAGAAGGCCTTTACGGTCCGCATCCCGCAGCACAGGCACGATCAACCCCTCGTTCAGCGCCACGGCGAGCCCCATGTTGACCGTGGGGTGAAGCAGGATCTCATCGCCCACGAGTGTGGAGTTCATGATGGGAAACCGTTTCAGGACCCTGGAAGTGGCAAGAACGATGATGTCGTTGAAGGAGACCCTGACGCTTTCGTCGTTACGGTATTCCTCCCGCACCTGGTCCCGGAACCGGACCATTTCGGTCACGTCCACCTCCGTGAACGCGGTCAGCTGGGCCGTTCCCTGAAGACTGGCGTACATGTTGTCTGCAACCGCCCTCCGCATCCCCGCAAAGGGAATGACCCGGACGGCTTCCGCCTCCTTCACCTGGCCCTTTACCTGGATCGCTCGGGCAACGTCATCTTTGGTGATCTTGCCGCCTTCCCCGGTCCCCGCAATGGCCCTGATGTCGATCCCTGCCTGTCTTGCCATCTCCTCCGCCAGGGGGGTGATCCTGGGCGGCGGCGGACCTTCCTTGTGATACCGGGTCACATCCGCTTCGGTCACCCGCCCGCCGGGTCCTGTCCCTTCAACGGCCGTCAGATCCACCCCCAGCTCCTTGGCAAGGCGGCGGGCCGCCGGCGTTGCCAGCACGAACGTCTCCTTCTTGGGCTTTTCAGGCTCCGCCGGCGCTCTGGCCCCGGCCGCAGGGGCTTCTCCTTCCACCACCTCGCCCATCTGCATGCCTTCAATGCGTTCCGGCTGCTCCCCGGGCTCGGCGATCACGGCCAGGACCGTCCCAACGGGCACCACGGCCCCAACCGGCACGACGATCTGAAAGAGGATGCCGCTTGCTAGGGCCTCCACCTTGTTCGTGATTTTATCGGTTTCCACCTCAAAGAGCGCTTCACCCTTTTGAACGGGGTCGCCTTCTTTCTTGAACCATTTGGAGAGCTTTCCCTGCTTCATGGTGAGGCCCCACTTGGGCATGGTCACATTTACGGCCACGGTTTTCCTCCCGATGTTTTTGGATCGACATTACGAAGGTCCACTCCGAAACGCCTACTGAACAATCTGCTTTGCCGCCGCCACGATCTTCTCCTCATTGGGCAGCATGGCGTCTTCGAGCGGAGGGCTGAAAGGGATGATGGTGTTTCCAGCCGCTACGGTTCGTATCGGTGCGTCGAGATACTCAAAAGCGTTGTCAACAAGGCTCTTGACGACCTGGGACGCCACCCCGGCCATTTCAACCGCTTCCTGAATGACGATGGCCTTGTGGGTTTTTTTAACCGAGCGCGCCAGCGTCTCATGGTCCAGGGGGGAGAGGGTTCGTAGATCGATGACTTCCGCTTGGATGCCATCCCTGGCAAGCTGCTCGGCGGCTGTGAGGGTCTTGTTGAGCATCAGCGAGTAGGAGATCAGGGTGACATCTTTGCCCTCACGCTTTACCTCTGCCTTCCCTAGCGGGATCAGGAACTCTTCTTCGGGCACGGGGCCCGATACAGCATAGAGAACCTTGTGTTCGATGAAGAGCACCGGGTTGTTGTCGCGCAGCGATGAGGTCAACAAACCCTTGGCGTCGTAAGGGGTCGCCGGCATGACCACCTTCAGCCCTGGGACCTGGGTAAACCAACCCTCCAATGACTGGGAGTGCTGGCCTGCGGCCCGGATCCATCCACCCGAGGTGGTGCGGACCACCAGGGGGAGCTTTTCCACCTGGCCGCCGCACATATAGCGCACCTTTGGGGCCTGATTGGTCAGGTAGTCAAAGCAGACCGTGGTGAAATCAATGAACATGATCTCCGGGACCGGTCTCATCCCCATGAGGGCCGCCCCCAAAGCCGCCCCCATAATGGCGGCCTCCGAGATGGGCGTGTCCATGACCCGTTCGGGGCCGAACTCGTCAAACAGCCCGGCCGTCACGCCAAAGCAGCCGCCAAACGCTCCTATATCCTCCCCCATGATAAAGACGTTCGGGTCCAGTTTCATTTCTTGACGCAGGGCCTCTCTTATGGCCTCTGCATAAGTGATTTCTCTCATCAGGCACCCCTCCTTTCCTCGTAGTAAAGGTCGGTGTAAGTCTCCGCCAGTGGTGGGTATTCGCTCTTGTCCGCGAATTCGATGGCGTCTTTCAGCGCCTTTTTCACCTCCGTGCGAATCACCTCAAAGGTCTCCTCCGCGGCGAGACCCTGTTCCATGAGTTGGTCGCCAAAGCGTTTGATGGGATCCCGCCTCTGGATCTCCGGCAAGCTCCTCAGGTTTGCGGTACAGCTGCGGGTCTCCTTCAAAGTGGCCCTTCCAGCGGCAGGTCTTGAGCTCGATGAGCGCAGGGCCCTTGCCGGCCCGGATGGACTTGGAGGTCTCGGACACGGCCTCGTAGACCGCCATCACGTCGCAGCCGTCTACGGTCAGCCCTGGAATGCCGTACCCTGCCGCCCGAGCCGAGATGTCCTCCACGGAGCAGACGTCATCCACACAGCCGCTGATTCCGTACTGGTTGTTGACACAGATGGCCAGGGAAGGCAGCTTCCAGATGGCGGCCAGGTTCAGGGCCTCGTGAAACTCCCCCCGGTGGGCGGCGCCGTCGCCAAAGAGCACGACGGCGATGTCCCCCTTGGCCCGCCGTTTGAGTGCCAAGGCAATGCCGTTGTTGATGGTTTGGCTGGGGCCGAGGATGCCGTTGCACCCGGGTGCGCATTTTTCATAGACGGCAAGGTGCATGGAGCCGCCTTTCCCTTTACAGTAGCCTGTGACCTTACCGAAGATCTCCGCCCGCATGAGCCTCATGTCCGCGTCCCGGGCGATCATCATGCCGTGCTCCCGGTGCGAGGCGGATACCCAGTCGGTGGGGCGAAGCGCCGTGGCCACGCCCACCATGACGGCCTCCTGGCCTACGCCAAGGTGCACGAAGCCGGGGAGCGACCCGGCCTTGACGGCTTCCGAGAGGGACTCCTCAAATTCCCGGATCGACACCATCTTCCTGTACATGTCAAGGAGCTGTTCCTTTGCCAGTTTCATCGGACTCCTCCTTTCCGAACGGGGTTGTGGGTTAAATGAATCGATTCAAATTGAAGCCAGATTGAGACGCCTTCAGCTCAAGTGAAGATCACTTAGTCTGTTTCAACAAACATCCCCCTCTCTGAGGCCTGCCTGAGGGTGGCCCCGATGTCAACCACCCGCGGTCCTTCCGGGTTGATCCGGATCGTCAATTGCTCCCCCTTTTTCACAATGCGTTCCCGTTCGCCGTCCATGGCCAGCAAGGCAGGGGGGGCGGATATGGGGATGGCCTCCCCAGGTTCAAAGATCCGCTGAGATGCCACGGGAACCATCCGGATCAATCCCGGGGCAATAGGGGCCTTCACCCTCTTTCCTCCGGAACCGATCCTAATGTGAACGCCTGCTGGGCCGTTTGCGTGAAGAACGCCAAGGTGGGCCCCAACGGAGGAAAACCCGATCGTCCCGGGCTCGGCCCTTGAAAGGAAGATCTCCCGGAGCGTGGAGATGTCCCAGACCGCCCGAGAACCGATGAAACCCGGTTCGGAGACGACCACGTCCACCAGGGCGATGTCGATCACCCGACCGCCATCCACCACTTCCAAACGGGGTGCCCTTTTGGTCAGTAGTTCCGGCGAGGCGGTTTCCAAGGCCACCACTCCCGCAGCAATGCCGGCAAGGGTCCCTTCCACCATGAAGGGGAAAACGTTGTTGGTTCCGGTCGATATGGGCAGAAGGGGCGTATCTCCACAGGTCTTGGCCACTGCCCGGTTGGTCCCGTCCCCGCCGAGGGTGATGATGCAGGAAGCCCCCATTTTCAAGAACATCTCGGCAGCGCGGGTTGAGTCTTCCTGGGACCCTTCAACCGGCATGTCCAGAAACGAAGTCTTCAGAGACACATCGAAGTCCTTGAGGGCGCGGGACCCTATGCCAAAGGGGTCAGGCATGAACACCACTTCCTCAACGCCCATGGCGTCGAGGCCGAGGATCGCCCGTTTCACGATGTTTACCTTTTCGTGGTTGTCAAACACGGAGCCAAAGGCCACCAGACGTCTGATGTCCTTTCCTGAAGACGGGTTTGGAATGATTCCAACAGGCCTCACGCGCGACTCCATCTAGGGTGAGCCGATGGCAGGATCCTTCAATCAGAGATATGAAAAGGCAAAAGGGGTATCGAGTCAAGAGAAATTCGTGATCTTTCTCGAAGGGCGCTTTGCCCTGATATCTCCGAATCCCTTGGGTCAGGGGCCAAATGTTTCAAATTAAGAAGGCGGCCACGACGCCCGCGAGGAGCGTGACGCTCACGTAGCTGTTGATGGTGAAAAAGGCGGCGTTGATGCGGTCGAGTCTTTCAGGCCCGACCATCCTGTGTTCCAGGAACAGAAGTATCCCCACGATCAGGACAGCGACAAAATAGGGCCACTTGAGTCCCGCGAGGATGCCGGCCCACAAAAAGAGGGCAAAAGCCACCAGATGGATGGCCGACGAAAAATGGAGGGCACGAGGGATACCCACCCGGACCGGGATGGAGTGAAGACCCACGCGCCGGTCGAAGGAAACGTCCTGGCAGGCGTAAATCACGTCAAATCCGGCCACCCAGCAAATCACCCCTGCCGCGATCAGGGTGACGGGCCAGTCCAGCCGGCCGGCCACGGCAAGATATCCCCCAAGCGGCGCAAAGGCCAGGGCGAGGCCCAGAAACAGGTGGCTGGTCCAGGTGAACCGCTTGGTGTAGGAATATCCCGAGGACCACGATGAGGGCCGGCGGAGAGAGATAAAAGCACCAGGGATCGAGGGCCAGGGCGGAAACGAGAAAAAGCAGGATGGACGCACCAAGGAGCATGGTCACAAAGGGTCTTCGGAGCTTTCCCGCCGGGAGCTCCCGGCTGCTCGTCCGGGGATTGAGGCGGTCGAAGGTGTGGTCCGCCAACCGATTGAACGCCATGGCCGCGGTCCGGGCCCCCACCATGGCGCTCAGGATGAGGAGCATTTTCTTCCAATCCGGCCGGCCGCCGACCCCAAGAATGGCGCCCACGTAGGCAAGGGGCAGGGCGAAGATCGTGTGCTCGAACTTGATCATCCGGAGGAAGTGGCCCAGCGTTTCCATGTCGCTTTAGCCCAGCCCGAGCTTCGCCCACAGCCCGTCGATCCGATCTTTCACCTGGGGATCCATTTCGATGACCGCCGGCCACTCTCTGGTGAACCCCTCCTCCGGCCACTTCCGGGTGCAGTCAACGCCCATCTTGCTCCCCATGAGCGGCAAGCTCCGCGGCATGGTCCAGCACGTCCACGGGCCCTTCCGCGAAGAGCACGTCCCTGCGGGGCGCCACATTGTTACCCAAGACCCACAGGACCTGGGAGAGATCCTGGACGTTGACCTCCTTGTCGAAGATGAAGATCATCTTGGAAAACATCATCTGACCCAGCCCCCACACGGCATGCATCACCTTTTTCGCGTGGGCCGGATAGCGTTTGTCAATGGAGATGAAGGCCAGGTTGTGGAAGACCCCCTCGATGGGGAGATTCATGTCCACGATCTCAGGGAGCTGCTTCTGGATCAACGGAAGAAAGAGCCTCTCGGTGGCCTTTCCGAGAAATGCATCTTCCATGGGCGGGCGGCCCACGATGGTCGTCTGGTAGATGGGGTTCCTTCGGTGCGTGAGGCAGGTCACATGGAAAACGGGGTAGTCATCGGCCAGGGAATAGAATCCCGTGTGATCGCCGAAGGGTCCCTCTCTCCTTCGTTCGTGCGGCTTTACGAAGCCCTCGATGACCATCTGGCTGTTTGCGGGGACATGGAGCTCGTTGGTGACGCACTTGACCAGCTCCACCGGCCGTTTTCGCAGGTAGCCCGCCAGGAGGTATTCGTCCATGTCGTCCGGCATGGGGGCCGTGGCCGCGTAGGTGCAGGCCGGGTCCGGCCCGAGGGCGACCGCCACGGGCAGGTCAACCCCCATTTCCTCCGCCACCCGGTAGTGCTGTGCGCCGCCTTTGTGGGCATGCCAGTGCATGCCCGTGGTTTGTGCGTCGAACACCTGGAGCCGGTACATGCCCAGGTTCCGTTTGCCGGTGCGCGGATGGGAGGTTGTAACGAGTCCCATGGTAATGAAGGGGCCCCCGTCCCCCGGCCAGCACTTGAGCACGGGCAAGGCCTGGAGGTTCACGGCCTCCCCCTTGAGAACCACCTCCTGGCAGGGAGCCGATCGCACCGTCTTGGGGAATATGGAGGTGAGCCGTCTTACCTTTGGCAGCAATCGAATCTTGTCCATGAGGGTCTCGGCCTTTTTCATTTCCATGAAGTCCACGAGATCCCGGGCAAGGAGATCCAGATCTTCGACTTCCAGGGCAAGGCGGACCCGCGCGGGCGACCCGAACAGGTTGATCAGCACGGGAAAACCCGATGGGGACCGGACGTTCTCGAAGAGAAGCGCGGGGCCCTGTCGTTTGCTGACTCGATCGGTGATCTCGGTGATCTCCAGGTCGGGGCTCACCGGCTCCTTGATTCGGGCAAGCTCTCCTCTCTCTTCGAGGAGCTTGATGAATTCGCTCAGGTCCTTATGGGCCATTTTCAGCACCGGTTGGAAAGGTTGTCCTCTTGGGTTTGTCCCGTGTTTTGACATCGGCGGACGGCTCGCCGGAAAAGAACCGCTCCACGTCATCGAGATGGTGGCAAAGGGGCATGGGCGGGAGGCTTGATAGAAAGAGTCTCCCGTATCGGCTGTTCAAGATTCGCACATCCAGGATGGAGAGGATCCCCCGGTCCGTCCGCTGGCGTATCAGCCGCCCGAGCCCCTGCTTCAGCGAGATGATGGCCGCGGGGACCTGGTACTCCATGAACGGGTTTCCCCCGCTGGAGCGGATGCTGTCGATTCTTGCCGCGATGAGGGGGTCCCCCGGCGAGTCGAAAGGGAGCTTGTCGATGATGAGGCAGCTGAGGGCTTCCCCTGGCACGTCCACCCCCTCCCAGAAGGATCCCGTTGCCATGAGGATGGAGTGCACATCCTCCTTGAAGGCCTGGAGCAACACCGATTTGGGCGCGTCGCCTTGCCTGTAAACGGTGTAAGGGATCGAGCCCTCCAGCGCCCCATAGACGCCATTGAGGTTGCGGTAACTGGTGAAGAGGACCAAGGCCCTGCCTTTGGACCTGAGGAGGATCTCTCTTATTCGATTGCCTGCCTCCGGCACGAAACGCTCATCGGCAGGGGGCGGCAGGTCTTTCGGCAGGTACATGAGCGTCTGGGCCTTGAAGTCGAAGTGGGAAGGGTGGACCGCCTCCAAACCGTTGTCGGGGATACCAACCCTTTTGCGGAAGTAGCTGAAATCCCCGTTGATGGAAAGCGTCGCGGAGGTGAAGACGGCCGTTTCAAGGCGGTCAAACAATTGGGCCCTCATGCCTTCCGACACGTCGAGCGGGGATGCGTGAAAAATGACCGTTTTCCTCCGCTTCTCATACCAGTTGAGCCAATCCGCATCCCTGGGCTTGAGGGCCTCGTCGGTGACCTCCATCAGGTGAACGGCCCTTGCCCGGAACTCCAGAAATTCCGGGTCGCTGGCCTCGAGTGCAGAGGAGGCTTCGTGGATGAACCGAAGACCCTGTTTGATCTCACGGACGGGCCCTTCCTTCATCCGATCGAGGGTCTCCCGGTCGATCCTCCCCCGGTCCTCCTGCCCCAAAAAGGACCCGTGAAGGTCGGCGCACCCGGCCCTCAGGGGATGAAGGGAGGCTTTGATGTCCCGGACGTCCTTTGCCCTTTTTTCAAAATCCTCAGCCAGCTCCGTCAACTGCCCGGTCGAGAGGCTCTCCCCGAAGTTGGCCGTGGCGATATCTTCAATGTGGTGTGCCTCGTCGAAGACCGCCACCTGAAAGCGGGGGATGATCTCCCCAAAGCCGTGCCGCTTCACTTTCAGGTCCGCGAAGAAGAGATGGTGGTTGACCACGATGATCCTCGCCTGGGCAGCCCTTTTCCTGAGGCGATTGAGGAAGCACTCCTCCATGTGGGGGCAGTCCGGACCCAGGCACTGTTCCGATGGGCAGGAGAGCACATCCCAGAGCGGGTCGTCGTCGGCCATCCAAGGGACCTCGGCTCGATCCGCAAAGGGGGTCCTGACCAGCCATCGGTCCAGCTTGCGCCTTGCCTCATCGAGGTCGTTGGTCCAGAGCGAGGCCTGGGAAAAAAACTGTTGATAGCGATGAAGGCAGAGGTAGTTTCTCCTGCCTTTCATGAGGAGGATATCGAATTTGAGCCCCGTGGCCTTTCTGAGCAGCGGGATGTCCTTGTGGAAGATCTGTTCCTGGAGGTTTTTCGTCCCTGTGGAGATGACCGCCTTCTTGCCGCTCAGGATGAGGGGGACCAGGTACCCGAAGGTCTTGCCGGTGCCGGTGCCTGCCTCCACGATGACCACCGTTTCATTCCGAAGGCCTTCCCACACCATCGTGGCCATCTCCACCTGGGAAGGACGGAATTCGAAGCCATGGAGATTGCGCTCCAGCAGGCCGTTGGCCCCCAGGATTTCTTCTATGGAAGGGCTTTGCTCTTTCATGGCCCCAATATAGTTTGGGTGCGAAAACGCGTCAACGCGGAAACCGCGACCCTGAACCGCACAAAAAAAGCCTTTGAATCCCGGGGGCGACACGTTAGAATCAAACGCGGCTTGTTTTCCGGGAACCGCGCGCTGTTAACTTCAGATTGAGAGGGATGAGGATGCCAGACGGACTCGATGTCATTATTGTCGACGACGACCCCGCGGTCTGCGAGATGCTCTCGGAAGTCATCCAAAGGTTCTACGTGTGGGGTCAGGTGAAGGCCTTCACCGGCGCCAAAGCTGCGACGGATTACTGCCTCAGCTGTGACAACGGAGTCGCCATCTTCGTGGTGGATGTCTACTTGGATGACCAGAACGGGTTCCATTTCCTGGACACCATCCAGCCCAAGTTCCCCATGGCCCGTGAGGACACGGTCATGATCACCGGCAAGGCAAGCGATGAGGTGGTGGACATGTGCGTGGCCTCCAACATCACCCATCTCCTGGAGAAACCCGTGAAGGCCTATGCTCTTCAGCTCGCGGTAAGGGCCATCCTGACCAAGTACATCCGGTTCGCGAAACGGATCCTTGAAGATCCGGGTCTGGCACAGCTGGTTTCCAATCTTTGAAGTGCCTAAAGTGGGGAGCTAAAGTGCCTGAAGTGAGCTGAAGTGGAAAGGGATGAGGGCTGTGGATAAGACCTCGCACCTTTTAACCTGCACCTATCTTTCACCTTCTGATTACATGAGGCGATTGAAGCAAGCCGGGATCCTGAAAGACGCATCCGCATCTTTTCATGGACCTCCAGCCGTTCGAGGGACATCCCGATCACCTCCCTGGCCTTGTCCTTTTGCGCCCCGTATGTCTTGAAGAAGTCCTCCACCTCCCGCGCCCTCCCAAGCCCGCCCCAGGGGACCACAGCGGCGATGACCCGCTCGTAATGGACCGGGTGGAGCTGCTCGAACGCTTCCAGGTGCTTGACGTAGTAGTCCCACAAGAGCGGGGAGGCGAGGGGATTGGAGGCCATGGCGCCGATGGGGACAAACCGGTTGCGGGCCGGCACCCTTTCGAGCACCCATGTCTGAGTCCGTTCGATCAGGGGTCTTTCCCTGAACCGTCCCAGGGCCGAAAGAATGTTCATCCGCTCGTGCTCGCTTTGCGACGTGTCGAGCCGCTTGAAGAACCAATCCAAGGCCTCTTCTCCGCCACAGAAAGCGCCGATTTCCATCACGCCCCGCATGATGTCCGGGTGGATCGGCTTCCCCTCCATCATGGACCGGAATCGATCCCGGCCAAAGGCCTCCGCAGAGGCCACCCCATAGAGCGCCGCCTGATAGAGCACGTGGTCCCTCAGGACGGAGGTGGTGTTCGACTCATGGGGCCCCGGGTCAAGACCGATCCGCCTGAACGTGGCATCCAATATGGAAACCGCCGTCTCCACGATCCTTTTCCTCATGGCCCCTTCGGCGATCAGGTGGGCCTGATGGAGATGGGTGAATGTGCTGATGAGGGGCAGGAATGCATCTTCCGACCGCAGGTGGAAGACCCACTCCAGATAGACTTCCATTGGGACTTCCCCGCACATGGCGAGGGCGAAGAGATCGTTCTGGACGCCCCAGCGGTCTTCGGGCGGGAGTCCGCCAGGGCGGACCGCTTCCTCCCGGAGGCGCAGGAGGGCGTCTTCATCCAGGTATTTCACACGGTAAAACCCGAACTGGCCTCCATTGACCTTAAAGGCCTTTGCACCCGGGCCGATCCTGACAGAGGTGGACGGTTCGTCCAGTACCGTCGAGACCATGTCGATGGCACCTCCCTCCCGGATCACCCGGATGGCAACCGGGATCATCCATGTCTGCCGGGCGTCGTTCGGCAAAAGGGTGAAGCGCCGCTGTCTCAGGTGAAGCGTGTCCTGGTCTCTGTGCACCTCGATGAGCGGGTAGCCCTTCTGCTCCACCCAGCTTCGCATCATCTCCTTCACGGGACTTTCCGATACCGCCTCCATGGCCTGCCAAAGGTCCTGGCTCGCGGCCGAGCCGTATTGGTGCTTCGCCAGGTACCCTCGCAGCCCTTTTTTGAAGGATGACTCACCGATATAACCTTCGATCTGCCTCAGGATGCTCCCCCCCTTGTTGTAAATGATGGGGGCCGTGCTCACGTTGATCACCACATGCGCGCCGCCGGGGATTTCAATGGGTGTGGTCTGCTGGAGCGCATCCCGGTCAAGGGCCACCTCCGTCTGCCCATATAGGAACTGGGACCACATCTCCCATCCGGGGAAATAGTGATGGACCACTGCGTAACCGAGGTAAGTGGCAAAGCTTTCGTTGAGCCAGAGGTATTTCCAGTCGGCTCGGCGTGACCAGGTTTCCGAACCACTGGTGGGCCATTTCATGGGCGATCACGCCACAGATTCGTTCCTCCCCGGACCTGGAGGTGACCTCCGGGTCGTGAAGGAGGAGGTTTTCTCTGAATGTGATGGCGCCCCAGTTTTCCATGGCACCCGCTGCAAAGTCGGAAATGGCGATGAGGTCAAGCTTGGGGAGCGGGTAGGGGGTTCCGTAATAGTCTTCGCAGAACGTCAGGGCCTGCCTCCCGAAATGGAGACCAAACCGGCCTTGCCGAGACATGCCCGGCATGGTAAGCACCCGAACCAGCACTTTGCCATGGTCCTCCAACCGTTCGAACTCGCCCACACCAAAAAAGAGCAGATAGGTGGGCATCTTTGGGGTCCGGCCGAATTTCACATGCTTTTTGCCGGCTTCAAGCGTCCGCTCCTCGATAATGGGCATGTTGGAGACGGCATCGAGGTGTTGGTCAACGACCATCTCCACCTCAAAGGCCGCCTTGTAAGCCGGATGGTCGAAACAGGGCAGCCCACGTCTGGCGTCGCTTTCCTCAAACTGGGTCACCGCCGCGAATCTCTCCTTGTTGCCCGCCTTGTAACGGGTCCTGTAAAAACCGGCCATCCGGTCGTTGATCTGGCCCACGAACGCGATGGATAGAACGAATTTTCCCTGGTGCGCCCTGGGGAGATCCACGGCAAGGGATTCGCCCTTGGGGTCCACCCGGAAGGCGCAATCGAAGGATTCCCCGTCAAATCTCACCTTGCAGTGAAAGACCGCGAGGTCCAAGGCGTCGAGGACCACCTGGGTTAAAGGGCCCTTGGCTTCCGCCTCCATGTCCAAGTTGCCATGGAAACGAAAATTTTCCAGGTCGGGCTCAATTCGAATTCTGTAACAAATGGGCAGAACGCTCTCAGGATTCATGACCACCTCTTTTCATTAAACCCATCATTCCATCATTCCAATCGGGGTGAAGCCCCAAGCTCCATCCTTGACCTTTTAAAGGAAAAAGGGCTTTACCTCAATGCCTTTCGTCTTATATTTTGGAAAAAATCAGGGTGACCCCTGAGGTGTGCTCTTGCACCGACGAGGAACATAATAGCCTGACCATGTATATTTCTTTGCCTGGTGTGAAGATAGAGGACATCAAGCTGAAGATGCATCAGGACAGCGCCTATCTGTCGGCATCATTTTTTGAAAGAGGGAAAAAAGGGGTATGATTCGAAAAGGTCTTTCAATTCTTGGTGGTGTGCTGTTTCTCTTCTATGCAGCCCACCCTGCCCTTGGCAATGAAGTCCGCCAAAGAAAATTTACCTCAAAGGAGATAGCATCGATGAAAGAGACAAAGGCCGTCATTCACACGAAACTCGGAGACATCAACCTTGCCTTTTACCCGGACCTGGCACCCAATCATGTGGAAAGTTTCATAACGCTTGCCAAGAAAGGCTTTTTCGATGGGACCACTTTCCATCGGGTGGTCCCGGGTTTCGTGATTCAGGGCGGCGATCCCAACACCAAGGACCCTGACAGGTCCAGACACGGGATGGGCGGGCCGGGTTACCAGGTCAAGGCAGAGTTCAGCGACAAACCACACAAGAGAGGGACGCTCTCCATGGCCCGGTCTGCCCACCCAGACAGCGCCGGGTCCCAGTTTTTCATCTGTGTGGCGGAAGCCCCATTTCTCGATGGGAAGTACACCGTGTTCGGCGAAGTGACCGCGGGCATGGACGTGGTGGACAAGATTGTCGCCCAACCCAGGGACCCGCGAGACAACCCCAATGAACGGATCGAGATGAAGGTGGAGATCGTCGAACCGAAACCCTGACCGCGCGTTGCCCGTCGGCTGGAACGAGTGGCTCAGAGGAGGGCCACCGCCTCGATTTCGATCCCCACGTCTTTTGGCAGACGGGCAACTTCCACGCACGCCCTCGCAGGGGGCTCAGAAGGGAAAAACGGCGCGTAGGCCTCGTTGATTAACGAGAATTCGTCCATGTTGGCGATGTAAACGGTCGTCTTGACGACCCGATCCAGGGATGGACCCTGCAGCCTGGAGGATGACTTCCAGGTTCTTGAGCGCCTGGCGGGTTTGTGCTTTGATGTCTCCCATGATGACCGTCCCGCTCTCGGGGTCTATAGGAAGTTGGCCCGATACAAAAACCCAGGGCCCTGATCGGACCGCCTGGGAGTATGGGCCGATGGCGGCCGGGGCGCGGTCGGTTTGAACGATTTCTTTTTCCAACGAAATCACCTCCTCATGTATCCCTTCCATACCTCAACCCCATCAATCATGTAAACTAATTTATTCCGTGCCTCGTCTCATAATGACAAAGCGTGCGATTCCATTTACAGATCACATGTTACAGATCACATGAAACGCTTTGGTTTGATCCGTAGATTCGCTATAATCTCTTGCGTGCGAATGGAATCGGCGCCGGTCGAGGCAGACAAGGTCACTGCGAGACAGACCCACCACAAGGCCGGGACTGGGGCCGGCAACGCCGTAAGATGGGGCTAGGGACATGGAAATGGTTGCGGGGACGGTCAGGGCATGACTCGGTCGGCCACAGCGGAGCCTTTCGCTGGGGAGGCAGCCGCCGAAACGCCTGTCACCCCGCTGGTCCTGAAGGCGAAAGCCGGTGAAAGGTGGGCCTTTGAGAGGTTGATGCGCATGTTTCAAGGAGAGATTTTTCGGATGGTTTACCACCGAATTCGCTCGCCGTGGGACGCCGAAGATGTGACGCAGGAAGTCTTCCTGCTGGCATACAAGAACCTGGCGTCCCTTAAGGAGCCCGATCGCTTCAGGTGCTGGATATTCCGGATCGCCGTCAACCGTGCGCGGGATTATAACCGGCGCAAAAAGTTCCTCGCCCTGTTCGAACCCCTGTCGGATCACGAAAAGGAGAGGGAACTTCCAGACCGGGATTCAAATGACCATCAACCCATGGATGCCATCGACCGGGAGATTTTCTGGAGGGAAGTGGGCGGTTACCTTGAGAAGCTCTCGCGAATGGAGCGGGAGGTCTTCACCTCGCGCTTTGTGGACCATCTCAACATCCGGGAGATCTCCGAAGTCCTGGGCAAGGGGGAGAGCGCCGTCAAGACACACCTTTATCGGGCGATTGCCAAGTTCAGAAAGAACCCAACCATGACCCGTTGGATTGAGGAGCAATGAATTTGAAACCCATTCGGACCCCGCACCTCAGCGAAAACGAAATCGTGGTGGCCGTGGTGGACCCGGCAGACCTTGCCCCTTCCAGACAGAGCCACCTGCATCAATGCCACCAGTGTGAGGCCGCGCTGCGACAGTTGGAGAGAGGGTTCGCGCGATTTGGCGAGCGCGTGGATCAGTGGACCCCGTCACCGCTCGGACCCGCCTCTTTGCCCGATCGTCCGAAAAGGGGCCGTCGCATCGACTGGAATTGGGCGTGGAAGGGGATCGCCGCGGGGGCCGCGGCGGCCTTGTTGGTCATGGTCGTGAACATGTGGCCCCAGCAGCCGGCCATCGGGCCCCTCCAAACCGCCAGGGTCGCAGAAAAGGGACTCGGCGAAACGGAACGGCTGGCCAGCCAGGTCAACGCGCTTGTTGAGAACGCCTTGCCTGCGTCCTACGCGGTGTTTACGGGAGACAACGGTTCCCTGCTGGATGATCATTTCATAGACTTCATCGTCCCGCCGGTGACTGAAAAAGTGTCCTACTTTGATCAGAGAAGAGGTCATGAGCCATGCTGAAACGAGTGCTTCCGATTATTTTTCTTTTGACAGCCGTTTTTGCCCGCGGGGATGTCTTCAGCCAGGAGACGGTTATCGGAAAATGGTGGCATAACCCCATGATCACCAGGCGCGTAAACTTGGAGCTTGGCGAAAGAAAGCTACTGGATGAAAAATTCCTCGAGACCCAGCGAAGGCTCATTACGCTGAAAAATGGCGTGGAGCGGGAGCAGTTCGAGCTGGAAACCCTGATCGAGAAGGAGGCCCTCAATGAGGATGCCGTCATGGCTCAGTTCAGGAGGCTCGAAAAGGCCAGACAGGACCTTTCATCGGAAAGATTCCGGTTCCTGCTGGAGGTGAGGAAGATCATGGGGCTCCAGCGGTTTCAGGCCATCAAAACGGCCTTTGAGTCATTCAAAGGCCCTGTGCCTGCCACAAAGGCACGACCCGAGGCGGATCAGTAGCGGCGAACGCCTGGCACGATTTTCACCAATCTTTCGTTCTCTCCTCCTCCGTTTAACCTCAGCCCCCCTCGGTCAGGATCCGTGTGGAAGATATCTCCCGCGGAGCCCCCGGCCGAGGGGGCTTTTCCACTGCCGTGACGTTTTCCTTCTTCCTCTTCGGAGTCATCCATAGGATACAACTTGCCTTTACGCTGATATTTGACTAGGGGGACATACGTCTTACCTTCTCTTATGCCGACAAATATAGGCGGATATTTCCTATTCAGGGAGGTTCAATGAATCATGCCAATGCATGGACGAAACGATAAACGTTATTATCCGTTTCTGCCGACGAGAAACGTAGTGTTATTCCCGGAGATGCTTGTCCCGCTTTTCGCGGCCAGGGACAAGTCCATCAAGGCCCTTGACCACGCCATGGCCGGAGATCGAGAGATCGTGCTTGCGGCCCAGAAAGGCGAAGAGATTGAAACACCCTCAACAAAGGACCTGCACCGTGTTGGGGTGCTGGCGACCGTGTTGCAGCTCATCAAGCTCCCGGACGGTTCCGTGAAAGCCCTGGTGGAAGGCAAGGAAAGGTGCATGGTCAGGGAATTTGAGGAGGAAGGCGAATTCTGGCGAGTCCAGATCGAGACGCTGGCGAGCACGGAAGAGCGCACTTCGCAGACCGAGGCCCTGGTAAGGGGGATTCGGTCCAGCTTCAAGGAATACGCAAAGGTCAACACCAAGATCAGCGAGGAGTTGGTCAAAGTGATCGAGACAACGGAGGACGCCTCGCGCCTGGCAGACACCATCGCGGCCCATGTGAGCTTCAAGCTGGCCGACAAACAGATCCTCCTCGAGACCCTGGATCTGAAACGCCGGCTTGACACCCTTTTCGAGATGCTTCGAAACGAGATCGACATCCTTACGCTGGAACAGCGCATTGGTGAGCGCGTCAAGAAGCAGATGGAGGAAAACCAAAAGAACTACTACCTCAATGAGCAGATGCGCGCCATACAGAAGGAGATGGGCGGGAAAGACGACCTGAAGGCCGAGATTGAAGAATTGGAAAGGCAGATCCAGAAGAAGAGACTTTCCAAAGAGGCGCGGTTGAGGGTGAAACAGGAGCTGAAGAAGCTGAAAATGATGTCCGTGGCCTCGCCCGAGTTTCCTGTGTCGCGCAACTACATCGACTGGATTCTTTCTCTGCCATGGTATGAAAAGACCAGGGAGAAGCTCGATATCGACGAGGCCAAGGCCGTGCTGGACGCAGATCATCACGGGCTCGAAAAGCCCAAGGAGCGAATTCTCGAGTATCTGGCAGTCCGCAAGTTGAGCCAGAAGCTCCGCGGTCCCATCCTCTGCCTGGTGGGCCCCCCGGGGGTCGGAAAAACCTCGCTTGCCAAATCCGTGGCCAGGGCCACGGAAAGGAATTTTGTCAGGCTTTCCCTCGGAGGCGTGAGGGACGAGGCCGAGATCCGCGGTCACCGCAGGACCTATGTCGGGGCACTCCCCGGCAAGATCATACAGTCTCTTCGAAAGGCCAAATCCAAGAACCCTGTCTTCTGCATGGACGAAGTGGACAAAATGAGCGTTGATTTCAGAGGGGACCCATCGGCGGCCCTTCTTGAGGTGTTGGATCCGGAGCAGAACAGTGCCTTTAACGACCACTATCTGGATCTGGACTACGACCTGTCGGACGTGCTTTTCATCACCACGGCCAACAACCTCTACAACATCCCCTTGGCGCTCCAGGACCGAATGGAGATCATCCGTCTGCCCGGTTACACGGAAGTCGAAAAGCTCGCGATCGCAAAGGACTTCCTGATGAAGCGCCAGCTGGAACAAAACGGTCTCGAAAGCGAGAATCTGGTCATGTCGGACGGCGCGATTCTGGCCGTGATCAGGAACTACACCCGTGAGGCCGGGGTCCGGAATCTGGAGCGGGAGATTTCCTCCATCTGCCGGAAGATCGCCAAGGAGGTGGTGCAAAAGGGGAAGGGCACACGTGTGAGAATCAGCGCTCAGTCCGTCCCCAAGTACCTAGGGGTCATGCAGTACCGCTATGGCCAGACTGAGGAAACGGATCGCGTGGGTCTTACGACCGGACTGGCGTGGACCGATGTGGGGGGCGAGCTGCTTCAGACAGAGGCCACCATTTTTCCTGGAAGGGGGAACCTCATCCTCACCGGAAAGCTGGGTGAGGTCATGCAGGAATCGGCTCGAGCCGCGCTCAGCTACATCCGATCGCGGGCGCGGCAGCTGGGGCTGCCGGACAACTTCTATGACACGATCGATATCCATGTGCACGTGCCCGAAGGCGCCGTCCCCAAAGATGGTCCATCGGCCGGGATCACCATTGCGGTTTCAATGGTCTCTGCCCTGACGCGAAAACCCGTCAACCGCGACGTGGCCATGACCGGTGAGATCACGCTCCGCGGCCGGGTCCTGCCGATCGGCGGCCTCAAAGAGAAGATCCTTGCCGCACACCGGGGCGGAATAAAGAAGGTCCTCATCCCCCTTGAAAACAAAAGGGATATTGAAGAAATCCCAAAACGGATTCTCAAGCGGGTGGAACTGGTGCCCGTGAGCCACGTGGACGAGGTCCTGAAGGAGGCCCTCGTGTTGAAGCAGGGAGAGACGCTTTTCTCGCCGGTGGAGCCGTGCGACCCCCTCTGCCTGACCGAGCCTCGAAAGGGAAGCGATGCAAGTCGGGTTGGGGTAACGGCACACTGAGACGCGGGGAAGTGCGCTAAAGTGCCTAAAGTGCCTAGAGTGGGAGGAGAAGTGGGATGCGGGAAAATCCGGGTGAGAGAGTCCTGGCTGACATCTCACATCCGCTCCCACTTTAGCGAAGTATAGGATCGGACACGCCCGGTGGACCAAGGACACTTTGGACCGTGAGCCCATGGCGGTCAACGGTGCAGAGAATGGCTCCCGATTCATCCGTTCGGAGCACACGGCAGTTCCGTTCGGCGAGTCGTCTTAGGGTTTCGGGGTGCGGAAAGCCGAAGGGATTGGAGGCCCCGCAGGAGATTACGCACAGGCCCGGATCGACGCTCCTTAAGAACGGCTCAGTGCTACTGCTCCGGCTGCCGTGGTGGGGGGCGAGGAGGACGTGGCTTCGGAGGGAACCATGCTTTCTCGACAAGAGGACCTTTTCGCCGGCCCTTTCAATGTCCCCCGGAAACAGAAAGGAAATGCCGCGGAAGGAAAGACGGATGACCAGGGATCGGTCGTTCAGATTCCAGGGCTTGCCCCTCATTGCCTCGACCGCATCGTCATCGGGGGGGTGAAGGACCTCTACGAAAACGCCGTTGATCCACCGGGGCAGGCTCAACTGGGATGGGTCCAGTTGCCGTGCCCCACTTACGTGCAGCTTTTCCATGAGCTCCCGAAATGGATCGGTCTCCACTGTTTCCCCGTTCCACCAGAGCTCATCGGGATTGAAAGCGCTTGCGATGAATCGAAGCCCGTTCATGTGGTCCGCCTGGGGGTGTGTCAAGACCAGGTAGTCAATCGTGCCGATCTTGGAACGCCACAGAAACGGGGCCACGATCATCTTCCCCACGTCAAAATGGTCGCTTGAAAACCCGCCGCCATCGATCAGCATCCTTTTCCCGAAAGGGAACTCCACCAGGGCACAGTTGGCCTGACCCACATCGAGATAGGTGACCTTCAGGTCCCTGTTGAGCCTTGTTTTGAAGACCCAGTACGTGACATCCGCGCAAAGGGCGAGCCCGAGAAAAAGGAACAGCGGTCGGACCCAGCGAATCCGTTTTCGGAAGATCAGAATAAGGATGATCGTGTATAGGAGGACCATTTCCATCCCGTTTGGCTGAACCACCCACGGGCTTGAAAAGGGCAGCGAAGACCAGAAAGAAGCCAAGGCCGACATGATCTTCACCCCCCAGCCGGCCAAGTGGAACATCCATTCGGCAAGGGACGGGAAGAGCGGCAGTGAAGCGGCACCCGCCAGCCCGGCCGGTAACACCAGGAACCCCAGGATCGGCAGGACGGTCAGGTTGGCCGGCAGGGCCAGGAGCGGGATGCGATGAAAGTAATAAGCTGAGAGCGGGAGGACGAACAGGGTGGCGGCAAGGCTCACGGCCAGCAGCCCCCACAGGTATTCACTCAGACGGGTGATAATGCCCCGTGGATTTGAAAGGAGAGCGGATGTCCTGGTGAATCTCTTGAGGAGCGTCGGGGTCCAGAAGAGGATGCCGATTACGGCACCGAAGGACATCTGGAAGGAGATCCCGTGAAGGGCGTGGGGGTCCATGAAGAGGATGATCAGGGCAGCGAGGGCCAGAGACGACCAGATTTCCTTCCCCCTGCCGAGGACCACCGAAAGGAGAAAGCAGAGGGCCATGACCATGGCCCTCTGTGCGGAGACCTGAAAGCCCGCCATGGCCGTATAGATCACCACAGGCAAACAGGCGAGCATGGCGGTAAGCCCATGAACGTCCCAGTGGAGCATGAGGGAAGGCGACCGGCCCAGGAGCCACCGGAAGAGGAAGAAGAAGGCCCCGGCCACGATCCCGATGTGGAGACCCGAGACGGCCATGATGTGGCCAAGCCCTGCCTTGTCAAAAGGTTCCCGCATGGATTGGCTCACGTCCCGGCGCTCGCCGAGAATCAGGGCGGCAAGAATCCCCCTGACCGATGGATCGACCTTGTCTTCCATGAGGTGTCGGACAGGGCGGCGCATCTTTTCCAGGGCGAAGTCCAGGGCGTCCATCCTGCCTTGCCCCATGGGGACGACGCGTCGGCCGTCCGTCAAAGAAGCGGCACAGGCAAGCCCCCTCATTTCCATGGCCGACGCATAGTCGTAGCCGCCTGGGTTGTTGAAGTTTCTGAAAGGACGGAGGGTTGCCGGGAATCGAATCCGCTCGCCAGACCGAAGAGTCGGGGCATGATTGTAGACCGTGACGACAAGGTCCCCATTGACCGTCAGCCAATGTCCGTGCTGTTGAAGGGCCTCGGCCCGCACGGTGAACCGTGACACCTCCGCAGACCGTTCAGGCGGCTCAATAAGGGTCCCCTCCAGCAACACTTCCTTTTTTTCTTCCGCCATTTGTGCCAGGGTGGCCCTGGGAGGGTGAGCGGCCAGATCCATGAAAAGACCCACCGTAAAGAAGGTGCTGAGAAAAATCGGTGTTTTGATGGGTACGGGCAGGAGAATCCCACCGATCAGCAAGAGTGAGGCCCCCACCAGAAAGGGAAGCGCAAGCGAATGATCTTTTGGGATAAAATAATGACCGACCACCACGCCGACTGCGTAGGCAAGCAGGATGGCGAGGAGGGGGCGGCGGCCCATCTCAGGCCTTTTCCCGCCATATGGAGGCCCCTAGCCGCTGGAATTTTTTGTCAAGGGCCTCGTAGCCTCGATCCAGGTGGTAAATCCGGTGGACCTCAGTCCTGCCCCCGCGCGCCGCAAGGCCTGCCAGGATCAGGGAGGCGCTTGCCCGAAGGTCCGTTGCCATGACCGGTGCGGCGAGCAGGTGCTCCCGTCCCCTCACCAGGGCCTGGTTGCCGTTGATTTCGATGTCCGCGCCCATCCGGATGAGCTCGCTCACGTGGATGAAACGGTTTTCGAAGATGGTCTCCCGGATCATGCTGGAGCCGTCTGCGATGCACATGAGTGCCATGTACTGGGCCTGCAGGTCGGTTGCAAATCCCGGGTAAGGCATGGTTTTGATGTCCACGCTCTGAAGGACGTCCGGGCCCTTGACCCGCATGGTGTCTCCGTCGACATGAATCGCGGCGCCGGCGGCCTCCAACTTTTCGATGACCGCAGGGAGGTGATCGGGAGCGCACCCTGCGATGGTGATGTCCCCCCGGGTCATGGCGGCGGCGATCATGAGGGTGCCCGCTTCGATGCGGTCCGGGATAATGGTGTGACTGGCAGGGTGGAGGTCCCGCACCCCCTGAACGACGATGGTGTCGGTGCCGTCCCCCTCGATCTGTGCCCCCATGCTTCGAAGCATTTTGGCCAGGTCCTGGACCTCCGGTTCCCTGGCCGCGTTTTGAAGGACCGTCTCACCGGATGCCGTCACCGCGGCCATCATGATGTTTTCAGTTCCGGTGACCGTGGGGATGTCGAAAAAGACGTGTGCCCCCTTCAAACGGTCAACCTTCGCGATGATGTAGCCTTGGTCGAGTGTCATTTCGACGCCCATGGCGGTCAGGGCATCGAGGTGCATGTTGACCGGCCGCGCCCCAATGGCGCAGCCGCCCGGGAGCGAAATCCTGGCCTTTCCACATCGGGCAAGCAAAGGCCCCAGGAGCAGGATGGAGGCCCGCATGGTCTTGACCAGCTCGTATGGGGCTTCGAACCCGTTCAGGCCTGCTGAGTCGACCACAAGGGCGTTTTCATTTTCGGAAAACGACACGCCCAGCATCCCCATGATCTTCTTCGTGGTTTCAACATCCCGGAGCCTCGGGACGTTGTAAAGGCGCTGCGTTCCGCCTGTCAGGAGGCAGGCCGCCATGACGGGCAGGGCCGCGTTTTTCGACCCGCTTACCCTGACGGTGCCGCACAGGGACTTGCCCCCTTCGATGATGATCTTGTCCATGATCCGGTCACTCCCATAAAACTGATAAAAGAGTCACATCCCAAACCGCATTATTCCCGAAATCCCCCTTTCACGCAACCAAGGATTCCGTTATGATCCCTCCATTGGCCCGCGTTTTTCGGTTTGAAGCGATATGGACCGTACCGATGACACGCTGTTTCTTGCAGATGCCATGCTCGGGAGGCTCTCCAAATGGTTGCGGGTCCTGGGCTGCGATACCGTCTACCGGCGCCGCTATGGGCCCGGGGACCTGGATCACTGGGCAGGGCAAGGAAGGGTGCTTATCACACGGGATCGAAAGACGATTGCCCGGTTTAAAGGTTCCGTCCTGATCACTGGCGACCGGGTGGGAGACCAGATCAAGGAGGTCCGAAATGCGGTTTCCCTTGCGCCTGACCCGTCGAGATATTTCACCCTCTGTCTGGTCTGTAACGAAGCCCTCAAGTCGGTCGGGCCCGATGAACCCATGGACAATGTGCCGGAGTACGTGTTCTATCAGAACCCATCGAACATTCGGAGGTGTTCGTCCTGCCTCCGCTACTATTGGCCCGGCACGCACCGGGCCAGGATGCTCCGGACCCTGGAGGCGTGGGGGTTCCCGGTGCCTGAATCGTAGAGATGGGGCCGTTTTGACGCTTGACTTGAGGGTTAAGGGTCATATAATAAGTCAAATTATTGACCATTCTTTCAGTATTTCAATCAAAAGAGGTTGAGGTTGTGGAAAAAATCCAGAGCGGGAAGGAGGTGAATCTCCCCTGAGGCTCGCCGTCGGCACTGAACTTTTACTCAAACAGGAGGTGAAATCATGGGTGGTAGCACATACAAGATCATCGAACTGGTCGGGACCAGCGACAAATCATGGGAAGAGGCCGCGAACAACGCCATTCAGACTGCATCAGAAAGCCTGAAGGAGCTCAGGGTTGCGGAGATCACCCGCCTGGACCTGACCATCGAAAACGGCAAAATCACGGCCTACAGGGCCAGGGTCAATGTCTCGTTCAAATATGTGAAAGGCGACTAAGTTTTCGTTCGCCCCGGCAGCCGGTTGAAATGGCCGGCTGTCGGGTCGCTCAAATTCGGTTGATGTGGGATGGAGGGGAATCATGCGCACATCGCACATCGCGCCACCCGGGGAGGGAGAGGCATGAGGGGACCCACTGCTGAGCTTACGGTGCTGGATCAGATCAGCGCATCCGACAAGGTAAGAAAGAAGATCGTGGATGCGGCGAGCGTCCTCTATGCAAAGAAGGGCTTTACCGCAACCTCGATTCAGGAAATCGCGGAAGCGGCCGGCGTGACCCTCCCGGTCACCTACCACTATGTTAAGAAGAAATCCGAGATCATGCGGCTGATCATGGAGGATGTGCTGAACGCCTTCCGTGAGGGCCTGATCCAGCAGGGCAAGGGCGTGAAAGGCCCGCAAGGTAAGCTCGCCGCTGCCATCGATCTCTACCTGGGGATTGTGGACCAGCACCGGGAGAAGCTTCTCCTGATCTACCAGAAGTCTGCGTCCCTCGATCGGGCGTCAAAGGCCCGGGTGATGCAGCTCGAGGTGGAGGCCAGCGAGATATTCGGCGAAATCATCCGCGAAGGGATCGAACAAGGCCTGTTCAAGGCCGTGGACGTGGATTTCATGGCCTACAACATCATCATGCTGGCCCACATGTGGGTTCTCAAGGGGTGGCATTTCAGGCAGCGCCTGAGCATTGAGCGCTTCACCGACCTTCAACGCAGCACCATTATGGATGCGCTCGGGCGGGCCGTCTGAACATCAGCACGTGCCTCTCCTCCGACTTGCCGGGGACCGGATAGGCTATGTTCTTGATAAGAACCAGCCCGCTCGCGTCTATGAGCGGGCGGCACGCCTCAAGCCTCGCCGCCGCATCGGCCCCCTGGAAGCTCACAAAGAGACCTTTCCGTCTCACCCATGGAACGCAGAGCCTCAAAGCCTCCTCGAGCCCGGCCAGGGCACGGGCGGTGACAACCTGATACCCCTCCGCGGAAAGCTCACCCGTCCCCGACTCGGCCCTCGCCTGAATCACCTGAATCCGCCTGAGGTCGCAAAGACGGGTCACGCTTCTTAGAAAGGTTGCCTTCTTCCCGTTGGGCTCCAGCAGCGAGACGACGAAGGATGGATTGCAGATCTTAAGCACCAAGCCCGGGAACCCGGCACCGGCGCCCACGTCCAGGAGCGTTGCCTGTTCCGGCAGGAACGGGATGGGGACGAAGCAATCGAGCAGAAGCTCATGGATGATCCGTTCACGGGACTTGAGACCGGTCAGATTGATCTTGGCGTTCCAGCGGGTGAGCTCATCCAGAAAGACCGTCAAGCCATCGCGTGCGGAAGGTGAAAGCGCCACGCCGAAGCGGCGCGCGAGGTGACGGATGGTTTCGCCTTCATTTTTCCCTGTGCTCAGAGGACCACTCTCCGTTTGATGATGGCGACTGCTTCGTCCGGGGTGTCCACAACCCTGAAGAGGTCGAGATCCGACTCCGAGATGGTTTTTTCCTTGACCAGCGTCTTTTTCAGCCAGTTCAGAAGCCCGCCCCAGAAGTCCGAGCCCATGAGGATCACCGGGAAGGAGCGGATTCGGTGGGTCTGAATCAGGGTCAGGGCCTCGAAGAGCTCATCGAGGGTCCCGAAGCCGCCAGGCATGATCACATAGGCCACGGCGTATTTCACAAACATGACCTTTCGGACGAAGAAGTAATCGAACTCCAGCCGGACGTTCGCATATTTGTTGGCCTGCTGTTCCTTGGGCAGGTGGATGTGGAGCCCCACCGATTTTCCCCCGGCTGCGGCTGCGCCCTTGTTGGCGGCCTCCATGATGCCCGGGCCTCCCCCTGAGATGACGTTGAAGCCGGCTTCAACCAGCATCCTCGCCAGCCTGACGGTTTGCTTGTAGACTTCGCTGTTTGCCGCGGATCTGGCCGAGCCGAAGATCGTCACCGCGGGGTGAACATCGGGGAGCACCTCGAAGCCTTCCACGAATTCGGCCATGATGTGAAACATCCGCCAGGTGTCCCGAAGGGTCATCTCGTCAACCACGTACTGTCGTTCAGGCATTGGAAAACATCGCTCCCTGTTAGGGTGGTTCAGAAAAACCGTTGATTCCCATAGAGTGATCGTCTATATTTCTTATCTAATCGTTTTCGATCATATTTTTTGGGTCTTCCCGTGTCAAGAAATTCACCTTTCTTGCGGGATACGCTTACGATCGGTTCGCTTATCCCCCAAGCCTGATTGGAGACAGCTCACCATCCAGAAGGTGGGCTTTGTTTTGGCAAACGGCCGCCGCATGAAGATGAGGGTGATCAACAAAGGGAATTTTTTCTCGTGCATCCAGGAACAGGAACGTCCCTGGAGGGAAAACTACCTTGCCATGTACGCCACCCTCTTTCAGGGGATCACCAAAGATCCGGACTTGATGATGGTTCCCGTCGACGATCATCTGGTGCACCGAGGGGACGGGGTTTTCGACGTCATGCGGTGTGTGCGGGGCAGGATCTACCAGATGGAGGCCCACTTCCAGCGACTTGAGCGTTCTGCGAAGGCCATCTCACTGAGGTTGCCGCCGGAATACGACCGGATCAGGGATGTGATCAAGGCCCTGGTCCTGGCGGGGGGGCAAAAGGAGTGCTTGATCAGGGTCGTTCTCTCAAGGGGGCCGGGCAGCTTCACGACCAACCCCTACGACTGCCCTCGAAGCCACATTTATGCCAACGTTTTGAAATTCAAGCGATACCCCGATAGCATTTACCGCGAGGGCATCCGACTGATGACCAGTCGGGTGCCCATCAAGAGCCCGTTTTTTGCCAGGATCAAGTCGTGCAACTACCTGCCCAATGTCCTGATGACCAAAGAGGCGGTCGATGCGGGCTACCAAAATGCCGTGGCTTTGGATGACGAAGGCTTCCTGGCGGAGGGGTCGACCGAAAACATCGGTGTCCTCACCCGCCAAGGTGTCCTCAAGTTTCCCGAGTTTGAAAAGACCCTTTCGGGGACAACGGCCCACAGGGTCTTCGATCTGGCCCACTCGCTTGTGCGGGAAGGGCTCATCGGCAGTGTTCAGTTTGCGCGGGTCCCGCCCCAGGAGGCTTACGAGGCCAAAGAGGTGTTCTTGACGGGGACCTCCCTCAATGTCGTGCCGGTTGTGAGTTACGACGGACGGACCATCGGGGAGGGGATTCCGGGCCCTGTTTACAAACGGCTCTCCGAGCTCCTTTGGCGCGATATGACCGAGAACGACGCGCTGCTGACCCCCATTGACTGGGGCGCGGATTGGGCGGCTCCAGGGACCTAGTCTCGCATGCTGGAAATTCTGTTTTACAAAATGGCGATCTGAGCTTGTGGAGAGGTGCCTAATGTTCTATCTGATTCTTGCGCCCTGGGATCAGTCATGCCGACGGCGTCGAGCCGAAGGTGTGACAGAGGATAATACGACGGATCAAATTGAACCGGAGGGAAAGTAGAATGGAACGTGTCGCAAGGATCTCTGAAATTATCGCAGGCTCCCCCATCAGTTTTGATGACGCCATCCGGGTGGGTTTTGATCGGGCCAACAAGACACTGCGGGGCATCACCGGCCTCAGGGTCCTCGAGCAGCGGGTGTCGGTGGAGGATGGGAAGATCTTGGAGTTCCGAGTGCGGATGGAGGTCATTTTTGTGCTCGATGGATGATGTCGATTTCGCTTTGCCTGTCCAACCGTGCCTCAAGACGAGGTTTTCGAGCATCTGGGCCTCGGGCCGGCCCTTGACCTTCGCAGCGATAGGATGATAGATTTTAACCAAACGGCCATGGCGCTTGGGCCTGGTTTCCCTTTACGCCCCCCTTTGCAAAGGGGGACGCTTGGAGGGGCATCGGGTAGTCGTGGAATCCGAATTTGAATGCGGTTATATACCCTATCTGGATGGTGCTTATGAAAGACAATCGAGACTCTGCAGGCGAACCGGATGCCTACCATGATTTCCTGAGCGAGATCAGCCGGCAATATGCCAGGAAGGATGAAGAAAAGGTATTCATGGACAGTATCAGCGCCACGGGGCCTCAGGAAGACATCCAGGTAAATGTGGGAAAGCGGGTTATGGATGTCCGTGAGCGCCGAGGGCTGAGCCTGAAGGATATCTCGCAGAGGACCGGTCTCGACGTCTCCCTGCTGGAGCAGATCGAGCAGGGGACCGTGGTTCCACCTCTCGGAACGGTGATCAAGCTCGCCAAGGCCCTCGAAATGAAGATGGGCTACTTCATCTCCGGCGATCAGGACCTGCCCTACACCATCGTCCGGCACAAAGATCGGAAGATCGTCTCGCGCTACGACGCGAAAAAGGGAGAGCACTACGGTTACGAATACCAGTCCCTGGCCCCGCACAAGCGGGATCGGCACATGGAGCCTTTTCTCGTGACCCTGGTTCCTGCTGCAACCGAAGAGGAGCGGTCAGCCCATGACGGGCAGGAATTCATCTTCGTCCTGGACGGGGTGATGGAGGCGCGCCTGGGAGACGAGATTCATCTGTTGGAGCCGGGAGACGCGATTTACTATGACTCCACGGTTCCGCACCTGGTCAAGTGCCACGGAGACCGGCAGACGGTCATTCTTGCCGTGCTTTACGCGGAGAAATGAGAGGGGGGCGACGGCGATGATTGCCTTTGATTTGGAGTGTGTCCGCGGGCACCTCTTCGAGGGGTGGTTCGACAGCCTTGAGGCCTATGAGGACCAGAGGAAGAAGCGGATGATCAATTGCCCCTACTGCGACGAGGCCGATGTGAGGCGGGTCATGTCCCCAGTGGCCATCAAGCGTTCCGGCAACGATGTGGCGACCAAGGGGGGGGATGAGGCCATCGATTACTCCAGGTTGGCCAAGGAAATCGTACACTATCTCCATAAGAATTTCGAAGATGTGGGGACCAAATTTGCCGGTGAGGCGCTTAAAATTCACTACGGCGTCTCGGATCGACGCAACATCCGCGGCTCGGCCACGGAAGCTGAAGAGAAAATGCTAAAGGATGAGGGCGTTGAGTTTTTGAAGCTGCCTATGCTGAAGATTCCGGAGGACAAGAAGAATTAAGAAGTGCCTAAAGTTGGAAGTGCGCCGGAGAACACGTATCTCACATCTTTTCAGTAAATTCCCGCATCGCACCCTGCAGCGATCGTCTGGCCAAGCTCCTCGCACCTGCCGATGGTCACCGCGTCGATTTTTCCACGGGCGATGACCGGCTCCAGCACCTTCTTGAAGGGGTAGCCGATGCAGATACGCTCGATGCTTGCCAGGGCCCCCGAACCGTCGTTGCCCGCCGAGATGAAGACGCCGCAAGGCTTGCGGAAGACTTCCTTTTTCCCGCGTGCCGTTTCATAGGTTCGGTCAAAGAAATCCTTCACCATGCCGGCCATGTAGCCGAAGTACTCAGGCGACCCGATCACCAACCCGTCGGATTGGAAGAGGTCCTCGATCGTCGCCTCGGAGGCGTGTCTGAGCAGAACGGTCGCGTTCTCGATGGAGGCCGCGCCCACGGCCACGGCCTCCGCCATGCGGCGGGTGTTTCCGGTCTGGGAGTGGTAGATGATCAGGATGGAGGCCATGAGAAGTGCCTATAGTGTGTGGAGCACGGTGCCGAGGAGCTTTTCAACAATGGCTTTGGCTTCACTGCCCATGGCATCGGGTGTGGTGCAGAAGGGAATGACGTATTTCCCGATAACTTTGGATTTGCCGTAGTCGTTTATGCGGTCAAACAGGGTCTGAATAAGGTCCGCGTTGTCCTCGACGGGCCCTGCACAGGTCACCAGGAGTGCCATGGACTTTCCATCCACAAACGACTTGTACGCAGGGGTGCCGTACCCTTTCACCAGGCAGAAATGGCGGTCGATGAGGGCCTTCATCTGGCTGGAGAACCCCCAGCAGTAAAGGGGTGATGCATAAACCACCTTGTCGGCTGCCATCATGCGATCAAAGATCCCCATGGCGTCGTCCTTCTGGACGCAGCCCGGCCGGTCCGATACGGCCAGACACTTGCCGCAGCCCAAGCATCCGTTGACAGAGTGGTCCACGATGTTGACCCTCTCGACCCGGTGCCCCCTGGCCTTGAGATTCTCTTCGAACCAACCGAGCGCTGTGGCCGTGTTCCCTCGCTTCCTGGGGCTTCCCAAAACCGTCAAAACGTTCATGCCGTCCTCCTCTTGTTCGTCTCAATTCAAGCGAAAAGGTCAACATCATGAGCAGTCAAAAAGGCTCAAAAGCGGGCCAAGATTAGCACAAGGGAGGGTGAAATGGAAGTGCGTGAGCACGTCTGATATCTTCTCCTTGAGCGCCAGGTTGTTGTTCTCGACCACATATCCGTCCGCCAAAACGGCACGGGGTCTTGGCGTGTCGCTTCATAAGGATGTGAAAAGGCCGGTCGGTGATTTCGACCTTTCCGGGCGTCCTATTCATCCACGAAATAGAAGAGAACCCCGCCGATGACAAAGAGCAGCAGGACCGAGCCGATCCCCCATCGGGACGCCAGGTGGGCCACGCCGGTCAACTGCTCCGGCGTGGGCGATACCGGCATGAGGATGTGCCGGGCCGCCAGGCTCACGAGGCCGATCAGGGCCGGACCGATAATGGCGGCAAATTTGCCCAGCATGTTGTAAAAACCAAAAAACTCCCCCGACTGGCCGGGAGGGATCAAACGGGAGTAATAGGAGCGGCTCAAGGCCTGGATGCCACCCTGCACCAATCCGATGAACACGGCCAGCAGATAGAACTCGATGGTGCGCGTCATCATGGTGCCCCACAGGGTGATGGCCATGTAAATGCCGATGGCCAGGAAGATGGATTTACGCACGCCCCATTTCTGACCCAGCCACCCGAAGACCAGGGTGGCTGGAAAGCCGATAAACTGTACGAGCAACAGGGCCACGATCAGATCGTTGGAGGAAAACCCGATGGAAAGGCCGTAGTCCACCGCCATCCGGATGATCGTATCCACCCCGTCGATGTAGAACCAGTAGGCCAGGAGAAACAGGAAAGCGGCTTTGGTTTTCCGCAGGTTCGACAGGGTGTCCAGGAACTGGCGCAGGCCGCCGCGGATCGCGTCGGTCTTCGGCAGGATCGATGGTCGGTCCTCGGGGACCCACAGGATCGTAAAGACCGAAAAGCCGCCCCACCACAGGGCCACCGTCAGGAAAGAGAAACGGACCGCGGCGGAGGCATCCGGAAGGCCAAAGGTCTTGGGATAGAGCGTCATGAGTACATTCAAGGCGAAAAGTAGGCCTCCGCCCAGGTAGCCCAGGGAAAACCCCATGCCGGATATGAAATCCACGTTTTTTTCGTTGGACACGGACGGCAGCAGGGCGTCGTAGAAGATGTTGGCGCCCGAAAAACCGATGATCCCCATCACGTAAAAGAATATGGCAAGCGCCCACTGGCCTTTCCCCACAAGGTAAAGGCAAGCGGTCATCAGGACGCCGGCGTACGCGAAGAAAATGAGGAGCTTCTTTTTCGCCGAGGCGCGGTCGGCCATCGCCCCCAGAATCGGCGCCATCAACGCCAGAACCAGGGAAGCGATCGAATTGCCCAGCCCCAGCATGGCCGTGCTCTCGTTCACGTTCGCGCCGTGGCTCCAATACTTCTTGAAAAAGATGGGGAAAAAGCCGGCCATCACGGTGGTGGCAAAGGCCGAGTTGGCCCAATCATACAAGGCCCATCCCCAGACGGATTTGTGCAGCTTGGGTTTCATTGGGAATCCAAATTGGCAAGGGGGCATCCCGTGCGGAAACCGCAGACAGTAGAAAATATATCATAATGCCGGACTTTGTCATGTCCAAATTGGACGATCCATCGGCGGCGGAAAATTCCGAAAGCAATAAGGGATTCACCACGATGCGCACGAAGATGGTATGAGAAGGCTGGTCTCCTTTCTCTTGCACCTTAAAGTGCGGTTTAGTTTGCGAGGGTGAGTCTATCACACCTCTCGGGAGACCAGCCTTCTCATACCATCTTCGTGGTTAAGTATTCCCGGTCACCCGACCCTGAGGGTGACGGTTAGCGTCCCCTTTTCGCCAGCAGCGAACCGCATCTTTTTGAAAATCCTCTCGATACAATGCCTAGTCTCTTTGGAAAGGCTCATGGACCCCCTTTCCGTCATCGAGAGGACTTGGCCGCTCGCGTAGACTTCTATGACGAGAAGAAACTCGCTCCCCCTTCTAATGCCCGGCATCACGATGCACCGCTCAAGGGCGGAAATTTCGTTTCTGATGACACGCGTCACGTCCTCTTTTGAAAGACCACCGGAAACAGTGACCTTGCCGATGGTGAGCGAGGATGCCGCCGCTTCCTTCTCCGACCGGGCTTCATCGACCGCCTTGCCCCCGCTTCGGAGTGCTTCGGTGGGCGCCGGCGCTGACTTGGCCATGCAGGCCATCTGCCGGGTCATGGCCCCACCCACGGCAAGGTTGGATACGTTTTCAGGCAGCGGCAGGGGCTGTCTCACGGTCACCGGCTTTCCACCCTCGAAACGCACCTGTGTGTCGATCCCCACAAAGGAGGTATAGGCGGTGAGGAGATTGTAGGTCAGGCCAAGACGGGTCACCTCTTCGACCCGCTTGTCATTGGGGCGCAGATGGTTGTAGTCAGAGAGGAGGGCAATCCGGTGGCGGGCCCACAGGTACTGAAGCGCGCCGTTTCGCTCCATGGGCCTGAAGCGTTCCACGTCAAGCGACGTCTCGAACGGACCCTCGCCACCCGTTCCGCGGATGCGGATTTTCCCCCTGGGTTCGCCGCTCCATTTTCCGAATACCACCACGGGGCGGTCGCCAAAAAGGTCCGGGATGGAGGGCGGCTCCACGTCGTAGACCTCGAACCGGTCAAAGGCGACCGAGATGCCCGTGAGCAAAGGCGATTCAAGCAGCTTTCTGAAGGCCTGGGCCTTCGACCCGGCCTCCGCCTGTTTGGTGATCACGAAAGGCTCCCCCATTCCCACACGCGCCATTCCCTCTATAAGGAGCCGGTTCACGCTGGATCCGATTCCAAAGGGAAAGACGTTTGTGTCCCCAAGGTTTTCCCGGATCAGGTCGAAGGCGGCCTCTTCGACGGAAACGTACCCGTCTGTTGCGATGACAACCGTGCGCGAAGTGCCCTCCGTTCTGGGCAGGCTGAAGGCCCTTCTGAGCGCCGGAAGGAGCTCGGTCCCGCCGCCTCCCCGTTGCTGTTCGATGAGATGGACCCCCTGTTTGATGTTCTCAGGCGTTGCGGGCAAAGAGCGCTCAGAGAGGATGGAAGAACCGCCGGCGAAGAGCACCACGTTGAAGCGGTCAACCGGCCGAAGGGACCCGATCAGGTCCCTGAGCAAAGATTTTGAAAGATCGAGCGGGAACCCGTTCATGGACCCGGAGACGTCCACCACGAAGATGTACTCCTTGGGCGGAATCTGCTCCGGACGGACCCGCTTGGGCGGCTGGACCATGAACAGGAAGAAGTTTTCGTCCTTTCCCTCGTAGAGGAGAAGGCCCGTTTGCACGCGGTTCCCCGCGAGGCGGTATCGCAGGATGAAGTCACGGTTGGAACCGTTCGTCTCGGCCGGGTCGAGCCTGACCATGCCGTCCATCTCGGCGTCGTATGCGACAGCCAGCTTGTGTGAGGGGCAGGAGATGTCTTGGATGGGCATGCCGGCTGAGATGGACACCGAAAGTTGGAAGGCTTCCTTTGGCGCTTCTCCCTCATGCAGGTAGGGGTTTGCGACCCAGTTTTCGCCTGTGGCGGATTCCGTTCCAGGCAGCCCTGAGTACCTGGGCCCCACCACGGTCGGATAGACAAACTCGTAAACCGAATCGAGGGGAACGAGGAGCTCCGTGTACTGAAGCTCCACCCGGACGAGGTCTCCGGGCAGGATGTTGGCCACATTTATCTGAAAGACGTTGGGCCGATGCTGCTCCAGCAGGGACGCGCTCTTTCCCGCGTTCTTTGCCGCCTCATATTCACGCCTGGCATCCTCTCGCTTCCGGATCTCCGCGACGATCGTCCGCTCGCCGATGACCATCTTCATGGCGTAGACCGCCGCGCGGGTGGAAGCCGGGAAGATATAGATGGCCTCGATGGGCCTCTTGCCTTCGTTTTTGTAAGTCTGGGTGACGCGCACGTCCGCGACGACCCCGGAGATGCCGGCCTCAACCGAGGTGGACTTGAGGGGCAGCGGGTCCAGCTCTGGGTCGTCGCTTTTTACATGGAAGTAGGGAGAAAGGGTCCTGTCGCCGTTTGCTTCCGTCCCTGCCAGGGCCGTCCCGCAGAGCACCAAGACAAAAGTGCACCCCATCAAGGTCGCGATGATTCGTTTCATGGTCATAATACGTGCCTCCTTTCGAGCGGCTATGGGTTTATGACCTTAGACAGCGAACCATCGAAAAGGTTCCAAGGGAAGAAAGTGTCTAATCTAAAGTGAGATGGGGGATAGGGGATGTGAGGTATGGGGATGTGAGATGCGGGATAAAACCTTGCGCCGTGTGCGCCGGTTCTCCAGTTCGATGCGAGATATGAGCTCAGGAAGACAAACCTTGCATCCCACAGCGCTTCAGCTGTAGGTCTAGGTACCTTTGGGACACTTCAGTACCTGAAAAGGGCGGCTGCCGACGCCCCATTGGGCATCCTGGCCCTGGGGAGCGCGTGGACCGTTCCACCGTTCAAGAGCGTGTGGCAGGCGGCCAGGTTGAGCAGGTCGCAGCAGTTGCCCGAACCGGGGTCCCTTTCCACTGTCACGCTTCCCGTTTTTTCATCAAAGGCGCCCCATTCATTCGTGTCCACCGCCAAAAAAAGGGTATCCACCCGGCTGTGATAAGCGGCTGGGAGAATTTCTTTCAAATCCTGTGAGGAGGGTGAGTGGGTGGAAGCCGCCACATGGGCCTCGATGGCCTTCTCTTCCTCCGCTTCGAGACGGCGTTCGATCGGCGACCATGCACGGCCCTGAAGCTCCTCCGCTGAAAGTCCGTCCGGATTGCGGACTACGCCTTCTTCCAGAAGATTGGCGTATTTGTTGGTCTCCCTGTAAGCGCCGATCATGTGGTCCAGTCCGGCCAGGACCATGGGCGCCGTTTCATCCTTCAGCTTGGACTCCACCGCTCGACTCACCTGCTGGAAATAGCGCAGCAGGTTGTCCTTGTTTTCATCGATGCCCACGCCGTGGCCGTGGAACATGGCCGAGCGTCGGCCGCCTTCGGTTTTCGGTGTGCCCGTGTGGAACTGGAGCTGCCTCTCCGGTTCGTCGAACTTGAGCGCCTCTGAAAGATTGGCGGGCATTCCCTCAACTTCCAGCTCGCGCACCGCCTGTCTTGAGCATTCAAGCAACCTCACCTCGCTTTGGCTCAAAGCCAGGACATAGAACCTTTGATCCTTCAACAAGAACGGAAGGAGGGGTGTGACATGGAAGTGATGGCCCACGGCCGTGAATTCATTCAGCTCGACCGGCAGTCGGTAAATCCGGACCTCCGCCTCAGATCGGAAGAGCGCCAACCCCTTGCTTTGATTTGCCCAGAAGGGTTTGTCCGAAACCATGGCCCGCAGCGGTTCCAGATACTTCTTCTGGGAAGCGGCGGGCATGGCGGTCCCCTCGATCAGGTCTTCAGCACGGCCCACGAGGTTTTTGAACCTAATGGCGTTCTGTCTTGTCTCGAGGCCCGCGTCGGCCGTGGGCATAAGGAGGGTCAGACAGAACAGTGCCTCGGTTTTCAACAATCGAACCAGATCATCCTTTCCGAAAATGTCTGCCATATTTTCCCACCCCTCTGAAAGAAAGAGTGACCCGTGATCAGTGACCACGTATGAAGGCGAAGAAAGAATAGTGACTGCTTACCAGATTAGCGCCAAAGGAACGGTGCGGGCTATGGGGTCAATCCTGTATTTTCATGTACGCGGACAGTAGAGCAAGAATGGTGACCATTGCCCAGTGAGAAGTGAAAAGCGACCAGTGATCAGCGATCAGTAACAGCCTTGGGAAAATGCGGTTTATCCGGTTCGGGGTCAAATCCGTTTCAATCGGGGGAGCCGCCCACACCTGTTTGGTTAACCAGAAATGCCTGGGGTAGACCTTTTTCATCCCGCACTCGTCAGCAGTATAAATGGCACTTCTCCGAAATACAGGATTTCTCTCGTTTAAAATGGGGGTTTCACCCCATTGCCCATGACCATTCGCATGTTTATAAGAATGCAAAAGGGGGAAAATCTCGCGACGGAGGCGGATCGATATGAAAATCGCCACTTCTATGGAAGCGGGAAATCTTTCTGCTTTAGATGACAGGGGATGGCTGGCAGCTGATATCCGACCGCTGAGGAGAATCCTGGTGGTGGATGATCACAAAGGTATTCGGGATGCCATGGCGTGGCTTCTCAGAGACTTGGGATACGATGTTGCCGTGGCTGCGGGCGGTGCTGAGGCACTCAATTTGTTCGAGGACGAAGCTTTTGGGCTGGTTTTGACAGACTTGAATATGCCCGGGATGGACGGGTTGAGCCTGGCCGAGCGAATTAGGAAGGAATCGACCGTACCCATTGTCCTCATCACGGCGTCCGATAAGAGGTCTGTCGAGGGAAGGCTTATGAACAGCTCTGTGGATTCGGTTTTATACAAGCCTTTTCGCGTGGAGGAACTTCTGGCGGTGGTCGTAAAGGCGTTTTCAGTGAATACTTAGAGAATGAGGAGGCGGAACCCATGCACGCGCAATGCAAGCCAAGTCCCAAGCATGGCAAGCGGAATCTATTTTGTATGTATTACGACAAGTGTCTCGACCTGGCGATTAAGAAGACCTGGGAAACCTGGAATTGCAGCAGTTGTAATCAACAAAGCAATCAGGATCCGCAATATGTCACGGTATTCGAGACCAGCCACTCGGTTGCTTACTACGAAGTGACAGTCAGCGGGTCCCTTGCGGAGGATTCATTTGTGTGACGACGGTGAGGTCTGGGAAGTGGGATTAACCTTTGCGTGCGATTCTTTAGGTAGGCAGGCCCCTCGCTTGAGCGGTCTTCCTTATTTTTAACTTTCGTATTGAGGTTCCAATTGGCCCTCACCCGGAAATTTCCGGGTTGTGAATGGGCGCTAACTTAGACTCGCGGATTTGCCGAATCTAATCTTCCCTTCCCCGGGAACCGTCCCTGGATCCATCAGTCGAGATGCATCATCCACGCAATTCCTCTTTTCAGCGTCAGATACTGAATTGGGATCTCTCAACGTTTCGAAGGGACACAGGTATCTGTGTCCGGCATTATCCTTTGCCCAAACCAGCGGGTTGGTATCAAAATCATGATATGTCATTGCTTTTCTCCTTCTGATATTCACAAACAGGCGCGTTGATGTTGCGCCGGCGTTATGCTAATTTAATCTTAAGGGGGTCCAATTCCCCGCAGCTTGCGGCGGGGTTGTTCATTATGTCCTATCGATTTCAAAAGGATGGCGGAGGAGAGATGCGCGCTACCAGTTCCAGGATGTCCTCTACTGAGCTCTTTTCTTTGGACAGAAAGTGATCCGCGCCGCTTTCAAATGCGGCCGTCCGATAGTCCGATGTATCCATATTGGTGAGCATGATGATCGCAATGGCAGGGTGCTGATGCTTTATTTTTTGGGTGACGACGATTCCGTTCTGTCCGGGCAATCGGATGTCCATGAAGATCAAGTCGGGCTCATGCCGGCTGATCAGTCCAAGGGCGACTTCTCCATTTTCCGCCTCGGAGATCCTGAATGACGGGAATCTCGACTGGAGAATCTTCCTGAGCATGTGCCTGAACTCGGCATTGTCCTCGACGATCAGGAGATCGAACGTCTTTTTGTCCGGTAGGTTCATGGCGCTTCCATGGCTGGTTGAAATTGGTGCCGGATATGTTCCATAGGATAAGGAATCCAGCAAAGGAGTTAAATGGGGTGAATCCCGTATTTGCGGCTGCGTGTTATCTAGTGTAAAATACATACCCGGCGCTTCAGGCTCTTGTGGCTTGACTGCAAACCAGTTGCCTGACCACTCCCTTAGAGGAGGGATATTCATGGACCGGACATGCAAAGTCGTCATCGCTGAGGACTACCGGATTCTGCGGGAGGGACTCAAGTTTCTCCTCAAGTCGAGAGGAGACATCGATGTGGTGGGAGAGGCTGGAGACGGCATGGAGGCGATTCGGTGCGTGGAGACGCTGCACCCGGACCTCCTTCTACTGGATCTTTCAATGCCCAAGATGAGCGGGCTCTCGGTGATCAAGGACCTGAAGGCCCGATATCCCGAGATAAAGATCCTCGCCCTCACCATTCACGAAAGCGAGGACTACATCCTGGAGACCTTTCACTCCGGCCTTGACGGGTATTGTCTGAAGGAGGCCAGCCATTCGGAGCTGCTCCTGGCCATAGACACGGTTTTACAAGGGAAGACCTATCTCAGCCCCGGGATTTCAGACAAGGTGCTTGTGGGTTATCTTGAAGAGCGCAAGACCCTGAAACCGTTTTCATCGTGGGAAACCGTCACCCAGAGGGAGCGGGAGATCCTGAAAATGGTTGGGGAAGGGTACAAGAACCGTGACATTGCCGATTACCTGTGCATCAGCGTAAAGACGGTGGAAAAGCACAGGAGCAATATTATGAAAAAGCTTGATGTCCACACCGCCTCCGGCCTCACAGCCATCGCGATCGAAAGGGGTCTGGTCACAAAAAGCGCCCAGTAAGAAAGTGGTCGGTAATCGGTAATCACTGATCACGCCCCCACAGGGCCCGGATGGTGGTCCCCTTTCCCTTGCTGGAAACGAGCGCGAAGGACCCTCCTGACATCTCCACCCGTTCCTTCATGCTTTCGAGACCCAGTTTGTCCTTGGTGCTCTCCTCGGACAGGATTTCCCTCAGGTCAAGCCCGCTTCCGTCGTCACGAATGAAAAGCAGGAGTCCCCCTGTTTTCAGCCTGGTCAACGAGAGCCTGACCGTTTTCGCGCCGCTGTGTTTGGATACGTTGTTCAACGCCTCTTGGATGACTCGATAAAGGACAATTTTCAGGGTCTCGGGGACCTCCTCTTCCCTGACCGCCAGGGACCACTCACAGTTGGCTTTGGGGAACACCTGTTCGAACCGGCGCGTGAGCGACCGTATTGCCGGCATGACCCCTAAGTCGTCAATGATCAACGGACGGAGGTTGCCATATATTCTCTTCAAGTCTTTGATAGCCGTGTCCACGGTTGACACGAGTTGATCCATGGTGTTTTCGTCCAGACCCCCACCCATTTGCTTTGCCCGGCTCAGCTCGTTCTGGATCCCAAGCTTCACAACGGTGAGACTTGAGCCGATGCTGTCGTGGAGCTCATGGGCCAGTGCCTTCCTCTCATTTTCCTGCGCATTCATGAGCTTGGATGAAAGGACCCTCAATTGCTTCTCCGACTGGCGCAGGGCCTCGATATGGCGGGCCCGCTCCAGGGCATACCGGATGGTATGCTCTAACAGACCCGTGTTCACCTGCCCCTTTTCCAAGTAGTCCGTGGCACCTTCAAGCATGGCCTGCATGTCAATCTGGTGGTCTCCTTGTCCTGTGAGGACGACGACCGGGCAGGCAAAGCCCATTTTCTGGAGCTCCTGCATGAGCTCAAATCCCGTGCCGCGGTCCAACCGGTAATCCATGAAGCAGATATCATGCCCGCCGCCCTTTGCCGCTTTGATGGCGTCCTCGAAGGAAGAGGCCCACTGGAGACTGACCTTCCATTGTTTGATATCAGCCAGCATATCCCTGAAGACCACATAATCGTCCTCGTCGTCGTCCACCAGGAGCACTGCAACGACGCTCTTATTTTTCAGGTTCTTCAAGAGAAATCTCCTTCCTCAAAAGAAAGTGATCATCGATTCGTTACCGGTGATGCGCAAAAAGAGAAAAAGGCCGGTAACATCAGTGATCAGTGCTCAGATATGACTTGATTACAGGTCAGGCTAACGCAAATTTTTATAGACATTAACGAATCAGAGAGGCAAGTTCAAGTTGGCATTGTGGCGTTATGTCTGCAACGCCCGAGAAGCCTATGGGTGGTTCCGGCTGATCACTGATCACTTCACCTTGCTCAAGTGGCGAGGAAGGCCCGTCTGTGGGTTGTGAGAAGGGCCTTTCAACTCTGGAGAGCGGCCCTTTTTCCCAGCTCAAACGCCTGGGTGAGTGCTTCCGGACGCCGCTGCACGTCGCTGTCCTTTTCCAGTTGACGGAGAAAAAGGCCATCCTCGTAGCCCATGTCCAGGGCGTCAAAAAAATATCGCGCGGTGATCTCCGCGCAGTCAAAGAGCCTCTCCCCCTTGCTCGCGGCAACGGCGATGAGATATCCCTTGCCGCCCTCGTAATGTTTCCTGCGCTTCCCCGGCTTTTCAATCCTTTGTTTGGCCCAGGCGGCCTGGCTCCGATCGATGACGGCCTTGAGCTGGGAGGTCACATTGTAGAAAAAAATGGGGGTTGCCATAATGATGGCAGCGGACTCGTAGAGGCGTGGGTAGACCGACTGCATGTCATCCTTGAGTACGCAATTTCCGGTCTCGTCGCACCCGCCGCATTCTATGCAGCCCCGCATGGTGAGGTCCCTCGCATAAACGGTAGCGGTCTCTGCACCGGCAGCCCTTGCGCCCTCAAGGGCTTGGTCGAGCAACTGGTCGGTGTTTCCGCCCTTACGTGGGCTTCCGTAGATCCCGAGCACTTTCATGTCTGCTCCGCCTTTCCGGAAATGGAGTGATGGCGCCTTACGGCCTTCGAGGCGCGCGCGGTTCATACTATTCATTATACCGCGGCTTTAGCGGAAAACTCAATTTTTTCTGCGGGCATAACCATTCCTGGTCGCTGAAGAGCGCTTTTTGCTCAGGATGTGAAAAAATGTCTACCGCTGGAAAGCAGGGCAATGCGCGCGAAACCGAGGCCACACATAAAGGGTGGGAAGTGCAAGCAAAGCGCGGACAAATTATGAGGGATGTCTTGTATCTCTCCGTGGTCGGGATCCCAATGCCGAAGGATGATCCGCGGGCGGCGAACGGCGGTCGACAGATAGACGTTTCTCCGCACCCCGATAGGCCCCGAAGAACATCAAGACGCGCTGTCGCCATGAAATTCGGCCCACCGGGGCGTTGCTTTGGGCCTTGGCTTCCTTCCGTAAAAGATATCATCCATTACTGGAAAGAATCCCTTCTCGAATACCGATTTCTGGTAATGAGCCAGACGATGAGGCGGTGAGGGAATGTTCGAGCATGACTCCATGGGCGAACTCGCATACAAACGCAGCAGCCCGTTTCTCCCTTTCCCAGATACAGGAGACGAGAAAGCTGAGACCGATAAACGCCTGAATCATGAGTGCCAGGGCACCCATAAGAATGAGGGCCGTAACCACGCTCTGAACCTATCCGTTAGAATTGCTTCTGGGGGCTTGCTCCCTATTTTCCTGCCACTTTCTGCGTGCCTGCTCCAGGTTTTCCCTTTTAAGAAAAAATGCTTTATGAAGAAGAGCATACTCTTCCGCTGAAGAATTTTCCCTAACGCTCTTCTTGAAAGTCAGCGTTTTCTCGATTGCGCCCAGAATAGCCTTACAAGGGAAGTCATCACATTCGCCACAATGACTGACCCCCATTTCAATAACACACTGACGGATCCCGTACCTGCACCAATTGGATGAAGCACATCCATGACATGCAATTTCCTCCGGAGAGACGACTTTTTCGCGGTAACCTATCCGATTCCAAAGTTGAGCGACGCCAAACAATTTGTCACGGTCGCCACTCTGCGTTGCGAGATATCTCGGACAGCAATTGCAATCGTTGCCACAGAAAGCCGGTTTCATGTCCTCACCAAAAAACAGTTCATGGCTTCAAGGTTTGCCGTATGAACCCGAAACGCAACAGGGAAAAAACCCAGGCCGAACGGTCAGGGCGGTTCGTGGCTTATTCGCAGTCCAGGTCAATGCCTTGGTCCGGGCCAAACATTTGAGTTTTTCTTTATGGCTTGACAGTTGTGAACAAATTTCCGTTCCTTCGGCTGACCATACCACGGCGCCGGAAATCACTCATGACCTCATCATATTTCTGCTGATACTCCCCATCAAAAAATAGATCAACGGTCTCCTTGAGCCAATAGGTTCCCATAAGATAGTCGAAAAACTTGTCTTCATCCACACCTCTTTGGATGAAAATCGTGTAAATGGTGATCTTCTTTGGTTTGACGCAAAAGCCATGCCCTCAGGGCATGGTCAGAGCTCAAAGGCTTTGCCATTTGAACGACGCATTGCTATGTCCCAGGCTGAGTTGTCCCCACGATCTCAGCGAAAGGAGAAAAGCAATGAGCCGATTTCGAACGTATTTGGCATTGCGAATTGTCGGATGATTTTGTAGCATCCAATCGGGTGGCCGGTGGTTTTTCCCCCAGAGCGGGTGGCCGGAAGAGGATACCCGCCTCCAGCTTCCACAGAACAAGAGGATGGAATATGTCTGATTGGCAAAAAACAGGCTGCGGGCTGTGCCTGCAGAGTTGCGGCCTGCAGGTCAAGGTGGAAGACAACCGGATCGTCAAGGTCCGGCCCGATAAGGACAATCTCCGATCCCAAGGCTATGCCTGCCGCAAGGGCTTGAAGATCGCCCACTTGCAGCACCATGCCCAGCGGCTGACCCGGCCTTTAAAAAAGACGGCGGGCGGCTTTGAGCCGCTGAGCTGGGACAACGCCCTGGGCGAAATAAGCCGAAAGTTGACTGGCATCCTGGGCCAACACGGGCCGGAGTGTTTGGCCCTGATGGCCGGCGGCTCGGGCGGTTGCCAATTGGGCGGCCGTTTTGCCGGCCGCCTTCTTTTCAGCCTGGGTTCCAAATACCTCTACACCGCCCTGGGCCAGGAATGGACCGGCCGACAACACGTCCGGGGCCGGGTCTACGGAAATCAGCCCCTCTTCCATCATCCCGATCACCACCGGACCGAGGTCCTGCTGGGCCTGGGCTGGAACGGATGGTCTTCCCACGGTATGCCCCAGACCAGGCGCTACCTGAAAACCATCAGCGAAGACCCGGACCGTCACCTGATCATCGTCGATCCCCGACCTTCGGAGACGGCCCGTTACGCCGACATCCATCTGGCCTTGACTCCGGGTAGCGACGCCCTGCTCTTAAAGGCGATGATCGCCATCATCCTGGAGGAGGGCTGGCAGGACGAGGCTTTCATACGCAACCATACTACCGGACTGGATAAGGTGACAGCACTCCTGAACGGATTCCCTTTCAGGGAGGCCTTGGCCGTTTGCGGCCTGGATTACAGCCAGGTGAAAGAGGTCTGCCGCCTGTTCACCGGCCGCAAATCGGCCGTCATGTCCGATCTGGGCGTGCTGATGAACCGCCACTCCACCCTGGTCAGCTATCTGGAGGAGATCCTGCTTGCCATAACCGGGCGCATCGGCGCAGCCGGGGGCAATGTCTTTACCGGGACGCTCTCCCCGTTCGGGGTCCACACCCCGGCAGAGGATCCCGCCACCTGGCGGACCAAGGCCACCGACATTCCGGCCATCATGGGCGTTTTTCCGCCCAACGTTCTGCCCGAGGAGATTGACTCGGGCCGGGCGGACCGGATTCGGGCGGTGATCGTCGTCGGAGCCAACCCGTTGCGCTCCTATGCCGATACCAAGGCCTATGAACGGGCCTTCAAGAACCTGGATTTGCTGGTGGTGGTCGACGTGGCCTTGAGCGAAACGGTCGCCCTGGCCGATTACGTCCTGCCCAGCCGGACGGCCTATGAATCGTGGGACAATACCTTCTGGAGTTTCAATTTTCCGGAGGTCTTCTTCCAACTCCGTCAACCGGTGATTGAACCGGAGCCGGAAACAAGAGAACTGGGCTGGATCATGACCGCTCTGGCCAAACGGCTGGGGGTGGCACCCCCTATTCCCCAATCTTTGAAGGAGGCGGCCAGGGGTGATTTGGGAGAGTTCGGCAAGCAGTTGGCTGAATACGTCAAAGCGACCCCGGAGGCGTTGCTGAAACTGCCCTTCATTCTCGCAGACACCTTGGGGACGGTCATGGCTTCAACCCACCAGGCCTTATTGTGGGGCCTGCTCTGGTCGGCCCCGGCCCAGCTTAAAGAGGCCATGGCCCGAGCCGGTTTCCCGGAAGGCCCGGACCAGGCCGGGGCGGCCTTAAATGCCATCCTTGAAAATCGTCAAGGGATATGGTTGGGCCGCCTGGATCCGGATAGAAATCTGGATTTTGTGGTCACCGAAGACGGCCGAATCAATCTCTATGACCCAGAGCTCCTGGGCTGGCTGAGCCAAGTGACGCCCAGGTCGGAAGCCGAGGCGCTGGAGTCCGACCCGGTATTTCCTCTGCTGATGACGGCCGGGTGGCACATGGACAACAACGCCAACACCCTGATGCGCGATCCTGCCTGGAACAAGGGTCGCCGGGTCGGTTGCCTGGCCGTCCACGCCGATGACGCCCAGGCCCTGGGCCTGGCCGATGGTGACAAAGCCCGGCTGACCACCAAGGCCGGTCAAGCCGAGGTGGAGGTGGAGATCAGCCCGTTTACCAGGCCGGGCATGGTCCTGATGCCCCAGGGCTTCGGTCTGGATTTCGGCGGAGAGAAAGTCGGCGTGAACGTCAATGAGCTGACCGACGCGGGGCACAGGGACCGTTTGGCGGCCACCCCCCATCATCGCCGGGTACCCTGCCGCCTGGAAAAGCTCTAAAAATACACCAAATCGTCTCTGCGGATCCTTGGTGAGCTTGGTTCCCTCCCCGGGGACAAGGTTGGGGCCTATCCCCTGTTTCAAATCATCAGGCTCCGCTATGTTATCGCCCATGATCTTATCATTTCGAAACTCATCGATGTTTCGGTACAAGAAAAGCATCATGTCATGGACGTTGACCCCATTTTTGCTTCACTGTCCACCGAAAACCTGAAGTAGTATGAGGCCAGCGGTGATCACGATGGACCCGGCGAAGCGCACGGCCTTCCCTGGCTCGTCGAAGAAAAAGAAAGCAGCGATCACGCCAATGACTATACTGAACTGACGTAAGGCCACGATGTAGCTCGCCCTTTGGCTCATCTGATAAGCGCAAAGAACAAGCCAGTAGGCGAGGAAGCACAATATTCCAGCAATGGCGGGGATCCACCAGCCTACCTCCGGGTTGCGATCACTGCTTCTGGTCATGAGTCCCTTCAGCGGGACATAACTGATGGCCGTCATCGCGAAGAACAGATAACAGTAGACGGCTGCTTCACGAGGGCCCCGTGGAATGGCCTCAGTCCCGATCTTGTCGAACAATGAGTACCCGACCGTCCCCATTGCAGTCAGGACTATCCACAGGCTCGCAGGTTTCCAATAATGACGGAGGCGGAAGTCCGCTAACGAATTCAGTGGGACCAACAAGCAGCCCAGCGCCACAAAGGACATGCCGAGCCATCCCAAAGGGCTTGGTGGACGACCCCGAAGGACATCTCCAATCCCGACGAGTAGCACCGGGAGGGCACGGGCGGCAGGGTATACGGTGGTGAAATCGCCTGACTCATACCCGCGAGCCAGGCAGACGTAATAGAACCCGCAACTGGCGGCGGAGCCGAGAAGACAGAGCGCCGCCTTTATGGAAACAGAGGGGTAGGCCAGCAGACTGATGATAGCCGGAACGGCACCGAGCACGACAATGGATACCTGCATTCGCCAGATGCAGGTCTGTGCCCCTCCCTTGTACCGCACCAGGATGTTCCATGCGGCGTGCATGAAGGTGGACACAAAAACAAGGGTTACGGGTACTGGATCCAAACGACTCTCCTGCATCGCCGGAGGCCATGGGTGGATCAGACCACGCGATTTCCCGATGATCTGCCGGCCTTTTACAAGAAAACCGCAGAGGGCTTCCTGTCAGCGCGATGCTGCCTTCATATGGAGGTTATGCGGTTGTAGATGAAAAAGCTTTCGTCTTTCGAAAAGAACCAGTCGAGATCCAACTTCACTTTACTCATCGAGCCGCGATCTCGGCAACGCCAATGCCGAGGACAACCAGTGCGACCCCCCAGAGAACCGCTAGACCGCGGAGCGGCAGGTCCAATCCGCCCAATAGGAGCCAGATCAGCAGGACAGCAGCACCGCAGATGTTGATCACGATGGCCCCACTTAAACCAAGACCGTGCGCTCCCTCTGGGGCACCCCACCACTCGATGCACAGCGCAACCCCGATGCCGAAGATCACGCCTCCGAGGATGGTCGCGTAGAAGCAGGTGCTGGTCGGAGGCAAACCGAGAAAATCGATCACGCCGGCGGGGAATGCCAATAAGAGGACGCCGAGAAGAAGGTTGACAATGGCATCTATGGCCAAGAGACCCCTGTGCTTTGTTTTCACCATCCAAGCCCTCCAGAGGTGTTGCCTACCGGCCCGAGCAGACCAATCAACACAACATCATCCGAGATGGACGAACCGGCTTATTTCGTTCGAGCGAAATGGGATTGATCAAAAGCCCTCCTTCGGCAGGGTAGAATAGAGATAATTGATAGTCGATGCAAGAAGCTAATTATCGTCACCATCCTTAACTTGCTTCCAAGGCCAACGGCCCTCCACCTCAAGGTGAATTGTGAAACTCAAAAAAGTTCGGATGAGGACTATAATTCCCAATATCATGATGTTTTTCAAAGTATCTGCAACCACAACCGTCCGTATGATATCGCCTGCAACGAGAAACTCCAAACCGAGGATTATTGAACGTCCAAGTTGGCGTCGATAAATGCGATATGAGGATCCTTTCGGTTCCTTGCGGAAATGGGATAGAAAGCGAAATGAAGACACTGCGCAACCGGCAACGATTATAAGAACGCCGACGGTTTCAATTCCATAGCCCGCCACTGAGATCAGTTCCTTAAAATCCATGATTTCCTAGCCCCAATCTAATTACTGGACAATTATGCGACGGTCAATAAGTAGAAAATGTTCCAGTTACAAGTGAACCGACACATCTCAAGTTGGATTTACCTGACTCCTTGAAACATCGCTTGGTAGCGAGCATTCTTGTTTTCTCATTCTTGAGCCTGCGAACCGTAACACCTTACGGGTGGTCTTTGTGATGGTGTGTTATCAAAATCGTATCATCCTTTTCCAAATTCTCCGGCAAGCCATCAATCGAATCAGGCTATTCAGAATATTGAATACTCTTTGGATACTGAGTTGAAATTGCTTAAAAAAAGGCAGGAAAACATAGATAATGTGGTCTCCAGCTTTTATTTGAACCCATGAAGGTGGAAAGCACTTTATGATTATCGATTTGCTCATACGATCCTATTTATTCTTAAACCCCAACGGCGCAAATCAGCCGCGCGACCTTTTGCGTCGGCTGAAGTTGCCTTGTTATGCGTTGTCTTTGAATCGTAATGCACCATTGTCCGAAAACGCGAACATTGGCCCCCAAGCCACTTCCCAGTAATAGCCATCTAGATCGGCGAAGTATCCACTGAAACCACCCCAAAATGTTTCTTGTGGTTCTTTCACGACACGAGCGCCAGCCGACCTTGCTCGTTCTATTATGGTAATTACATCATCCTTGCTACGAGCGTTATGAGCAAGGGTTATACCACTAAATCCACTGCGATCTACCGGAACCTCTGGTGATATATCGATTGCGAGGTTCTCAAGAGGGTAAAGAGAAATCCAAGTTCCAGGGAGCTCAATGAAGGTTACACCATCATAAGATGTATTTGGAGGTGAACCGAGTACATTTTCATAAAACTTCGTCGCCTTTTCTAAATCGGCTACGCCAAGTGTTAACATAGTAAGTCTTGGAATCCTCATGAGTACTCCATTGCATTTTGAGATGCGGAACGGGCTAGCCAGGAGCGACGTGGTTATTGCACCGTCGCCCAAAGCAGGAAGATTATAGGCCTTCAGGACGTCCATCAGTGAACAGGCCAAAACATCTCGTTCTTTTCTATGATCTCCAGGCACTCGGCCATCGTCAAGCCCTGAAATACCTCAACCCACTGATTCGTATGTCTCATGTAAGCCAAATTGAAGCGCTGGCTACCGATGTATTCCATGCGCGTCGTTCGCACCTCAAAATACTCCGTCGTCGCGTTCTCACGAGGATTGCGATACTTGGCGATGAGATAGAAGTAGCGTCCGCTCCATGTCGTGTAGATGTCAACGATATAGTTGAAACCGTGCTTCTTGGCCGCCTCAGCCTGAATTGGGAGACTAGGCTTGAACTTATCGTTGAGGAGCTGCTCCGTGTGTTGGGTGAGCGTGTGTTTAAGAATCTCCGGTACAGGAAGTTTTTTCGTGGATGTCATTGATTGCTCCTGGTCTTATAGGTAATATAACGACCGGGCTGAGCAGCACCGCCACCATAATTCGGAAGTATTCAGGCAGTCCCGAAAAACCGCCATTTTCTCGGCGTGCACTCCAGACCTTTGTTGTGCAGCAAATATCGCTGATCAAGCATACGCAATGGGCGGAGGCGGGACGCTGGTAAGAAAGTAAAAAGGCTATTGCATCAATACATAATGATTCTCACGAACAAGGGCCGCTCCTCTTTCCACCGCATATCCTACGCCCGGGCCACTGATCCCCAACCGTCCGGCCAACGTCCTAAGCGACATCCCCGCCTCCCTTACGGCCCAATAGCAGAGTAGGCTCCTGGCCCTTACTTTCTCCTTCTGGCGTCCCTTTGAAAAGACATCTTCTTCTTTTATGCCACAGATCTCCGCCACCCTTCCGGCAATTCGCTCCAGGTCAAGCCCACAGCGCTTCAATTCATATCGACGCTCGTACTGTTCATTGGCTTGAGCGAGCACAGATACCACGAATTCAGAATTCCAGGATACGTTCATCACTCATGACATGATCTATGCCTTCTTCTCTGCTCCTCCTGACCTCCGACCATCCCCCAAGGCTCCGAATCAATCCTCCCCGTCAGTTCCTCACGCCGACCACGCTCAACCCCTTGCTCGACATACGTTTCGTATGCATTCCTCGCTTTTCGAACGGACTCTCCAAAGCACCCAAGCACGTAATCCACATCCTGCCACTGCCTCCTTCTTTTCCCCATAAGCGCGCTGTGTCCGGAATAGGAATACTCTCTCAGCTCTTCGACATCGGCGATAATCCCTGCCCGGAGCGGGTTGCCGGTGAATATAGCGAACCAGTTCCCTCAGGTAAGCGTCCTCCTGGCAGATAACGGATTTGTACCGATTCTGAAAGAGATGCCCGTGACGTTTGTGCCGCAGATTAAAGCCGACCGCATATCCAGTAAGAAGCCTCCTCATCAGTCGAGCTAACGGCACTGCTCCTGTACGAAAAAGAAAATGAGCATGATTCTGCAACAAAGCCCAAGCATAACACGCTGTGGTCGTTTCCGGGAGAAGGATTGCCAGACGATCCAAAAAGTCCTCGTAATCCTTCCGGTTTAGGAATATCTTGCGACGCTCGATACCCCTGATCATGATGTGGTGCAAGACGCCGGGTGCGTCCAGACGCGCTAATCTTGGCATGCCTCCTCGTATCCCATAAGCCACGGCCGGTGTCAAGTTACTTTCTTACCAGCGTCCCGGAACTCACATTATCCCATAAAGGAGCGGATGAACTCCCTCACCGGTTTCTCGCCTTTGATGATCCCGTAGTGGCCTTCGCAGAGGATATCCGCTTCGAGGGAGATCATGAGCTCCAGGGAGCGGAGGTAGTCCGTGCGGTTGGAGAGAAGACTCGGGTGGAGGGGGCCGTGGACATCCTGCCCAAAGAGGACCTTCAGACCATCGGATTCGACCACGTACACGACGGAGCCTGGTGAGTGGCCGGGCGCATGCAGCCCAAGGACGACGCGCTCCCCGATTTGGATCTCTTCCCGGGCGGCCGAAAGTTTCTGGTCCACGGTAAAGGGTTGAATCGTCGACCCGTACCAGGTGGCAGCCGTGACCCGGTCGTCTCCTGTTTCCAGGAAGGGGGCATCGAGGGCATGGGCAATGACCTTGCACCCCAGCGTGTCTTTCAAGGCCTTGACCCCGCCGGTGTGGTCGAAGTGGCAGTGCGTGATGAGGATCCATTCGATCGAAGGAGGATCCACGCCACAGGATTCGATGTTTTTCATGAGCCGGTCAATGGAATGGCCGCAGCCCGCGTCCACCAAGGATGCGTGCCCGTCGAAATTGAGAAGGTAAATGGCCGCATCTTCACCCTGGGTGAGATCGCCCCCGCCGACCTGGTAGATCTCGCTCGTGACCTGCACATGTTTGCCCGTATTTCTCTTCATGCCCCGTCCCTCCCGGTGGATTGACGTTAACAGCTCCATGAGCGATAGTAAAGATGTTGGGGGCATACGGCGACCGGCAGCACGGTCAAGGAGGGGCGGAATGGCGCCTGTCATAGCGGCGGACCGTTTGAGGAAGGAATTCAACGGTCTCGTCGCGGTAAAAGACATCTCGTTTCGGGTCGAGCCCGGTCAGTGTTTGGGACTTCTCGGACCCAACGGGGCGGGCAAGACCTCGACCGTCCGCATGGTTTATGGCTTCTCGCCCATGACCTCGGGGCGGCTTGAGGTCTTTGGCATGGATATCCGGACGGAATGGCGCAAGATAAAAACCCGGATCGGAGTCTGCCAGCAGGAGAACAGCCTGGATCCGGATCTCACGGTTTTTCAGAACCTGGAGGTCTTCAGCCGGTACTTCAGCATCACGGGGCAGGCCGCCAGGAGAAGGGCCGATGAGCTCCTGGCTTTCATGGGACTGGATCACAAGCGGAAGGCAAAGATTTCGGAGCTTTCAGGCGGGATGATGCGACGCTTGGTTCTTGCAAGGGCGCTATTGAACAAACCCGATCTCTTGATCCTGGACGAGCCCACCACGGGCCTTGACCCCCAGGCCCGGCACCAGGTCTGGGAACGACTGGAGGGGCTTCGGGCCGGAGGGATGTCCATCCTTCTGACGACCCATTATATGGAAGAAGCCTCGCGCCTCTGCGACCGGGTCATCATCATGGACCACGGCGAAATCCTGGTCCAGGGGACGGTTGCCGAGCTGATCCAGGCGCACGTGGGTCGAAACGTGATCGAAATCACACGGACGGACGACCAGCTCAGATCGCACTTGCGGTCTCAGCACGTTCACTATGACGACCTGGGCAACCGGGTGATCATCTACGGGAATGAAAACGATCGATTGTTCGATGTCATCCGCGATCGATTCTGCAAGGAGAACTGTAACCTCAGGATGTCGACCCTGGAGGACGTGTTCCTGCGTCTGACGGGGAGGGAGCTTCGGGAATGAGTCGGCCGTTGACCTTCAACCTGTCGTGGCGTTTCCTCCGCGTATGGCAGCGGAACCTGGTGGTTTACCAGAAGACCTGGAAGATTAACTTCCTGACACCCCTCTTGGAGCCCCTCCTCTATCTTCTGGCCTTCGGGGTGGGGTTGAGCCAGCTGATCGAGACCGTACCGTATCAGGGCCGGAATCTTTCATACCTGGTCTTCATTGCCCCTGCGCTTCTGGGGGTCAACATGATGAACAACGCCTTTTTTGAGACGACCTACGCCTCCTTCGTGAGGATGTATTACCAGAAGACGTTTGATGCCATGATGGGGACTCCCCTGTCTCTTGACGAGATCATCGCCGCGGAGATCATCTGGGGGGCCACCAAGTCGGTGATTGCCACCATCATCATGCTTGGTGTCATAAGCGCCTTTGGTCTGGTTGAGTATCCGGCGGGTCTGCTCTTGATCCCCTTGTCACTTCTGGGCGGACTTGCCTTTGGCGCGGTGGGAATGATTTTCACCGGGATTATCCCCTCCATCGAGATGTTCAATCTTCCGATCTTCTTGTTCGCGACCCCCATGTTTTTGTTCAGCGGGACCTTTTTCCCTCTCGATCAGCTGCCTACCTGGGCACAGAAACTGGCGTTTATCTTGCCCCTGACCCATCTGGTGGACGTGGCCCGAAGGCTCTGCATCGGGGTTCCAGGGCCGGAGTTGTTTTACGGCGTGGCCTACCTGGCCGGGTTTTCAGTCATGTTGTTTTCCGGTGGCCGTGTGGGTGATGCGGAGGAGGCTGATTCATTAGCAGGGTGCGGAAAAGATGTCTTTTCCGCACCCTGCTAGGTTCAAGGTACAGGGTTCAAGGCTGAAGATACAAGGCCGTTAGGCCGCTTTGGCCTTCGAGAGGTCGACCGGCCGCTTCCAGTACAGGTACCCCAGGGCCTCTTTGATGGCCTGATTGATGGGCAGCCGCCTGAAGCCCATGGCCGGGTTTACGGAAGCCACACGCATGAAGGCGTCCTGGTAGACGGGGACGGACAGGCCTGATCCGACGCCAATTTGTGCGCGTTTCACCGCCTCCGGGGCCGCGTCTTTAAGACACTTGCACGCCGCGAATTCGAGCCCGCCTTTCTTATCCCTGCGGGCCGCAAAACCGAAGAGTCTGCACACAAGAGGCCTGAATTCGTAAAGAGCACAGCACCCCTCGGCTTCTCGGGTCTCGGAAGGGTCGTAGATGACACACCTCCGGGTCCCCCGTTCCTCCATTTCTGCGATTGCTGAAAGGTATCGCTCTTCGTCGCGACCCAGAAGGATTTTCCAGCATAGAGGGATGACTTCCACGACCGTGGCTTCGACTTCCTCGGTGTCGCAGCAGGTGCCGCAGCCAGGGAGGCACCGAAGACCGGTTGCGTTTTGGAAGCGAGATGAGAGGGCGTCCATTTCTCTGTATATTTCCATGATCAACGCTGCTCGTTCCAAGCGGGTTTCTCCATCCGACTCTCGGAGCAATATGAAAAGGCCCCAAGGAAACTCCCTCAAGGCCTTCTATAGACAATTTCTGATTCTGTTTACTCTCTCTCATCCACATGAAACATTCAAGTTCTATTTGACATCGGACTTGCGTTTTGCGAAAGGGTGATAGATTGCGCTTATAGGAATGTTTTTTTAATAAGTTTGATGGTTGAGCGCTCAGGTATAGGAGGGTGATTATGAGTTATGAGCGATACAGCAATCCTTATGTGATCGGCTGCCTGCTGGGGCTCCTTCTCCTGTTCACTTTTTACACCATGGGAAGGGGAGTAGGGTCTTCCGCTTCCTTCGCAAGGATAGGGGCGGCAGGGGTCGAGGCCGTTGCGCCGACCCACGCCGAATCCAACAAATACCTGTCTCAATACGTGGAAGGGCCCCGGTCCCCCCTTATGGACTGGCTTGTCTTTCTGACCATGGGGGCGGCTTTGGGCGGGCTTTTTTCCGCGTTCGTGTCAAAGCGGATCAAAGGCGAGGTGACAAGGGGCCCCTCCGTCAGTGTTTCAGCGCGTCTCTGGCTTGCGCTCTTTGGAGGCGTGCTCTCGGGGTTTGCCGCCCGCCTGGCCCGGGGGTGCACCAGCGGCCAAGCGCTTACCGGCGCGTCCGAAATGGCCTTCGGGAGCTGGATCTTCATGTTCTGCATCTTTGCCGGCGGATACGCGGCCGCCTATTTCGTGAGAAAGGAGTGGCTGTAATGGGACCGTTATACAAATTCGGTTGGTTTGATTTCGCCTACAGCCTGCAGCTGGCCGGACTCATCGGGTTCTGTTTCGGGCTCCTCCTTGAGCGGGCGGGTTTCGGCAATGCCAAGAAACTGGTGGCCGTTTTCTATCTGAGGGACTTCGCGGTACTCAAGGTCATGTTCACGGCCATTGTGGTCTGTATCGTGGGTTTGCTCTATTTTTCGGTTTTCGGATGGATCGACCTGGAGAAAGTCTACCTGCTGCCCACCTTTTTGTGGCCTCAGATGGTGGCGGGTTTCATCCTGGGAGTGGGATTTGTGGTGGGGGGCTACTGCCCCACCACATCGGTCGTTGCGACGGTCTCGGGCAGGCTGGACGGGCTTATCTTCGTAGGGGGGATGATTCTGGGATCCCTCATTTTCGCAGAGCTTTTCCCGTTGCTTGAAGCTTTTTACAACGCCGGGTCCATGGGCGACGTTCGGCTTTCAGACGTGCTGGGGCTCCAATCGGGGCTTATCGCCCTTTTTGTATGCCTCATGGCCGTGTGCGTCTACTGGTTCGTCGAAAGGGTGGAGTCCCGGTTCGGGGAGCTGAATGTGCTCCCAGTGGGTTCAGGAAAGGTCAAGCAGCGGAGTGCTGTCCTGCTGGTCTTGCTGGGACTCTTGCTGGCAATCCTGAACCCTGACGAAGTTGCCAGGAAACGGGGCGAGGCAACGGTAACGTCTCCCCCGCCAGCCCAGGAAATGAAACAGGCGCCCACACAACCGAAGGCGCCTGCGACTGAATTCAAGATCGGACAGGACGAAGGGTGCTAGCGGGACTGCCGCGGCCGCCACCGCCCTGGTGGGAGGAGCCCCCGCCGGAGCCCTGGCCCCCTTTGCCCCCGCTGGAACCCTGGCCCCCTCTGCCCCCGCGTTCTCCGACACCATCCGGTTGCCCGCCTCGCCCCTTTTCGGTCTGAAGATCCATCGAGATGTCCGAGAGGGGGCGTCCCCGCTTGAGGCTCGACTCCATCGCATCCGCGATTTCAGAGGGACTTCGCCCTCCCTGGCTTCCTTTGGCCGCCACCTCCACGAAAGTGGTATGGCCGCTTTTCAGATACCCCGCGCGAACGCCGGCCTCTACGATCCTGAGCCCTTCCGCTTCCGGGAACCCCATGCCCGTAAGATCCGCGAGCGCCTGGGCGGAATGGGAAATGACGCTGGGGTCACCACCCCCAGCGGATGTTGCCAAACGGCCAACCGCTCCCCTGGAAACGCCCCGTTCCATGGCGAGCGCAACCGAAACCAGTGCCCCCTTGCTTTCTTCGCGTTCCGGGTTGTAATTCCCAACTATTTCCTTTGCAGCACGGTAAGCGGCCAGTTTTTTATCCAGGACCGATACGATCAGGTTTGAGGGGACGTTCTTGGCCAATCCCTCCATGATTTTGTCGGTGAATGGTCCGGTGGGCAGGCCTTCCTCCGCCACCTTGGCCATGGGCTCAAGGATACGGCGAGTGTCTTCCGCGGAGAGGGATGCCCGGGAGGCACGTGAGAGGATCTCCACGGTTTCCTTGGAGGGGACGCCCGCCGCTTCGACTCGCGAAACCCCTTCCATCAACGCGCCACTTTCTCTGGGGAACAAAGAGGAAGCGGCTTCACGGGCAGAGGGTGTGCGCTCTTCTCCAAGGGCGACGCTGCAAGAGCAGGCAAGAAGGATCGCTACGGCCACCAGTGCCCCGCAGGACATGACCTTATATCTTGAGCTCATCGTTGTCTGCCACATAAAGGAGTGCGTTTTTTCTTCCAAAACCGTCTTCCATGTATCTCCTGGCCAGTGGGTCCACCACCCATTCCCCATCCACTACGAACATGTACTCGTAGACACCCGGCGGAAGGATCAATGTCCCGACCCAGACGCCTTGCTCCGATACCCGGGAAAGCGGGACCTGGTCCTTCTGCCAATTGTTGAAGGAACCGGTTACGTAAACCTGGCCCGCGCCGGGGTCAACGTGAGTGAATCGAACCACATAGCCCTTTGCCTCCGGGACCAGGGCAATCTGCTCTTCCCGGTCCATGCGGCTCACAAGACCTATGGCCAGGGTCAGCAGAAGGACCATGGCAGCGGCGCCGGAGAGGGCCTGAAGCAGGTTGAGTCGAATCACGCGGGGTCGGCTCAGCCGGTTCCAGAGTGAAACCCAAAGGGAGGGTTTCAACGCCAGCACCTTTTTCATGACGTCGTCGGTGAAGGCCGGAGGCGGATCAGCCTTGGGCAGACGCATCATGCGCGCAGCGAGCCCTGCCAGTTCCTCGACAGGACCCGACCCATGGAATTGGGGCAGCGCTTCATCGTGACCTGCCAGGGTCCCGTCCGTAAGCGCTTGCTCAATGGCGTCCATCAGGACTTCCTTGGAAGGATCGGTCATGTCCGGGTGTCCTCTTCGGCCATCAAGGTTTTCATTTTTTCAAGACCGCGGTAGACGCGCATCTTGGCCAGACTCACGCCGATGCCGAGCACCCTGGCCACATCCTGAAACGACAGGTCCTGAATATAGCGCAGGACCAGCGGTTCGCGAAACTCCAGGGGCAGAAGCCCCAGGCATCGGCTCAACCGATCCTGGGCCTGCCGTTCCATGAGATGGTCCTCCGGCGACGGGTTCTCTTTGAGCCGGTCGTCGCCTTCCTGGGGGTGGGTTTCCAGGGATTCAAGAGAAATTTCGCGCCTCTTTTGAAGGAAGTTCCGCGTCAGATTCAGGCCGATCGTGTAGACCCAGGTGAAGAAAGAGCGGCCGGCCTCAAACGTGTGGAGGTTCGCGTAGGCCCTGACAAACGTTTCCTGTGCCAGATCGTTGGCCGTATCAACGCTCGCCGTCATCCGCAAAGCCAGGTTGTAAACGGGGCTCCTGTAACGATCCACCAGAATTCGATAGGCCTCCTTGTTGCCTGACCGTATCTCTTCAATGATCAGCGCGTCCTGTTCCTGGTCCATTCATCTCCGTGGGGTAAAGACATGGCAAGCCCGGACAACCATCCCCTTTTGTTATATATACCACTTGGATGGCACAAAGTCACAATCACTCCACCACCAGCAGCCCGTTGATTCGACCGAACCCGTCTTCCAGTGTGCGATTCGCCTTGGGGTCCGTCACCCACGTCTCCCCATTGACCACGAACATGTACTGATACGCGCCTTTGGGCAGCCTGACCGTACCCCTCCACTTCCCCGTTTCGACTTTTACCAGGGGGTCCGCGCCCGCAGTCCAGGCGTTAAAAGAGCCCACAACGGAAACGGTCGTCGCGAGGGGGTCTTCATACAAAAAAGAGATCTGACGCAGGGCGTCGTCAGCAGGCCCCATGCCATCGAGCGATGCGCAGCCCGTCAAGAGCACCAGCATCAACCCCATCGCGCCGGTTTTTCTCAGAAGTAGGTTTTCTGCCAATGGATTCTGATCCCGCCCCACATCAAGTTCCGGTCGAATGACTCGTAATGGAGGTTTGAATGGTTGACGGTCCTTTCAAATCTCAGGAAGACCTCTGTGCGCTTCCACAGGTCGTATGAAATGGCTGCCCAAAACCGGTGCCGTGTGTCTTCCCTCAACTTCCCCCTGAGCTGTTTTCCTGCCCGCCAGTTTGAGTAATCCCATCGGCTGAGATGATATCCGAGCTCTGTCTCGAACAAGCGAGCCCATCGCGCCGTTATGCCAACGAAGAGGTGGTGGATGTCGTACTCGTCGATCTTGTTCGTTGAATCGTTCTGTGTGTGGCGGTAAAGGCCGTTCCATTTCACGTTGGGCCACAAGAGCCAGGTCAGACCCCCTTCCACCTCGTAACGATGGTCGATCTGGGTTTCGTCAAGGAAAACGATCGCCTTCCCCGTATCAAAGGTCCGGTCGTCATATCTCCAACGGGAGTAGGTGAAGGCCGCCTGAAGGCTCACCCGTTCATTGGCATGGTAAGTGAGGCGAGGGGAAGCGAGGACGGCCCACCCGTCATCTTCCGGGTCTTCATCGTTTTGGAGCGCCTCGATCCTGCCGAGCAGGGTCGCAAAGAGCCCTGGGCTGAGCAAGGCTGTAATCTCCCCCCAGAGCGCGTGGCGAAAAAAGTAGTCGTCCCCGCTCTTCATGTATCGGGTGAGGGCCAGTTGGTACCCGCCGCCTGCGGTGAATGTATCGTTGAGATCAAAATCCAATGCCAGGGACGGGGCAAGGGTCAGAAATGCTTCATCCCTTTTTTCCTTGTCTTCCTCCTGGTTGACGTTGTCGTCGTACCCGACGGCCGCTTCGAGGTCCACCCAGGCCCTCCAGGCAAGGGCTTCCTGGGCGGGCAGGCCCAAGCAGAGGAAGATGAGTCCCACCAGAGACTTCAGCCTCGGCCATTGATTTGAGGGTGCTCGCTTTTTCATGGGGAGCATTATACCCTGGAAAACCCAAAAATAAAGACCGCGCGGAGAATTATTTGGTGAAATTCTGGGGCAAGGGCTTGATATAAAAGGAAAAGGGACCAGCGACCCGCCCGATCCCTTTTTTTTAACGCGCTTGACTACAGAGTCGTTTAATCGGCCTGGCCGTTCTTCAGCCCCCGCCCGAACCTCCAGAGAGGATAGCCTGCCTCGTCGCGGAGCTCAGTGACAGTTTCCACCGTCAAGGAAGGTGATGGATGTGGCGATATCTCGAGGTGCGGCTCGTAATCCACGTGTATCCTACTAACGGTGGATACATCTACGACGTCCGGTCTTGCAATTTCTTCGGTTTCCCATGGCTTCCCAGAACCAGGTCGGCCCTATGCCAAAGATGAAAACGTTGTTCATCTCTTCGCCAATCACGAGCTCAAGTCCGTTGCCGGGAAGACAGCTGACCACGGTCCCCTCCACGTCAAAGGACGTGGCGCCCTGTGACGTTGAGGAAGGGCCCCGCACCGTCCAGTGCCCCATTCCTTGCGCCGGGAGGGGTCTCAGGCGCAGGGCCGGAGCCTGGTTCGTTCATGGGGTTAGCTTGCTGAAACTGGTATTGATAGACATTGCCCGCGGGCTCTCCCTGGTTCAGCTGCTGTGAGCCATTCCCGCTGGAATCGCTTGCCATCGAAGGAAACGAGAGGGCAAACAGGAGAAACATTGAAACGCCGAGACCTAGAAACATTTTTTTCATTTTTCTTTACCTCCTCATGTGGGTTTATTACTTCCCTATACCGGGCGAAGTCCGGAAAGACACAAACCCAACCATTTTTTGGAGAGACGTGTCCCATCGGTCGTCGGAAGCCCACTTGAGGAAGGGGGTTATCCTATGTTTTTACGGGGCTCTTTGAGCATGTGGAAGATGAGAAATCCCAACGCGACGGTCGTCGAGGCAAGAAAGACGGCGAAGACCCGATGATAGGCCTCCAGAGGATAGATCGATCCGGCGCTTCCGACCGCATCCATCAAATAGCCGGTGAAAGGCTGGAACAAGGCCCCCGCCAGAAATGCCGCGGGGTTCATGAGGCCCATGGCCGTTCCGGTCAGCCAGGAGGGGAAAAGCTCTTTGAGCATGGTCATATAGAGTGATAGCGATCCCCCGCCACAGACCCCCATCACAAAAAAGATCGGCGCCAGAAGGACGAGACTCGACTTCCCACCCGAAACGAAAAGAAAAAGCCAGCATAAGAGAGGGAGGCAGAGGCATATGGCCAGGATGCGCGTTCGGCCCATGGGGAACCTGTCCGCCAGGTACCCGATGCCGGGCGCACCCACAATAAGACCCATCGGCATCAGCATCAGCAATCCGCCTGCCTCCACACGGCTGAAGCCATGGATGTCCATGAGGTAGGGGACCGCCCACAATCCCTGAAAGGTCAAGGCCGGACCGCCGAAGAAAAGATAGGACAAGGTGATCATCCAGAAGCTCGGATGAACAAGGACGATCTTGAGCCGTTTTGGGAAGGTCATTCCCTGGGGCGTTGGCATGGATGTGGGAGAAGGATTATCCCCGGAGACAAGTGAATCGCCCCATCCCTTGTCCTCCGGCCGATCCCGCAGGACCATCCAGCCGACGGCGATCAAAAGCAACGAAAAGGCGCCTATTCCAATGAAGGACAGGCGCCACCCCAAGAGCAGAACCAGATAGGTGAGGGGCAGGGATGCGGACAAGTTGCCTGCATTCCCCATGGCCAGGAAGATGCCGGTCACCCCCGCAAATTCCTTTGTCCGATACCAGTTTGAGAAGATTTTGAGGCCCGGGACGAATATCCCCCCCGCGCCGATGCCGATCAACGCCCTCCCCACGGCGGCCATCGGCATATTGACGGCCGCTCCAAACAGGATGGTCCCTGCACCGGCAATCAGGGTAAAAATCGTTATGACTCGGCGCGGCCCCATCGTGTCCGACAACATGCCGACCGGCGGCTGAATGGCCGCGTAGAGGTAGAAATAGGCCGATGACATGAACCCGAGCGCCGTTGCATCGGCCCCGAATTCAAGCATGAGGTCCCGCGCGATGACGGTGGGGGCCACACGATGAAGGCAGGCCAAGAAATAAATGAGCCCCATGACGGCGAGCATCATCCACCGGTAACGGTAGGCGTCTTTGAAATGAGTCGTGTTCAAGTTCGTCTCACTCCCATTTTTCGCTGCCTTTTGAGCCATCAGAAAGACGTCCGTCAGACGACCGGCAAAAGCTGCGTTCTACGAGATAGGGATCATCAAAGTGTCGTTCGCCCACAAAAGCCACCGCGTGACGGCCCCACTGGCGCATGGCCCCCGGCGACAAAACGCCCGTTGGCCAAAGGATCCATCGTTCTTTGCGAAAGCTCTGCGGCACGAGACTGTCTTCCCAAAACAGACTGCGTCGTGATCCGTGCGGACCGGGGAGGCTGCGCAGGTTATCATAATCAGAGCGCTGATAGGTCACGGTGGCGATCGCGCCTGCGCCGTCATCCGGGTATAGGTGGCGCACGTAGTGGGTTCCGCTTTCCATGGACACGACCATCCGGGCCTTTTCGTCCATCGCCGGAGCCGCGAGAATCAGCGGCGGCTCCCGGTACCCGGTTTGCGGTCGGGGCTTCAGACGGGCAGAGGGATAATACTTGTGGTAACAGCCGCAATTGTGCATGGTTTCATACAGGAGCGGATAGCCGTCGGTATCCAGGGTCACCCGGTAATCGAGTCCGTCCAGAGACCCGGCCAGGATGTCGAAGGGTCCGGTGCCTGGCCGGGACGGAAACCAGATGACGTAGTTAAGCTGCGTCAACACCTGATTTTCAAAACGCGTAAAGGAGAGGTGTTCAAAGGCGACCGGAATGGAAGTGTCTACCGACAATATTTGCCCCGCGTGCCAGGCAGGAAGTCCGATCCGATCATCGTCGCCGTGGGTTTCCACTTCCCAGATGGGTGCATGGGCTGAAAAGAGCGTTCGCCTCTCCGTGGGCGAATACTGCGGAATGGACAATGGGTCCCGTTGGGCATGGACCACGATCTCAGCGGCATCGGGTGTGGTTTCGACTAAGATTTCAGGGGCGTAGCGTTTCCGTTGATTTATGTCCGTGGGCGGCTGTGGTGAGTAGATTTCCCGGGCGGACTGCTGGTATCGATTTACGCCCAGGGAGACAAAAAGGCTCGAAACGGGATAAAGCCCGAGCACACGTCGCAGCAGGATGTAATCATCATAAGGGGTTGCGGTCTCTCTCAACTTTTCGTCGTTCGGCCGGATCAACGAAGTCGGCTGATCGCAGCGTGTCGCCGCAAGCGGAGACTCGGGCCTCCAAGTCTTCGGATGAAAAGGATTTTTTGAGCCGTTCGTGACCGGTCAGCCGGCAGGTTGGCAATCTCGACATGTCGCCCCTCGCGGTCGAGGGCCTGCATGCGGTCCAGCCAGGCCTCGAAGGCCTCGTCCGTTGTGGCTGACTCGCGAAAGGAGGCGAGAAATCGATCCACCCGCAGATAGGGATACCCGGCCACGCGGAAGGTGCCCGGGTCGCGCACGCCCGCCTGTGTCACCTCCTGATCCAGGGCCGCAAAAAATTCAGCGCAGGCCCCGGTCGGGCCTTCGGTGCCCACATGGGGCGAGCGCGCGGTCTGTGGCAGGTGTGCGCAGCTTGCCGCTGCCCATGGGATCAAGAGAAGTATGATCCATTTTTGTCGCATCTGTTTGTCCCTTGTATCGAAGGTTTGAACGGAAGGTAACCTTTTTCCAGTTCAACACCCCGGCCATGGCGCAAGAGCGGAGCTTGGCTCCGGGCCGAGCATACGCTAAAACCAGAAAAAGCGATAGGGGGCAGAGGGTTTCGTACGCAATGAAGGGGGTCAGTCGATTCCTTTCAGGGGTTGTGTGCAGGGTGGTTTTGATGGTATTGACTGGTCAAACGGAGACGTCATTCCGCCCGCTGCGCAAGAGGGCACTGCAGGCTCCGCGACCTGTAAAAGCCTAGAAATGCAATGGATGCCGGATCAAGCTCGGCATGAAGGTGCGGGGCGATTGAATTGAAGGTATGAAAGCAGATTATATGTTCGACAATCTGAGGAGGTCATAGGGCATGTCTACCACTGGAGAACGCACTATTCTTACCGATGTGGGAAAGGGCCTGATCGATCGAGAGGGATCCGCCGTTGCAGTCACTCGGATGGATGTGGAGAAGTCCTATAAGGATGTGGGGCGCCTTCTCCAAAGGGTTATTCGTGACAATGATGAAGGGGCCTGGCAGGAGATCGGAAGCAAGATCCATTACACTTACGACAATCTGGACGCGGCGCTCTCGGCCCTGGAGGAAGAGACGCCATTTCTCTCGCGCATACGGGAACGATTGAACCAGGGACAGAAACTGCTTTTCAAGCCGAACCTCGTGAATGCGGAGGGGATAAACCCTTTTACCCACGGTCCTTTCATTGGAACGACGTCCAACACGGAATGGCCTTTCGTGGCCGCCGTGATGCGGTGGTTCCACGATCGGGCAGGGGTCAGCTACTATCAGATGTCCCTGGGTGAAGCGGCAACGTGCACGTCGAGCATTGCGGGCAGCTACAGCCACATCAAGGGGAGCCCGGTGACGACCGAGGCGGTCATCGAGGGCCGGTCCGGGGACTTCTATGGCGGCTGGGGGTTCTACTTTGTGCGCAGATATCTCTCGGAGGCATCCGGTGCTTCGCCGGGCGACGATCCCATGGCGGGGCTGGAAGAGAGCATGAAGGGGATCTATCTACCACCGGGGTCGGTCAGGGACAAACTGATGGTGTATGATCTGAACCGCATCTGTGACGACCCCGCCAAGGGAAGGGATATCCCTGTGCCCGGAGGGGATGTCTTTGACGCCATCCTCCTCCACAAGGTCATCGTCGGCGGGGATCCCTCCGTCCGTGAGGACCGGAGGTTATACCCGGGTTGTGTCCTCATCAATCTTCCCCGTCTGAAGGTCCACACCCAGGCCCTTTTCACCAATGTCATCAAGAATCTCGGAATCGGCCTCTACCCCATGGAGTTCTCCCGCTCCGGCGGACGCACCTGGGAGTACGCGACCCCCAGGAGGACGATCCCGGGCCTCAAGGGCGCCATTCCCCACCAGGTTTGGATGCCTGAAATGGACCCGGAAACCGCCCTTCCAAAAAAGGATGCCAACGGAGAATATGTGGTTCAAAAACAGGCGGCTTGACCGGCACCATGATCGATATCATCGACGCGGTGGCCCGACAGGACGTGTTCATGATGCACGTCGTTGACGCCCTGGAGCCCATAAACCGGGATCACCAGGGCATGGGATTGGGGGTCAAGGAACCGGAAGGGATGCTGGTGGCGGGTCTTGACCCGGTGGCGACCGACCTCTTCTGCGCCCGCTACATGTTCAGCAATGTGGGCCTCAAGACGGCCGAGGCGGTCGGAATCGATGACGGTTTTGGCGGGCGATTCCCCCAGGCCGTGCCGATCCCGCGACACGACGGTTCTTCGATCATCGCGGAGACCGGTTACGACTGTCCCATCCGCCGGGATTTCGCCTTGAAGCGCGCGGAAGAGAGGGGACTGGGTATTTGCAGCTACCATGTAGTCGGACGGGACGGACTGACGGGCCGGCCCCTGGTCTCCTTTCGGGGGAGACTCGGTTGTCTGGAGGAGGGGAGGGTTTTCAAGGAAATTGTGACCAAGGCGCTCTATTATGCTGTTTACAAGATGCCATGGGACCTGCAAAGCACTTTTTTCGGGTATCTGGATGCGGTGGACAAGCTGGAAGGGAGTGCCTTGAAGGCGGATTTTCTCCATGCCTTCGACGAGACCGGTGACGGAACCGCTACCTACGAAGAATATGGAAAAAAGGTCTCTTTGGATCTGTTATGATTCTTTCCGGCCTTTACGTCAGCACCAGGGCGGAAAAGGATGAATCGGAGGCCTATCGCGCCTTTTTCGCTACCAACTCAACGACCATGTCCTGCTCCAACCCAAAGTGGAACAGATGGGGCCACGATTTCAGCAGGGAGAATTCTTTTGGTGCCGTTGCAGTCGTGGCGCAGGCGATGTCGCAATGGCCGACCGAAGAAAAAGATCCCTTTGTCCCAGGGCTCATGTGGGGGCGGGGGAAGCGGCCCAGTTTTTCCATGGCTTCAAACATAATTCTGCATCAGCTACTCTATGGCGTCCGCTTCCCGGCCAAGGTGACCTTCCCCAGCCTTTACTGCAGCGCGGTCGCCGATGCCGACTTCAAGTACAACGTGCAGCCGTGCATCGGACCCCTCCGTAATATCCCCGATAACAGCGGTCCGCAGAAGTACCTGTAGGCTGTGCGGGAAGGACAGATGGAACCCCTTGCCTTTTCCTGTGGCATTATCACCTTTTCAATTTTGAATATTTTATGTTGTGCCTGACAGGTCTGTGGAAGGCGGGGAATCACACCTGGAGATTATGAGGTCTCATCTTGAGGTAGTATTTGCCGTCCGGTGTCATGCCGACGATGTCGCTGTGGATCATGGATTCAATGGCCTTTGGTCTGTAGTCCCTCAAACCGATTCTGAAAAGGCTCGACTTTGCATACGGGAGCTCAACGGCGGATGAGACGTCAGTGGCTTCCTTTTTCTCAAGGTCCTTGATGACCGATATGGATGCCTGCTTGATGCGCAGGGCCATCCCGTAACGGGTCAGGATGTAGACGGCTGCCAATAATATGAAGCCGATGATGATCTGCATGGTTTCAGACATATGATTCCTCTTGCGGGTCCAAAATGTGCATGAAATAGGTGTTGCTCAGTAGGTCAATACCATTCCGCCGTCGAAGAGCAGGTCTCCCCCGATCAGATATTTGGCGTAGCGGGAAAAACCGAAGATGAACAGGTTGGCCACCTCCACCGGGGACATCATCTCCTTGATCCGTGACTTCCCCATCATGACGTCGCGCACCACCGCATCAGGCGTGATTCCCCGCTGCGCCGCCTGGGCGGGGACCTGATTCAGTGCAAGGGGCGTCTTCACAAAGCCCGTGCTGACGGTGAAAGAGCGGATTTTTCCCTCCCCTTCTGCAGAGATGGATTGGGCAAGGGCCTTCAGACCGAATTTGGTGATATTGTAGACCGGTTTGTTGAGCGTGCAGATGTGTGCGTGAACCGAGGCCATCTGGCCGATGACCCCGGTCCCGTCCTTGCTTTTTTTCATATGGGGGATGGTGAGTTTGGACAGCAGGAAGGGGGCGCGCAGCATGATCCGCTGCATGAGGTCATATTTCTCCATGGGAAAACGCTCCACCGGGTCGATATGCTGGATTCCGGCGATGTTTACGAGATACTTGATCGTCCCCAGCTTGGCCGCGTCGGCTATGGCCCGTTCGATCTCGTCGTCCTGACAGAGGTCCGTCCTGATGAAGATCATCTGGCCGCCAAGTTTACGGGCCATCTTCTGGGTCTTCTTCCCCTCCTTCTCGTTGATGTCGAGCCCGACGGTCACGAGATTATTTACGGCCGCAGCAATGGCGGTCGCTCTTCCGATCCCTGTCCCTGCGCCCGTGACCACGCAAACGTTATCCGGGTTGAAGTTCTCATCGGGGAGAACCAACACATCCTCCCGCGTGATTTCGGGTTCCTTTATGTCCATGACGTTTGCTCCTCGCGTGCTTCGGCTTTCAAGTTGCCGGTTTCCAGTTAGGTGTAGTTTAATCTTGTCCGAGACACCTTATTGCCTTCCTTCAGCACGATCCGAACATCTTGTCGTGGTAAGTTTCCATCCTGTCGGAGCGGGACCGAGGCTCTTTCCCTCTTTTTGGCCCCAGGATGTCGACGCAGGAATGATGCAATTCGGGCGATCTCGTCCTTGGGCACGAACGAGGCGGCCCCGCTCTTGAAAGACTTGACCGTATCCTCGACGTCAGGGCATGGGCGGTGCAGCATCACCGGGATCACCCCTCTTTTTTTGGCGATTTCCAAGAGCTTATACCCATTCACCCCCATGATATCCAGGATGGCCAAGTCGAAATCCTGGGACTCCAATTCATGTTTGCCCTCTTCGAAGGTCGTGGCCTTCACCAGTCTGCACGTGGAAAGAAGATCTTCGAGCGTCTCCAGAACGTCTCGCTCGTCATCCACTATGAGAATTTTCTTGCCTTCCAACGTCTTTTCTCTGTCTTCCATCGTGCTTCCATGCCTCCCAATGTTGTTAAGGATCCTTTCCGCAAAACCATCGGTCAAGAATCAAATCAGCCAACCATCCCTTCGATGATGTCCTTCACCGGTCTGATGGTTTTGATCAGGGCGCTGACCTGGCCCCCGCCGGCCGGGAAGAGATCGAAATCACCGGTCGACCACGCCTTGGAGGCATTTCCCATGTTGTAGGCCTCGGTGAGGTCTGCACCCGAGGCCATGAGCGTGCCAAGCTTCGGGTTGATGAGGGTCCGCATGGCCATGCCGCTTACGGGGAGCAACGTCGTTCCAGCGTCGCCGCAGCCAAGGATGGCCTCTTTCCAAGCCCGGGAGGCCGGACTCTCTTCGGAGGCCAGGAAGGCGGTCCCGATCTGAACGCCCTGAGCGCCCAGGGCCAGGGCGGCCCGGTATCCCCGACGGTCGGCGATCCCGCCTGCCGCGACCACCGGCACCTGGACCATGTCGCAGACGAGTGGGATCAGGATGAAGTTGGTGGATTCTGGACCTGTGGTGCGAAGCCCACCGGATTCCGCACCGGAAACGACCACGCCGTCCGCCCCGGCCTCCGCAGGCCTTGGCAGCCAGGGGTGCTGCCAGCGCCACGTGGAGGACCTTCAGGCCCAGCGCCTTGATTTTCGGGTAGATCTTTTTAGGTGCCCCGGCCGAGGTGGTCACGGTCCTGATGCCTTCTTCGGCCAGGATGTCGAGAATGGCCTCGTTATTGGGGTTCATGGCGATCATGAGGTTGGCCCCGAAGGGTTTGTCCGTGAGCGCTTTCACTTCGGCGATCATCCGCTTGACCTTGTCCAAGTCTGTTATAAACCCCAGGGCCAGCATGCCGAAGGCACCGGCCTCGGACACGGCGGCCACCATCTTCGGATCGTTCAGGTGTCCGATGGGACCTTGAATAATGGGGTATTTGCTTCCCAGAATATCCAACAGTTGCGACATGGCTCTATCCTCCTTTGGGCGTCTATAGCACCGTTCCAGCCGGGAAGTCAATAATCCCGCGGGCCGGCCCCCATTGAACACATCACTCGATTCCTGGTTTCCTCTGGAGGGCTCGATCGATCAGATGGGCGACGAGGGCCTCGAACGAAATCCCTGCGGCTCTGGCCGCGTCAGGGAAAAGGCTTGTCGGGGTCATGCCGGGCAGGGTGTTCACTTCGAGGACGATAGGGTTTTCCCCATCGGGACCACAAAATCCACTCTGGATAGATCCCGACACCCCAGGGCCTGATGGGCCAGTATGGCGATTTCTTGGGTCCTCTCATATTGTGCTTTCGGCAGGGGTGCGGGAATGATGTGTTCGCTCAGCCCAACTGTGTAACGGTGTTCGAAGTCATACCAGGAACCCTGAGGCGTCGTCACTTCAATCACGGGCAGGGCCTTGACCCCCTCCCGTTCAAGGATCGCAACGGTGATCTCTTTGCCTTTGATCCGTTCCTCAACAAGCACGCGCTCGCCATAAAGGAAGGCCTCCTGGATCGCATTTTCAATGTCATCCTGGGTGGTGGCGAAGTGCACCCCGAGTGCCGATCCCTGCGCGACAGGTTTGATGACAACGTCCGTTCCCAGGGTGTTTATGACTCGTTTTGTCGCCTCGGTCTTATCCAGGTGTCGGTCGAGAACCATGTCAGGGGCGACTGGGAGCTCGGCAGCCCTGAAAGACACCTTTGGCCAGCGTTTTGTCCATGGCACAGGCGCTTGCCCGCACGCCGCTCCCCACATAGGGGAGCTGCAGGATTTCCAGGAAGCCTTGAAAGGTGCCATCCTCGCCGGGAGGACCGTGAAGCACAGGAAAGACCACGTCAATGGATTCCTCCCGTAACCTTATCCCGATGTCCCGATCAAGTTCCATCTCGACCACATGGGAGAATGCGACTCTTAACGCCGTCGCCACGCCGCGACCAGACACCCGTGAAACTTCTGCCTCTGCCGACGGCCCACCATAAACAACTGCGATTCGAGATTCCTTCTCTGGTGGCATATCGATCCCCTTATTTTGGATTTTCTTCGGATGATTTGTTTCTTCACGGCCAAAGCATTATTGGATCCGTTGACCGTGTCCGGGTTCCGGATCTCTCCCCTGGGCCATTCTGAATGACCCCCACCATGCTGCCGCGTTCCCTTGCCCTCATTCACTGGCGGTCCCCCTTTCACATCCATCTCCGTGCTGTTCAAGCGGCGGTTATGCCTTGAACCTCCATTCCCGCCCCTGTATACTTCTGATCCGGTGAATGTCGAACGAATTTTGCTGGGGCTCCTCTATGGAAATCGCAAACGGTTTTCCGTTCGGAGTCTTGACATCAGAGACCGAGAAGAGGCCGAAATCGATGCCGACCTTGGGCCAAGACGATGATCGAGAAGTGTTCTGACATACGGACTTTACCGTGACTTGGGGAACGCTCACCAAACCCTGCAAAGAGTGCCATAATCATGGGGGGCAAAATTCGTGGTTCTTCGAGCGCTTCGTGGTAGATCGTTTTTCTTGGATCACCGGCGCATGCGACATCTCCGCCGGGCTTGACGGCCCAGATATGACGAAGATGAAAGAATTTTTCGAAGACTTCGCAATTGGCCGGCCCTTACTCTGGACACCCGACGCAACGACATTCATACCGACGTCTCGGTCCGATTCGCTTACAAGTTGATGGAAAGGGAAGGCGGAGAGGAGGACGTGGTGATCCCTGCCATGATTCTGCATGATGTGGGGTGGAAAATGGTCCCCGAGGACCTTCATCTCAAGGCGTACGGCCCGCATGCCATCTATCCGGATGTAAATCGCATTCATGAAGTGGAGGGCGCAAAGATCGCAGCGGAAATTCTCCGGGAGGCTGGATACGACGACGGTCAAGCCGCGGAAATAGTCGAGATCATCGAAGGCCATGATTCACGAAAGGAACCGCTCTCCGTGAATGACAGGATCGTGAAGGACGCCGACAAGCTTTACCGGTATTCGCATGAGGCCTTCTACATCAATCTCGAAGCGTTACGAACATAACGGCGGAACAGGACCGTGGCCAGGCTGGGCGCTCATATCTCGGACTGGTTCCTCACCGATTCCGGGAGACGTTTCGCGGAGGAGGAATGGCAGGCCAGGGAAAAGGAATGCAGGCGCATAGGAAAAATTGGGATCAAATGTCACTTTTTGCGCCTCGCACTAAGGAAATTCCTGCATAAATTTGTTGACAAGACGCTTTGATGCGTCTATACAGCATTATTTACATGTCCCAGGCACTCGATAGCAGTCCTGCGCTTGGTTGGCAAAAGAAAAACCCGTTTAAGAAGGAGGAAGATGTGGCAGCAAAAAAGACAGTAAATAAGGCAGTGAAAAAAGCAGTGAAGAAATCGAGTAAGAGTGCACCGGTTAAAAAGGCATCGACCAAGAGGGAAACGCCTGCGAAGAAGGTAATAGCGGCAAAGGTCGCAATGACCAAATCCGCCATAATGGACGAAATCGCCGGCAATACCGGATTGACCAAGAAACAAGTCTCATCGGTGTTTGGCGAGCTGTCCGTTATCATCGAGCGCCACATCAAGAAGGGGGCTGTCGGCAAATTCGCCCTGCCAGGACTCATGAAGGTTGAAGTCAAACGCAAGCCGGCAACGAAGGCCCGAAAGGGTATTAATCCGTTTACCGGCCAGGAGACAGTCTTTAAAGCCAAGCCGGCTCGTAATGTGGTCAAGATTCGCCCGTTGAAGAAACTCAAAGACATGGTCATGTAAGAAAGGCGTTCTGGGTGTGGGAGGCGGGGACACCCCGCCTTCTGCCTGGTTTCCGCACCCCGGCCAATTTGATCCTGCCTGGAAGAGGTTTGGGACGCCTCTTCCAGGTAAATGCAATATTGATCAAATTGCCAATCTCCCTCCGCTTGCCTCAAGAAATCGAGACACCAGTCCAGACCTTCAAACTGCAATAGACGTAACCAGGAAAATGCAGTCCTCACAGCATGGATAATATGGCAGGATACTCAATTGTTTTAGGGTACATCTCCAGGGAACGGGTTTGCACTCTGGACTATTTGGTCCGGAACGCTTAATGTTATCCAATCGGATGCGATTCAGGAACTGGGAGAAACTCCTTCGGTCCTATGGAAGAATCAATTGGACGATGAGTGATCAAGAAGGGCAAATCCATCACGAAACGCGTGATTTTCGTCAATCCTTGGATTGCTTGTCTTGGTCGGCGTCCTCGGCGGAATCAAAGGGTTGCAGATTGACCGGATGATCGCCCAGGGAAAGCAGTTTGTCCCGCCTCCCGAGCCTGTCACCACCGCTGTGGCCCATACGGAAACATGGGAATCCCTGCTGACATCGGTCGGATCGCTCGAGGCGGTTCAAGGGGTGGTCGTCACGGCGGAATTGACCGGTAAAGTGGTGGATATCGCGTTTGAGCCGGGCGCCATGGTGAAGGCCGGCGACCTTCTGGTGCAAGCAGGATACCGCCGCAGAGGAGGCCCAACTCCGGGCGGCGGAGGCCAACGTTGCGCTCAGGAAAATCAATCTGGAGCGCATTAAGAGACTTCTTTCCACCAAAACCGTTTCAGAAGTCCGACTATGACAACGCCGATGCACAGTACAAGGAGGCTGAGGCCCAGGCCGACAACATCCGTGCCATCATCAAGAAGAAGACCATCCGGGCGCCCTTTGCCGGGCGACTCGGCATCCGCCTGATCAACCTGGGCCAGATCCTCAACGAGGGGCAGCCGATCGTATCGCTCCAGTCCATCGATCCGATTTACGTCAATTTCCTCCTGCCGCAACAGCAGTTGGTCAGAGGTCAGGCCGGGCCTTACCGTGCGTATGAGCAACCGATGCACTCCCCGGTCAGGTGATCGGATGGCAAGATCACCGCCATCAACTCGGAGGTTGACGCGGCCACCCGCAATATCCGGATACAGGCAACCCTGGGAAACCCCCAGGAGCGCCTCAGACCCGGGATGTTCGTCAACGTGGCCGTGGTCCTGCCAGTCCAGGAAAAGGTGCTTACCATCCCGGCCACAGCCGTGCTTTACGCACCTTACAGCGACTCGGTGTTTGTGGTTGAGGAAATGAAAAGCGAAAAGGATGGTCAGCCTCAAAAGGTTGTCCGCCAGCAGTTCGTGCGATTGGGCGAGAAGCGGGGCGATTTCATCGACTGTGACAACCGGGCTGAAGGCCGGCGAGACCGTAGTAAGCACCGGGGTCTTCAAACTTCGCAACGGCCAGACCGTTATCGTGGACAATCGTCTCGCCCCTGAATTCAAGCTCAAGCCCAAACCCGAAGACCAGTGATCGAGGAAGAACGAGTCCGCGAAGGACCGGGCCTCAAACTGCAGCAACTCTCAGAGTCATTCTCGCGCCATGAGATTCACCGATCTCTTCATCCGACGTCCCGTTCTTGCGCTGGTAGTCAATCTCGTGATCATCATTGCGGGGCTGCAGGCGATTCGCTCGCTCAACGTGCGCCAGTACCCCACGACCGAGAATGCGGCGGTCACCGTCACGACCGTCTATGTGGGGGCAAGCGCCGACTGGTTCGCGGGTTCATCACCACACCGCTTGAACGGGCCATTGCGGCTGCCGACGGCATCGATTACATCCAGTCTCAGAGCTCTCAGGGCGTCTCCACCATCAATGTCCGCCTGAAGCTCAACTACGATCCCATCAAGGCACTGTCGGAAATCAGCTCAAAGGTGGACCAGGTCCGAGGTGACTTGCCGCCCGGAGGCCGAAGTGCCGGTCATCAACATCGTTTCGGCCGATAGCCGGTTTGCCTCGGCCTATCTCAGCTTCACGTCCGACGTGCTTCTGCAAAATGAGATCACCGACTATCTGGCCCGCGTCGTTCAACCACGCCTTTCCTCCATTCCGGGGGTGCAGCGGGCGGATATCCTCGGCGGCCGCACCTTTGCCATGCGCATCTGGCTCAATCCCGACCGCATGGCGGCGTATAACGTCAGCCCGGTGCAGGTGCGCCGCGCGCTTGCCGCCAACAACTTCCTCGCCGCTGTGGGCCAGACCAAAGGGGCGCTTGTCCAGGTCAATCTGACCGCCAACACGGATCTCCGTTCGGTTCAGGAATTCAAGCGTCTCGTTATCCGTGAGCAGGACGGTGCCGTCGTGCGGCTGGAAGACATCGGCGAGGTGGTCCTGGGCGCGGAGGACTACGATTCGGAGGTGCGTTTTTCGGGCCAGACGGCTGTATTCATGGGTATCTGGCCGCTGCCCAACGCAAACCCGATCGACGTGATTGCCAGACGTGCAAACTGAGATGGCATCCATCCGCAAGGCGCTCCCCACCGGCCTGCAGGGCAGGGTCGCCTATGACGCCACGGCCTATATCACCAACGCCATTCACGAGGTGATCAAGACGCTGAGCGAAACGTTGCTGATTGTCGTGATCATTATCTTCCTCTTTCTTGGCTCTATTCGATCTGCATTCATTCCGGTGGTGGCGATCCCGCTCTCTCTCATCGGGGCCGTGTTCCTGATGCAGGCCTTCGGTTTCACCATCAACCTTCTCACACTGCTTGCGATCGTGCTCTCCGTGGGTCTTGTGGTCGATGATGCCATCGTGGTGGTCGAAAACGTGCAACGTCATCTGAGCGAGGGGCAGGCGCCGTTGGATGCCGCCTTGCTGGGGGCCCGGGAGCTTGTGGGCCCCATTATCGCCATGACCATCACGCTGGCCGCGGTCTATGCGCCCATCGGACTGCAGGGGGGCCTCACCGGGTCGCTCTTCCGCGAGTTCGCCTTCACCCTGGCCGGTGCGGTCACGATTTCCGGAATCGTTGCCCTCACCCTGTCGCCCATGATGTCAGCCCAGATGTTGAAAGCGGGAATGGAGGAGCGCGGGTTTGCCGGAAAAATTGCACGCGACTTCAAACGGCTCAGGGCCTTCTATGGCCGCTGGCTTGATGCAAGCATCAATGCACGTCCTGCCGTCTACCTGGTTTGGATCGTCGTGAGCCTCCTTACCATACCCATGTTCATCCTGTCGCCCAAGGAGCTTGCACCCGACCGAGGACCAGGGCGTCATTTTCGGGATTCTCGATGCAGCCGCCAACTCGACGCTGGACCAGACCAGTCTTTACGCCGAAGCGGTCAACAAGAGTCTATCTCAGCGTGGCGGAAACGGACTTCACCTTCCAACTGACCAGTCCGACCTCTGGATTTGCCGGCATGGTCGTGAAACCGTGGAATGAGCGCGATCGAACCATCTTTCAGATACTTCCGGAAGTACAGCAGAAGCTACACGCCATTTCGGGGGTCCGGGTCTCCCCCGGTGCTGCCCTCGGCCCTTCCCGGGGGCGGCCAGTTTCCGGTGGAGCTCGTCCTGGCCTCGACGGCCGAGGAAGATCAGATCGTTCAATTTGCTCGACAGATCCAGCTCAAGGCGATTCAAGAGCGGCCTTTTTGCATTCCCGCCTCTCATCGACGTCAAGATCGACCAGCCCCAGGCGGAGTTCGTGATCGATCGTAACAAGGTGGCCGACCTGGGACTGAGCCTTGAGCAGGTGGGCGCAGACATCGGGTCCATGGTGGGTGGAAATTACGTCAACCGGTTCGACATCGCCGGACGCAGCTACAAGGTCATTCCGCAGATCCGGCGTGTGGACCGCCTCAATGCCGATCAGCTCAAGAACATCTATGTCACCGGACCCAACGGCCGACTGCTGCCGCTCAGCACCATAGCCACGATCCGGAATTCCACCGTTCCGCGCTCCCTGAATCGCTTCCAGCAGCTCAACGCCGTTGTCATCAGCGGCGTGGCGATCCGGCCGCTCGCCGAGGCGTTGCGTTTTCTCGAAGATGAGGCGGCCAAGATCCTGCCGAAAGGCTATGTGATCGATTATACGGGCGAGTCGCGTCAGCTCCGGACCGAAGGGAGCAGGTTTCTCCCCGCCTTTGGACTTGCCGTGGTCCTCATCTTCCTGGTACTTTCGGCACAGTTCAACAGCTTCCGCGATCCGTTCGTCATCCTCGCCGGGTCAGTGCCGCTTGCCATGTTCGGTGCGCTCGTCTTTACGTTTCTGAAGATGCCGGACCCGAACATCCCCTTCTGGACCAGTGGGTGGACCACTACGCTCAACATCTACTCCCAGGTGGGGCTGGTGACCCTTGTAGGCCTGGTATCGAAAAACGGCATCCTCATCGTCGAGTTCGCCAACAAGCGCCAACTGCAAGGGCGGTCCAAGCGGGATGCCGTTCGGGATGCAGCACTCACCCGACTGCGCCCCATTCTCATGACCACGGGGGCCACCATCGCCGGCCACTTTCCGCTGACCCTGGTCACAGGTCCGGGGGCCGCTGCGCGCAATTCCATCGGCCTGGTGCTCGTGGGCGGCATGGCCATCGGAAGCCTTTTTACCCTCTTCGTGATTCCGTCTATCTATATGTTGATTGCCCGGGACCATTCCAAAGACCGGGCCCCTCAAAAGGGCAGTGATCCAGTAAACGGTGAGCAATAAACAGCGGTCAGTCTGACCCCTTTCGGCGGCTAGATTTCAAATGTTATGCCCTGGGCAAGCGGGAGGTCCCCTGACCAGTTGATGGTGCAGGTCTGTCGTCGCATGTAGCCCTTCCAGGCGTCGGACCCTGCCTCGCGGCCCCCGCCGGTTTCCTTTTCCCCGCCAAAGGCCCCGCCGATTTCCGCTCCCGATGTCCCGATGTTCACGTTGGCGATCCCGCAGTCGCTCCCTTCGTGGCTCAGGAAGGCCTCGGCCTCTCGGAGGTCGGTGGTGAAGATGGCGGAAGAAAGTCCCTGGGAGACCCCGTTGTGGTATGCGACGGCCTCTTTAAGCGAGGTGTAGCGTATCAGGTAGAGGATGGGCGCAAAGGTCTCCTGCGTCAGGATCTCCATATCCGGCCGGGCCTCGCACAGACATGGCCTCACATAAGTGCCTGTGTCGAAAAGCCCACCGGACAGGACTTCACCACCGTAGAGGATTTTTCCCCCCTGCACTTTCAAGGTCTGGAGCGCTTCCTGCATTTTTGTGACAGCCTCCACATCCACCAGCGGCCCCATGAGGGTTTCCTGCGCCAGCGGGTCCCCGATTCGTACCTGTTCGTAGGCGCGGGTGAGGTGCTCGCAAACGCGATCAAAGACGTCATGGTGGACGAAGGCCCTTCGAATGCTGGTGCAACGCTGGCCCGCGGTACCAACCGCCCCGAAGAGGATCGCCCGGAGGGTCAGGTCCAGGTCGGCACTGGGCGTGACGATCACGCCGTTGTTTCCACTGAGCTCCAGGATGCTCCTCCCGAATCGGGAGGCGACCACCTGGCCCACGTGTCTCCCCATGGGGACGCTCCCGGTGGCCGAGATGAGGGGTACCCGGGGATCGCGGATGAGGGGTTCGCCGATTTCATCGCGGCTGCCGATGAGCAGGTTGAGAATCCCTTCAGGCAGATCGTTTTTCCGGAGCACCCGCCAGGCGATTTTTTGGACCGCCACGGCGCAAAGGGGGGTCTTGGACGAAGGCTTCCAGATGACGGTGTCTCCTGCGACCAGGGCGATCATGGCGTTCCAGGCCCAAACGGCCACGGGGAAGTTGAAGCTGGTGATCACCCCCACGGGACCGAGCGGATGGTATTGCTCGTACATCCGATGTCTTGCCCTTTCGCTTTGCATGGTTAGGCCGTAGAGCATGCGGGACTGGCCCACGGCGAAATCACAGATGTCGATCATCTCCTGCACCTCGCCTTCGCCTTCCTGCCGGATCTTGCCCATCTCCAGAGAGACGAGGGCGCCAAGGGCCTTTTTCTTCTCTCGAAGCGCATTTCCCAGTTGGCGGACGATCTCTCCTCTTTTTGGTGCAGGCACCATCTGCCACGATCGGAATGCCTCCGCCGCCTTCCGCACCACGCTTTCGTGGTCCCTTTTTTCTGCCGGACGGACCCTGCCGATCACCCGCCCGTCGATGGGCGAAACGGATTCAAGCAGTCGTCCGCCGCCCCCGGACCAGAGGCCGGTCCCAGCCCCGTCCTGATCGCCAACCAGATCGAGCTTTTCAAGGATCGCACTTGTCTCGCTCATTTCCCCCTCTCTTGGCTCGCCCGTTTCCATGGACGAAATAACAAGAAATTTCGAATTATGGCGTTTTATGACTCGGATCATCAGAACGGCCGAATTTATCTATTTATCCTCAAGGTCAAATGTCTCACATTCCTTCGACATTCATCATTCCTTGTTCGATATTCGTCTGATAATCCAAGGCTATTGTCTAAATCAACGCTTATGCCCGACTGCGCCCCGCACGGCCTCCTCGAATATGGAAAGGGCCACGTCGATCTCCGAATCGTTTACGGTCAACGCCGGACAGAAGCGGACGGTATTCTGTCCGCATCCGAGCAGCAGCAGACCTCGCTCATAGGCACCCCGGATGATGTTGTCGCGCAAGTCCTGGGCCCTCTCTTTGGTCACCCGGTCTTTGACCATTTCAACGCCCACCATAAGCCCCATCCCCCGGACGTCGCCCAGACACTCGTAGTCCTTTTGAAGCGTTTTCAGACCGTTCTGCAGCCTCTCCCCCTGGATCCGGGCGTTGGCCATGAGGGTCTCTTCCAGCAGCCGAATGGTGGCAAGGGCGGCCGCGCAGGCCACCGGGTTCCCGCCGAAGGTGGAGGCGTGGGACCCCGCCACCCAATCCATGATTTGAGAGCGGGCAATCGTCGCACCGAGCGGCATCCCCGATGCGATCCCCTTGGCCAGGGCGACGATGTCGGGGGCCACCCCGAAGTGCTCCATGGCAAACATCCTGCCGGTCCGGCCCATGCCGGATTGGACCTCATCTGCCACATAGAGGATGCCGTACTTTCTGGCCACCTCGTACAAGGCCTTGTGAAAGGTTGGGGGCGGAACGATATACCCGCCTTCCCCCTGGATCGGCTCTACAAAAATCGCTGCGACTTCCTCCGGGGGAATGGTGGTTTGAAAGAGCGTCTCTTCCAGCCATCGGACGCAGGCCAGACCGCATTCCGGGTAGCACATGTTGTAGGGACATCGATAGCAATAGGGATAGGGGATGTGCGTGATGCCGGGGACCAGGGGATAGTAATGCTTTTTCTGAATGGTCTTGCTGGCCGTCAGGGAAAGTGCCCCCATGGTCCGGCCATGAAACGCGCCGAAAAAGGCGATGTTGAGCTCCCGGCGCGTGTGCCATCGGGCAAGCTTGAAGCCGGCCTCTACGGCCTCGGCCCCTGAGTTCCCGAAATAGACCCGGTTGCCTCCTTGGGCCGGCGCGAGCGTTGCGAGCTTTTCGGCCAGGAGGATCTGGGGCTCGTAGTAGAAGTCCGTCCCGGACATGTGCAGGAGCGCTTCAGCCTGCGTCTTGATGGCCTCGACCACCTGGGGGTGGCAGTGGCCGGTGGCGCAGACGGCGATCCCGGCCGTGAAATCCAGGAAGAGGTTGTCGTCCACATCATGGATCCAGAGGCCTTCTCCCCGCTTGACGACCAGCGGGTAAACCCTCGTGTAGGATGGGGACACATAGGTCTGATCGATCCCGATCAAGCGGGCGCCGTTGGGCCCGGGAAGTGGTGTCCTGATCAAAGGGCGTTTCATGGGGACCTCGCTGACAGGGATGGATGTGTTGGCAAAAAGTTGTGTGTTCCATCAGCTTTTTCCTATACTATATCATAACAAGATTCAGCCAAGTAAGGACCGAAACAGCTCACAACCCCGTCATGGGGCGTGACCTCACAGGGACTTCGGCGTTTGATTAGGTCGAGGTATCCATGGGAATGATTCACCGGCCCGGGTTGGGCAGGCGCCGCGCGTGGTCGGCCGCGGTGCTCCTTAAGTACACTTTGCTCCAACTGCCGGGGTTGGCTGTCCTGATCATCGTGATTCACTATGTGCAGGAATGGATCCGACTTCCCTCCTGGGCCATTTGGATCATATATCTGCTCTGGATCGCAAAGGACGTGATCCTCTATCCCTTTGTTTGGCGGGCCTATGACTGGGGCGGCCCACATGGGGATGGCCTGATCGGCGAACGGGGGGTGGCAAGAGGCGACCTCTCTCCTCTCGGATATGTGGAGGTTCGTGGCGAGCTCTGGCGCGCGCAGTTGAAAAACGACCGCGCGACCATCCAAATGGGGCAGGCGGTGAAGGTCTCCGACCGCGAGGGTCTTACACTGACGGTCGAACCTTTGGAGGACCCTTCTGCCGGGGCAGAGAAGGAAAAGGCCTGAGATGTGACGTTGAAGAGGGCGCAGCTTCAATTCCGAGGCGCTTTTCAGTGATCCCACGGAGAAGGGGAAAATTATTTTCGGTTACTGGGTGAAGGAGGTTGGCATGAAAGATGTGGTCCGTGTAGCAGTGGTCCAGGCTGGATCGGTGGTCTTTGATCGTGTGAAGAGCCTTGAAAAGGCGTGCGGGTTGATCCGTGATGCAGCCGCCGGCGGGGCGGAGCTCGTTGTCTTCCCGGAGGCCTTCATCCCCGGGTACCCCAAGGGGCTCGATTTCGGGGCCCGGGTGGGCATGAGATTCCCGGAAGGGCGGGAGGATTTCCGTCGTTATTGGGAGGCTGCGGTGGATGTGCCCGGTGATGCGACGGAGACCCTCTCCGACACGGCCCGCGACAGCGGGGTTCACCTGGTCATGGGTGTGATCGAGCGGGCATTCGGGACCCTTTACTGCACAGTGCTTTTTTTCGCGCCGGACGGAACCATGCTGGGAAAACACCGCAAGCTCATGCCCACGGCCATGGAGCGGCTTGTCTGGGGCTTCGGAGACGGCTCCACCATGCCGGTCTTCGACACGCCGCTTGGGAGGCTCGGGGCGGTCATCTGCTGGGAAAACTACATGCCGCTCCTTCGGACCGCCATGTACGCCAAGTCCATCCAGCTCTATTGTGCCCCCACAGCGGACGACCGGGATACGTGGGTCCAGAGCATGCGGCACATCGCCCTTGAGGGTCGCTGTTTTGTCCTTTCCTGCTGCCAGTACCTCAAGAGGGGCGACTGCCCTGAGGGCTATGCGGCGATCCAGGGGAACGATCCCCAAACCGTGCTCATGCGCGGGGGCAGCTGCATCGTGGGCCCTCTGGGGCAGGTTCTGGCAGGACCCGACTATGACGGCGAAGGCATCCTGTCATGCTGACCTGGATATGGGAGAGATTGCACGTGGAAAGTATGATTTCGATGTCACGGGGCACTATGCAAGACCGGATGTGTTCAGGCTTTTCGTGAACGAGCGGGCCGCGCCTCCGGTGGTGACGGTCTCAGAAGGGGATGGGGCCGTATTTGGGCCGTTTCCGGGGATTAAGTGCCCGGAAAAATGAAAGGGGCGCCGTTCAGATCTCCAGCCGGTCTACCGGCTCAGGCAGGGGCTCGAGTGGCCGGTCTCGGCAAGGACCTTCAGCAGGATGGGCGTCAAGGGCGTGCGACGAACCGAAAAGAGCTTGAACCGCTCACCGAGGCCGGTGAATGGTCCCGGCGGGTTGTCCGAAGAAACACCTTGTACGGAGGAAAACGGTTTGCGATGATTGAACAGAGGATTGCCGGGAATGAGGAGGGAACACTTGGGATGGTCGAAGAATTGGATCGATTCGTGGAAGAGCTGAGCGCTCAGATCTCAGAGGAAATGAAGACCGCTTACGGCGATGGGGCCTTTCATCGGTGGGTGAAACCCCTCCATATGGGTTCCATGGAGGATCCCGACGCACAGGGTTGCAGTGCCAGCGTCTGCGGTGATCTCATGAATATTTTTCTCAGGGTTCAGGCAGGGTGCGTGACCGAGGCGAAGTTCAGAACGAACGGGTGCGGCACCTCTGTAGTCTGTGGGTCTTTTGCGGCGGAGCTTGCCGTGGGGAAAACGATCGATGCGCTTCTCGGCATAAAGGGGAAGACGATTCTCGACAGGATGGGTGGACTCCCCGCGCAGGAAAGGCATTGCGCCGACCTGGCAGCTGAGGCGCTTCAGAGAGCCTGCATGGACTACATGGGTCGAAGGTCGAACAAGTCTTGAGGCGGGCGTATGGGGCCGGGGATGAGGATCCCCGGCCCAACAGGCCTAGGTAAATCGGACGGTGACCTGACCCAGGGTTGAAAACCGGGCCGTGTAGCCGGATCCCTTTTGGATAGGGGTGATGGGCGTGAGGGTGCCCGTCATAATGATCTGACCGGCCTTGAGACCCTGACCCCGTTCATCGAGCTTACCTGCCAGCCAGGATACGGCCTTTGCCGGATGGCCCATGGCCATCTCGCCTTTGCCTTCCGCCAAAGCCTTTCCGTCTTGAAGGAGCTCGACGGTTTCACTCAGCAGGTCGACCTTCGCGACCGGCATCCACCGTCCCGGCAGGACGACCCTTGCCGCGAATCCATTGTCCGCGAAAAAATCCGGATAGGGGCACTTCCAGTCCCTGATGCGGGCATCGCAGATTTCAAAGGACCCGCTCACAGCCTCTGTGGCCTTCAGAACATCATCCACTGTGAGGCCCTTGCCTTTGAGATCCTTCCCAAGCCTGAGGCAGATTTCGCATTCGATCTTCGGGGCGATCAGACCGCTTACTGGAACGTCCGCTCCGCTCTGAAGCAGAGCGGAATCCATGAGATACCCGTAAGTGGCAGTCCGGAAACCCCATTTTTTCCCTGACCGCGATGTTGGTGAAACCCACCTTGAAACCGGCCAGCTTTTCACCGGACGCCAGGCGCTTCTGAACGCTCGCTTCGCAGATGGCGTGAGCGTCCTCCAGCGACAGTCCCCCCGGCACCAGGTCTGAAATGGGTTCGACCGGTTTACGTTCCTTTTCCGCCTGCTCCAAAATCTTTATTTCCTTTTCAAAGGCCATGATTCCTCCATCTGTCATATTTGGTGACTGCACCTTTGCCAAAGGCGGGATTTTGCCACTTTATCCAAACAGGCCCGTTTCCCGTCACGCCCGCTCGATGGTTACTTTTGCCCCGTCTCGAACCTTCTTGAAAACAGTCGCATCGCCTTCAATCTGCCCAAATACATTCACAGGGCTTGCGGCGCGGGGTTCCGACCCATGGCTGGCAGGCGTCCTGCCAAAGAAAATGCAAAAGGCGTTTCCCGGTGGCCAGTAGCCAAGCTCTCCGATCTCGACCACGTCCCTGGCGTCCTTGGCCGGTTTCACCTGCACAGGGATCGAGAAGTAGATCTCATCCCCCCAGGTGTTGGCACGGCCCTCCATGGGTAGTGCGTCCCAGATGGCGTCGGCGGTCTCGTTGGCCTTTAGAGTGGCTGTGGCGGTCAGTTCGCCGGATTGGATCGAAATCTTTCGCATAAGATATTCCTATACATCCTTTGCCCCACTAGGCGTGCCAAGAGGGCAGGGGAGGGCAGTAAGATATTCAGAAAGCTCAACTTTCTGTTGGCTTCCTTTGCGAGAACCTGCTTTTCAATCATCCGGGAAGGTGTTCTTGAAACCTTTGATGAGTCCATAGATGATGAATCCAATGGTCGCACCAACCAATGCGGCGGCGACAAAGGTAATCACATTGGGCCATAGCACAAACATAAAAACCTCCAACCCCTTTAACCGCCAGAATCCTTAAAACGGCTCAGACTGAGGGCAAGGACTTGAAACCCAGTTCCTTATTTGTCCGTTTCATGAGGGAAAGGACCTCCCTCAGATCCTTGGCTCATCAGATTGCAGAAGACGTAGGCCTTTTCGCGATCCAGTCGAAACTTGATGAAGGCATAGGGCAGCAAGGCAAACCTGGGCCCTTCCACAAGTGAAATCTGGCTCGCTTGAAGGCTTGCCTTCCGCCTGATGCTTGTCATTTCAACGGTCCCGTCGACGTCGGCCACCACCTTGTAGGATATGCCCAGGGAGAAATACCAAGTGTAGCCCAAAACAAAGGCGATCATCAGGAGCTGCCCTGTGGGCCATTGGCCTGCCGCCGCCCTGGGACCAAGAAACACGATGGAAACGACGGTCCACACCAACAGTAAACCGTAGAAAATCCACACAAAGGCCAAAGGCGCCTGATAGACGGTGCGCTTCTTCAAAGAACGATAGGGACCCACCTCAAGTCAATGTTTAACACGATGCGCTGAATGGTTGTGACCGTTCAGCGCAGGGAAAACGCTTAATAGAAAACGCTCGGCAGAAACAACGCGATCTGGGGGAAGGACATCACCAGGATGACCCCCAGGACCTGGAGCGCAATGAAAGGCGCTGAGGATTTCCAGATGTCCGTGGTGCTCACCTCGGGGGGTGCCACCCCCTTTAGATAGAAAAGGGCATATCCAAACGGCGGCGAAAGGAACGAGATCTGAAGGTTCGTCGCGAAGAGAACGCCGAACCAGACAGGGTCGAAACCCAGTTGTCTGACGATGGGGCCGAAGATGGGGACGCAGAGCATGATGATGCCGACCCAATCGATAAAGCAGCCCAGAAAGATGAGGATGAACTGCATGATGATGATGATACCCCATGGGCTGAGCCCGGACCCGAGGAGGAGATCCGTCACAAATCTCCCGCCGCCGACCATTACATAAAGGCCCACGAAGATATTGGCGCCGAAGATGGTCCACATGACCATGGCGGAGGATTTCAGTGTGTTCTCGGCGGCCTGGACTATTCCCTTCCATTTGAGCCGTCCCTGGATCGACGTGAGAATGATGGCGCCGGCCGCCCCCACGCCGGCCGCTTCCGTGGGTGCGGCAATGCCGGTGAAGATGGTCCCAAGGACCAGGAAGATCAGGATGCCGGGTGCAATGACCCGGCCGATTAATCTGACCCTGGCGGGAAGTGGGAGCCTTTCTTCCTTGGGTACGGGGGGGCCGAGCCTGGGGTTGATGTAGCACCGGACCGTCACGTAGACGATGAAAAGCGATGCAAGCATGAGCCCCGGAAAAATTGCCCCGGCATAGAGCCTTCCGATGGAACTGTTGTCAACCAGTCCGTAGACGATCAGCATGACACTCGGCGGGATGAGGATCCCCAGGGTCCCACCGGCCAGGATGGACCCGCAGGCGATGAATTTGTCGTACTGCCGCTTGAGCATCTGGGGCAGCGCGATGACCCCCATGGTGACTTCGCTTGCGCCGATGACCCCCACCATGGCGGCGAGCATGGTGCAGGCAAAAATGGTCGCCGTGGCAACACCGCCCTTCAGGACGCCGAACCATTGATAAACAAGCTCGTAGAGGTCCTCGATGATGCCGGACCGCTCCAGGATGCAGGCCATGAAAATGAAAAGCGGAATGGCCGCCAGTAGGTAGTTGGTCATGAGACCGAAGATCCTGGTGGATACCAGGTTCACGGCCGACGGGCCCTGAAGGATTGCGGTGAAGATCACACCGATCGATCCGCAGGAAAAGGCAACGGGAAGGCCGAGCCCCAGCAGGAAAAACAACGAACCGAACATCGAGATGGTAATCAGTTCTATGCTCATGACATTTCCCTCCCCGTCACGGCCACGTGAAGATCGCGAATGAACCACACAATGCCTTGAAGCAGGAGCATGAAGGCCCCAAACGGCATCATGAATTTAACGGGGTACAGGGGGGGCGCCCAATCGGTGAGGGATAGCTCGCCGGGCACCTCAATGCCGAAAATGGTCCCGCCGCCCAGCATGGTCTGAGAGCTCCAGTAAAAGGTCCAGCAGGTCCAAAGCAGGACCCCTGTGAAAAGAAAAAAGAAGATGCTCGTGAACAGGTCCATAAAGGCCCTGGTCCGCCGTTTCCGCGTGGAGTAGATCACATCCACCCGCACGTGGGCGCGGTGGTAGTGACAGTACCCCGCCACGAACATGTACTGGATGGCAAAAAGCAGGGTCATGGTCTCATGACCCCAGTTTGTGGGCCGGTTGAAGACATAACGCATCACCACTTCAAAGGTGATGACGAACACCGCCAGAAGGGTAACGCCGACCATTAATTTTCCAATGAAAATGTTTGTCTTTTCGACGGCCGTCATGATTGACTTGAGACGCTCCATCACCACTCCTCGCTGCACTTCCTGGCAGAACTGGGGGCACACAAAAAAGGGAGGGATAACCTCATCCCTCCCTCACTCGGAACATCCTTTTAAAACTCCAGTTTCTTTCCCGTCGGGATCGACCATGTCCTTGTCCGTATAATAGCCCACTTTGACCGACTCCATGTATGCGAGCTGGGACTTGAAGGCCTTCATGGCCAGCGGGTGACTTCTTGGCCCACTTGACCCAAAGGGCGGGGGCAAACTTCTTGAATTTCTCAATATCTGAATCTTTAAGACGGATGACTTCCACGCCCTGCTCCTTCTGGAACTTCTCGAAGGCCACGATGTCCGCCGCCTGAATGGCGGTATATTGGTCATAGGAATGTTTGGACACGGCTGCTTCGAACAACATCTGCAGGTGCGGCGGGATCTTTTTCCAGGAATTCATGTTGACTTCGACACTCATCAAGTCCACGGGTTGATGGAGGCACGGTGTGGAAGGCGGGCCCATAATGATGTACTTGGCAATTTCCCCGTATCCCAGGTTATAGTTGATGGCCGCCCCGACGAAGTCAGCGCCGTCAATGACGCCCTTTTCCAGGGCCGGGTAAACCTCGCCGCCAGGCAAGAGGACCGTGGCCACACCGGCGGACCGGTAGATGTCGGCGATGATCCCGCCGGGATAACGGATTTTTTTGCCCTTGAAGTCCTCAAAGGATCGGATGGGGACTTTGGAGTGGATCAGGTTGTCATCGTGTTGGATCGGGCCTATCCAGATACATGTTGTGCTCGGCAAAAGCCTCCCTGGCAATTTCCTTTCCTCCCAGTCCGTTATACCAGGTCTCCCATTGGTCCGGACGATCCAGTGCAAATGGATAGGAGGAGAGAAACGTCGCAACCGGGATTTTCCCAGGCCAGTAGACGTCAAAACAGTGCATGGCGTCGAAAACCCCTGCCTTGACGGCGTCAAACATCTCGAAGGTGCCGACGATGGCACCGGCCGGGAATCCTTCGAGGACCAGTTTCCCTTCGGTCATATCGCCGACGTTTTTGCAGAATTCCTGGAACTTCACGTAGCCAAGGGTTCCCGCGTCCCAAGCGGTTTGAATCTTGAGTTTGATAGGTTCTGCCGCTGAAAGTCTCATCACATTCGGGAATCCCAGCGCGCCTGCCGTGGCCCCGGCCACGGCCGCGGTTTTGAGGAACTTGCGTCGCGACAGGTTTTCGGTTAGACTCGTTTTTCACCTTCTTGCTCATTCCCTACCTCCTCCGGCTCAAAAGGTTAAGTGAACTGGAATGGGCCAGCCCGGAAACCAAGGCCATTGCCTTTTGGAAAAAGGCCTCGGCCTTCAGGTGCCCATCCAACCCTTCCAAAGAAAAGGCGATTCGAGCGTAAAGCGATCTTGCAGACCGCGCATCCTTTGCTCAGGGCAAGTCTAACCGAGTAATCAGCGGGACGCAAGGTCACCTTATAAAAAGCGGATTAAGATCAAGCAAACGACGCTGTTCGGCGACGAAGCAACCTGGTTTGGGTTCAACGAGCTTGAAAGAATAACGATGCTTTCCGAGATATGGAACGGGTTTCTACAATGAGATAGATAGAGTCCTTCTATCACCCAAAACGGGCCACCATGTCAAGCCAAATAACGGTTAATCCACGCCGCGACCGCCCAGTAAAGACCTGATTGGCCCAACATTTCCTGTTGACAGTAAGGGTTCGTCTCGATATTTTGGTCAGACCAGATTACCAATCTGGCAGGGTTCCTTGTCAACCTCCTCCGCCATTTTTCGCGGAATGTGAACTGTGGTTAAAGAAGCGAACCCGTCGGCGCATTTTGGAGGTGACAAGGATTTGGAAGTCTTTCATCCCACGCGCATCAAGGCTTGATTCATGAAAAGAGCGCTTACAGCCCTCTCTATCAGTTGCTTTCTCTCTGGGTCTGTCGTGGGAAGCGGACGCTGCCTGGTTGATGGATGCCAGGCGTTTCCACATCTCGGCCCATGGTCAGACGTCTTGTCAGGACTGCCACGAGATATCCGGACAGAGACCATTCACCCTAACCCCATGGATGTGAATAAGAAAAGGGAGTGCCTTTTTCAAGGCAGACCTTTGCCTCATGTGCCATGAGGAAGTCCAGGATCAATTGGCGGACGGGGTCCACGGGCGAAAGGTCGTGGACGACCCGGCCAAGTACCAGACCTGCATTCGGTGTCACAAACCTCATGTCCAGCCAAGGCTCGGGGAAGAACCGTATTGGGCGGTTTTCCCCGGACAAACCGCGCCACGAACAGTGCGGTGCTTGCCACGAGGAGAAGGCTACCCTCCCTGCTTTTTCCAAGGAAGACCAGGCGTGTATGGGTTGCCATTTGGCCGTGGATGTGGAAGATCCGGCCGGTGCTGACCAGATCATCCGGTCTTTGCTTTCACTGCCACGCCAAGGGCGAAAGCCGCAGCGCAACGGATGACAGGGGAGTTTCTTCCGGTCATTGACCAGGGCCAATACAGCGGGGTGCCCATGCGGAGATCGCCTGCACGGTCTGTCATCCCGAGGCGGCCCAATTCCTTCACAATCGACAGTCCCCGGCCGACTGCCGCCAGTGCCACCTGCCTCACGACGAGGCGGTGGCCCACGACGCCCACGTGAGGGTTTCCTGCGGTGCCTGCCACCTCAGTGGGGTTGACGCGAAAAAGGCGCCGGATTCAGGGATCATCCGGTGGGAGCGGCCTGGGGGGAGGGAGAAGACCTCGCAGATCCACCAGATGGCGATCGAAGACAAGGACTCATCCTGCAGACGATGTCATTTTTCGGGAAACGCAATCGGGGCCGCCGCCATGGTCCTTCCGCCCAAGAGCGTCCTCTGCATGCCTTGTCACACCGCCACCTTTTCTGCCGGGGACACGATCACGATCCTCTCGCTCCTGGTTTTCGCTGCCGGCTTTGTCCTGTTCTTTTCCTACTGGCTGACGGCGGCCTCCGGGACCAGCCATGGTTCAAGGTCTGGGGGCCATGCAGTGGCCAAGGTCCTCTCCATCATGAAGGCCCTTTTTTGGGACGTGCTGCTCCAGAGGCGACTTTACAGGCTTTCGAGGGGGCGGTGGCTGATTCACAGCATGATCTATTACCCATTCGTGATCCGGTTTTCCTGGGGCCTTCTGGCGCTTCTGGGATCCATTTGGCGCCCGGAGTGGACCTCCGTATGGCCCATGCTTGACAAGAACCACCCCCTGACAGGGTTTGTGTTTGAAGTGACAGGCGTGATGGTTATCATAGGGTTGATTTGCGCGCTGATCCGCGGGGTCATCAGGGACCAGAGCAAAGACAGGGTTTCCGGACTTCCCGGGCAGGACCGTCTGGCCCTGGGTCTCATACTTGGGAATTGTGGTGGTCGGGCTTCGGCCTCGAGGCGGTCCGAATCGCCATGACGGGGTGGCCGATCGGGTCCGGATACGCCTTTGTTGGGTATCTGATGAGCCTGGTCTTGCCGGGGCCCACCGGCCATGACGTCGGTATATGGATATATCTGGTATCTCCACGCGATCCTGACCGGTGCCTTTATCGCCTATCTGCCCTTCAGCCGCCTTTCCCACATGATCATGGCCCCGGTCGTGCTGGCCATGAACGCGGCCACAGAGGCAGCACATCAAGAACCGACTCAGCGTGGGGAAGGGAGTCGGGAAGTGGGAAGTGAGAAGTGGGAGGCAACGAAAGATTCGAGGGACCGGCAATGGATGAAAGTGTGAAAAAGGCCTTGATTGAAATCGTGGGGGAGCAGGGCTTCACGGACAATCTGATCGACCTGGTCTCATATTCCTACGACGCGTCGGAGCACAGCCATCGGCCGTCCTGTGCCGTCTGGGTTGAAAGCCCGGAGCAGATCTCTGAGATCCTCAAGCTCGCAAACCGTGAAGGGATACCCGTGATCCCGAGGGGTTCAGGGACGGGGCTTTCTGGAATGGCGGTCCCGGCAAGAGGAGGGATTGTCCTTAGACCTCACCCGCATGAACAAGATCCTCAAGATCAGCATCGAGGACCGTTTGGCGGTTGTGCAGCCGGGCGTGGTCTACGCAGCGCTTGAAAAGGCCCTCGCGGCCTACGGGTTCTTTTTCCCGCCCGACCCGGCCAGCGGCAAGGTCTGCACCCTCGGTGGAAATGTGGCAACCAACGCGGGCGGGGTGAAGGGCGCCAAGTACGGGACCACGCGTGATTACGTCCTGGGCCTTCAGGTGGTGCTCCCTGACGGGAGGATCATGAGGACGGGGTCAAGCACCATGAAAAGCGTGTCCGGCTATGACCTGACCCGACTTTTTGTTGGCTCGGAGGGCACCCTGGGGGTGGTGACCGAGATCACCCTGAAGATCAATCCCAAACCGACGGCCACCAGCACGGCCCTTGCCACCTTCGACAGCCTGGAAGACGCCGGGCGGGCCGTAAGCCAGATCATGTACAGCGGCATCATCCCAAGCGTCCTTGAGATCTTGGGCAAGGACACATTGAGGGCGATCAATCAGAACACGGATCTGAATCTCCCGGAAGTGGAGGCCATGATCCTGGCGGAAACAGACGGCTACACCAAAGAAGAGACCGAGTATCAGATCGGCAAGGTGATGGCGGTGTTCAAACGGAACAACCCCAAGGAGGTGAAAATGGCCCGTTCCGAGCAGGAGACCGTCGAGCTCTGGAAGGCAAGGAAATCGGCCTATGCGGTGCTTGCCAGAATCAAGACCCACTTCACGCTCGAAGATGTCACCGTGCCCATGGCAAAGATCGCAGACCTGCTGAAAGGGATCGAGGCCATCTCCAAGAAATACGATATCCAGATCGCCACCTTCGGCCACGCGGGCGACGGTAACCTCCACCCTCAAATGCTTTACGATGGCTACGATCCTGATCAGGTGCGCAGGGTGGACGAGGCAAGCGGCGAGCTTTTCAGAGCTGGCTGTGGATCTGGAAGGCACACTGACCGGCGAACATGGCATCGGCCTTTCAAAGGCGCCCTACATGACCCTCGAGCATGACCCGGTGGCCATGGATGTGATGCGTTCCATCAAGGGTCTGCTTGATCCCCTCAATGTCTTGAATCCGGGCAAGATGGCGTTGGAATGAGAAGAGACGGCGCACAGGCTGCATAAAGGGCGCACGGCGTAAGGGTAAATCCGCCATCTGAAAGCTATGAGTCAAAACGGAGTTTGTCAATGGAAGCCAAGTATGATTTTGCAAGAAAATACCGCGAACAGATCCTCCAATGCTCTCGTTGCGGTTTCTGCCAGGCCGTCTGCCCCGTTTACGGGTCCACGCTGCGGCCGGCCCTGAATGCGCGCGGCAAGATGCTCCTCCTGAAGGAGATCATGGACGGCAAGATCGATTTCAGCGAAGACATGATCGAGAGCTTTTTTCAGTGCACCACCTGCGCCAGCTGCGCGGAAAATTGCCCCTCGGGTGTCAAGGTCCCGGAGATCATCAAGCAGGTGAGAAAAGACATGGTCCACATCGGCACCTGTCATCCCGCCTTCAAGGGCATGAATGAGGTGCTGCAGAAACCACACCAACATCTACGCGGAGGATGAGCCCGAGGACTTCGGCAGGGAGAGGAACAAGAAGGCGGATTGCGTTTACTTCATCGGGTGCGTCGGCGCTTACCGGGAAGACGAATCCACCACGGCGACCCTCGACCTGCTGGATCGGCTGGGCGTGGACTACACCCTGATTGACGAGGTGTGCTGCAGCGGCGTCCTGGAAGACGTCGGCTATGCGATCCATGAGGATCTGGCCGGAAAGAACATGGATCTCATCTTTGGCGACAGGTGCCAAGACCGTTATTACGGGCTGCCCTTACTGTTTCAGGACCTTCAACAACAAGGCCCAATATGCAGGCCTCAGGGAGAACGGAATCCAGGTGGTTCACATCTCCCAATTTCTCAAGGATTTCGATCTGGGGGTCAAGACGGACAAGAAAGTGACCTACCACGACCCCTGCGACCTGGGAAGACATTGCGGGATATACGAGGAGCCTCGTATGACCATCCGCAGGATTGCACCGAACTTCGTGGAGCTGCCCCACCACCACGCGGATTCCCTTTGCTGCGGGGCCGGAGGCGGGTTGCGGGGCGCCTACCCCAAGAATTCGCTCGCCATGGCCAGGCGCAGGCTTCAGGAGGTGGAAGACATCGGTGCGGACATCCTGTTGACAGAGTGCAATTCCTGCGTCCATAATTTCTTCAACGCCAAGTTGCGGAAGCAGAAGTTCAAAATATCCAACACCACCGAGTTCATCAACGAGCTGATGGAAGCGGGTGGCCGTTGAGGCGAGGCGCCGCGAAAGGCCGCCCACAAAACACTGTCACTTGAAGGAGGGATGACATGGAAATTCAAGGGTACAACATGCCGGATGATCTCTACTACGAGGAAAACCATTTCTGGGTGAAGCAGGAAGGCGACGCGGTGGTCATGGGGATGGACGATTTCGCCCAGAAGATGGCCGGCGAAATCGTTTACGTTCAGCTTCCCGATGAGGGCAAGGCCGTGAGCGCAGGCAAAAAGTTCGCAAAGATCGAGTCCGGCAAGTGGCTCGGAAAGGTCTATGCACCGGTGAGCGGTGAGCTCGTGGCGGTCAACGAGGCGCTGGAGACAAACCCCGGTTTGATCAACTCGGACTGCTATGGAAAGGGTTGGATGTACAAGATCAAACCGGCCGACATGGGAGAGCTTCAAAAGCTGATCCGCGGACGCGAGGCCGTTGAGAAGTGGATTCTGGCCGATGTTGAGAAATACAAGGATCAGAAGTAGAAACGGAAACACGGATGGCTAACAAGGACTACACCATCAGGCAACTGCTCCAGATGGAGGCCTGCACGAACTGTCAGGCATGCGCCGACGTCTGCCCGGCTGTCACAGCCTCAAGCCAGGCAGGGCTTTCAGCGATTCAAAGGATGAAAGGGCTGAAACAGATCCTCAAATCAAGAACAGGCCTCTTTCGCAGGATCTTGAAGCAAAAGGAGCTTTCACCCACCGAATGGGAGGAATTCAGCAGCAAGGTCTTCCGGTGCACCCTCTGCGGCAACTGTCAGGAGATCTGCCCGGTCGGCATTCAGCTCAAGGACCTCTGGATCTCGCTCAGGCAGGATCTGGTCCACTCCAAGGCCTACCCCAAGAAAATAGACATGATCCGGGAGAACCTGGAGGAAAGCCACAACGTCTTTGCCGAGGACAACGAGGAGCGGGCCGACTGGGTGGAGGACATGAGGGGTGCCCCCGACCACGGGTTCCTGAAGGAACGGGCCGAGGTGGTCTATTTCACCGGGTGTGTGGCGGCCTACTTTCCCCTGGCGCAGAAGATCCCGGTGGCGTTGGCTGAGATCCTGAATGTGAGCGGCGTGGATTTCACGCTGCTGGGCGAGGAGGAGTGGTGCTGCGGGTTTCCCCTCCTGGGGGCGGGCCTCAAGGAGATGTTTGAGACCTTCGTGAATCACAACGTGGAGGCCGTTCGAAGAAAGGGGGCCAAACGGGTCGTGTTCGCCTGCCCCTCCTGCTACCAGATGTGGCGGGAATACTACCCCAGGACGTTTGAAATCGCCCACGCCTCCGAGTTCCTCATTGAGTTGGTGCGGGCAGGAAAGGTCCCCCTCAAGGAATTGAAGATGACCGTCACCTACCACGACCCCTGTGACCTGGGCCGGGGCGCCAGGGTGTTCGAGGCCCCGCGGGCGGTCATTGAGGCTATTCCGGGGCTCAAGTTCGTTGAGCTTCCGCGCAATCGCGAGAACTGCCAGTGCTGCGGGGGGGGCGGGAACCTGGAGATGATCGACGCAGCGCTTTCATCGGACATCGCCAAACAGAAGATCGAAGAGGTCCTGGGAACGGGGGCGGATGCCGTGGTCACCTCCTGCCAGCAGTGCGTGAGGACCATGACCACCTATGTCCGAAGAAACAAGGTCCCCCTTGAGGTGCTCGACATCACTCAGCTTATCCGGATGGCACTGAAGAAGGACTGATCAGATCGAGAATTCCGGATACCGCCATAAAAGAAGGGGTCTCTTTGCCACTTAATCCGGCGAGGAAATCCCGCTCGGAAATGATGCCCAGGACGTGTTTGATCTCATCCACCACGGGCACCCCAGAGACGGAATGGGCAGCCATGGTTCTGGCCACATCCTTTAGCGGCGTGTCCTGGGTCACGGCCGCCACATTCGTTGTCATCACATCCCCCGCCGTGGCGGCTTGCGTGATACGTTTGAGGGCATGCCCATAGGCGTAGCGGTATATCTTTTTGAAGTCCCCGGGCGTTATGTCCAGATAGGCCTTCATCTGCCGCATCGCATCGATGACATCGTCATCGGAGATGTCCATGGGACCGAATGCGCAGATGTTTTTATCCATGGAATCTTGGTCACCCGTAATACCAATCCCTTTAGCTTTTCTCGATCTCCTTGATGATCTGATCCGACGGACATGACGCGTCCGTAAGCCCCGTTCAGGGCCGCCAGGAATGCCCCATGCACATCCTCAGCCGATATGACCCTGTCTAGAAACTTCAGACTGCGGGTGGCACAGCCATCTTGAGCGATCAGACACTGCAGGCCCAGGTCCGCCGCGGCGCGGGTGGTGGCATCCACGCACATGTGGGTCATCATCCCGGCGATGACCAGGCGGCGGACCCCCTTTTGTTGAAGATGCGCCAGCAAGCCGGTTTCCCGGAAGCTGTTGGGAAAGTGTTTTTGAATCACCGTTTCGGTCTCGAGCGGTTTGACGGCAGCGTGGATTTGTACCCCTGGCGTGTCAGGAATAAAAAACGTCGCACCCGCATGTGCAGAGACATGCTGGATATGAACGACAGGCATCCCATGCTTACGAAAAAGGCTCAAGAGGCGTTCGGCCTTCTGTGCGGCTTCCGGGCTCCCTTCGAGGGCCATCTTGCCTCCCTCGAAGTAGTCATTCTGGATATCGATCAACAACAAACCATCGGCCATCGCGATTTCTCCTTTCCAGCAGAACCCATCATGAATGAGCTTACGGGGCTTCACCCCACTTTGACAACGAGGTTTCAGCCTTTCACCTTGTCCCTCCAGCAAGAAAACCTATAGCCTTCATTTGGGCGGTGTGCAAGTACCCTAACATATAAACCCTGATGGGTCGAAGTCCCATTCGCCCTGTTTTGGCATCTGGCCCAGGGGCCCGGCCCTGTCCACACCAGCGTCACCGTGACTTACGCAAGCGCCCCTGTGGGCCATTCGGTGACGCCGGTGCCGGGCGGTATCAGGGAAGCCCGACTTCGCCTTACATGAGCCGGTCTGTGCAGCGATTCCATGATTTTCAGGTCCCTACCGATTAAGCATGCGCTGAAGGCTTTGCCGACTTCGCCATGCTTTTCGGGACGCCTTCATGAGGGGTCCATTTCTTCGACTTGAGCCCCTTCGGATCTCGTCTTGCCTTCAATATGCCAATGCTGTCTTTGAGCCCCTTGTAGAGCCTGGACATCTCAAGTGCCATCCCCGCGATCTGTGCCACCGCTTGACCGAAATTCACGTCCTCCAGTGTGGCCTCCCATGGCTCAGCGCTGTAGACCCTGAGTGCCCCGATGGGATTCTCCCGCACGGTGATGGGCACAGAGAGGATGGAGGCAGATCCCCTCCTTTCTGGCCGCTTCGGGGTACTGGATCCGGGGGTCATCGTTGACGTCGAAAATCGCTACGGGGCCCTTCCTTCAACGAGCTCGCGATGGATCGCATGGCGCTCAGCGGCCCTTTGTTGAGATACTCTTCGCTCAGGCCGAAGGAGGCCGCAACTTCCAGCTCCCCTGTCTTGCGGTCGAACAGGAGCAGGGCAGCGCCCTTCGCCTCCATGGCTCGCTTCACACTTTCCACAACGAGCAAGGCCGTTTCCTCCGGGTCCTTGCTCATGGAAACGGCTTTTGTGATGGTCAGGATGGTTTCATAATTCATCAGCTCTTTTCTCATGGCCTATTCCTCCTTGCTTTGGAAGTCGAAGACCGCTCCCTATGCCGCTTGGCGAGCGTCTCGACTATTTCTGAAAGTGAGGATTACGAGTGGAGAGGACCGACTGGGTGATGCTTCTCCCACGCGGGAGAAGGGGTTCGGGTGAAGGCGCTTCTTAAAGGTGAGGTTGTAAGATTGGATCCATAAAGCGAACCCTAACGGACCCACAGGGTTTCTTGTCTTAGAGGTCATGGAACAAACCCACAAATCAAGTATAGCATAAACCGCCCCGCAATCAAAGGGATTGATCACAAACGGGACGCGAATCTTAGCCGGGTCTGGGACTTGTTGACATCTTGCGACACCCACGTCATAAAAGACACCTATCGGTCAATCAGGTCTCCAATATTTGCGTTCTGAGGTCTGCGCCTGAGAGATGTTGGCAGACTCGGCAACAACGCGAGCAGGAAGCACGGAAGTTGAAGGATTTTGGGGAAGTCAGCCATAACAGAGGTTTGAAGCCTGGCGACGCATCGCTGAGGGGTTTCTACCTTGTGGGTGTGATAGCGACGGTTCTTGGGATCATGGCCATTTTCCTCCTCAACATGGCCACCCCTTTGAATTTTTTTGTCGAGCGCTTCAGGGGCAGTTCTGTCTGGGACGTGCTTTGGCGGATGATCGGGGTCACGTCTATGGCTTGCATATTGCTTTTTCTCGTCATACGCCGGCTTACGAATCCCATCTCCGCGTACCTGAGATGTCTGCGCAGCGGGAGAGACGCTCCAGCAACCGTCCTCATTGCGGCTCGCCGGCGGCTGCTCAACCTGCCTTTCATCTTCATCCCGGTCAACGTGTCCATATGGATCCTGATTCCGTCCGTGATCTTCTTTTCCTCCCATTTCCTCGGGTTGATTGACTTGCGCTCGGCAGTCGTTTTGGCGGTCCGGGCCAGCATGGTGGGCCTGGTGGCTTCGGCTGTCGGGTTTTTCGGGATCGAGTCCCAGGCGCGTCGGTCACTCGTTCCCGTGCTTTTTCCCGATGGCCACCTGGCGCAGGCCAAAGGGGTGGCCCGGATCTCGATTTCGCGCCGTATCCGGATGCTCTACCGCATGGGGAGCATGGTGCCCATGACCATTCTGATCGCGACGCTGTTCACGCTCCACTGGGAGGTGGATTCGAGCGCCATGACCGCTGAGGCATACGGCCGAGGGATTATCATCTTCACTTTGGTGCTGACAGGGGTCTTTTTCATCACCACGGGGATCGTCAACCGGATGGTGGCCAATTCGATCTCTGGCCCGCTCAATGAGATGCTTGCCGTTATCCCGAGAATTCGGGAAGGGGACTTCAGCGAACGAATTCGTGTGGTCAGCAATGACGAGATCGGGATGCTGGGAGATGCGGGCAACATGATGATCAAGGGTCTCGCAGAGCGCGAAATGATTCGGGACACCTTTGGGCGATACGTGACCCCCGAAATCCGGGACGAGATCCTTGCCGGCCGGATACCACTTGAAGGCGAGACGCAGGGAGGCCACTGTGCTCTTTGCTGACTTGCGGGGCTTCACGACCTTTGTGGAAAGCAATCCGCCGGAGGAGGTGATATCCACCATGCGCGGCTACTTCACGGCCATGCATGGTGTGATCCGTCGAAACCGGGGTTTGGTCCTGCAGTTTGTGGGCGACGAGATGGAGGCTGTATTCGGCGTGCCGATCCACTTCAAGGGCCATGCGGACGCGGCGGTGCATGCCGCCCTGGAGATGAATCAGGCCCTCGATGCGCTCAACCGGGAGCGTTCCGCCCTGGGAAGAGCCCCCTTGTCGCACGGCATTGGGATCCATTCAGGCATGGTGCTGGCTGGAAACACGGGAAGCGAAGATCAGCCCGCCTATGCGCTCATCGGCGACACGGTGAACGTCGCCTCTCGCATTCAGGATCTGACCAAAGAGGTCGACTGCACCATCCTGGCAAGCCAGGAGACTGTCAATCAGCTCACGAAAACCTACAACATGGATGCGCAGCCGGCCAGACTTGTCAAGGGATACTCCAGGCCCACGTTTACCGAATTTATGCCCTTTACCACAGAGGGAACAGCTGAGGATGAAAAGGCGGCTTTTACCGCCTGACTGAGCGCCTTTTGATCAACGGGGGGGCATCCGGTTGCGCGCTGCTCGTGCAACGGTCAATGGTGGACGTCCGGCACGTCCCCCGAGGGGTTAGTCCCGATTTTCTCGGAACCAGGAGCACCGAGCAAGGCATCTTCCGAACAACCTCCTCCGTGCCCCGGCCAAAGAGCCAGTGTTCGATCTTCCCCTGTTCGTATGCGAGCATGACCAGGAGATCTATCTTTTCTTCGTGCACGACTTCGAAAATCTTCTTGATTGGATCCCCTTCGACAATCAACTCCTTGATGGGCAAGCCGGTCGCCTTTTCTGCAGCTATCATCCGGTCAAGGTCTGCTTTGGCATGCTTGAAAATATCGTCGTATTCCTTTTCCAGTTCCGGACCGGATGTGAGAGGCAGGTTCCACCCTTCCAGGCCAAAGGGATTATGAATCACGTGGAGGATGACAATTTCCGCCCCGTATTTCCTCGACAGCGAGACTGCGTAATGCACAGCCTTTTGGCAATATTTCGTTGATTTCGTGACAACAAGTATTCGGTTAATGTCTTCCATCTCTGTCCCTCCCTTTTAAACTACTCTTAACCGCAACCAGATACTCTTACACGACAATTCACGAAATAGTCAATGGGATGGATCATGCATTCCTTGCTGAACAAGACCGGTATATGCAATGGAGGCAGTGGTCGGACTGATTTGAATCGGTCTGCTTGGATTGAATCCTAAGCGCATCCGCCCGCATAAACCAAAAACACCGTCAGGAACGGCTTGGACGTCAGCTTTTGGCATTGATAAGGGTGATCTGATCGTTAAGGGTCCAGAAGTCATAGAGATATCCGAGACCCACCAGACCCGCGGTCAGGAGGTAAATGAACCCGGTGATCCACTTGCCCATGTACATCCTGTGGATTCCGAAGAACCCCAGGAACGTGAGCAGGATCCATGCGACGGAATAGTTGACGGGGCCTGTACGAAATCGTAAATCTGCGTTGCGGTCCATGGACGGGATGAGGAAGAGGTCAATGAGCCACCCGATGCCGAGGAGCCCCAGGGTGAAGAAATAGACCGTGCCGGAAATGGGCTTGCCGTAGTAGAACCGGTGGGACCCGGTGAAGCCGAAAAGCCACAGCAGATAGCCGATGGATTTCAAGTGGGTGTCGTTTGCTTGCTTCATCAAAGACTCCTCGTGATTTGGGTAGTCGTCATTGTCGTCGGTGATTTGATCTGCATTTTGAAAACATTCCAATTGGGGCGCCTCAAATGTCAAGCTGAAAAAGCGCGGGTTCGTGCTGGTGCTCCTGAGGGCCTAATGAGCCGTCAATAGAGAACGGAATAAACCATGGAATCAATCCACCAGTGGGGCGCCGAGGTCATCCTCTGGCTCCAGCAGTTCAGCCCGGAGTTGGATCTCCCTTTCGTTGTCTTGACCTATCTGGGGGGAGAACCATTCTTCTTGGTCCTTATCCCTTTGATCTACTGGTGTATGGACCGGCGCAAGGGCGCAAGGCTCTCGGTCATTTTCCTGCTCTCCGCCTATGCCAACGCGGCGGCCAAAGTCCTGGCGTCCCAACCAAGGCCTTTCGACTTCGACCCGAAGGTCCGAAAGCTGGTTGAGGCTGGCGGCGGGGGGTTCCCGAGTGGCCACACGCAGAACAGCGTGGTCTTCTGGGGCTACCTGGCCGCACAGTATCGGCGGCCCTGGCTTTGGACGGTGGCAGTCACTCTTATGGTGCTTGTACCGCTCTCACGAGTGTATCTTGGGCGTCCATTTCCCGACAGACCTTCTGGGCGGTTATCTCCTGGGCTCTTTCCTTCTCGTTCTGTACTTGCGTCTGGAGCCGGTGGTGGAGAGATGGCTGACAGGAAAAGGGCTGGGGTGGCACATGGGACTGGCCGTGGCCGTGCCGGTGACTCTGGCACTGGTTTATCCGGGCGGCGAGAAGCATGGGATCAGCGCCTGCGGCCTGCTGATGGGGATGGCCGTGGGATTCGTCCTGGAGCGGCGCTGGGTCGCCTTTGATTCAGACGGGGCCACCTCGAAGCGGTTGCTTCGCTTTTTCCTTGGTGAGGCCGTCCTTTTCGGTCTCTGGTTGGGTCTCAAGCCACTCCTTTCGGGCCATGAGCCGGAGGCCTTCTACCGTTTCCTTCGCTATTCGCTGATGGGATTATGGGGTGCGCTCGGCGCACCATGGGTCTTTGTCAGGATGGGATTGGCAGATGGGTCCCGCCTTTCAGTCTTCCGTCACGAATGAGAGCGATGCAAGACGATTCCTGAACCCGAAGCGGGGCAGGAGCACGGCGGCTGAACCCTTTGTGAAGACTGCCACATGGAAAAGGTCAGGGGCGAGAAGCGCCGGGAAGGAATCGTCTTGCGGTTATGGTAGAAGGAGCACCATGTCCGAGCAATCCTCGGTTTTTGAAAAGATCCACCAGAATTACCTGGGGCAGATCGCCAATATGGATCATGCCAACCTGGCGGATCGCCTTGGGGTGGCAGTGGATGGCGATACTTTGGTCATCCCCCTTTTAGGGGCGCCATACCGTGTTTCCAGGCAAGACGTCTTTGACAGCCACGGCTGTCGGCCCCATCACGCCGTCAACGTGATCCTTTTCAAGTACATTCTCATGTGTCCATCTAGCGAGCCTCAGGGGAGCGACTGGGTCACATACAGGCATTTTAAGGATGCGGCCCCATTTGTGGGAGGCTTTTTCACGAACGCCGAGAGGCCGATCAATCTGGCCTTTGAGGGTCGCGGCGCCGAGCTTTCAAAGGCATGTATCGCTTTGGGCGGCCGTCCCCCCGAGGAAATGGATTTCTCGGTCGATCTTGCCATGCGTTTTGACGCGCTCCCGAAGGTGCCGATCCTTCTGCTCTTCAATGACCGGGACGTTGACTTCCCAGCAAAATGTTCGGTCCTTTTCGAGCGCGGGCGGAGAAGTACCTGGACATGGAATGTCTGGCCATGCTGGGATGGATACTGGCCGACCGGTTGGTCAAGAAATCGGGTCGCGATCCTTCCACGCAGACCGGTGAGGCATAACCGGAAGCGGCGGGGCATTCAGGGTCTCACTTGGTTCACCTGAGCCTGGCCGGCAAGAGGCAAGAGAGAGGTAAAGTGAAACATCGGACATGGATAATGAATATGGAAAGTAACCCGTGGGTAATTACTGCCATATGTACAGCGAATCAGGGGCGGACTTGGAGGAGCGACCTTGAGACTATGCGCGGTGGGATGTAAGCTTGATCCTCAAGTAGTTGATGAAGAGGGCACAGAATTCAGGGTGTTAATGGGAAATAGATCGGACAACGATCAGGGCTCGAAATCTCCTTTTTTGCCTTTTTGTATAGCAAAATCGGAATGAAGGAGTATCATGCACAATGGGTTACAGCAATTATTGAACAGGACGGAGATTGGTATATTGCTTACTGTCCTGAGGTCCCGGGAGCAAATGGGCAAGGCATGCCGAAGAAGAGCATCCAGCGGACAAGGATAAGACCCCATCCCGCTAATGTTCTGTCCGGGCACTTTGCATTTTCGAGGAGTTGATTCCATGGCAGCGGGGAAGGTCAAACGGAAACTTACAGCCATCTTCAGTGCGGACGTGAAGGGCTACAGCCGGCTGATGGGTGAAGACGAGGTGGGGACCATCCGCACCCTGGAGGAATACCGCAAGGTGGTGGGCGGCCTCATTGAGAAACACGCTGGCCGGGTGGTGGACGCCCCTGGGGACAACCTGCTTGCTGAATTTGCAAGCGTGGTGGACGCGGTTGAGTCAGCGGTTGAAATCCAGGAGGCGCTTGGGCTCAGGAATGCGGATCTGCCTGAGAACCGGAGGATGGAATTCCGGATCGGGATCAACCTCGGGGATGTGGTCGAGGAAGGGGATCGTATTTATGGGGAAGGCGTCAATATTGCCGCCCGAATAGAGGGGCTCGCCGATGCAGGTGGGATTTGCGTCTCGGGCACTGTTTACGACCAGATTGAGAACAAGTTGCCTTTCCCTTTTGAGGATCTGGGAGAGAAATCCGTCAAGAACATCAAAACGCCGATCCGGGTGTATCGCTTATTGATTGGGGCTCCAAGCGACGCATCGAGCGGCGTGCTCGAGTTGCCTGAAAAACCTTCTATCGCCGTATTGCCGTTCGTCAATATGAGCGGCGATCCGGAGCAGGAGTACTTCAGTGACGGGATCACGGAGGATCTCATCACCGACCTTTCCAAGATGCCGGGTCTCATCGTTATCGCACGCAACTCGGTTTTCACTTACAAGAATAAGCCGGTCATGGCCCAACAAGTGAGCCAGGAGCTTGGCGTTCAATACCTTTTGGAGGGCAGCGTTCGCAAGGCCGGAGAGCGGGTGCGTATCACGGCCCAGTTCATTGATGCGACCACAGGAAGGCATCTTTGGGCCGATCGTTATGACCGTGATATGGGCGACATCTTTGCCCTCCAGGATGAGCTGACGCAACGAATCATAGCGGTTTTGTCCATAAAGATGGGAGAAGAGGAACACAAACGATCGGCAGCGAAGGGTACAAGGAATCTCGGGGCGTATGACCTGTTCCTCCGTGGGCTCGAACACTTCAATCAATACACCAAAGAAGCAAATGTCCAAGCCCGGATGATGTTCAAAAAGGCCCTCGATCTTGACCCCGGGTATGCCATGGCCAGTGAGAAGATGGGATGGACCCATTTCATCGACTGGACCATGGGCTGGAGTAACGATCCTGAGTCACTGAATCAGGCCTTTGCCCTGGGTCAACAAGCTGCGACGGCAGATGATTCATTCGAAGGACCCCACTGCTTGCTCGGCAATGTCTATTTGTGGCGAAAAGAGCACGACCAGGCTATCGCGCTCAATGAGAAATCCCTCAAGCTCAATCCCAATTACGCCAATGGCCTTTGTGATTTGGGTGGTGTATTGTCTTTCGCAGGAAAGCCCAAAGAGGCCATAGGGCTCATTGAAAGGGCGCTGCGGCTCGATCCGTTCTTCCCTTACCATTATTTCTTTCTCGGTCATGCCTATTTCCTGACCAGAAACTACGAGGAAGCGCTCGCGGCCCTGGAAAAGGCCATCGCAGGCAACCCCGATTTCTTCCCGGCCCGGGCCTTCCGGGCCGTGACCTATGCAGAATTGGGCCGCGATGAAGAAGCACGTGCCGAAACGGCCCTGATCCTCAAGAAAAGCCCGGCAACAACCACAGCCGTCTGGAGAGAAAGGCTCCCATATAAAAACAAAGAAGACCTTGAAAGAGTCCTCGCAGGGCTCAAGAAGGCCGGAATGCCTTGACCTAACATTTAGAATACCCCTTCTCTGCCCCCCGTTGGACATTAAAGGGAGCGGGACAACTAGATTCCAATCCACTTCGGCGCCCAACATGGCAAGCGTGAGGCACATTCAGAATGTCCTTGAAGTAGCGAATACCATTGGGATGCTTGAACTTGGTGGGATTCCAGGATTATGCAAGCTATGGTTGACTTAAAGGCGAGATGAAGGAACTCCTGGGCTACAAAGATGTGAGCAGAAAAGTTTGTAAACGGAATGAAGGCTGCTTCACTCCGTTTACAATCTTTAATGTTAGGCAGAGAGGAGACACGATGCGTAGAAAAGATAGGATGATAACAGATGCGGAAACCTTTTCCATTCTCGAAAAAGGCGAATATGGTATTTTAAGCACAGTATCCTCTAGTAATGAGCCATACGGTGTACCACTTAATTATTGTCTGATTGACGAATGCATATACTTCCACTGTGCTCCTGAAGGAAGAAAAATCAACAATATCAATAACAATCCTAGAGTTTCCTTTTGTGTAGTAGGAAAGACTGAGGTTCTCCCTGATAAATTTGGCACAAAATACGAAAGCTGTATTGTTGAAGGGTTGGCGTCTGAATCATTTGGAGAAATGAAACAATTGGCTCTTGAAGGTCTCATACAGAAATATTCTGAGAACTTTGTCTCTGAAGGATTCAAATACATCGAGAAACTCAAAGGCAAAACCAAAGTTTTTAAAATCTCGATAGAATCTATTTCAGGGAAGGCGAGGAAGTAGAACGCAAATATCTTGCCTAATCATCGGGATCGAGCTGAAAAGAAAAGTCGGGCGGTTTGCGTAAAGTTATCAGATTCTCAGATTTTGGAGACCTGCAGCTCATCCCGAGACGTTATGCGCCGTAGCAGAGACGTGGAGATTCGATGAGCGGAGACAAATGAAGAACCAGCACTATGAGTTGAATGAACTTGGCTGGAGCGACTGGTTCGAGCAACGGGCAGACTGCGGACCAACGGATACTGTCGCCCGCGTTGCGGCTGTCGATCGTGATCAGTTGCTGCTGGTCGATCAGATCGGTCATTTCAGGGCAAAGCTGGCCGGTAGCTATCTACACCGCCATCACCTGTCCCATGAGATGCCGTGCGTGGGCGACTGGGTGTGTGTGGAGAAGCAGCCAGGCGGCGACTTCGGGGTGATCCACGCGCTCCTTGAACGCAGAACTTCGCTGCGCCGAAAGTCGGCTGGAAACGTCATCGAGCACCAGATGATTGGGGCGAACCTGGACTACGTTTTCATCGTTCAGTCCTGCCACTTCGATTTCAATCTGAGGCGCTTGGAACGCTATCTCGTCATGGTGATGGATGGTGGGGCCGAGCCGTACATTCTGCTGACCAAGACTGACTTGGTCGAACCTGCGGTGCTGGCTTCGCAGTTGGCGGAAATACAATCTGCCGGTATAACCGTACCGATAGCGCCGTTGAGCAACGTGACGCGGGACGGCCTGGATGATCTCAAGCGGCTGCTGTTGCCTGGAAAGACCTATTGTTTCGTCGGGTCGTCGGGGGTTGGCAAGACCACGCTGATCAATCAGTTGATTGGCCGTGAAATGTTGGAAACCAGGGCAGTCAGCGGGACAGGCGAAGGACGGCATACGACGGTTCGTCGCGAGCTGATTCGTCTTGACGGAGGTGCGCTGGTCGTCGACAACCCGGGAATGCGTGAATTCGGCATTCTCGGCGCGGAGGGCCGAATAGGGAGCAGCTATTCCGACATCACTGCCCTCTCGTATTGCTGCCGCTATCGAGACTGTCGCCATACCGGCGAGTCGGGCTGTGCTGTGCTTGCGGCAGTACGTGCCGGCGAAATCAGCCAGAAGTCCGTTGAAAACTTTCTCAAACTCAGGGAAGAGTCCGAGTTCAACGACATGTCCTATGCCGAGAAGAGAAAGAAAGATCGGGACTTTGGTCGATACATCAAGTCGGCAAAGAAGGACTTGAGGGATAACTAGCGTGTTCGCGCCGGCGCATAACCCTGCAATGCACCGGACTCGCACGAAAAACCGCGCAGGTCCGGTGATTTTGAACGTTAGCAGGTTCTGAAGAATGCGGTGCCCCTCAATAGGGGAGGAGGGACGCTCCTTCAAAATTCAATAACTTGAAGCTCCGCGAGGAGTTGCTTAATTTTTGGAGAGAGTCCCCCCACACGCAGTACCGGCGGCCCTGGCTCTGGGTCGTGGCACTCGCCCTCATGGTGCTTGTCCCGCTCTCACGTGTGTATCTGGGCATCCATTTCCCGACGGACCTCCTGGGCGGTTATCTCCTGGGCGCCTTCCTTCTTTTTCTGTATTGGCGTCTGGAGCCTGTGGTGGAGAGATGGCTGACAGGAAGAAGGTTGGGGTGGCACATGGGCCTCGCTTCGGCCGTGCCGGTGGCTCTGGCAATCGTTTTTCCCGGCGGCGAGAAGCATGGGATCAGCGCCTGCGGCATGCTGATGGGGATGGCCGTGGGATTTGTCCTGGAGCGGCGCTGGGCCGCCTTTGATTCAGGCGGGGCAACCTTGAAACGGTTGCTTC
>CAVOVO010000039.1:0-178674 GCA_963699845.1 uncultured delta proteobacterium
AAGGCGACCGCAAGAAGGCCTATCAGATATTTCGATACGGCGTTTTTGGGTTTCCTCATCCTTTACCCCACATCCTCATTCAAGCCGATCTTACCGCTTTGCCGAATAGCCCTTCGGGTTTCAGCATGATGACCAAGAGAAACGCAGCGTAGGAAATGGCATCGGCCCAGCCCCCGCTGATCACGTACGATCCGACACTCTCGATCACTCCGAGCAAGATACCCCCAAGAAGAGCGCCCCCCACACTCCCCAACCCTCCAAATGCCACAGCAATCAGCGCTTTTAGGCTAAAGAGAAATCCGAAATAGGGATCAAAGGGATAAGTGGTCGCGGTGGCGATTCCTGCAACGCCTGCGAGGGCAATTCCTATGGCAAAGGTGAGACTGCTCACCCGGCGAGGGCTGATCCCCAAGAGTGCGGCCGCCTTCATGTCCTCGGATGACTGCACGAACCGCTTTCCCCCACAAGAGTCTTTTTCATGAAGAGAAAAACCATTCCCGTCGCAACAAGACTGATGAAGAAAACCATTAACCGCGTAAAGGAGATCTGCAGGCCTCCCAATCCGAGGCCCAGCGCGGTGTAAGAGGTTCTAATGGCCCGGGGATTGGGAGTCCATGCAAAGGACATGAGATTCTGCAACAGAGATCATCAGGCCGAATGCGAGAAGCAGTGAAGGGTTCTTTCCCGCAGCTGCAACCTTATGGAAAAGGCCTCTGTAGAAAACCCAACCAAACCCCATGAAAAGGGGCGGGCTTAATAGAAGACAAATGAAAGGATCCAGAGAAGCCAGTGTGAACATCCAGTATGAAAAATAGGCAGCCAGAATCATCACGGCACCCTGAGCGATGAAGATGATCTGCATGGATCCAAAAATAAGGCTCAGCCCAAGGGCCGCTACCCCGTACATACTGCCGAAAAGGATGCCATTGATGAGGATCTGAACAAATACCGTCAGTGATGAAAACCCTGTCATGGACTATTTCAGCACTCCGAGATAGGCTTCTTGAAAGCCCGGGTTCTTCAAGAGATCGTTCCCAGTTCCTTCCAACTCCACCCTCCCCGTCTTCAGCACATAGACATAAGTGGCGATTTCGAGTGTCTGATAGACGTTCTGTTCCACCAGCAGGAGCGTGACTCCCTCTGATTCAGGGTTGTACGATTTCAAACATGAGCTTGACCATCAGGGGAGCCAGCCCAAGAGAAGGCTCGTCCAGCATGAGCAGGCTCGGTTTTGCCATGAGGGCCCTCGCAATGGCCGAGCATTTGCTGCTCCCCTCCGCTCAGCGATCCTGACGCTTGGTCTCTTCGTCTGCTTAAGCACCGGGAAGAGTGCAAAGGCTCGCTCCAGAGACTCGCTGAAAGCGCCGCGTGCCTTTGGCGAGAAACGCACCCAACTCCAGATTCTCCATCACCGTGAGTCGCGAAAAAAGGCGCCTCCCTTCCGGCACATGAGAGATGCCCAATGCGACCACCTCTTCGGGCCTGAGCTGAGCCAAAGGTTTCCCGGCCCAGAGGAGCTTTCCTCTGCTCGCTTGGATAAACATCGATATGGCATTCAATAGTGTGCTCTTACCAGCGCCGTTCGCCCCCACGAGGGCCACGATCCCTCCCTTGTGAACGCAAAAAGACACGTCCCAGATGGCCTGAGCATCTCCGTAGAACACGCTCAGCTCAACCACTTCAAGCAGGGGGTCGGCCAAGGTAAGCCTCTATGACTTTTGAGTTTTTTGCCATCTCCTGAGGAGTGCCTTCGGCAATTTTGCGCCCGTAATCGAGAACGACCACCCGGTCACACAAATGGAAGATGGCATCCACCTTATGTTCCACCCACAAAATGGCCAGGTTCTTTCCTGCCGGGCTCTTTGGATCACCTGGAGCATTTTCATGGTTTCGGAGGGGTTGAGCCCTGCCATGGGCTCATCGAGCAGGGTGACAGCCGGCTCGGAGGCCAGTGCCCTGGCCACCTCGAGCAGGCGCCTGTCTGAGAGCGTCATGTGGGCCGTCACCACATCCTTCTTTTCAGCAAGCTCCACCAGCTCCAAAGCGTCCATGGCGATCTTTTCCGCTTTCTTCCCCCTCTTCCGCCGGCCAAAAATCGCCCCCACCATTACATTCTCCATGGCCGTCATGCTGAGAAAGACCTTGACCAGCTGGAACGTCCTCGATAGCCCTCTGCGACAAATGAGATGAGACGGGAGGCCGGTGATTTTTTCGCCATGCAGATAAACGTCACCTTCCTCAGGTCGATAGATTGAAGTGATGACATTGAAGAGCGTAGACTTGCCTGCGCCGTTCGGACCAATGAGCCCGACGATCTCACAGGAATCTACAGTCAAGTCAATATCAACCAGAACCGAAAGCCCGCCGAAGCGCTTGCGAATGCGGTTCAGTCTCAGGATGGCTTGCTTCTCCCGCAATGAAATAATCCCATTTAAAGGATTCGAGAATGTCGATTCCCGATGTTCGGCCCAACACCTTCGAATTTCGGCCTTCTTTGGCCAAAACCCGATACGACCACACCTTCCAGGCGCCGTCAACGGCCTTTCGCATGGCTTTCGGACTTTGGGATCGGTGCGTCGCCAGGCAGGGGGGAGCACTGCCCGTCTTCGGCGCAGTAAAGGACCGGTTTGAGATGGGTGCCGAGCTTCCCGCTTTCTGCGATGCGCCAGAGTCTGCCCGTGAAGGTGTCGAGCATGAACTGGTCTTTGCTCGAATCCGCGACCTGACCAAACACAAACCGGGCGTTCGACGACGCCAGCACTCCGGAAATGGCCTCTTGCCCCTGTGGCGGCGTGCCGAATCCCAGCGGTTGGGCATGGACGGGCAAGCAAGTCAAGAGCACCAGCAAGAGCGCCGGCCCCAGGGGCATGGCGTATTTCTTCAAGCGCATGGTTTCAGCCCTCCTGATAAGAATCATATTCTTATATGTTTGAATGGGTCTTGGCAAACAAAAGCTTGACCTGAGCCCACCACCGAGCCTGAGAGCGGACGCCCAAATTCTGGGCTCTCTTCGGGAGCCGGTCAAAAAAACGATGGATCTTCGAGGTTTTACAGGTTATTGACAACGCCCGGCGGGAGTCCACAGCGCCTCCTGGCGCCTCCCGGAACGGCTCCGGGCGGGGCTTTGCCCTTGACAATTCCGCGCTCACCCTCTTATCCTTGACATGAAACAACCTTTTGCTCAACAAGAGGACGCTTTCAAGCGATTGTCTTATGGAACGAACCATCAAGCCTTACGAACAGGGTGGATTGGACGGACTCTGTGCCGTTTACAGCATTGTCAATGCCGCACGCATCGTCTCCCGACTCCCTAAAGAAGAGGCCAGGGAGCTCTTTCAGGAAATCCTGACCTACCTGGGCGAAAAGAGCGATCTGCCAAAAATCCTGGTATCGGGTATAGGGCTAACCACCATCGGGAGCATCCTCGGGGACGTGGTAGGAGAAAGAATTCCGAACCGATCCATGCCTTTTAAGCACGTCCCGGATGTCCCCCTCGAAAGCTTCTGGTCGGAAATGATGGAGTTTATCAATGGTGGTGAGCGGCGCGCCATCCTCATCGGGCTCGGCGGTCCTTACTGGGATCACTGGTCCATTGTCGATTCGATCACCGAGAAACAGGTCCGTTTTTTCGATTCGTTCAAGCTGAAAATGCTCAACCGGAGCCGGTGTGCCATCAAGAAGAGCACAACAGCTCGACCCCACCTGTTGTGCCCGACCCACACCTACTTCTTCTCCGAGCGCACTTGATTAGGTTCCTGATGCGCTCGGCCTAAGCCGTTCGATATGGGCACGCCATGACGGCCAATGCCGACCATGTCATGAACATCGGGATCGTGGGCGGGGGTCTCCTCTGCAAGGAGATCATCGATAAAACCAGTCTCGACGTTCGAAGGGGTGGACTCAAATCACGGATCGTTGCCGTTTCCGACCCGGACGCCGGTGCGCCGGGCGTGGTCCTGGCCAAACAGCTTGGACTGAACGTCGTCCAGGATTACCACGATCTTTACGATCCGCAGCGCGGAATCAATCTCCTCATTGTTCTTCTGACCGATCACGCTGTCTTTCAAGAAATTCTCGAAACCAGGCCCCCCAGCATCCGCGTCCTCTCCTACCATGTCTTTGAGCTCTTTTGGAATGCCCTCGGGGCTGAGGAGAAAAAGCTCCGGGAACGAAACGAGGAGATCGAGACCATCTTGAACGGGATCCAGGACAATATCCTGGTGATCTCCCCGGACATGGAAATCGAGGAGGTGAACGAGCCCTTTTTGAAAAAAATGATCAACTCCAAGTTGGGACCAAAGGAGGCCGTCGGGCGCAAGTGCTATGAGGTCTTCCAGAAACGGTCGGACCCGTGCCCCGAAGATGAAATCGTCTGCCCCCTCAAGGAGGTGATCCGCAAGAAACGCCACATCCGGCAAGTCATGACCCGCGTGGGTATGAGTGGGGAGGTCCGCCACTTCGAGATCAACATGTATCCCATTTGGGAAAAATATGGGAAGATTTCGAAATTCATAGAGATCAGCCGCGACATCACGGACCGCTTGAAGGAGGAGGAGGAAATCACTCGGCGGCTCGAAGAGATGGTGGAAGAGCGAACCCGGCAGCTCAAAGAAACCCATGCCAAGCTCCTGCACCAGGACAAGATGGCCTCCCTGGGGAAACTGGCCGCTTCGGTGGTCCACGAGATCAACAACCCGATCGCCGGCATTTTGAACCTTACGCTGCTCGTCAAAAGGATCCTGGGGGAGCGCGAGGCCAGCCCAAAGGAAATGAACCAGATCCATCATTACCTGGGCCTCATGGAGACTGAAACGCTTCGAATCAGCCGGATCGTCTCAAATCTCCTGGCCTTTTCGAGGCAGTCCAGGCTGGAGCTGACGCTGCTCGACCCAAACCGGATCATCGATAAGACCTTGATCCTGAACGCCAATCTGCTCAAGATCCACGGCGTGAAGGTCGAAAAGCGACTGGACCCCCACATCCCGGACATCCTGGGTTCAGAGGATCAACTCCAGCAGGCCTTCATGAACTTCATTTCCAACGCGGCCGAAGCCATGGAGCCCAATAAGGGCGGTCTCATCATCATAGAGAGCAAGCGTTCCATGAAAAATAATCAATGGTCCGTCACTTTCCGGGACACGGGCATCGGTATCCCCCAAGAGAACCTCCCCAAGATCTTCGAGCCCTTCTTCACAACCAAAAAGGACGGCAAAGGGGTGGGTCTCGGGCTTTCCGTGGCCTACGGCATCATTCAGGAGCACGGGGGCTCCATATACGTCCAATCCAAACCAGGAAAAGGGACGACCCTTAAGGTGAGCCTTCCCCTGATGCCTAGGCCTGTCCCCGCAGCACGGAACGGAGCACACCATGACGAGCACTAAGATCCTCATCGTGGACGATGAGTTGATCATGCGCGAATCCCTGGCAGGCTGGCTCGAAAGGGACGGCCATGATGTGGAGACCGCGGCCGGCGGCGAGGCGGCTCTCGGTCGGCTCAAAGAAACTCGGTACGACATCCTGTTTCTGGACATCAAAATGGAGGGCATGAGCGGCCTGGAGGTCCTCAAGCAGGTGAAGGAAGACGATCCGGACGTGGCGGTGGTAATGATCACGGCCTACGGTTCCATCTCGAGTGCCATTGAGGCCATGAAAAACGGCGCTTATGATTATCTTCTGAAACCCTTCGACCCCAACGAGCTGGGTGTCCTCGTGGAGAAGATCACCGAGCACCAGGCACAGGCCCGCGAAAATCTCTTTCTCAAGGAACAGCACAAAGAGATCACCCGCTTTGAAAACATGATCGGCCAAAGCCGTGCCATGCAGCAGGTCTTCCAGGTCATTCAAGACGTGGCGCCAACGGCATCAACCGTGCTCATCACCGGGGAAACAGGCACGGGAAAGGGGCTGGCGGCCAAGGCGATCCACACCCATAGCCCGCGTTGCCGGGGCCCATTCGTGGCAGTCAACTGCGGTGCGTTCCCGGAGCACCTGCTTGAAAGCGAGCTGTTCGGGTATCAGAAGGGTGCCTTCACAGATGCACGAAGCACCAAGAAGGGGCGCCTGGAGCTCGCCCAGGGCGGAACGCTCTTTCTGGATGAGATCGGCGAAATCAGCATGAGGATGCAGATCGACCTGCTCCAGGTTCTGGAGGCCCGGGTGTTTTACCGGGTTGGAGGCACCCAGCCCATCGAAGCGGATTTTCGGGTCATTGCCGCCACCAACCGGAACTTGGAAGACGCCATCCGGCAACGGATCTTTCGGGAAGACCTTTATTACCGTCTCAACGTGGTTTCCTTTGAAATGCCTCCCCTTCGGGAGCGAAAAGAAGACATCCCTTTGCTGGCCGAGCTCTTTTTGCACCGGTTCTCTCAAGAGACCAACAAAAGCATCGATCAGGTGAGCCGGGAGGCCATGGACGAAATGATGCTCCATGAGTGGCCCGGAAATGTGCGAGAGCTTGAAAACGCCATGGAGAGGGCTGTCGTCGTCGGCAAGGGGAGACGAGTCACCATAAACGACCTGCCCATCTGCCGCCGCGGCGATGGGCAGGTCGGGAGGGATCATTCGTTGAAGGAAATGGAACGGGCCCACCTTCTCCGCGTCCTGGGCGAAAGCGGTTGGAATGTCAAGAAGAGCGCAGAGATCCTGGGCATCGACCGCTCCACACTTTATGCGAAAATGAAAAGACACCACATCCGAAAGCCCGCTTGAACGCCTCAAACGAATACAGCATCCTGCTCTCAGCCGTGGGCTCTCTCGACGCCGGGCTCCTCAAGGCCATCGCCGCATCCGTCTCGCAGGTATTCCATTACCCGGCCAGGACCAAACCCCTGATAGATGACTTCTCTTTTGCTTTCGACCGTCTTCGGTCGCAGTTTCATTCGACGGCCATCCTCCATGAGCTGGCCCGGGCCGCACCCCGGGAGGCCGTCAAGGTGCTTGCCATCGTCGATGTGGACCTCTTTATTCCCATCCTCACTCATGTTTTCGGGGAAGCCCAGCTGGGGGGCAAGGCGTGCATCGTGTCAACGTATCGTCTGAAGAATGGGTTGGGTTCGGCTTCCAGCCGCTCGTCCGTCAAAGAGAGGTCGATCAAAGAAGCGCTCCATGAGCTGGGGCACACCTTCAATCTGCGCCACTGCAAGGACACGACGTGCATCATGCACTATTGCCACACGGTGCGGGATGTGGACAGGAAAGAAAACCAATTCTGCCGCTATTGCAGGGTCCTCCTGGAAGACGAGCTACGTCGGATCGAAGCGCTTTTTCCCCCAGCTGGCTAAATGAAGGATCGGGCAAATACCTGAGACGGAAAGAGGCCGAGACCAATTGACATTCGAATGATGAATATCGAACAAGGAATATCGAATCACCAAGTCAATTCCAGGAAGTCTTCACTTCTGCATTGGACATTCTACATTCGATATTCTGCGGCTCGCTTTTCGACTTCTTCGCAAATTGTAGAACAGTCTCTAACTGGGATCTTAAACCTTTCCCCCTTATGCGCCTGCGAGATTAAACTATCCAGGCTTGCCACCTCATGGGCTGAGAAAAAGACGGCTCAAGGTATCCCACCCAAGCTGCGGCATGCTCCCGTAGATATCCGGACCCAGGAAGCCACCGTCCGTGGTTAGCGGACCGCCCGTGTCTTCGATGGCCGTATACAACTTTTCTATCTCCCACTCCATGAACGTACGGGTGTCTTCGTCGAACAAGAGGGATTTCAGGCCTTGCCGAAGGTTCGTGGCGTGAACACGCAAGACCCAACCTGCCGAATAGGGGTCTTCGTTTGCGGTTCGGCCGCGGCACCTCAACGCCGGGTTTACCGCCGTGACGACGCCGGAAATAGGAGACCGGATTTCGGCCCTGTTCGAACCCCTGGTGAAAAATATTCCACCGCGACCCTCTGCCAGCTCACTCCCGACCAGTGGCGTCTCGACAGCGTCAAGCGGGCCGAACACCCTCAGCACGAAGTCATCCATCCCGATGCGAACTTGTTCGTCTTCCTCGACCTTGACCCACATATGACCCTTGTGGAAGTAGTACCCTTGGGGGAACTGAAAACCCTTCACATCCCGGACATGGACCGGTGTCACAATCACATGGACCACGTATTGGTCCTGAAAGAACTGATCGAACTCACAGTCACCGCAGCGATAGTCATGGGTGCAGGGGTGAAATTCGATGCGCCTTTTCATATGATGGAGGCACGGCCGCCTGGTGTGGGGACGAGCCATGAGCTTGTCTTTCCACGAAACGATTCTCGCCCGCTTTCCGGAAAGCCTCACCCCCGTGGCCGCGGCGCGGCGGTTTTGCTCCGCAGCCCTAACCATAACTCGGTCGAAGCGACAGGACGCGCACTCATAGCCGGTCTTGCAGATCTTCCTCCGTACAACCCCTGCCTGCATCCAGAGGCAGGGGTCATCCATGTCAGCACTCTGTATCATGCGCATCGACTGTCTCATGGTACGCCCCCGAAAATGGGTCTTCTTCGCCTGCAAACCCGTTCCCCTTATGTTCTGAGAAACCGCTTGGTGAGGTTCATCCACCCCAATTCCGGAAGGGCGCCATAGATGTCACCGGCCAGATGGCCCCCGTCGGCTGCGAGGGGACCTGCCACCTGCTCGACCATGGAAACGAGCGCGCCGACTTCCTCTGCGACCCACCCTGCGGTCCGCCCCTCGACCATAAGCGTGCTCACGCTCTCTTTGACGCCAGGTGGCCGAACCCTGAACAGCCATCCGGTTTCGTAAGGATCCCTGTTCGCGAGGGAAGGGTTTTCCCTCACTTTGGCGTTGACGTCCACGATCACACCTCCGACCGGCGAGAGCACATCGGCCTTGTTGACATGCCGTTTTAGGCCCCACCCCGCACGGCCCTGATCCAGTTCCTTGCCCATGAGCGGGAGATCAAAGCCGTCCGCCTCGCCCAATAGTTTCATGGCGAAATCATCCATGCCGATACGGATAAAGCCGCCGCTTTCAATGCGGGCCCATGTATGGCCTTCGTGGAAGTAATAGTCCATCGGAACATCGAACCCTTTAACCTTCTGAACCTCGGAGGGTTTGCTCGGCGTTTTGGCGGACCAGACCTCCTCAAAAAACTGATCGAAATCACATTTGGCACATTGGTAGTCATAGGCACACAGCCGATCACCGATCCGATGGGTCAGCGTGTGTCGGCAGACCCTGCCTCTGCCGACCTGTTTTCTCATGGCATCCTGCCAGCTGATTTGTTTTTGATTCTGCACGTTTTTGGACATGCCCCTATCGTACTTGCAGGTGGCGCAATCGTAATAGTTGTTGCAGTCTTTGAACGCCACGGCCCCTGATTGCATCCATATGCAGGGGTTTGAAGGCCCGGCTTTCCTGTCAGGCTTCACCAACCAGACCTGCCCGCCGAGAACCACGCCGATCTCAGACTCGCTCTTCAGGTCATCCCGGGTGCCCTTTCGATACGTAGACCCGTATCCCAATTGACTCCGCGCCTTTCCTTCCGCTTTTTCGGTCATGTCTCGTTCCCCCTCTTGCAGGTTGTGGTTTGCCTCAATGGTTCCGGCATACGAACAGAGCAAGGGGTGTGCCGTTTCGTTTCGATCCGGCGATCAACCACATAACCTATTTAAATAAGGCACTTTTTCATATTACCCTGGACCGGACTGAGCCAGGGCGCAAAAAAAGGCACATCGAAAGAATGTGGTAAATCCCTGCACGCTCGACTGCAACCGCCAAGTCTGCCGTGCCGATGCGCCCGTGAATCGCTGTTCTTCAGGCAGGAACAGGTATGTTGATTTATCCAACAGTCGTGTCTTGATTTCCTTCACATCGCGTGAAAGCCGCGATTTCCTGTCTTTTCAAGAGATCGGTCCATCTCAGATTCGAATTTTTGCTGAAAGCCGGCCTTTCACATGTCTAGCGGAGTGTTTATGTTCAGCCTGAGCAAGGAAGTGGTTTTAAGTGGAAGGAGGGTTGAACCATGAAAAAGTCGCCCATGTTCATATTGATCCTACTGACGCTGGCATTGATCTACCCGGCCGGCGGTACGTCCCTTGGCGCGATCAAGACCGAAGAGGTCCTTTACAAGCAGGGGGAAACCGTCCTCCGAGGCCATCTGGCCTATGACGATACCGTGAAAGAAAAACGGCCCGGTATCCTGGTGGTGCACGAGTGGTGGGGCTTGAACGATCATGCCAAGAATAAGGCCGATGCCCTCGCCGGAGAGGGTTACATCGCCCTGGCCCTTGACATGTACGGGGAAGGCATGAACACTGAACACCCGAAAGAAGCGGGTGAATGGTCCGGGCAGATCCGGCAGAGCTTTGGGATCGGCAAAGAGCGGTTCATGGCGGCCTATAACCTGCTCAAGAACCACAAGCTCGCGGACCCGGAAAGGATGGCGGCCATAGGGTATTGCTTCGGGGGATTCGTGGTGCTTTCCATGGCGTTGGAAGGAATCGACCTTCGAGCCGTGGTAAGCTTTCATGGCAGCTTGCCCCTGACACGGGTCGAGCCCGGCACCATCAAGGCTTCCATTTTGGTCTGCCACGGGGGAAATGACCCATTGGTCAAGCCCGAGCAGATACTCGAATTCGAAGAGAACCTCAAACATGCCCAGGCCGACTGGCAGTTCGTGACCTACGGCGGGGCCAAGCACAGTTTCACAAACCCTCGCGCCGACGCGCACGGCATGCAAGCGTTGGGGTATAATAAGAAGGCCGATCAGAGATCCTGGCGAGACATGATGGACCTCTTCCGAGAGGTATTCGGACCGTCTCAATGAGGAGATCCAAATCGGGTCGACCTTGACAAGGCGAAGCTGGGGGGTGTTTAGTGAGGCGGAACCGGAGAACATTGCGCGATCGGAGGGAAAAATGCGGATCAAAGCCAACGGAATTGAAATGAGCTATGAGCTTGGCGGCAAAGAAGGCGCGCCAATCGTAATCCTGAGTCACTCTTTGGGATCGAGCCTGGCCATGTGGGAACCCCAAATGGATGTCTTGAGCGCCCATTTCAGGGTCCTCCGATATGACACGCGGGGCCACGGAAAGACGCAAGCACCCAAGGGCGCTTACTCATTCAACCTGCTGGCCCTGGACGCGGTGGCGTTGATGGACGCACTCGACCTTGAGGAAGCGCACTGGGTCGGGCTTTCCATGGGCGGCATGATCGGCCAGGCCTTGGCCTTGAGCCACCCGGAGAGAATCACAAGCCTTGCCCTTTGTGATACGGCGGCCGCTCTTCCAGCCGATGCACAGGCGGTGTGGGTCGAACGGATCCGGACCGCTCAGGGAAAGGGTTTGGCGGCCCTTGTGGATGGGACCATGGAGCGATGGTTCACGCCGCCTTTCCTCGAAATGAATCCCCCATTGGTGAGACGCATCCGGGAGCTCTTTCTGTCCACCCCTGTGGATGGATACGTCGGTTGTAGCGAGGCCATTCGCAGATTGGACCATCTTGAAAGGCTCCAAAAGATCGACAGGCCGACCCTGATCCTGGTGGGGTCCGAGGACCAGGGGACGCCGGTTTCCGCTTCCGAGGCCATGAAAGAGCGGATCCGGGGCGCAAGGCTTTACGTGATCCCCTCTGCCGCCCATCTTTCCAACATCGAACAACAGGAGGTCTTCAACCGGGAGCTCGTTGCCTTCCTCAAAGCCATCTGAGAAAAGGCGATGCGGCCATGGCGCCGCGACTCAAGCTCTTTCGTCCTCGGACCGATATTAGAGTCTGTAAGGGCCGCATCTTGATCGTCATGATCAAGGGCTGATCCTAAAGGACCGGGGGCAAATGACTGGGTGATGTCTTTTCTCAAGCGTTTCGGCGTGGTAACGACTGCCCTGCTGATCACCTGCATCGCCGTGGTCGGATCCGTGCTCATGGATCTGGTCATCTCTTCGGTATTCCTGGATAAAATTCTTCCAAGGGGGATCCTGATCGCGGCGTTGATCCCTGCCATCCTCGCGCCTTTGATTGCCTGCTTCTTCCTCCGCATGACCAAACAGCTCGCTCTTTCCGAGGAAGGGCTCCGCAAGAGCGAGGAAAAGCACCGGATGATTCTCGAGAGCATCCAGGAGGGATATTACGAAACGGACCCCATGGGGAATTTCACATTTTTCAATTCTGCGGCCTGTGAAATCGTTGGGTATCCGGCTGAAAAACTGCTGGGGTTAAACTACAGGCACCTGATGGAGGGCGCCTGCGTCGATGCGGTTTATCGCGCATTCAACCGGGTTTACAGAAAAGAATGCACCGCACAGAACATCGAATGGCGACGCATTAGAAGTGACGGCACTGTCGCCCACATCGAGACGTCCGTGACCCTGCTCGGCGGCTCAAACGGCAAACCGGCAGGGTTTCGAGGGATTCTCAGGGACGTGAGCGAACGTAAGGAGTCCGAAGAAGAACGAAGGCGGCTCCAGGCTCAACTCCAGCATGCTCAAAAAATGGAGGCGATCGGCACGCTTGCCGGGGGCATTGCCCATGACTTCAACAACCTCTTGATGGCCGTCCAGGGGAACGTCTCCCTGATGCTCTGTGACATCGACGCCGACAGTCCCATACGCAAGCGGCTCACAAACATCGAAAAGCAGGTGGCGAGCGGGGCCAAGCTCACCGCCCAGCTTCTCGGTTACGCCAGGAAAGGGAAATACGAGCTCAAAGCAATTGACTTAAACAAACTGATCAGGGAAACGGCGGAAACCTTTGGAAGGACAAGGAAAGAAATAGAGATAGGCCTCGACCTGGCAAACGACCCCCTGGCGGTGGAGGCGGACCCGAATCAGGTCGAGCAGGTCCTGCTGAATATTTTCATCAACGCCGCGCAGGCCATGCCGGAGGGCGGGCAGCTCAGGATACGCAGCGCCAATGTGACGGAATCGGCCATGCTCAACCGTCGTTTCAGGCCGAAACCGGGCCCCTACGCCATGATCACCATATCCGACACCGGCATCGGGATGGACCAAGAGACCATGGCCCGGATCTTCGAGCCGTTCTTCACCACCAAGGGGATGGGCCGAGGCACCGGCCTCGGAATGGCTTCAGCATACGGGATCATGAAAAGTCATGGCGGGTACATAGACGTGGATTCCGTCAAGGGGGAAGGCACCACTTTTCTCTTCTGCTTGCCGACCACCTCCAAGCCCGTGCGTGAAGCGACGGCGCTGGTTCACGATATTCGAAATGGGAACGGAACCATTCTCCTGGTCGATGACGAAGAGGAAGTCCTCCAGGTCGGTTCCGACATGCTGAAACGACTGCGATACGACCCCTTCTCCGCCAAAGCGGGCGCTGAGGCGGTTGACATATACCGCAATAACCTGGGCAAAATCGACCTGGTGATCCTGGACATGATCATGCCCGGCATGAGCGGTAGCCAGACCCTCGACAAGATCAGGGAGATCCACCCGGAAGCGAGGGTCCTGCTCTCAAGCGGTTACAGCATTGATGGCCAGGCAAGGGAAATCATCAAACGCGGATGCTGCGGCTTCATTCAGAAGCCTTTCACCATGAATGATCTCTCAGACAAGCTGCAGAGCCTCCTGTCGAACAACTGACCCCGTCATGACCTTCCTGGATTGACCAGGCCCCACCTTTGCGCCTATATTCACCTTTAATCCTTCCGAAAGAGAGGTTTCTGATCATTACGCTTTGCCCATCAGCAAGCTCTCATTTGTGTGCGAGCTCCGAGAAAGGTGCTTTCACTCTTTTCCGAGCGCCTTGCGCCTTGCGCCCTTTTTTCATCTGCCTTGAGCCGTGCGCCCTTCTGTGACCTCTACCTCCGAGCTGAATTATCGAAGGGTTTTCGTCTTCTGGATGCCCCTTGCCGTCACGTGGCTCATCATGTCGCTGGAAGGGCCCTTTCTGAGCGCCGTCATCGCCAGGATGGCCGAGCCCAAATTCAACCTGGCAGCCTACGGGGTTGCCTTTTCCATTGCCCTGCTGGCGGAGGCTCCCATCATCATGATCCTGGCGGCCGCCACGGCCCTGGTCAAGGACGGGGACTCCTTTTTAAAAGTCCGACGGTTTACCTACGCCCTGAATGGGGTGATCACCCTTGTTATGGTTGTCATGGTCTCGAAGCCGGTCTTCGAATTCATCGCCCGGGACCTCATCGCGTTGCCGGACTCGATCCTTTCCCTCACGCACACAGCCTGCATCCTCATGATCCCGTGGCCTGCCGCCATCGGGTATCGGCGCTTCTACCAGGGTGTCCTGATACGCAGCAACCAGACGCGTTACGTGGCCTTTGGGACAGGGGTCCGCCTGACCTTCATGACAGCCGGGGCCATCGCCCTGTTCTTCATGACCTCTCTCGGTGGCGCCTCCATCGGTGGGGCCGCGCTTTCCCTCGGGGTGATCGCGGAGGCTGTCGCAACCAGACTCATGGCCCGTGGCGCTGTCGATGGCCTGACAAAGGAACGCGTGCGGGACGGCAACCAGACCCTTTCCTACAGCGCCATCCTCTCATTTTACACCCCGTTGGCCCTGACCGCCATCATCGCCATCGGCGTCCGGCCAATGGTGACGTTCTTCGTGGGACAGAGCCGCATGGCCATCGAGTCCCTGGCCGTGCTCCCGGTGGTCCACGCCCTGACCTTCCTCTTTCTCTCCCTGGGGCTTTCTTATCAGGAGGCGGCCATCGCCCTGGCTGGGGATCGGCTGTCCAACTTCCGGCCGCTCAGGAATTTCGCGTTGGGCCTCGGGGCCTCCATGAGCCTGGGCCTGGGCGTGATCGCCTGGACCCCGCTTTCCGCCATTTGGTTCGAAAAGGTGTCGGGACTTCAGACGGAGCTGGCCGCCCTTGCCACGCTTCCCCTCCAACTCCTGGTCCCTCTGCCCGCCCTGTGGGCCTTCCTCTCGCTGCAGCGGGCCATCCTCATGGTTGCGAGGCGAACCCGGCCTATCACAACCGCCTCCGCCCTGGAGGTCATGGTTATCCTCTCAGTGCTGGTATTGACCGTCTCGCACCTGGGCATGGTCGGCGCAGTCGCCGCCTCGATTGCGCTCCTGGTCGGAAATGGATCCTCGCCCCTGTGGCTTCTCCCGTCCTTCACCAAGGCGCTTCGAACGAGAGGCAGATAGGACATGATCTCGCCGCCAAGGGCGCAAAGAAACCCTCTGGCTGAAAGCCCAAGAAAATATACTTGGCGAGAGGGAGATCTGTCTCGCACCCGTCCCGCAGGCGGGACTAGAGCCCTCGGAGAAGACAGAGTATTTTCAATCAAAAAATCTTTATCTCTGCGAACCCTGCGAGCTCTGTGCGAGATAACGTCTTTCCCTACCTCCTGTCTCCTACCTCCTACCTCCTGTCCCCTACCTCCTTACAAACTGAAGGTCTCGCCGGGCGCAAGGGGTACGACCTTGACGTCGGGCGCCTTTTCCTTGCAGAGACCGACAAACGCCTCGGCCGTCTTGGCAATGATGGGGAATGACCCGTAATGGATGGGGATGGCAACCTTTGGCTTGAGCAGTTTAACGGCCTCACTCGCCTGGTTTGCGTCCATGGTGAACACCCCGCCGATGGGCACCATGGCCACATCAAGCGGGTACAGACGCCCGAAGAGAGCCATGTCTCCGAATACACTCGTGTCGCCCGCGTGATAGACCGTTATGCCGTCGGTAATCCGGACAATGTTTCCAAGGGCGCAGGCGGTATCGGATGAATGAAAGGCAGGGATCGCAACCACCTTTGCCCAGTCAAAGGTCACCCCGCCTCCAACCATGTAGCCGTAACCGAAGTTGACCACCTGGGACTCGCTCAGACCCTCGCCGATCATACGCTTGACGGTTTGAACCGGTCCCCCGAGCAGCGCCCCTGTCTTCTTGCAGATGGGAATGGCCGAGCCCACATGATCGAAGTGATCGTGGCTCACCAGAACCAGATCGGCCTTTGGAATGTCCTCGGTCCCCAGCGGGCAGGATGGGTTGCCTTCGTCCTTGGTCCATGGATCGAAAAAAATGACCCTCCCCCCTGCGGTGGTGAGCTCCACGAATGAATGCCCCAACCATCTGATCTTATCCGACATAGTAACTTCCTCCTTTGACTTTTTGTTACATGCTCATGAAATTATTATGAATATCCAATATCTAGACGAGAAACAGGCGCACGGCTCAGGGCGCAAGGCGTACGGGAGGGAGGATCAGAGGAGCAGGTTACCCTACACCTCTGCGGCAGCCCCTCCCGCAGACGCTGAATTTCGTACGGAACGTCTGGTCCTGGTGCGCCTTGCTTTGAAATCAGGCCCTCCGCTCGCAGCCAGCCATGCCACGACCCGACCAATCCCCTCCTCTCCGATCCGTTTTCGGAAATAAACCAGATCCGTGGGATGACAAGGCCGTTTCCACTGAAAGACCGTCTCTCCGCTGAAAAACTGAAAGTACGGGTTTTCAACCCAGATTCTTACAACCGATTCATCAGAGAGGCCGTACATACGCTTCAGCATGAGCAGGGAAACCATCAGACGAATAGGCTTCGGCCGCCTTCCCTTGCCTGCGTAAAACGGCGCAAATCCCGCTTCGATCTCCCGCCAGCCCATCTGTCCCGACATCGCACAGAGGGGATGGGTCGGATTGAGCAGCTCGGTGAGGGACTGCTTCAGGAGATGGAGCTGCTGGGGGTCTTTCAGCACGGTGCCCACTTGCCTACCCTCGTCTCGAAATCACGCCTTCCGGTGTCGTGGGAAGAACCCTAGCACTTTTCAGCGGGCCTTTCCAGTCTCAGCAACTTCCACTTGACAAAGTTTAACGAAAAGACATATTTTGACCGCCAGTCATTCTACGACTTAAATTCGAGAACATTGCATTGGGAACCAAGGAACGGAGAGAGCGGGAGAGGGAGGGCAGAAAGCTGGCCATTTTGGAGGCGGCCAAGGTCGTCTTTTTTTCAAAAGGATTCCAGTCAGCCACCATGGATCAGATCGCCCAAGAGGCTGAGCTAAGCAAAGGCACCGTTTACGCCTACTTCGCCAACAAGGAAGACCTGTACGTGACCATTCTGCTGGAAGGGCTCGGGCTCCTTTATGAACGTTTTCAGCGTTCGGTCGACGGGAAATCGGACTGGGAGGCGAAGCTTCGAAGCATCGGCTGGGCCTACTATGAATTCTTTCGCGAAAACCGAAGCTTTTACAATATCCTTTTCTTGATGCAGCACGGCGAGATCACGTCCAGGGTCTCGGAGGAGGTGTCCGTGGCCTGCTTCGAAAAGGGGCTGGCCTGCCTCAAGGTCCTCTCGAAAGCGGTCGAACAAGGAATACAGGAAGGAAAGGCCCAAGCCTGTGAACCCATGAAGACTGCCGTGCTCCTGTGGGGAACACTCAACGGAATCCTCCTGCTCTTCGAGGAAGAAGAGCATCGGCGCCTCATTCCTGATTCCCTGGAGGACCTGATCGGCTCGGCCATGGACCTGGTGTTAAATGGGCTCAGAAACCAGCCATTGGATTATGAAAAAGGGATGAGGCGGCGTGACGGCAAATAGCTTGAACATTCGAATCTGCCCATGAAGAATGAATCTGGAAATAGAGACCTGAAAACGCGTTTGCTCGTGGCAATCTGGGCGGCTTTTCCCTGGTTGCTGATATGCCTGATGACGGTCCTTCTCGTCTCCATGGGTCGCTGGATCATGCAGGAGCAGGGCCGTCTGGCAGAAGCCAAAAAGGAGGCCGCGCATCAAATCGTCCCGGCCGTCAGTGTGGTCACGTTGATCGTCGAGCCCAAACGGCTGGAAGACCGCATCACGCTCCCCGCTGAGGTGGAGCCCTTCGAGGAGCTGTGGGTCAAGGCGGAGGTCAAGGGCATGGTCATGGACGTCATGGCGGAGGAAGGCCGGGTGGTGCGAAAGGACCAAGCGCTCGTCCAACTGGATCAGCGGGATTACCGCGCCCATCTGGACCGCATCGAGGCCAACCACAGGCTTGCCGTGCTGGACCATGAACGGATGGAGACGCTCGTCAGCAAGAAGATCGCGGCGGAAAGCAAGCTGGATGAAGCGGTGGCCCGGCTCAAAGAGCTGGGCGCACAGCGCCGGGAAGCGGAGCTGGCCTTGAGCCGGACCCGGATCGACGCTCCCATTCAAGGGGTCCTGAACGAGATGAAGGCCAAGAAGGGAGACATCCTGGAATCCGGACAGCCGGTGGCCCAAATCCTCCAGATCGACAAGGTCAAGGTGACCGTGGGAATCCCTGAAAGCGACGTGGCAGCCATCTGCGATCTCCTGGAGGCCGACGTGGTCATCGAGGCCCTCGGCAAACGAACGGTGAAAGGGAGGAAATGTTTCCTTTCGAGCAAGCCCCGCTCGCTCGCCAGGCTCTATGATCTGGAGCTGACCGTCCCCAACCCGAACGGCGACATCCTGCCCGGAATGTTCGCGCGCGTGGAGCTGGTCAAGGCGGTCTTCCAAAAAGCCTTGATCGTGCCGCTTTACGCCGTCATCGTCCAGGGCGACGAGAGCGTCGTCTATGTGGAGGAAGCGGGGCGCGCCCGAAGGCGGAAGGTGGAGATCGGCGTCCTCTCCGACTGGCAGGTTCAGGTGGTGTCGGGCCTCGCACCTGGCGAGAAGGTGATCGTGGTCGGCCACCGTCTCCTGGATGAAGGGCAGGAAGTGAACGTCATCAAGGTCGTCCGCGACCCCAGCAAGATCCTCGACTCATGAACCTTCCTGAACTGGCCGTACGAAAACGGACCAGCGTGCTGGTCCTCTCGCTGGTGATCGTGGTCTTTGGTCTGATATCCTACGTCTCTCTTCCCAGGGAGTCGGACCCCGACATCACCATTCCCTTTGTCTTCATCCGGACGGAATACCCCGGGGTCGCCCCTGAAGACATCGAGCAATCCATCACCATCCCCATCGAAAAGAAGCTGAAAGGCCTGGAATCGGTCAAGCACGATCAAGTCATCCAGCACCGAGGGTCTGAGCTCCATCGTCATCGAGTTCGTGGCCGGCACCGACATCGACGACGTGCTCAGCAAGACCAAGGACAAGGTGGACCTGGCCAAACCGGAGCTGCCGGCGGACCTGGAAGACGATCCCGAGGTCTTCGAGGTCAACATTTCGGAGCTGCCCATCGTGGTCTTCTCCCTTTCCGGCAACGTCGGCCTGGTGCGGCTCAAGAAGATGGCCGAAGACCTGGAAGAAGACATCGAATCCATTCAGGGGGTGCTGGAGGCGGAGATCACGGGGGGTCTCGAGCGGGAGATCCGCGTCGAGCCCTATCCGGACAAATTGGCCTACTACGGCTTCCCCATCACGAAGCTTCAGTCCGTCATTTCAGAGGAAAACCGAAACGTCTCCGGCGGCTCCATCCGCATGGGCGACGGCCGGTTCCAGTTGCGGGTGCCGGGGGAATTCGAAAGCCCGGAGGAAATCTACGGCCTGGTGGTTGGACTCCACGACGGCCGCCCCGTTTACCTCAAAGACGTGGCCCGTGTGATCGACGGCTTCAAGGATGAGGAAGGCAGATCCCGCTTGAACGGCCGCCAGGCCGTCAACATACAGGTCAAGAAGCGGGCAGGGGAAAATGTCCTCAAGATCACGGAACGGATCGACGACCTGGTGGAACGAAAGCTGAAGACCTGGCCGCCGGAACCAGCGTGACCAAGCTCATGGACCGCGCCAAACAGATTCGTATCATGGTTTCCGATCTTGAGAACAACATCGTGAGCGGGCTCGTCCTCGTCATCGTGGTCCTGTTCTTTGTCATGGGGGTCCGAAACGCCATCCTGGTGAGCATGGCGATCCCCTTTTCCATGCTCCTCTCCTTCAGTGTTCTCCACGCCCTCGGGATCACGTTGAACATGGTGGTGCTCTTCTCGCTCACCCTGTCCCTGGGCATGTTGGTCGACAATGCCATCGTCATCGTTGAAAACATCTTCCGTTACATGGAGCAGGGCGTCCCGAGGGTCCAGGCCGCCGTAACGGCAACCCGTGAGGTGTCACAACCGGTCATCGCATCCACCCTCACCACCGTGGCAGCCTTTTTCCCGATCGTCTTCTGGCCGGGCATTATGGGCGAATTCATGGTGTACCTGCCAAAGACCGTCATCATCACACTTGTCGGCGAGCCTCTTTGTGGCCATGGTCATCAACCCGGCGCTTGCCGCCATGTTTTTGAAGCTCCCTCGGGGCCGCCGCCTTGAAAACAACGGGGTCACCGGAGAGGAGGTCCAAAAGGCGGGGGAAGCGCCCATTCAGGTCAGGGGCGCCTTGCTGCGGGCATACCGGGGGTTCCTTTCAGGCAGCGCTCAATCACCGCATTCCGGTGGTCATCCTCTCATTTCTCGTCCTGGCGGCCCTGGCCTTTATTTGGTTTCTCCGGGTGGGGTTGACACGCCCTGTCGAGTTCTTCCCCGACATCGATCCCAACGGCGTCTACATCAACCTGGACATGCCCGAGGGCGCCGATCTCGACTATTCGGATCGAATCGCCCGGAAGATCGAGTGGACCCTTTGCGGAGACCGTGCCCCGGAAGGCTTTCCGTCAGACGCTGAGCTGCAATCCTGTTTTGCGCAAGAGAGTCCTCAAAAGGTGCACACCCTGGCCGACGGCCGAAGGGTTACAGGCCCCACCGACATGGCCAACGTGGAATATGTCTACGCTCGAACCGTAGGCGTTACGGGCGGCCAGTCCGCCTTTGAGCAGAACGCGCCCAACCACGTGGGCATTCAGTTCTTTGACATGGCCGACCGCGTGGAGTCCTCCACCCGGACCACCGAGGAAATCCGAAAACGGATCAAGGACATGGCCGGCGCCGACATCACCATCGCCAAGCAGGAACAGGGTCCTCCCACAGGGGCCCCCGTCAACATCGAGATTTCCGGCGACCGGTTCGAGGTCCTGGGTCGAATCGCCCACGAGGTTCGAGGGGTCCTCCAGAAGATGCCCTTTGTTCAGGACATCCGGGATGACTATGTGGCGGGGTCCCCCACGATCCGGGTCCGGGTCGACCGTCAGCGGGCGGCCCTTCTGGGGCTGTCCACCGAGGTGGTCGGTTTCGCCCTGAAGGTGGCCTTTAACGGCGTCAAGGTCTCGACCTTCCGGGAGGGCGACGAAGACTACGACATCACGGTTCAGCTGCCGGCAGCCGACCGGCGGGTGACGGACCTTCTGCGCGAGCTCCTCATCCCCACCGTCCAGGGCCTCGTCCCGCTCAGCACCATTGCGCGCTTCGAGGTGGCGGGCGGTCTTGGCCAGGTCAATCGCATCAACCATGAGCGGGTCGTGACCGTCAAGGCCGACGTGGACGAAAGACATGTCCCGGGTCCCGTTGTGCGGGCCCAGGCCGAGGAGATCATGGGCGGTGTGGTCCTTCCGCCCGGATACCGGATGCGTTTTACGGGGGAATTCGAAGAGCAGCAGCAGGCGGAAACCTTCCTTTCCAAAGCCTTTTTGGCGGCCATCCTGCTGATTTTCCTCATCCTCGTGGCCCAGTTCAACTCCGTGGCCCAGCCCATGATCATCATGACCTCCGTCATCCTCTCCCTGGGGGGCGTCTTTGCGGGCCTTGCCCTCATGGACATGTCCTTTGGCATCATCATGACCGGGGTCGGGGTGATCTCGCTTGCCGGTGTCGTGGTCAATAACGCCATTATCCTGATCGATTACACCAATCAGCTGCGGCAAAGGGGCATGGCGCTCCGGGAGGCGGTTGTGGCCGCCGGCTGCACGCGGCTGCGTCCGGTCCTGCTGACGGCGATCACCACCATTCTCGGCCTGGTGCCCATGGTCACGGGCATCTCTTTTGATTTCAAGGCGCTGCGGCTTTCGACCGTCAGCGAATCCACCCAGTGGTGGAGCTCCATGGCAAGCGCCGTCATCTTCGGCCTGGCCCTTGCGACGGTGCTGACCCTCGTGGTGGTCCCGGTCCTCTACTCGCTCGTCGAAACCACGTCCGCCGCCGCCGAGAAAAGAGTGGGTCTCATCCGGCAGGCCTACTGGGCGCTCTTCCACCGCATGACAGGAATCAAGCCGCGCGAGGAATAAATTCGAAAGGCTGTCGAAATCGATGATCTGGAATAGGCCAACGAAAGGAAGGGACTTGGACTTTGCTGGTTTGTGTCCATCCACAGATTGGGGATCTTTGGGTGGAGCTTTCAGCAGTCAGCGTTTTCCCGAACCAAGTGATCGTTTATGGGAATGAGGACGCGGAAAGTGCTGCCTTTTTTCAACCCATGGCTCTCGGCCCATATCCGGCCACCGTGAAGCACCACCAGTTTTCGGGTCAGAGACAACCCGAGTCCCGTACCCTGATACTTCCGAGTAGCGGAATTGTCCGCCTGTTCAAAGGGATCGAAAATCCTATCCAGGTCTTCTACACTGATTCCCACGCCACTATCGGTGACCGAGATTTCTGCATAGTTTCCATCGATCGCCGGATCCAGGCCGTTGGCCGTCGGAAGATTGAAAATGCTTCCGTCGCCCCTCTTGAACGCCCCATTCCTCACGGATAGCATTCGTGCCCCGAGGGTGATCGATCCGCCGTCCGGGGTAAATTTCACTGCATTGGAAAGAAGATTATAGAATACCTGTTTCAGCCTGCGTTCATCCGCCACGATCGCCCCAGGAATGCCGTTTACCTCCGTCTTGAGATGAATACCGTGTTTGAGCGCCTTTTCCTTCACCATTATCAAACTGTTTTCCATGAGACGCTGCAGGTGGACCTCTCCAAACTCCAGGCTGATCTTTCCGGCTTCCACTTTGGAAAGGTCCAAAATATCATTGATCAAAGACAGGAGGTGTCGGCTGCTCTGAAGGACGTCATTGAGATACTCCTCCTGCATCTCGTTAAGATCGCCGCATTTCTTATCGGCAACCAGTTCGGTGAATCCGATGATGTGATTGAGCGGCGTTCTCAATTCGTGGCTCATGTTGGCCAGAAATTCGCTCTTGGCCCGGTTGGCCGCAACGGCTTGGCGTTTAGCCACAAGGAGTTCTGCCTTCTCGTTTCTCAATTTTCCTTCTTCAATCATGCCTTCTCTAAATTTTTCACGGACAAGCTCATATGAGTATGACAGGCCCGTCACTAGGAAAAGGACCAAGAGGAACCTGGCCCTAAAACCCGCAGCCTGTGGGACGCTCAAGCCCAGATCGTCTCCAAAGACAAATATCCCTGAGATGCTGAGGAAATATAAAGTGATATATATCAAGCCTTCCCTCCGGCCCAGTAAGAAGAAGACGGCCAAGGGGTAAACAAACAACCAGAGTGCCATGTGGCCTGTGTCGCCACTTCTGGCGAGTAACCCCAGGAACAAGCATCCGACCATGATGAGGTTGGCCCTGTAAACCTTTAAGATTCGCCGCACTCTTCGAACCAAAAAAAAACTGACCCAGAGACTGATGCCCATCAAGAGGAGAAATATACCTAACGGGTAATCTTCGTTGATCAAATGGAGGCCAGAAAAGGCGAGCAACACGGGGGCCGAAAGGATCACGACAAGTCCGTAGAGAATTCGCTTGGACTTCTCTTCATACTCCAGATCAAGGGGGCTCAGGTAGTTACCCAGCAAGTCTAAGAACCGTTCGTATGGTTTTGAAACCTCGCTCGGTTTTTCCTTTGGGGTCTCCTGGTGATCCTGATTTTGTCCCATATCCATCACCCGTAAATAGACTTTCAAACCGGAGAAAACCTTGGTCCTAAGCAGCGAGAGAAGCCTGAATCTCATCTCCCTCCTGCTCTTCGCGCCTGATGGATTCGCATGCCTTCTGCAGCTCGGAGGCAAGCCGTAGAATCCTCACGAGCTCACGACGTATTGGTCCTTTCCATTTCTCTTGGCCTGGTAAAGCATCGTATCAGCGATTTGGATCAGCTCATGATCCGTCGTTGCATCAAGAGGGAAAACCGATATCCCGATACTGATCCTGACTCGTGGATGGCCCAATCCCCCCCCGAGTTTAAATTCATGTTGCCTCACCGCGCCCAAAAGCCTTTGAGCCACATGGGCCGTCTGTTTCTTGTCTCCATATGATTGAACAATGACGAATTCCTCACCGCCATAACGGGCAATGAAGTCTATCTCACGAATATTTTTCCTCATCAAATTCGACAGCTCAGTTAGAGTCTTGTCCCCAACCGGATGCCCGTAGGTGTCATTGATGGTCTTGAAGTCGTCAATATCCACCATGGAAAGGCCGACGGGATACCCGTGGCGCAGGGCGCGCTTGAGCTCCAGACCCAAGAAGTGCTTGAAATAGGTATGATTGTATAGCCCCGTCAAACTGTCGGTTATGGCACGGTTCATTGCCTTCTCATGGTGGCAGTGGAGCTCATCCAAATATTTCTTTTTCCGAATCAGGGCCTTCACTCTGGCCCTGAGCTCTCGTTCATAAATGGGTTTGACGAGATAGTCATCCGCTCCCAACTCAATGCCCGCGACCTTGGATTCCATGTCGGTAAGGGATGTAATCATCACGACCTGCGTGTCCTTGGTATGTTCAGATCCCTTCAACTGACGGCATATGTCAAAACCGTTTGCACCAGGGAGGAGGATATCAAGCAAAACCAGATCCACCTTTTTGTCCGTCACGATTTGGATGGTCTCTTCACCGTTATTGCACGCGAGAATCCGGTAGCCTTCTCCTTCCAAGTAGTTTCGTAGGAGCTTGGCATCCCTTTCGCCATCCTCAACGATCAGGACCAGCGGACGCCATCGTCTCGCCCGTCGCGCATTCCTTTTCATGGGCCACACCGGGATCCCCAATCAAGGCATTGCGGGATTCATTTCTGATTTCAAGCTGATCGCGGTATTGTTTGAGACGGACCATGGAGGCGACCCTGGCCAGGAGCTCCTCCCGATTGACCGGCTTGTTAATGAATTCGTCCGCCCCGGTTTCCATCCCTCTGATCCGGGTTTCGGGCCCGTCCAGCGCCGTGACCAGAATGATGGGGATGCCCTTCGTGTTTTCATTGCTCTTGAGTCGTTCGGTCACCTCATAGCCATTGAGCCCGGGCATCATGATGTCGAGCAGGATGACATCCGGCGCTGACTCGGATACCATTTGAAGCGCCTCTTCCCCGCTGAATGCCTTCTGTGTCATATAGGCCTGAGAGGCCAGGCTCCTTTCCAGGAGCTTCACGTTCAACGGATCGTCATCCACGATAAGGACCTTGGTTTGATGCACGTCCCCTTGAAAGCGTGTTTCCGGCTCGTTGCGAGATCCTTTGAGATGCTTCCGGATGGTCTCGGAGAAAAGTCTCGTATCGATCGGCTTGCTCATGTAATCATCGCACCCGGCTGAAAAGGCCTTTTTTTCGTCCCCTTGCATTGCATGGGAAGTCAGCGCGATGATGGGAATGTCTCTTAAGCGATGGGCTTTCTTTCATGATCCGCGTTGCCGCCAAACCGTCCATCCCCGGCAATTGAATGTCCATCAGAATGATGTCCGGGCGGGCCTCCTCGAGCCAGTTTGATGCCTTTCTCTGCGTCCTCTGCCTCAAGAACCGTAAAACTTTCAAGCCTGAGAAGGCTCCTGAACAACTTCATATTGAGCCCGTTGTCTTCAATCACCAGAATCTTGTTGTTTTCCATAATACCCCCAGTACTCGCATGTTCTAACCAACCTGGCCATCAAGCCGGATACACGGCAACCCGGAGACCTGCAAGTGAGTACCTATTAAAAAACCGTGCCAGAACAAAAAATTTTAAAATCATTAAGTCTTTATATTAATTTATATAATTTTTACTTATTCTTCTAAATGATTGATTCATGATGAAAAGCATTTGAAACATCCTATTTGACGGATCTGCCACGAATCTGACAGTCCGAGCGACACCATTAGGCAGCCGCGACATGGATTTTACGATGCGTCCTTCTCAACCATTTCGGAAGACGCAACACCGGTTCTTCCCGATATGCTTTGCTTCGTACAGCGCCTTGTCCGCACGCTTGATCAATTCAGCCTTTGCGCCACCAACATCCTTCGTGAGCTCTGCAACGCCCACACTGACCGTCACAGGTATTTGATCCTTGTCGTGAACGACGGCCGAAGCGCAGACATTTAACCTGAGTCGCTCAGCCACTGCCAGAGCGCCTTCCCACCCCGTCTCCGTCAATACAACGGCGAACTCCTCCCCGCCATATCTGGCTGCGCTATCGGATTTCCGGAGTGACTCATTGAGTCTTCGTGCAACGTGTCTCAGGACCTCGTCACCGGCCGGATGGCCATAGGTATCGTTAACTTTCTTGAAATTGTCGATGTCGATCAGCAGGAGCGAAAGCGGCAGTCCATATCGTTCTGGCCCGATAGACCTCCTTTTCAATCATATCCTGAAAGGCCTGGAAGTTATAAAGTCCGGTTAACCCGTCCCGCGTCACCTGGCGCTTCAAGACCTCTATTTCCTGTTTGTGTGCAGCGGTCCGTGTGATGAATTCCGAAGCTCAATTCAATCAATTCCTTTCGAGCTTCATCCACGATCTCGGCGTAGTCGTTTTCATCGTTGCTCTTGATTTCAAATAGCGGGAAAATTTCACTCGTCTTGGCATAAACACGCTTGGCCAGGTCCTCCGGATTGATCGTCTTACCGGGAACAAGGGCGCTTAAGCTTTCATCGAGCGCTCTCAAACTGATTGCCCTGTCCGGGAGATGAAGCAAATCAACGAAAAGCGCTGCGACATGGAGGATCTTGGTCATGATCTCATATTTCGGATCTGTTGAACCCATCTCTTCCGGCTTATGATGGTGGCGTATGGGCACGAAAAAGATACTCAGGAAGTCCCCACCGCTTTATAAGCTCGGCGCCGATGTCCGCGTGGCTGAAACCCAGGGTGCGAGTCTCCGCTTCATGAAGTGAACACGACGAATCCTGTTTTTCCTTTAATACAAGGCTGTACTGCTCCGGCATGCACCGGTTTATGGCCAGCGTTCCGATGTCGCTCAACAACCCAAGAAAAAAGAGGTCCTCTGCAGAGGCCGGCAAAATCTCATGGGCCACCGATCGCGATACCACTGCAGAGGTCAAGGAATTCTTCCAAAATGCGGCATAGTCGAATTCGTCTTTGCCCTTCTTCTTCAAGCCGCCAACCAGGGAAAAGCTTAAGGCAAGTGTTTTCACCGTGTCGATGCCCAAGAGGCCGACGGCATGTCCCACGGACGTGATTTCCCTGTTAATACCAAAATACGGGGAATTGACCGTCTTGAGCACCTTGGCACTGAGGGGAGGATCCGCAGACAAGACGTCGGCGACCTCTCTTACGTTGACATCTTCTTTCTTGACCGTCTCCAGGATTTTTATTGCAATACCCGGAAGCGTCGGCAGCTTGTCTGCTTTTTTGAAGATCGCTTCAAATTCCATTTCGCCTTTCATAATGCGATTCCCTCCTACGATTCTATTTGTTATGACTGTGTTGATCGGTCGTTTGATCGGCCTTTACATTGCCGACCATGTTCGCAAGGCATTCTACGACCCGGCCATCCAACTTGCCGCCTTCCGATTCCGAAAAAAGGATTTTAAATGCCTCTTCTCTCTTCATCGCCTTTCGATAGGCCCGATCCGTGATCAACGCATCATAGATGTCCACGACCGCCATAAGACGAGCTGCCGCCGATATCTCCGTGCCCTTCAAGCCATCCGGATACCCTGATCCATCGAGTTTTTCGTGATGATGGCGAATGACCTCCAAAGCAGCCCCAAGGTTTTGCTTCAAGGGGAGACAGATCCTGTACCCTGCTTCGCAATGGTTTTTCATCAACTCCCATTCCTGCGCGTCCAGGGGGCCCGGCTTATTCAAAATCTCTCTCGGGACGGCGATCTTTCCTATGTCGTGCAGTATTCCGCCGATCCAGATGGCCTTCATTTCGCTTCCGCTCAGCCCCATCCGTTGACCCAGCGATAAGGCCAACGTGGCCACCCTTTGAATGTGCCCCTGCGTATAGGTGTCTTTGGCTTCAACCGCATTGGCAAATGAGATAAGGACATCTTCAATGGCGGCAAGGCTGCTGTTCAAGGCTCTCACCCTGAGCAGGGATTTGGTCCTCGCAATGAGCTCGTGCCTGTTGGGTGGTTTGGTAATAAAATCGTCTGCGCCGGCTTCGATGGACATGATTTTGCTTTCCGCGGCATCCAAGGCGGTCACCATCACAACGGGGACCAACCTGGTTTTGTCATTTCCCTTGAGCCGACGACAGACCTCGTATCCGTCTATGCCCGGCATCATGATATCCAGCAAGATGAGTCCCAGATCGACCTTCTGGGCGATGGCAAGGGCCTCCTCTCCATTGGCCGCGTTAAGAATCTCATTCCCAAGGGGCGAGAGAACCGCTTCCAGGAGTTTTCGGTTGAGTGGTTCGTCGTCCACGATGAGAATCTTCGGCTTTTGATCCTGATAAAGATCAGATCGCTTCTCTATGAACTGGATCCTGTTCTTTCCTCTGGATTTGGCCATGGCCAGGGCCTTCTCGGCTGAACCGATCAGAGAAAACCCATCTGTGCCGTCGGCGGGAAACACCGCACATCCGATACTGACGGTGATGTGACCGCCCTGCAATTGCTCAACCGTCTTTCTGATCCGATCGAGGGGGAACAAAGCGGATTCCGCGCCGGATTTGATCAGGATCAATCCAATCCTGTCTCCCGAGTACCGTGCTGCCACATCCACCTGCCTGACGGTGTGAGAGACAATCCCGCTGATTTCCTTGAGAAGGAGATCTCCTTTTATGGGGTCGTTCCGCTTGTTGTACTGGGCAAAGCCGTCGACATCGATTAAGGCGACGACGAATGGGTCACCGTATCGGTTCGACCGCTCAACCTCCCTTGCAAGGGAAATCTGGAAGAAAGCGTTGTTGAAAAGCCCCGTAAGGCTTTCCTTGAAGGAGGATCCGGCCTGTGTTTCGTAGGCGGCGATCAGGTCGCCATATGAGCCTGAATCAAGCTCTTTCATCTCTTTCACCGACGCCATCCTTTACCAAACCACTTCAAAACGAACCTCGACGGGCAGTCCGTCGACCCTGTCCACCTCCGGGACCATAAGCTCGAAGTCGAGCTTCACCAAAAGCAATAAATCTCGTGTACCGATGTGGGAGCTGAGCTCTGCCGGTAACCGCTTGACGAGTTTTGCATCCTCGGTCACTCGCGCATTCATAACGGTGCCGTCGGTGAAAGTCACCTTGGCCTTCCGGTCTCGAAGCCCGTACCTGGAGTATTTTGGGTCCAGGTAGGCAATCACCGAAGGTTGATCTGTGCGCCCCAGGAACATCATTGGCGTACCGGGCCCGACCGTTTGACCGACGACGGCGAAAATGTCAATGAGCGATGACGGATCGTTCTTGGTGCCACAATGATGGCAATCGGCCACCACTTCGGGTTCACTGAATATTTGAGTGCAACCGTTACACTGATAGTTCTCCATGGCGCGGTCATAGTCCACCCCCACGTGTCGAAGCTCGCCATGACAATTGGGACAGATCAGCCGGCCCTGGGAAATGAATCGTCTTCTCCGGCCACGTGTCCACAAGCGAAACAGTGAAAAAACGGTTTTCGAAAGATATCAATGCACTTGCAATTCGGACAGATGTCAATGTAGTTCAGGTGCACCCCGTCGCATTTAGGGCAGTGCCGAACCCGGTCAATCAGCTGGACTTGCCGTAAAAGCCCCCGGTCCTTCAGGCTTTCCAGCCAGGTCCACGGGTCTTGGACCTCCGGCAGCATCGACTCGACCAGCGGAAAGCTGTAGAATTTCTCGTTTCCCCAGTGACGGGATGGGACAAGGACATAATCGGGGCGGGCATATAGAAATCCCAGAGGCGAAAGATATTCCCTTCGGAATCGGAAAAGGCTGAGGGGTCTATTTCAAGCAGACGGCGCGCAATGGCGCGGACACGATCCGCTGCTTCCTCGATCGTTCGAACGATGCCGTCGCTCACCCGTCGGTCCCCTGGCCCAGAGACCGTCAGCAGGAAGACCGGTCGGATGGCGGTCTCAGGAATTCCTCGAAGCGCTTTCAGGGACGGCCTCACCTTTGAGAGGATCGGTTGTGTCAATGACAAAGCCGGTGGCCTTTGTCTCTGATTCCCGCCAATCCCCGATCGACGAAAAGACCGCCGTCAGCGGATCACTGATCATCCCGTCGCGGGCCGTTGCCCCTTGATCCAGACTGAAAAGCACCAGACTCAATCCGAGCTCCCTTGCACATCGGTCCATCCGCCCCATTCGTTTGAACCCCATGGTCTGAAAGACAAGCCCACGGCCCAAAGGACGGCACGAATGAAGTGCTGAAGTTCCCTGACAGGATCGCCAAATTTATGACGGCGCCCCTCGCCGGTCCGCTGCGATTTCGGATGTTTGCATGGACGATCAGATCCCCCATTGACAGGACGAATCTTCCTGTGCAGCGCTCTGACGACGCCACACTGAAATAGCGGAAATCAAGCAGGTATCCTGCAAGAAAGGATTGCGTTCTCCGCTGTCCAGTCACGATTTGCAACGATGTGCCGGACTCGGCGGACCTGTCTGCATACCGGTTATATAGGGCCTGGGCGGTGAGATGGTCAGGTTCAGGGTTCGGCGGTTCAGGGTTCAGAGTCAGGCCTGAAACCTGATTTGGTTCCGGTTTGGCGGGCTTGGGGCTGTTCCAAAATAAAGGCCTTTCACCGGCCAGACATATCTGGTAGACTGGGCTCAGTTTTTTTCAATACTGCCGCATGCCGAACCCAGAGGAGGTGGATGATGAAAAGTGCATTGGTATTTGCCGTTATCCTGTTACTCGTCCCGATTCCGCCAAGGCTTTGGAGCCCATGGTCCCCGTTGAGGTGATCAAATACACCCTTACGGTGAACGTGGCCGGCTTGGGCAATGTGACCAGCAACCCGCCGGGAATCGACTGCACCAATGGAACGGGGCAATGCAGCGCCAATTTCGCGATCAATAGATCGGTCGCCTTGTTGGCAACGCCGCCTCCCCGGATGAATTCGGGAGCTATTTCTTCGTTGAGTGGACGGTTGACGGCATCGTGAATCCCAATTCGGTGGCAGCCGTGGCCGTGGAGATGGTTGGCCCGAGGAATGTCAAAGCTCAATTCGCGGCCCTCGGCCCGCCCATAGCCGTGACCGTTTTGCCACCCGGACAAGGCGCCACCTTCTATCACCCGGTCTTCGATCCGGTGAAGAACCCTTCCTTGCAGGCCTGCAGGCCCGTCGCCATTGACCAGGACCCCGACCTGACCAATCTTTACGTGGGGTTGCCCATCTTTGATCAGGCCGTTGACATTTATGTGGGCGTGGTCATCGACGGCATCAACGATATGTTTCTCTTTGGACCCGGGTCTTCCATTCAACTGCTTTCGGGTGGTCTGGTTCCCTGGAAACAGAACCACCCCGCATTCTCAGAAATAGACGAATCCCTGCTAGGTATGGGGGTTCCCGCCTCGGCGCTCCCTGCAGGGACCTATCGTGTCTTTCTCATGGTCACTGCTGCAGGCAACATGTCCGCAAGCTATGTTTGGGAAACCTATTTCGAAATCACCCATGTGCAATTGCTGAATCCCTTTCTCTTGCCATGACGCCCTCCAACAGAGGGAACGATGGAAGCACCGGAAGATGTGGTATAGAGCTGGAAGCCATTCGGCGGACGCAAGTCCCGAACCAATTTGGCGTTAGGAGATCCATCATGAGGTTGGAAGTCGATTTATCGTCAACATACGATAACCCTGTTTAAGGAGGAAGACATGTTTTTGCTGCAACACGTAGAACCAAAAGACGCAACAGGCAAGGTGGGTGAGGCCTACTCCGTATTCCCGAAGGAATTCCCGGTTCCCACCCCCTCGTCCTGATGAGCGCCAGCCCCGAACTGGCCCACCTTCAGAGCGGGATCATCCGTCACTTCATGACGCACTCAAAGCTGGACATGGGGCTCCTCGCCATGATCCGCTACCTGGTGGCAAACGATTACAACTACCCCTTCTGCATAAACCTGAACGCGGGGATCCTGAAAATGGCGGGCGGCATGAACGACTCGGAGCTCCAGGCCATGAAGGCGGACCCGGAAAAGGCACCGCTTGAGGACTTCCAAAAGGCGTTGCTGCGCTTTGTCCTCAAAGCCATTCGAACCCCGGAAAAGGTGGAAAAGGCCGACATCGACCAACTCCATGAACTGGGTTGGTCTGATCAGGATATCTTTGATGCCGCCTACCACGGTGCCGCCATGATTACGGCGAGCACCCTTTACAAGGCGTTCATCCGGTAGGGAGAGGGATCATTGGTGAAATTGCACGCAAAATGATCACGATTGAAGGGTTCAGGGTGGGCCGATATCTGCCATCTGATCCTTCGTCCCGTACGCCGTAGGCCTTGAGCCTTGCGCCTATGTTTTGTCCCGACACCTGGAACCTATTTGGTCCCGGCCTGGCCGGGTAGGCGATTTGTGTTTCGCACGCATATGGAAGCCGTAAACCGTTCAAAAAGAAGGGCAGACTCCCTGAGTTTCTGTTCGATTTTTTCTGGGAGTACGACCCCACCACCATCGATCTGGCAGATCACGCCGACCTGATCATGAATCGGATCATGAGCAGGGGCACCTGGGAGGCCATGATCTGGCTCAAGAAGAACTATTCCCAGAGACAAATCGCTTCATTTCTGAGAAGACAAGGACGGACAAGACTTCCTCCAAGGGAGTTGAATTACTGGGCTCTTATTTGCGGCGTGCCGTCGGACACGAGAAAGCGTTGGATCGACGCATTGAGGAAATCTCCGCATGCCTGGAGAAGTGTTGATACACACTGAAGTACTCAACGATGCCCAAAAAAGTATTCTTCCCGCCTTGGCGAATTTCTTGGCCGGTACGGACCTTTACATGGGGGGTGGCACGGCCCTTGCCTTGCAGTTGGGTCACCGTCTCTCGGTGGATTTTGACTGGTTCACCCGTCAGGCTCGGGGACCCTGAGCGGGTGCTCCGACGCTTGCGATCTGCTGCAATTCCCTTTGAAGTGCTTTCCATAGACGTCGAAACACTCTACCTGTTTGTCGGTGGCGTTCAGATGAGCTTTATCGGATATGATTATCCGTTGCTGCGCCCGCAGGTTTTGTGGAAAGATGTGGGAATCCATTTGGCCAACATGATGGATATCGCCTGTATGAAGCTTTCGGCGATCGCCTCACGGGGGTCAAGAAAGGATTTCGTGGATCTACATTTCTTGATCAGCTTATTTGACACCCTTGACACATATGTTCAGCTCTACATAGAAAAGTTCAAAAACCGGGACATAGGCCATGTGGTGAGAAGCCTTGTCTACTTCGAAGACGCTGAAACGGAGCCAGAGCTTAAGATGATCAAGCCTTTATCCTGGGACCGAATCAAATCCGACTTTGAGGCATGGGTCAGGGAACTGGACGTGCCCGCCTAAAACAAGGCTCTTAAGATTCGAAAGGGATCAGTGATGCGACGACGATTCGGATCTCAATTCTCGGCTTTTGTCGCTTATCACTCTCGTCTCAATGGGAACCGTTTGCCGGATGCGCCGGCCTCGGCAAGACGATCGAGCCGCCCCGCGCCCACATCGCCAACATTCGCGTCGAGGAGATGAGGGGGCTTGAGACGGTGTTTCAGGTGGAGCTCCGGGTCATGAACACCAACGATGTTCCACTCACCGTCAAGGGGATGGATTGCGAGCTGAAGATCAATGACAGGCCTTTTGCAATGGGGGTCACCGGGCACCAGGTTGAAATCCCGGCCTTTGGCACGGCCATCGTGCCGATCAACCTCTACTCCTCTGTTCTGGATATGCTGAAAAACGTCGTGGCAATGGGATTGGAAAAGGCAGACAAGCTCAACTACAAATTGGCTGGAAAGATCCGTATCGAAGGGGGGACCATGATGCCCTCCTCCCTGCCCTTTGAGTCAAAGGGAGAGCTTTCCCTGACCGATCTGACACGCGCTCCCGCAAACCGCTAGGAAGCGCCTTGGAGGTGACTCCCGGGCGCTGCTGGGATGACCTTTTCCCGAATGCAGTCCATGGCCGCATCCAAATGAATGATGAATATCGAACAAGGAATGTCGAATCACGAAGTAGGTACCAGGATGGCTCCACTTCCACCTTGGACATTCTGTATTCGATATTCTGCGGTTCGCTTCTCGATGTCTTCGCGGGTTGACGCCAACTACTTCGTTCGAAGCTCTTTGAATGCTATCTCAGCCTTCTATGATCAGTTGCGCGGGCGTGAAAAGGGTTGGGTCTGGGTGGAACGAGGCATTTCTGGATAATTCATGTTGACATATAAATTATCCGGTATAATATGCACGTCATGGTCAGTTATCCAAGGCTGCTAGAGGGTATCCTGAAGGCCGAAGTGTAGTGGGCAAGGTACGGCTGCTTTTCGGTGCGCGGCAGACTGGAAAGTCGACTCTGATGCAGCGTCTCGTTGGCGCGGATGCACAAGTCTTCAATCTCCAAGAACGCCGCACGCGGCTGGAGCTGGAGCGCGACCCCCATGTTTTCACTCAAATTCTCGAAGCAGAAAAGCGCAGTCCGGCAGTCGTTTGTGTAGATGAGATTCAGAAGGTGCCAGCGCTCCTAGATGAAGTTCAGTACCTGCACGACACCTATCCAGGGCGTTTCCGCTTTCTTCTCACCGGGAGCTCGGCGAGGAAGCTCAAAACCTCGTCGGCCAACCTCCTGCCAGGCCGAGCGCATCTATTTCACTTGGCTCCCCTTATACTCCCCGAACGGAAGGACGCCCGGGAATGCCTTGTGTTCCCGGTGCTCGGCCACGGAGACGCCCGGATCATGGTTTCCCGGAACCCGTGCTGGACGATCTTCTGCTTTTCGGCGGTTTGCCCGGTGTGATCCTGGAAAGTGATAAGACCCGGATCAGAACCTTGGAGAGCTATGTGGACCTCTACTTGGAAGAGGAAATCCGACGGGAGTCGCTGGTGCGCAATGTGGGTGCTTTTCAGCAGTTTTTGGAGCTGGCAGCCACCAATCGGGCAGCATACTCAATCTGACCAATATCTCCCCGGGAAAGCGGCATTCCTGCGGCGACGCTGCGCACATACTACCAGGTCCTGGAAGACACGTTCGTAGGATATCGTATTCCTGCCTATGGAGCCGCCGGCCGCAAAAGGGTGCTGACAACGCCACGTTTCCTGATCTACGACAACGGGGTTCGGAACGCGGCTGCACGCTATCGTTTCTCGACCGATCTGCTGAAGACCCAAATGGGACGGTTGTTCGAAAATTGGGTGGGGCAAGAGCTCATGCACCGTTCTCTCTATGCCGGGCGCACCTATCGTCTTAGTTTCTGGCGCACGGCGCACGGGGCGGAAGTGGATTATGTACTGGAAACGCCGGATGAGACGATCCCGATCGAGGTGAAAGCCACTGACTCGCCTTCTCTGGCCGATGCCTCCCACTTGAAGCTGTTTCTCGAAACCTATCCCAAACGGGCGCGGCGGGGTTTCGTCGTCTGTCGGTGTCGCGCGCCTCGGCGCCTGACAGACAATATCGAAGCAATCCCCTGGTGGAACCTGTAACAGCTTCTAACCATCCCAGCCTTCCTGCATATGGGTCCAGGTGCTGCCTGATCTTCTGAGGGATCCTGGCAATGGCCCGTTGGAATAGGCAGACAAGCGCAACTACAAATTGGCTGGGAAGGTCCGTATCCTGCTGTTCGCTTTTCAACGTCTTCGCGAGTTGACGCCAACTACTTCTTCATGCCCTGGAGGATCTTCTCCGGTGTGATGGGCAGGTCCTTGCACCGATAGCCGGTGGCGTGATAGACCGCATCGGAGATGGCGGGCGCCGTCGGGGATGCAAGGCCCTCGCCGCCTCCTTGGCGCCCATGGGCCCCTCCGGTTCGTAGGTGTCCACGTGGACCACTTCGCTTGGCGGCATGTCCACGGCCGATAGGCATTTTGTAGTCCAGGAAATTGGTGTTGAGGGTCTTTCCCCCTTCCATGACGAACTGCTCCGAAAGGGCGTAGCCAAGCCCCATCTGGATGGAGCCGGCCAGCTGGCCCTCGACCCCTCTCGGGTTGATCACCGTCCCGCAGTCGTGGGCCGTCCACATCTGCTTGACTTCCACCAGACCGGTCTCCCGGTCGACCTCCACCTCGGCCACCTGGGCGCCGAACCCGAAGGCCGGCGTCACCAACCCCTTGTCCCTCGGCGTGTAGGAGCCGCGTGCCACAAGGGGTTCGCCCCGGTTGGCCTTCTGCACCATGGCGACCGCCTCGCCGAAGGTGACGCCCCGATCCGGTCTGCCCTTGGGCTGGACCCTGCCGTCCTTGCATTCCATCTCGTAGATGACGTTGAGGTTGAAGCGGGCCGAGACCGCGCCGAACAGCTGGTCCTTGATCTTTTTCGCCGCGTCGAGCACCGCGTTGCCGGCCATCAGGGTGACCCGGCTTCCCCAGGAGCCCAGGTCGGCCTGGGGGGTCATGGCCGTGTCCGCAGAGGTGATCCGGATGTCCTCCATCCTCAGCCCCAGTTCCTCCGCCAGGATCTGTTTGAGGACCGTGTCGGACCCCTGGCCGATATCGGAGGCCATGGTGAGCAGATGCACGGTGCCGTCGGCAAAGGCCCGGACTTCGGCCGCGGAAAAGGGATACTGGGTGTTGAACCAGTTGAAGACCCCACCGGAGATAAAACTGTAGCAACCGATGCCGATCCCCTGACCCGGTTTGAGGTTCTTGCGTTTGCGTTTCCAGCCGCTCATCTCGGCCACCGCCTTGATGGATTCCACAAAGCCGCAGCTTGAGATGGTGGCCACATCAGGGATCTCGTCCCCGCTCACCTGGGCGTTCTTGAGCCGGAGATCCACCGGATCGATCCCCAGCTCCTCTGCCGCCATGTTCATCTGGATCTCGGTGGCGTAAAGCGACTGGGGCGCCCCGAAGCCACGCATGGCGCTGGCAGGCGGCTTGTTGGTGTAGACGTGCTCCCCATGAAAACGATAGTTGGGATAGCGGTAGAGCATGGCCCCGAAGTTGCCGCACAGGAAGGTGGCCGTGGGCCCCATGGCGTTGTAGGCCCCGCCGTCCAGCTGGATTCTCAGGTCCTTGGCCACAAGGGTCCCGTCCTTCTTGAAACCCACCTTGGACTGGATCTTCATGGGATGCCGCCGCCTGCCGGCAAGGAACTCCTCCTCCCTGCTGAGGGTGAACTTCACGGGGCGACCGGTCTTCTTGGCCATGAAGGCGGCGCAGAATTCCCAGGTCCGCAGCTCCATCTTGCCCCCGAAGCCACCGCCCACAAAGGGCTTGATCACCCGGATGTCGTTTTCCCGCATCCCGAGCGTGGAGGCCAGGAGACACTGGACAATGTAGGGGACCTGGGTGGAGGTCCAGAGGGTGATCCGGCCGTCCAGATCGACCTGGGCCAGGGCCGAGCAGGGCTCAAGGTAGGCGTGGCTCACGGCGTGAACCTTGAACGTGTCTTCCCGCACATAGTCCGATTCCGCGAAACCCTTTTCCACGTCCCCATACTGGATCTTTCGGTTGACACTGATGTTGTTCCCGCAATAGTCGTGGATGGCCACGGCCCCCTGGCTGTGTGGCGGCGTCAACGTCAAAGACCCCCGGCAGTTCCTCGTATTCCACCACGATCAGCTCCAGGGCTTCTTCCGCCGTGTCTTTGTCCACGGCAGCCACGGCCGCCACCTCGTCCCCGATGAAGCGCACCTTGTCGACGGCCAGGGGGTATTCGTCCTGTGTCTCAGGAAAGAGCCGCCAGTTGCCGTACTTGATCTTGGGTGTGTCTTCCCCGGTGATCACGCATTTCACCCCGGGAAGCGAGGCCGCCCTGGCTCGTGTCGATGTGCACGATCCGCGCATGGGCAAGAGGGCTCCGCAATATCCGCCCATAAAGCATTCCCGGCAGTTTCATATCGTCCGTATATAGGGCAGATCCCCTTGCCTTGGCGTGGGCATCGTTCCTGGGTACATGCTTTCCGACAATATTGAATCGTTTCATGATCATTCCTTTCCCTGTCAACTAACGTTTCCTCGCTCTCTCATGGGCCTCCTCGAGTGCCCGCCGGGTCAACACGGACACCATCTTCTTCCGGTACTGCGGCACTCGCTCTGACATCCGAGATGGGCTTCGACGCCTTTGGCTGCCACATCCCCTGCCTTTTCGACGAGCTCGCTTGTCCAGGGCTGACCCTGCAGAAGGCCCTCGGCCTTCTTGGCACGCATGGGCGTGGGCGCGACGGCACCGAGGACGATTCTGGCCTCCTTGCAGCCCTCTCCGTTCAACGTGACCATGGCGCCCACGCAGACCCCGGAGATGTCCACCTTGCCGCGCGCCGAGAGATGCTTGTAGGAAGCGCCGGACCTGGGAGGAGGGAGCGGGACGAAGATGGACGTCATGATCTCACCGGGCTCCATGGCCGTGAGCCCCGGGCCCTTGAAAGAACTGATCCAGGGGCAGTCGTCTTTCACCCTTCAGGCTTGCCAGGGTGACTTCCGCCCCCATGGCCATGAGGGTGGGGGCGTTATCCGCCGAGGGGGCGGCGTTACAGAGATTCCCTGCAACCGTCCCCATGTTGCGGATCTGGACATTGGCGGTTTCCTGGGCCGCATAGGCAACGGCAGGATAGTGGTTGCGGATGTCGCGATGGGAGGCCACTTCGGCAAGCAGGGCGGTCGCGCCGATGGTCAACCCCTTCTTGGCCTGAAAGCGGATATGGTGCAGCGGTTCAATCCCCTTGATCCCAATGATCGCCTTTGGGCTCAGGAGGCCATGGTTCATCTTCACCAGGAGGTCCGTCCCGCCTGCCAGCACACGGCGTCCCTTCTCCCTTTTCCGCGAGCAGACTCAGCGCCGCCTCAAGGGTCTTTGGCTCATAGTATTCGAATTTTGGAAATCTCATCTCTTTCCCCCTTGTGGTTCCCGGCTTCTCATCCTTTCCGCTGCAACCGAGATGGCCTCAACAATCTGGTTGTATCCCGTGCATCGGCAGAGATTCCCGGAAAGTCCCGCCCTGATTTCCTTCTCACCCGGAGATGGATTCTGGCTCAACAGGTAAAGGGCAGACATCTCCATCCCGGCGGTGCAAAAGCCGCATTGAATCGCCCCTGTTTCAATAAAGGCATCCTGAATGGGGTGAAGGGTTTCACCTGAGGGCGCCAGTCCCTCCACCGTCCGGATGTCCTTGCCGTCCACCGCCACGGCAAGCGTCAGGCACGAGCTGACGCTTCGGCCCTCCACCATGACCGTGCACGCCCCGCAGTCGCCGGAACCGCAGCCGAGCTTGGTGCCCGTCAGATTGAGGTCTTCGCGAAGGACCTCATTCAGCGTGCGCCACGGATCCACCGCAAGGGAGTAGGTGTCCCCGTTAACCTTTAGGGTGATATGTCTGTTTCATCTCGTTCCCGTCTCCTTGTCCACTTCTGGAAGTCAAATCATGCCGGCTGGTTTCCGCCATCTGCCGCAAGGCGGACTAAACCGCACGGTCCCTGCCTTTCCAGTACTCGTTCCTGATGACCCGTTTCAGGATCTTGCCGGTGGAATTCTTCGGCAGCTCCCGCCTGAATTCCACGGACTTGGGCTTCTTGTAGTTGGCAAGCCTTTCCTTGCACAGATCGATGATCTCCTCTTCGGTGGCCTTCATCCCGTCTTTCAAGACGACCAGGGCCTTGACCGATTCTCCCCAGTAGTCATCGGGGACGCCTACGACCGCCGCCTCCAGGACGGCCTCGTGGCTGTAGATGATCTCTTCGATCTCCCTGGGATAGATGTTCTTGCCCCCGCTGATGATCATGTCGTTCTTGCGGTCTACGATGAACACGTACTTTCTCTTCGTCGAACTTGCCGAAATCCCCGGTGTAGAGCCAGCCGTCCCTGATGGTCCTTGGCGGTCTCCTCGGGAAGGTTCCAATAGCCGATGGTCATGGCCTCGCTGCGCACGATAATCTCCCCCACTTCGCCCACGGCCACGTCCCTGCCGTCCTTGTCCACGATTCTCACTTCAAAATCGAGCGCGGCGCGCCCCGCGGAGGCCAGCCTTGCCACCTGCGCCTCGGATCCTTCGAGGAGGTGGTCTTCCGGCTTGAGGACGGTGGTCAGAGGGCCGGTCTCGGTCTGGCCGTAGAAGTGAATGAAGGGTCGCTTGAACCGCTGCATGGCCTTCCTGAGCAGCTCGACCGGCATGGGAGATGCCGCATAGGGAATGAGCCTCAGATGGCTCAGGTCGTAAGATCTCTATGCCCGTCTCCTGCAGCATGGCATTGATCATGGTGGGAACGAACTGGCAGATGGTGATTTTCTCCCGCTCCAGGATCCCCAGGACCTCTTTGGGATCAAAGCGCCCTTCCCTTCGTATGCAGACGGTGTTGCCCATGAGGAAATGGCGGATCTGGTCCTCGAATGTGATGTGATAGAACGGAAAGAGAAGCAGGGCCCGATCATCCTGAACGAGCTTCAGTTCGATGGCGCCGGTCATGGCATTGATCAGATTCTGGCTATGGGTCCTCATGGCCCCTTTTGGCGAGCCGGTGGTCCCTGAGGTGAGAAAAATTCCCATGACGTCGTCGTGGGAAATGGATGTCTCCGGCGCTTTGGGCGTCCCCCTTATGGAGAACCCCCGCATATGGCATGAACGGCTCTGGAGGGCTCGCCGCCAAGGCTTATCATGATTTCCGTGGAATCCTCCCCTCCGGTGAGCGCCCGGATGGCGCCTTCGAAATCGGGATCCACAATAAGAAGCAACGAGGCTTGATGTACTCAATGATCCGGGCCAGCTCCGCTTCTTTTAAGAGATTGTTGATCGGGACAAAGATCGCACCCGACCTGGCACAGGCAAAATAGATCTCTATGAACTCCGGACCGTTGTGAAGGAGGACCGCAACCCGGTCCCCCTTTTGAACACCGATCTCCAGGAGACCGTTCGCCAAACGGTTTACCCGCCGGTCCAAGCTCCCCGTAGGTCATCCTTGTCTCTTTAAAGTCAAGGCGGTCTTTTCAGGGAACCTCGCCGCACTTCTTCTAAGAATATTTCCCAGGCCCATCGTCTTCGCCTCTCACACAACTTGTCTTTCTTAGATTTTGCTGACAGCTGACAGCTATCGCTGACCGCTACTTCGGCAGATCGTCAGGGGATTCCCAGTCCTTCATGTTTTGCATCCAGGGTGCCCGTTTCCACGAAGACATCGTGGGCCAGAGGCACCGGTGGATGGGACATCCACTTCGGGTCGAACTCGTTTTTCACCTTGAGCAGGAGCTCATGGTAGTTGGGCCCGTACTTCGGCCCGTCAGGTAGAGCGGCTGGTGGGGGCCCAAGAGTGAGGTGTAGTAACGGTTCTTGATATTCATCTTGGAAGTATCCACGTAAAACTGGTCCACGGGGTTGGTGTCGTCGTCCGGGTCCCAATAGATCAGGAACTCGGAATAGCCCTGGTGACCCATTTCAAAGCTCTGAAACCATCCCGGATCGCCGTAGTCGGGCATGAGCGGCGGTGTGTATTTCTTCTTCAGGTCCGCATAGGACTCGCCATGTCCGGTCGACTGGGTGAGGGTTTCGATGACATAGTCGAGGGACACATATCCACCGCACATGAGCCACATGCCGGCCGAATCCGCGTTCTTGATCCAGGATTCGTCGGTCGGTTTGGTCCTGCGGGCGATACCGCCCACCTCGCTCATGATGTCCATGAGCACCCGTTCGTCGTATTCCATCTGCGCTTCCGAGGTGTACCCGATGAGGAGCACGCGGACGATAAAGAAATTGGCGATGCTCTCCTCGCTCTCCTTGCCCCAGATGTCCCAGAACTCCTCCTTGCACTCCGCCTTGGCGATGGCGCGCCAGAAAAGGGGCACCTTGGTCACGGCACCACCGATCTCCGCGTGACCGATCTCCCTCATGGCCTTGCACCTGCGCGTCCTTGGAGGGCACGGTGAAGTTGATCCACTTGATCCGTTTTTCGGGCAGGGCGAGGGCGGTATCCGGGGAAATGCCCGTGGGCTCGAGGCGCTCGGGTTGAAAGGGCAAGGTCTTGATGGCCATCCGCGTCACAATGCCCAAGCAGCCGCGCAGGCCGGTATATCCCCTCAAGAGCCCTCTGAGATCGGGACCCGGGCTTTCACCCCAAAAAGGGTCATCGCCTGTCGCCAGGGACCCGAGCCTGCAGCACTTCGCCGTCCGGCATGACCACCTCGGTCCCCAGGATGCGCCGATGGGGAAGCCCGATCCGGTGGCTCAGCGGGGACCAGCCATCCCCGATCAGGTTGGCGATGGCAGAGGCCTGCGCGCCGCCGCCGCCGATGACCACATAGGCCCCGTGCTTCATGCATTCCTCCTGAATGGGCGAATAGATCATGCCGGGGCCCACCTCTACGTAGAAGTGCTTTTCGTCGAGCACGAAGTCGTTCATCCGCTTGAGATCGATCAGCAGCGCGTCTTCAACGTGGGGGTGAGAACGGGGGCCGTAAAACCCGGTGCTGTAAGGCACGTAAGGGATGTCGTTGCGATAGCAGACCTTCACGATCCTCTGGACCTCTTCGGTCGTCCTGGGCATGATCACGCAGCCGGGTACCCTGGTCATGACCCGTTCATAGCCCAGTCCGTTTTCGTATCCTCCGGGGCCGCTTCGGTACCCCTCGCAGATGACCGGGTCGTCGGAGATATATTGAGGGCCCACGATGGACTCCAATACCTTGTAGATTGCTTTGGATATGGCCATGATTTGCCTCCTTGTGCCTAACCTTTGATGGATGCCCAGATGACTTCCGAGATATCCATGACTTTGATGTCGTTGCCGTTGGCCTTGACGGCCTGAGCGAAGTTGTTCTTGCACCAGGGACAGGCCGAGACCAGGGTTTCGGCGCCGATGTCCCTGACTTCTTCAAGCCGGTGGGCCACCGCCCAATCCGAGAAGGCCGGGAACGCCTCCTTGGCCCCTCGACCGGCCCCACAGCAGAAGGCATTCTCTCTGGTCCTCGGCATTTCCACCAGGTCCACGCCGGGGATGGCCTTCAGGATGTCTCTGGGCTGGGCATATACACCGCCACTCCCGCGCCGTCTCTTGAGCCTGGGTTCCACGCACCCCATCCAACCCCGCTTTCCTTCGTAAGGGGTCCAGGGCTCGCTCAAGCGGCTCAGGCTGCATGAATCGTGATAGGTCATGCGGGTCTCAAAGGGGTTTTTCATCTCCAAGTCGCCGCGCTTGACCTTCCCATCCACATATTCCACCAGATGGAGCACCTCGAACCCCAGGTCATCCGTGGCGATTTCGAGCAGCTTGGGATAGTCGACCTTCCACATGCGATACCCTTCCGCACAGGCGGTGATCACGGTCTTGGCCCCGCTTTTTCGCACTTCATCGACATTTCGTTTGGCCATCGCCTTGGCCTCGTCAAACATGCCGACCGAGAATACAATGTTCCCGCAGCACCACTCGTCCTCCATCAGCATGAAGTCGGTCCCCGCGGCCTTGAGGATCCTTGCCGTTGACTGGGCGATTTCCTTGTTCACATAGGAGGCGGTGCAGCCCGCGAAGTAAAGCACTTCGGCCTTCCCGGAGGGTGCCGACGTCCTTGGGAATCCAATCGGTCCTTTTGGCGTGGTCGGCGCCGTACATGTTGTGATGCTTTGCGATGTTCTCAGCAATCTTTCGGTGGGCCGGCATGGGGCCTTTCCCATCCTTCACCGCCTTGACCCTGAGCGATTCCAGGCTGAGCTCGATTTCCAGGTCCAGGTTCCGCTTGCACCCTACGTCGCAGGCCCCGCACAGCGTGCAGGCGTACATGACTTCCAGGGCCTTGTCGTTCCAATCGAGCCGCCCCTCGGCCATGGCGTGGCCGATTCTCAGCTTGCCGTACGCGCCGTAGGCGTCGAATTCGTATTTGGCCGCGCTGGGGCATCGCGTCATGTACTTGGCCCCCGGCATGTAGGTATGGTCCACCCAGGTGCAGCCCTTTGCATTTGATGCAGCGGCTCATGTCATACACGAAATTCTGGATATCCCTGATGTCGAGCTTGAACTCGGCTTTGGGCTTGTAGTACCTGATCTTTAACTCTTCGGCCATCGTCTCACCCTCCTTAGAAGCACAGGTTCCCGGGGTTCATGATGTGGTTGGGGTCAAACACCTTTTTCAGTCTCTTGAGGTGACTGGCGTAGGTGGCCGCCCGTTCGTAGACAATCGGTGCCAGGTCGCCGTAGGGCCTCGTAAACACGGCCCCCTCATTGAGGAGCTGCGTCGCGGCCTCCCTGTAGAGTGCGCCAATGGTCGCCTTCTCGATCTCGTTTTTCGGATCATAGAAAAAGTTGAGCTCCGCTCTGCACGCCCGGTTGTGTTCGATGGGCTGGATGTAGACGCCCATGTCGCCCATGGGATAGCCGTGCCGGGTGGCGACCTCCTCCACCAGGCTCACGAAATAGTCCGCACTCAGCGGACGGGCGTGGAAGAACAGGCTCTGACAGGCCCCCTTCACGCGATTCTTCCAGTGGACCACGTCCGCGGGCCATGGATTGCGGAGGATCGGAAGGATCCGGTTTCTGAGACCCGGAAACCCGGGGAGGCTTCTCCCCCAATCGGAGGTCCGTGAACTCGTTTCGGATGACCTGGGCCAGGAACTCTTCCTCATAGGCGATCTTTTCTTCAGGGCGCCGAAGCAGACCGCTGATCACCAGAATCAGGGTCCAGGGCGGCAGGGATGCCTTCAGGTGCTCGAATTCCGCAGGCCATTTCTCGGCCAGGATCGCAGCCAGATCCACGTTGTTCAGAAGCAGGACCTCCTGGCCGATCCTGCGCGGCAAAATCCGATAAAGAAAATTGATCCCATCATCGAGGTCATCGATGCGGCGCAAAAAGGACCTTGTCGATCTTGGGGATGGATTCCATCTTCAAGTTCGTCCAGGTGACGACACCCATGGTCCCCTGGGCGCATTGAAAGAAACGGTAGAAGTCAAGGCCCGGACCCGACGGGTTGGCCCCCTTGGAGGGGGAATCGGGGTAGCCGTTCACGCTTGCGGAACCCATCCTGAAGATCTCGCCGGTCGGCCAGACGACCTCCATGGCTTCGAGGGGCTCGCCGTAGTCGTAGACCTGGTTGGTCGGCTCTTCGCGTTCCAAAAAATCGGTGAGCACGGATCGTTCGGCCGGAGGGGTCAAAGGCATGACCACCCTGAACCCTTCCTTTTTCAGTGCACGTGTCAGTTTGTCCCAGGTGACCCCGGCCTCGAACCTGACCCGCCGGTTGTCCGGATCGATTTCAAGGATTTTGTCCATTCTCGACATGTCCAGGACCAGACCACCTTCTTTCGGGATCGTGGCCCCGAAGAAGTGGACCTTCGAACTGCAGGGCACCACAGGGATGTGGTTTTCGTTGCAGAGCTTGATCACCGCCGAGACTTCCTCGGCGTTTGCCGGTTTCACCACGTAATTGGCTGCCCCCGCAGGGGTGCGGCTGAAATCGGAGGCATAGGTCTGCAAGGTGGCGGGGTCATCGGAGAAATTCTCAGTTCCAACGACTTGGGACAGTTTTGCTTTGACGTCCACGGCTTCCTCCATTCTTTTTCGAGGTCTTTCATTCTGTTTGCGCCATTCACGCTTTCTACCCTCCTTAGAGGGATCGCCAAAGTTCATACGCTAATTAGAAACTTTTTGATAGTTAATGCATTAAGCATTTTCCATTGTCAAGAAAAATAATTTGTTCTATTGCCAATTGGCAATGAATCGAGGGATCCAAGGGTCCGCCTATAACGGCGTTTAATTTACGGGCGTTCTACAGTTTCGGAGGGCGGAGTAATCGAACGATGAAGAAAAGGTAGAAATCGATTCGAATAGGCTCGAACACGATCACGGGAAAACTGAAATTAGAACACATTTCTTAAATCAGCAGTTGCAATACTTTTATTTTTAACATATTAACTAAATGAAGTGACGAAAGGCTGTGACACCATGTCCCATGGCGATTACAAGAGCGATATGAGTATTGATGAAAGGGTGCTGATGGCCATCGTCCGGGTGGCTGAACGATTCAAGAAGAACGCCTCAGCCCTTTTCAAGGCCCACGATCTCACGTTTCCGCAATACAACGTGCTGAGGGTCCTGGACGCGTCCAGCAACGGCCAAAATACCATCAAGAACGTCAACAGAATCATGTTGGTTTCAGGCGCCAATATGACAGGCATCGCCAAGCGGCTGGAAAAGACGGGGTTCATTGTCAGGAAAAGCGATCCGAATGATGACAGACTGAAGCGATTGGAAATCACCCCAAAGGGGAGGCAGGTGTTGAAAGCCATTTCTGAAGAAAAGGAACGTCACATCAAGAGATACCTGATGAAGTACTCCGATGAGTGAAAAATCCGCCCTCCTGGAAAACCTGCGAGAAATCCTTGCCCACACAAACCGTGAGTGGCGCCAGTGAAAGGAATAGCTTGAGGACCGCCCGGCGACGTGGTAGAGAGGGACATGATCGTCGAACAGGCAAGAGAAGTCCTTCGCGTCGAGGCAGAAGGCATCCTGGGCCTTGTTGAGCGGGTCGGACCGGAATTCGAAAGGGCCGTAGAGGCGATCCTGATGGCCACGGGCAGGGTTATCCTGACCGGGATCGGCAAGTCAGGCCTCATCGGCAGGAAGATTGCCTCCACCCTCAACAGCACGGGAACACCCGCCATCTTTCTTCACCCCGTGGAGGCCGTGCACGGTGATCTGGGCACCGTGACCATGGGCGACATCATCCTCGCGGTTTCAAACAGCGGTCAGACCTCCGAGATCAACGCGATCCTCCCGATCCTGAGGAAAATGGGGGCGAAGCTCATCTGTTTTACCGGCGTGCTTGCATCCCCCATGGCCAAGCTTTGCGACATCGTGATCGATGTGGGGGTCAAAAGAGAAGCCTGCCCCCTCGGGCTTGCACCCACTGCAAGCTCCACGGCCGCCTTGGCCATGGGGGATGCCCTTGCCGTTGCGCTCATCAATCGTCGGCATTTTGAAAAAAAGGATTTCCGAAGGTTTCACCCCGGCGGCACCCTGGGAGAACGTCTGTCCGTCAAGGTGAGGGAAGTCATGATCACCGGTGAAGGAATCCCCATGGTGGCGCTCGGCTCGAACACGAGGCGCGCCATCCAGGAAATGGATTCGAAACGGCTGGGCGCGACCCTGGTGGTGGATGAAGGAGGGCGGCTCGCGGGGATCATTACGGACGGGGACTTGCGACGGGCCCTTCTCAGGCATGAAGACGTCTACCGGATCCCCGTGGAGGGAATCATGTCTCCCGCCACCAAGACGATCGACGAAGATCAGACCGCGGCGGAGGCCCTCGGCCTGATGGAGCGCCACGCCATCACCCATCTTGCGATCGTGGACGAGCAAAATAAGGTCAAAGGGATCGTGCACCTCCATGATCTTCTGGGCAGAGAGCATTTCAGGCTGAACGGGCCTTCCCTGTCTGATCGGGAACCCGGTCGTTGAGCATGACCAGCGTACAAAACCGGCCTGTCACGCCCTCTCCGCGATAAGAGAAAAACAGGTCCGTGCGACAGCGCGTGCAAATGGAGGCCAGCTCGATGTTTTCTGCCGAGAGCCCCGCTTCCATAAGCTGGTGGCAGCTGATGGCCCACAGGTCAAAGAAGTGCTCCCGGACCATGAATGGCTCAAACTCACGCGGGAAGATCTTTTTGTGATCCAGGAACTCGCCGCAACAGGGTCCGAGGGAAGGTCCGATGGCCGCCAGGATCCGGGAAGGCGTGCATGAAAAATCATGCGCCAGGCAAGCCACGACCGCTCCCAAGATATTTTGGACATTTCCGCGCCACCCGCAGTGGACATTGGCCACAACCCGCCTTTCGGGATCGTAGAGGATCACACTCTGGCAGTCGGCCTGCTTGATCATGAGCCCCAGCCCTGGGACATCGGTGATCAGGGCATCACCCGGGAGATGGTTCCCGGAAAAAGGGCCCACCCCGCCACGCAAGACGTGGATGTCGGTCCCATGCCGCTGGTCCAGGTAAATGAGTCGGGCGCCTCCGATCTCGCTCTGCACCCTTTCAAGGTTCCCCTGAACGTGTTCCGGACGGTCCCCCACCGAATGGCTCACATTGAGCGATTCATAAGGCGGGCCGCTCATTCCACCATGTCGGGTGAAAACCCCGTGGGTCAGCGCCCGCCTCGCGGAAAACGCGGGATAGCGGAAGGAGATGAGACCCTCATCCTTCCAGATGAGCTCGGAAATGGCGCGAACGGATATCTGCGGGAAAAAATGGGAAGTGGTGCAGGATGAAGATGTGAAGGGCACTGAAGATCCTTGGTCGTGCATCCTTACTCCAACCGTCGCCTGGGGTCACTTATGCAAAGGAGAAAAAAGACAGATTGGCTCGCGACACAGACCGCCCTATTTACCGCTGCTTCCTTCCGGACCTGACGGGGTTCATAAGCGTCTGTTACGTGAGTTCCATCTTCACCCCTGTCGCAAGCAGCAAGCCCGCAGGACGAGGTCTTCCATAAGGAGGTTCAACCCCGCATGAGCGGATTTCGGGTCACAGGGCACCGCTAGCTCCCCGTCTAGCACGACCAAGGCAGGATCGTCGCCTCTAGAAGAGGTCCACACGTTCTTTCAGTTCCTTGCCGACCTTGAAGAAAGGCAGCTTCTTTGGGGAGACCTCGATGATCTCACCGCTCTTGGGGTTTCTTCCCTTGTAGCCGTCGTACTGCTTGACCTTGAAGCTGCCAAGGCCCCTGATCTCGACCCGTTCGCCCTCGATCAGAGCCCTTTCCATGTCCCCAAAAACGGTGTTGACCACCTCTTCCGCCTTTTTGAGCGGAAGGTTTTCTGTCCTGGAAAGCGTTTCGATCAACTGAGATTTGTTCATGCCCTCCCCCTCAGCGTGAATGCTCGAAATACCGTTTCGTCCCGCCGACTTCAAAACGACCCACAGCCGGCCCTCGTGACTCAGTTCCACTCCCCGGCCTTGAGGTTCGGGCGGACGTCCATCCGGTCCGACAACCCAGGCCAGCGTAATTGGCCTACCATAACCAGACCGTCACTGGAAGTCAAGAGATTGGGAGCGCCCCCGCGCAGGGGAACGTGGGCACGAGCAAATATGAATCGATGGCCACCCGGGGCTCAGCGCGCCCTGCTCTTTATGACCGCACCTTCCGCCGCCGAGGATGCCAGCCTTGAGTACAGCTCCAGATAGCCCCGCTTGAACTTGGGTTCGGGTGGTTTCCAGCCTTTAAATCTCTCTTTGATCTCTTCTTCGGGGACATTGAGGTGAAGGGTCCCTTTCTCCACATCGATCCGGATCTCATCCCCATCCTGAACAATGGCGATAGGGCCACCCTCGGCCGCCTCCGGGGAGATATGCCCCACAAAACAACCGTTGTTGGTCCCTGAAAAACGGCCATCCGTGATGAGGGCCGTGGATTTGTTCAGGCCCATGCCGTAGAGATATTTCATGGCCTTGTACATTTCCCGCATGCCGGGTCCCCCTTTGGGCCCTTCATAACGGATGACCACCACGTCCCCCGCATGAATGCCTTTTTGAAGGATGGCTTCATTGGCCTCTTCCTCTGAATTGAACACCCTGGCCCTTCCAGAAAACTGAAACAGGGCCGGATCGATGGCGCCCGGCTTGCTGATTCCGGTATCCGGGGCCAGATTCCCCCTCAGAACGGCAACGCCCCCCATCTGCCCGAAGGGTTCTTCCAGGGTCTTGATGATTTCATTGTTTTCGGGAAAGGGATAGGCGTGGGATTCGAGGTTTTCAGAGACCGTGCCCCCGGTGCAGGTCATGACATCCCCATGGAGCAGGGGTTTCAGGCGGTCCATGACACGGGGGATGCCTCCTGCCTTCCAGAAATCCTCCATGTCCCATTTGGCGGCGGGATTTACCTTGGCGATGTGGGGGGTCGTCTTGTTGAATTTTTCAAAGGTGCCTAAGATATCTATGTCCTCCTCCGCTTCGTAGGCGATGGCCGACAGATGCAGGACTGCGTTGGTGGACCCACTGATGCCCATGCACACCCTGATGGCATTTTCCAGGGATTTCTTGTTGATGATCTGTCTGGCGGAGATACCCTTCTCCACCAGGTTGCAGATGGCGGCGCCCGACGCCCTGGCCGTGCGCAACCGGTCTGAATGGGTCGCCGGTATCAAGGCGCCCTCCGGGAAGCGCCATGCCCATGGCCTCAGTCAGACAACACATGGTGTTTGCCGTACCCAGAAACGCACAGGAACCGCAGGAGGGACAAGCCAGGTCTTCCAGGGCGCTGATATTTCTCCTCAGAGATCTTGCCGGCCCGGAACATTCCCAAGGCCTCATCAATGGAGGTCAGGTCCGTTTTTCGGCCGTCGAATTCCACCCCTCCCCCCATGGGTCCCCCATGGACCATGATGGCGGGGATGTCCAGGCGGGCGGCGGCCATGAGCATGCCGGGAACGATCTTGTCACAGGAGGCCAGGAGCACGATGGCATCCAGCCGGTGGGCCTGGACGCAGATTTCCACGGAGTTGCAGATGATCTCTCTGGAGGGGAGGATGTAAGTGCATCCCGTCATGCCCGTTGGCCACCCCGTCACAGGCCCCGATGACGCCGAACTCCACCGGTGTTCCGCCGGCACGGTAGATTCCCCATTTGACGTGCTCACTCACCTGATTCAGGTTAAAATGGCCCGGTACCAGGGTGTTCCACGAGTTGGCAATGCCGATCATGGGTCTGGACAGATCGTCGTTTGAGTATCCCATGCTCTTATAAAGGGCCCGATACATGCTGTTTTCGACGCCGCGAAGGATTTTCGTGCTCCTCAATCTTCTTTCTTCCATTTTTGATTCTCCCGAAAACATACGCTACAATCTTAGAAAAGATCCGTTCACCAAGAACGGATGGTGATGATATGAAGGACTTACAAAAGCCGGCTTAATAGGGCGATTTTCGCACTTTCTTCGAGAAGTTCCGCAATGTTCTGGGCTGAAAGAAGATCCCTTCCCACCGCCATGATCCCGTGCCCCGAAAGGAGGGCCGCCTTCACCGCCATCTGGGAAAAAACCTCGCCGACCATGGTTGCCAGCTCCTCGCTCCCCTCCTTTGCGGGACCAATGAGAGGAACCTTTCCCAGTATCCTCTTTGCATGAATGGTTAACAGGGGCACTTCTTTCCCCGAAACCGCATGGGCGGCGGCGAAGGGCGCGTGATAATGGACAATGCCCCTCACATCTTCCCTCACCTGATAGATGCAAAAATGGGAATTCCATTCTTTGGTGGGCTTTCCCTTCCCTTCCACCACCGCACCGTTTCGGTCGACCAGCAGGACCTCTTCCTCTTTCAAATCGAAAAGGGAAATCCCGCTTGGCTTGACAAGATACAGGCCATCCTCCAGTCGAATGCTCAAGTTTCCACCGGTAGACACCTGCATGCCCAAGGTAAAGGCCCTCTGGCAAACATCCCTGAATTGCTGTCTTTCAACAGGAAAGGATAATGTTTCTCTCATGACTGAACCCCTCAGGGATAGACCGGTTGATCGCCCACTTTCTTTCCGTGGCTTGTAAGGACATGATCCGCCCTTCTGATAATCCGGTCCATGCTGTCGTAGAGCTCGAAGATATTGACGAATCGCCCCATGGGTGTGAAAGGGAGGTTTCGATGGGTATCCGGGAGCATGTTTTCATCGGCAAAAACGGCATCCCCTGCAATCACATGGAGCCCTTTCGGGGTCTTGACCGCAACGGATTGATGTCCGGGACAGTGTCCTGGGGTGGGGAATATGGTGATGAAATCATTGTATTCATATTCGCCTTCCAGGCGCTCGAATGGGGTATTTTCAAAGGGTGGGGTCAACCCGATCTTTTTGGAAGAATAGGATTTATAATAAAGAATGTGGGGATCAAGCGCGAACGCCAGCTCCTTCTTGTGCACGTAATAGCGTGCCTTTTTGAAAAGGTTCATGTTCGCGCAGTGGTCCCAGTGCAAATGCGTAAAAATGACCGCATCGATCTCCTCGGGATGAACCCCCAGCGCCTTGAGCCTGGAAGCGATCGTGAAACCTTCCGGCTGATAGGAACCGGGATGGTGCAAATCCGCTTCTTCCGTGTGGCTCATGCCCGTGTCCACCAGGATCTTTTCCTTCCCGTTTGTGATATAAAAGGCCCATGTGGGCACCTCCACTTCTTCCCCGTATCCTTTGCCGCCTGTGATGTAGACCCCCTTGTCAAGGCGAATGAAGCCCGTATTCATAGGATAAATCTGAACTGACATGAAATTCCTCCCTCTGTGTTTGTCTATGACAGCATCTGGAGCATCTGCTCCGCACCCTTCCTGACGAAAGAAACGTCGTTGATATGGGCGTTGACCTTGATGATTAAAATATCACTCCGAAGGTTTTCTTCCAAGGTCCGAATAAACCGGCCATCGGCTTGAGGGTCGTAAAACGGTTTTCCCTTTGCATTGGGTTCGCAAAACCCCTTCAATGGGATCATGACCCTTACCGGCCCCTTGGCTTTGTTGAGTTTTCGCGAAAGAAACCTGGCCGCCAGGATCATCTCTTTTTCCGTTGCGCGAACCAGGGTGATATTGCGGTTGTGAATGATGAGATTTCTCTTCTGCCATGTCCTTGAAAGCTGGCTGTAAGGTCCCATGGTGATATAGTCGATGGCCCCTGGAGCCACCAAGTAGGGCATCTCCATTTGAGAAGGGATCCTCATCCTGTCCTCTCCAGGGGCGAAGATGCCATGGCCCACCTGGGCAATGATTTCCTGGGTGGACCAATCCAGAATCCCATCAAGATAGCCCAGGTCCGCCATTTCCTCCATGGCTTTGCCTCCGGTCCCGTTGGCATGAAAAAGGAGCACTTCCAGCCCTTTCCCATTGAGGATCTCTTTCATCTTCTTGAGACCCGCTGTGGTGGTGCCGAAGGCGGTAATCCCCACGGCCTTTTTTTTGCCCTTCCGGATCGGTCTGTAATTCCTGGTCATGGCGATCACGGCATGCACCGCATTTTCCAGGATTCGACTGAACACGAAATTGAGGCCGAAAACGTCCGTTATGGAGGGAAAAACGGCGATGTCCCTGGTCTGCAGAAACGGACGCATATTCCCCGAGGCGATGGTGGATACCATGACCTTTGGGAATCCCAAAGGCAGCATCTGCATGGCGCCGGTGCCCATGGCGGTCCCTTGCCCGCCTCCGAGGGCGATGATGCCATGGATCTCGTCTTTCTCGTAGAGCTCCTTGACCCATGCCTTCAACCCGTCGGTCATGCCCTGAATCACTTTGCCCTTGTTCCCGGTCTTGAGCAATACCCCTAAAGGGGTTCCTCCCTTGCGGGCGACCTCATATCGGGTGATATCGCCTTCTCTAAAGGGTCTGCCCAATGAACCGCAGTCAATCACCACCCCATTAAGTCGGCGCTTCTCGACCATTTCCTTGATAAAAAAGCACTCTTCTCCCTTGGTGTCGAGGGCCGCAGCGATGAGGATGGTCATTGGTTTTTTTGCCACGGGAATCTCCCTGAAAAAGGGTATCACACTACGCGTTCAAAGGTTTCGGGTTCAGGGGTTCAGGGTCAATCCATTCCTGTTGGGTGGGAAACCTTTGAACCCGGAGACGGTTACCTATCGCAAACCCATCTTCATCAAGGGCGAAAAATCGCGTATGGCGTAAAAAGCTGGAACCGTCCCCAGGCGGAAACACGATTTCCATGTATGGACAAAGGCCCTTTCAAGGGGGATGCGATCCATGTCTCCGGCGGTTTTTTCCGCGTCATAGGGAACGGCCTTGAGACGGATGCTGCCTTTTTCCAGCACACCATAGCCGGCAAGGACCTTGCCGAGCCTGGGCTGCCCTAATCCTCCCGGGTTGACAAAATGTGTTCCCTTGAAACGCCGTTCAAACTGCACGTGGGTATGGCTTATAAGTATATGGGGTTCATGGTATCGGTTCTTGAGGGCCATGTACGCTTCGGGAGGGGAATCGGGCCAAAGACGGCCTTTTTCCCCAAAAATGGCATCGCCATGGATGAGACGCAGGCTCAAACCCTGACGCTCAATGGTGCAGGGAGGGGAAAAAGAAGACAGGAATTCCAGGTTCCCGGATGAAATCTGGTCCCGGCTCCACTTCATCCAAAAGGCGTCAGGGGTCCCATTTCCCTCAGCTTCTTCCGCCCTCAGCACATTGAGATCATGATTGCCCATGACGAAAACCCCATTTTGTTCCGAGAGCAGACTCAGACACTTCTTCCGGATTGGGGCCCCAGCCCACCGCATCTCCCAGGAAGAGGATTTCATCCCATGAACCCTCTTTATCGAAAACCGCTTGAAGGGCCGCTTTATTTGCATGGATGTCCGCGAGGATAAGTGATTTCAAGGACATACATCAAAGCCCCTTTCCGTCATGGGCAGGGTAAATGTGTTCTATTCGTCAATTCTCGAAATTACGTATGGTTATGCGTATTTCCGATTGTTCGTGCTCGTGCGCGTAATCGTAATCGATTCTTGGAGCTGCGTTTGTAAATATCCTTCGATTACGATTACGAGCACCGTCGGCGGACTGAGCACGAGCACGACCGGCCAAATGATAGGACGCCGCCCCAGGCGGACCCACTAAAATCAAACGCAAAGACGCCGGTTTCACAAAGGGTGTGAAAACATCGACGTCTTTGCGTGAAAAAGGTTTGCTATTTCTTGGCCTCCGGGCCGTATTCCACACTCTTCTTCCAGTTCATCAGTTCCCTGTTGTCAGGATAGGTGTAGCGACCGATATCTCTATCGTCCGGATGGATATACCTGGCGCCGGGCAGAAGGCTTACCACCTTCATTTTAGGATGCCTAGGCTCTTTGTTCTTCTTGGCCACGATATCCTCCAGGTAGGAGGGATCTTCATAGCAGTTGGCCCAGTTGTCATGGTGCATGGGCAAAATGACGTCGGTATTCAGGGCCTCTGCGACGCGCCACAGATCCCAGGGAGACATTTTGTCCGTATAACCGGGTGCGTTGTTTCCCATGGCCATGGACACGGCGCTGATATCATATTTCTCGCCCACCATCCGGTAACCGTTATGGTAGAGGCTGTCCCCCAGAAAGGCAATGTTTCCGCCTTCGGTGTTGAAGATATAGCTGACCGCTACTTCCTCGTATGGGGCCGGTGGGTCAAAGCCGGTCTTGCTGGCGATAATGTCATAGTTGGGGGCGAAATCGATCTTCATGTCTTTAATCTGAACGCTTTTGCCCACTTCCGCCACGATCAATCGATCTTCCGGAACCCCCATGTTGGCCTTCATCCTGCGCGCCGCCTCGGGCGGTGCAATGAATTTACAGTCGGTGGTCTGCAGGGCTGCACTGATGGTGTAGAAATCCATGTGATCCTGATGGTGATGGGTGACGCATACCGCATCGATCCTCTTGAACTTCCAAGGGTCTACGACCATGGGATGGGTCCGCATCCAGTAGAGCTTCTCTGCACCGCTGGTTCTGCAGACGCCGCAATAGGAATAGTCGGTAAAGAGGCTGGGGCCCGAATAGAGATCAACGGTGAAAACAGCCCCCGCCTGGGATTTGATGGCGCAGGACATGGCCCCGAAATACCACATGGCACCGGTCCCCGGTTTGACCTGAAACTGGTCGATCTCGTAGTTGAGAAAGGTTCCCCATTCCGGAAAAACTTCCTTCAACCAGATATCCCGATTCATCTTTCTGGGTAGTCCCACGGTACCGCCGTCCAAAACGCCTTTTTCATCATACTTGACAACGCTATCGTTACTCATCCATTTCCTCCTTTCATTTCTGCTGCGCCTTCCGTAAGGCTCATAGGATCTCTGTTGCAGCCATTCTCTCATCGACCTTCGCGGCTTTGCGCTGGCGTGAGACGGTTTCTGTTCCGGCCCAGGGCTCAGGAATCCAGGTCCCATTCCACAGGCTCACCCTTTGGCAAGATGGCCACCGCCCGCACCGGGGACCCTGTGCCTTTCCGTATTCGCAAGGGAAGTGCAATAAAGGTAAAACGCTTGCCCACCAGCTTTTCCAGGTTGCACAGATTCTCTATGTGGGTGATTTGTCGTTCCCTGCACACCATATGACATGGATAGGTCTTGTCCAAAAACATGTCGGGGCTGGTATTGTCCACGCCAAAATTGATGGCTCCTTTGTCAATGATATATTCCGTTGCGTCCCGGGTGAGTCCCGGCTGATGGGACGCATATTCGGGGGTTCCATAATATTTCGCGTAGTGTCCGGTATGGAACAGCACCGTATCCCCCTTGCGAATGTCCAGCCCCCAGCGGTTGAGCTCACTTTCAATCTTCTCCGCCCCGAACTGAGTCTGGGGCGCCACATCACTTACATCGATGCAGATGGCTGAAGTGACGCAGTAATTCAAGGGGATTTCCTCCACCGACGGGGCGCTGGGATCCGCAGACAGATGACTGACGGAATCAATGTGGGTTGGCCCGTGGTCACACAACATAAGGCCACTGGACTGATAGGAAAATCCCGTACCGAGCATACGCCCGCTTTCTTCGTGTGACATGTGCTCCCAGACCACGGTCTTGGCATGCCCGGGATAAACCGGCATACCGGTATAGATCTCCTGGCTTAAATCAATGATCGTACCGCTGATCTTCATATGCTCTCCTTCATATGATTTCCTTTTTAACCACGTCTTCCATCGATGATTGGCTGCGCCGACGCGGCCTTTCCACCGGGCGGCATGGCATCTTTTCCCTTTTTCACATTCTGTTTAGACAGATGTTCTTCTCGATACAGTGATGCCACTTGTGATCTGCGCACATGGCAGGGCCACTGGTTGGCGCCTCTTCCACTTCATTTCTCAGAACGTCGTAGAGGTCCAGGATCTTTTCCACCTGATCCTTTTCTCCTTTTACCAAGAGGGCAACGGATCCTTCACCCCCTGAAATCCCCCCGGCGGCCACATGAAAGACCTCCACGCGGGCCATCTGCTCCAGGGCTTCCATCTCGGTGACCACCTCGCCTGATAGGGGCATCAACCCTACAGGCATGCCCGAGCAATAGTCCAGTCGATGAATTCCCATTTCCTCTGCGTGGTCTGACACGGAACCGATCACTGTCTTTTCAAGTCCCACCGGGATGACAAAATGGATGCCCTTGGCCATGACATGACCAATGGCCTTTCCCATGGTCCCGCCGTTTTCCATGCCCAGCAGGACCCCCGTCTGGCCCATGGAATCGATGGCATTGGCGCCCTTCATGAAAACGTCTTGCGCCGCGCATCCGGCCAGCACCTCGTCCAGATCTTCGGTTTGAACGGGTGTGCCCTTTTCAAAGTACCAATATTTTGCATACCCGTGGGCGCCCAAGGAAATTCGGTCATACCGCGTCCCACACAAAGCCCTTTGCCGGTAACCATCCCGCAGGCAAGGGGCCCTTCAGGCCATTCGCCTAGAGAGCTCCCGATAGATATGGGTCGTGGTGCTGCCAGTGGAGATGACCACTTTACCGTTTTCAAAGGCTTCTCTCACGTGGGGCAGGGCAGCCACTCCCTTGGCGATCAGCCCTTTGGACAGGACGGGCGTAAAATTCAAAAGCGCACGAACCATTGTTTTTTCATCACCCTAATACATTGCAAATGGACCGGCTTCGGGCATCTAGATTTTTACGCCCAGAAATTTTTCCACTTCCACCTGACATGCCTGGAGCTCACCGGGCGTTCCGCACATGCGGATCTGTCCCTTTTCAATGATGTAGGCCCGCTCGTTTTCACTCAGACCCAGGGACATCTGGTAGTTCTGTTCCACAAGCAGGATCGTGGCCCCGTCCTGCTGGAGCTTCATGATGATATTGGCGATTTCAGGGATCAGGATCGGCATGAGCCCTTCTGTGGGCTCGTCGATCATCATGAGTTTGGGCTGGGAGACCATGGCCCGGGCAATGGTCAGCATCTGCTGTTCTCCTCCCGACAGGGTCTCCCCCCGCTGGGCCAGCCGACGCTTCAGCACGGGAAAATAGGCAAAGACCGTGTCCAAGGCCCCGTTGCCGGTCGATCGTCTTGCCGCGGATGAGCATGCCCAGCTTGAGGTTTTCAAGCACGGTCAGATTTGGAATGACGCGCCGGTCTTCGGGGACCAGGGCAATGCCTTTTCGGGCGATCCGGTGCGGCGGTTTTCCCGTGATATCTTCTCCATGAAAGAGGATTTGCCCTGACCTGGGAGGCTGGATGCCCATGATGCTCTTCAGTGTCGTGGTCTTGCCCACGCCGTTTCTTCCCAAGAGAACGACGATCTCTCCCTCCTTCACCACCAGTGAGATATCGTTCAAAATATGGCTGTATCCGTAAAAGGTATTGATGGATTTGACTTCCAGCATGGCTATACCCTTTTCCCCAGATAGACCTCTTGAACGCGCTGGTTATCGCTGATGTTTTCCGGGCGACCCTTCAGCCAGCACGCTCCCTTCGTACAGGACCATGACCTGGTCCGATATCTCCATCACCACGTTCATATCATGTTCAACCAGAATGAGGGTCAATGCCAGCTCATCGGTCAGTTTGCGGATGAGGTGGGTAGCCTCCAACGTCTCTGCAGGACTCATGCCCGCAGTGGGCTCGTCCAGGAGCAGGAGGGTGGGCTCGGTGGCCAAGGCGATGCCGATCTCCAGGTAGTTTCGTTCTCCATGGGAGAGGGTTGCGGCCTGCCGGTGACGGGAATCGGCCAGTGTCACCAGTTCCAGGATGTGCATGGCCTTTTCATTGATCCTGGTCATGTTGTCGGCCGTCCGCCAGAAATTGAACGCAGCCTTTCTGGATTGAGCGGAAATCCGAACGTTTTCAAATACGCTCAGCCTGGGGAAGATGTGTGTGATCTGATAGGTCTTGGTAATCCCCATCTGCGAAACCCGATGAAGGCTTTTTGAGGTAATCTCTTTCCCCCGAAAGAAGATCTGTCCGCTTGACGGCGGGTAAACCCCGGCGATCAGGTTGAAGAGGGTGGTCTTGCCCGCACCGTTTGGGCCGATGATCGACTTGAGCTCGCCTTCCTTGACGCTGAAGTCCACACCATGGACCGCTCTGAGTCCCCCGAAATTCTTGCAGAGTTTGTTTATTTCAAGAAGCATGCTTTCTCATCCCTCGGCACTGGTCTGTCTTTTGGCTATCCATTTTTCCTTGATGCTTCCCACGATTCCTTCGGGAAAAAGCAGGACAAGGAGGATAAACATGGTCCCCACGTAGACCTCCCAGCGATCTGTGACGCGGCTGATGGAGTCTTGAAGCAACAGAAAGATCCCGGCGCCGACAGCCGGCCCGATGAAGCTGTGCATGCCTCCCAAAAGGGTCATCATGAGGACCATCCCGGAGGTGAGCCAGTAAAGGGTCGTGAGCGCCCCATAACCGAGATACACGGTGAGCAGCCCGCCGGCCAGTCCGGAAAAAACCGCGGAAAACACCAGAGAGACGAACCGTGCCATGTTGACGTTGTATCCACAGGCCCGAATACGGTCTTCGTTTTCCCGAATGGCCTGGAGCACCCGGCCGAAGGGCGACTGAAGAATGCGCCAGATCACGAAGATACCCGCCCCCACGATGACGTACGTGAAATAGTAGAGTGGGATTCCGCTGGACAGGTCCACATGAAAGGGAAAGTCCAGTTTGAGCACCGGGATGAACTTGAGGCCGTCTTCCCCGCCGGTCCATCTTTTTAGCGGAGAAAGGGCCAGAAAATAGAACATCTGCGCAAAGGCCAGGGAGATCATGGCAAAGTAAACCCCCCGTTTGCGGATGGCCATGGCCCCGATCAGGGCCGCAACCACGGCAGGCGCGAGCATGGCGAGGAATAAGCCTGTCCAGACCGATGTCTCAAAATACCTGAGCGCAATACCCGCCCAATAGGCCCCGAACCCGAAATAGGCCGCATGCCCGAATGAAAGGATGCCCGTATGACCCAAGAGCAGGTTGAAGCCCATGGCAAAGAGCGCGTAGATCAGGATCTCTGTTGCCAGCGGCGCCGAAATAAGAAAAGGCAAAGGAAGAAAGACCAGCAGGAGGACCCAGACCACCTTTGCTCGCATGCCTCTATTCATAAGGACCCCATTCCTCTCCCACAACAATAAGATTATGCTTGGTACTACAGTCTTCCAGCCTCTCCAAAAAGTCCCCTGGGGCGAACGAGAAGAATAACCGCCATGGCCAAAAAGATGGCCACATTGGAATAGTCGCTCGCGAAGAGGGAGACGAAACTGACCACCTGCCCAATGAGCAATCCCCCCACGATGGCGCCCCCCAGGCTCCCCAGTCCACCGATGACCACCACCACGAAACACTCTACGGTCATCTCAACGCCCATGTCCGGAATGGCGGAAACCATGGGCGAAGCCATGGCGCCTGCCAGTGCGGCAAGGGCAATGCCGATGGAAAATCCGGTGGTCCAGATTCGAGAGACATTGACCCCCAGCGTCTGCACCATGAGGCTGTCCCTGGTGGCGGCTCGAATAATCATGCCCAGATCGCTACGCTTGAGAAAAACCCAAAGGGCAATGAGTACCACAAAGGTCATGATGATAATAAAAAGCCGGTATTTTGGAATAATGACCCCTCCGAGCCAGAACGCTCCCATAAACCCTGTCGGGTATTCCACCACCTTGCCGATCAGGCCAAAGACAACCTTCATGAAGTCGGGGACCGCTACGGAGAACCCGAAGGTCAGAAGCAGCGGGAGGAGTGGGTCTTTTCCGTAGAGCGGCTTGAGCAGAAAGAATTCGGTTACGCCGCCGATCACGGCAACAATCACCACGGCGCTGGCCACGGCGATCCAGAAGTTGCCTGTCAGCGCGATAAACAGAAACACCGCATAGGCACCCAGCATGTAGAAGGTTCCATGGGCGAAATTGACCACGTCCAGAAGCCCGAAGATAATGGACAGACCACTGGCCATGAGCACATAGATCGCGCCAAGGGCCAGGCCGAAGATGATCTGCATGATGATGATTTCCGGGGTAATCACGAAGACATCCTTTCTTCAAGAGGGTGCCCGAAGAAGCCCATTTCTTCGGGCACCCCTGTTGGTATGGCTTATTTTCCGGGAAGTTTAATCTGGCCGTAGGGTACGTCGGCCTTGTTGTTTTCACAGCTCTCCAGGGTCTCCGTGTAGGGAACCTCGGCCACCACCTCGGCCACGTCCCATCCGCTGGCCTTGGCGCCCTTGCCCCTGAGGATGACGATGCTCTGTTCCCTCACGTGGTCACAGGCCCTGAACTTGCCCGGGGCTTTCAGGGTGCTCAGCGTCATGGTTTCCAATTCCTTGATGAGCTTGGGCACATCGTTCACGGTGCCTGTCTTGTTCATGGCCTGGAACAGGGCCTTGGTGGCCACATAGGCACACTCTCCGTCAGCAGAAGGGGGCATCCCGAATTTTTCCGTGTATGCCTTAACCATGGGCTTGGAGTCGGGGTATTTGTCCTCCAGTTTCCAGTAGTAGGTCACAGCGCCGTAGACATTTTCATTATAGGAGGCGCCGCACTCCTTGATATTGATCAGGTGGGTCTTGCTGATGACAATAGGTATCTTTTGGCTGAGCCCGAATTCGGCGAACTGCTTCACGGCCGAGGTCTGCATGGTTCCGTAATTGGTCAGCACCAGAAAGTCAGGCTTTTGGGCCAGGATCTGCGGTACATATGCCGAGTAGTCCTGGGTTCCCAGGGGGACGTAGATGTTGCCCAGGAATTCGCCGCCATATTTCTTGGCATTGGCCAGCCAGCTGGCCAGGTTGTCATGGCCCCAGCGGTAATCGGCCGTCAGGACAAAGAATTTCTTCCCCAGTTTGTTGAAGGCAAAGTTGGCGAGGGCCGCGCCCGTCTGATAGGGAATCACCGCGGCCGTAAAGCCGTTCCCACAGAATTCTTTTCCTACCGGAAGGCTGGTGTGACAGAAAGCACATGTAGAGCAGGTTGTTCTTGCATGCGTACTCGTTGGCCACCAGGGAGATGGAGCCCGAGAGGTTTCCACCGATGACCTTTACCTGGTCCTGAGCCGCCATGTCTTTGAACTGCCTCAGGGCCACGTCACCTTTGAGCTGGGTGTCCCGAATGATGACCTCAGCCGGTTTCCCCAATACGCCGCCTGCCTTGTTAATCTCCTCCATGGCAAACAGAGCGCCGTTTTTCATGTCATTGGCCTGGGCCGCGTAAGGCCCGGTCAGGGGTATGGCAACGCCGAACCGGGCCTCTTGGGCCACGACGATCCCGGCCAAAAATGTACATGACAAAAGGATTGCTGCAACAATGGCAATGGTCTTCTTCATTTCAACTTCCTCCTCTCAGTTAAAAGCCTCGATACGAAGTGAAGCATCCATTTCTACACAACTACCTTTGGTTTCACCTCCTTCCTCTATCTATGGTAACAGCTCAGGCCCCTTCAGTCACCAAGATATGCGCCTTGCATGGCGGAGGCCGCCTGCTGGGCGTATCGTCTGAGGATCCCCCTGGGGTGCTTCATCCGGGGGGGCCTCCACCGCTTCGCCCGCTCTTCCAGCAAGGCCAGAATCTCGCTCTCCTTCTTTACGCTCTCCACAGCTACCCACCATGGAAAGACCCCGATTTGGGATATCGATGGATATCAGATCCCCGTCTTCCACCAGCGCGATAGGGCCGCCCCTTGCGGCTTCGGGGGACACATGTCCCACGCATGGTCCCCGGGTGGCGCCGGAGAACCTGCCGTCGGTAACGATGGCCGTGGTGCTCAATTGGGGAATGGTGACCAGGGCCTCCGTGCAGGCCAGGATCTCGGGCATGCCGCTTCCACGGGGGCCTTCGTAGCGGAGCACCACCACCGATCCCGGTTCGATTTTTCCATTTAAAATGGCGGCCAGGGCCTCCTCCTCTTTGTCAAACACCCTTGCCGGTCCCTCGTGGGTCAACATGTGGGAAGGGACCGCCGCATATTTGATGACAGCGCCCTCAGGGGCGATGTTTCCCTTCAGCACCGCGATGGACCCGAAACCTTTTCCTTGATCCCGTGGCCGGATCACATCTTCTCTTTTCAGATGATAATTGGCCAGGTATCCTTCGCCCCTCTGGAAAAAACCCTCTTTTTCAATGGTCTTGAGGTTCTCCCCCAGGGTCTTGCCGGTCACGGTCATGACGTTGAGGTCCAGCATCTCCTTCAGTTCCAGCTGCACGCGGGGAATACCCCCGGCGTACCAGAACAGCTCGCTCAGGTACGCTCCCGAGGGCTGAACATTGGCCAGGTAGGGGACATCATGGTTGATGCGATCAAAGAGCACCGCGTCGATCTCTATGCCCAGCTCATGGGCGATGGCCGGAATGTGAAGGAGGGCGTTGGTGGAACCGGATATGGCGGCATGGACCTTGATGGCGTTTTCAAAGGCCGCCCTGGTTAGAATCTGAGCCGGCCGAATCCCTTTCCCGGCCAAGGCCATGACTCGTCGGCCCGCTTCCCTGGCCTGCCTTCGAATGTCAAACATGCTGGCCGGCGACAGGGCCGTTCCGGGCAACGCCATGCCCAGTGCCTCGGACATGCACTGCATGGTACTTGCCGTGCCCATAAACTGGCAGGCCCCGGCGCCAGGACACCCGGTGAGCTTATAGTCCCGAATCTCGCTAGAGACATCCTCTCCCTGTCGCATCTTTGTGGCCGTTTCCCCGGTCAACAAGCTGTGTCCCATGTAGGGACCGATGCGGTTACTGCCCCCTGGAATATGAATGGCGGGGATATTGAGTCGCGCCACGGCCATGAGGTGACCGGGGATCGATTTGTCGCAGGAGGAAATGACCACCACGCCGTCCCAGGGGATCACCCTCCCGTGGACTTCCACCAGATCACAGAGAACTTCACGGGAAGGGAGGATATAGTTCATCCCATCGTGGAGCATGGCCCAGCCGTCACAGATGTCTGTGCCGTGAAATCCCGCAGGCTTCCCCCCTTCCTGATACACGGCGATGGAGGCCTCTTCGGCCAGCTTGTCCAAATGAACACTCCCGGGATGGCTGCTTCCGAAGACGTCTTCGATCATGATTTGCGGGACCGACAAGTCTTTTTCATTCCACCCGGTTCCGCAGGAGAGGGCATCGATCTGGATCCAGTCTTTCCTTATCTGTTTACTTTTTTGCTCCATTTCCTCGGACATTGGCGCCCTCATCAAACCGATCAACACTCCTATCCAGGACAGACTTCCGTGTTGGACATGGTCTCCAGGACTTTCACAACGGCTGAATGGTCCCAATCCAGTCCCCCTTGTGCGGCAATTGCGTTCCACAGATGAGAGATGAGGGCCGTGCCCGGCAGGTACATGCCCAATTCTCTGGCCGAAGCCATGGCAATCTCGGTATCCTTTTTGTGCAGCCCCGCCCGGCCTCCCGGTTCAAAGTTTCGATCCAGCATCCTTCGACCGTGAAGCTCCAGGATGCGGCTTTGGGCAAATCCCCCCAAAAGGGCGTTCCTCACCTTTTCCGGGTCCACGCCCGATTTTTTTGCGAAAATCAAGGCCTCGGCAACCGCTTCAATCGTCAGGGCTACAATGATCTGATTCGCGGCTTTGGCCACCTCTCCGGCCCCATGATCTCCCACGTAACTCACGTTTTTCCCCAACTTTTGAAACACCGGCAAGGCCTTGTCAAAGATCTCCTTCTTTCCTCCCACCATGATGGAGAGCGTGGCCTCCTTTGCGCCCACGTCCCCCCCGCTTACCGGTGCGTCCAGCATCTCCATTCCTTTTTTTTCGAGGGCTTCCGCAATCTTCCTGGAAGTTGCGGGAGAAACGGTGCTCATATCCACGAGAATCGTCCCAGGGCTCATGCCTTCCATGGCTCCATTCGATCCCATGACCGCCTCCTGAACGATCTGGTCATCGGGCAGCATGGTGATCACCAGATCTTTAGACGCTGCCGCTTCCTTGGGGGATGAGGCCGCCTCCCCACCGTAAGCAACCACCCTGCCCACTGCCTCCGGGTTTACGTCGTGGGCGACCACCTGGTATCCTCCGTCGATCAAATTCTTTGCCATGGGCTCCCCCATGATGCCTACACCAATGATTCCAATCCGTTTGCTCATCTTTCCATCTCCTCAACAATATAGCGTTTTATTGAAAACCAAGTTCCTTGGAGATTCCCCCGGCCATTTGGGTTCACTTTCGATCTAACTCCTCCAAGATTATGCTCCGCCCCGTCTGTAGGGTCTTTTGGAAAACCTTGCACAATGATTAGGAACAGCATCTTGAATTACATAACAGGGGTTGGCAAGAGAAAATATTCTGCAATAATAAACTGAGTTCTCTATTGGAGAACTTCTGCCCCCTGCCACAGGATAGCTGTCAAAGGCCACCTGTTCTCGACCTCGGCTTTAACGACACATTGCGTCTAATCATCAGGTGACCGAATGATATGTGTTTTGTTATATTAAGAATTTTCCGCTGTCAATAGATATAGCGAGCGCCCCCTGCATGATAGTGCACTTATGCCCCTTCGTTTCAACTGAAAAAAGCCAGGCAGCATTGTGGATGTATCCAGGAATTCAATTCCTTTGGCAACTATTGATTTGACAACAGGGACGGGTTACGATTACAAATTCCTGATTTATCAAGTCATCTGGTCATTATATGACTTGTTTTTGAAGTCCAGATAAGTGTGGAGAAACAGATTGGGCCCGGAAGCTGCCGGCGGTTCATGGTCATGTTAAAACAGACGAGCCTCATTGATCAGATCGTTGCTGAAATTGAAGAGAAGATCCGCAAAGGCCAATTCAAAAGTGGGGATATGCTGGCATCTCAGGATGAAATGGCAAAGACCATGGGGGTGAGCCGGGCCTCTTTGAGGGAGGCTTTCAATCGCCTTCAGCTTATGGGCCTCATAGAGATCAAACAGGGCCGCGGGACGTTTGTCAGGCAGCTGACCTCAGGGGATTTCATGAGTTCTTTGAGCTCTTTTCTCATCGTGGAAAAGGAATCGGCCATTGAACTTCTCGAAGCAAGACTTGAAATCGAATCTTCAGTGGCCAAAATGGCCGCGGAAAAGGGAAATAGAGAAAAAATATTGAAGATTGAAGAAACATTGATCGATATGGGGAAAGCCATAACATCTGATAATCTCTCGAAATTCATAGAAAGGGATGTCAGATTCCATGTGGCTGTAGCCGAAAGCTGCGATAACCAGATCATGTTAAAGATCGTGGAAATCCTCCGGCGACTGATGAAGCAGCTGATCGAACGGGTTTTCTACGATGTGGCCGTGGACAAGCAGGCGTTGATGCAGTTGACCTACGGGTTTCATGAGAAAATTTATGATGCCATCCTCAATCGTGATCCGGAAAGGGCCAAACGCAGCATGCAGAACCATCTGAGCGACGTCATGGAGAGAATTGTGAGTTCCGAAAGGTTTTGAGAGGGGTGCAGCAGGTGCCTTTTTCTGGCAAATAAGACTTTAATGTAGCATTTGTCGAGGGACTTTATGAAAGAAATCAGTATACACGGCAGGGGTGGCCAGGGATCCCTGGTTCTGGCCCAGTTCATGGCCATCGCGGCCCTGGAGGACGGGAAGTACGGTCAGGCGTTTCCGTTCCTTGGCGGAGGGGGAGAGAGGCGGGGCAAGCCGATCATGGCCTTCTGCCGCCTGAGCGATCGACCGATTCGGCTGCGGAGCCGGGTCAGCAAGGCGGATTATGTCATCCTGCAGGATGTGACCATCCTGGGCGAAGTGGATGTGGTGTCCGGGTTGAAACCCGGAGGCATGCTCCTGGTGAATACCGACAGGCGCGCCGAGGATCTGGGGCTGAAAGGGGACTTCCAGGTCTTTACCTTTTCCGCCGATGAGCTGGCGCGAGAGATCCTGGGCCGCCCCATCATGAACACGGCGCTTCTGGGGGCCTTTGCGGCCATGACCGGGGAACTGAGCCTGGAGGCGACGCTCAAGGCGGTTCAGAGAAAATTTCCCGGAAGCCTGGGAGAGAAGAACGCTCAGGTCGTGGAGCGAAGCTATCAGATGCTGCGAGGAGCGTAGAAAATGGAGATAACGATCGGAGCGGTGGTCAAGGGCGGGACGTCCTTGGGATATAAGACCGGCAGCTGGAGAGACCAGAGACCGGTGCTGGATATGGAAAAATGCAAGGCGTGCGGCCAGTGCGAAAGCGTGTGTCCCGACAGCGCGGTTCATGTGGTGGAAGAGGCCTATATCATTGACTACGATTACTGCAAAGGCTGCGGACTGTGCGCCTACGAGTGTCCGGCGGATGCCATTGTGATGATAAAGGAGGAAAAGTGACATGAGCGTTGTCAAAGTGTTGGAGGGATCCGAGGCGGTGGCCCTGGCCGTAAAGGCCAGTCGCCCCCAGGTGATATCAGCCTATCCCATCAGTCCGCAGACCCACATCGTGGAAGGACTCGCCCAGATGGTGGCCGATGGAGAACTGAGCGCCGAGTATGTGCGGGTGGAATCAGAGTTCTCCGCCGCCAGCGTGATCAGCGGGGCTTCCGCGGCCGGCAGCCGGGCCTACACCGCCTCCTCTTCCCAGGGGCTGCTGCTCATGTCGGAGGTCCTTTATGCCAGTGCGGCATGCGGCTCCCTTTTGTGATGACCGGGGTCAACCGATCGATCTCGGCCCCCATCAGCATCCAGGTGGATCAGCAGGACACCATGAGCCTGCGCGACTGCGGGATCATTCAGCTCTACGTGGAGAGCAGTCAGGAGGCCTACGACACCCATATTGCGGCCTTCAAGATCGCCGAGGATCCGCAAGATCCTGCTCCCGGTGATGGTTTGCATGGACGGTTGGATCCTGACGCATTCCTACGAAAGGATTGCCCTGGCTGGACCAGGAGGACGTGGACCGCTTTCTGCCTCCCTTTCAACCGGTCGATTTTCTCGACGTGAAAAACCCCAAGACCTGGGGGTCCTATCGGGGAGGAAGACATGCTCATGGAGTTCAGGTATGCCGTCCAGCAGACCATGCAATACGCAAAAGGAAGGATCAAGGAGATCTTTGGGGAGTGGGCCGAAATCACCGGACGTGATTACGGGGGCCTGATCGAGGCCTACAGGACCGAAGACGCAGAGGTGGTTCTGCTGTCCATGGGATCGGTGTCGGGCACCATAAAGGATGCCGTGGACAACCTGCGTTCCGAGGGAGAACAGGTCGGCCTGGTAAAGATCCGCTGCTACCGGCCCTTTCCCTATGAGGAGATCTGGCAGGCGGTAAGAGGCGCAAAGGTCGTGGCGGTGATGGATGCCAATTTGTCGCTCGGGAGCGAAGGGGCGATCGGCATGGACCTGAAGGCCAAGCTTTACGGCGTGCCCGACGCGCCCCAGGTGGTGGATGTGATCGCCGGTCTTGGAGGCCGGGACGTCAATGAGGCGAGAATCAAGACAGATCGTTGAACAGGCGAAAGCAGCCAGGCATCGGGATATTTCCTGCGAGAGCCCTACTGGGCCGGCCTGAATCCAACGATCGTGCCACAGGGAGTGTAAAATGACGGCAAAAAAAGACGCACAACAAAAAGATCTGTTTGTTTCAGGACACCGGGCCTGCCATGGGTGCGGTGTGGCGCTCTCGGTCAGGCATATTCTGAAGGCCACCGGAGAAGACGTGATCGTGGTCACCCCCACCGGGTGCCTGGAGACCTTCACCTCGCCCTATGGGTATTCTCCTTGGAGGGTCCCTTGGATTCATCACCTTTTTGAGAATGGCCCATCCATCGCCACGGGGGTTGCGGCGGCCCTTCGGGCCCAGAAAAGGGATACCACGAGGGTGGTGGGCATCGGAGGCGATGGCTCCACCTTTGATATCGGGTTTGGCGCCCTGTCGGGCATGCTGGAGCGGGGAGATGACGTGCTCTACATCTGTGTGGACAACGGGGCCTATATGAACACCGGAGGACAGCGAAGCGGTGCCACACCGCTCTATGCCGCCACCACAACCCACCCAAGCGGGAAGATGTCTGCCGGGAAAGTGGAAGTAAAGAAAAACATCCCCATGATCGTGGCTGCCCATGGGGTTCCCTATGTAGCCACGGCCTCCGTGGCCTATGTGAAGGATCTGCAGAAAAAGGTGAAAAGGGCGATGGAATTTCGGGGTCCCCGATATATACAGATCGACACGCCCTGTCCCTCGGTATGGGGCTTTCCATCAGACCGCACCCTGGAGGTGGGCCGAATGGGGGTGCAGAGCGGGCTGATACCCCTTTTTGAGATGGAAGAAGGCCAGGTTATTCATGTCAGAAAGATCAAGAAAAAGGTGCCTGTAGGGGAGTATCTCAAAATGCAGAAACGTTTCAGGCATCTTTTTGACGGGAGCGGGGGGGAGAAGGAAATCGCTCAAATCCAAGCCCTTGCCGACGGGAATATCGAAAGATACGGTCTCCAGGAAAAACCGAAAGGGGACTGATTCGTACAACCCATACTGGTAGAAGAATTCAAAAAGAATATCATAGCTTCAAGCTCATCGAGTCTGTCCGAACCGGATCCCGGACAGCGGATGATCCTCAATCTGGGAACGGAATTCTCGCTCCCAATAGAACAATGGAAGGGTCTGGCCAATCGGATCGAACAGATCGTCACCGTTTCATATGATCTAACCGGCAAACCTGGGTTCGGGCAAACCGCGGATACCCAGGCCCGTAACCGCAAAGAGGCTGCCAGCAAGAAACTGGGGCTTTTCCTGCCTGGCAAACATATCGTGAACTGCCGGGTGCTTGACGCGCGCCATGGAGGTCACATATAAAATATCTAATTTATCCCCACCGAACATGACGCTGGTAATGTTTTTCACAGGCATTCCGATACGGCGTTCCACTGAGCCGTCCGGAGCGTATCGAACCAGTTCTCCACCGATGACCTGAGCATTCCACAAATACCCTTCTTCATCAATGGTGGATCCGTCGGCCACACCGGCATCTTCGTGGGTCGTTGCGAAAACGCGTTTATTGGAGACCGTTCCGGTCTCTATATCGTAGTCATAGGCCCAAAATTCATTCTGGAAGGTATCGGCCACATAGAAGATCTTATCGTCCGGGCTCCAGCACGGTCCGTTGGTGCAGATAATCCCGTCGTCGACTTTGCTGACACGCAAATCGGGATCAAGACGCCAGAGAGCGCAGTTCTTAAGCTCTTCCTTATCGTCCATGCCGCCGGCAAAAAAACGTCCCCTCCGGTCCACTTTGCCGTCATTAAGCCTGGTGCGAGTGATTTCGGCATCGACTTTCTGGATCAATTCCAATTCTCCAGAATCAAAATCAAAGAAGTAAAAGCCGTCACAGAGGGCCATGACGGCGCCGCCACCCTTGCGCAGGGCAAGCGCACCGATATCCTTTGGAAGATCCCAATGATCGACCTTTCCGGTTTTCGGGTCCATTCGCCAGACCGCTTTTTTGCCAACGCGGGGACCGGTGCCGTCGACCCAGTAAAGCCGTCCCTCCTCAACGTCCCACAGGGGCCCTTCTCCAAGGTGATTTTCACACTCCAGGATGCATTCAATCTTAATTGACACATTTCCTCCAATTGCTCAGAGATTAACAGGCTTTATTCCAAGACAACCAACGCATCGACCGCAATGGATATCTTTCCGGAAATAACCAGGGGATTGATGTGAAGTTCTTTCACGTTTCTGTTCTCAAGCCCAATCCGCCCCACATTGATCAGCATATCTGCCAATAGATCTCTTTCTACCGCCTCCATTCCGCGAACGACATCCAGTATCTTGCACGGAAATCTGTTGAAGCAGGTTTTTATTAAGGCACAACATTTGGGAGCTTCAGAAACCCACCTGATCGAGCCCCTTCAGTCCAAATAAGGCGCGTGCCTCATCAGGTGTGGCGGGCTCCAAACTGAGCTCTCTGGCAATGTTGACCGCCATGCGCACCTGATCCGCACTGGATGTGGCCTGTTTACCCCTGCCGGCATAAAGAGAATCTTCCAGCCCCACCCTGACATTGGGAGCCCCCATTGCCATGGCCGTAGCTGCCAGAGGTATCTGATGTCGGCCCGCCCCGGCCACAGACCAGGTAAAATTGCCTTTCCCCAAAATGTCCACGGCTTCTTCATACATCCAGAGCAGATGCTTGATGGAAGGGGTCATCCACCCTACCAGCGGACCGAACACAAACTGGAGATGGGGTGGTTCTTTTACCAGGCCCTCCCTCATAAGCCACGCCACATATCCGATATGGCCCAACTCGTAAAGCTCAAATTCAGGCTTGGTGTCGGCCTCCAGCATGGTCCGGGCGTACTCCATATCGTCCCCCAAGGTCGGACGCATCAAAATGGTGTTCCGGGTGGATTCCAGGTAGTCCCGTTCCCAGTCGTATTTGAATTTCCCTTCATACCGGGAAGTCAATTCAAACATCCCCAGGTTGAAAGGGGCCGGATCAAAGGAGCACATCTCCGGTTTCAACATCTTCACCGGGATCAGTTTTTCCTGAACGGACTGGTTGGGCCCCCCCCCTGTGGTGGGCAGAAGCACCAGGTCGCACCGCGACTTGATCTCCCCCATGACCTCCTTGAACAGGGCTACGTCCGCGGTGGGTTTGCCGTTTTCCCGCTGCCGCACATGGATGTGCGCAATAGCCGCTCCCGCCTCCCGGGCCTTTACGGCATCTTCCACGATCTGCTCCGGAGTCAAGGGCAGGTAGTCGCTCATGGCGGGGATGTGAATGGCACCCGTAATGGCTGCAGTAATGACAATCTTACTCATAATAAGGACCTCGTTAAGTGGTTGAATGGTTCAACGTTCCTATTTCACAATCAAAAATCGCCAAAAAGGTAGAATCGCCGGATCACATCCGACCCGGGCTGAAAAGCGTCCATACCGGCAGGTAGACGAAGAAAACCTCTGGGTCGTGATGGATCTGCTGAAACTCAAATGGCTATACCTGTTGAGCCTGGACCTGTTATCCACCGGTCCGATTCATGGCCATACGACAGCGGTGCAAAATGGAAAGGACTTCAAAGGGCTGTTCTATCAGCTCGAACGTGGGTACGCCTCTGGGCTCAAGAAACGATTTGGCCTCCTCCATACACTTTTTGTCGCCGCTGAAGGTCACATAAATGGGCTTGTCAGGGTACGCCTTAGACAATTGCACAATGAAATCCAAGGGGGGAGCACCCGTTCCCTCCGTAAGCATCAGCACAGGCACCACCGCGTCGATATTGGGATCGTTCAAAACGGCTCGCATGCCTTCCCGGTAACCAAATTCGATACCGTGTGCGGTGGCTGAAGGCCAGATGTCAACAGGATTTCTCATACGGATATATGGCGGGCTGATTTCCTGTAACCTCTTGCGGTTCTCCTCTTGAAGCTGCGGAACCTGAAGCCCCAGCTCGTTGTGGCACAGATCGGAGAGCACCACAAGCATGGCCCCTGAAGGGGCCATAAAACTCACCCTCGGTCCCCGGGGAACCGGCATGACCGCAAGGGCTTTGGCCGCCAAGAAAAGATGGGAATACTTGTGAATACGCACAATGCCTGCCTGCCGAAGCGCCCCATCGGTCACCCGTTCATCGGAAGCCATGGCCGCCGTGTGGGCTACCGCAGCCCTGGCCCCTTCATTGGTGCTGCCCCCTTTTAAAAGGACAACAGGTTTTCGCCTCGTGACCTTTTCGGCCACTTCAAGAAAACGCTTGGGTTTCTTAAAGCTTTCCAGGTAAACAAAGATAGCCTTGGTTTCCTCGTCCTCACCGAGATATTCCAGCACCTCACTTTCATCCACGTCCAGTTTGTTGCCCAAACCTACCACGCGGGCCACCCCGAAATTTTCTTCGGTAATAATATAGCGCATCGTGTGCGTGGCGAAATTCCCGGTCTGAGCGAGATAGGATATGGGTCCTCGGGGGATCTTTCCCAAGGGGAAAAAACTGGATGTAAAGCCCTGGGGGGTCGAAGTGTGCCCCGATGTATTGGGTCCGATAACCCGAATTCCAGTCTCCCGGATGAGCTCGATAAGATCTTTTTGCAGCTTTTCCCCTTCCAGGTCCACTTCGGAAAAGCCCCCTGCAGCCAAGACAACGGCAGGAATCCCTTTCCGGGAGACCTGACGAACGGCATCCAGGTTCATTTTGGCCGGGAGAATAATGACAGCAAGATCAATCCCATGAGGCAATGCCTCAATGGAAGTTGTGACCTTCCTCCCCAGGATCTCCCCCCCCTTGGGATTCACCAGGTGGAGTTCGCCCTCAAATCCGTTGGCCAGAATGTTCTGTATCACATCATTCCCCGGTTTCCGGGGCGTTGCCGAGGCCCCGATGACAACCACGCTTTTCGGTTCAAAAAAGCCTTTCAAATCGTTGCTCAAAACTGTACCTCGTTTTTACAGTTTGCGTTCACCGGACCATCAGCCCGACCTATGCCCAAAAATTTCCTTTAACGAAATTTGACCAGCGCGTCAACCGCTGCGAGGTTGCCATCCGTTATGACCAATGGATTCCCGTCAATTTCCTGGATGGCGTCATTTTCGAACCCGACCCTGAAGAGCGCAATCAGGCCTTTTTCTGTTTTATGGGTGATTTCCGCACAACAGGCCTTCAAAAAAACAGGATAGGTATGATCTCTTGCGGCAGGCTGCGCAGCAGGAAGATCCTCTACAACGGTCTCTACCACAACGGGGATGCCGTAGGCCGAAATGACCTGTTTGCTATCATACCTCAGAAAGCGCCTTTTGGTTCCATTTTTGCGCGAATTCAACGATGTCCAGAATGTTTCCGAAAGCCATCATCCTGAATTTATTTACAAAAATTAATATTTAGCGTCAATGGAAAATTGGTTGAGAAAATTTTTTCTTGACTTTTGATTTTCATGTCGGGCATACACTGTTACATGTTATAACATTTCATTTCTTCCTTTGTCAACTGCTTTATTCCCATTGACAATGGGTGCCATCTAGGGTAGTAAAAACGAATCTCATCAAGTCATCTGATGATTAGATGACGTGTCTTGGAAGTTCCAAAATTTCATAGAAATCATTACTCCGCCAGCAAAAAAAATAGTGATTGAACAAAAGATATTCCTGCTGATTTCGAACTGGTCATTTTTGAATTGACCATTGGGGTCCGGAACCCAAATCTGCGACCCCATCTCCGCAAGTCCGTTACCCGGTTGCCGGGCATTTTAGGTAAAGATCCGGGTCCAGAGGGCCCGCCTTTGATTATCCCCAGATGGGATTTGGTTTACCGGCATTTGACGACTTGCGGAGTACTGGAGTATTGGAGTGGTGGAGTAATGGAAAAACCCCTTTTTTCGTCGCTCTCAGAAACACAGAGACCTGGAGAAAATCTGTAAGTTTAAAGCTCTTTTTCTTAACCAATACTCCATACTCCAGTACTCCGTGTTGATTTATACGGGCAGAGCGATTGATCTCTCGATCTGGCCCTGAGGACCAGGTTTCTTGGAACTCAATGAACTACCCCGCAGCAAGCCACGGGGTCTCGACAACGGATACCCAGTCTTCAACGAAGCCAGCTTCGGGGAATGGACCCAGTAGGGATTCAAGCCCAGTTGGTAGTAAAGGGATTGGTGATTATTCTCGCTGCTTCGTTCTATTTGAATCGCAGCTATTGATAAACATTGTTTTCACGAATGAAATTAAATAGGAAGGAGGATTGGTAAAGAAAAACTCTTGTTTTCAAAAAACTGGCCTTGAACGATTTGAGAAAGGAGGATTGGTTTATGAAAGATTTTGGTTATTTTGCTCCAACGGACGTTGGAGAGGCCTTGAAATTTCTGGCTGAATATGGCGAAAAGGCGACCGTTTTAGCTGGAGGCACTGATCTGGTACCCAGGATCAACTATTATGAATTGCGTCCAGAAAGCCTCATGGATATCGGGAGGCTGGGACTGGACTTTATTGAAGATAAGGGCGAAAAGGTCGTGGTGGGGGCAACCACCACCTGGAACCAGATTGCGGAAAGCACAATCCTGTTGGAAAAAATGGGCGTTCTCACGGGAGCGGCAAAGCAAGGGGCTTGTGTGGCCGTAAGGAATGCCGGGACCGTTGGCGGAAATCTGGTCAATGCCTCTCCGGCTGCTGACTTGAGCCGCCGTTTTATTGGCCCTGGATGCAGAACTTGTCTTGAAGAGTTCGGATTCGGAAAGAACGGTCCCCATTCAGAATTTCTTTACCGGGCCCGGGAAGTCCGTTCGGAAAGCGAATGAATTGCTCACTGAAATCCACATCCCCGTTCCCGCCGGGCAGACTTCATTTCTCAAACTGGGTCGCCGGAAGGCCCTGACACTGTCTGTAGCCAACACATGTGTTCACCTCATCATGGACGGCAAGCAATGCAGAACTGCTAAGATTTCTTTGGGGGCAATGGCGCCCACACCCCTGCGTTGTTTAAAGGCGGAAGCGTTTATTCAGGGGAAGCATGTGGACGGAAAGGTGATTTCAGATTGTGCTGCGGAGGCCGTAGCCGAGAGTAACCCCATTGATGATCAGCGTGCCACGGCATGGTACCGCCAAAAGGCTGGGAAAGCCTTGGTGGCGCGTGCCCTTGCTCAGGCCGCCGGTGTTCAATATTAGTCAAGGAGGCTAAGGACCATGAAACAGATATTAGCATTCACTTTGAATGGCTCGCTTGTGGAAGTACTGGTGAAGCCGTCTGACACCCTCCTGGATGTCCTCCGTGAAAAATTGGGCGTCACGGGTCCCAAACGCGGGTGCGACTCAGGCGATTGCGGCACATGCACGGTTCTGATCAACGGAGAACCCCTGCGATCGTGCCTGACGATCGCGTTGACCGTGGCAGGCAAAGAAGTGGTTACCATTGAGGGACTGGAAAAAAATGGGGAACTGGATCCCTTGCAGAAAGCCTTTCACGAACACGGCGCTTCACAATGCGGATTCTGCACTTCCGGAATGATCATTTCAGCCAAAGCCTTGTTGAAGAATAGCCCCAATCCTTCACGGGATGAAATCGTGGAATACATGTCAGGAAATCTTTGTCGCTGTGGCACCTATGTGGAAGTTATTGAAGCTATTCAATCGGTCGCCAGCGGTGAGGGAAAGGAGTAAATGCCATGACGGAATATGTGGGAAAGTCCATGCCACGATACAATGGGCTGGGGCAAGTGAACGGCACGGCCACATTTGTCGATGATATACAAATCCCGGGCATGCTTTACGCAAAGCTCCTGCGCAGTCCGGTGAGCAGGGGTACGATCAAAAACCTGGACTTCAGTGCTGTATTGAAAATCCCCGGTGTCGTAGGTGTTGTAACGGCCGACGATATCCCCGGACAGAATCTGTGCGGCACTTATGGGGACCAGGCGGTTCTGAATCCCAAAGACATTCGGTATAAGGGAGAACCCATCGCGGCCGTGGTGGCCACGGATGAGGATACGGCCGTGGGCGCCCTTTCGAAAGCGAAGCTGGATATCGAAGAGCTCACACCGGTCTTCGATATGTTTGAAGCCATGAAACCCGATGCGCCCATTGTGCGCCCCGGGACACCCAGTAACCTTTTTGAGTACCTGCCCGGCGTAACGACCCGCGTCATCAAGATCGGGGACATAGAAGCCGGCTTTAAAGAAGCGGATCACATCATTGAGGGGCGATACAAAGAAGGCGTTCAAGATCATTGCGCGATGGAGCCCCAGGTCTCAGTGGCCAACATCGATGACTCGGGTCGCCTGGTGATTCACACCCACAGCCAGTGCGTAAATTTGCAGTTTGGGATGTTGTGCGGCATTTTCAAGCTCCCCCAGAGCAAAATCAACTACTTGGGAGGGCGAACCGGTGGTGGGTTTGGTGGGAAAAATGAAATCAACTGTGATCACATCGCCGGACTCGCAGCCCTGAAATTCCGCAAACCGGTCAAGTTCCGACTCACGAGGCAGGAGGATTTGCTGTATTCCGGAAAAAGAGGGGCCTGGGTCTTCGACTATAAGACCGGGGTAAAAAACGATGGCCGCATCGTTGCCTCTCATATCAAGGAATACCACGACAGTGGCGCCTATTGCGGCTTTTCTCCTTACGCAACAGAAAAGTGCGGCATGTTTGCTTCGGGCCCTTACTATGTTCCAAACATCCTCATTGAGGGCCAGACCATATTCACCAACAAACCGGTGAGTATCTCCATGCGGGGGTTCGCCATCATCAACGGCCAGATTCCTGCCGATGTTCAGATGAGTCGCATTGCCGACAAACTGGGCATGGATCCGTGGGAAATCCGGTTCATCAACGCCTTTAGAGATGGGGATATCGGCGCCTCGCAATATGTGGTCAAGGCAGCCGGCGCCATAGAAGCGATGAAAAAGTGCGCTGAAGTCGCAAAAATCCAGTTGCCTGAAAAACTCCTGAAAATGAGCTCAAGGAGGAGGTAGACGCATGAAAAAGAGAGGTAGCGGCATTTCGTTGGTCTTGCATCCTACGGGTAATAAAGGAGCAGGGGATCCGAGTCAGGCAGCCATTCAGCTCAAGCCCGATGGGACATTCACCCTCATTATCGGGACAGTGGATCTCGGCCAGGGCTCTAACACCATTCTGCGGCAGTTTGCCGCTGACGAGTTGGATGTCCCCATTGATTCCATCACCGTGAACAACGCTGCAGGAAATATTGCACCCGTATGTACAGGGAGTTTTGCCAGTCGGGTTACATTGGTTGCTCCCCATGCCATCCGTATCGCTGCGGAAGACCTGAAAAAAAAGATTTGTCTTTGGGCGGCGGAACAATTTGAAGTGGGTGCAGCAGAAATCGTTTTTTCAGAAAACAAAGTCTCGGTGAAAAACGATCCTGCAAAAGTTATGACCATGGCAGAGGTAGGGGCAGGCGTTTTGGGCAGCGCCAATTTCTTTATCGGCACCGGCGCGTGGTTCGCGCGCCCCCTATACAGACCATGATCCCGAAACAGGAAAAATGGAATCCGTCGGCGCCATCTCGTTCGGCGCGTGCGTGGTAGAAGTGGAGGTAGACACCGAAACCGGCATCGTGGATATTCACAAAGCCATTCAAGTCTGGGAGATTGGAAAAGCGGTGAACCCTCTGATGTGTAAAATGCAGATCCACGGTGGGCTGTCCATAGGATTGGGTTATGCCTTAATGGAAAACGCCATGCCTTATTATCCGGGTGTTGAGTTCTCTCCGGGCAGCCTCGCGGACTATCCGATTCCCACTTTTGCAGACTACCCTGAAGACACCGCGTGCGCCCTGGAAGAGGTCCCGCATCCTGTGGGTGTGAAAGGGGCGAAAGGTTTTTCAGAAGGCAGCTCTTCGGCACCCATATCTGCGATTATTACCGCCATCCATGATGCAACGGGCGTATGGATTACCGAGGTCCCCATCACCCCGGAGGTGGTCTTAAGGGCACTGGAAGAAAAGGAGAAAGCCGGGTAGTCTCCTGCGGGGTTTTGCCTAAGGAACCATCATCAAAGCCGGGGCCGGATATGGGTCCCGGCTTTTTCCTGAGAGGACCGAGGCGGATTTGGCTATTTGATAATGCATTTTGAGGCCTTATATTCAATCTCGACTTTGTCAGAGTAAAGATCCGGGTCCAGAGGGCTCGGCTTTGATTATCCCGCAGAGGGGATTTAGTTTACCGGCATTTGACGACTTTCGGGAGTACTGGAGTATTGGAGTGGTGGAGTAATGGAAGAAACTCCTTTTTTCATCGCTCTCGGAAACATAGATGCCGGGGGAAAATCGTAAGCTTCAAGCGCCTTTTTTTAAATCTCATCACTCCAGTACTCCGGTGATTTATACGGGCAGAGCCATTGATCTCTGCCCCGGCCCTCAGGACCAGGTTTCTAGGACCCATGGAGATCGCGTCACTCGCTCGCGCTCATAGGGTGTGAATCCGTTTACCCCTGGTGAGAAAGCCCTGCGGAGCTTTGGATGGCAATAGAAAAAATAGAAAAGAAGACGCTTCGACGTAGGGCCTACGAAGTGCTCAAAGAACAGATGATCACTGCAGAGATTTCTGCCCGGGGAGAAAATCAGTCTTCGATCCCTGGCGCAAAAGCTGGGCGTTAGTTTGTCCCCGGTGCGAGAGGCATTGCTGCAGCTGGAATCGGAACGGGTCGTGCTTATCGAAAGCAACAAAAGCATTTGTGTAAACAACCTGACCCCGGATGAAATGGAAGAGGTTCTGGAACTGCGGATCATGTTGGAGATTCTGGCCGCGGAGAGGGCCTGCGATTTCCGACCCGATGCCCTGCTTCCCGAACTTGCAGGGGTCTTAACAAAAATGCGTCATTCCATGGATGAACCGATCGTCTATTTGAGGCACAATCAGAAATTTCATTTCACCATTTACCATCAGGCACACTATCCTATTCTTTTTGACATTATCTCAAATCTGTGGATGCGGATCGGTCCTTATATTTTCCTTCATGCCCGGGTGAGAAAGGATATTTCGCTTGCCATGAGACATCATCAGGCTATTTATGATGCATTGGCGGCAAGGGACAAGCCTGGTATTTCCAAGGCAATAGAGGATGACCTTCGTACCGGGGCAGCCAGCATGAGAAGTTTCCTAAGCTCCTTGAATTGGGATATCGATAACTACTGGCGCAAGTTGAAGTCCAATGGTGAAATACCCGTGTGATCGGCCCGTTTCCCACGAAATGCGATCTTTGCATCGAATCGGGAAATCGCGGGAATGCAGCCGTCCTTTTGCAATGCAAATCAAAGAGGCTAAGAACTCATGAAGATTCAGGTTTGGCTCTGGGGTCACCTCCCTCAATACATTCCAGACGAACAGAAGGGCAAATTCCGGGTGGTGGAAATTCATGACGGCGCCACCATAAGAGATGTTCTGGACCAACTACAGATTCCTGAGTGGGCAGTAGATCTTTTGTTCCTGAACGGCGTCTATGCAACCGAACATGAAACCTTGCAAGACGGAGACCGGATGACAGCCTTTCCCAGATTGTTGTCGGGTGGTTGATGGAAATATGGCAGAGGCGCTGATGAGATTTGCTGTATGAGAGTTGCCCAGGGCTTGGTTTCCATTCATTGCAAAAACTGGAGAAGATTGAATCCGTTAATGCCATGTTTTTGGGGGAAGGCCTTTTTTATTTGTGAAGAGGTGTCGTCACAGGGCCTCAGTTGCACGTAAGGAGCCATAAAGACAACGAAGCATGAAGGGTGGACGAGGGAGGCAAAATTTATGGGGATACAAATAAAGGGCTATAATCACGTGGGCATTGTGGTGACGGACCTTGAAGCTTGTAAGGAATTTTATGGGGAGATCCTGGGGCTAAAAGATGCCCAGGGAAAGAGGCCCGCGTTCCACTTCCCCGGGCAGTGGTATCAGGTAGACCAATACACCCAGCTTCATCTTATGGTATTTGATGAAGTAATCCCCAACACTATGCGACATGTTGCCCTGGAAGTGGAGGATTTCCCGAACGCTTTTGCCCACCTGGAGGCCCACAACATAGATATCGTGGAAGGTCCGGATAAACGACCCGATGGGTCTGACTATCTTTTCTGCAAAGACCCGGACGGAAATTTGGTGGAAATCACCAAACATTGACGTTCTCGTAAAGAGTCCCCAAGGGGCTTATTCGAGCGTTCTTATGTTTCTTGCTCTAAGCTATGGACATCACCGCCAATTGTCAATCCCGCCCGGCAAGGTTACGGGCGGGAGTAAAGGTGCCTCATTTCTTCAAATATAAAAGTCCGACCAGGGAATCGGTCTTGATCCCTGGTCGGACTTTTCCGGGAACTTCAATTATGTCTCAGCAATTCATGCTGGCAGACTAAGCACCACCCTGCGCATCAAGCGCCTTCAATATCCGCTCAGGGCTCGCCGGCAGTTCGGTGAGCCAAACCCCGACAGCGTCATGTATGGCATTTACGATGGCGGGTGCAGGACAGTTGGCGGTCATTTCACCCAGGCCCTTGGCGCCAAACGGCCCGTTTGAGGAAGGGCATTCATAGATGACTGACTTCAGATCCGGGATATCCATGGTGGTGGGAATGGCATAGTCTCCCAGGTTGGTGGGCTGGTGCTCCAGGCCAGGGTAGTGAGGATGGAGTTCCTCGCTCAGGGCTGCCCCAAGACCCATGGCCGCACCGCCTTCAATCTGGCCCTCGGTCAACGTTGGATTAATGGCCTTTCCAACATCGTAGGCGGCCACCACTCTGAGGACTTTCACTTCGCCGGTTTCCGTGTCCACCTCCACCTCGGCAAGATTGGCGGCCCAGGCCAGGGAACACATTGGGTCGCACGCCCCCGTGTCAGGGTCCGGGGAGGAGGGATCCCGCATGTAGTGTCCCAGCCCCACTACCAGCCGGCGCATTCCAAAGGTTGCCGCGCCGGCCACCTCCCCGATGGACAGGGAAGTCCCCGGATCGCTCTTGACCGAGATTTTCCCATCAGCGGCCACCAGATCCCCAGGAAGATTTCTCCATCATCTGCCCGGCCACCTCCAGCAGGATGTCCCGGGCATTTTCCGCGGCTGCCACCACGGCTTTGCCGTCCACATAGGTTACCCTGCTCGCAAATGTGCCGAAACTCAAGGGGCAATTGTCGGTGGCATTGTTGACCACCTTTACCTGTTCATATCCAATCCCCAGGACTTCGGCGGCCATTTGGGCCAAGACGGTCTTGCAGCCCTGGCCGATATCGCAAGAGCCCACGGTGAGAACCGCGCTTCCATCTGGCTGTATCTTCACCAGGGCCTGGCTGGAGTCTCCCCCGCCACTCATTCCCATGGGGTAAAACCCAGCCGAAATTCCTACGCCTCTTTTTTTCATGATCTTACCCCCTTTCCGTTGACGTCATGCTCTTGAGTTTGTCCGGGAGGTCCACCCCGGCCTTTTCCGCCAGCTTCTGCATGACCTCGACCAGCGCTACGCTGTTCAGCACCCTTCTGGTGGCGGTATGTTCGCCCTTTCGATAGGCGTTGATGAAGCGGATCTCCCACGGGTCCATTCCCAGCTTTTCCGCAATCCTGTTGATTTGGACTTCGGTGGAAAAGGTAGCGGGTGTGACCCCAAAGCCCCTCATGGAACTCGAAGGCGGTTTGTTGGTATAGACACAGTAGGTCTGCACATACACGTTTTCAATGAAATACGGCCCTGCGGCCAGGTAGGAGTGCTTGTCTACCACGTAGGGATTGAGTGAGCTGTAGGCCCCCGCATCCCGGAGAGATTTGATCTGTCGGGCCACAATCCGTCCGTTCTTCATCACCCCGTCCTTGATGGTCATGCGCCAGGCCCCCCGAAAGGTGGAATAGAGCAGGTCTTCCTCTCGCGTCCAGCGCCATTTACAGGGTTGGCCGGTTTTCAGAGCCAAGAGGGCGGTCACGTGGTCCGCATGGATGTCATTCTTGGCGCCAAAGCCGCCGCCCACGGTCCCCCCCACGTAGTTGATATCGCTGAAGCCCGCATTGTGTCTCCAGCTGCTGCCGGTTTTGGGGGCCCAATGCTTGCACTGGACCTTTTCCGGTTCCATCTGAAGTATGCCGCAAAGCATTCCCAGATGGAAATAGAGGGCCTGGCTCACCGTGTAGATGGTCAGTCTTGCCCTGGCATCGGGAACGGAGAGGGAGGCCATGGGCTCCAACTGGGCGTGCTCCAGGGAAGGATGAAGGTACTCGTTTTCCACGATGATATCCGCTTTGGAGAAGCCCGCTTTCACATCTCCCAGTACGATTTGCCGAAAAGGACGTTCCCCAAACATAAAGACGTTTCCCTCCGGCCGGACCTTGGGCGCATCGGGTTGCATGGACGCAACTGGATCCAACACGTAGGGCTCTTCTTCAATATCCAGTTTTATCTTGCCGATGGCTTCCATTGCCGTGTCTTCGTCCACGGCCGCCACCGCAGCAATGGGTTCCCCTCTGTACCGGATTGTCTCTCCCACAAGGACCGGCTGGTCTGGAATAAGACCGTAGGCGTTGCACGGGACATCGGCCGAGGTGATCACCCCTGCCACACCGTCCATTCTCTCAGCCGCACTGGTGTCCAGGTGTTTGACTCGTCCCTTGATCACAGGGCTTCGAAAGGCCTTCACCGTCAGGGTCCCCGGGACGATGACATCGTCCGCGAAGCGCGTTTCACCCGTCACATGGGCCATGCCGTCATAGCGCTTGACCCGTTGTCCAACCACTTTGGTTTCCATGCTCATTCACCCCCTTTCTTTTTAGGAGCCCTGCTGGCCGCCCATTTTTTCGGCAGCCGCCATGACCGAGTCCAATATCTTTACATACCCCGTGCAGCGGCACAGGTTGCCGGAAAGTGCCTCTTTGGCTTCATCCCGGGTCGGCTTGGGATTCTTGTCCAGCAATGCCTTGGACGCAAGGATCATCCCCGGAGTACAAAATCCACACTGGGCCCCGTAGTTCTCATGGAAGGCCTCCTGAAGGGGATGCAGTTCACCGGGTTTAGCGATCCCTTCTATGGTGGTCACCTCTTTCCCCTGGGCAGCTAGGGCATTGGTGATGCAGGATCGCACAAGCTTTCCGTTCAGCAGGACCGAACAGGTGCCGCAATCGCCGGTGTTGCAGCCCACCTTTGGGCTGGTGATGAACAGTTTGTCGCGCAACACCTGCAGCAGCGTGGTCTTGTGATTTACGGCCACCTGGTAAGATCGGCCGTTTACGGTAAGTTCAAGCGAATACATTCGTGTCACCTCCTTTTTACGCTGACATGTTGGCGAGAAGCTGTTTTACCAGCGCTTCGGTAGCGCGACGACGGTACCAGGCCGAACCCCGGACATCATCAATGGGGCTGGTGGCGTTCGCGGCCGCCTTGGCCGATTCTTGGATCAAGCTTTCGTTAAGGGTTTTCCCCTCCAAAAGGGCCGAGGCTTCGGCGGCCAGGATGGGGGTCGGCGCAACGGCGCCAAGGGCAATACGGGCCCCCTTGCAGACATTGCCATCCAATTGGCAACAGATGGCCGCAGAGACGACCGAGATGGACTGGGCCTTTCTTTTTCCCAATTTGCGATAGGCCCAGCGGGTCCCCGTCGGCTGCGGCGGAATGATGATCTCCTGGATCATTTCTCCCGTTTTGAGAAGGGTTTGTCCGGGTCCGGTAAAAAAACCGGCCAGGGGAACGGCCCTATCCCCTTTCTCTGAAACAAGCTTGAGGGAAGCCCCCAGAGCTAACAGGGCGGTGGCCGAGTCAGCGGCAGGGGAGGCACTGGCGAGATTTCCACCGATAGTCCCCACATTTCGTATGGCAACAGATGCGATGAAGGAAACCGTTTCCACCAGAAGAGGCACCCTTTTTCTCGCCAGATCAGAGTCCAGGATCTCCGAAAAGGCGGTCCCCGCTCCTATGATCAGATGGTCCCCTTCAACTTTGATGTAGTTTAAGCCCGAGTCCCCGATGTAGACCAGGACCTCGGGAGACGATTGCCTCAGGTTGAGGGCAACCATCAGATCCGTGCCTCCGGCGAGCAGGCGGGCTTTGCCGCCATGCTGGGCCAACAGGGCGCACGCCTCCTGAGGACTTCCTGCCTTGAAGAACTGTCCTTCAGCCATGACTCTCTACCTCCTTTCTGAATTGACTAATGTGACAACTTACGATTCCTTACCATCCACGATTTTCTGCTCAAACCGCTTTCGCAGCAGGTCTTCCCTGACCGGTGAAAAACATTCAAAGAAGACCGCCGGTTCGTCGCCGTCATTTCGCTCCGCATGGGGCACGTTGGAAGGGATGTGGTAAACATCTCCCTTCTTGACCACCAATTCTTTGCCGTCTATGGTGAAACACGGCTTCCCCTTTAAGACAGATGCCGATCTGTTCATGGGGGTGAATATGGACGGCAAACCGGGTTTTAGGCGCCCAGGTACCCATGAGGGTGGTCATATTTTTGCCGTTTACAACTACCTTTCCCTCGATGCCTTCATGAAGGGGCCAGCCCTCTATCTCCTCCGGATCGATCACAAATGCCATTCATCATACCTCCTTTTTCAGATTTCAGTGCTTCCACGCTAAAGCCACAATGCGCCGGATTCCGCCCCTCCTACCATTCGGCGATAGGCCGACAGAAGTCCAGGCGCCGGATGGTCTGGTCGGTGGAGAGGTCGTTGCTTCCTCTGCTCCAGTTCCTCCTCCGACACCAGCAACTGGATGCGATTTTCAGGTACATTGATTTCGATCAGGTCTCCGTCCTGCACGTAGGCCAGCGGGCCGCCCTCCCAGGCCTCGGGACAGATGTGGCCGACGCACGGCCCTCGGGTTGCTCCGGAAAAACGTCCGTCGGTGATCATGGCCACCGAGGTGTGCAGCCCCATCCCCACCAGCATCGCAGCCGGGATGGACAACTCCCGCATCCCGGGCCCGCCTTGGGGTCCTTCATAGCGCACCACCAGGACAGAGCCTGGGCGCACCTCTTTCTCCAGCAGAAACTCGCCGGACCTCCTCTTCGGAATCAAAGACCACGGCCGGTCCGGTATGGACCAGCATGGATGGATCGATACCGGTCTTTTTTGACCACCGCCCCCCTGGCGCCAGGTTGCCCCGAAGATGGCAAAGCAGCCGTCCAGGGCCAGCGGATCCGATGCCGGCCGCATGACCTCTCCATCTGGATCGGGCGCGCAGCTCAGCAGCCACTCGCGCAAAGTGCCTCCCATGGCAGCGGAAGCATCCGTATCAAGTGCTCGTCCGAATGACCTTAAGCAACGCCAGAACGCCGCCCACCCGGTGGTAGTCCTCATGTTGAACTGCGACGAGGGCTTGAACTTGGCCACCACCGGCACCGAGGCCTGAATCCGAGCAGAACTCGTCCAGGTCCAACGTCCATTGCAACAGGGCATCACAGAGGCCAGGGCCATGAGGTGGAGCACGGCGTTGGTGGAGCCGCCCGAGGCGGAGACATACTTGATCCCGTTTTCCAGGCTGGATCTCGGTGAAGAAGCTGCCTGAATCGCCTGCTCCTCCGGACCAGGCCTCACGATCCGTTCGCCCACGTCGCGGGCCTGGCGGATCTTTGGCCGCATCAAAGGCAAGCATGGTGGCCGATCCAAAGGGGGCCAGCCCCACCGCCTCCAGGAAGCAGCCCATGGTGTTGGCCGTGCCCATCATGGAACAGGTACCCGGAGAGGCACAGAAACGCTCCTGCCAGTCCAGGAAGGTCTCGTGGTCGATCTTCTCGTCGCGCCGCTTGCCTATGGCCTCCTTGAGATCGGAGGTGACCACCGTTCGGTCACCCAGGCGGCAGGGCAGCATGGCGCCTGCAGTCAGAAAGAGGGTGGGCAGGTCCAGCCGGACGGCGGCCATGAGCATGCCGGGAATGATCTTGTCGCAGGAGGCCAGCATGACCAGGCCCTCAAAGCCGTGGGCCCGGACCATGGCCTCGACGGAGGCGGCGATCAGGTCACGCTGGGGCAGAATATAGTGCTGCCCCGGCCCCTGGGCCATGCCGTCGCAGGGGGCGGGCACATTGAACTCGCCGGGCGACCCTCCCGCCGCCCAGATGCCCTCCTTGACCCGCCGGCCCAGCTCCTTGAGGGGCTGGTGGCCCGGGTTGACGTCGGTCCAGGAGTTGACCACGGCGATCTGGGGCTTGTCCAGATCCGAGCGTCGATAGCCCACCGAATGCATGAGACCGCGGTAGTAGGCCTCCGTGATGTCTCGCTGAGATCAGCCGCGAGTGCAGCCGACCATCGTATCAGTCCGTCTTTGGCGACTTTTCCTGAACTCCACGCCCAGGATGCGCTCGAAGACCTTGATCATGGCCCCTTTGTCCTCGTCCCCAAGACCTTCGGCCAGGGCCATCTGATAGGTGGTGGTGGCGGCGTGGACCAGGGGCAGGGGGATTCTCGCGGTGGGCTGAGATCTCGGCACGCGCTGATCATGTCTTTGTAGGCGTGTCTTGAGGGGATACCCCTCGTCGAAGCTGCCACTCCAGGACAAGTGGCGCAAAAAACTCGGCAGCAAAGCTGCGACCGGTTCCGGTGGTGACCACCTCCGGTGACCTTCTCCGGATCCAGCCCCAACTTCACCGCCATGGGCAGGACTTCGGCGATGGCCGCGACAGCTGATGTTAAAGAGCAGCTGGTTGATCAACTTGGTCAACTGGCCGCTACCCACCTGCCCCATGTGCAGCACCTTGTTGCTCATGGCATCCAAAGACAGGCGGATTTGATCAAAGACAGTCTTTGCTCCCGCCGAACATAATCGTCAATGTCCCTTCCTTTGCCCTGGCCTCCATGCCGGAAACAGGGGCGTCGGCAAAACGGATCCCTTTCTCCTTAAGTCTCCGTTCAAAATCCAGGGTGGGCAGATAACCGGTGGTGCCACAATCCACAATCAGGGAGCCGGATCCGGCCCCGTGAATCAGCCCTTTATCACCAAAGATCACTTCTTCCACCACGGCTGTGTTGGGCAGGCTCAAAAAGATCCATGTCCGTCCGTTCGGCCAGATCCGCGGCCGAGGTGGCTGCCTTGGCGCCCTGATCCGTCAAGAATTTCACCGCATCGGGATTCATAGTCGAAAACAGTCAGGTCAAATCCCGCCTTCACCACGTTGCGGGCCATCCATTTTCCCATCTGCCCCAGGCCGATGAAGCCGATTTTCTTTTCCATGGGCGTTATCCTCTTCCTGACCGATCTTTCCTGATCATTCCTTGTCTGTCCCGGAGAGTCCCAGCATTCGCCCGGGGTTATGTGAGACCATGGTTCGAATATCCTCTTCGGAGAAACCGAAATTGAAGCATGTCCTGAATGTAGATGCCCATCTGCTGGCATGGCACCGGATTGAGCCACTGTCCCGCGTCCGTGGACATGATGCAGTGCTTCGCACCGATGGCCTTGATCCCGCCGAAAAGCGCCTCCCGGGTGATGGGGTGCCCCACCTGGCGGGTGGTGTCATTGAACACGTGCTCCAGCCAGGTGGCGCCCAGGTCGAGGATTTCTTTCATATCCTCCACGGTGTAGTTGACAAAGGAAGCCAGGGGATGGGTGACGACGATCTTCTTGACCCCGTGTTTGGCGGCCTCCCGGACCACCACCTTGGCCTCTTCGATGGAGACATGGCCTGTGGCCAAGGAGGAATCGTGCTCAATGATCAGATCGAAGATGGTATAGAGCTCATCTTTCAGGGATCCGTCTTCCTTCAGGATATAGAGTCCCTCCAGGTCCGTTTCCGATCTCACCGGCCAGGTTGGCCACGTGGCTCTTGTTGGCCACGAACTTGCGAGAATGGAGCGTGGGCAGCCACACGGTTTTGGCCCCCAGCTTGAGGGCCGCCCGCACCGCATGGGGGTTCAGTCCCCCCACGGAGAGGTTGAGCGCGACCCCCCCAAAGACGGGAAACCCCGTGGCATCCGTCGCCAAGCGCGCCCGGCCTGCGGTCTCGGTAAAGTGGTTCTTGATGAGGATGGCCTCCATGCCCATCTCCTGGGCGTGTAATGCCAATTCAATGTCATTGAGGATCCTGGGGTAGAGGTCCGGCGCCGAGTGGATGTGGATATCGATGGCGCCTGACAGAAGATCCAGGACCGGTTGTTTAAAACGGAGCTTCATTCTTTCCCCTCTTTCTTACTCGTCACTTGTCACTTCTCATCTTGGCACGCTTCACTTAGATTCTTTTCCCTGGTTCAGACCTTTGGGGAGCACCCACTTTCCATAGGGGAAATGGCCCACCTTCATGCCTGGCCCGAACTTCTTGCCGGCCATTTCAAAGGCCTCCTGGAGGGAGGTCACCGCTTTGATCTTGACCAGGTCGAAATCGGGCAGCCTTTCCGGTTCGGTCACCACGATGACCTCCTTTCTTGGCCATCACCTCGATGATGGGCATCCACAGGCAGGCATGCCACAGGGCCTGTTTCCCGTAGAACACATCTTCATAAAGCCGGCGAATCGCCTCAGGGGTCGGCGGCATGTAATCCTTGGCATAGGTGTAGTGCGCAAGCCCGCCGGGCACGGGCGTACAGAGGATAATCAGCCCGTCATCGCGCACAAAGTGATCCAGGTTGGCGATGGGCCAGCAGGCGTGGGCAAAAAACCGGTCCCCGGGAAAGCTCCCTGAGATGGCCACGTCCAATTTGCCGCCTGGGATTTTGTTCAGGTCAAAGGCAAAGCTGGCATCATATTTTTTGACGGAGGCCCGATGGGCCTCATTGGTCTCCCCTGCGGTCAGATGGATCAGTTCCATGTCCGGGTTGAAAATGGCCAGCAGGGACATGTCCAGCCCGGATAGGACGCAGGCCTCTTCAATGTCTTCCCGCATTCGGTTCAGGGGTGGTTCATAACCCACGGCGCAGGTGGGGCAGGTCATCAGCCGGTGGTCCCATTCAATGGTCTCAAAAGAACAAATCCCTGGAAGGATCATGCTTCCTCCCCCCCCGTACCCCCACAGGGTTGCCTGGGTCATGGTCACGGCCAGGCTCAGATCGGCCTGAAGCAGGCGCTTGTGAACACTGATGGGGGTTCCGTAGCTGGTCACGCCCACGAATTCGAAGTCCCAGGTTTCCCTGGCCTTGCTCTGATAGATGGGGATGCCGGAGGCGAGGATTTCCTCGCCGAATTTTCTTCTTAGCTCTGCCTCGTTCATCTCCCTGAGAAGACCGCTGGCCACCAGGATCTCCACCTCCTTTCCTTCTTCCCGGATCCTTTTCAGGATGGGAGGAAGGATCTTGTGGGCCGGGGTCAGGCGGGCAAAGTTGTCGGTGAGGATCACCACCTTTTTTGCCGCCTCAAGCCTTCTTGAGAACGGCTCCCCTGCCACAGGATTGTCCAGCGCCTGCAGAATCGCCGCTTCCAGGTTCTCGATTTCCTTGGGAAAGGGCACGTCCGTATTCAAAACAAGGTTCCTGTCATCGATTTCAAGAGTCCAGGGAACCCTTGATGCCATAGGGAACGGTTATTGTCCTCATGTTTACCTCCTCAAAACCTCCGGCGGTGCATCATCATCCGCCAGCCAGAGCCAACAGAAAGGTGATTTTGTCTCCGTTCCTGACCGCCGTCGCCCGTCCTTCGGGGGTCGCAAGACGCACGGCGCCACCGTCATTGATAAAGGCGCACCAGGCCGGGATCAGACGTCCTTCCGTATCATACAGGTGCAGATAAAACGCCCGGTTGTCGAATTGCCGCAGCAAGCCGTCCATGACCCCTTTGAGGGTCTTGTCCTTTCCAAGGGTAAGCCTCACCCTATCCCGGCCGGCGGTGTTGCTGAGCGGTGGAAGCAGTTGGACCTCCACCTGGATGGCTCTTGAGTTGCAAACAAAGACCCTATATTTTCTCCCTTTTTTCCAGGTCGTCGGCGATGTCCATTAAGACCCAGCGCTTCCAGTCCGGCCCGGGTGGGGAGCCCGGTGACAGGATCGAACCTGCGGTCCTCGTAATATTCGTCCAGGATTTTGTCAAATTTCTCTCGCTCCACCACCGCCCCCCCGCTGGGACCGCCCGCCCATGAGCGGCTCCTTGAAGAAACGCTCCGGGATGTCGTCATCGGCTCGCGTCGCCCCGCAGCGGGTGTTGTAGGCCTTTTCGATGTTCCAGGTCCGTTCCCCGACCTTGAGCATCTCTTTTTCGGTCAGGTTTCGACCGCTGCAGGCATTGTAGAGCCTGGTGGCGATATGGACCCCCTTCTTGTACAGATAGGGAAAGGTGGCCGAGCGATAAAAGGCGAATTTGCAGAGACCCAGTATGTCCCCAAGGGTCACCAGGTCTTCACTGAACTTGAGCATGCGACCTTTGCCTTTGAGCCCCTTTGCAATATCGGCCGCCTCTTCGCTGCCCCACCATTCCAGGGCTTCTTCCGGGGTCATGATCTCTTCGATATAGGGGTTGGAACGAAGGTGATCGCCGCCCCGCGTGGATGTGGCGTAGCTGACGGCCCTCACCGGCATTCCCCTGGGATCCCCTGCCGTCATTTCGCCCCCCTTTACATGGATGGCAAATTTCTCGCTGCCCTGTCCGATCTCTGCCGCTGCCCGTTTGGTCCCTTCGGCCAGCAGATCTGCCAGGTCTCCTTCCCGCAGGGCGATCTTCCGGGTCAGCTCCAGAAAGGCCTCGATGTTGCCAAAGGTGAGATTCAAACCGTCCGTGTCCTTTTCCGTTAAGATGCCCCTTTCGAAGCACTCCATGGCAAAAGAGATGGTATCCCCGGTGCCTTCAATATCCAGGCCGTAATGGTTGCAGAGATTGGCCCAGGCAATGACCGTCTCGGGCTCCTTGATGCCGCAGGTCATGGAACGGGCGATGGTTTCCCATTCCACCTTGGCCGTGGTGCCGGCAAAAGGCCCTGATGTGATCCGGTAGTCGCGCCGGCACCGAACCGGACAGGCAACACAGGCCCCGGCCTTGATCTGGTAGTCGCTTCGGAAGACCTCCGGGTCCAGCTTGTGCCAGTCGTATTCACCGTAACGCCAGTTTTCCGCACCGTGGATTCCGAACTTGACACGGTGCATCATGAATCGGCAGGTCCCGTATTTTGTTGCCGGTGGGCAGTAGGGATCAACGGCGATGGTGTCCAGATAGTCCTGATAGGCGGATTTCAGGGCCGGAAGGTCTGCCACGCCGACGTCACCGGTTCCCCTCGTGGCAATGGCCTTGAGATTCTTGGAGCCCATAACCGCACCCAGCCCGCAACGGGCGCTGGTGCCCTTGTCCGCGCCGTTATGAAAAACGGCCGCCAGGCGGACCTTGTTCTCGCCGGCCGGGCCGATGGAAACCGTGCAGAGCTCGTGATCGTGCAGTTCGTCGCGCAGGACGGCGTGGGTCTTGGAGGTAAAGGTCCCCCAGAGTTTCCTCGCGTCCCGCAACTCCACTCGATCATCATCGATCAACAGGTATACGGGCTTCTCCGCTTTACCCTGAATGATCAGAAGGTCATATCCGGCCCGTTTCAGCTCCCCTCCCCAGGTGGCCCCGGCATGCCCATCCCCGTGCATCCCGGTCAGCGGTGACCGGGTGGTCACCGTGGTCCGGCTGGCCGCCGGTGCCCCCGTACCATGAAGCGCGCCAGGGGAAAAGATGAGCCGGTTTTCGGGGTCGAACGGCCCGACTTCCGGAGGAACCTCATCGTAGAGGACCTTGGAGGCCACCCCCCTTCCTCCGATGAAAAGATCGGTGTAGTTCGGGCCAAAATCCTCGGTGGTGATGGACCCGGTGGTGAGATCCACTCTCAATATCTTTCCGGCATAACAGTTTTTTCTCTCTGCCATGTCCCTTATCCCCTTTTCTCCAGTTTCTTCAGCGTCGGTTCCTCGCCACCGGGCATGTAGCGTTGAAACTCATCATCAGAGGCCAGCAGGGCAGCAAACCGACGCCGGCTCATTTCACTCGTTGCCACGTCGTCCAATGCGGCCAACACGTTCGAAGGGCAGATGTGGACGCACACCGGTTCTTCTCCTCCGCAGAGGTCACATTTCATGGCCTTGTGTGTGGCCGGGTCGATGGCAATGATGCCATAGGGGCAGGCCCCGACGCAGGCCTGGCAGCCCGTGCACTTGTCTTCGTCCACCACCACGATTTTCAGCCGGTCGTCGTATTCGATGGCTTCGAATTGACAGGATGCCTGACATGCCGGATCTTGGCATTGCTGACAGGTGACAGGGATATCAACGCCTGTGCCCAATTCCACGACTCGAATCCGTGAACGCCGGGGGTTGAAGCCGCCGGTTTTTGTGACGGAGCACCAGAGCTCACAGAGCCGGCATCCGCTGCAAATGCCTGTTGCCTCCCAGGGGCGGTTGGTGTAAACGATACGCCTTTTCTTTGCCATGGCTGTTTTCTCCAGATTCATTTGGTAAAAAGATGGATGGCCTCCCAAAAAGTCCGGAAAAGGTCTTCACCGCGCACCCGATGCATTGCTTCGAACCGCAAGCTTGTAATATTTTTCCAGACTCTTTTGAAAGTCCATGAGATGCTTTCTCATGGCGTTGGCGGCTTTCTGGTGATCCCGGTCACGAATGGCCTCATAGATCTCACGGTGGGATTTCAGAGACCGATCCAACAGGCCGGGAAGAACCGTGATGGATTCCTGGGTCCACTGTTCCATGTATCCCCGTATGGTGGCCAGAAGGTGAACCATGAACCGGTTGTGGGATGCCTTGGCGATCAGGAAATGAAACACGATGTTTTTCTCCGCATACCCGCTATCATCGCCTGACTCACACATCTGAAGCATCTCATCCACGATCTTTTCCATTTCCTTTATCTGGGCCGCCGAAGCATATCTGGCCGCCAGCTCAGCGGCCTCGATCTCAATGCATTTTCTGGCCTGGATCAATTCAATGGTGGCCAAGTTGTCGGACATGAGAGGTGGGATCAGGTGCTCTGAGTAAAGGAAAGGGGTCTTGGCCCGAATGACCGTTCCGTACTTGGGGCGCTGCTCAATGACCCCCAGCTGATTCAAGGTTTGCAGGGCCTCCCGAAGCACGGTTCGGCTCACACCGAGCTGGGCTGCGAACTCATTTTGATTCGGAAGCTTGTCGCCCGGGTCGAGCTCTCCTCGCTCGATCATCCCTTTGATCTCTTCGATCACCGAATGCGCCAATTTTTTTCTGCTGATGGAAAGCACGATTTTCCAGAATGCGTTATTTCCAAAAGATGTAATATGATAGTATTATAGTACTATAAAATCGTCGTCAAAGCCAAAATGGATCAAGATTCGAAATTATATTTTGCTTCGATATTTTCTCGATTCCTTTTACCCTTGGTATCACCACGTGGTATTTACAATCACATCGCAAGTGGGATAAACTTGATGGTTCATCCACAGGTTCTTCCTCCTTGTCCTTTCGTGGGATTTTTCCAGCGGATGAGTCTATGATTATTTCCCCCCGGATCGGTAGAACCTATCCGGTTTACACTCGAGGTACACCATTTTCATCGTGGCCGGGAGATATCCATGAGAACCTTGACCCGTGAAGGGATTGAAACCCTTGTCCCCTACCCCCCAGGAAAACCCATTGAAGAGTTAGAGCGAGAGCTCGGCATCATGGGTTCGATCAAGCTGGCCTCAAATGAGAACCCGCTTGGTCCATCCCCCCTTGCCGTGGAAGCCATCCTCCAGCGACTGCGCACCCTTCACCGTTATCCCGACGGGAGTGGGTTTTACTTGAAGGCGGCATTGAGCCGCAAGCTCGGGCTCCCGGCGGATCAGATTGTCCTCGGCAACGGATCGAACGAAATCATTGAGCTCGTCGTTCGGACCTTTCTCTCGCCCGGGGGACACGCCATCCAGCCCTTCCCCACGTTTCTCGTGTATGAGAAAATCGTGAAAGGCGCCGGAGGAGAGATCACCTCCGTCCCGCTCGTCGATTACGGGATTGATCTCGGGGCCGTTGCCGCCGCCATCCGGGCCGACACCAAGATCGTGTTCATCAACAACCCCAACAACCCAACCGGTTCGGCACTCACGAAAAAGGCGTTGCTCGATTTCCTCGCCCAAGTCCCCAAAGACCTGGTGGTTGTCCTTGACGAGGCATACATCGAGTTTGCCTCTGATTCCGCTGTGGCAAACGGTCTCGAAATGCTGGACGCCCACCCCCTGTTGATCGTCCTGAGGACCTTTTCAAAGCTTTACGGTCTCGCAGGCCTTCGGATTGGGATACGGCCTTTCTTCCAAGAGGATCGTGGACTACCTCAACCGAGTGAGACAGCCCTTCAACGCGAACGCCCTCGCTCTTGCCGCCGCGGAGGCCGCCCTCAGCGACACCTCGTTCGTCGAAAAGACCCTGAAACTTGTCAAAGACGGGCTCCTTTACCTGTATGACCGGCTGAGTCGGCTGGGCCTCGAATGTGTGCCCACACAGACCAACTTCTTCCTGATCAGGGTCCCCCTGGGAGGCAAGACGACCTATGAACGCATGCTGCGGGAAGGGGTCATCGTCCGACCCATGGACAGTTACGGTCTCCCGGGGTTCATCCGGATCAACGTCGGGCTGCCTGAGGAAAATGAACGCTTCCTGAACGCGCTGAAAAAGGTCCTCGGGCGTTGACCACATGGGCGATGTGATCACCATTGACGGCCCTGCCGGTTCCGGGAAAAGCACGGTGAGTCGCCTGCTGGCGGAAAAACTGGGGTTTGTTTATCTTGACACGGGGGCCATGTACCGGGCCGTCGCGCTGGCTGCAGCAAGAGCTGATGTCGCTTTGGACGATGGCGGCAAACTTGCCGCGCTCTGCCGGCGCCTGGCCCTCCGCTTCGAGACCAAAGGGGAGCCAAAACCATATTTTCCTGGGGGACGAGGACGTCTCCCGGGCCATCAGAAGCCCCGAGATGGATATGGGCGCATCCAGGGTCTCCGCGGTGAAGGAAGTCCGGGAGGCCATGACCGCCATGCAGCGGAACATCGCAGCCGGCCTCAAGGTCATCGCGGAGGGCAGGGACATGGGGACCGTCGTCTTTCCCGGAGGCCAGCTCACAAGTTCTTTCTGACGGCCTCCCTGGAGGCTCGGGCCGAAAGACGTTACAGGGAGAGGGTCCTCCGCATGGGGAACCGGTGGATAAGACCGTCGTCGCCACTGAGCTCGGAAGGCGTGACGAACTGGATCAGACCAGGGAGATTGCGCCGCTTCGCCCCGCGCCGGATGCGGTCCGGATCGACACCACGGCTCTGACCGTCAGGGAGGTGGTTCAAGCGATCCTCCAACACCTGGGCCGCAGGGATGGAAATCCCGAAGCCTTGAAGCTGAGAAAGGATGCAATAGGGGTTTTGCAACACGAATGGATGGTCGAATAAATATGGATACAAAATAAATAGTTGAACTACTTTGCGTATTTTGATATTTACTGAAATTTGAGCTTTTCTGAGGGCAAATCGATCCAGGGGGGTGTTCACTTTCATGCAAAAACCGACAAACCATGACAGCCAGAACCAAGAGACTTTCTCCAGCGAACAATTGGAATTCGGATCTGACCAGGATTCAGCCCACCCGGACGACCTTTCACCTGCCAAATCCCAGAAGCCTGCCGACGAAGGCCAGGAAGGCGAAAGCTTCCTGGAGCTTTACGAGGAAAGCCTGAAAAGCATCCAGGAAGGGGAAGTGGTGCGGGGCACGATCGTCCAAGTCGACAAGGAGTTTGTCCTCGTGGACATCGGGTACAAATCCGAAGGCCAGATCCCCATCAACGAGTTCATTGACGCCGAGGGAAATCTCACGGCCAAAGTGGGTCAGAAGGTGGACGTGCTCTTGGAACGAAAAGAGAGCATGGACGGGACCATCATCCTTTCGAAGGAAAAGGCTGCCAAGATCAAAATCTGGGATCATGTTCGCGCCATTTACGACAAGGACGGAGACCATCAAGGGAAAGATCGTGTCCCGGGTCAAGGGGGGGTTGGCCGTGGACATCGGGCTTCAGGCCTTTCTGCCGGGGTCACAGATCGATCTCAGACCTGTGAGGGATATGGACGGACTGATCGGCACGGAGCATGAGTTCAAGATCGTCAAGTACAACAAGCGCAGAGGGAACATCGTGCTGTCCAGACGGGTCATCCTGGAAAACGAGCGAATGGCCCTCAGGGAAAAGACGCTGGAAATCCTGGAAGAAGGCAAGATCATGGAGGGCGCCGTCAAGAACATCACCGACTATGGGCTCTTTATTGATCTGGGCGGGATCGATGGTTTGGTGCACATCACGGACATCTCCTGGGGGAGAGTGGGGCATCCGTCAGAGCTTTTCCGATGTCAGTGACAAGATCAGGGTCAAGATCCTCCATTTTGACAGGGAAAAGGAACGGGTCTCCCTCGGTATCAAACAGCTGTCACCGGACCCCTGGACCGAGGCGGAGCAGCAAGTTTCCGGTGGGGCAGCGAATCAAGGGACGCGTGGTAAGCCTCACGGATTACGGCGCCTTTGTGGAGGTCGAAGAGGGCGTGGAGGGATTGATTCATATTTCGGAGATGTCCTGGACCAGGAAGGTCAGGCACCCTTCCCAACTGGTCAAGGTTGGGGAGGAAGTGGAGACCATGGTCCTCAACATCGATGTCGCCCAACAAACGAATCTCCTTGGGAATGAAGCAGGTCGAGCCCAACCCGTGGGATATCATCGCCGAGAAGTACCCCGTCGGGACCATCATTGAGGGCAAGATCAAGAACATCACGGACTTCGGCATTTTCATCGGTATCGACGAAGGGATCGATGGTCTTGTCCACATCTCCGACATCTCATGGACCAAGCGGGTCAAGCACCCCTCAGAGCTTTTCAAGAAGGGCCAATTGGTCCAGGCCAAGGTCCTGAACATAGACAAACAGACACGAGCGATTTTCACTCGGCGTCAAGCAGTTGGCATCTGATCCATGGGATGCGGTCCCGGAGAAATACAGGCCGGGCACCCGCGTCACCGGGACGGTGACCAACGTGACCGACTTCGGCGTGTTCCTGGAGCTGGAGGAGGGAATTGAGGGTTGATCCATGTCTCGGAGATTTCAAGAGGACAAACAGGAAAACGCCCTTGCCCGGTTTCAGGTGGACGACGTGATCCAGGCCAAGGTCATCAATGTTTCCAGAGAGGACAAGAAAATCGGTCTTTCCGTTCGAAAGCTCGAAGAATCCAGCGAAAAGGATTCATATCGCAGCTACCTGAATAATCAGAAGGAGGCCACGTCCAACCTGGGTCAGATTCTCAGCGAAAAAATGATGAATCAGGAGCGTCAGACCCTCGCCGCCGACCGCGGAAGGGATGAGGACGACGAGGCTTCGGAAAAGGAAGAGTCCTGAGGCGTCGGTCATAGGCAACCATCCCATGGCACGTAAAAAGCACCCCGTACTCATCGTGATGGCCATTCTCGGGGGGGTGGTGCTATTCCTCGGAACAGCCATGTTTGTCCTCCTGAAAATGGTGGGCCCCTCTTCCAGGCTCCCCTTTGGGGAAAAGATCGGTGTCATTTCCGTTGAAGGCGCTATCCTGGACTCCCAAACGATCCTGTCCCAGCTTGTCAATTCAAGGAAGACAAAGGACATCAGCGCCGTGATCATACGGATCAACTCCCCGGGAGGCGCCGTAGCGCCCTCCCAGGAGATCTTTCGGGAGATCCAGAGGACGTCTCAGACCAAGAAGGTGGTCGCCTCCCTTGGCTCTGTTGCGGCTTCGGGCGGGTACTACGTCGCTGCAGCGGCAGACCACATCGTGGCCAATCCGGGCACCATTACCGGGAGCATCGGCGTCATCGTCGAATTCGTTCAGATACACGAGCTGCTCAACAAGATCGGCGTGAAATTTGAAGTCCTGAAGAGTGGGGAATTCAAGGATATCGGCTCACCCTCACAGGAAGCTCACCCCACAGGACAAGGCGGTGATCCAAGGTCTCATCAGTGACATCCAAGAGCAGTTCGTGGGGGCGGTTGCCGAGGGAAGAGGCCTGCCGGTCGAGAAAGTCAGGGAAATCGCGGACGGGCGTGTCTTTTCGGGGGAGAAGGCCAAAGCGCTCGGCCTTGTTGACGAATTGGGGAATTTTCAGGACGCCGTGGAAACGACAAAGGAGATGGCCGGCATCCGGGGAGACGTGGAATTGGTCTATCCGAAAAAGCCCGGTCTTAGAATTCTGGAGCTCTTTCGTGACGAGGCCGCAAAATCACTTGCCGATTTACTGGCAGGGCTGAGATCTCGAATCAGCTACCAATGGGCCGGCGTCTCGACTTTTCCGGTCACTGAAAAACGCTGACATCCCCCTTGCCTTCCCTTATAATTTCAGGCACGTCGTCGATCAGGGATATGACGCTGGAAGGGCTCTGGAGAGAACACGCCTCCATCCACAATCAGGTCCAGGTTGGGGCCATAGGCCTCTGCGATGGATTCGGGATCGTCGTGCCCGGCACTCGTGCTGATGATGGGGCGACCGAACGTCTTGACGATGGCCAGGCAAATGTTGTTGTCGGGGACACGAATTCCGACGGTCTTCCGTTTTGTCAGCATCATCTTCGGCACCAGCCTCGTCCCTTCCAGTATGAAGGTGTACGGGCCCGGCAGGAGACGATTCATGGTCTTATAGGCGTAATTGGACACCTGCGCGTACTTGCTGATCTCCTTGAGGCTGTCACAGACAAAGCTAAACGGTTGTTTCAGCGGGCGGTTCTTGAGCCGGTAGACCAGTTGGATGGTCCGTTTATTGTTGATATCGCAACCAATTCCATAAAATGTGTCGGTGGGATAAACGATGATGCCACCGTTTTCCAGGACCTCGCACACCTTGTCGATCAGACGTTTTTGGGGGTTGTCCGGGTTGATGCCGAGAATGGTTGGCTTTTTCATGCGGATTTATCTCACCCGGTCAAAGCGCCGATTGACATTTCGGACCCACGGGATCGACCCGTGTGCTTATCCGTCTCTTTTTGTTGCATCCCATGACAGCGTGCCCAGCGCGTGGCGAAAGGAACCCACTCGTTCAAACAACCCTGGAAACGTCGTCCACGGCCAACGCCTGAGCCATGAGCCATCAACTCTTCACACCCTTCGTTGCCCTTTTGCTCGGTCTGTTGCTGGGCAGCTTTCTGAACGTCTGCATCTACCGTATCCCCATGGGAAAATCCATCGTCCGGCCGCCTTCCTCTTGCCCCCAGTGCGACCGCAGAATCCGTTTCTACGATAACCTCCCCGTGGTGAGCTATATCATCCTTCTTGGCCGTTGCCGTTATTGCCGCCACCCGATCCCTTTTCACTATCCATTGGTGGAGGCGCTATTCGGGATATTGAGCCTGTTTCTTTTTATCAAATACGGCCTGAGTTTTCAATACGGACTTCTACTTGTTTTCAGTGGCGGCCCTGCTGGTCATCAGCTTTATTGACCTCCATCACCAGATCATTCCGGATGTCATTTCGCTGCCCGGAATCCCGGCCGGGGTGGCGGCCTCCCTCATCGTCGGCACACCCAACTGGTCGGAGTCGCTGATCGGTGGTTTCGCCGGCGGCGCCACCCTCTATCTGGTGGCGCTGATCTTCTCCTGGGTCACCGGAAGAGAAGGAATGGGCGGCGGGGACATCAAACTCCTTGCCATGATCGGGGCATGGGTGGGATGGAAGGCGCTCCCATTTATCATCCTGGCCTCTTCCCTTTCCGGCACCTTGATCGGTGGGGCGGTCTTGGTTCTGAGCGGCAAGGGGCTCCGGATCAGGATCCCCTTCGGCCCCTTTCTCTGCCTCGGGACTTTTCTCTATCTCTTTCTTCGGTAGAGAGCTGACCCGGTGGTATTTCTCTCTCCTTCAGTAGGGAGGAAAGCGAGGTTGCTTTCCGCACTGAACAGCCTGAGGACCACCATCCTGACACAGGTCTGTCTCCTGGTGATGGCGGGGATGATGCTCATCAACGGGGCCATGATCAAGCTCTCCGAGCGGGACATGATCGAGGCGAAGGCGCATCTTGGCGGGGTGGTCCTCCAGGCCATCGAGCAGCGGGTGGCGCCGGAGCTTGCAAGGCAGGAGGGCGTTTTGCGGTTTCCGGAGCGGGCCGTCGAGCTCCAGACCGATATTTCCCGGTTGCTCAAAGCAAGTGGGTTCACGGACGTATTGATCATGGATCGGGACGGATCAAAATCCATGGCTCTAGGGGCAAGGAGCGAGCTCGATGCGGGTCTGATCCCTGCGGCACGTGAAGCCCTGGCCTCCAGGGAAGGGCGAAAGACCTTTCAGGGGACCACCTGGGGTGTGATCTGGCTGGCTCACGAGATCATCCAGATCTCCGCGCCGCTTTTCCACCAGGGAGTGCTGCAGGGGGCGATGGCGATCTCGGCCCCGCTTTCATCCGTTTACGAGGACCTGAGGAAGTCCCAGAGAATCGCCCTTGTTTATCTCCTTCTCAACACGGTCATGCTGCTGCTCTTCGGGGCCCACCTGCTCTCCCGCACCGTGATCAAACCCATCCGGAATCTCTTGAAGATCACCGAATCCTTCAAACAGGGTGAAACCCTCGCGCTTGCCTCAGATTCGGCGACCAACGAAATCGGCCGGCTCCATCGATCTCTCACCATGATGTTGACGCGGTTGGAGGAAAACAGGTTGGAATTGAGGAAAAATGTCCTTATTCTGGAAAAGGCCAACCAAGAGCTCAGGACCGCACAGGAAAGTCTCATCCGATCCGAGAAACTGGCATGCGTCGGTCGCCTCGCCACGGGGGTGGCCCATGAGATCGGGAACCCCATTGGTATCGTGCTCGGGTATGTGGGACTCATGAGGAAAGAGGCGCTCACAGAGGCCGATCGGCTGGACTACACGGAAAGGATCCAATCGGAAGTCACCCGGATCAGCCGGATCATCCGTCAGCTGCTGGATTTTTCAAGACCCGCGCAAGGAAAGAAGGATAGGGTGAGCGTCCACCGAATGATCCATGACGTGGTGGAAATGATGGCGCCCCAGCCCATGGCACGTCACATGGAGATGAGGACGTCTTTGGCCGCGACCCGGGATCTGGTCCTGGTAGACCCCGGCCAGCTCAAACAGGTCCTGTTGAACATCATCATCAATGCGGCCGATGCCATCTCGGACAACGGTTCATCAGATGGGCGCCTGACCATCTCCACCCACAGTGACGAAAGGGAGGTGGTGACTCCGGCTCGCTGACAACGGGCCTGGGATTTCTGAAGAGGAGGTCTCCATGATTTTTGACCCCTTTTACACCACCAAGGAACCGGGAAAGGGAACCGGATTGGGGCTCTCGGTCTGTCACAGCATCGTGGAGGGGTGGGGGGGGAAGATACGGTGCGAATCCGTTCAGGGAGAAGGGGCGACGATTGTCTTCACGGTCCCCCTTTGCGGGGAGGCACGTCAGCCATGACAGGAGATTCCCGGGAGACCCAAAAGAAGCGCGTCCTCATCGTGGACGACGAAAAAAACATGCGCCACATGCTCGCGGAGCTTCTCAGCAAGTCCGACTACGACGTGGAGACCGCCTCCGACGGAATCGAAGCCTTGGAGCGGATGGCATCAGGTCCATTTCGACTGCATCCTCTGCGACATCCGCATGCCCCGGATGGACGGGATGGTCTTTCTTGGCCGTGCCTGCGAACAGTATCCCGATCGCACCTATATCATGATGTCCGCCTACGGCTCCATGGACACCGCCATCGAGGCCATGAAGGTAGGGGCCTACGACTACATCTCCAAGCCCTTTAAACCCGATGAGGTCCTTCTCACCTTGAAGAAGGCCGAGGAAAGAGAGCGGCTCAAAGAGGAAAACACACGCCTCAGAGAGAGGATTCACCGAATCGAACAACGCTATTCCTTTGGGAACATCATCGCGCGAAGCGAGGCCATGACCGGCGTGTTCGAGCTCGTTGAAAAGGTGGCCCTCCACAAGACCACGGTGCTCATCACGGGGGAGAGCGGCACGGGAAAGGAATTGATCGCCAGGGCCATTCATGAGAGAGGGCCCCGCGCCCCTCGTCCCCTCGTCGGCATCAACTGCGGCGGGATCCCTGACAACCTTCTCGAAAGCGAGCTTTTCGGCTTCAAGAAAGGCGCGTTTACCGATGCCATACGGGACAAACCCGGCAGGTTCGAGGAGGCTGACGGCGGGACCATTTTCCTGGACGAAATCGGAGAGCTTCCAATGCCTCTGCAGGTGAAACTCCTTCGGGTGCTTCAGGAAGAAGAGATCTCTCCCCTGGGGGGCCTTGGGGCCACCAAGATCGATGTGCGGGTCATTGCCGCCACATCGAGGGATCTCAAGAGCGAGGTGGCAAAGGGACGTTTCCGCGAAGATCTCTTCTACCGCATCAACGTCATGTCGATCCACCTTCCCCCGCTGAGGGAGAGACGCGGCGACATTCCCCTCCTGGTCGGCTACTTCGTGGATCTTTTCAACACGAAGCTCAAGAAGCACATCGAGGCCCTCTCCTCCGAGGCCATGCCGCTCCTCATGGAATACCCGTGGCCCGGCAACGTCCGGGAGCTGGAAAACGTGATCGAACGAGCGGTCTTGCTTGCCCCGGGCCGTTGGATCACCCCGGCCGAGCTCCCGCCCCACCTCCTCGAGCCCACCACACACACCCTCCCGTGGACCATGGAGGAAAGCCTATCCATTAAGCGGGCCGCAAAAACCATGGAGAAAACCCTGATCGAGCAGGCCTTGAAACAAACCGGCGGGAACCGCACCCAGGCAGCGAGACTGCTCGAGATCAGCCGGCCCATCCTCTTGTCAAAGATCCGCGAATATGGGCTGGAAGGGCCGGCGACCTCAAGCCGCGCCGCCGACTCAACAAAGGGAGTACCCTAATGATCCAGGGGATCATTCTTGATCTCGACGGCACCATTTACCGCGGCAGCCAGGCCGTGCCCGGGGCTGCTGAATTCGTGGGGCGACTCGCCGAACATGGAATCAAAGTCCTGTTCGTGACCAACCGTGCCAACCTGACCCCCGAGTCGGTCTGCACCCAATTGCGGGGCTACGGGATCTCCTGCACCACCGAGAACATCCTGACCTCCGCCCAGGCCACCGCGCGTCACCTCCGGGACGGAAGCGTCTTTTTCATCGGCGAAGAGGGACTCGAGCAGGCCCTTCTCGAAGGCGGGGCTCACCGTGGACTCACAAAACCCGGATTACGTGGTGGTCGGGTTCGATCGCGACGTCAACTACACGAAGATCGAAAAGGCCAGCCGCCTGATCCGGGCAGGGGCCCGTTTCATCGCCACCAACCCGGACAAGGCCGTGAACGCCGATGGGGGCATCTCCCCGGGAAACGGCGCCATCGTGGCGGCCATTGCCGCTGCCTCGGGCGCAAACCCCGTCGTGGTCGGCAAACCCGAACGGGCGATCATCGACATCGCGCTTGAACGCATGGGTCTTGCGCCGGAGCATGTCGTCCTCGTGGGCGACAACCTGGAGACGGATATCAGGGCGGGACATCAACGCTGGAATCAGGACCGTCTTGATCCTGACCGGGGTATCCACCCGCATGGATGTCATGAGATTCGCCCGTCAAGCCCCACAGGATCGTGGAGAACTACAGCGGAACTGGCGGATGTCGTGTTCGACACGAGAGAAACCGCTTGGCAGGAGACATCAAAAGACAACGGCGCGGTCCTCCCAGACCCTCGCGCAAGGATCTCATTCCACAAGCGGTCAAGAATACCCGGATTGTCCCCGGGTCGCCGTGGGCGCGGTGGTCATTCCGTGAAGGACGCGTGCTTCTCGTCAAGCGGGGGAAGCCTCCCTCGGAAGGGCTCTGGGCCATTCCGGGGGGAGCGTGGAGATTGGCGAAACCCTTCAGACGGCTGCCGAACGGGAGATCATGGAAGAAACCGGGATCCGAATCAAGGCCGGTGATCCCGTTTACACCTTCGATGCGATCCAAAAGGACGGTGACGGGAGGATCCGTTTTCACTACGTGATCGTGGATCTGCTGGCCGACTACGTGGACGGGGAGCCGAATGCCGGCGACGATGCCCATGACGTTCGATGGGTCCGCGCCCCATGATTTGAGCGCGCTCCCGATGAGCAGCAAAACCGATCTGAGCTCTTGCGAAACCTCAATCTGCACGCAGGAGAGTGTATTCCTTAACACTAATGCGACCGGCAGTCCTAGCGAAAAGGCTTGCGACTCTGCGATCGAGAGAATGTATGAACACCTGAGTGATCTTAGCGGACGCAACCCCGGCAACTAAAGGAGGAGATCCCCATGAAAAGGTACGGCGCTTTTATCACGTCCGAGGAGGAGAAGCTGTTTCTCTCCACCATCCGCAAGTATGTGGACAATGAGGTGATGCCTGTGCGGCTTCAGCTGGACGAGGACTACGGGGCCTTTGAAAAGGCCTATGCAGGGTCTGGTGAAGCTTGGGGTGCAGAAGCGGGGTTTTGCCGAGCGATACGGGGGATTGGGGATCCGATCCGCGGTGACGGTCTGTGCCATCACCGAGGAGATCTCCAGGGGGGACAGCGGGCTCTCGCTCCACGCCCTCATCATCCCCTGGTGCATGGCGGCGGCCATGGGCGGACGAAACCAGGTCCTGATGGACAAATTCATCCCCATGTTCTGCGAGGACACCCCTCGCTGCGGGTGCTTGGCCATCACGGAGCCGGCCGGCGGGTGCAACGTGGAAGACGGGGCTGAAAGGGCCATGACCATTCGGACCACCGCCAGGTTGGATGGCGATGAGTGGGTGATCAACGGAGAAAAGATGTGGCCGAGCGGGGCGAGCATTGCGGACCTCTACTGCGTCATCTGCACCACGGATCCCGGCCCTTGGGGAAGAAGGCATGGCGCTCATCTACGTCCCAAAAGACACCCCGGGCCTCACCTTCGGCAAGCCGGAGCAGAAGATGGGGATGCGGGTCACCGACATCAACACGGCCATCTACTTTGACAACGTGCGGGTCCCCAAGATCTTACCGGGCGGGCGGGCCGGGACTCGACTGGCAGCTCTTCCGGAACAACGTGAGCTGGGGCCGGCTGACCAGCGCCCCCATGACCCTCGGAAACGCCCAGGCGGTCCTCGAAATCGTGACCGATTACACCGCCAGCCGTGCCTACGGCGGCAAACCCGTTCGCAACCACTCGCTTCAGGCGGCGATGATTGCGGACATGGCCATCGGCATCGAGTCGGCCCGGGCCTTCTACCTTCAGGTGGCGGCCATGTTCAACGACCGCAAGGCCTTTGGAAATCCGGGCGATGACTTCCTCATGGGGCGTGCGAGCGCCGCCAAGGTCTACGCCTGCGACGTGACCGAAATGGTCTGCAACCGCGCCATGGAACTGATGGGGTCCTACGGATATGCGCGCGACTACCACGTGGAGAAATACCTGCGGGACAGCAAGATCATCCAGCTCTGGCTGGGCGGAGGCCAGTTGGGCCGATTGGATGTGGCGCAGAGCTACTATCCGTACGTGATACCCAAGAAGTGAAACCCAAAGCAATCATTGATCAGTTGGTGCGCGAGCTGGACCCGCTTGAATTCGGTCCACCTGTTTCGCACGTGTATAACCCCATGGTCTATGCCAGGGTCCCCTATGACCTCTACACAGCCCGATATGGCCAGCCCGAAAAGGAAGTCCTGTTCGTGGGCATGAACCCGGGGCCCTGGGGCATGGCCCAGACGGGCATCCCGTTCGGAGAAGTCGAGGCTGTCAGAGAATGGCTTGAAATAGATGGATCTGTAGGGCAACCCCTGGTGACTCACCCCAAACGACCGGTGGATGGGTTTGCGTGCAAGCGGAGGGAGGTGAGCGGCAAGCGACTTTGGGGCTGGGCGCAAAAGCGATTCAAGACGCCCGAACGTTTCTTTTCGCGATTCTTCGTTGCCAACTACTGCCCCCTGCTCTTCATCGAGGAAAACGGGCGCAACCGGACCCCGGACCGACTGCCGGCTGATGAAAAGGCCCCCCTCCTGGCAGTCTGCGACCGGGCGCTCAAACGGACCGTCGAGCACCTGAAGCCGCAACTTGTTGTGGGCGTCGGCCGTTTTTCAGCCGAGCGCTGCGGACAAGCCCTCTTTGCAATGCGCGTGAAGGTGGGTGCCATCACCCACCCCAGCCCTGCCAACCCCAAGGCCAACCGGAATTGGGAAGCGCTTGTGGAAGCAGAGCTCAAGACGCTGGGGCTTCGCTTCTGAACGCATTCCCTCCGGACTGAAATTTTCTCAGCTGCCTTTCGTAGTATGGTTGATTTTTCGTAGCGACGGAAATGGCCTCGCGGATGGTCATGATCGCTTCCTGTGTCAAGCCGTTTATGTAGTAGGTTTCGGCCAGCGTATCAAGGAAGACCGGATTACGTTCCAGCGAAACGGCCCGTTTTGCCAGCTCAAGGGCGCGCGCCCTGTCCTCCGGACTTGCCTCAACCGCGGTGGCGTAGTACCAGGCGAGGTTGTTCAAGGAGGTGGCACGATTGGGGTCCTTCGCCAGGATATCCTCGTAGAGTGCTGCCGCTTCTTTTTGCTTCCCCGCCTCGTGGTAGGCCATGGCCAGACCTTCTTTGAGCAACAGATTCCCCGGCTCCTTCTCGATCTGCCGCTCGATAAGGCTCACCACCAGGCGTTGATTGAGCCGATCTTTGATCGGGCCGAAGTTGATGAAGTACCCGCCGCTGATCATCACGACCAGGTACACGGCCACGCAGAGATAGAGGAAACGATTGTGCTTCCTCAGGAGGTTCGGATCTTTGAGCATCCGCCCCAGGTATTCCACCCGCTCGCGGATGCTGAAGTGATGCCAACTGGGGACGTCTCGGGTGTTGCCGCTGAGATATGCGATCTTTTCGAGCGAGGAGGCGGTAAATTCGGGGGTCCCCATCACCTGGGCAGAGTAGAGGTCCGCTTGCCGCTCGAAGTTCCGCATGAAAAAACCCATCACGTATCGAAAATAGATCAACAGGGAGAAGAGCATGGGCAGCGACAGCGCCAGATGAAACAGGTTCGGACTCCCTACCACCGCCGACGAGAGACTCCATCCCAAAGAGGGAACTGGCGGCAAAGAGGTAGAAAAAGACGTCGAAGAGTCCGAAGGAAACGACCATGTATCCGATGAAAAAGATCAGGTAAAAAAAGAGGTGTCGATACTTGGCGTGTCCCATTTCGTGGGCCAGGACGGCCTTCAGCTCGTTCGTGGAGAGTGCCTCCAAGAGACCGTCGGTCACCAGGATGTATCGGAACCTCGGCAATATCCCCATGATGCCCGCCGTCAAGCGCCTTCCCTTCGAAAAGGGGCCACTTCAGGATGTGGCGGACCTTGAACCGCTTGGCATCCAGAAAAGACCTGAGCTGTGCTTGCTTTGACGGAGGGCTCCAGTGGTCTGCACCCCCACCAGGCCTGCACAAGATGGGGCATGAAGATCATCAACACGGAGAGAAAGCACGCAAAAAACAACATCTGCCCCTCGATCGTGTTGAGAAGACCTTTCACCTGGGGAAACGGGGCTCAGGGAAACGGCGTCATATACCCCTGATACGGCCAGCCATGGGAAAAGGACGGGCAGGTTCAGGTTGAAGTTGGATTTCACGAACGCGACTCGGTCAATGCCGGATCGAAAGATCTGCTGGTAACCAGGGAAAGGCCAAATACCAAAGCGTTGCGAGATACAGGAAAAAGATCAAAAGCGCCGCAAGGCCTTCCAGGGTCGAAAAACGCTCAATCCAAGGGATCGCGTGCAGCCAGTGTTTCAGATGAAGGATGTAGACATCCAGGGCGAAAATGAAAACCGCAAGGATGGAGCACCTTGCCATGAGTCGATGGTAGAGCCCGCTCACGCGGGCCTCCCCCAACGGGGTCCATCCCGTCCCCTCTTGCCGTCAACCGCCTGAAGGCCAAACGACAGTGCACCCCAAACCCGATCCAGACGGCGAAAAACGCGACCAAGGACAAAGGCAATGAGCGCTCCGGCTGTGAGCTCGGAGGGACCGACGTTGAAAATCAGAAGGACGACGAGGAAATAGATGATATTGTTGAACATCAGGCCACATCTTTGGTGATGGGGGCAGGGTGCTTTTCATTGACAGGGGTTTCCGTCACGAACTCCAGCCTGCCGCTGCCAATGGGCAGCGCCAGATCCCCTTGGATGCCGATCTCGACGCCGTATCGGGATTCGAGGTGGGCCAACTCCTTCCGCTTCTTGTTTTGGAGATAATTGGCGACAGCCAGAGGGAAAACCCCCTTTACCTGGATGACGCCTCCCTTGGACACCCCCATCCATATCTGCCGGAAAAAGGACACCGCCGCTGACTCGACCGACTGAACGATCCCCCTTCCCTGACACACGGCGCACATCTGATAACTCCTCGATTCCAGGGAAGGCGCAAGACGCTCCCGTGAAAGCTCCATGAGCCCGAACTTGGAGATATGGGACATGTCCATCTTGGCCCGGTCCAGCCGGGTCTTGTCTTTCAGGGTCTTTTCGACGCCCTTGATGTGCTTTGCGTTCCCTCATGTCAATGAAGTCGATCACCACCAGGCCGCCGATGTCCCTGAGGCGCAGCTGGCGCGCGATCTCCGAGGCGGCCTCCAGGTTGGTCTGGTAGGCCGTCTCCTCCACGTCCTTGCCACCCTTCCGTCTGCCGGAGTTCACATCAATGGCAATGAGGGCCTCCGTTTGATCTATGACAAGATAGCCTCCGGATTTCAACTGGACCTGGCTGCTGTAAACCGCCTCAATCTGTTTTTCCACGTCGTAGTGATCGAAGATCGGTTGTTTCCCTCTGTAGAGCTTTACATTCCCTGATGCCTCGGAGAGATGATTTTCATGTAGTCGCGGACCTTGCCGTAGGTCTCCTTGTCGTCCACCACGACCTCGGTCACATCTCCCGTGAAGTAGTCCCTCAGCGTTCGAAGGCAGATGTCCTGTTCCTTGTAAATGAGAGAAAGAGGCTCGGCCCTCTTGACCGACTCCTTTATGCTCTTCCACAACCTCAGGAGCCGGTTCAAATCCATTGAGATCTCCCGTTTGCTTTGGCCCCTGGCCGCGGTACGCACGATGTATCCGACGCCCTCCGGGGGCCTGGTCTGTCCCATGATGGTCTTGAGCCGCTGCCTTTCCTCCTCGTCCTCGATCTTTCGCGAAACACCGCCGGTCGTGTTGCCGGGGGTCAGCACCAGGTACCGACCTGCCATGGACAGATAGGTCGTGAGCTGGGGGCCTTTCTGGCCCGGCATGTCCCTGGTCACCTGGACCAGGAGCTCCTGGCCCTTCTTGACGATCTTGTCTATGGATGGCGCGCTCTGCTCTTTGCCCGCCAGCGTCAGGATCCTGATAGTACTCGGGATGGATCTCCCCTGCCTGCAGGAAGCCGTTTCGATCCGTCCCCAGGTCCACGAAGCAGGCCTGGAGGCTGCCGACCACCTTTTCCACGACGCCTCGATAGATGTTTCCTCTTTTCTGCTCGCTGGTTGAGGTTTCAATGTGGAAGCCGTCAAGGAAGCCGTCTTTCACGAAGGCGATGCGAAACTCCTCAGCTTCAACGGCGTTGATGAGCATTTTCGTGGTCATGACGGACGTCTCCTCCTCGGGTGGGCTTTCATTTCCTGCCGATTGAAGTGCTGAGAGGCTTGATACATGAACGTCCTGATCGTGGCCTCCCGGCCGGGCTGGCTGCTTGAATCATACGGGTGTATCCAGATAAGGCACGCCCATATCGTTCATCAAGGGTCGCGCGATGGCCGATGTGGCGGTGCTGGGCATGCAGGCAAAGGGGTAGACGTTGACGATGCCGTTATACCCTTCTCTGGCATAGGCGACGATCCCGGCAATGCTCAGACATGCCTCAGTCCCCGCGTCGAAGGAGAAGAGGTCCTCCTCCTGCAGGATATGCTCAAGATGACCGATCTTGTGGTCTGCGGGGAGCGGAAGACGTCGACCCACCCGTTTATAAACCTGGCTTTGCCGCCACTGTTGATAACCCAGGTCCCCGGCATACCCCAGGATATCGCTCAGATCCCCTCTGAGACGGCTGAACCGGCGCTGCTTCAGGTGCCACTTCAGCTCGATCTTTGCTTCTCTCAACCGGTCATAGGAGGTGTAGTTGACCCATTCAGCGATGGAGGCATTGACCACTTCGGCCCCGTAACTTTCAAGCTTTCTGATCAGATCCTGATTGGCGTGGGTGTGGGTGCGCAGATAGATCTCACCCACGATCCCGATCCTGGGCTTGGGAGGAATATCGCGGGTCAATGAGGGCCTTGCCCTCCTCGACGACTTCATCAAGCTTAGATAGAATCCTTTCGAAATCCTTCCGGGCCCCGTGCTGCTCAAAATGCGCTTCCATCAGATGAAGGGATTTTTCCATGAAGGCATCGGCCAACCCTGGGGCCTTCTCATAGGGCCTGATCCGCCAAAGAAGCCTATCCATCACATCACCCACCACCACGGAAAGATAGGCAACCTTCCTGAAATCCCTGACCTTGTTCTCGTCGAGCATTCCGGCGATGGAATAACCGTCTCGCGTGGTGAGCGAGATGATTTTCAGCTTGTCAAGCCCCGGAAAGGAATCCAGGACGATTCGCTGGTATTTGTTGTACATGCCAAAGCGGCAGGGTCCTGCAGGATTCCGGCATGAAGTAGACGTAGCGCTCGGGGTGAAATCGATCCCCCAACCGCTCCTGCTCCTGTTTGAGGCAGTGAAGGATGTCACCCATGGTGATCTGGCACGGGTAACACTCCTTCCCGGAGGTGTGGGCCATCCCCAGATCCAGCCCTTCAAAGGTCTCCATGACCCGGGCCGAGATGCCGAAGCTTCGAAAGACCGCCGCTATCAAGTGAGACCCGATCCGATTCATCTCCGGGATCAGGCAGGTGGTCTTCCTGAGGTTGAACTTCCCCACATTTTCCTTGAAAGAATGGAAGCTGATGATCTTTCCTGCGCTTTGCTCCATGCATCGCTCCCGGTCATGCATCGAGGATATTGATCGTTAAGTTGTCACCCAACTTGGCGCCCCTTGCAGCCGACAAGGGATAAGGAATCGCTCAATTTAGGTGATCGCTAAAACGCCCAAGCCCGTTCAACGGGTCGCCTCGCGGCCCAACCCCGCCTGTGGCTCGAGCTTTTCCATGCTGTTCTCTATGACATGCTTGTAGGCTTCAAGCCTTGTCATGACGCCCTGCAACCGCACTGTGCTCGTCCAGTTCCAGAATGAGGTAGGCCTTTTCCCCCATGATGTGCTTGTAGAAGTGCTCAACAAAGGAGTCCGGCCCACAGCCGAAATTGGTCAGATGAAGACCGAAGGTCTGGGCCCGTTCCTTGATGAACTTGGCCGTCCGCAGGATCTGGGCCCCAAGACCCCAATACATGGATGGAAAATCCGACAGGTCAACGCTGCTCACATCTATGAAATCCATCGGCACGGCCTTCATGCCGATCTTGGCCAGATTTTGCCCGATCCGGAGGTTGAGCCGTTCGTCATAAAGATTGTAAGGTCTTCCTGTCACGATGACGATCGGCTCAAGGGGATCCAGGTCTTCAAGGATCTCCCTGCCCTTCAGGTAAAGCTCCTCTTGAAAGGCCTTCTGTCGCCCAAGCGCGTATTCCAGGGCCTCTCTGACTTTCCCGCGGGAGAGACCGAGCTTGGACCCAAGCTGTCGTGCAAGATCAAGGGCCAGAAGATCGGTTTCGCACTTCATGTACACAATCGGGCTCAAGAGGCCCGTCAGCATCCACTTGAACGGCCTTTCGGACCATGTAGGCATTGCTCTGAACCATCGGGCAATAGATACCCCACTTCGGACTTGACCGGCGTTGGCATATTGATCATGACCGGAAGGAACAGGTACTTGGTCATGCCGACCAGCTCTTTCACGTGGCCATGGGAGACCTTCACAGGAAAACAGGTCTCGGCCACCATGGTCTCGATGCCGGCTTTCGCGATGTGCGCATTCGTCGGCGGGGTCAGGACAAGACGGTAGCCGAGCCGATCGAAGAAGTGCGCCCAGAGTATCGCGGACTGAAGCCCGTAAAGGGCACGCTGCATCCCCACGGTCGGTCTTCCGCCAGCCTCCATCATGGGGCCGTCCTTCAGCACCTCATAGGCATGGGCCATGTGCTTTGCCCAGATACGCTCCCTCAACTCAAAGAAGTTTTGCGTCTTGCGACCCTTTCCTATCTTGACTTCATATCTTCCGCACTCGCCGCCCCAAACCGAGCGTCTGCCATCGAAATCGTAGATCTTCAGCTTGCACTGGTTGTGACACTGCGGGTCTGCTTGGCAGATCTTCTCTTCATGATCCATGCGGTCCGAAATGGCCTGATCGAGACCTCTGAAACCGCTTGTGGTCTTACCTTCCAGCCTCATTCTTTCCTGAACGCACAACGCCGCCCCAAATGCCCCCATCACCTCACGATGGGCAGGGACAATGAGACCACGACCGAGCACCTTTTCGAAAGCCGCCACCACTGCCCTGTTCAAGGATGGCCCGCCCAGGAACATCACCTTCTGACCGACCTTTCGTTTTCCCACCACGCGGTTGAGATAGTTGTGCACGATGGCATAGCAGAGACCTCCCATCAAGTCGGCCTGATGGACCCCCTTCTGATGAAAGGATACGAGATCCGATTCCATGAAGACGGTGCATCGCTCAGCCAGCTTCACCGGCCTTTCCGACGAAAGGGCGATGTCCTGAAACTCACCAACGATATTGATGCCGTATTTGTTGGCCAGTTCATGAAGAAAACTACCCGTGCCGGCGGCGCAAACCTTGTTCATGTCGAAGTCAAGCGGGTGTGTGTTGGCGATGGAAATGTACTTGGAATCCTGGCCCCCGATCTCAAAGATAGTGTCCACCGCCGGATCGATCTCCACGGCACCTCTTGCGTGGGTCGTGATTTCATCGATGATAAGATCGGCGTTAAGAAAGTCCCCCACCACGTGTCTGCCTGACCCGGTTGTCGCGACCCCTGAGATCTCCACGTGGTCGCCCATGTCGTCCCGAATGGTTCTGAGAAGCCTCTGGGTCACCTCAACGGGTTTCCCTCGGGTGGGGACGTAGTCCTTGTGAATGATCTGACGTTCTTCGTTGATGAGGGCATATTTCGTGGTCGTGGACCCGATGTCGATCCCCAGAAAGACCATGCTGTGTTTTCTTACCAGTTTTCGCTGGAGTTTCTCAGAGGACCAAAAGTGGGTCTTCTGGATCTCCAGGCGCGGCGCCGTCGGAACGACGACCCCAGTCCTCTGTCCCCTCGCTTCTCAAGACCATCAAGGCGAACCGGTCTTTCAGCCCCGGCGGTCAGCGCCTGAAGCGCCACCCCCAGGGCCCCTATGGATGTGTTGTGGGGCGGAATGATCAGCTCCGGGAAATATTCCCGAAAGGCCTTCACCTGAAGCGGATTCATGCTCAGCCCGCCGATGAACAAGAATCGGATCCCGGAGCAGCTCGATTGGATACGATGGTGCTCAAATAGTTCCTGGCGTTTCCCACATGAAGGCCGTAGATGATATCTTCCAGCTTTTCGCCTTTGTTCTGGAGATGGATCATGTCGGACTTGGTAAAAACCGTGCAACGGCACGCCACGTTTGAGGGCCGCTCGCTCCTCATCCCAAGCGCGATGAAATCTCCGAGGATCCGGTCGATCTGGTCTTGCGAAAGATCCGTGTTCCGGCTGTAGATGGACGTGGCCAAACGCTGGGCCTGCTGATCGATGAAGGAGCCCGTGCCGGATGCGCAGGGGCCGTTGGCGTTGAAATACTCAAGCTCCCATTGCGGGTTCCCCGAGTTCCCTCTTGATCGTTCTGCTTGATCTGGAACAAGGCCGTGTCCTGGCCACCCATGCTGATGATGGATCGCACATCCGGCCGGATGAATAGGGCCCCCAGGATTTGGCTGATGGTTTCAAACTCAAAGAAAGCCCCGTAGCTTTCGCTCAAGGCCTTACCGTGGCTTCCGGTAAAGGCGACGGCACCGATCCGTCCCTCCCCAAACCGCTCCCGGAGCCCGTCGATCAAAGAAAACGCCTCCTCTTCGACCCGTCCGAAGTGCCTGCGGTACGGGGCTTCGTAAATGATCCTTCGGTCTTCGTCGATCACCACGCAGTTAAGGCTGACGGACCCCGCGTCGATTCCGACGAACAAGCGAAGGAACGATTTCTCCCAACCGGCTGTCTTCAATCCGATTCTCGTTCATGGCTCGAATAGTAAACCTCTCCGAAATGAACTTTCGCTTTAATCAGACCCCGGGCGGCAAGCGTTTGAAGCACGGAATGAACGGCTTCGCGAGGCAACCCCCACACCCTTTGGACATCTTCGACCGTCAAGGGCCGTCGTCTGATCGCCTCCAAAAAACGTGTCTCCCAGTCTTCCACACCAACCGCCGGTTCTCCCGGGGCCAGTTCTGCCACAATCTCCGCCGCATCCCCGAGGAAATCCTTTATCTCTTCGAGCCTTTTCCTGTCAAGGCCCACGGCGGTCAGGTCCGTCGGGGGTCGAACCACGGTGTTCAGTTGGATCTTATCCGGCGAGAGCCGTCGTATCAATGGCTTCAGCGCGTCCAGTTCCTCGTCCGAATCGTTGATTCCCGCCAGGAGCATCACCTCAAGGGCGTACTCACCTCGGTAGGCCTTCCGCAAACACGTCAACCCCTTCACCACCATTTCCAGAGTGAGGCACGCGTGGGGGCGGTGGATCTTTTCAAACGTGGCTTGAAACGCGGTGGTCAAGGTCGGCATGATGATGTGGGCCTCCAAAGCCCCCTGCAAGACCTCGTCCCGCCAGAACAGGCTGCCGTTTGTGAGAAGTGCGACCCTCGCAGGTGAGAACGGTCTTATTTCATGAATAATATTACCTAATTGGGCGTGAAGGGTCGGCTCGCCGGACCCCGCCAGCGTCACCGCATCGGGGAAGGTTTCCTTCAGCTTTGACTGGATCTGCGGGAGCACCGCTTCCGGTGCCACATAGTCCATGGGATCGATGGACTTGCAGGTGGTCTTTCCCACCTGACAATAAAGACAGTCGAACGAGCAGGTCTTGGGCGGGATCAGGTCAACGCCGAGCGACCTTCCAAGACGCCTGGACGGGATCGGTCCAAACACATGGGACGCCTTGCCGCAACCATGGCCGGGGCCCTTTCCGCAACTCGGGTCTTTGGGCTTCATCCAGTCTCTCCTCCACCGGTTTGCCCGTCACGGCCGAGGTCAAAAAGGGAAAGGGACCGGTCTTTTCCTTCTCCTTGGTGTGAGGCGGTCGGCGCGAACCGCTTCCTTAAACCCTTGAATTCCATATCTCGGAACAGCGCATCAATGGCCTCCCTGTCCGGTTCTCCCACCCGCAGGTCTTCGCCCCTTTCCTCCAGCGGCACGAAACGATGAATTCGGACCAGGTCACGGCTCAGGAACGCATCGTCCTTGAACTTCTCCAAATTTTCCTTCAAACGCTTTTGTTTGACCCTCTCCAACCCATCATACACGGCTTCAATGGACCCGAAGGTCCGGATCAGTCCCACAGCCGTCTTTTCACCGATTCCTGGAACGCCCGGAACATGGTCGGAAACGTCTCCTGAAAGACCCATCACGTCAATGAGCTTTTCCGGCTCCAATTGATAAGCCTTTTTGAGCCCGGTGTAGTCTGTCACGACATTTTTCATGGTGTCCAACATGGAAGTGGCCGGCGTCAACAGTTGCCGGAAATCCTTGTCTCCGGTCACCATGACCACATCAAACCCTTGGGCCTCACAGACCCTTGCCAATGTGCCGATGATGTCGTCGGCTTCGAAGCCCTCTCTTTCGATCATCTTGATGTTCAAGGCCTGCAGGGTCCGTTTGATCACAGGAAGTTGGATCTTCAGGTCCTCCTGCATGGGTGGTCGATTGGCTTTGTATGCCTTGTAGATCTGGTGCCGGAAGGTGGGGCCGGGGGCATCCAGGACAACCGCCAGATATTGTGGCGCCCTGTCCGAGCAAAACTTGAGCAGCATGTTTGTGAATCCAAAGATGGCGTTGGTGGGGAATCCCTGTGAGTTGGAGAGGCGCTTGACGGCGTGATAAGCACGATGGATATAGGAGCTCCCGTCCACGAGATAGACCGTCTTTCTGTTGCCCACGTTTAGCCTCGGAGACTTCTGTAAAAGGAGAAAAGAAATTTGATTATAATTCACCATCGAGGGGAAGACAAGCAATGCCCGGACCGCAAACGGTCCCCTAGGAGGGGAGAAGAAATGCCCGTTGACGAGCGTTTCGGGGTTTTTTCGGAGACATCATGCCCTTCCCTCGAAGAATCCTTCCTGGCTATTTGGCGTATTCGACAGCCCTCGTCTCACGAATGAGCGTGACCCTTATCTGCCCTGGGTAGGTGAGGTCCTTTTCGATCTTCTTGGCGACATCCCTGCAGATAATGAATGCCTGGTCGTCATCCACAATTTTCCCTTCGACTATGATGCGGAGCTCACGGCCGGCCTGGATCGCGTAGGACTTTGTCACGCCGTGAAACGAATTGGCAATCCGCTCGAGGTCCTCAAGCCTCTTGACATAAGACTCCAGCATCTCCTGACGTGCGCCGGGCCTCGCGCCCGACAAGGTGTCAGCGGCCTGAACCAGAACGGCCAAGACCGACTCGGGTGAGATGTCCTCATGGTGGGCCCCGATCGCATGAACGACCTGGTTTGATTCGCCATACTTCTTGGCCAGGTCAGCCCCGATCGTGGCATGGGGCCCCTCCACTTCGTGATCCACGGCCTTGCCGATATCATGGAGCAGACCGGCTCTCTTGGCCTGTTTGACATTGAGCCCAAGCTCGGAGGCCATGACGCCGCAGATAAAGCTCACCTCTATCGAGTGGAGCAAAACATTCTGAGCGTAGCTTGAGCGGTACTTGAGGCGCCCGATCAGCTTGATGAGCTCGTGATGGATTCCGTGAACGCCCACGTCGAAGGCCGTCTGCTCTCCCGCCTCTTTGATGCCCGCCTCGATCTCCTTGCTTACCTTTGCGACGATCTCCTCGATCCTGGCCGGGTGTATCCGCCCGTCATCGATGAGTCGTTCAAGCGATATTTTGGCCACTTCACGCCTGACAGGGTTGAAAGCCGACAGGATGACGGCCTCGGGCGTATCGTCAATGATCAGGTCCACACCGGTGGCCGCCTCGATCGCTCGGATATTTCTTCCCTCTCTTCCGATGATCCGCCCCTTCATCTCTTCATTGGGGAGGTTCACCACGGAGACCGTCTTTTCAGCCACATAATCCCCGGAATACCGTTTAATGGCTAAGCCCATGATTTCCTGGGCCTTTCGATCAGCCTGTTCCCTCGCTTCACTCTCGATGCGCCGGGCGATTTTCGCAGCATCGTGTTTGGCCTCTTCCTCCATGGTCTTGATGAGCAACTGCTTCGCATCTTCGCTGGAAATACCGGCCAGATTTTCCAGCCGTTTTCGTTGCTCTGCCACCAGCTCCGTGTATTCGGTCTCCTTCCGCGCGAAATCTCTTTCGATCTTTTCAAACCCCTTTTCCTTTTCAAGGAGCTTGGCCTCACGCCTTTCCGCTTGTTCGATTTTCTTGTCCAGGCCTTCTTCTTTGTTAACGATGCGCTTTTCCTGCAGCTGCAGTTGATCCTTTTTCTCCCGAGTCTCCTTCTCGAACTCAACCTTCATCTGATAAAGGGTGTCCTTGGCCTGGAGCGCCGCCTCTTTTTTGAGGTTGTTGGCCTCCTTTTGGGCCTCGGTGACGATCTTTTCTGACACCTTCTCAATGGAAAGAAGGCGACTCTCCATAAACCGCTTGCGGGCTACAAATCCAAAGAAAACGCCAAACGCAAGACACACGAGACCCACAATCCATGCTAAATAAGTGACGGTCATGTTCCGCTATTCGCTCCTGAAAACAGCATATATAGTCCATTTTCGCCTGCTTTCAAACCCACAGCCGTAGGTGAGACGCGGCGCAAATGAAGAAAGGGGACTTCCAAGGACGTCTTCTGAGCCCCGATGGGAAAATGGCGGGTGGATCAGGTGGACCAATCCTGTCAAGGACGGATGTTGCAGAGGTTGTCGGACTTAAGACGGAGTCCGAGCAAAATCAGGACAATCGATTCATCTCCCGCACCCAATATTGCTGGATTCCCGGTGGACCTTTCAAGCTCTTACCTCTACCGCAATATATTGAAACACCTCTGTGGAATTAGTCCTCAACACATCCGGTCACCGGAGAGGCCATGCATTGGAAGCCTCTCCTTCTTCCCCCCGACGCCCATCCGATTCCAGGGATCCAAATGGGCACCGTCCCGACCATATCAAGTCAGGCAGTATGTCAGGCTTAGGAGCAAGGATCGTCCCTCAAAAACGCAGTATGCCCCTCATCTAATCGTATCATCGATATGTTGAATGAGCGCATCCGTCCTGCGTTTCATCCCTTGCACGATCGCCTCACGTTCCTTAGCCAACTGGAAATAGTCGCTTGCAATGTGAAACGCGGCCAGGATAGCCGTCATTTTCTCCGAAAGACCGACCCTGCCCTCTGAAATCTCCTGGAATTTCTCATTGACAAATGCCGCGATCCTCTGAACTTCTTCACGGCTTTCGTCGCTCCTGATAAGGTACTCCGTATCGAGGATCTTTACCTTGACAGGCTCTTTCAATCGGCGCTCCGACTTACTAAATCTCGACCTTTTCGATCTTGTCCAAAAGGGTCAAAATCCTCTGCCTCGCCTTGTCACGGGCAGTCTTCATGATCTCAAGCTCTTCAGCCAAGTCCCGCAACCGTTCCTCTTGAATTTGAACCTTCTCAGAAAGCGCTGTCTTCTCTTTCCTCAAAGTGCCGACCAGCTCCAAGAGGCCATCTATCTTCTGCTCAAGCAACTGAAACTGGTCCAACTCCTCGCCCATCATCATCCCGCTTCCTCCCCTTTATCAATATAAACACTACCGCTAATGCCCTAAAACGTCAACAAAAAAGGCAAGCCACCCGGGCTTGCCTTTGTCTTACCCTATGCGGAACGCCGGCCTTAGGCGCCCTGCTTCTCAGCAACCTTGATTCTCGCCATGGCTCTTCGGAGCGCGACCTCCGCCCTGATAAAATCATAGTCTTCCACACCGCGCTTGGCGAGCCTCTCCTTGGCCCGATCGAGCGCTTTTCGCGCGCGCTCCAGATCGACGTCCCGAGCGCTCTCGGCCGCGTCAACCAAGATGGACACCTTGTTTTCCGACACCTCTGCGAAACCCGATGCGACTGCGAACCGCTCCGTTTTTCCGCCCGCTGTGAATCTAAGCTCGCCGGGCACGATACCCGAAAGGAAAGGGACATGTCCCTCGAGCACGCCAAATTCCCCTAAGGACCCAGGGACCACCACCACCTCCACATCCTGGCTAATGAGGATCTTTTGTGGGGTCACCACCTCAAGATGCACGTTTCCCATGTCTCAGATTCCTCTACTTGACTGCCGCCATTCTCTCTGCCTTCGCGCGGGCCTCCTCAATGCCTCCAACCATATAGAACGCCGCCTCGGGCAAATCGTCATGTTTGCCTTCGATGATTTCCCTGAAAGCACGGACCGTATCCTTGACGGCCACGTACGCACCAGGGGTGCCGGTGAACGTCTCTGCAACGTGGAAGGGCTGAGAAAGAAACCGTTGGATTCTTCTGGCGCGCGCCACGACCAACTTGTCTTCGTCGGAGAGCTCATCCATACCGAGAATCGCGATGATATCCTGGAGATCTTTGTACTTCTGCAGGATCTGCTGGACCTGTCTGGCCGTCCGATAGTGCTCCTCGCCGACATAGTTTGGATCAAGGATCCTCGACGTCGAATCGAGCGGATCCACCGCAGGATAAATCCCGAGCTCCGCAATGGGCCTTGAGAGCACCACCGTCCCATCGAGATGCGCAAAGGTCGTGGCCGGGGCTGGGTCCGTCAGGTCGTCGGCCGGCACGTACACACACTGCACCGATGTGATGGATCCCTTGGTGGTGGAGGTGATGCGCTCTTGGAGCTCACCAAGGTCCGTGCCGAGGGTCGGTTGGTAACCGACCGCGGATGGAATCCGGCCCAGCAGAGCCGACACCTCGGATCCGGCCTGAGTGAACCGGAAGATGTTATCGATGAAAAGAAGCACGTCCTGGCCCTTTTCATCACGATAATATTCGGCAGCGGTCAAGGCCGAGAGGGCAACTCTTGCCCGCGCACCAGGCGGCTCTGTCATCTGGCCGTAGATCAGAGCGGCCTTGTTGAGGACGCCGGAGTCCTTCATCTCCAGGTACAGGTCGTTGCCCTCTCGCGTTCTCTCGCCGACGCCGGCAAAGACGCTGATTCCGCCGTGCTGCATGGCGATGTTGTGAATCATTTCCATCATGACCACGGTCTTGCCAACGCCGGCGCCGCCGAACATCCCCATTTTCCCGCCGCGTGGAAACGGGACCAGCAGGTCGATCACCTTTACGCCCGTCTCAAGGACCTTCACCGTCGTGTCCTGATCGACGAATGCCGGGGCATGGCGGTGGATCGGGTAAAACTCCGTGGCATTGACCGGACCCAGGCCGTCCACTGGACGCCCCACAACGTTCAGGACCCGCCCCAGACAGGGATCCCCGACGGGCATCTGAATCTGGTTTCCAGTGTTCGTCACCTTCATGCCCCGCACGAGACCGTCGGTGACGTCCATGGCAATACATCGGACCACGTTGTCACCCAGGTGCTGGGCCACCTCCACCACCAGATTGTCCTCCGTATCATCGATGGCCGGGTTGCTGATGGTTAGCGCGGTCAAAATGGAGGGAAGCCCGCCCTCCGGAAACTCCACGTCCACGACCGGACCGATCACTTGAATAATTTTGCCATCGTTCATGGCTGGTTTAAGACCTCCTTCGATTAAAACCATTACCTTTCAAGGCCTCGGCACCACCAACAATATCCATCAGTTCAGCCGTGATGGCCGCCTGTCTCGCCTTGTTGTAAACCAGCGTCAGACTGTCGATCAGATCGTTGCAGTTCTTTGAAGCGTTGTCCATCGCGGCCATTCGGGCAGCGTGCTCACTGGTCTCATTCTGCAGAAAAGCATTGAATATCTGAACACTGATGTGCTTCGGCAGCAGTTCGATCAGGAGCGCCTCCGCATCAGGTTCACAAAGATACTCCGCGCCGGGGCCTGCATTCTCTTTCGTTTCGCTCCTTGGCGGTTCGATGGGAAGCAGCTTCACCAGGGTGGGTTGCTGCTTGGCCATGCCAAGAAAGCTGGTGTAGAGCATGTAGACCTCGTCGATTTCGTCAGAAAGATAGCGGTTGATGAACTGATTGGTCATCTTGTTGACAAACGAAATTTCAATTTTTCCGTAGATGTTGGTGAAGCTTTCGGTGATGACTTCATTCCTCTTCCTGAAAAAGTCCCTGCCCTTCTTTCCGACCAGCGTCAGGCTCGGGCTCGTGCCGGCGGCCTTTTGCTCGGCAAGCCACTTGGCGGCCCGATTGATGGAGTTCGTATTGAAACTGCCGCAAAGCCCTCTGTCGGCCGTGAAGTGAAGCAGCTCCACTTTCGCGACCTTCTCTTTCTTGACCAACAAGGGGTGGATATCGGATTCGATTCTCGCTGACAGGTTGCCCAAGACCTCGGCAAACTTCCGTGCGTATGGCGCGAAGCTCTCCATCTTGCCCTGGGCGCCACGGAGCCTGGACGCGGCCACCATGTTCATGGCCTTGGTAATCTGTTTGGTCTTCTTGACTGCGCCGATCTTTCTCTGGATGTCTCTTAAGGTTGCCATTGATCCGTCTCTTCCAAACGGTTTTAAGGTTTAGGCGACAGGCTGAAAGATACCGCTTGAACTCGTCCAGGGCACTTTTCAGCTTCTGGTCCAGCTCGTGCTGATGTCGTTCTTTTCCTTCAGTTCCTTCAGGATCTCTGGGTGCTTGCATTCCATGAAATCCAGCATCTGCTTTTCGTAATCACTGACGTTTTCTGCGGGCCATTCGTCCAGATAGCCGTTTGCGCCGGCGAACAGGATGGCGACCTCCTTTTCGGCCGTCATGGGCTGGTACTGGGGCTGCTTCAGGATTTCAACCAGTCTCCGGCCCCGATTGATCTGTCGTCTGGGTCGCCTTGTCCAAATCACTTCCAAACTGCGGCAAAGGCCTCCAATTCGCTGAACTGGGCCATATCCAGGCGCAAGGGTTCCTGCCACCTTCTTCATGGCCTTGGTCTGGGCAGCGCCTCCGACCCGGGAAACCGAAAGCCCGACATTGATGGCCGGACGGATGCCTGAGAAGAAAAGACTCGGCTCCAGATAGACCTGACCGTCTGTAATGGAAATCACGTTGGTGGGAATGTAGGCCGAGACGTCTCCGGCCTGTGTCTCGATGATCGGTAGCGCCGTCAGATGAGCCGGCTCCCAATTCGTCGTTCAGCTTTGGCCGCCCGCTCAAGAAGACGGGAGTGATTGTAGAAGATGTCTCCGGGGAAGGCTTCACGTCCCGGCGGACGCCGGAGCAGCAGGGAAACCTGTCGGTAGGCGACGGCCTGCTTGGAGAGGTCATCATAAATGATCAGGGCGTGTTTCCCCTTGTCGCGGTAATACTCACCGATGGCACAACCGCTGTAAGGGGCAATGTACTGCTGGGTGGCGGGATCACTGGCGCAGGCGGCCACCACGGTGGTGTATTCCATGGCCCCGTTGCGCTCGAAGCACGTCCACCACCTGGGCCACCGTGGATTTCTTCTGGCCCACGGCCACATAGATGCAATAGATGTCCGTGTGCTTCTGGTTGATGATGGCGTCAACCCCAATGGCCGTCTTGCCGATCTGACGGTCGCCGATGATGAGCTCCCGCTGGCCGCGACCGATGGGCGTCATGGCGTCAATGGCCTTGATGCCCGTATACATGGGCTCGTTCACCGGTTGGCGCGCAATAACACCCGGTGCGACCATTTCAATTCGGCGGAATTCCGTCGCGTTGATGGGCCCTTTGCCGTCCAGGGGATTCCCAACCGCGTCGATCACCCGCCCGAGCACCGCCGTCTCCAACCGGAATCTCGGCGATCCGTCCCGTCCGCTTGACCGTGTCGCCTTCCTTTATCTTGGAGTCGTCCCCCATGATGGCGACACCGACATTGTCTTCTTCCAGGTTGAGGCACAGGCCGTATATGCCGCCCGGAAACTCGACCATTTCCATGGCCATGGCCTTCTCGAGACCATAGACGCGAGCGATACCGTCGCCAACGGACAGAACAGTGCCGGTCTCACTCACCTCGATCCTCTTTTCGTAATCCTTAATCTGTTCCCTGATGACCTGACTGATCTCTTCTGCTCTGATTTCCATTAGCTATATTCACCCCTTTTCAAAGATTCTTTTAACCCTTCGAGCTGGGCCTTGACGCTCCCATCCAGTACCAAATCCCCGATCTTGACGACAATGCCGCCAATGAGGGCGGCATCGTCCTTGACCTCTATCTTGACCTCTCCCGGGCTGATGGACTTCAAGGCCTGCTTTATTCTAGAAACGGCCGGATCCTTCATGGGCCAGGCGGTCATCACCTGTGCTCGGGTGATTCCCATCACATCGTCGGTCAGCTCACCGTAATGTTCAGATATCACCTTGACGGCCCCGATTCTATTCTTGTCGAGAAGCAACCGCAGGAAGTTCTGGACGATCAGCGGAAACCCGCTTCGATCCAACACCCTGTCCAGTACACGCTTTCGCTCTTCCACGGAAAAAATCTGATTGGCCACCAAACGGAAGAATTCATCGTTGGCTCCGCAGAAATCCACGAAAGCCCTCAAACTCGTTCCGTAAGCCTCGTATTTTCCGTCCTCTTGGCCGATGCCCAGCAAAGCCTTGGCATAGCGCTTGGATATGGCTGATCTGATCAATTTAGCTTTCCCACCCTTTCTACGAAATCGTCAACCAACCGATCCTGGTCGTTCTCGCGGATCTCTTTCTGGAGGATCTGCCGCGCCTTCTGCGTGGCCGCTTCCGCCACCTCGTTTCTCAACCGCTGCTTGGCCGCCTCAATCTCCCGCTGTATGGCCAGGTCGGCCTGCTTCAAGATCTCCCGTGCCTTCACCTGGGCGGCTGCGACAATCTTCTCCTTCTCCGCGAGACCCTCGGCCTTGTATTGAGCGATCAACTCATCCCTCTGCTTTTCAGACTCGCTCAATTTCCTCTCGAGCGCCCGATAACGATCTTCGGACGCCTTTCGGTCCTTTTCAAGCTCCTCAAGCTTTCGCTTGATCTCTTCCCTGCGCGAAGAGAAAAAATCCTTAACCGGCGTCTTCTTGACCACCACGAAAAGAATGATGACCAAGAGGGCAAAGTTGATGAAACGATACAGGAGGTCCAGCCCCTGTCCGCCGTTATGGGCAGCCCCTTCGCCCCCTCCCGTCGCGAATCCGTAACTCCAGAGGGAAACGCACAGGCCCAGGGTTAGAAAGGCCGTCCGCCACAGGGTTTGATGATTACGCCAAATGGGCGTCATTGGATTGTCCTCCCGAGCACCTTCTGGGCCAATTCCTTCGAGAACATGGAAACCTGATCTTCGAGTGCTTTGCGCACCTCCGCGATCTTTCCTTCGATCTCCGATTTGGCCTGCCCGATCTTGGCCTCCGCCTTGGCCCCCGCCTCCTGCGTCAGGCTCCGCTCCTCTTTGAGGCCCACGCCCTTGAGGCCTTCCTTCTCCTCATAGCCTTCCTTCCTCGCCTGAGTCAGGCCTTCTTCGATTCGATTCCGCTGTTGATCCGACTTGGCGCTGAAGTCTGAAATCAACCCTTCCAACCGGTTCATCTCTTCATTTCTTCGCCGAAGGATATCTCTGATGGGTCTGTATAGGAAGCGGTTCATGAGAAAAATCAGAATCAGAAAATTCGCGACCTGCACAAAGAGGCTAGAATTGACTTCCAACATGACGCTTTCCTTTTTTTCTAGAAAATCAAGGAATTTATCGTGGCTCGACGAAGAGTAAGGCCTTTTACCAAAAAAAAAAGTCCGTTGTCAAAGCTTTTTTGAAGCACCGCATTCACTTTTTGTCGTCTTTTGAATCCACCACGGAAAAATCCTTGCCCGATGCCCCCTCCCGAATCTGCATCTGACTGCTCCCGTCAAAAATGACGCCTTCCTCGATCACGAGCACAGGGGAGCGGATGTTTCCAATCACCTTCCCCGGTGCCCGTATCTCGACACGGTCCGCCTCGATGTTGCCACGGAACTCGCCGCTGATAACCATGTGGGACACCCGGACGTCCGACTCAATGACGGCCGACTCCCCCACAATCAGCGTTTCGCCGCTCAAAATCTCTCCCTTGAAACGGCAGTCCATCCGAACCGCGCCCGTAAAGGAGAGTTTGCCCTCGAACTCGGTATCTTTTCCCAAGAACGCGTTGATCTGGTCGTGGTTTTTTTTCATCGGACATCCTTATAACCGGTGATGGTTGGGGCTCCTAACACAGGCATCTTCAATTCTCAAGTGAATTATCATTCTATTGAAACATGAACCGCCTCATGCGGATGTTCATCAGCAAACCGATGACCGTCATGGTTGTGACAAGGGAGGAACCCCCATAGCTGAAAAGGACAAGCGGGATACCCACCACTGGGAGAAGGCCGGTGACCATCCCCACGTTGATCACCACCTGCCACAAAAGGATGGCCGTCAATCCCACAGCCAACATGGCACCGAACTTGTCCTTGGAATTTCTGGCGATATTGAGCCCCCAGATCACAAGGATCAGGTAAAGGATGAGAAGCAGGGCGGAACCCAGGAATCCCCACTCCTCCGCCCACACCGAAAAGGCGAAATCCGTGTGCTGCTCTGGGAGAAAGTGAAGGCGCGTTTGGGTCCCTCTCATATAACCCTTACCCCACGCCAAGCCGGACCCGATGGCGATCTTGGACTGGTTGATGTGATACCCTGCGCCCAGTGGATCCAGGTCGGGCATGAGGAAGGTGAGAATTCGCCTTTGCTGATAGGTCTTGAGAGAAAACCATATAAACGGCGCGACGAGCAACGCCGACCCAACGAGAAGGGCCAGCGATTTCCACTGTATCCGCACCAAGAGCAGCATGGAGGCGGAGACCGCCAACAGGAGCAGCGCAGTCCCCAGATCGGGTTCCTTGACGATCAGAAAAGCCGGGATGCAGATCAACATGAAAGGCTGCCAAAGATCCCGCAGCCGGTATTCCCGGACTTCGCTTCGGTCACTGAAAAACTTCGCCAGGCATAGGATCACCGCCATCTTCGCCATCTCGGAAGGCTGAAAGTTGAATCCAAACAGAGTGATCCACCTCTGGGATCCCGAGGTGGCCTTCCCCGCGACCAGGACCAACAGCAGCAGGCCCAAAGCCAAAAGATAGACCGGATAAGCGAACCGCTCCAACGTGCAATAACTGAAGGTGGTCATCAGGACGAAGACGCCGAATCCTATGAGGTACCAGTAGATCTGCTTCACAAAGATCTGGGACCCACCGGTTTCCCGTATTGGGAAAGTGGCGCTGTACAAATTCAAAATACTGACGGCGCCGATGAGCAAGAGCACCAGCACGATCAGCCAATCAAAATTCTGAACCAGCCTTCTGTCGAACATCCCGATCCGTCCAAACCAAATTTCAGGCCTCAGGCCTCAGTCAAGACAGGAACCCAAAACCGACACCCGAAATCCGACCTTTCAGCAAAAAATATCATTTCTAACGCACGAACCCCTCACCGGCCTGCAGCCGTTGAAGCCTCCGGGCTTCCATGAATTGAGGCGACTCTTTCTTTTTCCAGAAACGCCGAGATCAAATGCTTCGCGATGGGCGCGGCCGCGCTTCCGCCGTGCCCGCCATGCTCCACCAACACCGCCACCGCAATCGTCGGGTCCTCGGCAGGGGCCACGGACACAAACCAAGCGTGGTCTCTATATTCCAGCGGCACGTCTTTCTCGTCCCCGAACCCCTTTTCCTTATCGAGAGCCACCACCTGCGCGGTGCCGGTCTTTCCCGCCACGGTGATGTCCTTCAACGCAGCCTTCTTGCCGGTCCCCCGCGGTCCATTCACGACCCCGATCAGGGCCTTCCGGACGATTTCAAGGTGCTCCGGACGTATCTGAAGAGACTTCATGTTTCCAGGCGCCGGGGGATCGACCTGTTTTCCATCGTCCTTTCCAGCGGCTTTCGCGATGCGGGGCCGGTACAAGGTCCCTCCGTTGAAGACCGATGAAATCATGGCCGCCATCTGTATGGGGGTGACGAGGACAAAACTCTGGCCGATGGCCGAAGACAAGGTTTCCCCGGCCTGCCACGGAACGCCCCATCGCTTGAGCTTCCACTCCCGGGTAGGGACCAGTCCGTCCTTCTCGATGAAAGGGTCAAAGCCTGTCGCGCTCCCCAGCCCGAGCCTTTTCGCATAATGTGCGATCTTGTCGATCCCGAGTCTTTTTCCGAGGGTGTAGAAATAGACGTCACAGGATTCCACCAACGCGTTTTCGAGCGCTATATGACCATGCCCGTGTTTCTTCCAGCACCCAAACCTCGTGCTTCCCAGTGATAAGGACCCCCCGCAGAAAATCGTTTCGTTTTTGTCGATTACCCCCTCCTCCAGCGCCGCCAGGGCCACAACAATTTTGAAGATCGACCCTGGAGGGTACTGACTGGAAAGGGCCCTGTTCTGAAGGGGGTGCGCTTTGGATCCGGTCAAATCCTCCCAGGCCTCTTTGTCAATGCCCTCCACAAAGAGGTTCGGATCAAACCCCGGGCTGCTCACCATGGCCAGAAGCTCTCCGTTCTTTGGGTTCATGGCCACAATGGCCCCCCGTTTTCCCTCCAGTTCCTTTTCCCCCAGGACCTGCAGCCGCTTGTCGATGGTGAGGCTGATGCTCTCTCCAGACAAAGGCGGTTTACGCGACACCACTTTGATCACGCGCCCGGCAGCATCCACTTCCAGCTGCGCGCCCCCTCTTATTCCACTCAGGGACGCCTCCCATATGCGCTCGACCCCCGCCTTCCCGATAAGGTCACCCGGGCGTCGGTCCGGATACCGGCCGCTCTTTATCTGCGCCTCGCTGATCTCCCCAACATATCCGAGCACATGGGCGCAAAGGCTTCCGTACAGGTAATGTCGCCTGGAACCGGCCTGAATCGTCACGCCCGGCAAGTTGAACCGGTGGGTTTCTATGACGGCCAGCTCGTCCCTGGTCAAATTCCGTTTGAGACAGATAGGTCTGAAGGGCTGAACAGGGCCCGCACCTTTCAGCTTCGACTCGATGGTCTCCCGGTCGAGCCCGATGAGGCGGTTGAGGCTTGTGAAAAGCTTTCCCCTGTCTTCCATCTCCTCCGGGACCACGCAAAGGTCATAGGAAGGACGGTTGTTCACCAGCATTTCGCCCCACCGGTCGTAAACCACGCCCCGGATCGGCGGGATGTCCTGGAGGTGGATTCGATTGTTTTCGGACCGCGCCTTGTATGTCCACCCATTGACGACCTGCAGGAACCAGAGCCTAAAAAACAAAGCGCCGAAAAGGACCAACACGATCAGCACCGCGATGTTGAGACGCTGTTCCAGGCTGTCCCGGTTGATCCCATTGAGCTCAGGCTGCCTCAAAACCGACCATCCTCCTCCAAAACCAACACCCGCACCAGCTGCGCAGCCATGGGTTGTCCGCCCTGTTTCCAAACCTTGTCAGGATGAGGACCCAATGTTTTCTCCTCTGAGCACAAAATCGAACCAGCGGATGAGACCGAACACAAAGGGGGCTGCGAGACCGTTGGCCGCAGAAGACAAACCGACCATCCAGAGGGCAGGGGGTTCTATGAAAAGGTCCAGAGGGAATGATTTGACGATCAGGAATAAGAGACAGTATTTGATGAAGACCGCACCGGCCACGATCACTATCTGCCCCTTGAAACCATTCAAGTCCAGGAGTCGGCTCCCCAAGTGGATGGTCCCATAAACCGCGAGGTAAAGGGCTGCAAATAGCCCTCTGAGACCTCCGGAATAAACATCCGTAAGGAGTCCCTGGGACAGGGAAAAGGCGACGGCCCAACCCCTGCTGATTTCCGAAAAGAGATAGGCAATGATGATGGTGCACACATCGAGACCCAGACCTTGCGGCTTGAGGGGCCCAACCATCCATTTCCCCTTCAGGAGGACGAACAGGACGCCGGCAACCCACAGCGCACTGATAAGGCCTATCCTTCTTCTTCGGTCCATTCCAAACGCTTTTCTTCCTTAAGGAGGATCAAGACCTCCTCCAACCTGGAAAAATCCACTGCAGGCTTCACGAGCACCTCCTTGAACAGCTCCCCGGGGGTTTCACCCACAGAGGTCACCCGGCCAACCGGGAGCCCCTTTGGGTAAACACCTCCGAGACCCGAGGTGATAAGCGCATCCCCCACAACCACATCGCTCGTGCTGACCAGATAATCCACCCGACAGACGTCGGAGAATATCCCTTTCACCATCCCGCGATCCCTGGACCGTTGCACCAAGATGTCCACGGCGCTGTTCTGGTCAATGATCAGAAGAACCTTGGCGTAACGGGGAGAGACCGAAACGATCCTTCCCACAACACCGCCGGCGCTCACAACGGGCATGTCCACCCGGACCCCGTCAAGCTTCCCCTTGTTGACGATGACGGCCCTGAACCAGCCCGTGGGATCCACCCCGATCACCTGGGCCGCAGCCACAGGATCATCGAGGTCCTTCTTGAGATCCAGAAGCTTAACCAGTCGCGTGCTTGCCGCGATCATCTCCTCTTGACGCTGTTTTTCCCGCTCGAGTGATTCTACTCTCCCCCTGAGGTGCTGATTCTCTTCACGAAGATTCACCAGATACAAGTAGTCCCGCCAGACTTTCTCCACCCTTGCGACGACGCCCCACGCGACCGCTTGAATCGGCGCCGTCAACTCCACAAGAAACGCCTCGCCGAGGGACCAGTCCCGGTCACTGCCGAAATTTGAAGACAAAAGGAGCAGCACGAGCCCGATTAGGCAAATCCAGACCCAGACGGCTCGAAATCCATCAGAACCTTTCAATGATTGCGCCCAAATTGACTTAACGTATTGTAACTTCCTTCAGTATGGCGAGGTTGTCCAAAGCCCTCCCCGAGCCCACCGCCACGGCTGAAAGCGGATCCTCGGCCACGGTGATGGGAAGCTTGGTTTCTTCCCGCAACAGGACGTCCAGATTTTTCAGCAAAGAACCGCCTCCAGTCAGGACGATGCCTCGATCCACGATATCCGCGGCCAATTCGGGAGGGGTTTGCTCAAGCGCGATTCGAACCGTCTCCACGATGGTCTGAACCTGCTCGGAAATGGCCTGCCGAACCTCATCCGAATCAATGGTAAGGATCTTCGGAATGCCTGTGACCAGATCCCGGCCTTTAACCTCAATGGTTTCTATTTGGTCGCTCGGGTAAGCGTTCCCGATGGTCGTTTTGATGATTTCCGAGGTGCTGATACCGATCAGCAGATTATACTTCCGTTTTATGTGATTGAGAATGGCCTCATCCATCTTATCTCCCGCGATGCGGACGGATCGGCAGTAAACAATGCCTGCCAGGGAGATGACCGCCACCTCCGTCGTGCCGCCTCCAATGTCAAGAACCATGTTGGCGGTCGGTTCGGTAATGGGCAGACCGGCGCCGATGGCTGCAGCCATCGGCTCTTCGATGAGGTAGACCTCCCGGGCGCCGGCGGATTCTGCGGACTCACGAACCGCCCGCTTCTCAACCTGTGTGATGCCGCTCGGGACGCAGATGATGATGCGGGGTCTGAGCAGGTTCCGCCGATTGTGCACCTTCCTGATGAAATAGCGCAGCATGGCTTCTGTGATCTCGAAGTCCGCGATGACCCCATCCTTCATGGGGCGGATGGCCACGATATTTCCGGGCGTGCGACCGAGCATCATTTTGGCTTCCTTCCCCACTGCCAGCACCCGGTTGGTCCCCTTTTCATCTTTTCGGACCGCCACCACGGAGGGTTCGTTGAGAACGATACCCTTCCCTTTGACGTAGACAAGGGTGTTGGCCGTTCCCAGGTCAATGGCAAGATCGTTTGAAAACAAACCAAGAATGGGATCGAGGAACATGTCTGCTTACTCCTTTCTCGTGGCTGAGCCTCAGTGGTTGCTGAAGCGTTTGAGGGCTTAAAGACACCTTTGAGGGTCGGTCCGTGTGTCTCGATTCACTGAAACTTTGGCTTGACAGTGCTGACTGAGAGTGATTAAATGCCCCCTTTGATATAATCAAAAAAAGGAATCGGGACAACCATGAAAAGAACCTATCAACCGAGCAATGTAAAAAGAGCCCGAACCCACGGCTTCAGGACCAGAATGCAAACAAAGAGCGGCATGAATGTGCTGAAACGAAGAAGGGCCAAGGGACGGAAGCGATTGACCGTCTAAAGGAATACCCTGAAAGTCGATGGTTGTGCCCCAACGTCTTATGGGTGCTTTCTCCTTTTCAAAGATCGAAAAATTATTGAATCGTGAGGAGTTTGTCAATTTAAATCGCTCGGGCAGACGCCGACATACAGGACATTTTGTTTTGATTTTCAAGGAAAGCGGGCTGAGCTTTGCGAGGTTGGGGATTACGGTCAGCAAGAAAATTGGGAACGCGGTTCAAAGGAACAGGGTCAAGAGGCTCATCAGGGAGTTTTTCAGGCTGCATCGGGATCTCTTCCCCAAAGGATTCGACTTCGTCATTGCCGCGAAACGCAATGCGATCTCCGTCAACTACAGCGACATCACAGAGGAATTGAGTGAAGGCCTCACTCGCCGAGATTTTGCTATTTAAATTGCGATACTTGCCGGTCGCTGTGATTTACGCCTACAAAGGACTTCTTTCTCCTTTCCTGCCCCCTTCGTGCCGTTTCCATCCCACATGCTCAACGTATGCCCTTGACGCCTTCAGGAAATATGGACTGCTGAAGGGAGGGGCGCTTTCCGTGATCAGAGTCCTCAAGTGCCATCCGTTTCATCCCGGAGGGTTTGACCCTCTGAGTTGAGACGAGGCATCGACTGCCGCCAATCCTTCGCACTCTGCCAGCTCCCGGTTAGATATGCAAGATGCATACCCAAGCCGGGGGAGGCCGCAGAAGCCGGCCTTCAAACCGATCCGAATGGGACGTATTGAAAGATGATGGAAAAAAAGACCCTCCTGGCATTTGCTTTATCCTTTGTGGTCCTCATCGCATGGTCCTTTTTGTTCGCGCCGCAGGAAAAAATGCCTGATCGGGTGCAGCAAGGGCCTGGAGAAGAGAAACCCATCGCGTCAACCCCAAAGACGACGGGGGACCTGTCCCCCTCGGCCCGACCTGCCGTCGACGAAGCGACGTCGGCCTTGCAGACTGCGACCGTCGAGGAAAAGGAGATCGTCGTCGAGACCGATCTATACCAGGCGGTCCTCACAAACGCCGGGCCGACGATCAAGAGTCTGAAACTCAAACAATACCGTCAAACCACCGACCCTCAATCCCCCCCCATCGAGATCGTGGGGCTCAGGCAGGATATCGGGGATTTTCTTCTGCTCGGTTTCACCCCGGATGCCGGTGAAAAGGGCTCGCTCACCCCTTCGCTCTATGAGACGGATCGTCAGGACACACACGTTTTAGTGACCACGGACCCACAGGAGGTCGCCTTCAAAGGACAAACGGCCGATGGGTTATCCTTGACGCAGACCCTTCGTTTTTATCCGGACAGCTACCGGATCGATGCGCGGATCGAGGTCCACAACCCCAAAGAGACGCCCGTCGACGGAAGCTTCAGGACCGAGCTTTCCGCGTTGCCGCCCTCTAAAAAAGGCGGATATTACTCCTACGTGGGGCTAATGCGCTCCGGGATGACAAATTGGAGGAGGTCGAGCTCAAAGAGGTCGGGGAGGAAGAACGCCTGACGGGGAATATCAAGTGGATCGCTTACGAGGACGACTATTTCATCGCGGCGGTGGTGCCACAGGACGGCACCAAGGGAGATTCCGCGGGAGTCGATACCGTCAGGCCGTTGGTGGGCGCCTATACCGGGGCCCGTTTCAGTCAACCCGTCCGGGGAGGTTTCGACCAACATGACGCTCTATTTCGGACCGCGGGATCTTGGTGTCCTGAGGAGGTTCGGACTCAGGCTCGAGCGGGCGGTTTACTTCGGCTGGACGGACATCATCGCAAAGCCGCTGCTCTATATCGCTGCGGTTTTTCAACCAGTACCTGCACAACTACGGCGTCTCCATCATCCTTCTCACCATCCTGGTCAAGATCCTGTTCTGGCCTCTGACCCACAAGAGCTACAAGTCCATGAAGGAGATGCAGAAACTGCAGCCCCGGATGGCCAAGATCCGGGAGAAATACAAAGACAACCAGGAACAGCTGAACAAGGAGATGATGGGCCTTTACAAGACCTACAAGGTCAACCCCATGGGCGGATGTCTGCCCATGGTCATCCAGATTCCGGTGTTCTTTGCGCTCTTTCGGATCCTGGGGAGTGCCATCGAGCTGAGGCATGCGCCGTTTATGCTCTGGATCAACGACCTTTCGGCCCCGGACCGGCTGTTCAGCTTTTCCCTTTCAGATCCCGTTCATGTCCCCGCCCTACGGCATACCGGTCCTGACGCTGCTGATGGGGGCCTCCATGTTTATTCAGCAGAAGATGACCCCGACCCCCGGCGATCCCGACCCAGGCCAAGATCATGATGTTCCTGCCCGTCATCTTCACGTTCATGTTCATCAATTTTCCTTCCGGCCTGGTGCTCTACTGGCTGGTCAACAATCTCCTTTCCATCGGCCAGCAGTACCGAATTCAGAAGAGATCCGCATAACGTTTGGAGGAAATCATGCGAAACTTTTGAATTCGAAGGCAAAAACCACCGAGAGAGGCCATTGAGAAAGCCGTCGCCAACTCAAGCTGCACCAAAGAGGAAATCGACGTCGAAATCATTGAACCCGGGTCCGCCGGCATCTTCGGTCTTGTGGGCGGCCGGAAGGCCAAGATCAGGGTCACCGTCGAAAAGAAGGCCCCCGAGCCACCACCTGTCTTGGAATCCGAGGCACCGCCTGCCGTGCCGGGGGATGCGGTGGCCGTTGCCAGCGAAAGTCTCAAGACCATTCTCGACCTGATCCCCATTGAGGCCTCGGTCACGACAAAGCTGGAGGACGACCGGATCGTCCTTTCCATCGAAGGAGACCAGTCCGGGATATTGATCGGCCGAAAAGGCCGGACGCTCGACGCCCTCCAGTTCATCGTGAGCAAGATCGTCAACAAGGCCCTTGACCAGAAGGTCCGGGTGGTGATCGACTCGGAGAACTACCGCGAAAGGCGAAGGGAATCCCTCGTGGAGATGGCACTCAAGATCGGCGAAAAAGCGAAGCGCATCAAGAAGCCGATCACCACAGGCCCCCTTAACCCCCATGACCGGAGAATCATTCATCTGGCCCTCAGAGATGATCAGGAACTTGACACGAAAAGCCGCGGCGACGGGGTCCTGAAGAAGGTTCTCATTATCCCCCGCAAGTAGATGTTGTCCTCACAGGAAGATACCATTGCCGCCATCGCGACGCCCGCCGGAGCGGGAGGGATCGGGATCATCCGGTTGAGCGGCGGTCGTTCCATCGAAATCGCCCGAAAGGTATTCCGCCCCCTGCGCGGGTCGTGCGGATTCGATAGTCATCGACTCTACCTGGGCCACATTTGCGAGCCCGCAGGCGGAAACGCGATCGATCAGGTCCTGGTCGCCTGCATGAGGGGGCCCCATTCCTACACCCGCGAAGATGTGGTTGAAATCAACGCTCACAGCGGCTTTTTCCTGCTCTCAAAAATCCTTCAACTGGTCCTTGACCAGGGGGCGAGGCTCGCCCGACCCGGGGAGTTCACCTATCGCGCCTTTCTGAACGGCAGAATAGACCTGACTCAGGCCGAGGCCGTGGTGGACCTTATCAACGCCAAGTCCGATCGCGGGATCAAGATGGCCGCCTCCCAGGTCCAGGGGGGCTTCCGCCACCAGATCGACGGGCTTAGGGAAAGGGTCATGGATACCCTCGCCCATGTGGAAGTGGCTATTGACTACCCTGAAGAAGAGACCGACATCTTGTCGCGGGAGGCCCTTTCGGCGCAACTGATCCAAGGGATGGTTCAGGAGTTGCGTGCGCTGACAGAGGGTGTCGCCCGAAGGGGCCTGTGGGTGGACGGCATCCGCGTGGTGATTGCCGGTGCGGTCAATGTTGGGAAATCGAGCCTTTTGAACCGCTTGATCGAAAGAAACCGATCCATTGTGACCGCTCTCCCCGGAACCACCCGGGACGTCGTCGAATCAAGCATTGTCATCAAAGGGCTACCCGTCCTGCTGATGGATACGGCCGGGATCCGGCAAACCAAAGAAGAGATCGAAACGGCCGGAATCCGGCTGACCCATGAAAGCCTTGATTCGGCTGACCTGGTCCTGGCGGTCTTTGACCGAAGTCGGCCGCTGGATGAAAACGACATGGCCGTCATCCATCGCGCCCGTGAAAAAGCCACCCTCGCGGTATTCAATAAAGCGGACCTCCCGCCGCATATCATGACACCCGGAGACCTCGCACCCATCGACCACCTCCCAGCCATGACGGTCTCGGCCTTGACGGGCGAGGGGATCGATCGGCTTCGGGAGGCCATTTTCGAAGCTGCCCTGAAAGAAGTGGGAGACACGACGGGCGCGCTCGGTTCATCGGGCGTCAGGCATCAAAAGGCCCTCGATGCATGCAGGGTCCACATCGAGTCGGCGGCAGACCACTTGATGAAAAACAGCCCGATGGAAATCGCAGCGATAGAGCTCCGGGATGGCCTTGAATGTCTGGGAGAGATCGTGGGCGAGACGACGAACGAGGACGTCCTCGAAAAGGTGTTCAGCCGGTTCTGCCTCGGAAAATGACACGGAAGGGAATCATTTCTAAGAGTAAACGATGAAAACGACCACGGTGAATTGTCAAAGCCATCGGCTGACCATGGAGCTCCTCGGACTTCGCCTCCGCCTGGAAAAAGAAGATCTCGACAGGGAGGAGCGGCGGGAAATGCAAAGAGCAAAAGGGGCGAAATCAGGAATGAGACGTTCGAAACGACGCCTGACGAGGGATGAGCGCAGATGGACGTTTTTCGCACCCTGTTAGAAGTGCTTTTCGCTGTCGAGGATCATGGTCACAGGTCCGTCATTGATCAGAGAAACCTCCATCATGGCCTGGAATCGTCCGGTTGCCACGGTGAGGCCCTTTTCCCTGAGCAGGTGCACGAAGTGCTCGTAAAGGCGGATCGCTTTGTCCGGCGGCGCGGCCCGAGTGAATGACGGCCTTCGGCCCTTGCGGCAGTCCGCCCACAGCGTGAATTGGGAGACGACCATGACCGCACCGCCCACGTCGGTCAGGGACAGGTTCATCTGCCCCTTTTCATCGGGAAAGATCCGAAGATGAATGATCTTGTTGGCGAGATAGTCGCAGTCATCCTCGGCGTCCTCCACCCCCACCCCCAGGAGAATGAGGACCCCGGAACCGATCGCCCCAACGGTCGCCCCGTCCACCACGACCCTCGACGCTTTCACGCGCTGCACGACCGCCCTCATGATCTCCCCCCTGTCCGGCAGGTTCTCTCCGGAAACCCGCCCATCTCGCCTGATCAAACCGTCATGACATGAAACCAACGGTTCTACTCATCAATCCCTGGATTTTCGATTTCGCTGCCTACGATCTCTGGGCCAAACCCCTTGGCCTCCTTCAGATCGCGAGCTTTCTCCGACGAACGGGTTTTGATGTGACCCTGATCGACTGCCTGGGCACCCACGATACCGGGGTGGCCCATGCAATCTTACCCACTTCCCCGAAAAAGGGCCTTTACGGGACCGGAAAATTTTCTCGACAGGGGATCACTCGGCCCCAAGCCCTCTCGCACGTGTCCAGGGCCTACAGCCGCTACGGCATAAGCGTCGCGGGCTTTGAAAAGACCCTCCGGTCCGTCGAAAGACCCTCCGCCATCCTGGTCACCTCCGTGATGACCTACTGGTATCCGGGCGTCAGAGAGACCATTCGGATCGTCAAGAAGATGTTTCCGGACATTCCGGTCATTCTTGGGGGGAGGTACGCCCGCCTCTGTCCGGACCATGCCGTGGAAACTTCGGAGGCGGACATCGTCAGCGGGGAGGGCCGCGCCGAAGCCATTGGGGGCCTTCTTTCAGACCTCGGCTTGAAACCCGGGCCTCCAGCGGATCGCTCATGGCACCCTTACGCGGCCTTTGATCTCCTCGACCGCATCGACTACATCTGCCTCCGCACTTCTTCGGGATGCCCATACCGATGCGCCTATTGCGCGTCCCCGTTTCTGGATCCAGGTTTTACACGGCGTCATCCCGACGATGTGCTGGGCGAAATCCTTCACTGGTTCGGGCAATTCGCCGTCCGCGATTTCGCTTTCTATGACGATGCGCTGCTCATCCACGGCGGGGGGTTTCGGACAGGCGTATTGGAACCCCTGATCAGGAAAGGGCTCCCCCTCCGGTTCCACGCCCCCAACGGGCTCCACGCCCGGGAAATCGATTGCCGGACCGCAAAGCTCCTTTACCTGTCCGGTTTCAGGACCATTCGTCTGGGTTTCGAAAGCGCCGACTTCCCCTTCCGTCGGGACCTTGACAGCAAGCTCGCAGAGGGGGAATTCGAAAGGGCCGTTGCCCACCTCATGAGGGCGGGTTACCAGGCCAACGAGATCGGGGCATACATCCTGATGGGGCTTCCCGGTCAGACGGTTCAGTCGGTGGCCGAAACGGTCCGGGCGGTGGCCGAAGCCGGTGGGGTGCCCTACCTGGCGGAGTACTCCCCCATTCCCCACACCGCGTTGTGGGCAAAGGCGGTCGCTGCCTCGGAATATGATATCGCCCGTGACCCGATCTATCACAACAACAGCCTTCTCCCCTGCTGGGACGAGAATCAGAGAAGACAGGTCCCCGCGCTAAGACGACTGGTCGCGACGATCCGTCGGGAGGCCGGGGACCTTCCCCCCCGATGACCCTGCTTCCGGCAGCCGATTTATGACGGCCGCCGCGTACCCCGCACCAAAGCCGTTGTCGATGTTGACCACGGTCACCCCGGAAGCGCAGGAATTAAGCATCCCGAGCAACGCCCCCACGCCGTGAAAGCTCGCGCCATATCCGATGCTCGTCGGCACGGCGATGACGGGCCGGTCCACCAGTCCCCCCACCACGCTCGGAAGCGCGCCCTCCATCCCCGCGACCACGATGATCACGGACGCACAAGCGAGCTTGTCAAAGTGGGTCAGGATTCTGTGGAGTCCGGATATGCCCACGTCGTAGAGGGTTTCCACTTCGTTGCCCATGAACCGGGCCGTTATGGCGGCTTCCTCAGCCACCGGGATATCCGACGTCCCCGCGCTCACCACTAGGATGGTGCCTCTTCCCGACCGCTGGATGGGGTTGGTGACGAGGGTCAGGGTCCGGGCTCTTTCCTGATAAGTGACTTCGGGAAAGCGTCGCTGAATTTCTTCTGCCTTTTCCCTGGACAGGCGCGTGACCAGCACGTTGTCCCCGTGCGCGACCATGCGCTCCATGATGCCGATGATGTCCCGGGACTCCTTGCCCTCTCCGAAGATCACCTCCGACAGGCCCCTTCTCAACCCCCTGTGGTGATCAATGCAGGCAAATCCGACGTCTTCAAAGGGCATGGCCTTTAGCCGTCGGAGGGCCTCCTCCACGTCCACCTCTCCCTGCTTCACCCGGATCAACAGGTCTTTTAGAGCATTCGTCTGCAATGAAATGGCTCCTCCGGACTTTTACCCGCGGAGTTTGGCAGCGATTTCGGCCACTCGCTTGCCGAGCTTCGCGCCGTTTTCCATGGTTTTCTCATCGGGCGCCCCCACACAGGAAACGCCGTAGTGCCCTGTCGCGGACATGGGATCACCCACGATGACCATGCCATAGATGAGAAGCGTCTGAATGATGGACAACATGGTGGTCTCCTTGCCGCCGCTTGGGTCACCTGAGGTGGTGAAGGCGGCCCCGACCTTGTCTTCCATCTTTTTTCTCACCCCCACAAAATCGTCGAAGATCTTCTTGAGCTCCGCAGCCATCAGGCCGAAATAAACCGGGGAACCGGCGATGACCGCATCGGAAACCACAAAATCGTCCTTGGTGACCTGGTCCGTTGTTCTGAGCAAAGCCTTGGCGCCATTGATCTCTTCAACACCTCTCGCAATGGCTTCTGCCAATTTCCTGGTGTTTCCACCCTTCGAAAAATAAAGAACGAGTACCTGCATTTGAAATCCTCCTTGTTTATTCGATTCTCCTGTCCATAACGCGCATGTCGCCGACAGGTAACCGATCCCGCATCAGGCCGCCGGTCACGCCGCCCCAGGCCGAATCCCCTGAATCACAGAAGGCCTTCCGTCTTCAACTGCGTCATGGAGCGTTGCCCAATGTTGGTCACTTGACTGAGCGCCTGAGTGAGATGAAGCAAGGACTCAGGCGCAACGCCCGAATTGAGCATCACAGCGGCCCGCTCCAGATGATCTTTCGCTGCCTTCCACTCCTCGGCGCCCACCAGCGTCTCGGCAAGGCCCACTTCGCTCAGCACCATCTCCAGGAGGACCTTGACCATCCTCTCGCCGCCGCTTCGCTCCGGTTCCTGAAGCCCGACCAGCAACTGGATGGACTGCGAGACCCATATGATGCCCGACTTGATTTTCTCGCTCTGACAAAACGCCAGGATGGGTTTGCTGTGTCTCACGGGTGACTCCTTCTCTTGGGGACAGCTCGCAGCTGATTGCTCATAGCTGATAGGTGACTGTCCAAATCGGAATATCGAGGCTAGATCGAAACCCGGTCTTCAAGAAAACGCAGGATCCCTGAATCGGTATCAACCTCCGCCTTGACGCCCATCGGAATGGTCAGATTGCGCCGACCGTGGCCCACAGGCAGACCGACCGCAACGGGCATGTTCAGCCCCCTCGTCCGGTCTGCCAGAAGCTGCTTCAACGGGCCGGGCGCCTGGCAGCCCTCGAAATCACCTGCCAGGAGCGCAGCCAACCCCTCCAGGTGCCCGCTCAACCTCAAGTGCGTGAGCATCCTGTCGAGCCGGTAGGCGGGCTCCCCGGTATCTTCCAGGAACAGGATGGCGCCGCGAAGCGAGGGCAGGTAACGCGTTCCCACCAAGTGGCAAATCAGGCTGAGATTGCCGCCCACGAGCGGTCCACGGGATTTGCCCGGTCGAACGACCCCGTCCTCGCCAAGCAGGATTTCAAGCCGGCCGTTGTCGGTCAGTGCGAGGATCATGGCCTTCAAACCCTCCCCATCCTTCCCAGCCATGTCTCTCAGCACAGGGCCGTGGAAAGTCACGACGCCGGACTTTCGCAATACCGCCAGCAAGACCGCTGTAATATCGCTGTAGCCCACCAGGGGTTTGGGGTTTGCCCGGATCATGGGGTAATCCAAACGATTCAACAGCCGCATGCTGCCGTAGCCGCCCCTGGCGCAAAGAATCGCCTTGATCTCAGGGTCGAGAAACATCCCGCGAAGGTCCTCCAGGCGAGCCTCGTCCCTACCCGCCAGGTAACCGTGCCTCGCCAAAGTGTTCGTGCCGAGCCGCGGCCGGAAGCCTTCTTCTTCAAGCAACGCCAGCCCGGGATCCAGCTCGTGGTCCTCCACGGGACCGGCGGGGGAGACGATCCCTATGGCGGCGCCGGGCTTAAGCGACGGCGGTCTGATGAGGCGCTCTGGTTTGATGTCATTCCCCGGATGAAGGTCAGTGGTTCTCCCGCTCCTTGCACCTTGTGCCTTGTGCATTGAACCGTTCTTTCACTTGCGGTTCACTCCGCCTTTTGGCGATTTCGGTCAAAAATGATGATGAGCCCTTCGAGCGTCAACAGTTCCTCGACATGATCGATCGTCTCCGAGACGTCACTGATCAGGGGCGCCAGCCCACCTGTCGCGATGATCTTCAGGTCTTGTCCGGCCTCACGTTTCATGCGACGGACGATGCCGTCCACCAGGCCGGCGTAACCATAAACGATCCCCACGTTCATGCTGCTGATGGTGTCCTTGGCAATGACGGTCTTCGGCCGCGCGAAGATCTCCACACGTGGGAGCTTGGAAGCCTTTTGAAAAAGGGCCTCGCAGGAAATCAGGATGCCCGGTGCAATGGCACCCCCCATGTAGGCCCCTTCCTCAGACACATAATCGAAAGTGGTTGCGGTCCCGAAGTCCACCACGACCAGGCCTGTCCTGTGTTTTTCGAAGGCGCCGACCGCATTCACGATGCGATCGGCCCCCACTTCCTTCGGGTTGTCATACTTGATGGGCATGCCGGTCTTGATGCCGGGGCCCACCACCAGGGGTTTGACGCCGAAGTAGATCCGGCAAAACTCCTGCACGGTATAGAGCAGCGATGGCACCACGCAGGAGACGATCACGTCGCTGACCGTTTGAAGCGGAAGATCGGCATTCCGAAACAGATTTGCCACCAGGACGCCCAGCTCGTCCGCGGTCACATCCTTCTCGGTCCTGATCCGCCAATGATTAAGGATCTCGTTTCCCCGGGTTAGCCCCAGGACGATATTGGTGTTCCCAACATCCATGCAGAAAAGCATCGGACCCTACACCTCCTCGCCGTCTTCAATTCTTCCCTTCCTGATGGCGTCGATCACCCTGACCGTTTCAGCCGCCGGGCCCACATCATGGACCCTGACCACTTGGGCGCCGTTCATGACCGCCGCGGCCACGGCCGCCATGGTGCCCACCCCCCTTTCATGGGCCTCCTTGCCCAAAATCTTTCCGATGAAGGCCTTGTTGGAGGGACCGATTAGAATGGGGCATCCCATGACGCGCAGCTCCGAAAGGCGTCTGATAATCGTGAGGTTGTCATGGAAGGTCTTTCCGAACCCGATGCCGGGGTCAATCAAAACCAGATCCTTCCGGATGCCTGCCGCAACCGCACGGTCCATCGCATCCCGAAGAAAATAAATCACATCCCTCATCAAGTCATCATAGTGTGGATGGTCCTGCATGTCCTCGGGTGTGCCCTGCATGTGCATGAGCACAACGGGGCAACCGGCCCGGGCCGCAACCCCGGCCATGGCCGCATCAAACCGAAGAGCGCTGATGTCGTTGATGATGGAAGCGCCTGCCTTGATGGCTTCTTCCGCAACCCCCGCCTTGCACGTGTCGATGCTCAACGGGACGCCGGTCCGCTTCGAAAGTGCCTCCACCACCGGAAGGACCCTGTCCATTTCTTCCTGCGCGGAAATTCTCCTGGAATAGGGGCGCGTGGACTCCCCTCCGATATCGATCAGGTCGGCCCCCGAGCGGGCCATGAATTCTCCGTGCTCAACGGCCTTGTGAAAATCAAAAAACCGTCCCTGCTCTGAAAAAGAATCCGGCGTCACGTTCAAGACGCCCATGACGTGAGTCCTGGCGTCCAGGTTCAGGGAACGATCCGCCCACTTGAGGGTGAACCCCACGTCCGGTCCCCTCACACCGTATGATCTGCCTGGGGTGCTTCTTCCGCGGACGGAGGGGCTTTCTTCAGCGGCCCCATGATTTCGTCTATGTCTTTGCTGTTGAGGGTTTCCCTTTCAAGGAGGGCCTCGGCCATCCTGTGGAGCGTGTCCATGTTTTCCTTTATGAGCTGTGTGGTCTTTTCGATGAGCCCTGCTCACGATGCCCCTGACTTCGTCATCGATCTTCTGGGCCGTCAGCTCGCTGTAGTCCCGGTGTTGAGCGATCTCCCGTCCAAGGAAAATCTGCTCCTCGCGTTTTCCGAAGCTCAGGGGGCCGAGGCTTTCGCTCATGCCGTAAGTCGCACACCATTCTGCGTGCCAAGGTCGGAGGCCCTTTCGATGTCGTTGCCCGCGCCGGTGGTCTGGCTGTTGAGGACAATCTCCTCAGCGGCCCGGCCCCCCATCAGGATCGCAATGTTGTTGAGGAGGAACTCCTTGGGATAGGTGTGCTTTTCATCCATGGGAAGCTGCTGCGTCAGCCCCAGGGCCCGACCCCGGGGAATGATCGTCACCTTGTGGATGGGGTCCGTGTTGGGCAGCAGCCTGGCCACCAAGGTGTGCCCGGATTCATGGTAGGCGGTGATCCTCTTCTCTTCTTCGCTGATGATCATGCTCTTTCGCTCAGCGCCCATCAGGACCTTGTCTTTGGCGTCCTCAAAGTCGATCATTTCCACCTTGTCCTTGCCTCGTCTCGCCGCCATGAGCGCCGCTTCATTGACCATGTTCTCGAGGTCGGCCCCGGTGAAACCGGGCGTTCCCCGGGCAAGGATATTGAGCTCCACGTCGTCGGCCGTGACTTTTTTCTTGAGGTGGACCTTCAAGATGCCCTCCCGTCCCTTGATATCCGGGACCGGCACCACCACCTGGCGATCGAACCGCCCGGGCCTCAGGAGGGCCGGATCAAGGACATCGGGCCGGTTGGTGGCGGAAATGAGGATCACGCCTTCGTTGGACTCAAACCCGTCCATCTCCACGAGGAGTTGGTTGAGCGTCTGCTCCCGTTCATCATGCCCGCCGCCGAGGCCGGCGCCTCGGTGACGGCCCACCGCATCGATCTCATCGATGAAGATGATGCACGGGCGCATTTTTCTTGCCCTGCACAAAGAGGTCCCTCACCCGCGAGGCGCCGACTCCCACGAACATCTCCACAAAGTCCGACCCGCTGATGCTGAAAAACGGGACGCCGGCCTCTCCCGCGATGGCCCTCGCCAGCAAGCGTCTTTCCCGTACCCGGGGCCCCCACAAGCAGCACCCCTTTCGGGATCCTTCCCCCCAAACGGGTGAACTTTTTGGGATCTCGAAGGAACTCCACAATCTCCTGCAGTTCTTCCTTGGCCTCCTCAATGCCGGCCACGTCCTCGAAGGTGACCTTTGTCCTGGGAGTCGGTCATGAGCCTGGCCCGGCTCTTGCCGAAGGAGAGTGCCTTGCCTCCCCCAACCTGCATCTGCCGCATGAAAAATATCCACACCCCAATGAGCAGCAAGCATGGGCACCCAGGAAAGGAAGACCTGAAACCAGGAAGAGTCCTCTTCCGGTTTTGCGGAGATCTTGACCCCCTTGCTCCTCAAGAGCGTGATCAGTTCAGGGTCTTTTGGGGCAAAGGTCTTGAACAGGCCCCTGCGCAGACATCCCGGTGATATGGTCCCCCTGTATCGTGACCTGCACGACCCTCCCGCTTTCCACCATGCTCAGGAAGTCGCTGTAACCGACAGAGTGCAGGTTGCTTCGGTCCGGCTGTTTGAAAATCTGAAAAAGCATGACCATCATGAGGCTGATCACGAGCCAGAGAGCTAAGTTCTTGTAAAATGGGTTCAATTTTAAACGACCTCCAACTATCGATCTTTTCGGTCTCTTTCTGCCAATTCGGTTACAAACTAAACAATTATTATAAACTAAATCTCCCGGAATTCTATAAAAATCTGTCTCCGGCCCCACCAGATCTCGGACGTCTTCGGCCGCTACCTAACCCGGCAAAGCCGAAACCAAACAGGTAACCCAAGGTTTCAGTGTTCAGTGGCCCAAGCCTAAAACCTGAACCTGACACTGAAACCTCAAATCCTGCCCTTTTTGAGCGTGATTTAGCTGGAAGGGCCTAATCCCGCCATCATATAACCCACCCCACGATGCCTGTGACGAGGGACCGGTGGAGTGACGAGGAGGGTTGTCAGCGCGAGACCGATGATTTATGTTCAAAGAACACAAGGCTAACCCTCCATCATGTCGCAGGAAAGGAAACGGTCATGAATCGCGATCTCTTGTCCCAGACTGATATCGAGCAGATTGAAGGCCACGGATTGACGGCCGAGCAGGTCTTCCGCCAGATGGAGATGCTCGCTGCAGGTCCCCGTTACCTTCACATCCTTCGTCCTTGCACGAGGGATGATGGGATCAAGGTGCTCGACCGCGTGCCATCGGCCGGGTATCCGGACCTCTATGAGACAGAGGCACGCAAAGGCCGTTTTCTCAAGTTCGTCCCCGCCTCCGGCGCCGCTTCGCGGATGTTCAAATCCCTTCACCGTTATGCGGACCAGGGGAAATGCGCCACGTGGTCGCAGATATCCGCCGAGGCGGATCAGGGTCAGACCGATGCAGGAGAGGTGGTCCGGTTCATCAAGGAACTGGATCGCTTCGCCTTTTTTGAGGAAATCCGGGAAGCCGTTCGAAAAATGGGGAGCCCCCTCGTGGGGGGCAGCCCTGAAAAATCCGCAGCCTCCGTTCTTCGCGCGGTCCTTTCCGAAGAAAGCCTGGGATACGGTCTGCTTCCAAAGGGACTCCTCAAATTTCACAAGTACGAGGGCCGGGCGCGCACTGCCTTCGAAGAGCACCTGGTCGAAGCGGTCGCCTATGTGGCGGATGGGAGCGGAAAATGTACCATTCACTTCACCGTGTCCCAAGAGCACCTGGATAAATTCGAATCTCTTTTCAACGGGATCAGGTCCTTCTATGAGCGCGAATATGGAGTCAAATACCATGTGTCATTCTCCACTCAGCATCCTTCCACAGACACGATCGCCCTGAACGATGAAAACGAGCCGTTTCGGGATGTAAGGGGGCGGCTCCTTTTCAGACCGGGCGGCCACGGGGCCCTGCTTCAAAATCTGAACGATCTGAAGGCCGATCTCGTGTTCATGAAGAACATCGACAACGTGGCCCCGGATCATCTCAAGCCCACCACCGTCCGTTGGAAAAGGCTGATGGCCGGCTATTTGGTCCGACTGCAGACCCGGATCTTTCAATACCTCGATTGGCTCTCCGCGCCCACCGTTGAAGAAAGGTTTTTCGATGAAATCAGGGCGCTCATCGAGGGGGAGCTGTGTATCCCCCTCGGCCACCTTTCCCTGGAGAACGTGGACCGGGAGATACTGCGATCGCTCTATTACGATACGATGAATCGCCCTCTGCGGGTCTGCGGCATGGTCAAGAACGAGGGGGAACCAGGCGGAGGGCCCTTCTGGGTGCGAGCAAACGACGGTCGCATCTCCCTCCAGATCGTTGAGGCCGCCCAAGTCGATCCTGCCTCCCCGGAACAGGCGGAGATCTGGGCTGCTGCAACCCACTTCAATCCGGTGGACATTGTCTGCGGCTTGAGGGATTGGCGGGGCAACCCGTTCGATCTGACGCGCTACGTGGACCCCCAAAGCTTCCTGGTCTCCCGGAAGTCAAGCGGCGGCAAGACGCTCAAGGCCCTGGAGCTCCCTGGGCTTTGGAACGGGGCCATGGCCCGTTGGATCACGGTGTTCGTCGAGGTCCCAGTGGAAACCTTTTCGCCGGTGAAGACCATCACGGACCTCCTGAGAAGGGAACACCAGCCGCCCGAGCCGGCACGATGAGGGCGGAGGAGGAGAGCGTTAGTGCGACTTTTTTGGCCGGATGTGCTCGATCCCGCCTTTACCGGCCACAATCACTTCGTCGGCCAGGCCCACGAACAGGCCATGCTCCACAATCCCGGCGCGTCCATTGAGCATTCGGGAAAGGGCTTCAGGGTCTTCGATGGGCCCGAAGTCGGCATCCAGAATGAAATTCCCTTCGTCGGTTCTGAAAGGCCCGCCACCCGGGCCCTTGCGGAGCTTGACATCGGCGCCCAAGGATTTCAAGTAGTTCTCTTCCACTTGTCGCGCGAAGGGGAGCACTTCGACGGGCAAGGCCCACCGGGTCCCCAACCGTTTCGAAAGCTTGCTCTCATCCACGATGACAATCATGCGGCGACTTGCCTGTGCCAGGACCTTTTCACGGAGTAGCGCCCCTCCGCCCCCCTTGATCAGGTTCACGTCTGCATCCACTTCGTCCGCACCGTCGATGGTCAAATCGATCTCGGGGTGTTCATCGAGTGTCGTGAGCGGAATGGAAAGGCTCATGGCCAGTTCCTCCGTCTGTCTGGAGCTGGGTATCCCCAGAAAATCCCTTATCTCCCCTTCCACGATTTTGGCTCCGATACATTGGAGGGCGAACTTGGCGGTGCTTCCTGTGCCGAGGCCCACGACCATGCCTGAGGTCAAATACCCCACGGCCTGATAGGCCGCCAGCCTCTTCTCCTCTTCGCGATTGTCCATGCCCTTTCCTTTCTGCCACGGCGTGTTGGTTTGAAAAGCTTTCCGTGCGCCAATCTCTTTTCTTTTGTACAAGAACCGTTGACTTTGGGAAATCCGTCTTGTAAAAAGGGCTGTAAAGACTTCATTTCCGATGACCGGGCTTTGGCAGAGGCCTAAGCCCCGCCACCATGAACGTGGCCCGATTCTCATGGAAAAAGCATTATCCGGTATCCGCCTGCCCTATCCCGATCGTGAAAACACATCGGGCATGACAAAACGTTCCCAGATCATCATCACCGTGGTCATCACCCTTTTTCTGGTCGCGTTCTTCTTGAGCATTTATGTGACCGTGGAAGAGGAGATGCCTGGAAACGCCGTGGTTGTCATCACGGTTGAAGACGGGCTTTTTCATTCCATTCATTTTGACCAAACCTGCGTGTCCGGAAAGCATGCCCAGACGACCTCCCTGGACGAGGCGCTGAAAAAAGGGTTTAAGCCCGATCCCCGCTGTGAGGCACTCAACTATTTCAAGGGCAACACGCGCTTCCTCTTTCACGATCTGCTCGCCCGGATTGGGGTTTCGGTGAACAGCCGGTGGGATCGAGAAGGCAACTGGCGCTGGTGAGCCACGAGCTCACTGACAAAAGCCCCGGCCCTTCAAGGGCTCTTCTGCCGCACCAACGTCGCGATGTTCCCCTTCAGGAGGTCGTAATCCTCACTCAGCCTTCGAAGTTTCTCCCTGGTCTCCGTAACCTCTCGTTCCATGGTCTTGACCCGCTGACTCAGTTTCGTCACATCGGCAATGGCGACCACACACCCAGGGGGCCCGTCACCCCCTCTGGGGCTGGGTCGAAATCCGATCAAGGCTTCGATTGGCCTGCCATCCAACCGGAGAAGTTGACACGCCATCTCACTGGGCCGATTCTGCTTGATCGCTTCGACCACCGCCTCTTTGAAGGAAACCTGATGGGCACGTGCCACCAGAGACAGGGGGTTCAGCTCCACGGCCTGGACGGGCCCGTATCCCAGAAGACCCTCACACGCCTTGCTCCACGAGGAAATCATCCCGCGGGCATCGATTTCGAACAGGGGAAAAGGGGACCATTCCATTAGGCCCCCACGCGCCGGCGACATCAGCCCCGATTTGGACCCGCACTCCCGAGGGTCTTGCACCGTCTGGATCGCTGCCAGGACCCTCCCGTCAAGGTCCGTGATGAGCGACGCGTTCAAGATCGTCCTCATACCCCCTTTAAGCTTAGGCAAATAGGTTTCCAGCGCGAAGGTCCCGCTTTCCGAAGAAGACAAGATCTTCTCCTTGAACCGCGCCGGAATGGATCGCGGATCATCGATCAACCGGTCTGCGAGGCTTCCGCCTTCATCCATCGCAAATCCTTCCCAGGCCCGCTTTCCCAAAACATCTTCCTCAGAGACGCCGGTCAAGACCTCGCAGGCGCGGTTCCACTGGACGACCCTGTGCTTCCTGTCGATCACGAAGGTTGGCACCGGCGACCGCTTCAAGACACCCTCGAAGTATTCGGCGGAATCGCGGATCGTCCGAGCCTTCTGCTTCTCCCTTTCAAGCGCTTCGTGTCTTTCCCTTTCAAAAAGAAAGGCGAACAACATCAGGACCAGGAGCCCGGTCAGGTAGGAGCCCAGGGAGTAGACGTGGAGGACCTCCATCGGTATCAAATTCGGAAACGCCTGTCCCTTCTGGTAAAGGTAGACGCCGACGCCGGTCTCCAGGAAGACCAGGCTCGCCCAAACGGCGCCGCCGCGATACCCGCTCACATAAACCGCGAGAAGGATGACCACGCCGTTCCAGATCCAGTTCAAAAGGGCCAGCCCTTCGCCGGAGGTGGCTCCTGTCTGGTACCGCACGGCAAACAAGAAAGCCCACAGGACGAAAACAGCACCGCTTCCGGCAATCGGGAGGCTTCCCGTCAATCGCAGGATGACGAGGAGGCCGACACCCAGGAGACTGAAAAGGAAGCCCGTATAGGCAAGGGAGAGCGCTCCCAAATGGTAAAAGAAGAGACCCAGCCCCGCGGACGCCGCCACGAAGACCACTTCGAACGCGGCCAGGAAAAGGATTCTCCGTTCCGCCTCTGGGCTCGTCCCTCCACGAATCATCAGGAGATCGCGGACGACCGTTTTGATCTTAGACGCCATGGATCAATGACCAAAGGAGTCGTGATTTGTGTATGCGAAGCGCACGGTCCCTGAATGGTGAGCTCAGAGGGCGGGCCGCGTCACTAAAACAGAGAGACGACATTTCCTTCCAGATCGAGGAACTTCTTAATTTTATATTCATCGTCGAAGGTTACGGAAATCTCAATCAACACGCCATCTCCCGTATTGCTAAGCTGAAAATCCAGATGATGGCCCACCGGCAGGGTGATTTTCAGAAGCCTCCTTGATGCTTTCCGTGTCAGCGGGAATCATCGTCCCAAACCGCAGGGTCCCCGGCAGGCGGGAAATAGTGGCCTTTCTCAAGAAAGTAGGCGACCTGGGCATCCAACAGTGATTTCATGATGGCCGTCGCCTCCGCGCCCACCGCCATCCGGCGGACGGTCTTGTAGGTTGGAACCGCCAAGGCCCCCAGGATCCCCAAGATGGCAGTGACCACCATGATCTCGATCAGGGTGAATCCCTTGTTGCCCCTCATCTGACTCCCGCCGGCCCGGAAAGGCCATGAATCACGCCGCTTGGGGTTAGGGTGATGTTTAGCTCGCCTTGAGTTGTCTCAGCCAGCGACAGGCGATATCCTGTCTCGGGGTCTTTGTGGTAATGAAGGCGCTTCAGCAGGGAAAGCTCGGAGGGCTTCATCGGAAGATATCTGGGTACAAGCCCGCTCAGCTCTTCCGGATAGGCGTTTCCCTCGTAGTGGGCGTATCGCTTCAGGGCCCCGTGCACCATGAAGAGAAAGACCCTCCCCTTCTTGGCAAATCCAGCCATCTGCTGGGGCGGAGCCTGCCCTCCGAAAATAATGACGCCCGACATGACAAGAATCAGCATGGTAGAGACCACCAGGAAGTAATGGAACGGCCCCCATTTCTTCCGGCGCGACCGCTTGACGGCCGCCTCCTCCCGCCGTTCGTCCATCGTGGTCCCGGCCTGGGAGACGGACTGAATCATGCCGCACTTGAAGCAGGTGTAAACGCCCGCCCGAATCTCCTCGGAGCAGTCCTCACATAGGGGTACGTGGCAGCTGTTGCAGAAATGAGCCGCGTGTCGATGGGGGTGGTACCTGCAGGATATTGGTGAAGTCATCTCTGGCAGAAATTAAAGAAATCGGCGTCAATAGTCAAGCTGTAACAAGCACGGCACGAGCGCTTGAGCACCACCTGTCCGTTTCCTACCGGAGGTCATTGCGGCAATAGGGGCAAACCACCCATTCGGGTTGCACGATTCGAGCACAGGCACTGCAGGCGGGGACCAGCGCATGCTTGCAGATGGGGCAGTCCTTGAAATCGAGACTCACGGCCTTTCCGCAATTGCCGCAGATCGTTGTCAGCTCTTCCTTGTGGTGAACCGCCCTGACCACCTCGTCAATGGTCGTGATCCCTGCCTGGATCTTCTTGATTCCGCTTACACCGAGGGTTGTCATGCCTGTGGCCATGGCAGCCTCCCGGAGCGTGTCGGCTGTCGCGCCGGAATGGACCAGCTCCCGCATCTTGTATCCCATGATCATGACTTCCTCGACCGCGGTCCGGCCCTTGTATCCGGTGTGGCCGCACTGGTCACACCCGGCGCCACGGTAAAACTTGAAGGGGAGGTTGGGTGCGGACATGCTCATCCTTGCAAGCATGTCGGCCTCAGGGATGTACGCCTCCCTGCAGCGACTGCATATGACCCTGACCAACCGTTGAGCCACCACGCAAACGAGCGAGGAGGCGATAAGAAACGCCGGCATTCCGATGTCCAGGAGCCGGGTGATGGCGGTCGGCGCGTCGATGGTGTGAAGCGTCGAGAAAACAAGATGTCCCGTCAGAGAGGCCTGGAGCGCGATCTCCGCCGTCTCCTTGTCCCGAATCTCTCCGATCATGAGGACATTGGGGTCTTGCCTCAGGATGGAGCGAAGGACGTTCGGGAAGGAGAGGCCGATCTTTTCATTGATGTGCACCTGGTTGATGCCGACCAGTTCGTATTCAACAGGGTCCTCAACGGTGATGATGTTGATTTCCTCGGAACGAATCTCCCGCATGCAGGCATAAAGGGTGGAGGTCTTACCGCTTCCCGTTGCACCCGTTATGATGACCATGCCCTGGGGCTGGTGTACGGCGCTTCGCAGGATCGTCAAGTTCTCTTGACTGAATCCCATATCGTCCAGCGAAAGAAAGCTGGCCTCCTTGTTCAAAATCCGGATGACCGCCTTCTCGCCGTAAAAGGTCGGGAGCGTCGATACGCGCAGGTCCACGTGGAGATTCTTGCCCTTCACCTTTATCCGCCCATCCTGGGGGAGGCGCTTTTCGGTGATGTTCATACCCCCGAGGACCTTGATACGTGAAATGATGATGGGTTGCGTCCATTTGGGGAGACGGATGGTTTCCTGGAGCACACCGTCAATCCGGTTCCTGATCCGGACATGCCTCTCCTCGGCCTCCACGTGAACATCGCTTGCGCCCCGCTTGATGGCGTTCTTGATGATCAGGTCCACCATTTTCATAAACGGGGAATCCTTGATCTTGCTGAATTCCTCTTCCTCCGGCTCTTTTTCTTCCGGATAGAATTCAAAGAGCTCTTCACTTTCAAGCTGATCGGTCACTTCACTGAGCACCTTGTCCGGATTGTAATATTTTCTCAGCCGATCAACGATCTGGGTGGTGGTGGAAACCGAAGGCTTTATCCTGGCCCCGGTGACGAATTGAAGCTCCTTGATGACATTGAGATCCAAGGGGTCTGCCATGGCGACGTGCAAGAGGTTGTTTTGCGCCTCCAGTGGGATGCACTGGTACCGTCGGCAGACCTCCTCGGGCAGCATTTCCATGACATGGGATTCGATGGAGTAATCCTTGAGATCGATAAAAGGGACCTTGAGCTGCATGGCGAGCGCAAAGGCGATTTCCTCTTCGGTGACCTGACCCAGCTCCGTCAGCACCTCCCCCAGCCGTTTCCCGGATTCCTTCTGGGCCTCCAAGGCGTGGGCCAGCCCGGCTGGCTGAACGAGGCCGATTTCAACCAGAAGCTCGCCCAGTTTGCGCTTCTCCATTTGTACGTTTCTCGATCTGTATTCTTCGGGGCGCTTGAATGCCTCGGCCCCTATTTGATTTGGTCTCGTCAACGGGTCTCTTCTCCTGACTGCGTCTCTTCAAAGGCTCATCCTGCCATTATAGTGATCGACGGCCCACACTGCAAGCGCCCGTGTCCTGAACCCCAAATCTTATCATTGATCTGATTGCGGCCGGAGGCCGCGCGTTAGGTCTTTGACAGATGAATTCCAGAGTGGTAGAAATCTTTTCATCCTCGTCTTCAATCCGTCCGATTCCCATGATCGGCTATCAAGGGGTTCAGGGAACAGGGTCGCACCCGAGTTCGCCCAAGAGCTGAAGCTGAATGCATCTGCAATTCAAGAGAGTCAACATTCTCATCGCCATCCTCGTAGGCGGTGTCTTCTCTTTTCTCAGCCTGCAGGCGCCCGCCTTCCTGGAGGCGCTCGAGGGGATTCCTTACTCCATCCAGATGCGGCTTGACCTGCCGCCGGCTTCGACGGAAAACAAAATCGCCATTGTCAACATCGACGACAAGAGCATCTCCCAACTGGGCCCCTGGCCTTGGCCCAGGCACCTCTTGGCCGAGATGCTCGATATATTAAAAGACAGCGGTGCGAGGCTCGTGGGCCTGGACATGGCACTCGATCACGAGGAGCCAAATCCCGGTCTTCACGAGATCGAAGTCTTGCGGGAAAAGCTCAAGGCACGGGCCGGCCTCGATGAGGGCGGCGAGCTTTCCGATTGGCTCCTGGAACAGCTCCACGAAACCGAAATCAGGCTGGACCACGATCGGCAGCTGGCAGAGACCATCCGTCGCTGCGGCAATGTCATTTTGGCGGCGTTCGGAAGCTTTGGCCCCTACGACACGGAGTTGGTCCTTCCGTCCCAATCCTTTCTCAGAAAAAGTGCGATTCCCTCTTCTCAAACCATCAAAACCTTCGACAAGGACTTCCCGGTGAACCGGCTGTCCACCCCCATCCCCGAGTTGTCCGCCCAGAGCCTCGGGATCGGCCACATCAACGTTCACCCAAACGAGCTCATGGCGGGAAAAACTCACGTTCCCATCGTGGACTTCAGGGGCTTTGTCATTCCCTCCATGCCGCTGCGAATCGCCTCGGAGTACCTCGCCGGTTTTCCTGAGGGCATCGCCACTGAAGGAAAAAGCATCAAAGTCGGGACCAAGACCATCCCTGTCAACCATGGGGTTGTATTCATCAAGTTCAAGGGAACCGGCCAGTCCTTCCCCCATTACTCCTTTGTCGACATCCTGAATGTCAAGAAGGTCCCGGATGTCTTTGAGGATAAAATCGTACTGATCGGTTTGACGGCCAAGGACAGCCCAACGGTCCGGACCCCGGTTGATCCCGCCATGTCCGGTGTGGAATTCATCGCCAACGTGACTGAGGACATCATGGCTGAGCGATACCTCAGACGCCCCCCGGTTATGGCCTTTCTCGAAATCGTCCTCATGGGGCTTCTGGTGTTTTTTTCAGCTCTGACCATGGGGCAGATGAATTTCTTCACCAGGACCACCTTTTTTGGCATGTTGGTGCTGACGGTCTTCCTCATGGGCCTCGTCCTCTTTGTGGCATTCGGGATCTGGCTCAAGACCGTGTACGTCACCCTCGCCCTCTTAACGGTCTACCTTGTCTTTTCAGGGAAAGGCATCGTTTCCGGAGAACGGTCCGTGGAACGATCATTGGAGGAGACGGCCGAGATGAACCGGATGTTGGGCCTCAGCCTCCAGAGCCAGGGGTTGCTGGAGCTTGCCTTCGAAAACTTGCGGAAGTGTCCGATGGATGAGTCCATGAAGGACATCCTTTACAACCTGGGGCTTGATTTCGAGAGAAAGCGGATGCTGAACAAGGCCATTTCCGTCTACGAGCACATTCTCGCCGGCAATGTGACCTTCCGGGACCTGGAGGATCGACTTCTGAGGCTCCAGAAACTCACGGCCGAGCTTCCCTTAGGGATCAGGAAGGGAACCAGCGGCGGGAAGAAGCCGATCCTCACAGAGGTACTGAATACCACCAGGCCAACCGTCGGCAGATATGAAATCCTGCGCGAATTGGGACAAGGCGCCATGGGCGTTGTCTATGAGGCAAGGGACCCGAAAATCGACCGTAAAGTCGCCATCAAGACGATCCGACTCCTGGATGAGTTCGAGGAGGAAAAGGTCAGGGAGATCAAGGAAAGACTTTTCAGCGAGGCCCAGCTGGCAGGCAAATTGTCCCACCCATCGATTGTGTCGGTCTACGACGTTGGAGAGGACTACGACCTGACTTACATCGCCATGGAGCTGCTTGAGGGGAAAGACTTGGAGCAGTTCTGCCAGAAGGAGTCCCTGCTCCCCCTTCGACGTGTGCTCGACGTCGTCGCGGAGACCGCCGACGCGCTGGACTATGCCCATGCCCGCGGTGTCGTGCACAGGGACGTCAAACCGGCAAACATCATGATCCTGGATGACGGGCGCATCAAGGTGATGGATTTCGGGATCGCAAAGGCTGTTACATCGAGCCACACCAAGACCGGCGTGATCCTGGGAACACCCAACTACATGTCCCCCGAGCAGATTGAGGGACACGAGATCAATGGGCGGTCGGACATCTTCTCTCTGGGCGTGGTGCTCTACCAGCTCTTGACCGGGGCGCTTCCCTTCCACGGCAAGACCATGACCGAGCTTTTCTACCAAATCACGCAGGTCAAGCACCCCTCCCCCCGTTCTCACAACCCTCGGGTCATCAAACCCTGCGAGCAGTTGATCGACAAGGCCCTTGCCAAGAACCAGGACAAGCGCTTTCAGACCGCGGGGCTTTTCGCGAAGTACCTGAGGCTTCTCGGGACCAAGATCGACGCGGCATCGTAGTATTTAAACCCCGTAGTATTTCCGGTACCATTCCATGAAACGCCCGATACCCTCCCGGAGCGTGATCTTCGGTTCGAAATCGAGGTGTATTCGCGACGTTTCGATATCCGCCGAGGTCTCGGGGACATCGCCTGGTTGAATGGGCAACATGTTTTTCTTGGCCTCTTTGCCCAGCGTCTCCTCCACAATGGCGATGAACGTCATGAGCTCGACCGAGTTGGCGTTCCCGAGGTTGAAGACCCCATAGGGCACCGGGCGATTGAGGGCCGCCACGGTCCCATCCACGATATCATCAATGTAGGTGAAGTCCCTTCTCATCTTTCCGTAGTTGTAGACGTCGATGGGTTTTCCCTTCAAAATGGCATCCGTGAAAAGAAAGAGCGCCATATCCGGCCTTCCCCAGGGGCCGTAGACTGTAAAAAACCTCAGGCCCGTGCATGGAATTCCATATAGATGACTGTAGGCGTGCGCCATGAGCTCGTTGGCCTTTTTCGTCGCCGCATAGAGTGAAATGGGTGTGTCAACCCTGTCCTCTACGCTGAAGGGGACCTTTGTGTTGTTCCCGTAAACGGAGGAGGAGGATGCATAGACGAAGTTTCTCAGCCTGACCGCTCTTGCCAGTTCGAGCAGGTTCAGAAACCCCTCCAAATTGCTTTTCTGATAGGAAAAAGGGTCCTTTAAAGAATACCGGACCCCGGCCTGTGCCGCCAGGTTGCACACTTTGTCAATGGCATGGGTTTGAAAAATGGTCTCAAGGCCTTGAAAATTTTTGATATCTTCCTCGTAGAAGACAAAATCGGAGTAACCCCTCAAAATCTCGAGTCTGCTTCGCTTCAGCGACACGTCATAGTAGGGGTTGAGGTTGTCCACCCCGATCACCCGGGTTCCCGCCTCAAGAAGCCTCTTGGAAAGGTGAAAACCGATAAACCCCCCCGCTCCGGTCACCATGATGGTCTCTCGCTCTTTGGTCATCTCATCGCTCCCTCTTGACGATCACTGGGGCTCTCCCCCCTCCTTGATGAACGACTGAATCCGGCACTTCCCTTCGTGTCTGTCAAGCCACAGGGACAGGCCGCCGTAAAATGAAAAAAGCCGCATCCGGGGGTAACCCTTCACCCTGGATGCGGCGTTGTCACATTTTTCACGCGGTCTCAAAAAGGCCCGCGTCTTTGTCTGCCACAGGGGCGCTTACATCATGCCGCCCATGCCGCCCATACCGCCCATACCGCCCATACCGCCTCCGGGCATGGCTGGCATGCCTTCTTTGTCTTTAGGCTTTTCAGCAATCATGGCTTCCGTGGTCAGAAGCAGAGACGCCACAGAGGCTGCGTTCTGAAGGGCAAATCGGGTCACCTTGGTCGGGTCGATAATGCCCGCTTTGATGAGATCCTCGTAGGCGTTGGTCTCAGCGTTGAACCCGAAGGCCTCTTTTCCGTCTTTGACCTTTTCCACCACCACGGAGCCCTCGGCGCCCGCGTTGTTGGCGATCTGCCGGAGCGGTTCTTCCAGGGCCCGCATCACCAGCTTGACACCTGACTGCTCCTCGCCGTCCAGCTTGAGCTTCTTCAGAGCAGGGATCGCCCGAATCAGGGCCACACCGCCGCCGGGCACGATGCCTTCCTCGACCGCGGCCCTGGTGGCGTTCAGGGCATCTTCCACCCGGGCCTTCTTTTCCTTCATCTCGATCTCGGTGGCGGCGCCCACGTTGATGACGGCCACACCGCCGATCAGCTTGGCCAGCCTCTCCTGAAGCTTTTCCCGGTCATAGTCGGAGGTGGTCTCGTCGATCTGGGCCCGGATCTGTTTCACCCGCCCTTCCAGGTCAGCCCGGTTGCCGCCGCCGTCAACGATGGTCGTGTTGTCCTTGTCGATCGTGATTCTTTTTGCCGTTCCCAGATCGTTCAGTGCAATGTTTTCCAGCTTCAGACCCATCTCTTCCGCAATGACCTGTCCGCCCGTCAGGATGGCGATGTCTTCCAGCATGGCCTTGCGCCGGTCGCCAAAACCGGGGGCCTTCACAGCGGCACACTGAAGCGTTCCCCGCAGCTTGTTGACCACCAGCGTCGCCAGGGCCTCGCCTTCGACATCCTCCGCGATGATCACCAGGGGCTTTCCCATCCTGGCCATCTGCTCCAGGATCGGAATCAGGTCCTTCATGGTGCTGATCTTCTTCTCGTGCAGGAGGATGTAGGGGTCTGCAAGGCTCACTTCCATCTTTTCGGGGTTGGTCACGAAATAGGGGGAAAGGTAACCTCTGTCAAACTGCATGCCTTCCACCACTTCCAGGGTGGTTTCCATGCCCTTGGCCTCTTCCACCGTGATGACGCCTTCTTTGCCGACCTTGTTCATGGCCTCCGCGATGATGTTACCGATGGTCTCGTCGTTGTTGGCGGAAATGGTACCCACCTGCGCAATCTCCGCCTGATCCTTGGTGGGCTTGGACATCTTGTCCAGCTCTTCCACGGTGGTGACGACTGCCTTCTCAATGCCGCGCTTGATGGCCATGGGATTGATGCCGGCCGCCACCAGCTTGGAGCCTTCCCGGTAAATGGCCTGCGCCAGGACCGTTGCCGTGGTGGTCCCGTCTCCGGCCACATCGGAGGTCTTGGAGGCCACTTCCTTGACCATCTGGGCGCCCATGTTCTCGAACTTGTCTTCCAGTTCGATCTCCTTGGCCACCGTCACGCCGTCCTTTGTAATGACGGGCGCACCGAAGGACTTGTCAAGGATGACATTCCTTCCCTTCGGACCCAGGGTGACCTTTACGGCATCCGCGAGGGTGTCTACGCCTCGCATGATTGATTCCCTAGCCTTGACATCATATCTTATCTCTTTTGCCATGTTCGAAAATCCTCCTTCAGCTTATCTGTGCGTATGAAATTCTCAAAAGGGGGGCACGCGTCAATTAAGGATCGCGATGATGTCATCTTCGCGCATGATCACGAGCTCTTCACCATCGATTTTGATCTCGTTCCCGGCGTATTTACCAAACAGGACCTTCTCGCCCTCCTTGACCTGCATGGGCAGGGTCTTGCCGTTCTCGAGGATTTTGCCGCTGCCCACCGCCACCACCTTGCCCTCGATGGGTTTTTCCTTCGCCGTGTCAGGAATGATGATACCGCCTTTTGTTTTTTCCTCGCCTTCGGTTCTCTTGACAATGACACGGTCATGCAATGGCTTTACTCTCATTTTTACCTAACCTCCCAATATGGCTTTTTTTTTGGCCCACGGCCAAGAATAAAATGGCGTCGCACCTGCGCGCCAGGATGAACAGATCAACAAAAACTCGGACCCAGTCAAAACGGGCCCTCAACCCGATCCTCTCAGCCCGAAAATGATCTGCCAAAGTAATGCCGACGCCAAAAATGTCAAGGGGTTTCTGCAAAAAGTTCGATTTGCCCCGGGTTTGCGTCAACCCCTCATGGGTGCCCTCGCGGCAAAATCGCGCCCAACCCGCTCACAATTTCATATTTTCCCGCCATGGGGGGATCAGACAGTTCCCTATCAGCGATCACCTGTTTGACCTGTAACCCTCGAAAACGGCCATCGGACGGCACGCCTCAGCAGCACGGCATTTCCATTTGCAAAGGTGGGCGCAATAATATATTTCTTTCGGCTGATTGGCGAACCGTCACGCTCGTTATTGCGGACCGGAGCAGGACCTCCTATGAATGGAAAACGCGGCAATGTGTTGGACTTTATTGGGAATACGCCGGTTGTGCCGGTGAAACGGCTTAATCCCAATCCAAAGGTGGAAATCCTTGCCAAGCTCGAATACTTCAACCCCGGAGGCTCTGTCAAGGACCGACCCGCCCTGTTCATGATCGAGGAGGCCGAGCGGAGCGGTGAGCTCACCAGGGAGAAAATCATCCTCGAAGCCACGAGCGGGAACACGGGGATCGGGCTTGCGCTCGTGGCCGCGGTCAAGGGATATCGGATCCTCCTGACCATGTCAGAGGCGGTGAGCGAGGAACGGGTGAAGATCCTGCGGGCCCTTGGCGCGGATATTCAATTCACGCCGGCGCGCATGAGTACCGACGGGGCCATCGAGTACGTCTACAAGCTGGTCAGGGAGGAACCGGACAAGTACTGGCTCGCCGACCAGTTCAACAACGAGGCAAACTGGATGGCCCATTACCATGGAACCGCCATGGAAATCTGGGAGCAGACGGGCGGGGTCCTGGACGCCATTGTGGCGACCATGGGGACGAGCGGTACGCTCATGGGGATTTCCAGACGCTTCAAGGAGCTGAAACCCGAGGTTCGGATCGTCGGGGTGGAACCCTATCTCGGCCACAAGATCCAGGGCCTCAAAAACATGAAGGAGTCCTACCAGCCAGGGATCTTCCAAAAGGGCCGGCTTGACAGGATCGTTCACACCGACGATGACGAGGCCTATGAAACCGCAAGGCTGCTTGCCAAGAATGAGGGCTTTTTTGTAGGGATGAGCTCCGGGGCGGCCATGGCCGCAGCCGTCAAGCTTGCCAGGGAAATGGATCAGGGCCGGATCGTGGTCATTCTACCGGATGGCGGCGAGCGATACCTGAGCACGTCCTTGTTTCTTGCCAAAAAGAAGTCAGGGTTGCGCGTCTACAATACCATGACGCGCCAAAAAGAGGATTTCATTCCCATCAAGGAAAACCGGGTCGGGATGTATTCCTGCGGCCCGACCCTGTGCCAGCCCATCCACGTGGGGCAGTGCAGGCTTTTTGTGCTCTCCGACCTGATTCGTCGCTACCTGGAGCTCAAGGGATATCAGGTGACCCACATCATGAAAGTCACAGACTTGGACGACCGCACCATCCAAGGCGCCGAGGCCGCCGGGGAATCCTTGAAGGCCTTTACCACCAGGCACTATGAGGCCTTTCTGAAGGACCTGACATGGCTGAACGTGGATTTCGCCACCGAGTTTCCAAAGGCGAGCGATCACGTGGAATACATGATCGAGATTACTCAACAACTCCTTGAAAAGGGTTACGCCTATGAAAAATTCAGGTCCGTCTACTTCGACATATCGAGGTTTGCCGAGTATGGAAACCTTTCCAGGATCGATCTCGAAAAGATCCAGCTTGGCAAGACCGTGGACCTGGATCAATACGAGAAAGAGAACCCGAGGGATTTCACCCTGTTCAAGCGATCCACGCTGAGTGAGCTCAAGAAGGGCCTTTTCTTTCAGACCCGCTGGGGAAATGTGCGACCGGGCTGGCACCTGGAGTGCTCGGCCATGGCGCTGAAATACTTGGGCCCCACTTACGACATGCATTTGAGCGGCATGGACCTGGTGTTTCCCCACCATGAGAATGCCATCGCGATCGGCCATGCGTTGACGGGAAAACCCTTAGCCAACTACTGGGTCCATAACGAGCTCGTCACGGTGGATGGGAGCAAAGAATCCCAAGATGGCGTCGCCGCCCTGTTGACCATTGATGATCTGAAACGCCGAGGGTTCACGGGGAGAGAAATCAGATACTGGCTGATCAGCCGCCATTACCGCAAGCCCATTTTCTTCTCATGGGCGAACCTCAACACGGCGCGAAACACCGTGGCCCATCTGGACCAATTCGTTCAGAAGCTCTTTCACTGCACCTCGGGTCCGTCGTCCCCTGACCTTGATCAACTCGGCTACGATCTTCGCCATACCTTTGCCGAGGCCATGGATGACGATCTCAACATGGCGAAGGTCCTGGCTGCACTGTTCAGGTTCATTCATAAAATGAATACGTTGATGGATCGTTTCGGGCTCTCAGGGAAAGACAGGGAGAAGGTCCTCGACACCCTCGAAAACATCAACAGGGTGCTCGACGTCATGGAGCTTCGTCCCATGGAAACCGAGAAAGAGATGGAATCGCTGGCTCAGGAGAGGGAGGCTGCTAGAAAGGAGCGGGATTGGGACAAAGCGGACCGACTACGGATGAAAATCAGGGAAATGGGGTTCGAGGTGACGGACACCAAAGAGGGTCCCCTGCTCAAAAAAATCCACGAAACGGGAAACGAGTAAATGGGGAGCTGGAGACATGCCGCCATGGCCCTTCAAGACCCGGTCATACAAGCGGTTTGAAGCCCGTCCGGGATCGGTCGGATGACACGCTCCCGGAGGACCCCTTCATGAACTCCGGCTCTGCCAGGCAAACGGGGCTTGCCATATTTGCGACGTGATCAGCTATGTTGAGGCTTTCCGGACATTTCGGCCCGGAGGAATCAGGAGTCCCAGAATCACGAGGACTGTTTTCAAATCCAGAGGGTGGAAGGCGCCCCGATAGGCCACCACCGCCGCACACCCGCAGCGGGAACAGTCTGCCTCATCGCCGTACGTGCATGCCTTGGGTTCGCCATTGGATTTGAAGCATCGCACCCTCTGGGTGACGGGGCACGATGAACGGCTGTTCCACCGTGAGTATGCACCCCCTGTGAGCAGCTGACCGGCCATGGCCGGGGTAAATCCCACCTTCTCCCCGTAAACCCTTCTAAGCCGAAGGAGCTTGCCGACCACCAGGTCCCGCTCTTCGAGCGGTATGGTGTAGTCCGGGTCTCCGGGGTCCTTTTCGGGCGTAAAAAAGGAAAACCCTATCCCCCTGACCGGAAGCTCGACCATCTCCCTGACGAATCGCTCCACATGATCCTGATTCACCCTTGAGAGGGTCATGTGGACCAGCGGACGTTCAGCAGCCCGAAGCAGGTTGCCGACCGCCGCGTCATAGACCCCTTTTCCTCGGAGCGCATCGTTCACCTCCCGAGGCCCGTCGAGCGATAAGATCCATTGCCCATTGCCGATGTCCGGGAACCCGTTGGTGCCGTTGGTGAAGGCCAAGGTCGCATCGAAGATCCTGCCTGCGGCCCGACAAATATTCGGGCGAAGCGTCGGTTCCCCGCCGTAAAGGATGGCCGCCCTGAGCCCCGATCGCCTCAACTGCCCCATGAGGGCGAGCATCTCTTCATCATTCAGCTCAGGCGGATGGTCCTGCTTCCACCAGTAGCAGTGCACGCATTTCAAATTGCACCGATGGGTCAGATCGATGGCTGCCGAGGTGAACTGCCTCGTAAAGAGCCATTTGGCCAAGATAAGGATGTGTGCCGGTCGGAAGCCCATCTTCAAAAACGTCTCCACTTCACAGCCGCAGGGTGAGACCGTCGAAATCACGGCGCAAGAGCCTCCCGGATCAGACCAGGAGAGGTTCCTGACGCCGGTTTCAAGATACTCGAATCGAACACCGTGTCAACGCCTATAACGCCGATACATCAGGGGACCCTCTGCGCCATTTCAAAGATGTGGTGGCGGGGTGAAAATTGCTGCGAGGCGGGTCTTCCGGACTGAGGAGGCAGGATCTCCGTTTCCCTCCGAAAATCCGTTCACCTTTGGTCTGCTCTAGCTTCTAAAACCACAGATCTGCCCACCTATGGGAATTCTGGATTCATCCTTGACGCAAAGGACCGAATCTCACATGATTCGACACCGAGAAAGGTGATGAAGAAATTTCAACTTCTCCCGCCGGGAGGGGTGGCGCTTCGAGTATGAATACTGGCGTTAAATCAGGGGATTGATGGACCAAGGAGGGATCATGCGCAAGACATGGGTTATCGTGGTCGTCCTGCTGGTGGCCGCGGCAGCGGCGTGGGTCTTTTTGTCAAGAACAAAAAGACCGCCCATGGCCGTGCGGCCCCTGTCTGAAAAGGCCTCGAAAAGCCTGGCCGAGCACAGCGGTGTTTTCAAGAAGGGTCTGGTCAAAGTCACCGACGGGGTCTATGTGGCCATCGGGTACGGGCTTGCCAACAGCATCATGATCGAGGGTTCTGACGGGCTCATCATCGTGGACACCATGACCACAATAGAAGAGGGGCGATCGGTTCTGGAAGCGTTTCGCACTGTCTCCAGGAAACCCGTAAAGGCCGTCATCTACACCCACAACCACGCGGACCATGTGTTCGGCGCCGAGGCGTTCATGGCCGACCATCCCCAGGTGGTTGCACACGAAAAGACCCTGCCGCTGGTCCTGCGCATCGTCAGCGAGATGCGGCCCATCGTGGGATCGCGCTCCACCCGCATGTTCGGCAACCTCCTTGGCCCGGCGGACGTGGTCAACGACGGGATCGGCCCGTTTCTAGGCATTACACCTGAGAGCACCTTTGGTTTCGTGCCGCCCACGAAGACCTTCCCAGACGTCCTTGAAGAGACCTTGGCGGGCGTGCACCTGAAGCTTATCCATGCCCCAGGCGAGACCGACGATCAGATTGTGGTGTGGCTCCCTGAGAAGCGATTGCTCATCTGCGCCGATGACTTTTACTGGACCTTCCCCAACCTCTACACCATTCGCGGCACACCCTTTCGCAGCCTCAAAAACTGGTACCGCAGTCTGGACCTGATGCGCGACCTCTCACCCGAATACCTGGTGCCATGCCACACACGGCCCATCACGGGCAACGAGAAGATCGAACGGATTCTTACCGATTACCGCGACGCCATTCAGTTTGTGCACGACCAGGCGATCCGGGGCATGAACATGGGCATGACCCCAGACGAACTGGTGGACTACGTGAAGCTGCCGTCCCACCTCGCCACGGCGCCCTACCTCCAGCCGTTTTACGGCAAGGTTTCCTGGTCGGTGCGTGCCATGTTTTCCGGCAACCTGGGGTGGTTTGACGGCGATTCGGCCACCCTCCAACCCCTTTCGCGTCGTGAGCGGGCCGGCCTGATGGCCATGCTCGCGGGCGGCACGAACAAGGTGTTGGATTTGGCGGAGAAACTGGCAGCGGAAAAGCAGTGGCAGAAGTCGCTCGAGCTCACCTCCCACCTGCTGCAGCTGGACCCGGGAAACCAGAAGGTCAAAGACCTTCGCATAAAGGCCCTCACCGCGCTCGCCGCCGTCGAGGAAAACCCCAACGCGCGGCACTACTACCTGACCGAGGCCATGGAACTCGCAGAAGGGATTCGTGGCGCGGGTAGATTCCCAGTCCACCCCCGAAAGCCTAGCCGCTCTGCCCTTGGTCAACTTCCTGGAGGCCATGGCCGTGAATCTCGACCCCAAGTCCGCCGCTGAGGTGAATGAGGTGGTGGGCCTTTTCTTTCCCGGCCCAAACGAAGCCTACACCGTCCATGTGCGTCGCGGTGTGGCCGAGGTGCGGCGCCGGGACCCGGCGCACCTCGACTCCATGAAACTCGACATCAAGGCCGTGGTGGACGCCCAGCTTTTCAAAGAGATGCTCGCCGGCCTCCGAAACCCGGTGCTCACCATCCCGCGGTTCAAGTATGACCCCGGCAACTCGCTTGCCTTCGCCAAATTCATGAAGCGGTTTGCGCCACCTGCCATGAAGTTGCCGGCCATGCCGCGTCAGGAGACGTAGCAGGCCTATCCATCGTCTTCCATGATGTCAGGGGCCAATAAGGTGGCAACCTCTCCGACCGGCAGCGCTTGTACATCTCTGAGCCTTCTTCCGACCACCCTTGATCTCACTTTCGCCTTCTCAATCGTTTCCGATGCTTGATGCAACTTCTTCTGAACGGCCTCAAGAATATCGCCGTACTTTGTCCATTCAGATTTGACCGCCGCAAGGAGGTTCCAGACCTCGCTGGAGCGCTTCTGGATGGCGAGCGTACGAAATCCCATCTGAAGGCTGCTCAAAATAGACCACAGGGTTGTCGGGCCGGCGATAACCACACGGCATTCCCGCTGGATGGCCTCGGTCAAACCCGTTCTGCGGATGACTTCGGCAAAGAGTCCCTCTATGGGCAAGAATAAGATGCCAAAGTCCGTTGTTTTTGGCGGGTTCAGGTATTTTCGGCAGATATCCCCTGCACAGGCTTTGACACGGTTCTCCAGCTGTTTTCCTGCTGCTTCAACCGCCTCGGCATCGGCCCTCTCCTGCGCCTCAATCAGACGTTGATAGTCTTCGACAGGGAACTTGGCATCGATCGGGAGCCAGACGATCTCATCCCTGTCTGCGCCTTGTCCCGGCAACCTGATTGCGAATTCAACGCGTTCTCCCCCATCTTTGGTTGCCACATTGGTTGAGAACTGGTCCGAATTGAGAACTTGCTCCAGGAGAGCGCCAAGCTGCACTTCACCCCACGTTCCACGGGTCTTGACGTTCGTGAGCACTTTCTTGAGATCTCCAACGCCGGTTGCAAGCGTTTGCATCTCTCCAAGCCCCTTGTGAACCTGCTCCAAACGTTCGCTCACCTGTTTGAAGGACTCGCCCTAAGCGTCTTTTCCAACGTACCCTGTAGTTTCTCATCTACGGTTTGTCTCATTTGGTCGAGCTGCTTGGCGTTGTCGATCTGCATGCTCTGGAGTTTGGCTTCCACCGTGCACCTAAGTCGCCTCCAGCTTTCTTCGCTTTTGTCAGCAAGCTTCCCAATCGCAGTTGACATCGCTTCAAGTTGGTCCTTTTGGAGATTGGAAAGCTCGGACATCGTTTTCGTAGTGGTTTCAGTAATTCCCTTGAGCGCCGATATGACCTCTTCCCTGAGGTGTTTGGCAGAGAGAGCGGATTCAGATCGAACATTGTCAAATCTTTCACCGATCGCTTTGGTAAGAGAAGCCAGATGATTGGAGAAATCGTCGAGTTGTCCTTTCTGGAAGTTGGCCGCATCAATGATTCGTTGTAAAACGGAATCACCGAAATGCCTTAAGGCTTCTGTGAGCTCCTTTCGCTGCTCTCTGCCTGTCTTTCCCAATTCTTCTCTGTTCAGCGATAGTTCCTCCCTAACGATATGTTCTGTATGTTCCTGTGCCGTTTCGACAGCGTCAAGTCTGGCCAGAAGAACGGAGTGATCAGGTCGTGACGGCCGCCTTAGAAGCACGATCAGGAAAGCCAAGACGATGAGAAGCAGGAAAATGGTCACCACAGGAAACCAGTCAATCACAATGATCCTCCCTGCAAGCGGGTCTCGCTGTCCTTCCCTTTCCTCAGGAAGGAAAATTCACCTCTCCGGGGTGTGGAGGTAATCGCACAGATCACCCGCCACGAGCAGCAGTCCTTTTGGGATGCGCTTGGGGGAATGCGCCCATCATTACCTCCAAGGTCCGGCGGCGTTCAGTCGTTGCTCACATTGCGCTCATGCCGGACAAATAACCAAGGGCTGATGGATTACGTCCATCAGCCCTTGGTTTTAATCTGGCGGAGAGAGAGGGATTCGAACCCTCGGTAGAGGTTTACGCCCCTACACTCGCTTAGCAGGCGAGCGCCTTCAGCCGACTCGGCCATCTCTCCGCAATGGGTGTCAACGAGTATGAAATCTCGATCGGGCCCTGACTCATGGGAAGCCAACGGTGTCTGAGCTGGCGGAGGGAGAGGGATTCGAACCCCCGGTCCCGCTCGCGCAGGACAACGGTTTTCAAGACCGCCTCCTTAAACCACTCGGACATCCCTCCGGATTCCCGATTTAAAAGAGTTTTTTTACCAAAACCGGCCCAGATAGTCAAACACGTTTTTTAGAGATCCCCTTGCCTCAAGTCACGCCGAGGCGTGACGCTCCTCAAGGCTCGCCCCAGCGAGACGATCCTCAAACCTCCAGCATCCTTCCCCCGCCCCCGTGTCACTGCGTCCTCCCCATCCTCTCTTGTGTCCAAGGAAAGCTCAGGGGACGAATCGGTTTGACCCACGGCGTCTCGATCCTGCGCCGCATCAGGCTGATCGTCTCCCCGTAATCCTTGCTGCCAAAAATGGCCGACCCGGCCACGAAGACGTTCGCACCCGCACTCGACACCTTCAATATGGTCTCCGGACCGATCCCCCCGTCCACTTCAATGTCCACGGCAAGGCCCCTTTCCTCGATCATCGCCCTGAGTCGTTTTATCTTGGGGACGACCGCTTCGATGAAGGCCTGACCCCCAAAACCGGGGTTGACCGTCATCAGGAGGACCATGTCCAGATCCCCCAGGACATATTCCAGGACATCCAACGGGGTGGCCGGATTGAGGGAGACGGCGGGCTTGACCCCTTTCCGGCGGATCTGCTGCACTATTCTGTGAAGGTGGGTCGCCGCTTCGGCATGGACGGTGAGGATGTCCGCCCCTGCCTCCGCGAAGGCATCCACGTAAAGGTCCGGCTGGGAGATCATCAGGTGCACATCCAGGGGCAAGGAGGTGACACGTTTTGCCGCCTCGACGATGAGGGGCCCCACCGTGATGTTGGGGACAAAGTGGCCGTCCATCACATCGATGTGGATATAGTCGGCACCGGCGCGCGCCACGGCGCCTATTTCTTCGCCAAGTCTCGAAAAATCCGCGGAAAGGATCGATGGGGCGATCTTTCCCATAGTGCTTCCTCCGAGTCAGATTTGATCTTACTTCTTGCCCATGAGGGCCGCGAAAAAGCCCTCGATCCCATGGATGTGGGGATAAGCCCTGAAAAAACCACGCTCGTCGATGAGGGGGCGCGCCCAAGGGGGGGCGACCCCGTTGAGATCCTCCAAACCCATGTCATGCCGTTTCTTCAGGAAGCTCTCCACCGTGCCTTCGTTTTCCTCCCTGGAGATGGTGCAGGTCACATAGAGCATCCTGCCGCCCCCTTCGAGCAGGTCGGCCGCCTGGCGTCAACAACTGCTCTTGAAGTCGCGCGAGCCGTTTGATGTCCGCTTCGTTTCTGTTCCATTTTCCGTCCGGATGTTTCGAGAGCACACCCAGACCGGAACAGGGCGCATCCACCAGGACCCGCTGGAAGCGGCCTCTGAAAAGCGCTGCGGCATTGGCCCGTGCGTCCGCGGCAACAGGCCGTATGATTCCCAGACCCAGGCGGCGGCAATTGTCGGTCATGCTTATCAGTCTCCCAAGATGCCTGTCAAGCGAGATGACCGCTCCCCTGTCTTCCATGATCTCGGCAAGGTGGGTGGACTTTCCGCCGACGCCTGCGCAGAGGTCCAAAACCGTCTCCCCCCGCTCGGGCGCCATCAAGTACGAACAGATCTGGGCCGCCTCTCCCTGCACCTGGAAAAGTCCCTTCTCGAAGCAGCCGCTCTTTCCAACCGGGCCCCTTAACCCCTCAAGCTTCAGCCCTACCGGGGAGAACACGGTCGGCGAGGATTGGATCCCCTCTCGTTTCAAACAGGCCATGAGCCCGTCCCGATCCGTCTTTCTGATGTTGGCACGGACGACCAGCTCGGGCATCCGGTTCCCCGCCTCAAGCAGGGGCTCCACACCCGCGGGGCCCAGTTCCGTCACCCACTTCTCCACCATCCAGCGGGGATAGGAATGGAGGACCGAGAGATGGGCCACAGGGTCTTCGCTCGGTGGAGGCAGCAGGCGTGCGCGGTCGGTTCGGCAGACCTGGCGAAGGATCCCGTTCACGAACCGCGCCACGTGCTCAGGGGCGACGGCCTTGGTTTGGCGGACGGCCTCGTCCACCGCGGCCGAATCGGGGACCCGATCCATGAACATGATCTGGTACAGGCCCATCCGGAGGATGGTGAGAACGTTTGGCTGGATCCTGCTGAAGGGAAAGCGGGCAAACTGACGGATCACCCAGTCGAGTCGCAGCTTCCACCGCATCACGCCCTGAACCAGATGAAGGGTGAAGGCCCGATCCAGCTCACTCAAATGGGGGTGTTTTCGGAAGCTTCGATCAAGTTGGGGTCCGGAGACGCGTTTGGACGCTCCGCCCTCATGAGCATCGCGAGGGCCAGTTCTCTCGGCGTGATCGGCTGCATCATACAGAAACGAGGCCAGGGCCGTTTCCACCATCTTCATGTCCACGTCGGTGTCAAAGCAGGGCCCAGACGGCCGTTGGTTGAGTACCCCAAAAACAGGAATCGGATAGCTGTCCTGAATCCCGCTGGTCAGGTCCCGCTCACAGGCGACCGCGATGATCATGTCCGGCTTCTTTTCGATGACGATCCGCCGGGCGAGCGTGCCTCCGGTCGCAACGGATATGGAGACGCCATGCCTCCGGGACAGCTCGGAGAGGTCCTTGATCTTACACTTTCCGCACCCCTTGCACTTGGCCACATCTGCCGTGATCCGGACCCCGCAGTCGTGGTTCTGGAGACAGTGGGGCAGGAGGATGAACAGGCGTTCGGGTCTGACCTTCTTTGACTCCGCAAAGACGAGCCGGTTGTTGATGGCGATAAAGGACCTTCGAATCTCGTCCTTGCTGAGACCCAGGCATCGGCCCACCCCTACGAGCAAAGGGAAAAGGATGCGGATGACCACCCCCCGGATTTTCCGGTTGAAGAAGAGGTTTCTTCCCCGGACGATGGTCATGAGGAGCGTCAGGGCCCCTCCGAGGCAGAAAAGCACCGCGAATCCAAGGAGAAAGGCCAGGACCCACGGGAGGCTCTCATGGATATTTGAGAGTCCCACATAGGGGACCCACCACAGGACAAAGGAAAGCCCCACCATGACCACACAGGTCACGAGCAGGAGGAAGATAAAGGTCCTCTTGCGGGGCGGATCCGAGCCCTCCGTGCGTCCGAAGCTTCTGAGGTCAACGACTTTCAAACCAAATTAACCACGAAGCGTACGAAGAAACACGAAGGGTTTTGGAAGCAAAAAAACGTCTTTTCTTGCTTCGTGCCCTTCGTGTGGTAAAACATCTTGCCGTAAACAGCGTGAATCTTGGAACACACATACTAGACACCGAATACCGTCCCGGGGGGCAATGGAAACCCCTTGATGAACTCCCGTGCAGGCAGTCGTTTCTTGCCCTGAAGCTGAAACACCCCGATTTCGACCATTCCGCGTCCTGTTTCAACGCAAATGCCCCCGTCGCTCACGCCGATGACTCGCCCGGGGACCGTTCCCAAGCCGTCCTCACGCACCACCCTGGCAGAAAAGACCTTGATCTCCCTGCCTTTGATCGTCGTAAAGGCCCCTGGCCATGGGTCGAGCGCGCGGATCAAGGCGGAGATTTTGCCCGCGGGCTCCTCCCACCCGATGAGGCCCATGTGGCGATCGATCTTCGGCGCCATGGTGGCAAGGGTGTGATCCTGCGCCCTTTCTTCCACCCTGCCCTCGGAAAGCGCCTTCAGGGTCTCGACCAGAAACTCGCCGGCCAGGGTCTGCCAGACGGTCCTGCAGGTGGCCGTAAGTCTCATCGGGCAGAATGGCCACTTCTTTGTGCAAAAGGATCGGGCCTGTGTCGACGCCTTCATCCATTCGCATGGCCGTGAGCCCGGTGACCTTCTCCTGGTTCAGGATGGCCCACTGTATCGGGGCGGCGCCCCTGTACTTGGGCAGGAGAGAGGCATGGATATTGAGCGCACCCCATGCGGGGATTTGGAGCAACTGCTTTCTCAGGATCTGACCGAAGGCCAGGACCACAAGGAGGTCCGGTTTCTGGCGCGCATGACCTCACAGAAAGTCTGGAGATGAGGCCTTTTCCGGCTGGAGAATTTCCAGCCCATGCCGGAGGGCCGCCTCCTTGACAGGGGGGGGCGTCAGTTTCCTTCCCCTCCCTTTGGGTCGATCCGGTTGCGTGACCACCGTTACGACATTGTAGCCGTGATCCAAAAGGGCTTCCAGAGGCAGGTACCGCAAAGGAAGGCGTTCCCATGAAAACCAGGCGCGAAAAGGCTTCAATGTGACGTTTCAATGGACCTGCCGTCCGTGAGAGATGGAGGTTCAGGACTCGCTCATCTGTCTTTTCAGCCTCTTCTTGTAAAGGCTTCTTTTCAGACTGCTGATGTGGTCAATGAAGAGGACCCCATTCAAGTGGTCGATTTCGTGCTGGAGACAGATGGCCAGAAGGTCTTCGGCCTCCAGATCCATGGGTTTACCGTGTCGGTCCACACCCCGGATCTGGACACGGGCGCATCGGGTCACCTCGGCGGAAAAATCGACCACGCTGAGGCACGCCTCTTCGTAGACGATTTCACCTTCCCGCGCCACGATCTCCGGATTGATCATGACACACGGGCTCCCGCGACCTTCTCCCGGCTGGCGTTCAAACACGATCAAACGCCTCAGCTGACCGACCTGGTTTGCGGCAAGGCCAATGCCCGGTGCCATGTACATGGTGTGAATCATCCGGTCTGCCAGCGTTTGAAGCTCACCGTCGATATCCGTGATCGGCTTCGCTTTCGCCCTCAAGACCGAATCCGGAAAAGTTCTGATTTCCAATGTGTCGGTGGTTTCGGTCATTCTCTCCCCTACCCCTTCAAAACTGAGCTTCCTCCCGTTTCCGGCGCAACGCCAACGCCCGGCGGCCCACCCGGAACCGCCAACCCAACTTCCCCTTGGCCTTCAACCGGTTACGGCACGATAGTAACCACTTTTTTCGAATAAATCAAGTTGAGCCGTCCGGACTTGGCGCTTGACTTTTGTCCGCTTGGCCCCTATTCATTGACCATGATGAACAAAGCCGCTGCAAAATTTCTCTATGAAGTGGGGATGCTCAAAAAGACGCCTCGAACCGGGTATCGTTTCCTGGGCTCAGGTGAGGAATCGGTCGCCGAGCACTCTTTCAGAACCGCCGTTATCGGGTACGTGCTCGCTTCAGGGGAGGACCCGGGGCAGACCCCATCGGGTGGTCCTCATGTGTCTGATGCACGACTTCCACGAAGCAAGGACCGATGACCACAATTATGTCTACAAGCGATACGTGAAAGTGGATGAGCGACGGGCCGTTGGAGACATGGTCAAGGACCTGGCCTTCGGCAGCCGGATCGAGACCCTCACCGATGAGTTCAACGCGTGTGAAACCCTGGAGGCCCGCCTCTCAAAGGATGCCGATCAACTGGACCTGATCCTTTCCCTCAAAGAACAGCAGGACCTTGGCAATCCCTATGCAAAAGAGTGGCTGGCGTTCGCGCTCAAGCGATTGGTGACTGAATCGGGGAAACAACTGGCCAGCAGAGATCTTGAGCACGGACAGCACGGAATGGTGGTTTGACCGGGAGACCGATTGGTGGATCAATGGCCCTGAGAGCCAAAGCCATAACAGGTAGCCTGGCAGACGTTTTTGGGAAAAGGGCTCATGAAGTGGAGCCTTGCCGTCTCCGTTGCCGTTCATCTGATCGCCTTCGTGGCATTCAAGGACACCTTTTCCGTTGACTGGCTCAGAGAACCCGTCCGAACCTACCAGGTGGAACTGATTCGACCTCCGCTGGACCAGATCGAAAAGTGGGAAGAACAGGCCGCCAATCTCGACAAGGCGAAGGACCGGTCCAGCTCACCACCCGGAACGCAGAAGACACCATCTCCCTCGACACGAGGGATGAGAAATACGTGCCCTATGCGACAATCATCAGGGCCAGGCTGCTTCAAAACTGGGACTACCCCGCAGCAGCACGCGAAAACCTCATCGAAGGGAAGCTGCTGGTGCTTTTCACGTTGAACAAAGACGGGCACCTGGCCGCCTTCCGGATCCTCGAACCATCAGGCGCCCGCATCCTCGATGAAGAGGCCCTCAGAACCATTCGGGCAGCCGCGCCTTTCCCGCCCTTTCCGGCTTCTCTCGGGTTGGCAAAGCTCCACATCAAGGTACGATTTGAATATCAGCTCAGGAAACGGTCCTGATCGGCTTCCTTCGAAAGCGGAAGGCCTCCCCCAGCGGCGCTACTTCTCATAGTCCCCGGTTCTGGAATCGTCGCACGGCCCGTCCGCCTCATCGGCCCGCGTATGTTCCGCGCTGGGGGCAGTGGTGCAAAAAGGGATCGCATTCTTCAGCTTTTTTCTGCTTCTTTCCCTTGTCTTCGGTCTCTTCGTCGGCCCTTGAAGTTCCCATAGCTCACCTCCACGTCTTGAGCATTCGAAGCAATGACATCATTTGCTCTCCTGACATAAAGATATGCCCTCCACGGTAAGAATTCAACGGCTCAAAGAGGGGGATGTGGGATGAAGGAAAGGTACACGGTGAAAGGTGTGAGGTGCAGGGCGTGTCTGTGACGTGTGACGAGAGGTTTCTGGAACCTTGCACCTTGGACCTTGCACCGATCTTTTATCGGTACTGCTTGGGTTGTATGGCATACATCCTGACCTTGTAGCCGAAAATGCGCTCCGTGGTCTTGAGCGCCTTGGCCGCCTGCCTCATGTTGCCCCGGCTGCTCTTGAGGGCATCGATCAGCAGCTCCCTTTCGAAGCGTTCGACCGCCTCCTTGAGGGATTGAGACTGCTGGGTGCCCGTATCCTCGGCCGTCTGCAGGGTCGGCGGCAGGTGGTAGCTGTGGATGACCTGGTCGTCGCAGAGCAGAACGGCCCGCTCCATGCAGTTCTCCAGCTCCCGCACGTTTCCCGGCCAGTGGTACTGCAGTGAGGGCGTCGATGGCCGGCGTGGAGATCCGCTTGATGTCCTTGCCGTACTCCTTGCGTATTTTTCCAGAAAATAGTCGGCCAGCAGAAGGATATCCGCCTCCCTTTCCCTCAAGGCAGGCAGATAGATGGGGTAGACGTTCAGCCGGTAGAACAGGTCCTCTCGGAACGTCCCGTCCTCGACCGCGTCTGGCGAGGTCCTGATTGGTGGCCGCGATCAGGCGCACGTTGACCTTGATGGTCCTGGTGCCCCCAAGCCGCTCCAGCTCCCTCTCCTGAAGGACCCGCAGGAGCTTGCCCTGGCTCTCAAGGGCCAGGGATCCGATTTCGTCCAGAAAGATGGTCCCGCTGTTGGCCAGCTCGAACTTGCCCGGCTTCTGCTGGATCGCCCCGGTGAAGGCCCCCTTTTCGTAGCCGAACAGCTCCGCCTCCACGAGATTGGGCGGACAGCGCGGCGCAATTGACCTTGATGAGAGGCTTTTCCGCCCGCAGGCTGTTGTAGTGGATGGCGTTGGCCACCAGTTCCTTGCCGGTCCCGCTTTCCCCCAGGAGCAGGACGTTGGCGTTGCTCTTGGCCACCTGGGTGATGAGGTAGAAGACCTCCTGCATCTTTCGGCTGTTGCCGATGATGTTGCTGAAACTGTATTTCTTGCTCAGCTCCTTTTTCAGCCGCAGGTTCTCTTCGTTCAGCTGGCTTCTCTCATGATTGATCTTGTCGAGCAGGGCCACCTTCTGGGCGATCAGGCTGCTGATGATGGTCAGGAGCCGCACATCTTCCTCCAGTGGGCCGGACCCTTCGAAGACCCGGTCCACGCTGAGCGCGCCGATGACCCGGTTGCCCTCCTTGATGGGGACACACATGAACGAGATCCTGGATTTGTCGATGCGGCTCCTTGCACCGGTCCGGTCCAGAAAGAGCGGCTCCTCGTTGAGATGGGGGATGACCATGGGCCTTCCGGACTCGATGACCCGTCCGGTCACCCCTTCGCCCAGCTTGTAGCGGCCCCGGGTCTTGGCCGTTGACGAGATGCCGTGGGCCACCTCGATGTGGATCTCCGAGGTGTCCGGGTCCAGGATGGTGATGGACCCCCGGTTCATGCCCAGGTTTGGAAGACAGCAGGTCCAGGACCTTGTAGAGGGACTGTCTGAGATCCAGGGTGGCATGGATGGCCCTGGTGATCTCGTACAGGCAGTCGATCTCGTCGGGCTTGGGCTTTTCATCCTTGGTGTTCATGCCAAACCTCATTTCCGGTCTCAATGACGCAGAGCCCAGATGGAGCGACGGCATGGCGCCATCCCAACGGTTCAGCCATCAATCAAGACCAGATTACAAAATTGTAGAACAAAATTCAAGATGATTCGGCGGGCGTGCGGATACTCGTGTCTTCGCGATACCGGATGACCAAGACCTGGATTGAGCGATTCACCAGATTGGGAGCCGGCCGAAGGCCCACAAGCTCTGAGAACCGCTCACCTGCAAAAATCAATCATTCGAGGACATACTTGTGGAAGCTCTCGTCGATGGGAACAGGGTAATTCCCGTCAAAGCAGGCGAAGCACAGATCCGATCTGGGGATGTCCGTTGCCTTCACCAGGTCTTCGATGGGGAGGTATCCGAGGCTGTCAAGACCGATAAAGCTCCGGATCTCCTCCACGGACTTCTCTGGCGGCGATCAGCTCCCCCCGGCTCGTGAAATCGATGCCGTAGTGACATGGGTAGCGATGGGGCGGGCAGCTCACCAGCATGTGCACCTCACGGGCGCCGATCTTCCTGAGGGCGGTGATGCGGGTCCGCGCCGTTGTCCCCCGGATAATGGAATCCTCGATGATGAGCACCCGTCTGTTTTCGAGGAGCGGCCTGACGGGGTTGAGCTTCACCTTGACCCCGAAGTCCCGCATGGACTGAGAGGGCTGAATGAAGGTCCGCCCCACGTAGTGGTTGCGGATCACGCCCATCTCCAGCGGGATCCCGGATGCATGGGCGTAGCCGATGGCCGCGTAGTTCCCGCTGTCGGGAAAGGGCATGACAAAGTCCACATCCCGCGGGAAGGCTTTGGCCAGGAGCTCCCCCTGACTGCTTTCGGAAGAGATAGACGTTCTGGCCGAAGACGTTGCTGTCCGGCCTTGCGAAGTAGATGAGCTCAAAAATACACTGGCTCTTTTGCGCCCGAAGGGTCGGCGGGACGCTCTTGAGCTCATGGCCCTTGATGATCAGGATTTCGCCCGGGTCCACCTCCCTGACGTATTCCGCATCCACCAGATCCAGGGCGCAGGTCTCCGATGCCACGACGTATCCGGAGTTCAGCCGGCCCAGGCACAGGGGCCGAAAGCCGTTGGGGTCCCTGCACGCAATGAGGGTGTCCTGGGTCATGATCGACCATGGAGTAGGCCCCTTTGATCTGGGCCATGGTGTCGACCATGGCCTCCTCCAGCCCCTTCTTGCATGACCTGGCGAGCAGGTGGAGCACCACCTCGGTGTCCATGGTGGTCTGGAAAATGGAGCCCGTTGTTTTCCAGTTCCTCGCGGATCTGTCTGGCGTTGACGAGGTTTCCGTTGTGGGCGATGGCAAGGGATCTTCCCGAATACTGGACCCGCAAGGGGCTGGGCATTAACCAGCAGGGAGGAACCCGTGGTGGAGTACCGCACGTGACCCAGGGCCATGTGGCCGGAAAGCCTTTTCAGGCTCTCCTCGTTGAAGATGTCCGGCACGAGCCCCATGGCCTTGTGCTCGAGGACCCGTCTGGCCGTCGGAGGTGACGATGCCCGCGCTCTCCTGCCCCCGGTGCTGGAGGGCGTAGAGACCGAAGTAGGTCACCTTCGCCGCCTCCGGGTGATTGGATACGGCGAAAATCCCGCACTCTTCCCGGGGTCGGCGCGATACCGCCATTTTCGTGTTCGATCGATGCGCTGGCGGCCGCCGGCGCCCGGGACCAATGTCGCCCGAGGCCGCCGCGGCCCGGGCCGCCTACGGCGATTCGGCCGGAACCTGGCCATGGGATTGGCCGCCTGCGCGTCCGGGCTGGAGCTGGCCAACGACGGCTACGGCGACGAGATCGCGGTGGCCGCCGAGGTCGACGCGTCGCGCAAGGTGCCGGTGTTGGCCGGGGAGTCGTTCCGGGCGGCCTGAACAAGGGCCGCGGCCGCGGCGAGGTTCGCGTCCGAGCGGGCCGGGGGGCGTCAATCCGCGCACCCGCCCGCACCGCGCCCGGGTTTCGGGGCCCGCTTCGCGCCACTATTGCGCAGGTTGCGCCACCAATTGCCGGCGCGGGGTGCGCATTTCCGGCGCGGAGGAGCCCAGGACGGACGACCGAAGTGAGCGCTGCCGGCTGATGCTCGCGGCATCGCGCCGGGCGAGCGTCAGGTGGCTTTCGGTGACTGAAGCGGGTCGAGGCGCTGCTAGAGTGGTCGCGGCCTCGATACCCGTCGCGGCCATGGGGCTGTAGCGCAGTTGGTAGCGCGCTTCGTTCGCATCGAAGAGGTCAGGGGTTCGATTCCCCTCAGCTCCACCCACGGAGGCTTACTAGAACAGTGGACCTGGTCCATGCCGCTTAGTAGGCCTTCAAGCACCACAGCAGAAGAGCCATCTCCCGATCGGGAGATGGCTCTTCTGCTGTCTGTGAAGTCGCTGCCTGGCCTGCCTGGGTCTGGTTTGTCGCCCTGATCCTGCTCCCTGGTGGTTTGGACCGTGTGGAGGGTCGCGAACGGCTCGCGGAGTTCGTGCTCGGTGATCTGGTCGTGGTCGACGTAGAGGCCCTTGAACACGGCCTGGTTGAGCAGTCTGCGCTGCTCGTCGTCGCAGCGCCGGTAGAGCTCCTGCGGATCTTGCAGGAGGGTCAGGCAGGCCTCGACGAGCCGGGCGTTGGTGTCCAGGTCATCCTTGGCCTCGTTGAGCCGCTGGGTGAGGTGCTTACGCCGCTCGGCGATCTCCGCGAGCTTCTCCTTGATCTTGGCCTGGGGCAGTGTGCCGTCGGCGGCGAGGTCGATGAGGTTGGCCTCCTTGGCGTCGAGACACCATGTAGCTCATTGGTCAGCTGTTGGCGCAGCAACCGGGTGGCCGCCTCCTCGTCGTTCAGCGCCTCGGAGATGTGGGCACGGACGTCGGCGATGAAGCCCGGGCTGAACCGGACCAGTGCGTAGTGGTCCTCGACCGCCATCTCGATCCGGATGACGTTGACGTGCGGTGTCGGGCAGCTGCCGTCCTGCTTGTTGCGGCAGAAGAAGTAGGTGTACTCGGAGCCGCGCGAGTTGACGGTGTGCTGGATGATCAGCCGCTGGGTGATGCCAGCCTGCTTGCACCGGCCGCAGAACAGTGAGCCCTTGAGGTAGTGGTGGTGGACGCGGCGGCGCTCACCGGCGGTCGAGCGGGACTCGATGATGTCCTGGACCCGCTCGAACAGGTCTTCGTCGACGAGTGCCTCGTGCCGCCCGTCGATCTCCTCGCCTTTGTAGGTGACGATGCCGAGGTAGTACCGGTCGCGGAGCATGAGCGACAGTTTGTTGATCGATACCTGCTTGGCGGGGTGCATCGAGGTTGGTCGGGTTCGCAGGCCGCGGTCGTGCAGCTCGTCGGACAGGTCGGCGAGGGTGTAGTCACCGCTGGCGTAGAGCTCGAAGCCGAGGCGGACGAGGTCGGCGCGTGCAGGGTCGGGTGCGACGGTGCGGATCTCGCGGCCTTCGGAGCGGTCGAAGACGTTGAGGTAGCCCAGGGGTGCGCCAGGCCAAGGGTGCCGCCGTTCTTGGCTTTCTGGCCCATCTTGTAGGCGATGTCGGCGCCGGACTCGCGGGACTGGTATTCGTTGAAGGTGGCCAGGATGCCGTGCATGAGCTGGCCGACGGGGGAGTCGTCGATGGACTCGGTGGCGGAGACCAGCGTGACGCCACGCTTGCGGAGATCGGCCATGACGATGGCGTCGTCGAGGCGGTTGCGGGCCATGCGGGAGAGCTTGTAGACGATGACCACGTCAATGTCACGCGCGGTTCGAACTCGAGCCAGCATCTGCTGGAAGGCGACCCGCTTGGTCATCTCGGTGGCGGACTTGCCTGGCTCGATGAACTCATCGATCACAGTCAGGCCGAGCTGGTCGGCCTTGCGCTGGCACGCGACCCGCTGGGCCGGGATGGAGATGCCTTCTGGGTCGTAGTCGGTGTTGACCTGCCCAGCGGAGGAGACGCGCAGGTAGATGACGGCACGAGTGCCCGGCTCGGCTGAAACGGCGCCATCTGCCGATGCCGAGACGAGGGTGATGTCGTCCTCGTCGCTGGATCGGTCGTCGAATGTGTCGGCGTAGGCGCTGGTCATGCCGCTGCTCCTTCGTGTGCGGTGCTGGTGGTGCGTGGGTCGGACGATCCCTCGCCTGCTGGTGGATCGGAAGTGATGACGTGAAGGCCGAAGGCCTGTGCCGTGGCTTCAGTGGTTTCCATCTGCTCAAGGCAGCGCAGAACGGCCGCCCAGTC